>CAWDYB010000005.1:0-53774 GCA_963806425.1 uncultured Bacteroidota bacterium | reverse complement strand
TAATGGTAATCGTTGTTAAGTTTAAAATTTATTCTGAGATATCTGTTGAAGGCAATTCGTTATCAGTGTTTTCAGAATTTGAAATTTCAGAAGGTGGATTACCGGTTGTTTCGGTTTCGCCATCGGCTATGGCGGCAACATCTTCTTCTACCTCGCCTTCCTCAACCTTTGAAATTCCTGCAATGGCATCATCTTCATCCAGCCTTATTAAAATTACCCCCTGGGTGGCGCTGCCTGCTTCTTTAATGTTGAACACCGGTGTTCGTAAGATGATTCCGGACTTACAGGTGATCAGCAGATCGTCCTTGTCTTTCACATCCATTATACCAACCAGCTGACCGGTTTTTTCTGTAATATTTATTGTCTTTACGCCTTTGCCTCCCCTGTTTGTAACGCGGTATTCATCTACGGAGGTACGCTTTCCAAATCCTTTTTCGCTAACAACTAAAACTGTACTTTCAACATCGTTTTTATTGGCACATATCATGCCAATAACCTCATCATTTTCGTTGTTAACTTCTATACCAAATACCCCTATAGCGCCCCTTCCGGTGGGTCTTACTTTACTTTCGGGAAACCTTATAGCCCTGCCACTTTTTACAGCCAGTATTATTTCGCAATTGCCATCGGTAAGCCTGGCTTCCAATAGTTCATCACCTTCATTGATAGTGATGGCATTTACACCGATACCCTTGGTCGGCTAAAATCTTCGAGCAACGTCTTTTTTATGATCCCTTTTTTGGTGCACAGAACGATATAATGATTGGTAACAAATTCTTTATCGTCAAGTTTTTTTACATTGATGATTGCACGAACCTTATCATCAGGTATAAGCTGAACAAGATTTTGAATTGCCCTGCCTTTGCCCTGCCTGTCTCCATCTGGAATTTCGTACACCTTCAGCCAGTAACAGCGTCCCATTTGAGTGAAAAACATAATTACATCGTGTGTGCTTGCAACAAAGAGATGATCTACATAATCTGCATCTCTTGTTTTACTGCCAATGGCTCCGCGACCGCCCCGGCGTTGCTGGCGGTATTCGGTGGCGCTGGTTCTTTTTATATAACCTAAATGTGAGATGGTAATTACAACATCTTCTTCTTCAATAATATCTTCAATGCGCATTTCGTCTGCGAGGTATTGAATTTCAGACTTACGCTCATCTCCAAATTTTTCTTTAACCTCGATCAATTCTTTTTTAATCAGGTCGTACCGTAATTCTTCGCTGCCCAATAACTCCTGTAATCTCTGAATCAACTGAAGCAATTGTTCATGCTCTTCTTTGATCTTATCTCTTTCTAAACCGGTTAAACGTTGCAAACGTAATTCAAGAATTGCTTTAGCCTGAATTTCATCAATGCCCCACCCTGCGTTGATTAAATTTTCTCTGGCTTCGTCCGGATTGGTTGAACTCCTAATTAAGCGAATCACTTCATCCAGGTGGTCGAGCGCAATAAGATAGCCCAGTAAAATATGATCTCTCTCCTGGGCCTTGCGCAACTCAAACTTTGCGCGCCTTATAACCACTTCCATCCTGAATTCAACAAACTCGCTGATAAGGTCTTTAAGATTGAGGATCTTAGGACGCCCCTTGGTTAAAGCTACATTATTAATACCATAGCTGGTTTGCAGTTCAGTGTATTTATATAACTGGTTTATTACGACGTTCGCTACAGCATCTCTTTTAAGATCTGCTACAATTCTGGTTCCTTCCCTCTTATTACTTTCATTATTGATGTGGGCAATACCTTCAATGGTTTTTTAATTAACCAGTTGCCCGATCTTATCGGTGAGCCCATCCAGGTTAACCTGGTAAGGAACTTCTGTTATTACTATCTGCTCCCTGCCACTTGGTTTTGTATGTACACTGCACCTTCCTCTAACCACTACCCTTCCACGGCCGGTTAATAAGCCCTGCTTAACCCCTTCAATTCCGAAAATTATTCCGCCCGTAGGAAAATCCGGCGCCTTTACATATTTCATTAGCTCTTCGGCGGTAATATCTTTATCTGCGATATAAGCAATACAGCCATCTACCACTTCGCCGAGGTTATGCGGCATCATGTTAGTTGCCATACCCACGGCAATACCACTGCTGCCATTTACCAGCAACTGCGGAATACGGGTAGGAAACACGGTGGGTTCCTTTAGAGAATCATCGAAGTTCAGTTGGTAATCAACCGTGTCTTTGTCGATATCCTCCAGCATAGCTTCTGCAACCTTCTGCAAACGTACCTCCGTGTAACGCATGGCAGCGGGTGGGTCTCCATCCTGGTTGCCGAAGTTACCCTGCCCGTCGATAAGTGGCGTTCGCATGGTCCAGCTTTGTGCCATACGAACAAGGGTGTCGTAAATGGCGCTATCACCGTGCGGGTGATACTTACCCATTACTTCACCCACTATACGTGCAGATTTTTTATAGGCCCGGTTACTGCTGTTGCCAAGTTCGTTCATAGCATATAAAACGCGCCTGTGAACCGGTTTAAAGCCATCGCGAACATCGGGAAGAGCACGCCCAACAATAACAGACATTGAGTAATCAATGTAAGAAGTTTTCATTTGCTCTTCTATATTCACCTGAATGATCCGGTCATTATCGGCGGTCTCTTCAGGTATTATATTTTCATCCATAATAAATGGTTGTAAAGGTTATGCTGCTTCGTTCCTCCCGGTTTTTGAGGTGAATAACACCAGGGCCGGGAAATGAATGTTAGAGCATACAAAAAAATTTGGGAAGGTTTAAGTATATTAATATTAATCACTAACTTTATAGCTCGCAAATTTAATCTATTAAGGGCATAATAACCTTGATTTAGGACGTTTTTATTATATTCCCGATCTTGCCGTCGTGTTTATTAACATACAGTTTATTGTTTAATTTTTTAAGTTCTTATTTTATAATTTCTTTTACAATATTGGAAGGATTTTAGTGATTATTATCAGTCAATAATGTGAATGCAAATTGTTTATACATGAAATGTTACAGGCTTTTACGCAGCAATAAGGAAACGGGTCCATATACCAGCGAAGAACTGATCGAAATGGGTCTGAAACCTTACGATCTTATTTGGGTAGATGGAAAAAGCGCGGCATGGCGTTACCCCAGTGAGATAAATGAATTAAAATCTTTTGCACCTGTTGTAGAAGAACAGCCTTTTGACAGGTTTTATAAAAAGCCCGAGGAAGAAATTTCTGATGTTGCTGTGGTGCAGGAACCAGCTATGATGCAGGTGGAGAAATTGTCTGTAGCCCCGGCTTCTGTTGCAGCCCCACCAAGGCCTGCTATGGTTGAAAATAAGGCTGCGGAAGTAATAAAAGAAACCACACCGCCAAAAACAGAAAAACCAAGAATTCGAATTAAGGCAGACTGGAGCAAAGTAGAACCGGTAATTGTAGCTACAAATTCAGATAACCAAACAAGTTCGCATTCGTATTCAACCAATGGCACCCATCAACAGCCGGTTCATCAACAAAATTCATCTTCTCCAAAACCGGTAGAATGGAGCCAGGCCTATAATAATTGGGAAAAAGAAAAGAGCGGGGAATTGAATAAGAAACCTGCTCCTGTTGTTGTTATACCGGATGAGGCTGAGCCTGTGGTACTCGAAACCAAGTTCGTTCAGCCGCTGGATGCCATTAAAGAACGGTACGAAAAAACAGTTTTAAACAGGGCTGAAGAAACGCCAGCCCCCAATAAAAATTTCAGAATTGTTGCCCCAACCATTTTCTTTATTGCAGTTTTGGTTTTTGGTCTTTATTGGACCAATAGAAATGTTCCGGAAAACAGCACCCCGCCAACAACATCAAACGAGGTAACAAATAATGAGGATATAGTTCAGTCAGCAAATACCAGCGAAGTAAATAATTCCACGCCGAATAAAACGGATGTTTCAGAGGGCACTGAATCGCCTGTTGTTAATAATAATGTTGCCACTGCAGAAAATAAAAAACCTGCAGGTCTCAATAATTCTACAGAGGTCGCGCCAGATGATAACATACAACCGGCAACACCCAAAAATAATATAGACGAGGCAGACAGGATAACTTCAATAACAGACAAGCCTAAAAAAGAAATAGAAAATACCGACGCAAAAAGCGAAACCACCACAGCCCCAACCGAAAAGAAGAGTAGTACTCCATATACATTTGCCAGTAAGAATAAAACAGTCGATGATTATGTTACCACCAAAAGAATGGTTCAAACAGCCACCCAGGGTGAAAATATGAGCATTGATGTGCGCAATGTAAGTGACATTCCTTTAGACCTTGTTGTTGTTGACCTGCAGTATTACGATGCCAATGGTAAATACCGCAAAGGCGAAAGCATATATTTAAAAAACTTCCCTCCTTCTAAAACGGTTCCTGTAAAAATTCCGGGAGACAAAGAATCAGTGAAAGTTACCGCAAAGGTCTCGCTTCTAACTTCTGAGGCAAAAGGTATTTATTTAATAGCTGATTAATTTTTTCTAACAATATTGATCATGTTGAATTTACGCCGCTAATTTAGCGGCGTAGTTATTTTATACCAATTATAATTTACTGGTTATGAAAAAACATATTGTATTATTTGGTGCCGGAAAATCTGCAACTGTATTAATAGATTTTTTAAAAAATATTTCATCGGCAAAAAACTGGATAGTTACAGTGGTGGATAACGACCTTGCAAATGTGCAGGCGAAAGTTGGTGAACATGCATTTACTCGGGCAAAAGAAGCCAATGTAAAAAACCAAACTGAGAGAGAGGAATTAATTAAAGATGCTGATATTGTTATTTCATTATTACCCCCAGACCTGCATTTTTTAATTGCCCAAACCTGCCTTGCTTTAAATAAAAACCTGCTTACAGCCTCTTATGTAGATGATAATCTGCGCAGCATAGCTTCGGAAATAAAACAAAAGGGATTATTGTTTCTGTGTGAAATGGGATTAGACCCAGGCATCGATCACATGAGTGCCATGCAAATAATTCAAAACATACGTAATGAAGGCGGAAAAGTAACTTCATTTAAATCGCATTGCGGAGGTTTGGTAGCGCCGGAAAGCGACGATAACCCCTGGCACTACAAAATAAGCTGGAACTCCCGCAACATTATTATGGCTGGAAAAGCCGGTGCGGTATATAAAGAGAATAAAGAGATCCATAAAAAAGAATATACCAATTTGTTTCAGGAATGCGGGCATGTTAATATACCCGGTTATGGGGAATATGCTTATTATCCAAACCGCGATTCTCTCCCATATATTCCGCTATATAAACTTGAAAATGCCCATACTTTTATGAGAACAACATTGCGCCATCCTGACTTTTGCACAGGCTGGAAAAACATTGTTGACCTGAAGTTTACCAACGAAGATAAAATGTATGAAACCGATGGAATGACCGTTTCAACTTTTTTTAAAACACATTTTAATGACCACGGTTTTAATAAATGGTTAAACGATTTGCTTACAACAAGAATAAGTTATGCAAAACGTATGATGGAAAATCTTGCCAACATGATGGAGAATGAGCAACGTACAGATTCGGGCGATGGATCGGGTAAGGGTCATTTTTTATCGGTTGATGAATCCGGCAATCTGAACACAATTATAACTGATGATGAAAAAGACCAGCTTGCCGAAAAAATTGCAGCGCAAATGCACGAAGCAAATCTTAGCATTACTCAGTTAATATTTCTTGGGTTAGATGATGAAACACTTATAAATAAAGGGCTTTGCAGCCCAGCAGATGTTTTGCAATTTATTGTAGAAAAAAAACTTGCCCTGCAGCCTTTAGACAAAGATTTAATTATAATGATGCATGAGATTGCATTCGAGAAGGGGGGGCAGAAAAAAGAAATTAAAAGTCATCTTGTAGTTAAAGGTGATGATAACATACATACAGGTATGGCTAAAACCGTTGGACTGCCGCTAGGTATTGCAGCTCAATTAATACTTGAAGGGAAAATTTCAGAAACCGGCCTTCATATACCCACCATTGAAGCTATTTATTCACCCGTTTTAAAAATGCTGGGTGAACATGGCATACAGTTTAAAGAAGAAATAATTTCCGGCGAAGATTAATTACAAATGTTGCAGAAGCTGCTGCTTTAAATCAATAATGCCTTCAGTTGCAGGCTTAATTATAGAAATAAGTTTGTTAATACCCGAAGTATCTGGCACCTGTTTATCAATAATAAACATTGGAATATTTGGGCGGGCATAATTTATTAATCCCGCTGCAGGATACACTGCTAAAGAAGTGCCGATAACAACAAATATATCTGCATCCTCAACTATGTTTATGGCTTCAGAAATAAGTGGCACCGGTTCTTCAAACCAAACAATAGCAGGTCTTAACTGAAACCCTCCGGAGCTTACATCACCCAAAATAATGTCTCCTTTAATTTCATACATTTCATCTTTATTTTTTTCGCAACACATTTTAAATATCTCACCATGTAAATGCAGAACCTTTTGTGATCCGGCCCGTTCATGCAGGTCGTCAATATTCTGTGTTATAATATGAACATTAAAACTATTTTGTAACTCTGCCAGGCCCATATGTGCAGCATTTGGGTGGGCTAATGCAACATCCTTCCTTCTCATGTTATAAAAATCGAGTACAAGCTGTTTATTTTTTTGCCAGGCTCGCGGTGTTGCAACATCTTCAATATTATAACCATTCCACAAACCATCACTGTCCCTAAAGGTTTTCAGCCCACTTTCTGCGCTAATTCCGGCGCCTGTTAGTACCACAAGACTTTTCATTCTTAAAAAAATTTATTGCTAAAACTACACAATGATTGTGTAGGCAAAGCTTAAGGTTTTTTAATTAAACATTGTAATGTTGCAAAGAATCATTCGCTAATGTATCCCAACCTGTTTTATGCACTCAAAGACGTTACTGGTATTGATATCGAAGTATTGCATGGTATTAATACAATCGGTTTTTTTATAGCTCTATGCGTACTTGCCGCGGTGTATGTTTGGAACAATGAATTAAAACGGCTATACAAAAAAGGCAGGCTTACGCATCTTGAGAAAAAAGTAATCACCGGTAAAAATATAAATGTTTACAAAATGTCCGGTGCATTCATTGCCTGGTTTATTGTTGGCTATAAAATAGCAGGATTTATTTTTATTAAAAATGCATGGAATGATCCTTCAGCTTTTATTTTTTCGTTAAACGGAAGTGTAACGGGTGGTATTATTACAGGTATAGCAGCAGCCATATTGTATTGGCTTGAAGTACATTTTAACCGGCTGCCAAAACCCGAAACAATCACTATAAAAATTAAACCCGCAGACTGGCTTACTAAAGGAATGGTTGTAGCAGTTATTACGGCGGTTATAGGCTCAAAAATTTTTTATCTTTTTGAAGAACCTGTAAAATTTTTTGCCGATCCCCTGGGAAGTATAATTGACCCCACAGGTTTTAATTTTTATGGCGGACTTGTTCTATCCACTATATCCATGTGGGTGTATTATAAACCGTGGGGAAAATACAGAATGCGGTTTGCGGATGCCTTAGCCCCTACCCTGTTTCTCGGATATGGTATTGGCAGAATCGGTTGCCATGTTTCGGGTGATGGTGACTGGGGGATAAACAATATAAACACCAAACCATTTGAAGATTTTCCCCATTGGCTATGGGCTTATGATTATCCGCACAATGTTTTACAGAAAGGGATTTATATGCCCGGCTGCGACTGGGAAAATTATTGTTACCGGTTAGCGGTGCCGGTTTATCCCACACCCCTGTATGAAGCCTTTATGTCTTTTTTGTTCTTTGCTTTATTAAGAAGATTCAGGCACAATTTTAAAGTTGCGGGAAGATTATCAGCAGTCTTCTTAATGACGAACGGAATTGAAAGATTTTTTATTGAAATAATAAGAATAAATGAAAGATATAATATTGCGGGCCTTTATCTAACGCAGGCTCAAATGGTGTCCATCATTTTTTTTACTGCAGGAATAATATTATACGCCCTTGCACCAAAGCTTACCATCAATAAACACCAAAATAATTTACCTGCGCTTACTGGTTAAATATTTTTCACGAATTACCTGACTTAATTTTTTTCCATATACCTTACTTTCCACCCAGGAAATAATATCTATGTAAGCGAACGACCTTGTCTCGTACCGGCTGGTCTCAAACTGTTTAATTTTATTAAGAAACTTTTCCAGTTCTATTTTAATCTGTCCCTTTTTTATATAAGAAGATTTTCTTAGAAACCTGAATATCTCTTCTTCAACAACGGTGAAATTTTGCATCTTTGAAAAAAATCTGTAAACAGATCTAACAAGAGGGTCCATCAGTTCAAAATTCCCCAGTTCATAATGCGCAAGCAGGTGCATTAAACGCGCATAACACTGAAGGTCGTAACGCAGGTCAATGTTTTCATTAATTATTCTGTGCAGGTAACCTATACACGTTTTATAATCTTCGCTGCCGAAATACAGTGTTGCTATCTTGTAATTAAAAACCAAAATCCTGTGTGGATCAAGAAATAAAGAATATTCCTGGAGCTTTTCTTCAATATACGGCACCAGTGAAAGACCATCTTTAAATGTGCCATGAATAAAGTGCTGATTTATTTTTGCGCTGTGTATATAAATAAAGGTTTGAATTTTAAAATTATCGTGTTTAATTACCCTTTCAGTTGTTGAAAATGCTTCAAATTGTTTTAAAGTTTTTGACAAGCCACTGTAATTCTTCAGGTCAAAATGTGCATTCAATAAATTGTGCACACCTTTAATATAATTACCGGTTTCAACCCTGATCATAAAAGGTTCCGTTTCAAAAAGATTCACCCATTTTTGTGCGTACCGGTAATACAATAAAAAATTTTGCCTGATAAATGCCTGCAGGCAGTAACTCTGGTACAAATAAAGCTTTTCAAAAAAACCATTTACATTTTCTGCACCTGTTGGTAAATTCTGATTGAAAAATTCAACTACAGCAGTTTCATCTTTATGGTTTCTCGCGTGACCATATTGTATGTACCAACTGAATAATTGAAGCGCGAGGTTAGATAGCCGTGCCACCATGTTTACATGTTCACTTACTTCAATAGCCTCTCTTGCTAATTGCCTGCTTTTACCCTGCATACTGCGGGTTATGTGCAATGTTTCAATTCTTTTTTCGAGAGAAATAACCTGAATTAAGAAATTAAATTTTTGATGTGCTTTTGCTGTTTCACGCGCTTTTTCAAGAATGCGCAGGCTCTGAAGAAACAATCCCTTTTTATAAAGTATGTGAGCATAATCAAATTGCTCGTTTAATTGCAGGTCAATGCTTTCGGCACTTTTAAGCAATCTTAAGCTGGCAAGCAGCTGTTTGTAGAGGTGTGTTTTAAGGTTAGATAATTGCGGCTTTTCTATACCTGGCAATTTTTTTAATAGCCGCTTTTCGTCATATTCATCCAGCTTATCAAGCACATCGAACAATTGCACAATCTTAAGTTCTTCATTTGCCGAACTTCTTTTAATATATAGTTTGAAATGCCGCTTTTCGGCTTTTTCCAAAGAATGGATCAATTGAAATAATATGTCTTGATTTCTGTTGGACATAAAAGTAAAAAAATAATAAAAGCCAGGCCCATTAAGATTTACAGCCCGGTTATATGTCGCTTGACATCATTAAACCCCCAACATTATGCACAATAATCAATTGTAACAGTTGTTATTTTTGTTCTGCAATTGATTCTAAAATATGGCAAAGCAATCGAGGAAAAAGTAATCGTCAGAGGCCTAAAGCAAAGATCAAAAGCATTTGACCCGAATATATCAAGATTTTCATATGGCAAGCAATCGTTAGAGGCCGTCTGTTTCTACAGATGGCTTTTTTTTATTCTTGAAACTGCATTTTAGTCTATAAGGCTTTTTCTTATTGCCATTCAGTATTTCCTGCCTTTGCTCCCCTGGTTTTATACTTTTAAATATGCAAATTTCCTGTTGGGCATAATAGCCTCAAAATAATACAATTCAATCCCTATAAGGGTTTCAACGTGGCTTAATGATGTTTGACATCATAAAACCGCTATTAATATGCACAATAATCAATTGTAACAGTTGTTATTTTTGTTCTGCAATTGATTATTAAATATGGCAGGCAATCGTAGAGAAGAATCGTTAGAGGCCTAAAGTAAGATCAAATTGCATTGATCAGAATTCATCAAGATTTTCATATGGCAAGCAATCGTTAGAGGCCGTCTGTTTCTACAGGTGGCTTTTTCGTTTGCAAGTATAACTACAATTTTACTTTAATTAGCTTTTTTTTCCGAAACTTTTTTTGAGACCTGTTTTTCAGACTTCCCTACAGTTCCTTTAAAAATCTTCAATGCTATAAACATCAGCAGTATAAACAAACTTATATACACTACCAGTAAAGGCAATTTGGTGTTAAGCGTTTTATAAGCATTGGTATTTACAGAAACCATTCTTACAAAAGGATCGGTGCTCATTTCCTTCATTATAACCTCGCCACCTGCATTAACCAACCCGCAATAACCATTATTGCTGTTTATGGCAATATCCTTTCTGGTTTCCACTGCGCGTAGGCGAACGTTATAAAAATGCAGGTCTACCAGGTAAGTGTCATTAAACCATCCATCATTACTAAGGTTAACAATAAATTCGGCACCATTCTTTACCATATCTGCGGAAGAACGGCTAACCGCAGATTCGTTACATATCATAACGCCTGCCTTGCCATAGGGCGTAGGTAACGGGTCTGCAGAATCACCTGGCTTTACAAGAAATCCTCCACTGGAAAAAAACGGAATATATTTTCCTGCTACAGGTTCTTCAATAAACGACAGTAGATATCTTTTATCGTACCTGCCACTTAGCTTTCCCGCGGGATCAAATGCATACACCGAGTTGTAAACAATATTTTTCTCGTAATCAGAATTTATCCCAATAATATGAGTGGAATTGGAAGGTCCTGAAATTTTAAGCAGTGTATCTAACAGATCATCATCGGGGCGATATGTCCATGGAATAGATGATTCACTCCAAAGTAAAATATCAGGTTTAAAAGCAGCACCTCTTTTATCCAGTTCCATTAATTGTCTGACCAACTGGTTTCCTGTCTTATCATCCCACCGTATTTCAGGTTCAATATTTTCAGCTAAAATGGCAATGGAAACTTCTTTGGCGGGCCGGATTTTTTCTTCAAGATTATTTTTAATCAGGTAACCGCTAACCATATAAATTAATACCAGTGATGCAGGCCACACCAATTTAACAGGTTGCTTTCTATACAGGCTGTTTGCTACTAAATAGTTTACAAAAACAACGATGAAAGATATGCCATGAATACCTAAATATTCCGCGGGTTGTAAAGCATACAGATTATTGATCATAGCGTTGCCGGAATGCAATCCAAACCATGGCATACCATCAGATAAAAAAGTGAGCAGCTGTTCGCCCACAACGTAAATAGCACTTATTAAAAGTGCCGATAAAATGGTTTTGTATTTTGTATTTATTTGGGGTTGAAGGCTTTTAAAACCCCAGGTAAGTAATGAAAAATAAAAAGGAATAAAAATAGCTGATAATACGTACACAATTATTCCATAAAACATGGCGCCACCGGTAAACCGAACTGCACCCGGAATTATCCAGAACAAAGATGTTAAGGAAAGTGTTACACCAAAAATGTAACCGGCTTTAAATGCCTCTCTCCTGCTTAAGCCCTGTAAAGCAATGAATAATGGAACATAGCAAATTAAGCCCGGTATAAAATGAATGTAAACATCTGCATACAAAACCAGTAATGCTGATAAGATTGCTGCAAACTTATAAGACCTTAAGAATTTTTGCATGGCTGCCTGGTTATCCTGCACAATTTAATGTTGCAAAATAATGCGTTTGCATTAACCAAACTAAAATCCTACCTGAAGGCCTATATTCATTACCCGCTGGTTTAAATAAGAGTCGCCTGCGGTGTTTGATGCAACTTCCGGATCTTGCTGGTACAGTGAATAATTGGTCCATGTTAACAGGTTATATCCACTGAAATAAAAACGCGCATTATTAATTTTCAATGGTAATGCTTTTGGCGGAAGCTGGTAACCTACTTCAACAGTTTTTAAACGAACATACCGCGCATCAATAAGCCAGAAGCTTGATGGGTATGCAGTGGGGCTGCTGGTTGTGGTCATAGAACTAAGCCTTGGAAATGCCGCATTATTTGAGTTTTGCGGGGTCCACCTTTCCTGGTGTACTGGTTGTAACTGGCTCTGGAAAGGTTCTATACCAATACCCAGCACAGAGAAACTATAATTAAATGCGCCCTGGAAAAGTACACTAATGTCTAAGCCTTTATAATGCACACCCAATGTTATACCTGCAGATGTATTAGGTAAATTAGGTTTACCAATTGGGCCCTGGTCGCCTTCGTCGATTATACCATCTCCATTTAAATCTGCGTATTTCAGATCGCCTGGTTTAATGATGGCTGGATCAACCAAAGGTTTCGGGCTTTTTGCGATGTCTTCTTCATCCTGGTAAAAACCTACCCATGTATAGCCAAAAGGTTGCCCGATGGGGTGACCTGTGCGTGCAAGCCATGGATATGCAGGGTTTGGTTCATCCTGGAATAATATTTTATTCTTGGCATAAGAGAACACACCGGTAATATCAAACTGAACATTGCCAATTTTATCCTGGTATTTCAATGATCCATCAAAGCCTTTGTTTCTAACGATCGCTAAATTTTCGCGTGCAAAACCAACACCGAGAATGGATGGTACAGATCCGGGAAAAAACAACTGGTCGAACCTGTAATCGTTAAAGTAATCTACCGTAAGGGTAATTTTATCTTTAAAAAGGTTTGCGTCTATACCAACATCAAATTTGCGCGCCTTTTCCCAGGTAACGTTTGTGTTACCCAGACTTCCTTCAGAAATGCCCCACACACCATTTGGTGTTTCACCAAAATAGTAAAATCCTCCGCGATTATACACCTGGTTGTACAGGTACCTGTTATCAGGCACCGCATCAGAACCCACTAAACCGTAGGATGCACGTAATTTAAATAGCTGAACAAAATCGTAACGGTTTTTAAAAAAATCTTCTTCCGCTATATTCCATCCCACACCAATTGCGGGAAAAAATCCATACCTGTTGCCGGCCTGAAAACGGTCAGAGCCGTTAAAACCTGCATTAAAATCAACCAAATATTTTTTCTGGTATTCATATCCGACTTTGCCTGTAAAACCCTGGAATTTTTCAGGGACACTTTCACGGAACGAATAGTTATTCCTGTTAAATAAAAGTAGGGAATTAACGTGATGATCACCAAAGGTTTTGTCGTAATTAAGGAACGCCTGCAGGTTAACCCTTTTATTAAAAATACCATTACCCGAATACAACCCATACGTGCTAAGGGTATAATTACCATGTTTATCGAGTGTATAACTGCTGTCAAGTGGATTATAATGAAATGATGGTGGCACTTCTCCCCTGCTTAATACACGAATGATATCTGCTGTGCTTGCATAAGCAATACGCGCCTCAAAGGATAGTCCATTAGTTATAAAATCCAGTTTTTCAGTTACACCAAAAAGTACGTTATAATCGGTACGTGTAGTGCGGTTATATCCTAGTGTGGCAAGCCTTGCATTTAACGTTGGTTCGTTTGTTAACTCCGGACCAAAAGCATATGCGTAACTGCCATCGGGATTAAGCACCGGGGCAGCATACGGAGTAATGCGATGAAAATCATAAATTTCCTGCATAATTCCCGAGGTACCCGTGCCAAAAGGATAAGGGTAAAACAAGGGCTGATTGATTTGCCCGAACCTGCCAGTAACATCCAATCTGAATTTAAGTGACCGTGTGGCCTGGATATCGAGATTGCTTCTGAAATTATACCTTTTGAAATAATATTGATTATCTACGCCTTGGTTGCGCGGATCTGTGAAGTCGTTGAGGTTACCGTTTTGTGAAAAGGTGCCGGCAGAAATAAAATACCGCACTGCTTCCGAACCGCCAGAAATGTCTATGTTGGTATTTGCCTGGGACGAATATGGCTTGAATATAACATCGTACCAATTAACATTCGGATGCCCGTATGGGTCCTGGTTATTTTGAAAAAGTGTTAGGTCTTCCTGGGTAAAACGAGGTTGAAGTCCATCATTCACCAATGCTTCGTTAACCAAAGATGCGGTTTCGAAACTATTTAAAAACCTAGGTTGTTTGGTGGGTGACTGCCTGCCCATTTCTACACGAACATTTACCTGTGGAACAGATGATGCACCGCGCCTTGTTCTTACGATCAATACGCCGTTTGCTCCTTTAATACCATATATGGCGGTTGTTGAGGCATCTTTTAATATAGAGATACTTTCAATTTCATTTACGTTTATCTGTGCAAGTTGTTCGTAGGTATATTCAATATCATCAACAATAATCAGCGGTTTGTTTCCATCTGCATTAAGCGAGCTAACACCACGTATAAAAAAGTCAGACGCATCTTTACCCGGCTGCCCTCCACGTTGTACAGAAAAGAAACCCGGCAGTTTTCCCTGCAGGGTATTCTGAACATTGGCTGTAGGAATATTGCGAATTACCGATCCTGAAATGGAACTCACCGATCCTGTATTGGTAATACGTTTTTTTGTACCGTAACCAACCACAACCACTTGGTCGAGGCTTTGGTCATTAGCCTGCATTATTACATTTACATTGTTTTCTCCTGCAGGTATTCTTACATCCTGTTCGGAATAACCAATACGTTTTACAATAAGCGTTCTTGAGCTGCCTTTTAACGTAATGGAAAAATTTCCATCTTTATCTGCGGCTGTTCCATTTGTTACAAGGCCTTTCTCAACAATGGTAGCTGATGGTAAAGGGCCATTTGCATCTTTAACGTTTCCCGTAATTTTTTGGGCATATAATGCCATATTGAAAACAAGGGATATGACTGATAGCAGGAATATTTTTTTCATAATCTCAAATGCAGTTATTAGAATTTACCAACCCGGGTTTTGAACCATGTTTTTATTGCTAACTAATTCATTGTATGGTATAGGATAGAAATACATTTTGGGTATTTCAAAAACAGTAGTTAGAACAGGTACCCTGTTAAATGTAAGATCGCCCGCTGCACTTTTAATGATGCTCATGCCATGCAGTGGTTTGTTATATACTTCATCCGCAATCATCCATCTTCTTATATCCCAGTACCGGTGTTCTTCAAACGCCAATTCTTTACGGCGTTCCTTTCTTATTATTATTCTCATTGAATCCTGTGAAATACCCTGGGGAACAGTAAAGGGTAAAACATCGGCGCGTTCCCTAATTTTTTCAACCGCGTCGTACACATCGGCATCAGGTCCTGAAAATTCGTTTTGAGCCTCTGCAAAATTCAACAGAACCTCGCCAAACCGGAACATGATAAAATCACTGTAATGCCTGGAATAGCTGGAGGCATTTTCAAAATTTCCCATGAACTTTCTGAGATAATAAGATGTTTGTGTTTGAACGCTTGTTCCGCCGGGGTTCGCAAAACCACCCTGAAAAGTTTCCAGGGACGTACTCAGCCACCTTGAGCCATTGTATAAGATTGATGCATAGAAACGCGTATCGCGATTAACATATGGACTGTCTGGATTGTACCCTGAATTTGGTTCAGTAATATCAAGTCCATTGCGCATACCAAAAGCATCAACCAACTCCTGGGTCGGGCTCGTGTAACCTGTTGCAAAAGCCGATGACATATTGGGCGGGCCGTTGTCGGTTTCTACTTTATTATTTAAATCTTCGAGCCTTGCCCAAATAGTTTCTACACTATACTCCCGCAGAAAAAGATCTTTGAAAGAGGTATCTAAAGCAAACACGCCATAATCAATTATTTCCCTGGATGCATCTGCTGCTTTTTTCCAGCGGTTGGCATCGTAACTGCTGTAACCCGTTAACTCGTTTCCCGGATTTTTACCATTGTGCCTTGGACTGGCTGCAAATAATAATACTTCCGCTTTTATTGCCATTGCGCCCCCTTGTGTCCATCTGCCTTCATTAGCCGAAGCAATTGGATCAGGCCGCAGACTGTCTTTCGCTAGATCGCATTCATGTACAATATAGTTGATGCAGTCTTCAAAAGAATTTCTTGGTACTTCAATATCTTCTTCAAGGGTTTTAATTGAGTCTCCTATTATTGGCACCCCTCCCCATCTTTTGACAAGTTCCCAATAAAACAGGGCTCGCATAACTCTGGCCTCAGCCATCCGGTATCTTTTTTCATCAGCATCACGCAAAGGAACGATCCCAAAATTATTCAGGAAGATGGTAGAACGGCGAATGCCGGAATAATTTATACTCCATGTATTATCCATACCTGAACCGAAGAACACATTCATACCGCCCGTTGCCATTGTGCGAACACTGCTTTGCAGCCGTGATGGGATAGCATCATCTGAGGCAGCACATAACAAATCTTTATCCAGTCGGTTAAACCCAAAAGGCATTAAGGAGTAGATTTGGTTAAGGTAACGCAAAGCATTAACGCCATTTGAATCTAAAGGATCCCAAAGGTATTCATCCGTAATCTGTTCAACCGGTACACTTTCGTAATGCTTTTCGCAGGATGAAAACAATACTGCCATAAAGACTGGAAAGGAGACTATTAAAATAATTTTTTTCATGCTTAATTTTAATCTTCGTTTAGAATTTTAAGTTCACCCCAAAATTTACAACGCGTTGGTTGGGATACACCTGGTTATACACCTCGGGGTCTACCCTGTTATAATCTGCCCAGGTAACCAGATTAAGCGCATTTGCAAAAACCCGCATTGATGATACTTTAAGCCGGTTGGTGATTTTATAAGGTAGTGTGTAACCTATATCAACATTTTTCAGGCGCAGGTAATCACCTGAGTGCATCCAGAAAGAATTGACATTGCCTCCAAAAAAAGGATTGATATCGTTGTTTGCATTAAATCCTGGTGTTAACCTCGGATAAGTTGCCTGGTCTGCAGTTTCCGGAGTCCACCTGCCAACTATATAACCAAAGGCCTGGCTTTGCCCGTTTTGGCCAAAAGATGGGTCGGTTAGGGAGTATACCCTGTTTTCAACGCCCTGGAAGAGAATGCTCATATCAAACCCCTTAAAGTTAAATCCGAAGGTTACGCCATAATATGTAAGTGGCTTGGTTGTGCCAATGGGTGCAATATCATATTCGTTAATCGTGCCATCGTTATTAAGGTCTTTTAATTTAATGTCGCCTGGCTGCAGGGTGTAGCCAGTTGAGGCTGCACTTGTTCGTGCTTCTTCTTCTGATTGAATAAACCCATCAGCAACATAACCGAATGGCATACCAACAGGTAAACCAGTACGAACCATCCACGGGTAAGGCTGTTCAATTTCATCCATATATAACACCTCGGTTCTTTCTATTGAAAGGTTGCCGGTAATAAAATAATGTAAATTCTTATAATTGTTTTGGTAGGTCAAAGAAAATTCATTACCCGTGTACCTGTTAACTCCAATATTTTCAATAGGATATTCTATACCTAAAATGGAGCTTCTTTTTCCGCGAAGCTGCATCAGGTCAAAATATTTGTTGTTGTAATATTCTGCGGTTGCCTGCAAATGATTGTTAAAAATTGCGAGGTCAATACCTACATTAACCTTATCAGCTTTCTCCCATGAAACAAGCGGATTTGCCAGCCTGTTTTGCGCAATACCATTGGTTGAAGCCCTGTCTGGGCCAAAATTATAAACATCAAATGTTCCATTAGAAACATTGCCGCCAAGGTAATCGGTTCTCCAGGTAAAATATCCAACATTATCATTACCTGTTCTACCGTATGTTGATCGAATCTTAACCTGATTTAACCATTTAAATGATGCATTTTCAACAAAAAAATTTTCCTGTGAAAGATCCCATCCCAACCCTGCTGCATAAAAAATTCCGAATTGATTTCCTGGAGGATATCTGTCACTTCCGCCATAATTTAATACGGCTTCTATAAAATATTTCCGTGCAAAATCATAAGAGGTAGCGACCGAAACATTCTGATTGGTTTTAGGTAGGTCAAATCCAAAAATAGATTCGTACCTGTCGTAAATTAATTTTGCGCCAGGTGCATGTTTGGAATCAAACTCCTGTCGTATCCAACGGCTGATTGCAAATACCAGAACTGAGATGATTATGAAAAACTGAATGAATTGGATTGATCGCTCGTAGAGCCGAACCGTGTGTAAGTAGAGTCTCCGGCGGGTGATATTGCAAATTTAAAAGATGGAACGTGGGAACTTCTATTAATAGTATTAGAGCCGTAAACTGAAAGGTTACTTTGTATTCTGCCCCATAGTCCTTTTACCCATTCGTCAAATTTGTAGGTTAAAACCACGTTTGCAACGATATCCCTGGCATAATCAATAATATAACCTGAATTGTTAACCATTCCATATAGATTACGGCTAAAATTTTGTGAACCACCAAGTGATCCATCAGGATTAAAAACAGGGTAAGCATTGTTTGGTGTAGTGTACAAACCTGATAATACTGTATCGTGCCGCCGCCGGGCTGATTTCCATCCTGAATTCTACGCAAATAGTTGCAACTGGGAAGATGAAAGATTTAGTTACATCTACATCAATATTGGTGTTAATGGTATATCGTTGTATCTGTGCATTGGTATTATAATTCGGGTTATTGTCCCTAAATAAACCTTCCTGGTTAAGGTAACTTAAACCCACAGAATATCTGGCAGTACTTCCCCCACCGGAAAGATTTAAATTATAATTACTCATCAGAGACCTTCCTTTAAGAATTGTATTGAACCAATCCACATCAGGATGACCATAAGGATCAGTTTGATTTCGGTATGCATCAAAATCTTCAAACTCATAAGTAGGTCTCTGGTTGGCATTGTATAGTGCTTCGTTGTACAGATAAGCATATTGATATGCAGGTAACGACTCCGGAAAACCCAATGGAGTTTGAATGCCCGCCTCTGCAGTAAAAGATACGTGGGGCGTGCCGGCAATCGGCTTTTTAGTAGTGACAAGAATTGCACCACGAGAACCACGCATACCCAGCATAATGGTAGAAAATCCATCTTTTAAAACAGATACTGATTCAATATTTTCCGGGTCTATTGTAAATATGTCACGCTGAACACCATCTATCAGTGTTACGGGACTTTGACCTCTTAATCTTAAAAATCTCAGTATTGTCATTTGGTCCGGCCAGCCCACGAACAGGATTTTCCCCTGCAAGACCATTAAAAACAGTAATTGAATTTCCACTCTGGGATGCAATACCTCTTGTTTGCTGGGTATACAAACCGGGAAGTCGTCCTGCCAATGCATGAGCATATAAAGGTGCGGGGGTGGTTGTAAGCTGATTGGTATAAACGGTTGAAATAGCCCCAAGAATTTTATCAGCAGCCTTGGTTTCATACAAAACATCTACTGAATCAGGGTGCTGCAAATATTTTTCAGAAAGCCGGGCTGATATATTTTTATTTACCTCTGTAACACTAATTTCCAAGGAATAAAATCTGGGATGTGTAATAACTATAACAGCATTTGAAGGGAGCGTAATTTCAAAATTGCCTAAATCGTCTGTAAGCACGGGAGCGGCAGTACCATTTTTTACTGAGATTTCCGCATTTTGTAATGGATGCCCATAGTTATCCAATACCAAACCTTTTGCCACGATAGGCACCTGGTAAGAGGCCGAATAATTATTTACCGGATGTGCGCTTGCCAACCTGCCTGACCCGCAAGCAGGATAAAAAGCAAAGCAGAAGATTTAATGAAGCAATTTTTTATTCTGGTTGTCATATAGTTCTGGTTAGAATATAATCTGGAATTATTTTGCAATGAATAATTTTAATTGCATTTAAACTGGTATTTGAAAGGTTCGGTTGTGTTACTGTAACCCACTTTATTATTTCCGGAAGCATCCATAAAATAATACTCTAACCTGTCAATTTCCTGGCTGGGAGTAAGGTTATAAAAAGTTGCCGGCCAAAAATCTATGCGCCATTTATTTGTTTCGTACAGTATAAGCTTTGTGTCGGCGGATGCCTCACATTTATCTATAATGGTGCCGTCGGTTAAATAGGCAATTGAACAGAAATAAATGGCAGTTTCATTATGCAGCGAAGAAGTATCTACAAAACCATCGTATTTAAAAGTAATAATATCGTCTTTTGTTGCATTGCTTGGTTCGCCTATACCTATTTGCGGATTACAAAAATCCTGAAGGTCCCCTACACCATCTACCACTTCAAGACACTCTTTCCATGTGTTTGCATAGTAACCGGGGTTGGCATCTGATAAACCGTCTTCATTTTCACAAAATGCATATCCCGGTTTGTACTGCAAATTATTGAGGCCGGTTTTGGTATTGATCGTTACGCTGCCTGTAGGGTCTGTTTGGTTTGGAACAAAATAGGTTTGATCAGTCCAGAATACAACCCACTCCACATCATCCAATAAATTAGGCCCTATTCCAAATTTTTGAAGAAACGCATCTTTCCAGGGAAGTCCCGTATAGGGCTCTTTCTGATCTGAAGGAATTTTACTCATCGTTCCTTCACCAACGGTGCTGCGCATATACATTTTTGTATTATCATCACCCTTCCAGCTTTTGGGCATACATACGCCCACTACCAGGCGCTGATTTCTGTCGAAGTTTGTTGCCAGCCATTGTATGTTCATTACAGAGCGGGCAGTATCGCCTGCAGTAACGGTTACCGGCTGCTGAATACTTTGGATTACCGCAGTACATGCTGCAATAATCAATGCAACAGATGTGATAAGAATAACTGTGGTAGCAATTTTTCTTTTGGCAGTAAAGAATTTTTGTATGGCTTGCTTTGTCATTTTTTTTCTACTGAATTTTTGAGAAACTGTACACATAGGTGTTTGTTAAACAACCGGGGCTAAATGTAAAATCGAGGTTACGTTTACCTTTACTTACAGGGGTTGCTACGTTTGCCACCACTGTGTTTGTGCTGTCACTTCCTTTAAATGAAATGTGATAGGGATAAATTGGATCGTCTGCTGACCAGGTACCCCCGCTATTTATTACAAAGGGAATGTCGTTGTTTTCCAGTGTATAGGTTTCATCGCTGTTCAGGTTTAGCCTGAAGCCCGTAGTATCTATGTAGGGCGTAATATCTACGCTGTTGCGCACAACTTTAAGTAAAGCCCATCTTCCCACAAGGTCTTTTACAGGTTCTTCGGGAACCACATCTTTTTGCTTTTGGCATGCAACCATAAAAACCAGGCTGCACATTAAAAACATTTTTATCAGTTTCATACTAATATTTTTCAATTAATTAATAGCCGGGGTTTTGTAATAAGTCGGGTGATTTTGCGGTTTCTGATTGTGGTAATGGCCACAGGTACATAGCTGTTCTAAAATTATGATCTCTTACATCTACCACATTATAAACATAGGTTGAAGTACTGTTATCTATGGTTATTTTCATACCGGTCATAATTTTATTTTCGGTTATTTCAGCAATTTTCCACCGCCTTACATCCCAGAAACGGTGTTCTTCAAATGCAAGTTCTACCTGCCTTTCGTGCTGAATAACTTTTCTCATTTCATCTTTCGATAAACCCAGTGGAAGTGCAAATGGAGACAATCCAGCGCGGTACCGGATGCTGTCTACTGCATCATAAACCTCCTGCGTAGGGCCCTGGTATTCGTTCAGTGCCTCGGCATACATTAATAAAACATCTGCATAGCGAATAAGCGGGTAACATCTTTTGCTATCTGTAATCCATTCTGGACGTACATCATCTTTACACATTTTATTAGTGTAATAACCTGTTGGTGTGCCATTTCCAAACCCATCTCCATTTGGTTCGCCAACATAGGTATATACAGGATATAAGGTACTGCTTACCTGCCCGTCGGCAATTTTAGAACCGTTTCTTGTTGCGGTATAATCGAGGCGTGGGTCGCGGTTAGTATAAGGATCCTGTGGATTATATCCTGAATTGGGATCCGTAATATCTAAACCATTATTCATCTGGAATGCATCTACCAGGTTTTGGTGTACCCAGGATCCGGTAGTACTGCTGCCACCGCGGCTTGGCGGACGCCATAAATTTTCAAAATCGCGGTTGTTATTAAGCATTCGCAGAAAAATAAACTCGTCATTTATTCTTTGGGTAAACAGGGAATAAAACCCGTAGCCGGGTTTAACCGTATTGTTTACGTAAATATGATATAACTGAAGGTCGATAACGCTTTTGCAGCATCTGCAGCGAGTTTCCAGCGATTGGCATCGTAACTGGCAAAACCGGTAAGAGAGCGTAGGGGCTCATCAGTAGCAATCTGTCCGCCATTAAATAAAGGGCTTGCAGCATATAATAAAACACGTGCTTTTAAACCCATGCATGCGCCTTTTGTTATTCTTCCATAATCCAACCCATTGTAGCTGGATGATACAAGGTTTAACGCAGAGTCGCTCTGGGAAATAATGTAGTTTACACACTCTTCGTAGGTATTTCTTGTAGTTTTTATTTCATCGCTAATATCGTAAACAGTGTTGCCGATTAATGGAATACCTCCATAATGTTTTAATAATAAGGAATAGTACCAGGCTCTTAAAAACATAGCCTCTCCCCTGGTGCGGGCTTTTAAAAATTTATTGAAGGGAATAGTATCTTTCCTGGAAGGATCTGCAGAGGCGCCATCTAAATGAAACAGGAACTGATTCACAGCCCTTATTTGGGCATAACAAATATTCCAAGCATCGGTACTTATGCTATAAGCGCTAACCGAGCCAGATGCAAACTGGTTATACGTTGTTATTGTAGTGGAACTTGGCCCTTCAGCCTCGTCTGTACAAGCTTCAAGACCTGCGCGACCTGAAAACCTGGCGGGATCAAAACTAAAACCTATGCCTGTATATATCTGGGCCAAATAGTCCATAGAGAGTGCACTGTCTGAAAATACAGATTCTTCATTTAAACTAGAGGTTTCTGTTTGCTCCAGGAAGCCTCCGTTTTTAGTACACGATGTAACCAGGGCTGTAAAACCAACAACCAAGAGCAGAGGCCATAATTTTTTCATACGATTATAAGTTTTCAGCATAGAAAACAATATTGCTATTTAATTATATAGAAGTTGGCTGCAAGCACCATTCAAATCTTTGGGAAAAGAAAGACAAGCACACCCTATTTGTCACATATTATCGCTACCACCACTATTGAACCTTATAATTTTTAGGGTAATTTTAAATTAGAAAGCAATCCATCAGCAGTTGGCGAAACAAGTATTGCAAAATAATTTGCAAGATCAATTAAAATTTCAAAAAGAATAATTTTGTTGATAAATATGTAGACAGATTATTATGAAAAAACGCTGTACAGGCTTATAAATTTTTGACTTAGGGCATTAAAAAACCCCTGCAAAAACAGGGGTTTACGAAATTTTAAATTACTTTTTATTGTACGGTTACCTGAATGTTTTCGAGCAAATCTTTTGTCATAACCTTAAATATGTAGTTACCGGGGGCGGGTCTGTTTTTTAAATTCACTTTGTAAATGCCTTCGCCATTGGCCGCAACAATTTCTTTTAAAATAATGCCGCCATTCATATCTACCAGTTTTACCGTAACATTTCCCTGGTAATTATTGAGTGTAAAGTTGATGACATTTTTTATGGGGTTGGGATATACTACTGCAATTTTGTTATTCTGCAGTTTCATAAAAATGTATTTAATTTCAGTTTCGTTTGATCGTCCATCTATATCGTATTGCCGGATGCGGTAATAATTATTGCCATTTAACGGAGTGTTATCGAAAGCACTATACGAATGATTTAACTGGGTTGAACCATTTCCTTTTAGTGTGGCGATTACCTTCCAGTTATTTTTTCCATCCTGGCTTCTCAATACATCAAAATGATCATTGTTGAGTTCTGTTGCCGTAGACCATGTTAACTTTACCCGGCTGTTATTGGGCATTACATTAAGAGCCCTTATTTGAACAGGCAAGGTAGTGTTAGCGGTAACCAAAATTATGGGTGAAGGGTAGCCTATACCATTAACCCGCAAATAATGGCCGGTATTAGTGAAAAACGATGGCGATGGTTTTATTACCCACTCTATTTCTGTTTTGCTTTTGTTTGGAAGGGTAAATGCAGGTTTTTCATCAGAAATAATTTGCCTGCCATTTATGAAAGGTAAATCCGATTTGCCTGCAAGCAACTTTAATGTTTCACCACCCTCTTTACCTACTGTACTAAACCCGGCAAGCTGAAAGCCATTAGCTCCTGCATTGTTTTTTACAGGAACCCATGCACCTGTTAATTCAGACGAATCTTCGAGCACCAGGTCTACATGTTGATCTAATAACCCATCATTGTATAGTTCAACCCGCAGGCGAACATTTTCAAAACTGTATAACCCGGGCGAAATGTTTTCTGAGGCTAACCAGCCTGAAACCATTTTTGTATCAGATCTCCAGCGCCAGTTACCCTGTAACACTTGCTGACCATAACCTGCAATAAAAAAGGTTATGAAAAGAGTAATCAATACTGACCTTTTCATAACCTTATTAAAAAATAATTTCATCTGATATTTTAGAACAAAAACAGATGAGGACTGCTAATTATTGTACAGCAACCCGAATACTTTGGTCTAAACCCTCACCTCTCAGCTGTAATATATATGTGCCGGGGCTGGTTTATTTTTCAAATTAAGCCTGTAGCTTCCTTCACCGGTAACTGCTACCACTTCTTTATGGGCAACGCCACCCTTCATATCTACAAGCATTGCGGTTACATTACCCTTGTAGTTATTCAAGGTAAAGTTAAGGGCCTCTCTTACGGGGTTTGGATATACGCTTGCAATAGCTTTAAGTAATTTCATAGAAACGAATTTAACTTCAGTTTCTTTTGCCTTACCATCAAAATCGTATTGCTTAATACGGTAGTAATTATTTCCGTTTAATGGACTGTTATCATATGCGGTGTAAGAATGAGACTGGGTTGTGGTGCCGCTTCCTTTTTGGGTGGCAACAACCTTCCAGTTGTTTTTACCATCGCTGCTGCGGAGAATTTCAAAACGGTCATTATTCTGCTCTGATGCGGTTGACCAGGCTATTTTTACACGGTTACCATCTGGCGCTACATTAAAGCTTGAGAGGGTAATTGGTAATGATCCTCCTGTTATTAAAGATATAATAGTGCCCGGGTAATCAACCGAACCCGACAATCTGAAATAATACACGGTATTAGGCTGCAGGTTACCTGTAGGTTTTAAAACCCATTCAAATTCTGTTTTGGTAGTAATGGGTAGTGAATAAGAATAGGTATCTGAAGACACCAATACCAATCCCGGTTTAAATGGATTTGTAGACATGCCCACTAACTGGTTTGTCGTCGCTTCCATATCTGATACAAAAGGACTTGAACCGGCAAGCATAAAAGCATTTGTAGTTGAGGTGCTTGTTATGGGTGTCCATACTCCACTACCTGCAACAGAATCTTCAAGAATATTATTATTAAAATCAAACGGATCTGCATCATCATTATAAATTTCCATGCGCAACCTTAAGTTGTTCATTGAAGTAATAATGGGAGCAGTGTTTTCATCAGCTATCCAGGTGGCTGATGTTTCAGAGCCATCATCTGACCTCCATCTCCATGCGCCCTGTTGCAGGTTTGCGAAAACCTGGCTGCATGCAATGGAAAGAAATGCAATGAGTAAAACTTTTTTCATAATGTTATGTTTTTTATTTTTTAAAAATCTCACCTATCAAAAGGTTTTCTTAGTTTGTTTATGGACAGGTGTTTTTGCTATACAATATTACTGAATTCCATTAATGAAATAATTTTATTTTAGTAGGTATTTTTTAGAGATTCTTGTAAACTTTTCCAGCAAAATATTTTTAAAAAAAATTTTTTTGATATTTAAACTGTTATTCAATTATTTTTTCCAGACCGGGGTTCTTAATTTAAAATGACCACTTGCCAATGGGGTATTAATTTTGGGTAATTGCCAAACCGGCATTTTATAAAAGCCAACAATACCCATTCCCTTACCGTTTCGCACGCAAGGGGAGCCGCCAATCATATGACCGTAAAATGAGAGATACTCCACCGGTTTGCTTTCACTTAAAAAGAGTATTAAGGTAGATCCCTTTACCATTCCGCCGGTAATCCGCACCGTAGAATCGTGGGTAATAAATTCATTTTCTGAACCAGCTTCCCACTTGTAATTATCTGAAGCATTTTTAAATTGCAGGGTTAACTCATTTGGTAGGGTTTGATTGATAATAACAACAGACGGCGATTCTATATTTTTAACCTTTGATTTATATATGGTGCTGTGTAAAAGATTATATAATTGGTCACCTATGTTCTTGTAACCGAATAAATATTCGTAATGGCAAAATCCACCATCAGCCAAATGCTTTAATCCATTAGTGGAAAGTAAAATAGTGTTGGGTAGCTGCAATGCGAGCAACCGGTGCGCTTCTGCTACCTTTGCCGTTGCTTCGGAATCAGCAAAACAGGATATTTTTATTTGCATGATGAATAATTGTAAAAAACCCGGATAATCCTCATTCCAATTTTTATACAGTGCATTGAATTTATCCAGGTAATCTTCAGTTGATGTTCCCAACATAGCATCCGTTTCACCCTGGTACCAGAAAACTGAGAAAATATTTCCTTGAAAACCCGTTTCGTACACACGCTGTTTTAATACCGAGTAATTATTGTATAAACCTGGATAATCTTTCATAAAAAAATCAATTCCCTGGCCACCAAATGCGCCATTGAAAATTACAATAGGCATTTTTTCGGCCCCTATTATTTTTCTTGCTAAACGCAAACCCCATTGCCCTGCATTTCCATTCTGGTACATGGCAGCATCACCATCAGCTACAAACCACTGTTTTTTATAATTTCCGAGACCCGAACCCCATACCCTTATAAATGGACTTTGGTTTTCTGGGTTGGATGGAATCTTTCCAAAGTTCTCTGCAACAGCATTAGATTGTCCCTGAATAATTATTGCCTCACCGCTAAGCAGGGAGTCATAGGTTTTAATTGTAAATGTTCCTAAGTCATTTAGTCCTGCAATCTCTATCCTGTACATAGCAAGTTCTGCCTTTATGGGAACTGTAAAATCGAATCTTGCACTATCCTCAAAATAATTAAGTTGTTGTTCATATTTTTCAGCCAGTATATTGTTCCTGTATTTTGTAACAAGAACAGCATTATATAGTGGTTTGGAAATTAAACCTGAAATAAACGCAGAACCATCTCCGGTAATTCTGTTGCGTGGAAAAACCTGTTTGTTTACAGGTTCTTTAAAGAAAATTATTTCCTCATTTAATGAATCGTTGAAACAACCATACACATTAACATCATAAATAAAGCAGATAAATACAACAAAGAAAAGGCAGCGCATAATTAGGCATTAGGCTTATTAAGTAAGTGGGATTATCTGCTAATAAATAATATTTACTTTTATTTTACAAGTATTTGTGTAGAAATTGTCAATGCTTTTTCCAATGATCTTTAAAAGGTACAATCCTGCAGCTGGCTTTGATGCTGTGGGTAAAATGTAATTAATTAGCCGGTTGTAATTTGAATTTACCGGCTCATTATTTTTATTTTAAAACTGAATACGCAGGAGCAGAATGAGGTCAACTGTTCCTATAGTATAGACTAATTAACAGGAGCGCGCCATTTGGCTGGGGCTTCAGAACCATCATTATTTCTCCAACGCCAGTTAGTTTGTGTAACATATGCAAATGCCTGCGTACAAAAAATAAAAAAAATACTATGAAACATACATTCTTCACGGTGGCTGATTGATAATAAAAAAGTACGGTTTATCATTTTTTTTATACTATCCGGTATTAAAGCTTTTCAAATTTTAATGTTGATATAGAATTTCCTGATTGCATTTGAAATACATACAAACCTTTATGAAGTTTACTTACATTTATTCTGGTTTGGTAACTACCTGCCACCTGAAACCCATTGTTAAACTGCAATACAGTCTTCCCTGAAACATCAGCAATATTTATTTTTACTGATTCATTTTGCTTCAATGTGTATTCTGCTGATAAAATATAATGGACAGGTACAGGAAAAATTTTAATACTACTAACAGCAGAATTGTCCTTGCTTGTTTTAGAAAAAGCCGGGGTTGCAGAAACATGCATTTTTAAAACCCTACAATCCCCTGCCCCGATGAATTCCTTATACAGGGTGAGCCTCCTACAAGGTGACCATAAAAGGACAAATTCGATATTTGAGCCTGCTTGTTTAGGGTGAGAATAATTGCTGAACCATTTACTTCACCATTTTTAACGATCACATTGCCCTCGATGGGTTGCAAAGTCATTTTCCGTTCCCGGCTCCCACACAAGGCCGTCTTGCTTATCCTTAAATTGTAGGGTAACTTTATCGGGGGCAGTTTGAACTATACTTTCTACAAATGGTGACTGAATATTGCGAACCACGGGAGAAGGATGTGAGATAGTTATCTATCATAGCAAACAACTGGTCACCAATTAATTTATACCCATCATCGTAGGTATAGTGACACCAGGCACCCGGACCAAGATGTTTTAAACCATTTGTTGCAAGAATGGAGGTTTGTGGCAGTTCCATGTATAATTCCCTGTGCGCTTCCGCAATTTTGCAAGATGCTTCTGCATCTGCCAGGCAGGATAATTTTGTTTGAATTATAAATAACCTTTGAAAATTTTTATAATCAGATTTCCAGTCATTATATAATTTTTTAAAACTTTCTTTATACACTTCTACGCTGTTGCCGGGGTTTGAATCACTTTCTCCCTGGTACCAGAAAATTGCCCGAATGCTGTTTTGAAATCCTGTTTCATCCACCCTTTGTTTTAAGAACAAATAATTGTTTATAGTGCCCGGGTAATCCTTTCTGAAAATAATCTATGGGCTGCCCTCCATTCGCGCCATTAAATATTACGATGGGTATTTTTTCTTTATCCATTAATAAACGTGCAAGCCTTAACCCCCATTGACCGGCATTGCCATTTACGTATTGATCAACATCCCCATTAGCAGTGTACCAGTTTTTGCGGTAACCGCCACTGGCAGAACCCCATACTCTTATAAAGCTGCTTTGATTTTCGGGGTTGCTGGGAAAGCCTCCAAACCTGCCGGCAACAGCATTCGACTGCCCCTGTATAATAAAGGCCTCCCCTGCCAATAATGAATCGGCAGTTTCCAGCAACACTTCATCATTATTATTTACTCCAAATACTTCCAGCCGGTAATTTGCCAGCTCCGCCTTTATAGAAATATTGAATAAGAAAGGTGCAGCATTTCCACTTAAATCAAGCGATTGATCATACTGTTGTTGCAGCACATTTTCCCTATATTTTTTTATACGGATAGATGAATAGGCATTATTAGATACAGTGCCTTTAATAACCGCATTGCCCGTATTTGTTTTGATGTTTCTTGGATAAACCTGCTTGTGAAGTGGCAGCGTTATAAATTGAACATTTTCTGCTGCATTTGAATTAGCCTGCGAGCCATAAAAGGTAAACCCGAAGAACACCAGCATTATTAGTTGTCTCATTATATTATTGATCATTTTTATTGAATAAAAACTTTAGCCGAGTAAGTATTTCCACCACTGATCACCTGCAAATAGTAAACACCTTTTGTATGATGGAATTCTTCGCTTAAAGAATAAGTATTACCTGCATTTGACTTAAATGATTGCTGATGTACGACCTTTCCTTTACTGTTTATAAGTACTGCATTAAATTCCTTTTCATCAAAATTTTGAAGTATTGAACTTTATGGTTGAGGTGGCCGGATTAGGGGAAACCTTAACAACACTTTTCTTTTATTAAATGTTACCAGCTGATATGATGACAGGCTGCTTTTTCCATCCATATCAATTTGTTTTAACCGGTAATAATTTGTTCCATTCAATGTGTTGGCAGTCGTAGGTATTATATGTTGTGCCTCTAAAGAATTTCCTTTGCTTTTAACTGCGCCAATGGTCATCCAGTCCCTTCTGCCATCGCTGCTGCGTTCAATTTCAAACCTGTCGTTGTTTGTTTCGGTTGCTGTTTTCCACTGTAATAAACTTTTATCGTCTTCGGGTTTTGCAGTAAAACTTAAGAACCGAACCGGCAATACAGAATCGGTGAACGGAGATAACATTCTAAGGTCAGCTTTCATATAAGAAGGCCAGTAAACCGTTTTATCATCAAGCATATGCCCTATGTCGCCAATATTTGAATACGAGTATGTGTAAACACCATTGTTTTCGGTTTCCTCGTGCAACAGTCCAAAATAAGAAAGGATGTCTGCCTGACCTTCTATCTGGCCTACAATGCTTCTGCCCGCCCATGGACCGATGGGTGATTGCGCATATAAAACTTCAATTTTATCGCTTAAAGGGTTTAAGAATAATGAGACGTAATGGTTAGGGTCCTAACCTTCGCGACCGAAAACAACTGAACATCTGCTATGTTTTTGCTATTACTCTCTGTATAGCTCCACCCTGTATCTGTAAGAAACTGCCAGGGGGTAACGGCATTTAGCATACCTGTAGGAAACCGTGCAACCACCGCGTAACTTTCTACAGGGGTAACGGGCTTGCCACCATATGCATACGTAAATCCATCATCTGCCCTGCAAAGGGCAATGTAGTATTGCTTACTTAACCATGGCATCCATTCAATACTGCGCAGCGTTAAATCTGGTAAAGAAAATACGCCAACAGCTTCGCGGTCACCATCCATTAAAACATCACCCGGGTTCCATTGAACAACATCGGGAAGTAAAATTTTTAGAGAGTCATTTTCAACGATCATATCGCGTGGCCAAAAAAAGTTATCATGTCCATGCGGGTTTGGTGGCTTCATTATCGCATCTGGTTTTTCGAGCGTACCACCAATTTTTGTAATTAAAGTTCCATCAGGCGGTGGTTCGCTTTGCACTACCAAAGTGTTTCTTAATAATTGGTGTGTGCTCATAGAATTGGTGGTAGTGTCGTTATACCCGTACCATCCGTCAGAGAAGGTCCATACAGCTCTTCCATCGGGCAGCCCTACGGAATTTTCTCCATCAGCGCTTAGCCATGCATATTGATCAACCGGGCGTTTGTTTTGCCACATATAATTCATAGGCACATCAACCTCTTCATTATTTTCATCCAAAATATCTATCAGGTCAAGGTGATATTCTGTTTTAAACTGAAACAAAAAACTTAAAGCAACCGTTGGCTCAAAAGCTTTAAATGCAAACTGAAATTGTTGCCATCCTGTATATAATTTGTAATCGTAGGTAAGTTTTTTATTGCCTGTTATTGCAAGTTGCATTTTAGAGCCATTTTTGGTAGAATATGCCCAAAATCTAACCAAATAAACCTTTCCCACCTGCGTTTCAACAGGCTGATGTGTAAGGGAAACATCACTTGCCATAATGGTTTGAGTAACATTTACCTTTAATGATTGTACACCTTCTTTTCGCTGGGTCTTATCAAAACTTGTTGTGGCTGCAGCCCCTGCGTTTATATTAAAAACCCAGTTTTCCAAACCCATTTCAAAACTGCCATTTGTTATAGTGTTTGATTTTGAATTTATATTAGAAGATGTTTTTAAAGAAGGCAAAGCAATAGGGTATTCTCCACCGGGAACACGAAAATAATAAACCGTGTTAGGCTGAATATTTTCTGTAGGCTTTATACTGTATTCAAATTCGGTATTGGTATTAGGTGGCAGGTTATACGCCAACGTATTTGTTTTTACAAGTACTTTACCCGCCAAAAAAGCATTGGACGATCCTTTAATTTGTGATGTGGTAGAGGTGAGATCACCAACTTCGGTGTTGGTTGAAGTAACAATAAAAGCATTATTGCCCGGATAATTTATTACATATCTCCATGGCCATCGGGTGCAGAGGCATATTGCAGGTTCGCATTTATTCCTTTGGGATCAGCATTGTTGTTTTGCAATTGAATCCGCAATCTGAGGATGCTGTCAATAGATGTTATGGTTATAGGAACATTTTCTGCTGCACGCCATGTTGCGTTTGTTTCGGTACCATCGTTGTTGCGCCACCTCCAGTTTGCCTGGGTTACATAAGCATTTGCCTGTGCGCCCAATGCAAGTAGACAAATAATAAGACAGATGTTTTTCATGTTTTTTTAGTGTTAGTTTGATTTTATTACCTGATATGAACCGGTTTTTATTTCATTATTAAATAAAGCAATTGTATAGTTGCCCGGTTGCACCTTTTTTCCAGAAAAATTTTTTCCATCCCAAACAAAATTGTGATCGCCGGCTGGCACTACCTGTTGCATACGATACTGGGTTTGGCCCAAACTATTATAAATTTTTACCTGCACATTTGCCTGTTCTTTCGCATTTACCTGAATAGTTATTTCATTTGAAAAAGGATTGGGATAGGGCGGAAAGCTTTTTAGTTTTATCCCGCCATGCATTTTACTCTTCCTTGAAGAAGTGGGCTGATTGATCATTTCATTACCCTCTGCATACTGCTCAATCAGCAATTTAGGAGAATCACCCTGTGCTATTAAAGAAGCATCGAACTCTGCCGTAAAATTTTTGATCTCTCCTTTTAAAAGTGAAAAATAATTATCATTCATATACACGGGTAATATTCGTTTGCCGGTTGCTGCGCTTACCACCTGCACCCGAACCGTGAAAGCGATTCCGGCTGAATTAAGTGGATTTTCAATCGTAGAACTTATCTGAAACTTTTCACTTTGTTTACTTACCTGTGTTTGCACTTTCAGGTTTACAGGTTTAAGTGTATTTAATAAAGTGTAATCACCCGATTTACCAGTCCAGTAAAAATTATCTGATACGACCTTTCCTGTTGAATCTTTTAACTGCAGTTTTAAGAAATGAACATCTGTAAGATTAATCCTGTCAGATCCATAAACCTCTAATTCATATATTGAATAACCAAAAACAGTTCCCCGTTTAATTCCCTGCATGCGTACATAACGGGCATTAACCTGGGTAAAATCAATTTCATCAATATTGCCATCGCCTGAATCTGTTGTAAAAACCTCATTCCAATCGTTTCCGTTTGTTGAGACCTGTATTTTGTAACTTTTCCCAAAAGCCCCTTCCCACTTAATTACAACAGCGCTTACAGGTTTTACGATGCCCAGGTCTACAGCGATCCATTGATTATCGTTGTAATTGCTTTCCCACCGGGAATCAGATTTTCCATCGAATGCTTTTTCTACGGTATTCCCACCTTTTGATGATGAAGAAGCACCTGTTTTATCGTAAGCATAATTAAATTGGCGGGCATATTTGTTGAATACATCAAAGGCATAAACGGATGTGTTTTTTACTGAGTTAACATGTGCCACACTGCCTAGGGGTTTTATTTCAGTTCCGTCTAAATTATACACGGTAGAAATAGCTGTTAGGTTTGAAAGATTGCGGTTTGTGGTATTTATCATTTTTACTGAATCGTCTGCACAGCTCCATTGAATATGTACCGGTTCGCAGTGCTTTTTTAACGCCCCAATATGCGCCATTACAATCATAGAAGTAATCATATGTCTGCCATACAAGAGATGGATAAGCACTTTGGCTCATCCAGTTTAAAATGCCGGATGCATCGTTCCAAATATTATCCAGCCAGCCTTCGTACATGGCCTTGTTCGTTTCAATATTGACTAGTTGCGCCTTTCGGCAGAAATCGCGAATGCCCGTTGCGGTACCATACTTATTATTGATGGTTCTCTCATAAGTGTCCGGTCCTGCATTTGCAGCAAGGGGTCCAAAAAAATGTTTGTTCCACATTTCATTTCTCGGCCACCAGTTCGCTTCGGGAATAAACTCTTTAAAGCTTTCAAAAGTTGTAAAGACGGCGGTGCCTATTTCAGTTCGCAATCCCCACTTTGCATTTACAAAATTTGTGGGACCCGTAAAATATTGTCGCGGTTCAAAATTGGTCCAGAAGCCACTGCCGGAAAGGTTTCCCTGGTTTGAACAGGGCTGGTATCTGCGGTCACTGCTATCATAGGAAATAATATGTTTGGCCATAATAGCATTTAATTCCGGGGAAGGATACGCTTCATTATCTCCGCACCAGATAGCGATGCTCGCATGGTTTCTAAGTCTTTTTATTTTTTCAACGACATTACTGTCGAAACGCGGAACATCTCTTAATGCCGTGAAGAAATTATTCAGCCAGAAATCGTCCCACACCATTATTCCATATTTGTCGCAATTGTCGTAAAATTCTTCGTCGGTGGTAGAACCGAGCCAATTGCGAATCATGTTTAAGTTCATGTCTTTATGAAAACGCATTTTTGTTTCATACTCATCCCCACGGCACCTGAGCATGTATTCACTCATGCCCCAGTTGCCGCCTTTTAAAAAAATGCGTGTTCCGTTTATATTAACGTGCAATACACCACCAATGGAATCGTAAGAATATTTTCTTATACCAAATGGTGTTGTTACTTCATCACTAACACTTCCGTGGTTTTGAACGAAAGTTTTAACTGATACATGTTGGGCTCTCCATACCCATTAGGCCACCATAATTTAATGTTTCTTAATAGCTGGTCATTAACCGACACATGCCGGGTTTCATAGGGTTCAAGTTTTACCGGGCGTGAAAAGGTTAGACCACCCGGTTGAATGGTTGCCTCTAATATTCCATTTGTTATTTTATCGGAATGATTTACAACATCGGCAGAAAAATCCATTTGCGCGGAGGTTGCGGTTATAATGTTTTTTGTTCGCACCCATGGGTCTTTAATGGTAACATTCCCCGATGTGGTAAAATAAACATCGTCGGTAATTCCCATATTCAGCCCCGGTACATACGGCATCCAATCCCAGCCGCCGGCAGATAAATATGTGGGGCTTGCCCAGTTTACGATTGGTTCTTCCGGCACATAAACAAGCACAACAAGTATGTTAGTGCTTCCTTTTTTAAGGATGTTTGTAACATCATATTTACCCCTTCTCATAAAACCATCGAGCACGCCTAATTTTACATTGTTCAGGTAAACATCTCCCCTGCTGTTAATGCCTTCAAAATTCAGCCATACCTTTTCAGCTTGCAGTTTGCCCGGGATCATAAACTGGTTGCGATAAATAAAATTTTTATTGTATTTTTTTTTATCTACCCGGTAAATATTATCACCATAATTGGGGTCTTCTTCTATACCCGCATTAACATGATCGCCGAAAACTGTGCCGGGAACAGTCGCTTTTACCCAGCCAGATATATCGTAGCCATCATTAAATAAAGCAGGCAATTGTGTAATGTCGCCCTGTGCACTAATGCGCCAGTCACTTAAGGTAATTTTTAACTCCTGTGGAAAACCGGTTACCGCGAAGCAGATTAAATTAACCACCACCATGGTAATTGCAATAAAAAAACTATGGGTTATACTTCTCATGATTATTTTTAATATTAATAAGTAACGTGGTTATAGACTATACCACCATTGCTAAATTTTTAGCAAGAAAATTTAATTTTATTTGCAGGTTGGGATAAAGGCTGTTGGCATAGAATAAAAAATCCTGGCGGTTTTTATTAATGCTATTGAAAAGAATGTTACAAAAAATTACAGTTAGGGACTAAGAAAATATGGATTATTAAATGAAATAAACAAAACGCAAAAATTTTGCGGTAACTTTTCAGGAAATATTTAAAACAAAATTTATTTGAAATGAAACACGCTATTAAATGTTATCTCGCCGGGTTTATTCTACTCGGCTCTATTGGTTTAACCTCCTGCGGAAATGATGCTGATGATAATGATGATAATGATACCACCACCGTGGTGAATGAAGATATTCATGCAAGCGCTATGGCGCAGGCTGATATTAATGCCACTTTTCCTGATACCACTTTAATGGGATCGGCAGTATTTACCGTTGATAATGGAAAAGTGAAAATGGTTTTTGATATAACCGTTCCTTCGCGCGCCGGTAAGAGTGTTGCCGTGCATTTACACGAGCATGGTGATTGCGGTGATAATGGAAAAGGTTCTCACGGGCACTGGAACCCCACAAACAAGCAACACGGAAAGTGGGGAAGTGATAATTTTCACAGTGGCGATATTGGCAACGTAGACCTTGATGCAGAAGGAAAGGGTCATATGGAAATGTCAACTGATTTATGGACAATAGGTGGCGACTCAACAACTAACATTATAAATAAAGCCGTGATTATTCACAGTGGTGTTGATGACTTAAAGACGCAACCTTCAGGCGATGCAGGCAACCGGATAGGTTGTGGTGTTGTTGAACAGAAAAACATGTAATTATCATACACTTTTCATAAAAGCCTGCTATTAAAAATAGCGGGCTTTTTTTAAATTGAATAGACTCTTTTAAAAAATCACCATTTTTTGGTAGACCTAAATAATTTTATTAATAATTTTTTTTGGTTATAAATCCATTCTTAGATCACTTCCCTATGATTTAATGACAATCTCATTGATTTTCCAGATTTCTTGCCAACCATTGCATCCTTATCAAAAATGGATATTCCATATTCATTTTATCCGTTAGACGGAATAGATTTTGCCGGGCAATTGAAAGGAAATAATTCTATTTTTCGATCAGCAGGTTATTGCTGGTATGATGCAAACAGGTTTGGAATTGATAATATTCCTTTACGGGAATGGGCTTTTAATAAAGAATATAAATATTACGACTCCACCAACTCACTTTTCTTAATATAAAAAAATCCTGCTGAAACCCGCCCTATTGTTGAATCGAAACAAACTAAAAAGATTCCGCTGCGCGGCACTCGTTGCGGAATATTATACAATCTTACAGATAGCCCTGATATGAATGAAGCTAAGCTAATTTATCTCCTTCTTTGTCACACCAGTTAAGGTGATTTTTACCGGTTCTATTAAACCTGCTTCATCAAACTCCATTTTATCTATACAGGTCTGGCGGTGGTTACCTTCAGCATCGCCTCGTGGCCTGCGATGATAAACAATGTACCATTCATCTTTGCCTGGTAATTGTATTACTGAATGATGACCGGCACCGGTTGCAATAGTTGTGTCTTGCTGTAATACTGTACCAATACGGTCAAAAGGTCCAAAGGGGGAATCGGATATGGCATAGGCTACACGGTAATCAGGACCCGTCCACCCACCTTCACTCCACATAAAGTAATACTTATTGTTTCGTATAAACATTACCGGTCCTTCAACATAACCCTGGGGTGTTATTTCTTTAAAAATAAACCCATCCCCGAAGGGAAGAAAGCCTGTAAAATCCTGGTTGAGTTTGGTTATGTTACAATGCCCCCAACCTCCGTAAATCATATAATACTGGTTGTCTTTATCCTTAAAAACAAATTGATCTATGGGCTGTGCACCGTTTACAATTTTATTCAATAATGGCTTGCCTAAATAATCCCGAAAAGGCCCTGCCGGGTTATCAGAAATACCAATACCAATGCCCCCGGTTTCGCTTTCTTTTTGAATATCATTTGCGGCAAAAAACAGGTAATATTTATTGTCTTTAAAAACAATAGCCGGCGCCCACATGGCACGCTTTGCCCATTTAATATTTGCGGTATCAATTATTTTTTCATGCTTACTCCAAACAACCAGGTTGTCTGACGAAAATGCATCCATGAAAACCTGCTGGTTATAGCCTGCTGAATAGGTAGGATAAATCCAATACTTATTATTATATATAACCGCTTCGGGGTCTGCATACCACCCCGGGAAAATGGGATTACCGGAAGTTTGTAGTGCGGAATTTTGCGTTGATAATTTACTGGAACAATTGGTAAAAAGATAAATGATACAAGCTGCACTTATAAGTATTCTTATCATTATTATTTTTTTGCCGGATCGTAAATGGCTACCCCCACTTTACTGTCTGCAGCTCCATAATATAAATACCATTTTTCTTTATAGAGTGCAAGGCCTTCGATGAACACAGTACCGGCAGCATATTGACCGGTTTTTTCAAAAGGTTGGGCGGGTGCGAAAAATGGTGCATCCAGCCTGGCAATAGGTTTTGTGAGATCATTTTTATCGAACATTACCTGGCCGGCGGTGTATGTGTTTGCGGTATATTTTTTATCACGCCTTTCGTCACCTGCATTCTTGCCATTGTACAACAATATTATTCCATCCTCAGTTATAACAGCAGGTGGCCCGCACTCTGTAAGATCACTGTCAAAAAAACCTTCACGCGGGGCGATGAGTTGTTTTAAATTTCCGTTTTCATTCAGCATGGGTTCCCAGTTAACAAGATCTGTTGATGATGCAGGATTTACAAAATGCTCACCCCAGTACATCCAGTATTTACCATTTATTTTGGCGATAACCAGTTTGCCATTTACCGGCTTTGTAATAATGGATGCAGATTTGCTTGCGGTATCAAGATACCTTCCTTTATGTGCGGTTTTAAATATCGGGCCATTCTTTTTCCAGTGAATTAGATCTGTGGAAGTAGCTGCGCCAATTCGCGGCACTTTGTTATTCCATTCGGTATATAGCATTACAAAAGTTCCGTCTTCAGTAACCGCAACACGTGGGTCTTCGCAGCCACCTTTCCACTCGTATTCTTTGGCATTATCTTCTGCGGGAAATAAAACGGGCGTTTCTCTTCTAACCATATTTATTCCGTTAGCAGTTGCTGCATATCCAATGCGGGAAGTGCGTTCGCCAATTGCAATTCCTGATTTATCTTCTGCGCGATACAAAATAATAATAGAATCATTCTTTACAACAGCCGCAGGGTTGAAAGTGTCGTTAGACTCCCACGCCACTTGTTGTTTACGCATCGGATCATAGAAGGTAGATTCACTTCTTGGAGAAATGACCGGGTTAACATCGGTTCTTACAAACTCTCCCAAAGCCCAGTGTGGAAGGCATTTGTTATTTAATGAATTAACAGATTCAGCAGAAGCGAAGAAAGATGAAGCCGGTAAACCTGAAGCATTAAATAATGTGGCAGAAGACGTATCATAATAAGCATACCGGACTGCTGAAGGGTTTTTTATCTGGGGTGAACTAACCTTCAACATATTGTTTTGCACCACTGCAGATGCAGGATAAAAATTTCCATCAGCACCTGCCATTTCAAAACCGTTATCGCCCCTAAGATGCAATGCACCATCTGTATATTCAAATGAAAGAATAGCGTCACTTCCATTTACTTCCATCGATTTAAACAAGGGACCTGAATATGATATTTCTTTCCGGTTATAATCTTTAGCCAACGCCCAAAGAGCCAGCCTTTCGCCAACTGCAGGTTTATTTGATGGGTGTATATCGTAATTACTGTTTGCATCTAATATTACAGCCATTCCGGTATTAGGAAGGGAAAGAGATTTTCGTTGTGCATCCCTGAGTGCTGCCGATGAAGTGCCGTTACCACCATATTTAAAAGGTGCGATTTGTACAAAGTAAAATGGAAAACTACCTTGCTTCCATTTATTACGCCAATTCGTGATCATTGTAGGGAACAGTTTTTCGTATTGCTCTGCCCTTCCTACATTCGATTCTCCCTGGTACCAAATGGCGCCTTTTATTGCATAGGGTACAAGTGGCGCAATCATTCCATTATATAAAACCGTAGGTACATTTGGGTTGTTTGCAATTACCGTAGGATTTTTTACCAATTCAACAAAGTATTTCCATTCACCAGCAAGATGTATGGTATCAGTTGAAACCGCCCCATCAGGATAAATTTTTAAAGCATTTTTATTCCCTAATAATCCACCTTCTCCACCTGTATCTATTACGCGAATTGTAAGCACCGCCTTACCATTTTTTACCACGTTACCTGGAATGGAATACGACCGTGGCTGGGACCATTTACCTTCCTCCATGGTTTCACCAACCTTAGTTTCATTAAACCATGTTATATCCATATCGTCAACAGGTCCCATTTCAAGTTTTAAATTTTTTCCCTGCCATTTGGCAGGTACAATAATTTCTTGTTTAAACCAAACAATACCGTCCAAACCGGGGTTTCCTGCTTCTTCCCATTTATTAGGAACCTCCATACTTTTCCATGCAGATACATCTAACTTGTTATTCAAATATTTTGTCTGAATATTTTGAAAAGAAGCTTCCCATTGTTTTTTGTTTTGATCGTCCTGCTCCATTAATTTTTGAATGTTTGGTTTAATGGAATCAATCCGGTTTAACTGGTCATCAAAATCTTTCAACAATCTTAATGATCCGGGGCTTGTCCATGCTTCTGCAACGGTTCCTCCCCAACTGGTATTAATTAACCCGATGGGAACCTGCAATTCATCATGCAATTTTTTGCCGAAGAAATAAGCCGTGGCACTAAATTCGGCCGACACTTGCAGAAGTGGCAGATGACCAGGAACCGGTGCAATCTTCCTGTGGACTGTAAGCAATGTTTTTTGTTACAGTGAATAACCTGATGGATGAATTCCTTGCGTTTTTTATTGCATCTTCAGACTGATCTATTGGTGAGCCGGGCCAACCCTGCACAGGCATTTCCATGTTTGACTGCCCTGAGCAAATCCAAACTTCACCAATCAAAATGCCTTTTAAAGTTTTAACCGCTTTGCCTGTAATAGTTATTTCGTATGGTCCGCCTGCAACGGGCGTTTTAATACTTGCCATCCATTTTCCCTGTTTATCTGCAACGGCAACCGCTTTTTGATTTTCATCCCACGACCCTTGCAGTGTAATGTTTTCGCCTGCAGAAGCCCAACCCCATAACTGCGCATTTGTTTGTTGCTGCAATACCATGCTGTCACCAATAATGGAAGGAAGCCTAAGTTGTGCCTGCGCATTATTTATTGTTAATGACAGGATTAATAAAAGGCCGGCAAACATTACAAATCGTTTCATAGTAATAAATGTTAATTCAAATTATTTGCCTTTTTATAAGTAAGGCTTTCTATGGAAAGATGGCAATTTTTAGTGAGTAAATAATAACGTTATTATATTTTATTCTTAAACTTATTCTTTATTGAACATTGCTTCCGAGATTCCGGAATTTGTTTGCAGTTGCAAAACATACAAACCTTTCTTTAGAATGCTTACGTTTAAATTTTTTGTGATGTCGCCTGCCAAAGAAAATCCGTCATTTACCTCTAAGTATTTTTTTCCGGAAATATCCTGGACTGTAAATATTACAGTTGAAGTTTTGTATAATTTAAATTTAATAATTAGGTTTTCTCTTGTCGGAACAGGGTACAACTTTTCTATTTTTATTAAGCCCACTGGTGCAAAATCAACTTTTGGAGCAGTTGCATTTTTTACTTGCAATTTATAAAAGCCAACCATCCCAGCTTTGCCGGCATTACGAATACAAGGTGAGCCACCCACCATATGCCCATAAAAAGAAAGCGAATCTACTTTAATGTTCTTACTTAAAGTTAGAATAACACTTGCCCCGTCAACAACCCCACTAATAACCTGTGCATTTACGCCATGAACAACAAAATCAGTTTCAGTTCCCGGCTCCCAGTAATAGGTATCAGATTTATTTTTGAAATATAATGTCAATTTGTTGGCTGCTGTTTGTTCAACTTTGTTCACCAGGGGAGATTCTATATTTTTTTTGCCTGATAAATTTCTAAAGTCTCTGTTAACAATTGAAAATAAAAAGTCGCCAATTTTTTTATAACCATTTTCGTACGCATAATGGCACTGATCGGTGTGGTGTGTTATGCCATTTGTTGCAAAGATTGAAGCTTCAGGAATTTCTTCTGCAAGCTGCCGGTGAGCTTCCTGAATTTTTGTGTTTGATTCAGCATCAGAAAAACAGGACTGCTTAATTTGAATAATATACAAACGCTGAAAGCCTTTATAATCTTTCTTCCATGCTTTGTATAAATCAAAAAAGCTTTCTTTATAAACGGAAATACTATTGCCAGGATTAGAATCGCTTTCTCCCTGGTACCAGAATATAGCCCTGATATTATTAATGAATCCACTTTCGTAAACACGTTTTAATAAGAAGGCATAGTTGTTAGTGGAATCCGCTTTTTTATTAAACCAGGTAATTGGTTTGCCACCATGTGCACCATTAAACACCACCATGGGTATATGTGTTGAATCCATCAGCCTTTTTGCAAGCCTTAGACCCCATTGACCTGTATTACCTTCATTGTTTCCTATAGCTCCAACATCACCATTAGCAATGTTCCATTGTTTATTCCACTTACCGCCGCCGCTGCCATAAACGCGAATAAAATTACTACTGTTTTCCTCATTTGAAGATCCTTTGGTCATAACAGATTCTGCGTTTGACTGCCCTTGAATAATGAAAGCATCCCCTGCGAGCAAATCAGTTGCTCCTTTTATGAAAAAAGAAGAATCATTCTTTACACCGAAACATGCAATTGAATAGTTTGCCAGCTCTGCCTTTATAGGAATAGTAAAAGCAAAACCAGTGAGATCATTATAATAAACCAGTTGCTGAGAATAGCTTTTATACAGTTTGCCTTCCCTATAAAGTTTAACTGCAATATCTGTATAAGCATCTTCATCCGTTACGTTACCACGTATAATGATATTCCCCTGATTGGTTATTGAATCTCTTGGAAATACCTGCCGTGAAAGTGGGAAAACTGAAAAGGTAACTTCTGTTTGGTCGACCCTTTTAATATCGCTTTCGGTATGATCGACTTTATTTTTGTTTGCAGATGCATTAAAGAAAATGGAAAATATAATAGAAATAAATAGAATGTGTTTCATTGGAAATTTTGTTTAATAAATTTTTACTTTTTAAAGGCATTAAAAAATTCATCTGTCCCTAACATATCATATTTGCTTATTGGTATTTTTTAGCAGTCATATTATCAGTCAGCATCTTTGCCACGAATCCTCCACCTGGTTTTAGGCGTAAATGAAAAATATCTTTATTTGTAATGCGTCTTTCTTTAATAAAAACTTTATCATAAGCAGAAGGGTCATCTTCAATGGTTAAAACCTTAAAAATTCCATTAGGTAAATGTTTTAGATCAAGGTGCAGAATGGTTGAATCAGGTCCATTGATGACGGCGAGGTACCATGTTTCGCCTTTTCTTCTAGCAAAACAACTCAATTGCCCTGGTTTGCTTTGGGGTAAAACTATTGTTTCATCCCAGTCTACTGGCACATCTTTTAATATGTCTTTTACCGGGCTTACTATTAATGAGTCAGGGTTTGCCCCAATACACATTAATGGCGAGGTAAACGTAACAACCGTAGCTAACTGGTGTGCCAAAGTTGTTCCTTTAATAAGCTCAGTATTCAGGGAAAAAGGAGTATAATCTGCAGGCCCTGCAAGGAACCGTGTAAAGGGCAAAATGGTATTATGTTTTGGCCAATTTGTTGCGCTGTTTTCCAACCCCCTAACACCTTCCCGCGTCATTTCATTTCGCAGGTAAAATTTTGACCGGTTGGTTTATTGGTTCCATGAAAATTTAACATAAGATGCAACTTAGCTGCATCGCGTAATGCATCCTGATACCATTTTAAAACTTCCTGCTTTTCACCAGGAAAAAAATCTATTTTGATTCCGGCTACACCTGTTTGTTTACATTTAATAAAAAATTTCCAACGGGCAATAGAATCTTCTATTCCTGCAACACCTAACCTTTCTGTATAAGATTTCCAGACCCAGATCTTTACATTGAGTTTTGCAGAAGAATCTACCAACTGTTTTAATAAAGTCCAGTTGTCTTTTCCAGCATCTGACCAGTATGCCCATCCTTCGTCTACCAGATTATATTGAAACCCTAATTTTGATGCAAGCGTCGAATAATGTAACATATTCTGATAGCTTACCCCGAAAAGACCACCGTTGGTTTCAGATAACCAAGACCAAACACTTTTACCGGGTTTCATCCAGTCCTTGGAAGAATTATAAGACAAAATAGAAGTGTCGGGTAAACTCGACAGATTTTGAATAATGTCACAATTCACCAATGTATTAAGATCTTTTCCTATTTCGATAACATGCCAGGGTGTTTGTATATCTCCTTTAATTAATGTTTTTTCTTTTAACCTGGCTCTGAAAATTCCATTGTTTTCATACTTTAAGCTCATACCTGCAAAGCCATTGTTGCCTGCTTCAGTAATAGAAATATAACTTTGGTTAATAAGTTGAGCCGTTAAAGGAGGACCAATTCTAAAACTGCTTTCAATATCTGATAGATTCTGCTGCTGATAACCGCCCTCATAAAATTCTATATTTGGCTGACTCCATATATTACTTCCTGCGGGTAATGTAAAGGCTGTGGTGTCTTCATTTATGAAATTATAACCTTCCCTTTTCAGCAGGTATCGAAATGCGACTCCATCATTGAAAGCTTTTATATTAATTATATAGACCGTTTTATTTTCGGTGTCTTTTGCCTCAACATAAGATTCTTTACAATAATTAATGGCAATACTATGCACACCCCTTGAAGGCGTAGTCGTGTTAATGGTCGCCGTACTTTTAAGTTCTAACGAACTTATCGTACTCTTAAAAGCTTTATTAATTATAAGTCCCATTAAAGAAGGCTCAATTACTGCTGAATTATTAGAAGAAACAGTATATAAAAGTTGTTCGTTTTGCAAATACAGGCTTAGTTTTATGGTGCTGTCAGGGCTGAACAAACTATAATGCTGTATGCGACCATCAAAAATTTGAGCATTAGAAGAAGCACTAAAAAAGGAAAAAATCAGTGGAAAAAGGAATTTTATAAAAGGTGGATTTAAACGTACCATTGTATATTTATTTGGATATTTTAGCAGCATCCGGATTTTATTTTTTAGTTTTTTTCTGTTTTAGATTAATTGGCTGGATGCCTTTAGATTTGTCATAAGCTTTTAAAGCAAAAGAATTATCCGAAATGGTAACGGGTGAATCACCCATAAGCTCAATCTCCGCAACCTCGGTCGAATTGCCACTATTAGCGCCAATTTCGAAACGGTAGTATTTGTATGGAGTAGTATTGCTAAAAATAAAATTTCTTAATTGTGGATGCATGGTAAAATGTTCATTTGTCCTTGTGTCAAGTGTTACCCATGATCGGTTGTCGTTCGATGCTTTCAGAGACCAATTCTTAGGATCCCGTGCCTCAAAATTTGCAGATGTTATAGTGTACATGTGTACCACTTTAGAAGAGGCAAGTTCGTATTGTATCCAGCATACATTGTTATTCACTACCCATTTACTGTCGGCATTATTGTCAAAAGCCTTTGTTGCCGTGTTTGCCCCAGTTTCATTACTTGCCGTAACGATACCATTCAGGCAAACGTCCTTCATTTGATTTAGTAGGAAACCTTTTGTTACAGAAGTGGGTACGTCGTTTTCCCCTGTTCCCCAGGAAGATGGATTTGGCCCCATATTTAATACAAGAACTCCACCGTTCAAAATGTCGGAATGCGATATAAAATTTTTTTCATAATTCAAACCGTTTAAAGAAGCGGTTTGCACATACTTATTTATAATGCTGTTGTTAGGTGCAACCACTGAAAAAGTTTTACCATTTTCCAGCTTAATTATTGTTTTATTAAATAAGGGTGAACCTATTATGTATTCAGGTACAGCGCCACCTGCAGGAAACAAACCCAAAGCACTGAAAACATACCATGCTGACTGCGAGCCATTATCCTCATCTCCTGAATAACCATTTCCCGTTCCAATGCCCGATTCATAAAGCCTGTTCATAACCTCTCTTGCCCTTGCTGCTGTTTTTGAAGGGGTGCCTGCATAGTTATACATGTAGATCATTCCATGGTCGGTTTGGTTTGCCTGCACATACTGACCCATGTTGGCATTATATGCTTCTTTCATTTCATGAATAACGTTGCTATAACTGCCTGTTAAATATTCCCGCGGTGCATTAAACACATCATCAATAGCTGTTGATAATGCAGCACGGCTGCCAAACAGGTTTGCCAGACCCTGCCCATCATGCAAAGGCGCTATTCTGTATTGCCATGCATTACCTTCAATGTTTTCATAGCCCCATTCGTTCGGCTTGAAATTAGCATCAGAAGTACGCCAGCTTCCGTCTATCTTCTTACCCCGAAAAAAACCGCCAACAGTTGTTGAAAAAATATTTATATAATTGAGCGATCTGTTTGCAAAATAGGTGGCATCATTGTTCTTGTCCATCGCCGTTGCCATCCGACTAATAGCAGCGTCGCAAATGGAATTCTCTAATGTCCATGAAGCTGCTGCATCTACATTATCCATTGCCGTATAACCATCATACATTGCATGCGCGTTATCATTTCTACCGGTTAATGGTGGGCCCTGGGTTGTTGTGGAATGTTTGAGCATTGTTTCGTACGCCGTTGTGTAATCAAAATTTCTTATACCTTTTACATATGCATCTGCAAACATTATATCCGAGTGCGAACCTAACATAGCCCCATTGAGTCCGGGTCCGAACCAGCGTGATATTACCCCGGCGGTCTTGTAAAAATCAAGAAATCCATTCAGCATTTCGCCTGATAGATTTGGTGTGAGCAAGTTGTATAATGGCCATGCAGCTTTGTACGTATCCCAGAAACCATTATTAGTGTAGAATTTTCCATAATGAATTTGACCGTCAGAAGGGCTGAAGTATTTAGGTGTGCCATTCACCATTTCCCAAAAGGAAGTGGGATAAGCGTATGAGCGATACATACAGGAATAAAATGTAACTTTTTGTTCGGTTGTACCACCATTAATAGTTATTTTCTCTAAAAGTTTATCCCACACCGTGGCACTTTCCTCTTTTAATGTTTCGAAACTTTTGTCGCCTACTTCTGCTTCGAGGTTTGCTTTCGCCTGCTCAACACTTATGTAGGATGTTCCTATTTTAATAACAACCTCCTCATTAGCAGTTGTATTAAAATCAACATTCGCACAAACGCCTGCCCCAGCAGGATATCCGAAAGATTTTAAAGGTTTATTACAAGTGATATAAAAATAAATATTTGGAATTGTTTGAAACCATGAAAGGTTGGGATCATAAACATAACCGCTTGCTGCATTAATCCTTCTATCAATTTTTATAGATCCTGTGTTTTGATTTTTTGTATCAAACAATAAATGTGCATCATTACTTTCAGGGAAAGTAAAACGCATCATGCTGGAATGTGCAGTAGGTACAATTTCTGCTACTATATTATTATCTAACTTAACCCTGTAATAATGTGCTTTGCCTATTTCGTTCTTGTGAGAAAAAGTGGTCTCTCTTGCTTTATCGGAAACCTGCAAGGGCCCGATCTCCGGCATTATATTAAAGCTTGCATAATCATTTATCCAGGGACTAGGCATATGTGATGCTCCAAACCCCTGTATGGTGGAATGATTGTATTGATATATCCAGCTTTTATCTTTTGCGTCAGTTATGGGTGTCCAGTAAGTAAAACCCTGAGGCAATGTAGTTAAGGGAATAGTGTTGCCACGAGAATAATCTCCTCTTTTGTTATTACTGCCCCGAATAGTATTAATATAATCACTTAAACGCTGGCCACATAAGTTAAAATTGGCTAAGCAAAATGTACTTAGAAAAAAAATTACAGCTTTTTTTTGAAGAAAAAGATAAAATGGTGACATATTAAAAACTTATGCTTGTGATTATTGTAACGCCAATGACTCAATACCTCTACTTTTCCGTTTATGCGCTAGTTTTTTATCAGATAAACAATTAATAAAAAACAACAGATGATTACTATAATCTTTCATTTATATGATTTTTTATACGTTAAGCGGAGATGTATGGATAATTTAATTTTCTTTACAAAAACCACAGTATGATTAAAACTCACGTAATATTTGTTTCACTAATCATCACCATGTTTACTTTTTCTATATATGCACAAACTGCCCCGGGTAAAATAATAAAACCTAAACATCCTAACGTAATTATAATATATACCGACGACCAGGGATATGCAGACCTAAATATATATGGATCAAAAGATTTGGTTACGCCCAACATGGATAGTCTTGCACGCAGCGGAACAAGGTTTACACAATTTTATGCCTCTTCCTCCATTTGTTCGCCTTCCCGGGCATCCCTGCTCACAGGCAGATACCCGCAACGTGCAGGACTTGAAGGCAATGCAGGAAACCTGCCGGGGGCTGGCGGCATGCCGGGAAGCCAGTTTACTCTGGCAGAACTATTTAAATCTGCTGGATATGCAACCGGGCATATTGGCAAATGGCATATGGGATATTCTGAAGAAACCATGCCCAACAAACAGGGTTTCGATTATTCATTTGGTTTTATGGGTGGGTGTATTGACAACTATTCGCATTACTATTATTGGGGCGGTCCAAATAAACATGACCTCTGGCGTAATGGTAACGAGGTATATGAATGGGGCAAATTTTTTCCGGACCTGATGAATAGTGAATCGGATAAATTTCTGGAAGAAAATAAAAACAACCCATTCTTTTTATATTATGCTATAAGTACGCCGCATTATCCTTTGCAGCCTGAAACAAAATGGCTTGATTATTATGAAAATTTGCCTATGCCACGTAAAATTTATGCAGCTTTTATTTCTACTATGGATGATAAAATTGGCGCGCTTTTAAAGAAGGTGCAGCAACTTGGCTTAGCTGAAAATACTATAGTTGTTTTTCAGTCAGACCAGGGACATTCAACCGAAGACCGGGGCTTTGGAGGCGGGGGTTCGTCAGGACCCTACCGTGGCTCCAAACAAAGTCTTTTTGAAGGTGGTATTCGAATTCCGGCTTTTATAAGCTGGCCGGGCCACATTCCTCAAAATGCTGTTCGAGATCAATTTGTTTCAAATCTTGACTGGTTTCCCACCCTGGCAGAGTACTGTAACATACCACTTCCCGCCCGGAAAATTGACGGAAAAAGCATGGTTAATATCATTCAATCAAATTCAGTAAATAGTACCCATCCCTATTTTTTCTGGAAATGTTTAGGTACGAAAGAAAACCCCCAATGGGCTGTTCGCGATGGCGATTGGAAGTTATTGCACAGCCCTGCTGAAGCAAATAAACATGAATTAAATGATGACAACCTGATGCTGGTGAATATGGCAGTGGACAGTGCAGAACAAATAAATGTTGCAGCCAAAAATCCTGAAATTGTTCAGCGACTTAAAAAGAAATATGAGACCTGGGTAGTAGAGGTGGTAAACCAGTAATAATTATTTTTCGACTTCAATAGTTTTTGAACTTCTCTACAGATGGTTTATAATGCATTAATAAATCATAAAAGATGAAAGCAATAATCATATTTTGCCTTATTTTTTTTATTACTATGCAATGGTGTGTTTGCGCACAACAGGTAGAAATAGTTTATAAAACTTATTGCGGAGGCTGCCATGGCGCAGACCTGCAGGGAAATTCAGCAACTGCACTTCTAAAATCTGAATGGAAATATGGCGCTGAAAAGCAGCAAATATTTCACACAATAAAAACCGGTATTCCCAATACCGACATGAACGGATGGAGTGGTATTTTAAAAGACGAACAGATAGCGGCACTTGTGGATTATATTAAAGGTTCGCAGGGTAAACCTTCAAAAATAAAATCGGAATTACCTTCCCATATTACTACGAAAGATTATAACCTAAAAATAGAGAAGCTTGTTTCATTCCGGGATAAACACGCCATGGGGAATTGAATTCGTAAATGCGCAGCAGGCTTTGGTTTCAGCAAGAAATGGGAACCTGCACTGGTTGATAAATGATCTACTTGACACTGTACAAATAACCGGGCTGCCGGTTACACATACCAAAAGTTCAACAGGCGGATTTATGGATATTGCATTAGATCCCCAGTACAAAGAAAATGGATGGATTTATTTAGCCTACAGTAAAGCAAAGGGAAACAAAGAGGAAAAAAATGCACCATCCATGACTGCAATTATACGGGGTAAGATAAATGATCATGCATGGGTAGAAGAACAGTCTTTGTTCGAGGTTGATGACAGTTTGCTGGAAGTAGAAGGTAATCGCTGGGGTTCCCGTTTTTTATTTGATAAGGAAGGGTATTTATATTTTTCTATTGGCGATATGGGTAATGCAGATGCTTCGCAGGATTTAAGCCGGGCCACCGGAAAAGTATATCGAATACACCCTGACGGATCCGTACCTTCAGACAATCCATTTGTTCATACACCGGGTGCATTGCCGGCCATCTTTACTTATGGCAATAGAAATGTGCAGGGAATAGCGCAGGATTCTGTAACCGGAAAAATTTGGGCAACTGATCATGGACCAAGAGGAGGTGATGAATTAAATATTTTAAAGAAAGGCGCGAATTATGGATGCGCCTGTAATTTCTTATGGCATTGATTACAACGGGGAATTAGTAACAGAAAATATAATGTACGAAGGGATGGAACAGCCTGTTGTGCAGTGGACCCCTTCCATTGCCGTTTGCCCTGCAGAATTTTGTAACAGTCAGCTATTTTCAAAATGGAAAAACAACTTGTTCATTGGAGCACTCGCCTTTGAAGAAATAAGAAGATTAATAATTGAAGATAATCAGGTGGTAGACCAGGAAATTATTTTAAAAGATTTTGGAAGAGTTAGAGAAATAAAAACAAGGCGGAGGGCGCCCTGTATGTATTATTAAACAAGCCCGATATGATAATTAGGCTAACACCTGAGACAAACTGAGCAATAATTAAAATTCACTTCTTATAATTTTCACAAAATCCAAACTTTGGAAGCTTCGGAGGCGCATTTTATTGAATTATCACCATCGCTCCTAATTTTTCCTTCGAATCACTTACAGTAAGGTAATAACTGCCGGGTTTTGGTTTTGTATTCATGTTTAATTTATACATGCCATTTTCATTTATGATATCAATATTCTGCTGGTGTAAGACCATTCCTTTAAGATCAGATAAAACCACATTAATTTTTTGACCGCTGTAATTGTTTAATGAAAAATAAATATCGCCAACAACCGGGTTAGGCTGCACCATTAATGAAGCCTGGCTGCCAATGTTTATACTGGTTTTCGAAATTGTATCATAAGATGTTGAACGGCTGTTTGTGAAGGGTGAAAGCTGCAGCAAATTTGCTTTAACATAATAAGGAATGTAAGACCCTTTATCAGACAACTGCTGTGGTACATATCCTGAAAAAGGATACACCGAATAAGAAAAAGTATACACCCCATTTTTGCCACTGCCTGCATCTATATGCCCAAAATAGGGCAGTATGCCTTCTTCAACGGGTATGTAGCTAATCACCGTTTTATTAATCCAAGGCCCAACCGGTGATTGTGCAAACCATACAGCGATCTCATTGCTTAAATTTGGAACACCGGACATAGCATAATTATTCTCCCCGATTTTTACAACAGTTCCTGCCTCAACCCCAGCAACTATTCTTTTTGCCTGGGTGTAATCTGTGCTCCATGTATTGCTGTTCGAATAAAATTCCCACAGAGTGGATGCAGAATATAAAGTTCCGGCGGGTACCCGTGCAACCTGGGTATAATTTTCAAAGGTTCCCGCACGCTCACCGATGTACATGTAATTATAACCTCCATCCTGGAAAATTGTGTTTGGAGGATGCACACCGTGATAACTTGAAAGCACTTTAGATTCAATCGAAAGGTCGGGTAATGAAAGTGTGCCTACATAAACATTCCGGGCAAAGTCCAAACCGGAAATTTCAAGCAACAACACATTCAGTTTATTATTTTCAACCACTCCCCCACTGTTCCAGAAAACATTTCCATTGCCCGGGCTGAACAATGCCTGTGGATTAGATTGGGTGCCTTTATAAATGGTTCGGTACTGATCGTCTTTTTCATGAACGATCACATTATTTATAATCGGTGCACTGCCAATAATATTTGAATGCGGATCTGGTATTCCAAGAAAAGAATCGCTGAATATCCATGCAACACTGCCATCAGGTAACAAAACTGAATTATCGTTATCCCCCGATAGCCACCCATAGCCATTCTGGTTGTACTGCCAGTTAAACTGTGAACGAACATCATGCACCTTATCGTTAAACGCAATTACCTCTACATCATCCAAAAAATAAGTAGTGTTTGAATTGAAACGAAATTCAAGCGTAACAGGGCTTTTCGTAACCTCAAAGGCATATTGATACATCTGCCATTGATGCTGCGTATTGTCAAAACGGTTATAAATTTTAAAAGCGCAGGTATTGTCTCCGTCGGGTGACAAAAGATTTATATTCATCAGTGCATCGCGCCTGTTTGCAAGGGCCCAAAATCTGAGAATGTAGTTTCCCCGCGGTACTTTTTGCTGTTTGTAAGCAAGCTTTACCGAATTGGTAACCCCTTTATCAGTCACCACTATTTCCATAGCTTTTTTACCAAAATGATAGTCTGAGGTAATAGTATTAAATGTTGCAATACTTCCATTATCAGAAATGCCGGTCCAGTTAACAAGATCGTTTTCAAAACTTCCGTTTTTTATATACTCAGGTTTTGCAGAGAAATTAGTGCCTGTTTTTATGTGAGGTGGCGTGCCTTCGACATCTCCGCTTGCTGCTTTAAAATAATACACTGTAAGTGGTTGCGCATTTGCAGTTGCTTTAATATTCCATTCATATTCACCGACTGTGCGCCAGGTAGAAGGCTGTCGTTATTTACCGTAGTTTGACCAGTTATTATACTGCCGGGTGAAAAACTTCCTTTGGTTGCAGTTAGTTGCTTTGTTGTGGGTTCTCCATCCCTTATAAAATTATTGTCGGCTGCAAAAACAAAAGCCTGTAATGAAGTAGCATTAGAAATAACATACCATGGACCATTTACAGATGTGGCATATAATAAATTATGATCGAATGGTTTCGTTTCCTGCAAGCCATTATAAATTTCCATTCTCAACCTAAATGGTTCTTTATCGTTGACAGATATAGGTGAGTCCTGTGCTGTTTTCCAGGTGGCAGAAGTTTCTGTTCCGTTATTGTTACGCCATCTCCAATGGCTTTGTGTAAGATTGGCAAATGCCTGTGAAATACAGCACATCATTAAAAAGAAAAACAAAATTTTTTTCATAAACAGTTTTATTTATTTAAACTAGGGTAGTGAAACCACTATTTTTTGGATGAATCAAAGTAGTTTTTCATAAACAATACATGGTAGTTTATAGCATTTGCCCAGTAATCCCATGTATGTCCCCCCGGGCGGGAAATAAAATCATGTGGAATGCCCATATACAAAAGCTTTTCATGAAGCGCAACATTTACTTTATAAAAGAAATCATCTGTTCCGCAATCGATAATAATTGAAAGAAAATTAGGGGTTAAAAGATGAGTAAGATTAATAACGGAATTGTTTTCCCAGTTTTGTGGATGTTCTGCAAAGGTTCCTAGCAAATTGTTCATACCCCAATTGTTTGGATATGGACGAAGATCAACACCACCACTCATGCTACCTGCAGTTCCAAAAACATCCTGGTGCTTAAACGCGAGGTACAAGGCACCGTGCCCACCCATGCTTAACCCGGTTATTCCGCGGACCTTTCTATCGGCCATGGTTTTATAATGCCCGTCAATATAAGCAACAAGTTCTTTTGCAATATAGGTTTCGTAATAAGATGATGTGTCTACCGGACTATCAACATACCAGCTTGAAAAACCGCCATCGGGGCAAACAATAATTACGCTGTCGGCGTACTGATAATTGTTTAAGGCCGGGGCACTTTGCTTATCCACGATGCATAGTCGCCGCTATAACCATGCAACAAATATATTACAGGAAATTTTTTTTCTTTATCATAAAACGAAGGTTTAATAATTACTGCTTTAATGTTTTTGTGCATGGATGCACTGTAGGTTGAAACCGTATCAACACTTGCACCATGCGCAGCATTAAAAAACTAGAAGTGT
>CAWDYB010000004.1:0-5530 GCA_963806425.1 uncultured Bacteroidota bacterium | reverse complement strand
TACACTGGATCATCGTCAGCAATCATTACAATGTACTCTCCTGATGACCGCTCCAGACTCTTATTAAAGCTCGGCTTCATACCCAGGTTTCTTCCATTATTAAAATATTTAAACCGACCATCCTTCATTGAGTCAACAAACCTCCTTGCCGCTGCCTTCGGGGTCATTATCACATACTATCACTTCATAGTTACCATACGTTTGACGCTTTATACTCTCTAAAGTACTTTTTAGTATTGCTCCCCTCTTATACGTAGAAAAACAAAAACTTATTAAGAGAGATGATGGCAAGTTTTCTTCATGAAAAAAATTATTATGTAATTCTCTTTAAATAACCTTTTGGGGCAACACTGATCTGCAGTTTATTATCAATGCATTATCTATCATAAATTCAGGATGTGTCTCAATAAATTCTTTTACCGCGGTCATTGGGTTATTGCCAATTCCCCAGGGTCTTTTTTCCTGAAAATAATCTGCAGGCAATTCTTCTACAATGGTATCAAATACTACGAGGTAGGAATCGTTTGTAACAAATGGTGCATATAATTCTAACTCTTTTTTTACATGATCATGTGTGTGGTTTGAGTCAAGGCATACAATTATTGTCTTCTTGTTATCTGCATATTTTTTTACTTCTTTTATAGTCTCTTCGCTTGTTGCAGACCCTTGTATCATTTTTATTCTTTTGAACATTGGGTGGGCTTCAATTGCAGCGCGGTTGTGGGCTCTTATATCAATATCAATTCCCAAAATTTCTCCTTTGCCAATGAGCTCTAATATAGAAGCATAAAATATTAGCGAGCCCCCATGGGCAATACCCGTTTCTATAATTAAATCGGGTTGAATGTTCCAAATTATTTCCTGCATTGCAACCATATCCTGCGGATATTGAATAATGGGCCGCCCATCCAGGAAAAATTGTATGAATATTTAGCGCTGTTAGAAGCGGTGTTGAAGGCCTTTGCTGCAAGCTTTAGGTCTTCATTTTTTTCATAGTTAGAAATGCGATCGTTTCTTTCATTAATAAAATCCTGTATAGGATCATTCATAATTTGAATTTTGCTTTAATTTATTATTATCTCCCCAGAAGTTTTTTGGTTCATAATCGGGATATGGGTAGTACCCCTTATTTAAACTGATGTATGCATTTTTTTTCTGTAAAAATTCCTGGACCATTTGCAAAATGGATACCGGCACACCGCTGCAACAATTTATAATGCCTGAATTTTTTTTTTGCAAAGCCAATGTTACTATATGCTCAGCAACTTTTTCTACAGCAAGGTAATCACGCAACTGGTCGCCCATGCTCATGTTAAATTGTGTTGAACCTTCTTCAATAGCCTTTTCTAACTGCGAAAATAACGATTTGGGATTTTGCCCCGCCCCATACATGTAAAACAGGCGAACCCATGTAAGGTTAAAATTTATTTGCTGCTGAAGGTTAACCAAAGCCTGTCTTAATTGGTTTTTAGCAATGGCATAGGCTGTTGTAGGTTTTGGAATAAGATCTTCGGAAAGACGTCCTTCCTGCAAACCATATTCAAGGCAGGTGCCGGTAACCGTTACATTTTTCAACCCGTTTAAAACAAGGTTTTTTAAGAAAACAGTATGTGCCGGTAAATAATCGTCTATGTGTAATGATGATCTATAATCTGGCAATCCCTGCCAGGCTAAATGAATCAATACCTCCGGCGAATGAAAAAATTTATGAAGATCAGTTTCTCTTACATCATCACTTAAATTAAAGGGAATATGAATTACCCTATTAAACCAGGGAAAACTTTCTGCTTTATGTTTTGATGTTGAGGAAGTTATAACAGATGCACCTTTTTTCAATAATTCCTTTACAACATAATTACCTATAAAACCTGTGGCGCCTGTTACAAGTACTTTCATTATAGAATTATTTGAAGTTCAGGTACAGGTATAACGAACTTTCCATTCCACTGTCTTATATAATGCAATTGTTGCATGATCTCTTCTTTAAGATTCCAGGGAAGTATTACAACAAAATCAGGCTGAGCTTTTTTTAAATGTTCTTCATTTAAAACAGGTATATGGCTTGCAGGTAAAAATTTGTTTTGTTTATAGGGATTAGCATCAATAACAAAATCAATAAAATCATTTCTTATGCCGCAGTAATTTAATAAGGTGTTGCCTTTGGCAGCAGCGCCATAAGCAGCTATACTTTTACCCTGGCTTTTTTCTATTCAAAACAAATCGAAGCAAACTAGTTTTTACCGATTCAACTTTCTTTTTAAAGCCCTGGTAAAAAGGCATAGTGTTCATTCCTTTTTGCCTTTCTTTTATTAAGCAAAATATCAACATTATTTGAAATAGATATTTTGATTATCCGCATGTGTGGCAAAAATGCGGAGCGAACCGCCATGAGTAGAAAGCTCTTCTACATCAAATATTTTTAAACCATGTGTGGAGAAAATTTGTTGAACCGTAATTAAAGACAAATAAGAAAAATGCTCATGGTATATAGTATCAAACTGCCTGTTTTCAACCAGTTGCAGCAAATGTGGAAATTCCATAGTTATTATGCCTGATGGTTTAAGCAAGATTTTTAATCCTGCAACAAAGTCATTTATATCAGGCACATGGGCTAATACATTATTTCCCAGTAAAAGATCGGCACCCAGATTTTTTTTGCAGCGAGTTGATTTGCCAGGCGAACGCCAAAGAAATCAACAATCGATTCTATGCCTTTTGCCTGTGCTGCCTCGGCTGTATTTTTTGTTGGTTCTACACCGAGCACAGGAATATTTTTTTGTAAAAAATATTGTAACAGGTAACCGTCGTTAGATGCAACCTCCACCACCCTGCTGTTATGGTTAAGTTTAAAACGGTCAACCATTTTATCTACATAGTTACTTGCATGTTGCAACCAGCTTGTTGAGTAAGAAGAAAAATAAGCATACGTACTATTAAAAATATCACCCGATTTTTTATACTCCTCAACCTGCACAAGGAAACAATTTGGGCAGGTATAAACTTTCAGGGGATAAAACACTTCCGGCTCATTCAATTGTGTCGCATTAAGAAAAGAATTAGATGGCGGCGAATTTCCAAGATCAATAAAAACATGTTCTACATGTGTATCACAAAATCTGCATTGCATATTAAATTCCTTTAAAATTAGGTTGCAAAAAAGGATGGTTTAAATCTCTATCAGAAACCACCGATACAGGTAACGGCCAAGAGATTTGCAAAAGTGGGTCATTGTAATGTAAACCGCCTTCTGCCCCGGGTACATAATAATTTGAATGATGATAAATAAGCTGTGTATCGTTTTCCAGGGATTGAAAACCATGCGCACAGCCTTCGGGAATACATATCATTAATTTATTTTCTGCTGAAATTTCTTCAGAAAAATACTGCAAAAATGTAGCAGAATCTTTGCGAAGATCAACTACCACATCCCGAACAGCGCCAGAAATACATCGGATTAATTTTACCTCTTCATGAGGGGCTAACTGAAAATGCATTCCCCTGATGGTGCCTTTGGTTCTTGTGAATGAGTGATTAATTTGTACCCATGGTTTATGAATACCCATCTCACTGAATTCTCCGGCACAAAAAATTCTCGTAAACCATCCCCTGCTGTCCTCGTGAATAACAGGTTGTATTATGAAACATCCGTCTATATGCGTTTTAATAAACTTCATAAATGCATGTAATCATTTATTTGCTGAAGTGTATATACAGCCTGGTTTTCTGCAGGTTGCCTATACCAGTTTACAGCCCACTAACCGATGTGGAAGCGTCAAATTTCGGACGCCAATTTAACTCAGACATTGCGCGTGATATATCTAATTTTAAAAGGGCTGCCTCATGGGGCGCGTTGTCATCAAATACATTTGCCCATTCCCCGCTACCCCACATTTAATAGCAAGTTCAACAACTTCTTTCACAGTAAGATGATCATCTTTTTTCGGTCCGAAATTAAATGGTTTTGAAAAAGCATGTGGGTTTTGCTGCAATTGTGCACCCAGGAGTAAATACCCTGCAAGAGGTTCCAGCACATGTTGCCAGGGCGAACTGAATATGGGTTTCTAATATTAATTGAACGGCTGTTTTGTAAAGCCTGTATTATATCGGGCATAAGTCTGTCTGTATTCCAGTCACCACCGCCTATTACATTCCCCGCACGTGCGCTGGATATAGCGATTTGGTGTGTACCGATTTTTGACAGATTATAAAATGAATTTCTAAAACTGTCTACTACAATTTCTGCGCAGGCTTTACTGCCACTGTAGGGGTCATAGCCCCCCAGCCTGTCGTTTTCTTTATATAAAATATCTATTTCCCTGTTTTCGTATACTTTGTCGGTGGTTATAACAACAACCGAGCACGTATGTTTAATGGTTCTTAAGGCATGTAAAATATTGGCTGTTCCTGAAACATTTACATCGAACGTTTCTGTCGGGAATTGGTAAGCCTTTCTAACCAATGCCTGGGCCGCTAAATGAAAAACATAATCAGGCTGATGATCTTTAATTGAATGGCACAGTTTTTCTTTATCTAAAATATCTAGCCAAAATGCTTGTGTGTTGTTCTGGTATTTTATGATATAAAGCTCTGCCATCATCGGGTGGTAAAGCATACCCCACAACTTCGGCCCCCAATATTTGTAAAAATGCAGTAAGCCAGGCGCCTTTAAAACCTGTGTGCCCTGTTATAAAAACCTTTTTATCCTGGTAAATGATTAGCCAGTTGTGTTACCAGACTTTCCATTTTGCGTCGTTGTTTTGCCATAATTGTTCCAATTCAATTTTATCGCGCAGCGCATCCATACATTTCCAAAAACCCTGGTGTTTGTATGCGGTAAGCTGATTGTCTGCAGTAAGTTTTTCAAGCGGCTCATCTTCCCACATCATATCATCCATATCGCCCTGCAGGTAATTAAACACGTGAACTTAAAACAAAAAACCCTCCGTTGATCCACTTATTTTCATCCTTTGCCTTTTCTCTGAAGGCAACCACTTTGCCATCGGGCGCCACATCCATTCCTCCGAATCTCGATCCCAGCTGAATCGCGGTAACTGTAGCAATTTTATTATTTGCCCGGTGGTGAGAAAGCAAACTATTGATGTCGACATCAGCAACTCCATCGCCATACGTTAAGCATGAAATCATCATCACCAATATATTTCTGTACTTTTTTTAAGCGTCCGGCCGTTTTAGTTGAAGCGCCGGTTTCAACAAGGGTAACCTTAAACTGTTCGCTATTACTGCCATGTACTTCCATACTGTTACGTGCAACATCTATTGTTATATCTGAATTATGCAAAAAGTAATTGCTGAAATACTCTTTTATCAGGTAGCCTTTATAACCCAGGCAAATAATAAAATCGTTAAAACCAAAATGGCTGTAAATTTTCATTATGTGCCATAACACTGGTTTACCGCCAATCTCAACCATTGGTTTTGGCCGCACATCCGTTTCTTCAGAAATGCGTGTACCTAAACCACCGGCAAAAATGACTACTTTCATGTAACAGCATTTAGTTTGCGCAAAAAT
>CAWDYB010000003.1:0-36646 GCA_963806425.1 uncultured Bacteroidota bacterium | reverse complement strand
CTTCCATGTTTCAGAGGCTTAACATAATCAATATTAAAATCAGCAACGTGTTCATCAGATAACAGTTTAAAAGAATCTAAACCGGTATAAGTGGGCAATATATTTACAAAATTATATTTCTCATCTTCCCGGTGAAAGGTGTAATTGAATCCTATATTTAGTAAATGACCTGCCTGTTTAAATTTATGCTGGTAGCCTGCAGATGCAACAGCAGTAGTTTTTAGTTCATCTTCTAAAAACTGCCAAAGACGAAGGCTGTTCAGAATAATCTTTATTAAAGAAAGGCTCATCGCCACGGTCAATGATTTTTTCAATACCAAACAAGCCGGAAACTGTTAGCATATTGCTGACTGTTCATATTCCAGTCAATTCCTGCTTTGGTAGTAACAAAATGGGTGTTCCTGTTTCTTTTAGTTTGTTGGTTAATGATTGTTACCATCATCAAATATTTCTGGTTACAAATTCATTTTTATTAAGTGTTTCAGTATATAACCAATCTGCCTGTAAAAAGGTGTTGATTTTATTTTTCCGATAATTTAAAGAAAGTGAAGGATTGATTTTTGGCGTGGCCTGATATTGCGGGCGAATAGTTGGTAGATTTTCTTTTTTCTGCCACAAGGCACCTACACCTGTTGTAAAACCAATTTTCCCATTAAAACCTTGCTGCTTATTTTTTTTGTAGATAATATTAATGATACCGGCATTGCCATTTGCATCATATTTGGCAGATGGATTATTAATAATTTCAATTCGTTCTATAGCTGATGCAGGAATATTATCCAATCCCGTCTGGCTGCCAAAGCCTGTTAATGCCGTTTGTTTTCCATCAATTAAAACAGCAACCTTATCACTGCCTCTCAAGTTCCACCTTACCCTCCTGGCTGGTGGTAACGCCCGGTAAATTTTTCAATGCCTGCAAAACAGAGCCACCACTTTGGCTGATGTTTGCAGCAACTGAATAGGTTTTTTTATCCATCTTATTGCTGCACGTCATCCTGTGTGGAATTAACTACCACTTCCTGCAATTGTTTTGAGATCCTGCTGTAACTCTATTGTACCAACATCCAGGTAGGTGCTAAGTGAACCAACCAAAACTGATTGTGATTGTAAATCATACCCAGTATATGAAAACTGTAAAATATAGATTCCCGATTTTATATTGCTTAACGTAAACCGACCTTCTTCATTGCTTACGGTACCTGTAACAAAGGCACTGTCCTTTTCCGTTTTCAGAATGATATTTACAAAAGGCATGGCAGTTTTATCAACCTTGTTTATAATTAATCCCGAAATGGTAACACTGGAAGTTTGAGCAAAAGAAACGGTGGTAAAGAATGATGATAAACAAAGGGATAGAAAAAATTTTAATACCATGGTTCCTATATTTTTTTTGAAACATTCGTATGCAAAGCTGCAACATGATTCTGCAACGAAATTGTAAATTTTGAAACTGGAGAAAATGTAACACCGGTGAATTTTTACAGGCAACCATTTTTCAGGCTCATTGTAAACCTTCCCATATTAATGGTATTCTGATAATTGCTTAGGGATCGATGAGGCGGGCTATGTACATCGTGTTATTCATTGTGCGCAAAAAATTTTAAGCTCCAATGGTTCCGGTAATAACATTTCCCGCACGTTTATAATTCGTTATAATTACTCCGGTCGTTGTAACTGTACTTTCCGATAATGTAAAGGCTGCGGGCATGGCATCATTGCCAAAAAGTTTTTTTCCTTTACCAAGAATAAGGGGGTGCATTTTTAGCCAAAGTTCATCCACCAGATCATTTTTAAGCAGGGACTGAATAAGTTTACTGCTGCCCCATACCTGCAGGTCAGCACCATCAGACTCTTTAAGCTTTTCAATTTCTGTGATGCTTTCAAGAAATACCGAGTTCTTCCAACCGGATTGTTTTACGGTTGTAGACAATACATATTTGGTTCCTTTATTAATGCCTGGCCATACATTATCATGGTGTGGCCAATAGTCAGCCCAAATTTCAAACGTTTTCCTGCCCAGCAGGTAATCTGCAGGTTCCATAAGCTTTTGCATGATTGTGCCGGTAACATCATCAGAGTAGGGTGCCACCCAGCCGCCATATATAAAATCGCCTGATGTATCTTCTTCAGGCCCGCCCGGTGCCTGCATAACTCCATCTAAGGAAATCATTGACAGAACAATAATTTTTCTCATTGAGAAAATAATTTGAGAGATAAATTATAATAAAATTTCCTGTATTTAAACATATAGCTCCGTCATAACATTAATAATGATAAACTTTTGGCCATCACATATAATTACAAAAAATTAAACCAGGTTATTGAATATTTTTTCCAGCGTACCATTCTTAAAATAATATTCGATGGATATATCGGTGAAGCGATCGTTTCTAAAAATAGCAGTTAAATACATGGAAAGTTCCAGTAAAGAACTTTTTGAATAATCGAAGGTTGTATCGTTAATATTCTTCCATCCTTTATGCCATGCCATCCAGTCGAAGCTAAAAATCAGCTTTAAATTATACACCATGGAATGCAGTTTTTTAAACACATCACTGTTCTTAACATTTATACGGCTGTCCTCAGATTTTAAAGTGTAAAACAGTTGAACAAGTTTATTTAAATCTTCTGTTGATATAGATCTTAAATATTCTTCCTGTTTGTCAAATACCGGGTCGCTGGCATTAAATTTCGCTGCATCAAAATCTTCCTTTGTTGCATAAATTTCATCAATGTAAAATTCGAGTTCTAATTTATCGGTGATAATATTTTCTTCATCAGGAAAAATTTCTTTGCCTTCATCGTGGTTGGCCATGGTTATAAAAAGACCCACATAAGTGTTGGATGCAGTGTCTGAAGATTGCCTGAACTTTTTCTGGCCCCGCCATCGGAGAATGGTTGCGTAGGGCGGAAAGACAGTCATTTGCAGCCCGGTTTTTTCACTCTCCCAAAAGTCATCTTCATTTAATCTCATTTCAACCTGTTCGCCATTTAGCAGGCTTTCGGGGCAATAACCATCAAAGTATAGTTCCATTTAATAAAATGTTTAAGTGTACCGGGCAAATGATTCCCAATTGGTTCGGCAATACAGTCTTAAAGTACAACCGCTGAATAGTCCCTGAACATGGCGTCTTTTACGGTAGATTCTACAAGAATACTGGAGATTAAACCGGTAATAATCAGTATTATCTGCCTATGGTATAAAACTGCAAATATTTGTGTTTATATTCTGTTTCATGCTACAAAATTTACACTTATTTATTTCAAACCGAGCAATTAAATATTTGTAATTAAAGGTTTTTAAAATCTTAAATATGTCAAAATTTTGATTGCACTTTCACTTATTAAATATAAGAAAAAAAGTTGAGGATTCGAGGGTTTGACGGGGAATTTTTTGAGAGGGAAAATGAGTAAAATCTTTTCCCTGAAGTGCTCTCTCTACCTCACCACAGTCACCGTACCCTTCTTCAAAATACCCTTTATATCGCGGTAGTTGTAACGCGCAAACCAAACATACGTGCCGGTTTCAAGCTTGCCGTTTACGAGACCGTTCCACTTTTTAAACGGGTCTGTTGAGGTATAGGCTATTTGTCCCCACCGGTTATATACGATGAGTTTATAGGATGATATTAATGGCAGTGAACCGAGCGGCCCAAACAGGTCGTTGCGGCCATCGCCATTGGGTGTAAACGCTGTGGGAAATTCAATTTCGTTGCATTCATTTTTTACAACTATCGTATCTGATGCTGTGCAGTTTTGTGCATCCGTAACAGTTACATAATAAGTGCCTTCCTGAGTTACGGTATAGGTAGGTGTAGTAGAATAATCCTGCCAGGCGTAACTAACATAATTTCCGGGTTTTAAAACAAAGGATGTACCCGGGCATAGGGAAGTGTCTTTACCCAGCGATACGCCAAGTGTATTAATATCCTGCACAATAGCGCTGCCTGTATTGGAGCAACCATTCATGTCGGTAACGGTAACATTGTATGTACCGCTATGTAACCCGGTTATTGTAGATGTGTTTTCACCCGTTTGCCAGGTATAAGTATACGGTGCATTGCCACCCGTTGCTGAAGCTGAAACCTGACCGTTGTTATTATTACATGCAGCATCCTGCGTAGCGATTGTGATGTTGATAGGTAGTGGCGCCACTAAAGTAAAATCTTTTGTAACCGTGCAACTGTTGGGCGCATTAACTGTAACCGTATATGTTCCTTCTGTAAGGTTGGTCGCTGTGGCTGTTGTTTGTTCAGGATTGGTGTTCCAGCTGTATTGATATCCATATCCTCCCTGTGCTTTTACGGTGGCAGATCCATCCGCGGTGTTGCTGCAGGTAGGGTTAGTGTTGCCTGCATCTTTTAATGCCAGCACATTTACTTTATAGGAAACAGTTGAAGGTGCATTATTATTACTGCTTACCGTTAACTTCACCATATAAGCCCCAAACCCTGAAAAAACATGCACCGGGTTTTCTAACGTTGAGGTGTTTGCGGCGCCTGATGCAGGGTCGTCAAAATCCCATAAAAATTTGGTAGGGCACAGGGTGGACTGATTATAAAAATTAATGCTGTTGTCTGCATTGCAATCAAATGTAAAGTTTGCATTATTGCCCGGCGCTTCACCAATGGAAATGTCGTCGAAAGCAAAGCCATCATAATTATTGCATTGCGTGCCCGCGCCAAATAAAAAACGGAAAAACACCTGTCGTTCAAAAGCGAGAGCCGGTAGTGTTGCCTGTGCATTAACCCAACCTCCGGATCCATTACCGGAAACACAATTGCCCGTGTTGGTTTGAATGTTACCAGACCATCCGCTGTTGTTTGAAATATATTTTATGCTGCTGGTATTAAACCAGTTGGTATTCAGGCAATCCTGTTGCCCATAATTTGCAGATGTCCAATTGCTTCCACCATCAATGGAATATTGCAGGGTGGCCCCGTCGTAAATACCTTCTGTTTCCCAAAAAACCATGAAACTGATGTAGGGATAGGTAAGGTTAGAGAAATCAAAACAGGGACTTTGCACCCATGCAAATTCTCCATCGTTATAATTGCTGTTGTTAAGTCCGCCTGTTATCCAGCATTTGGTGCCGCTGCCCGCGTTGTTGATAACCGGTTTGGAAGGTTTGCCCCATGCCCAGTCATTCAAAACACCGCCGGTGACCCAGTTGCCATTGCTGTTTTCAAAATCTTCTTTGTAAGGAAATGTCGAAACAGGATTAGCGCATTGTGCTGAAACATGCCCGACCCAAAGCATACAAATAATACATGCGGTAATGGTTATTAGTGATATTCTATTGAGTACCGTTGAAAAAATGTTCCGCATGTTCACCAAAGTGTAACGCAATATAATCCTGATTTGAGTTACAGCGGCATGGAGCACCATAATTCTGGATAAATCTGGGTATAGCTGCATAACGGTTCGTCAGTACAAGTGTGCGACGCAACAGGCGATGCTATAATTAACAAATGCCGGTAGAAAAAAGAAATACCATTACATGAACGGCCTTATTTACTTTCATTAGAATACTCCTTTGCTTATAACCCCAATAGCCATATTTTTGCGCTTCAAAAATTTAATGCTACTATGCCGCGATTAATTGCTTACCGCGAGGCTTTACGTGAAGCCATGAACGAAGAAATGAGAAGTGATGACCGCGTTTTTCTGATGGGTGAAGAGGTTGCAGAATATAATGGTGCTTATAAAGTGAGCCAGGGAATGCTGGCGGAATTCGGTCCCAAGCGCGTGATCGATACCCCTATTTCTGAACTCGGTTTTACCGCGGTGGGTGTAGGTGCTGCACAAAATGGTTTACGCCCCATAGTTGAATATATGACCTGGAACTTTGCCGTTCTGGCTTTAGATCAAATTTTAAATACCGCTTCTAAAATGCTGGCAATGAGTGGCGGACAAATTACCTGTCCTATTGTTTTTCGTGGACCAGGTGGTTCTGCCGGGCAATTAGGTGCACAGCACTCTACCGCATTCGAAAGTTATTTTGCCAATATTCCCGGGCTTAAAGTGGTGTCGCCTTCTAATGGCTACGATGCCAAAGGATTGCTGAAACAAGCCATTCGCTACGAAGAAGATCCCGTAATTTTTATGGAAAGTGAAGTGAGTTATGGCGATAAAAGCGATGTGCCTGAAGAAGAATATTACATTCCCATTGGTAAGGCAGATATTAAGAAACAGGGTCGTGATGTAACCATTGTGTCCTATAATAAAGTGATGAAGGTAGCGATGACTGCTGCTGCAGAACTGGAAAAAGAAGGCATCAGCGCCGAGGTGATTGACCTGCGCAGTATTCGCCCGCTTGACTGGCAGACCATATTAGAAAGTGTAAAAAAAACCAACCGCCTGGTGATTGTAGAAGAGCAATGGCCCATGTGTTCGGTTTCTTCAGAAGTGGCATACCGCATTCAGAAAGAAGGTTTCGATTACCTGGATGCACCGGTTCGCCGCTTAACTAGCGCCGATGCGCCAATGCATTATGCGCCAACACTTGTAGAAGGTTACCTGCCAACGGTTGCCCAAACGGTAAAGCTGGTAAAAGAGGTGATGTACCAAAAAAAATAATTTATGTTTTGACGTTTAGTTTTCCTTAGAACCCAATGTATAATCTACTTTACATTGGGTTTTTATTTTTAATCAAACTGCATTACTACTATTATGCTTTCGTTGCGTCGCATTCCGTTCGTCACCTGCAAACGCTGCAGCCTTGGGCTGTTTTGTTTTTTATTTGCAGTACAGGTTAAGGCTCAAAAAGACTCTTTAATAAATGCAGATACCGCATCATTACAACAGGTAACAGTTACTGCTTTTTCTACATACACAAAATGGAAAGATGCACCAGTAGCTGTTGCATTTTTATATAAAGCAGCATTGCAACGGTTTGGTAATACTTCACTTGTGCCTGCACTCAATATGGTAAGCGGAGTGCGTATGGAAGAACGCAGCCCCGGCAGTTACAGGCTTTCCATCAGGGGAAGTTTATTGCGTTCGCCTTTTGGTGTGCGCAATGTAAAAGTGTACTACAACGATATTCCTCTAACAGATGCCGGGGGAAACACCTATTTAAACCTGCTGGATGTGGAACAGCTACAATCAATAGAAATCATTAAAGGGCCTGCAGGAAGTTTATATGGATCAAACACGGGTGGCGCGGTGTTACTGCAATCCAACACCACAATTAAAGGTGATTACAGCTTATTTAATGCAGGTGTTTCTTATGGCTCGTATAATACGCTCAAAGAAAACATCAACTGGCAATATACAGAAGGTAAGTTCTCATCCTCATTAAGCCAGTCGCACCAGCAAAGCGATGGGTACAGGCAGCAAAGCGCCATGCGAAGGGATGCACTGCAATGGAATGCAAAGCTTCTGTTGAATGATAAAGCTTCTTTATCAGCATTGCTTTTTTATACAGATCTGCAGTACGAAATTCCCGGCGGACTAACACAAGCCCAAATGGATTCGCTGCCTACACTTGCGCGGCAACCCACTACAAGTTTACCCGGCGCGGTACAACAAAAAACAGCGGTCTATAACAAAACAGTTTTTGCAGGTTTTACTTTCAATACACTACTTGGAAAAAACTTTTTTAATACCACGAGTGTAGTGTTAAGTCATACCGGTTTTGAAAATCCATTCATAACAAACTATGAGTTCAGGGATGAATTTAATTTGGGTGGCAGAACCACAATAGGTTTTAAACCTGCGGCAAGTGCCATAAAATTTCAATGGTTAAATGGCTTTGAATGGCTGCGCAACAAATCTGAGATTTCCAATTTTGGAAATCTCGGCGGCAGGCCCGATACGCTTCAGTTTAAAGATGAAATATTTGCTACGCAATATTTTTATTTCTCTCAAATATTATTAAGCCCAGTTAACAAAATTAGCGTGCAGGCCGGCATAAGTGTAAACCACCAGCAGGTGAAATATGCTCGCCTGTCAGAAACAGAAAATGGTTTCACTACGCAGTCTCCAAAACCAACCGTAGCGCCCAGGGTAAGCATCTTATATGCTATAACGCCAACCGTTTCTGTATATACTATTGCTGCCAAAGGTTTTTCACCGCCAACACTTTCCGAGATACGCCCGTCAACAGGAAAGTTTTACGACCTGCAACCTGAGTATGGTTACAACTTTGAGGCAGGGCTCAAAGGTTTTCTTTTTAATGGTCGCTTCGAATTTGATGCAGCAACATATTTTTTTAATATAAAAAATGCCATTGTTCGCCGCACCGACAATACCGGTGCAGAATTCTTTACCAATGCAGGCGGTACAAAGCAACACGGCGTGGAGTTGTGGACTAAAGCGCATTTGATAAAAAAGAATTCCGGATTTATAAAAACTTTTGACGTTAGCAATGGTTATAGTTACCAGCCTTACACTTTTTCAAATTACATTATCGGCAGCACTGATTATTCAGGCAACCGCATAACGGGTGTTCCGAAAAATATGTTTAATGCTGCGATGGATGTAAATACCAGGTATAATGTTTATTCAAACATTTCTTTTCAATCCATTTCTTCCATTCCGCTGAATGATGGAAACACCGTGGTTGCAGATGCTTACCAATTGGTGCAGTTTAAATTAGGCTACCGTCACCAGTTAAAAGATGTGGGTCTGCATACTTTCTTTTTTATAGACAATTTACTTAATCAATCATACAGCCTGGGCAACGACATCAATGCTTTTGGGGGCAGGTATTTCAATCCCGCTGCAAAAAGAAACTACCAGGCAGGTGTTGCCCTCACCTTTTAGTTAAGGATTGCCTACTGACGAAATCTTTGAAAACCCCTCTATATTTGTGCTATGGCTGAAATACTGATCATTGACGATGAAAAAGCAATACGGAAAACCCTCGGCGAAATTCTTTCGTACGAAGGGTATAAAATAATTGAAGCTGCTGATGGAGAAGAAGGGTGGAAGCTTTTTTGCAAGCACACCTGCGATGTAGTGCTGTGCGACATAAAGATGCCAAAAATGGATGGCATAGAATTTCTCGGCAAGGCTACAAACGAAAACCCTGAAGTGCCAATAATAATGATCAGCGGGCATGGCAATATTGAAACCGCGGTTGATGCGGTAAAAAAAGGCGCGTTCGATTACGTGTCAAAACCCCCTGATCTCAACAGGCTGCTAATCACTATAAGAAATGCGCTGGATATAAACACCCTCACTAAAGAAACCAAAACATTAAAGCGAAGGGTCAGGAAGGTGCAGGAAATGACCGGTGAAAGTGATGTAATGAAACGCATTCAGGAAACAATTGAAAAAGTGGCACCCACCGATGCACGTGTATTGATTACCGGTGAAAATGGTGTAGGTAAAGAACTTGTAGCAAAATGGATTCACGAAAAAAGCAACCGCTGCGAACATCCATTGATCGAAGTGAATTGCGCGGCTATACCATCAGAGCTGATAGAAAGCGAATTGTTTGGTCATGAAAAAGGATCATTTACTTCAGCCATAAAACAACGTATTGGAAAGTTTGAACAGGCAAATGGCGGAACACTTTTTTTAGATGAAATAGGCGACATGAGCCTTAGTGCACAGGCAAAGGTTTTACGTGCCTTGCAAGAGGGAAAAATAACAAGGGTAGGGGGCGATAAGGAAATGAATGTAGATGTGCGCGTAATTGCCGCCACCAATAAAGACCTGCTAAAAGAAGTGGAAGAAAAATTATTCCGGCTCGATTTGTATCACAGGTTAAGTGTTATAATGATACATGTTCCATCGCTTAACGAACGCAAAGAAGATATTCCACTGCTGGTCGAAAGGTTTTTGCAGGACATTGCTGAGGAGTACGGGCAGGCACCAAAGATCATTGATAAAAAAGCCATGGAAAGTTTGCAGAAACACTACTGGACGGGCAACATTCGCGAGTTACGAAACGTGGTAGAAAGACTTGTAATATTATCAGGTAAAACGATCACTACAGAAGATGTGGTGAATTATGTGCTTCCCCAATAAAAAAATTTTTGCGGGTGAATACATGAAGAAAACTGTAATTATAATAACCGGACCCACAGCCTCGGGAAAAACTTCGCTAAGCTTACAACTGGCCAAACATTTTAATACCTCAGTTATTTCTGCGGACAGCAGGCAATGCTTCAGGGAACTGAACATTGGGGTTGCGAAACCTACGTACCAGCAACTTATTGCAGTGCCGCATTATTTTATAAACACACATTCAATCTCAGATAAAGTGACTGCCGGTGTTTTTGAAAAATACGCATTGAATGCAGCGGCTCAAGAATTCGAAAAACAAGATGTTGTTGTTATGGCAGGTGGCACTGGCTTATACATTAAAGCCTTTTCTGAAGGGCTTGATGAAGTGCCGGATGTGGATGATAAAATAAGGAAAACCATACATGATGATTATTGGGAGAACGGCTTAGCATGGTTGCAGAACGAGGTTAAAGAAACTGATCCCGCATTCTGGGAACAGGCAGAACAACAAAACCCCCGGCGCTTAATGCGCGCCCTTGAAGTTATTACTTCCACAGGGCTATCTATATTGTCTTTCAGGAAGAAGGAAAATGTTACCCGGCCTTTCAGTATAGTAAAGATTGGCATTGATATTTCAAGAGATCATTTGCATTATAATATTGATGAACGGGTTGATGAAATGATGGAGGATGGATTAGTGGAAGAAGTTGAAACATTATTGCCCCACCGGCATTTGAATGCCCTGCAAACAGTGGGCTATAAAGAGCTGTTCGAATATTTTGACCATAAGATACCGCGCCATATTGCCGTTGAAAATATAAAACAAAATACAAGGCATTATGCCAAGCGGCAGTTAACCTGGTTTAAAAAGGATACATCCATACATTGGATGAAATCAGATGAAAATGTGTTGCAATTTGTTCACCAGCTTTTATAACATTAAGACCTGGCAGCTTTCAACGAACCATCGAGGTCGTTCAATATATCTTCAATGTTTTCAATGCCTGTGCTCATTCTTATAAGTCCATCCGTAATTCCATATTTTTCACGCAATTCTTTGGCAACACCGTAATGCGTCATAGTGGCAGGATGAGAAATGAGCGTATCCACCGTTCCAAGCGAAACTGCGCGTACACACATTTGCAGGTTGTCAATAAACTTTTTTCCCGCTTCCAATCCGCCCTTTAATTCAAAACTGATCATGGCGCCCGGGTGCCGCATTTGTTTTTTTGCAATGGCATAATCAGGGTGGGAAATCAAACCAGTATAGTTTACTTTTTTCACAGCGTCGTGTTTTTCAAGAAAGCCCGCTACCGCCGCAGCATTGGTGCAATGCCTGTCCATTCTTATTTCCAGGGTTTTAATACCCTGCGTAAGCAGGTACGCATCAAAAGGGTTGCTGTTGCCTCCAAGCAGTTTATGCCAGCTATGGCATTTGGTTTCCATAAAGTTGATGTCTTTGCCTATCAATACGCCGCCAATTGCTGATCCATGCCCGTTTAAAAATTTAGTGGTGGAATGCATTACAAAATCAACACCGTATTTGTATGGCTGTTGCAGGTATGGTGTGGCAAATGTATTATCCACCGAAACTATCAAACCATATTGTCTAGCAAGGGTCGTGATGGCCTCAATATCCACGCATTGTATGGTAGGATTCGCGGGTGTTTCAATATGCACCATTTTAATAGAGGAATCTTTCTTCAAAATATCTTCCGCCACATTCAGGTTTCGCAAATCAGCAATCACCGGGGTTATTCCACTTTGAGCAAGTACTTTATGCATTAACTCATGCGTGCCTCCATACAAAGAAAAATGGGAGAGAACTTTGTCACCTGTTTTTAGGTTGCTCATGAAAAGGGTTGTTAGGGCAGCCTGGCCGCTTGCATGCAGCAAAGCTTTTAACTGTAATGGATTGCCTTGCTCATCTTTTATATTAAACGCCTCGAGGGCGGCAATGGTTTGTTCGGCTACGGTAAACGTTGGATTTCCCCAACGGCTGTAAATGTATCCCTCTTCTTTTCCTGCAAAACGCTGCATACCCTGGTGGGCGGAATCAAAGGTAAAAGTTGAGGTTGCATAGATGGGAGAGAGGTGTGATGATTCGGGAAAATTGGTATCAGCCGCATGCATTGAAACCGAAGTAATGCCCTCCATTAGGAATTTATTGTCAGTCATTAATTTATTTTGTCTAGAGTTTTTCTAATATTTCTAATTTAAAACCAATATTTACTTTGTCTTTCTTAAAATCCTAACTACCTGATTGGCTTGAAGTTGGAAGACTTATTATATATTTTTATAGATTATTTTATCTGTTTTAAAAATCCTTAATAAATTGTTTATAGTTTAAGATTTTACATTTGCACGGTATAGCCTAAATAATTAACTTTGCCGCTCTTTAAAAATTAAGATATGAAACAGGACATTCATCCTAAAAATTACAGGCTGGTAGTTTTCAAAGATATGAGTAATGGTAACAGCTTCATCAGCCGTTCATCAGCCGCTTCAAAAGATACCGTTCAATGGGAAGATGGAAACGAATATCCGTTGATAAAACTTGAAATTTCTAATACCTCGCATCCTTTTTATACTGGTAAAAATGTTCTTGTAGATACTGCCGGACGTATTGACAAGTTTAAAAAGCGTTACGCGAAGAAATAGTTTTTTATTATCTCTTTTCAAAGATCTCTCCCGGCATTGCTGTGGGGAGATTTTTGTTTTTAGCACGGGAACAACGCATTCAGCATATCATGCTTAATATTGTTACCCGATCACTCAAAAAGCAACCTCCGAAAAAATGACAAGGGAAACAAGTTATCCTAAAGAAAAAATAAAAATCCTTTTACTTGAAAATATCAGCGATAAAGCTGTCAATTATTTTCAAAGCAATGGCTATGTAAATGTTGAAAAAGTTACTGGCGCTTTGGATGAGGCCCAGCTGATAAAAAAGATCAAAGAAGTTCACCTTCTCGGCATACGAAGTAAGACAGAAATTACGCCCAAAGTTTTAGCTGCCGCTAAAAAGCTGCAGGCGATCGGGGCATTTTGCATTGGTATTAACCAGGTTAATATTGCTGCTGCTACCTGCAATGGCATTGCGGTATTTAATGCACCCTACAGCAATACTAGAAGCGTTGCAGAACTAGTGATTGGTTTGTGCATAATGCTCATCAGGCGCATTCCCGATAAAACCATTGCCGCACACAATGGCATTTGGTTGAAGCAGGCAGAAGGCAGCTACGAACTGCGCGGTAAGACCCTGGGCATTATAGGGTATGGCAACATCGGTTCGCAGGTTAGTGTGCTTGCAGAAGCTCTTGGCATGAAGGTGCTTTTTTATGATACAGAAACGAAATTGCCATTGGGCAACGCCACAGGCAGCCGCCATTTAAAAGAATTGTTAGGTAAGGCAGATATTGTGTCATTTCATGTGCCAGACACGCCCCAATCAAAGAATTTAATGAGCAGGGCAAACCTTAAATTATGTAAGAAAGGCGCATTAATAATAAATTATGCCCGTGGTAATGTCATCGATTTAAATGCACTGGCAGAGGGCATAAAATCGGGACATATTGGCGGTGCAGCGATTGATGTTTTTCCTTCAGAGCCTGAGAAGAATGGCGATCCCTTTTCCACACCTTTACAAAATTTACCCAACGTTATTCTTACTCCGCATATTGGTGGCAGCACACAGGAAGCACAACAGAATATTGCAGAAGATGTAAGTGCAAAGCTGTTTCAATACCTGGAGCGTGGCATTAGCAATGGCTCGCATACCGTTCCATCATTAAGTTTGCCACCGGTAGAAGGTGCGCACCGTATTCTGCATATTCATAAGAATGTGCCCGGAGTATTGAGCGGGATCAACACGCAATTATCAAATAACAACATCAACATTCTTGCGCAGTATTTAAAAACAAATGACGAAATTGGCTACGTGGTTTTAGATGTAGACAAGCGATTGTCATCCCGGGCGCATGAATTGTTGCGCCACGTAAAAGAAACTATTAAGGTTAGGGTTTTGTATTAGCCAGGCAAATTTGCACCTATTAAGCTTATGTTGCGTCGCACACTTCAACGCCTGCAACCCTTGCCGGCATTGGGTTACAGCTATTGGCAATGAATAAGGGTACAATATACCCGCATTGCTTTACTGCTTTAATTAATTATTTTGCAGGTAACAAGCAAACTGCATGCGGTATATATCAAAAATAATTGCGCGCACTTTTTACAAACCCAGGGAAGGAGATGGTGAGGCACAACGCATTGCCACATCATTCCAGATGGCCAAAGATTTTCGCCGTTTCCGGATCACCGTTTCAACCTTAATACGGGATGCTTTTTTAATTATACTCGGTGTTGCTTCTGCGGCATTCGGACTGGAAGGATTTCTTCTGCCCAACAGTTTTATTGATGGTGGCGCAACAGGTATTGCTTTGTTACTGGCAGAGATTACACCATTAAAGCTTTCCATACTGTTAGTGATCATAAATATCCCTTTTCTTATTCTGGGGTATCATATTTTAAGCAAACAATTTGCTGTTAAAACGGCTATTGCTATTGCACTTCTTGCAATCGTTTTGGCTACCGTTCATTTTCCCAGCATAACCCACGATAAATTACTTGTAGCCATTTTTGGAGGTTTCTTTCTTGGTGCAGGTATCGGGCTTTCCATCAGGGGTGGCGCGGTAATCGATGGCACCGAAGTGCTTGCCATTTATTTAAGCAAAAAATTAAGTGTTACCATTGGTGATGTGATCATCATTGTAAATATTTTCATTTTTTCTGCAGCAGCAACCTTGCTTTCTATTGAGACCGCTTTATACTCTATGATCACCTACCTGGCTGCTTCCCGCACCGTTGATTTTGTTATTGAAGGCATTGAAGAATATACGGGCATCACCATAATTTCCGTGCATAACGAGGAGATACGAAAAATGATCGTCGAGGTAATGGGCAGGGGCGTTACGGTTTACCGCGGAAGACGGGGACATGGCAAAAGCGGAGAGACTGTTGACATAGATATTGTTTACACCGTTTTAACCAGGCTCGAAATAAGTAAACTAAATGCAGAGCTCGAAAAAATAGATCCCCATGCCTTTGTTGTTATGAATAGTGTTAAAGATACGCGTGGCGGAATGATAAAACGAAGACCGCTGCAACATTGAATTATTCGACCGATTGCAATACTTTTTTCATCCTTTTTATTTCGTTTGTATCAACTGAAATATTTTTTAATTGTTCTGCCATTTCGGGTTTATTAAAATGCGGAGAAGGGGTCATCACCTTTGCGGATGAATGCATTTCTAACGCGCCTGTTTCTGATGCTAACTGACTAATGTTATCACTTCTTACACCACTCCCGGGTAAAATTATAATCCGGTCATCCGCAAGTTCAACCAGTTTTTTTATCAGATCTAATCCTTCAATTGCAGTGGGTTTTTGCCCGCTCGTAAGTATGCGGTTGCATCCGCACGAAATAATATCTTCCAAACCTTCAACAGGATTTCTACAACGGTCGAAGGCGCGGTGAAATGTAACATCCATGGGGTAGGCTGCGTCAACAAGGCGTTGGGTATTGGTTATATCAATATTTCCATCGGGCAATAGTCCGCCGCTTACAATTCCTTCAAATCCCAGTTGCTTTACCAGCATTACATCGTGCAATATTGCCTCCCATTCATCTTCATTATAAACGAAATCACCTCCCCGCGGGCGAATGATTGGAAATATAGGTATTGATACCTTTTTTCTTACCTGTATAAGTGTACCGTATGATGGTGTTGTGCCACCATCAGCCACATTCTCACACAGTTCCAGCCGGTCTGCGCCCGCTGTGGCACGCTTCCAAAGCTGCCTGCATATTAAACACGGCTATTTCAAGTATTCGCGTCATGATTTATAATAGAAAAACCTCTAAAAAGTAAGTGAATGATCAGCTTTAAAGAGTTTGTTATTATCATCACTATAGCATAAGGCATAATCGAAACCATTCTGCACACTGTATGCGCCGTATTCGCCTTTTTTATTAAGTGCAACAAATGCCACCTGTGTATCTTTTATTTTTTCTTTTGTATTGCGGCTGATGATTTTTTCTACTGCTTTTTTGCACGCATCCTGCGGAGAAATTCCATGCTCCATATACTGGACCACCAAATGACTTCCGCAAATTTTTATCACTTCTTCACCCACCCCTGTTGCAACTGCAGCACCCACCTCGTTGTCAACATACAACCCTGCACCAATGATCGGAGAATCGCCAACACGTCCATGCATTTTAAATGCCATACCGCTGGTGGTGCAGCTTCCGCTTAAATTGCCTGCAGCATCTATTGCCAACATTCCAATCGTATCATGATTAATACTTCCGGCTTTATAATTTGATTTTTGAAGCCATTCATCATAAGCTTTCTTAGCACTTTCGCTTAGGTTATTTGGCTCGAGCTGAAAACCCTGTTGAAGGGCAAATTGCTGCGCGCCTTCACCTACAAGCATTACATGCGGAGTTCTTTCCATTACCCTTCGTGCAACGGAAATGGGATGCTTAATTCTTTGCAGAAAAGCCACACTGCCACATTCACCTTTTTCGTTCATTATACATGCATCCAGCGTGACATACCCGTCTCTGTCGGGAAATGCACCCAGGCCAACGCAGCAAACAATTTCAGATTCTGTTACCATAACACCTGCCTCAACTGCATCGAGTGCAGAACCTTTCTTCCGCAAAATTTCCCATGCCGCTTTGTTTGCATTAATGCCTGCATCCCACGTAGAAATTACCATTGGGCGGCTGTTAGCAATAGAAAAGTTTTTAGTAGCATGTATTTTACCTGAAAGGAATGTGCCCATGCCTAAAGAACCCAGTTGCAGCAACTTTCTGCGGTGCATCATGGTAATCGTGTTTTTGTGTGAAGAAATAAAGCTATTATAATTGACATAACCGCCGATGAAATTAAAGCATACATCGATCCGAAGTTATACCATATTAAACCCGCAATGGTGCTTGCCAGTAAGGCCATGATGCTTTGAAACCCGGTGTATGTTCCGATGGCTTTTGCGGTATCCTCCTTATTTACTATCCGGGTTATCCATGCGCGGGCAACCCCCTCGGTAGCTGCAGCGTATAATCCATATAAAATCATTAACCCTGCAAAGGCAAAAACATTTGTTGCCACGCTCATACCGGCATAAACAAGCGCAAAGATTAGGAAGCCGGTAACCATAACTTTCTTATACCCCAACCTGTCTGCAAGCATTCCTGCAGGAAAGGCTAGCAGGGCAAAAATGGCATTGTAAATAATGTAAATGCTCAGTAATAAAACATCATCCATGCCGCTTTCTTTCATGCGCAGTAAAAGAAATATATCCGAGCTGTTGAAAAGGGCAAATACCAGTAATGCACCCGTTAATTTTTTATAATCAGTTGTTGATGCAACCCAGTACGTGTAAAAGGCCTTAAAGGATGGGAATTTTTTTTCTGGTTTAACCGGTGCAGGTTTTTCTTTAAGCCAAAGGGTAAGGAGAACGGCTGCAACACCCGGAATAAAAGCGAGTAAAAATAAAGTGCGGTATTGCTGTGGAAAAAAGAACAGAAATGCAAGTGCAAGACCCGGCCCGATAGCGGCGCCTAAAGTATCCATGGCGCGATGCAAACCGAATACCCTTCCCAGGGTTTCATTAGTGGCTTCTGATGCCAGCAATGCATCGCGTGGCGCAGTACGAATGCCTTTCCCTGTTCTGTCAATTGCACGCGCAAGAAATATTTGCCAGGGATTTATAAAAATCGCCATCAATGGTTTGCTGATGGCGCTAAGTGCGTATCCCCATTTTATAAATGGAACACGTTTACCTACATGATCGCTCCATGTGCCGAAGTACCCTTTACTTAAACCTGCAATGGCTTCTGCGAGACCTTCAAGTATACCAATACCGGCTATGGTAAAACCAATTTCTTTAAGGTAAAGCGGCATAACCGGGTACAGCATTTCACTCGCCATATCGGTTAACAGGCTAACAAAAGAAAGCATCCAGATTTTTTTGGTGATCAGCTTTTTTTCAGGCATTGCTTACGGCTAATTTTTGGATCATTTCTTCTGCTATTGGTTCGCTGTACATGCCGTATGCACTAACAATCGTTCCTTTCATAGAACCTTCTTTAGATTCAACCACATAAATCACTGATTCATCGGAGGGGTTAGATTCACCTTCAAAACGAACGTGATCAATTATCTCAAACTGGTTTGGAGAGAGGCATAAACCTGTCTCGCTACATTTTATTTTATCGAAGGCAAGGTTAAAATCTGTCGTGTATCCCTGTTGCTTCAAGTCTGCCAGCGCTTCTACCATGGTATCATAACTTTTCATAAAAAAATTATTGAAGCAAGTTAGTTATTCTGAACTTTTTATTGATCATAATAAACCCTGGCATTATTAAATTAAAAAACCACGCTTACATGCGTGGTTCTTCAATAAAAAAATTATAGTTTAATGACCGGGAATATCTGAGTTAAACACATCTCTAAATAATTTCCATTGCCCATCTTCCATCTTCCAGAGAACTATGTATTTGCCTTTATCCAGTTGCTTACCACCTTTTCCATTTATTACAAGGGTGCCTTCTTCAGCGACCATGTCTTCGCAGCCCCAAACATCGGTTGTTGTTAATTTAACACTTGCCACACCAGAACGGATCATGCCGTCAATTGCTGATTGTATTTTTTCGCGGCCAACCACTGCCTCCATGCCATTACCCATCATTTTAGCATCTGACGTATACATACTGGCAAGGGCGGCAGAATCGCCGTTACTTAAAGCTTGTTCAAATTTTGTATTAGCGACTTCAATCGCGGTTTTGGCACTGCCAAGGTCGAAAGTGTGGTTGTTGTGGGCAGAGGCCACCGGTATATCATCATTTTCTTCATGTTCATCGTTATCACATCCCAAAAAAAGCAGGGAACAGGAAATTAAAAGGAGTGAAAGAAGTTTTACAGTTTTCATTTGTTTTGATTTTAGTGTAAGGAAAAATTATTAACAAGAAGATTTAGTCTAAATTTTTATAACTGATCAGTTGAATGCCTTTTTCTTTGATGTAACTTTTTACTTTTTCGCTGGTGAAAACATCTGTTACAGCCTGCCTGTCTTCCGAAACATTTTCGTAACCGATATGATACACTGCCTTCAACTCATCGTTATTTATTCCGGGATGATCCAGAAAAATGTATGTTTTTCCATTCTCAAGTTTACTTAAAATCTCTATAAATACTTCAATTCTTTCTTCGGCTGTTTTTGCTGTTGGTCCAAACCCAAAAAGAACAGGGTATTTATCACTTTCATTAGAAATTCCGTATTCTCTTGCGAGCTTATCAGATAAATGTTTCACATCATCATTTAAAAAGGTACAACCCATGTGTCCGGATATGTGACTTACTCCCGGCAATAATTTTAAAGCAAGTTCGATCTGTGCCCTGAATTCTTTTTCAACATCATCAATGTTCCATTTTTTTTCTGAAATAGATTGCCCTGGGTAATTTGGGTTCGGGAAAACCATGGGTAAAAAATAGCCATTGCTATCTTTTAGGCTTGGGCAATCTGTAAGGGGGCGCCATTTAATATTTTCCCATTCACTTGTCAAGTGCCAGGTGAATGCCAATATCTATACCTGCATTGGCTTTTATCATTCTATACTGCTTCTGGAAACCATGGTGAAGGGACGATCACTTCTATAGACTGCTCAATTCCATCGGTGAAAGACTTAAGCAGCGCAACATTACCGGAATGTGTATAACCCATATCATCACCACGTACAACCAGTCGGGGAGGTTGTGCAAATAATGCAGAAAAAGATAGACAAAGCATAAATGCGGGAAGAATCTGTTTCATTCGCAGTGATGGTTTAAAATTGGAAATTGTTGATGTAGAAAATGAATTTTAAAAGTACGGCAATAATGAATTCCATTTACTTCTTAAATAGGACCTATACTTTAATTTCAAAAAGGCATGCATCATCATATTTATAATGTTCGGGAAGCCCGTTCGTATTTTTTAAGGGAAACATGCCAAGATAATTAAATCCTGATTTTATGTAATGGTCTATGAGCCGGATATTGTTCCCTATGGTATCAAGTCGAACAAAATCTTTTCCTTCATTTCGGGCATATTTTTTTGCCCAATGAACGATGATTGAAACAAAATTTCTTCCCCTGAATAAAGGGTTTGTTGCTATGCGGTGAATGTACACTGCGGCATCAGCATTTTTTTCTTCCCAAATTTGTTCGTCTTCAAAAGTTGTCGCCCAAACACAAGCAATTTGCCCATTAATTACAAGTTTCCACTGCTCGGTTTTCATCAATTTCCTTATCCACCATTTCCTGTGAAAACACGGGCCAGACAACCACTGTTTTTTTTGATTGCTGAAAAGCAGACGCGAGGGCATACAGCCTGAATATCTCTTCCTTATCTTCAAATGTGCAATTACTTATTTCCACCGCGTTTAAATGTTTTTTAATAAGTGTAATTTAAGAAACCATCAACCAAACAATATACAAACAAATAAAAACCGTAATCCCCATCACTAAGGTAGCTGTAGAAAATACGCGTAAGGTACTGTTCATACTAATGCCGGAAAAACGGGTAATTACCCAGAAATAAGAATCATTTGCATGCGAGATCATCATGCTGCCGGCGCCCAATGCAAGCAGCGAAAATAATTTACCCTGTTCAGACCCAAGGCCCAGGGCTGGTAGCATGGGTGCTATTATAGATGCAGCAGTGATAATTGCTACAGTTGATGAACCCTGTGCGGTTTTTAAAATAAAGGAAATTATAAATGGGATCGCAAGTCCCAGCCCTGTGATACTTACTGCATTAGCCGCGGATGCACCCATGCCGGTTTCCTTTATAACCATTCCGAACATACCCCCGGCCGCTGTTACAATTAATATAGGTCCTGCTTTAGTTAAAGCCTTTTCAAAAACGTCATTAATAGTTGAATGCTTTTTTGCCTCAATAAAAAGAGTGCAGAAATTACCCCAGTAAATAAGGCGATCACAGGTTGCCCAAGAAACAGAAAACCGCTTACCCATGCACCAGGGTTATTTATAATAAATGCCTGGAACATGGCGCCAATTCCTATAAGCACTAGGGGTAGAATTACGGGTAAAAAGCAAAGTAAAACAGGTGGCTTGTGTTTATCTTCAACCAATGCTTCATCCACCTCAGCCGGCGGGAAATTTTTTCCTTTAGTGATTAATTTTATACAGAAATATGCAGCCAGTGCACCGGGAATTGCAAATACAATTCCCAATAACACCAACTTGCCGATATTCACATGCAGAATTCCTGCAGCCGCAAGTGCACCCGGGTGTGTAGGAACAAGACAATGCACAGCAAATAAGGCGCTGCCTAATATGGTGGCAATGCTTACAAGGGAAACTTTAGAGCTTGCACTGAAAGATTTAGCAAGCCCGCTTAAAATAATAAAACCTGAATCGCAAAAAATGGTCAGGCCTGCAACAAACCCTGTTGTGCCAAGAGCAGCTGCAGCATGCTTTTGCCCTGTTTTAGATAAAATAAATGTTGCCATTATAACAGCAGCGCCCGTTTTATCGAGTATAATGCCTATTACCGATCCAAATATGATCAGGAAACCTGTAGCTGCCATGGTGTTTCCAAAGCCCTCCTTTAAAATTTGCACAATATCCCTACCGGGGAGTGCAAGAACAGCAAGCAACAAGGAAACGATGAAGAGTGAAAGAAAAGCGTTTGCCTTCCATTTAGAGGTAAGCAAAATAATCGCAACGATGGACCCAGTAACCAGAAAAGCAAGTGTAGTTGTATCCATGGTTCGTCAAGGTAAGAAATTGATCTGCAAAATATAGGTTACTCAATTTGTGATTGCCTGTAATAGAAAATTTAATTTTAAAAAATAACCCTTAGGGGTTCACGAATATTTTGGTGTCTTATTATTAAAGTAACACATCATTAAAAAAATTGTTTGCTTATGTTTTACAACAGAACCTGCATGTGTAATTTTTTAGTTTACCTGCTTATTCTTTCTGCATGTAATAAGCCAGATCATGTAATTGTTACAAATTCTCAGGAAAGTTTTGCAGAAAAGGGGCTACCAGAATCAGGTACATTTAAAATATCTCCTGTCGGCGAAACCCGTGAAGCTATTTCCCTTGCAAGCACGTCTCAGGACAATAATGTTTTTGTCCAGTTGAAAAACTATGATAAAGACAGTGCCATTCACCTGTGGAGGTTCGCTCATACGGGACAAGGTTTTTTTAGAATTAGCAATGCATACTCAGGCAGGGTGCTTACCAGCGACGGGGTTAATGGCAGCGCCTTATATCAATCCAGGTACGACACGAGCGACAACCAGCTATGGGTAATAAAAAGGGTAAACGAATTTTCATTTTCAATCCAAAACAAAGCCCATGGCTTATGGATAACCCTCGAAATTAATGGACAGGTTACGGGTCGCTTAAAAGATCCATCACTTGAGCAAATATGGAAGCTTTCTCCAGTCGATGCTATTTATGTAGATGTGGATGCAGAGAATTTTTTTCGCCGCACAAAAGGATGGATTGCCAGCGATGGCGCAGCCAGCACCTTAATGAATGATGGAAGGGTGGCATGGTTCATGGGCGACAGCCACATTGATGATTATTTCGAAAACACACAAAAAGTGTATTGTCTATTTCCAAGTGCGGAACGCGGCATTGATTCAACCCGGTGCCAATAACTGGCATTGGGAAAATACGGGAACATTGATCGGAAATCCGTATCCCGGAAACCGCAGTTATTTTAAAAACAATCCCAGCGACGATTACTGGTTGTGGCCAGGCTGCGGATTTCAGCCAGAAGGAAACGATACACTGTATGTTTACAATGCGCAGTTCAGAAAAAAAGGCATTGGAACATGGGGTTGGGAAGAATATGGAAACCCGGTGTGGGCAAAGGTTACAGCCAATAATATGCAGGTAGCTGCATACAGCGAAATTCAAAATTTTAATGGAATAAATTTTGGAATTGGTTTTATAAAAGAAAGCGACGGTTATATTTATGCCTTCGGTGCACGGCAAACATTTATCTATAATAATATTTATGTTGCCCGTTTCCCGGCTAACGATCCCAATGCGCGCTGGCGTTTTTGGGCAGGCACGGGGTGGAGTACAAACATTAAAGATGTGCGCCGGGTGGGCGAGAGCGCATCAAGCGGCGCTGCTGTTGTTAAATACAAGGATAAATATGTGATCATAAGCACCGAGTTTAGTGTAGGCTGCGACCAGGGCAAACGCCTGTACTTTTCTACGAGTAACAACCCTACTGAAAGGTTTACCCCCCGAAAAGAATTTTACCAGATACCGGAAAGACTGGATGGTCATCTTCCATTTTTTTATGCCCCAAATGCACACCCGCAATGCAGAAATGAGGGTGATGAATTATTGATTACTTATGATATTAATGGTTACGGCGATTGTGTAAATACCTGCAAAGGAGGAAGAATGGACCCGGACATTTACAGGCCCAAAGCCATTCGTGTTCCGTATGCATTGCTAAGAAATAAGTAATTGAAAAAATATTTAATTACAACCGTGTAATAAAAATGAAAAAACAAATAATCGCCAGCTTTTCACTATTGATTTTTATCGTAAGCCTGCAGGCACAGGTTACAAAAGCACCGGCTTATCCATTAATTACCCACGACCCGTATTTCAGCATTTGGTCATTCAATGATACTTTATATAATGCTCCCACGAAACACTGGACTGGCGTTAATCATTCACTTACAGGGTTTATTAAAGTAGATGGCAAACCATATCGTTTTATGGGAAGTGAAGATGCATCTTTTAAAGATGTTTTACCGGCTGCTGATGTTAACAACTACCAGGTAAAATATACTGAAACAAAACCATCAGGTGAATGGACACTACCTGCCTTTGACGATGGTGACTGGAAAACCGGGCTTGCACCATTTGGCGCCGATAAAGGTGGCGGCGCTCCTAACACTGCATGGACTTCGGATAACCTGTACACCCGTAGGGTATTTGATCTAAAAGAAAGCGGTTTAAAAAAATTGTACTTAAAAATGGATCATGATGACAATGTGCATGTTTACCTGAATGGAAAACTGGTTTACGAAAGAAAGGGATGGACTGATAACCGCTACAACATTATTTCACTTGAAGACAGCGTATTGCATTTATTAAAGCAGAAAAATAATGTACTCGCAATACATGTTGAAAACACTGCCGGCGGTCAATGGCTTGATGCAGGCCTGGTTACAGACGCCGAAAAAATGCAACAGGCAATTCCTGCGGCCATACAAACCGGCTTGATAGTAACAGCGACACAAACAAAATATCATTTTTCCTGTGGTCAGGTAGATCTTGCAGTTACTTTTACTTCTCCATTACTCCTGAATGACCTGCAACTGCTTTCGCGGCCCATATCATACATTACGTTCGATGTAAAATCGAATGATCAAAGGGTACATAATGCCGAAATATTGATAAATGCCAGCAGCAATCTTTCTGTAAATACACCCAGCCAGGAGGTGATTGCAAAACCCGTAAAGGTGAATGGCTTACAGGTTTTACAGGCTGGAACTACAGCGCAGCCCGTTTTACAAAAGAAAGGAGATAATGTGCGGATCGACTGGGGTTATCTCTATGTTGCCACTAATAGTGTAGATGCAAAGCAGGGAATTATTCCCTTTGATAAATCAACGGAAGCCTGGGGTGCATTAAAAACGGCATTATCACCGGTAACGGGAAAAAGTCTTTCATTAAGTACCGTTTTGTCATTTAAAAATGCAGGTGATCAAATTTCGTCGCAATACATGATGTTAGGGTATGATGATATTTCATCCATTAATTATTTCAACACACCATTACATGCCTATTGGAACAGGGATGGTGATAAGGATTTTGGGGAATTGCTTCAAAAGGCAAATGCAGAATATTCAACCACCATGAATAAATGCTTTCTATTCGATTCAAATATGTATCAAAATTCCATGCATGCAGGAGGGGAGGAGTATGCCAGGCTTTGTATTATGGCATACAGGCAGGCTATCGCCGCACATAAGCTTGTGCTAAGCCCACAGGGCGACCTGTTGTTTTTATCAAAAGAAAATTTCAGTAACGGGTCTATACATACAGTTGATGTAACCTATCCATCTGCACCTCTATTTCTGTTGTATAATCCTGACCTCGTTAAGGGCTTACTTAATGGCATTTTCTATTACAGTGAAAGTGGAAAATGGACAAAGCCTTTTGCCGCTCACGATCTGGGCACTTACCCAATTGCCACAGGGCAAACCTATGGCGAAGACATGCCTGTAGAAGAGTCTGGAAACATGATCATTCTAGCCGCAGCAATAGCTAAAGCAGAAGGTAACGCCAATTATGCAAAACAACATTGGAAAACAATAACCACGTGGGCTGAATACCTTGCCAGCGAAGGCTTTGACCCTGCCAATCAATTATGCACAGATGACTTTGCAGGCCATCTTGCACGCAATGCAAACCTTTCAGTTAAAGCGATTGTGGCGTTGGGTGCATACGCTCAAATGGCAATGATGCTTGGAGAAAAAAGCACGGCAGAGAAATATGATGAAATGGCAAAAGAAATGGCTAAGAAGTGGGAGGCACTTGCAGCTGATGGCGACCATTATGCACTCACCTTTGATGCAAAAGATACGTGGAGCCAGAAATATAATCTCGTTTGGGATAAACTGTTAGACCTGCACCTTTTCCCAGACGAGGTATATGCAAAAGAAGATTGCGTATTATCTAACCAAACAACAAAAATTTGGTTTGCCACTTGACAGCAGAAAAACCTACACAAAATCAGATTGGATTTTATGGACGGCAACCCTTGCCCACGATATCAATGATTTCAAATCTTTTGTTCATCCTGTATATCATTATGCAACAGAAACACCTACGCGGGTTCCTTTGAGTGACTGGCACGAAACCACAACAGGGGAGCAGGTTGGATTTCAGGCAAGAAGTGTGGTGGGTGGATATTTTATTAAACTTTTGGAACAGCAATGGAATAAATAAATTCCTTTAGATATTCCATGCTGTTTAGGCGCAACTATTATTTAATTTGTTCTGAAGAAATTTACATACCTGGCATCGGGAGAAATTCATGCACTTCAATTGAGCAGCCATCATGCCAAGATAAATGCGGGTGACCGTCAAGCATTTTTTTTGCAGCCTCTATATTTTCTGCCTGCAAAATAGAATACCCTGCTACCTGCTGTTTGCTTTGAGAGCTCTTTCCATTTGTACTAAGACAGTGTCCGCTTTGAAGTGGCGAACCCATGTCTACCAGGTTGCTTCCACATTTCTGCGCCCATTGCATCCACTGGTCCATGCTTTTTTTTCTTTCTTCTGGTTTGGTGTTTTCTGTTTCTTTCATAGCCTCCTCTGTGGCATGATACATTACAAGGAACTTTTTCATGGCAAATAATTTAGGTTTAAGAATCGGCTTTTATAACCGGCGTTTGATTAATATACATAAAAGTTTAAAGGCTGTTCCCTTGTATTATTTAAACGGTAAATGCTAAAAATTTAATTATTCATTAAAATGTACACGTTAAGGGAAGTGGCAACCAGAAGCCATAAAAAGTAAGGCAACAGTAGTAACGAAAATAATTTTAAAAAGTGCATGTATCGGAAAAACATATAGCCAACTACAATGGTTAACAGTATAATTATTACAAGTCCCAGTGCGATTTGCTGGTAGTGAAAGAAGGCAGGGTTCCAGCCAACATTTAATATCCATTGAATTATAAACAGCCAGGTAAGCGTACTCTCATTTTGCACAACTTCATAGGCCTTTGCCATGTAAACCGCGAAGCAAATCATAACAACGGCCCAGATAATGCCAAAAGCCGCACCCGGAGGTGTCCATGGTGCATGGTTAAGGTTTTGATACCAGTCAGATTTAGGCCCATCATTCATTAGTACGCTGCCAATACCCAGCGCAACAAAGTTGATAATAAGAAAGGTGAAGATGCGTTTTGCCATGGGAGGAAGGTTGTGGGTGAGGAAATTTTATAGAAAAATAAAAAATAGAATTTGAGTTAACAAATGGCATAATTATAATTACTCCAATTTTCTTCTGTAATAGCGGCATGTAACCCCCATGGTTACTTAATATAGTACTATCTTTTGCTCAGGCAATAAAAGCAAACATATGAAAGTGATGCTTGTAGTTTTAATTATCTTTCTTAATATTACCCTTAATGCCCAACAAATAAGCGGGGCATATAAAGACAGCACGGTAATCAAGTTTTTCCAGCGTACACATGGCTGGGTTGCCAGCGATGGAGCTCTATCTGTACCCCTGGAAGATGGCAGTGTTTTATGGTTAATGGGCGATAGCCATATAGATGACCTGGATACGGTAACCAATACATTGCCCTGCCTTTTCCAGGTGCGCAACGCGGCTTTACATCAGCCACCAAACGACTGGGACTGGCACAATACCAAAACCATGGTGGGGCATGGAGAAAAGCACACAAACAGTTTGTTTAAAAACAAGGAGGATAATAAATTTTTCAGTTGGCCAGGCATGGGCATTCAGCTTAAAGACACGATCTATGTGTATAGCAACAGCCTGCAGAAAACCGGTCCGGGTATGTGGGGTTTTGGGCCCGCAGGTTTTGATTACTGGGCAAAAATTAAGTATCCTGAAATGGAGGTGGTGCAATACAGCGACATTCAGAATTTCAACAACATAAATTTTGGTTGCGGTTTTGTTAGGCAGGACGAATTTGTTTATGCGTTTGGGCAAAAGGGTGATAACAAAGGCGTGTTCATTAATACACACCTGTACGTAGCGAGGTTCCCTGCCGATGCGCCTAATGCTCCCTGGCAGTTTTGGAATGGAAGCAACTGGGTGAATGATGTAAATGAAATTAAAAGTGTAATGGAAGCTCCGCTCGTTGCCTTTCAGGTAGATAAGGTTCGCAATCAATTCGTAGTTGTTGCAACCGAATTAAGCGTAGCCTGCAATATGGGTAAAAGGGTATTTACCATAGCTGCTGAAAATATGACCGGCCCGTATGCCAAACCAAAAGAAGTGTTTACGATTGATGATACGCTGCAGGGACACATTCCATTTTTCTATACACCGGCAATACATCCGGAATATATAAATGAAAAAAATGAACTGCTGATAACGTATTGCATAAACGGTTACCACGATTGTTTACCCGATTGCGACAATGGAAGAAGCTATCCCGACCATTACCGGCCTAAAGCCATTCGCGTTCCGGTTGATTATATATTGAAAAACTGATATTACTTTGTGAAAAGTTTGCCTGCATATGAAAAGATCATCCATCCTGGTTTTTGTTTTTATCCTGCTGTTTGCAGCATGTAAAAAAGAAGACATTACAAACCGCCTTAGTGAAGGCGATATCACTTCCTCCCAAAAAAAATCCGGGTATGGCACAGACCCTGAATTTCCTCCCGTAGATTACTCAACACCCACAGCAACTATTAAATGGGGCAGGGATGATATAAAAATTTCTCACGAAACATACAACGCAGAATACCCGCGTGTTCACCGGATAGATAAAAACACCCTGATTCTTACTTACCAGTTTGGCACTTACTTTTCTTTGTGGGATAAGATAGGAATTCGCCGGAGTTTAGACAATGGCGCAACGTGGCAACCGGTGCAAATACTTTATCCGCCACAAACAGGATATTATGGAATTTCAAACCCTGATGTTTTGGTGTTAAAAAACGGCTGGGTGGTACTCGCATATGTAGGCAGGGGAAACCCGGATGATAATGCACATTCAAATGTGCAGGTATGCCTGAGCAAAAATAAAGGTATTAGCTGGAGCAAGCCGGTAATTGTTGCCAAAGGAAGATCGTGGGAACCATCCATGATTCAATTACCCGGCGGGGAAGTGGAATTGTTTTACAGCAGCGAAGCAGCCTGGTGGCCAGGCCCCGGAAGTACTATGCCTCATAACCAGGAAATTTTAATGGTGAAAACAAAGGATGGTTTGCATTGGAGTGAACCATTGCGCGTGGCCTATACATATAACAATCGCGATGGCATGCCAACACCTGTAATACTTGCAGACAATAAGGGTATGGTGTTTAGCATAGAATCTGTTTACAATACTTATTCTCCATGGATCGTCTGGTCTTCTATGCAGGCAGACTGGCAATATAATGATGGTGTGGGTACAACAAATAATAATCGCCGTTGGACGGCTGCCACCAATACATGGGATGGCGGACCATACCTGGTGCAACTTCCAAATAAATTAACTGTACTATCCAGTCATTCCGAAGCAGGCAGAAATACAGGCGGTGATTGGAAGAAGAGTAATATGCTGGTGCGTATCGGAAACAGTATGGCAACAAATTTTACAGCACAAACCTATCCCTGGGCGGGTTTGCCCTCGAATGAAGGCGCTTTCTTTAATTCATTGTTTGTAAAAAACGACTCAACCATAGTAGCCCTGGCAACACGCAATTATGCCGACGGGCATAACGAAATTCACTGGAAGGAAGGAAAATTATATCCATAAGTAAGTACAAAAAATTAAAGAAATCATTTTCTCATAGATGGGCTTAAGAACTTTCTTTGTAATTATTTTTCTCCCGGTTGCACTGGCGGTAAATGCTCAAAAAATAACATCAAATAAAAAACCAAACATCATTTTTATTCTCGCTGATGATTTGGGTTACGGCGATGTTTCTGCATATAATTCCCAGTCAAAAATTCAAACGCCCAACATAGACTTTCTGTGCAACAATGGTATAATGTTTACCAATGCACATTCGCCTTCTGCTGTTTGCACGCCATCCAGGTATAGCATTTTAACAGGCAGGTATCCATTTAGGTCGAGGCTAAAAGCTGGCGTTCTTTGGTCGTATGATTGGCCTTTGATTGAAGACACAACTTATACCGTCGGAGAATTTTTCCATGACAATGGATATCATACTGCGATCATTGGTAAATGGCATTTAGGCTGGCAATACCCGGTAAAAAAGGATGCGCATTTAGATACCACCGTTTATCATTTCCGCAACCTTCAACAATCATTAGAAAGAGAACAGAAAATTGATTTTACCCAGCCCTTCCGGTCTGGTCCTTTGTCATGCGGTTTCGATTATCAGTTTGGGGTAGATATACCCAGTTTACCCCCCTTTGCCTTTTTAGAAAATGGGCGAATAGTTGGTCCCCTGCCAGACAGGCTTTCACCGGATACCATGGCAGGTCTCAAAGGAATGATGCAGCCTAATTGGGATTCACACAAAATTCTTCCCACACTTATAGACACTGCAATTTCCTACATTACTTCACAGGCTAAACAAAACAATCCATTCTTTTTATACCTGCCACTTACCGTTCCGCATTATCCCATAGCTCCCAATAAACCTTACAAGGGAAAAAGTGGAGATGGGGATTATGGTGATGTGGTAGTTGAGATGGATGATTATTTAGGACGAATAAATAATCTGCTAAAACAGTTACATATAGATGAGAATACCATAATCATTTTCTCAAGTGATAACGGCTCAACAATGGATGCCGGAGATCCATACCTCACAAGCCCTGCATGGGCTGAGTATGGTGCAGGCTATAAAATTTTCGGGCATTTATCGAATGGATTATTTAAAGGAATCAAGGGCGATATTTGGGAAGGTGGTCACCGTGTTCCTCTTGTTGTTTATTGGCCAGGGAGAATAAAACCGGGTAGAATAAACGACCAGGCAATTGGTCTCATAGATTTTTTTGCGACTTGTGCGGGTATCATACATTCATACATACCTAAAGGAGCAGCCATTGACAGTTACGATTTTTCACACACATTATTTTCCGATACACCTTTTTTACCTGTAAGAGAAAATATTGTCTTTCATTCTTCTAAAGGTTGCTTAAGTATAGAGAAAAGAGAATGGAAACTGATTAGCTGTAATAATTCAGGCGGCGGATTGCGCAATAAATACATACCAAACGATCAGGTATTTTTAACGCCGGGGCAATTATATAATATACATACCGACCCGTACGAAGAAGAAAATCTTTATGACCAATACCCGCAAATTGTCGAAGAGCTGACCAACGAATTAAACTTGCTGAAAGCAAAAATTCCCTAGACAAATTTTTTATTCAATAAAAAAATAAAAACCCATAGCGGAAAATTATCTACAGCGTTACTTACGTGTATGCCTAAGATACTTTCGTTTATTCTGGTTCTGTTGTTAACCGCAAATACGTATGCACAATTACCACCCTTTAAAGAAGGAGACCGTGTTGCTTTTATAGGTAACAGTATAACCGATGGCGGTCATTACCACAATTATATATGGTTGTATTATATGACGCGATTCCCAGACAGGCGATTGGAGTTTTTTAACTCAGGCATTGGCGGCGATAATGTAGGGCAGATGTATGACCGTTTAGAAAAAGATGTATTTGTACATAATCCAACTGTGGTTACACTAACATTTGGTATGAATGACGTGGGGTACTTCGATTTCTTAAAACCGAATGCAGATTCTTTTGCCCGTGAAAGAATTAAAGAAACCTATGACAGATATAAAAAGGTTGAAAAGGTTTTTAAAGACCATCCTTCAGTACAAAAAATTATGATCGCAACATCCCCTTACGACGAAACCGTAAAAGGGTTAAACAATTATTTTCCTGGTAAAAGTGCAGCAATGCTTAAGGTGGTTGAGTTTCAGGAGGCATCAGCTAAAGAAAACAACTGGTATACTGTAGATTTTTTCCGGCCAATGACGCAAATAAACCTTAGCCAGCAGGAAAAAGACTCTACCTATACACTCAGCGGCCGCGACCGTATTCATCCCGGTAATGACGGGCACCTGGTTATGGCAAGTTTGTTTTTAAAAGCGCAGGGCCTCGCGGGTAAACCCGTGGCAGAAATAAATATTGATGCGGCATCTAAAAAAGTAACACAATCAACCAATTGCAATATTTCAGATTTGGGTGTAAAAACGGGTGAAGTTTCGTTTACTTATTTAGCTAATTCTCTTCCTTTTCCAATTGATACTTTTCCGCACGGGTGGGAGGAAAGGCGCAGCATGGCTGAAGCCTTAAAAATTATTCCTTTCATGAAGGAATTTAACAGGGAAGTGCTGCAGGTAAAAGGTCTTGAAGAAAATAAGAAATATGCTTTGCAAATAGATGGCAACAATGTTGGGGCGTGGTCAGGGCAACAATTTTCTCAAGGAATTAATTTGGCAGAAATAACCACTACACCCCAATATAAACAGGCTTTACAGGTTATGTACCTTAACGAAGAAAGATGGGAAATCGAAAGAAGACTTAGAAAATATACATGGGTGCAATATGATTTTTTAAAGGATAAAAATTTGTTGTTCGCAGATAACGACGCAGCAATGGATACCATAGAGGCACACATTGAAAGAAATGGTTTTTTGCGTGGCAATAAAGAAGAGTATGTTAAAGCAAGATTCCCTGCCATACGCGATACATGGAAAAAAGAAATGGATCTTTTAATCAATACTATTTACTCCATTAACAAACCTGTTGCACGCAAAGTAAGAGTGGCGGAAGTAAATAATTAAGACGTTTAGTTTAGATTTTAGGCAATTTGAAAAGGTAATTTGGGGGCATTCCTGCCCCTGAATTTTTTAGCTAAAACATTGTATGGTTTAAAAGAATTAATCTATGACCAAATGGAAACTAATCTTATTGTGTTGCTTTGGCATGTTTGCAAAAACACCCTTTGCGCAGGAAATATTTTTTGCTGATGGTTACCATGGCGGTGTGTACGGCCATTACCCTCAGGATTATACACAATTTATTGTAGAAACGCTTAATAAAAATCCTGACTGGAAGATCAATCTCGAGATTGAACCGGAAACGTGGGATTCAGTATTGGTGAACGACAGGGAAGCTTTCAATCAATTAAAAGAAATGATCAAAGACCAGTCGGCAGGTGCCCGCATAGAATATGTTAACCCCTCTTACGGACAGAGTTATTTATTCAATATATCTGGCGAAAGCATTATTCGACAGTTTCAGTATGGAATAAAAAAATTGCATCACCATTTTCCAGGTGCAAAGTTCACTACTTATTCATCTGAAGAGCCCTGTTTTACAACGGCATTGCCACAGGTGCTTCGTTCATTCGGTTTTACGGGAGCCGTGCTTAAAAATCCCAACACCTGCTGGGGTGGCTATACAAGAAATCATAATGGAGAATTAGTGAACTGGATTGGTCCCGATGGCACATCCATACCTACCGTTCCCCGTTATGAAATAGAAGCGCTGGCAGATAGTTCTACGTGGCAAACCATAGCATACACAAATAGTCCGCAATATATTCACGCAGCAAAAAATTCCGGCATTAAGCACCCTGTAGGAATGACGTTGCAGGATGCCGGCTGGAAGAACGGCCCATGGCTCGGCAAAAATCAAAAATTACCATCAACATACATTACATGGAGAAATTATTTTGACAATATTGCCATTAAAAAAACAAGCGAAGACTGGCGTGTTTCTCAGGAAGATATTCAGGTAAGCCTTGTATGGGGCTCTCAGGTAATGCAGCGGCTTGCGCGTGAAGTTCGGTTGGCAGAGAATAAAATTGTAATGGCAGAAAAGATCGCTTCTTTCAATAAATTATTAAACGGCAACCCCTACCCAACAAGTGTTTTGGATGAAGGATGGCGGGGTTTAATGCTGGCACAGCACCACGATTGCTGGATCGTTCCTTATAACGGGAAAAAAGGCGATACATGGGCAGACAAGGTAACAAGATGGACCGGCTATACCGTTCAATCATCTGACAGCATCATGCATAATACTTTATTCGAAAAGCCATTGGCAGATATGCATGGAGTAATGCTGTACAATACGCTTGCCTTTACACGAAATGAAATTGTAGAATGGAAGCTTCCCGATAACAATTCAGAAAATTGGATTATAACGGATAAAAACAATAAGACCATACCCGGCAAAATAATCAGGGGCGACAGCGGTGTGCATATTATTTTTTCAGCAATTATTCCACCGCTCGGTTTTGCACCATATCATTTTAAACAAGCCTCTCAGGGTGCAGTCGCAGCAACAAATACCGCAAAAGAAATTAACGGCGTGTACACAATTGAAACAGATATGTATAAGATTTCTGTTGATGCACATAATGGCGGAATTATTAAAAGTCTTTTTTCAAAAAAGCTGAATAAAGAATTTTCTGCTGAAGGTAAGTTTAAACTAAATGAGCTTCGTGGCTACTTCAGGGAAGAGGGCGGATACAGGTCGAGCACAGAAACACCGGCAAAAGTTTCTATAATTGAAAATGATGCATTCAGAACAAAAATTAAAATTGATGGCTTAATTGCTTCGCATCCTTTCACCCAGTTAATCACGCTTGAAGAGGGCAAGCCAGTAATTAAAGTAAACCTTACAATAAACTGGAAAAACAATACTGCCATTGGTGATGATTTTCAGCCCGATTCCCTTTACAAAGGAACAGACAGGCGCAAAGCCTTTTATAACGATACATTTAAACTGCTAGCATTGCTCCCTGTTAATATTGCCCATCAAAAACTTTATAAAGATGCACCGATGGATGTTACCGAAAGCGCATTGAACAACACCTTTTTTTCGCGGTGGGACAGTATTAAAAACAACATCATTTTTAATTGGGTAGATGTATTTAATGAAGAAGACAATACCGGCTTCGCCCTGTTTACAGATCACACAACCAGTTATGTACACGGAAAAAATTACCCGCTTGCGTTAAATGTTCAATTTTCGGGCAGAGGTTTATGGGGCAGAAATTATTCCATAACACAACCCACTGAAATAAACTATGGCCTTATGCCTCACAAGGGTAATTGGTCCCAGGCCTCGCTGAATAATGTTGCGGCTTCACTAAATGAACAAATTGTTACACTGCCTTTATCCACGGGAAATACATCAGGCAACTGGTCTTTACTTGTTCCGGAAAATGACCAATACCAGGTTTCTGCCATCACTTTTGAAGATAAGAGATTTGCTTATGCGGTTTTATAACGCAGGCAACGAAGTCGCGAAAAGTTATAAAATCTGGTTGAACTTTGATGCTGCCAAAGTTGATTGGATTGAGTTGAATGGTACCGTTAAACAAACTATTCCCATTCAAAAAAATAACCAAGGCAAACGGTTTATTGAATTATTGCTGCCGCCCTTCGCGTTTTCCACATTGCGTTTTTCAGATGCGGTTAAAGAATAATTTCCGTAACTATTTTCTATACATTTATCTTTCAAAATATTAAACATCTCCATATGCAAACTACTCATCTAACGGTAACAGATAACAGCGCAAACCCTGCACCACTCGGGCTTTTCGGTTTTGGAATGACAACCGTATTATTAAACCTGCACAATGCCGGGATTTTCGAATTAAATTCAATGATCCTGGGTATGGGTTTATTTTATGGTGGTCTCGCACAGGTTATTGCCGGGGTGTTAGAGGCTAAGAAAAATAACACATTTGGTCTTAACTGCTTTTACATCCTATGGTTTTTTCTGGATAGCATTAGTGGCGCTTATTGTTATGCCGAAGTTAGGATGGATACCTGCCGCATCACCTGAAAGCATGGCTTTCTTCCTGGGAATGTGGGGCATATTTACCCTTCTGTTATTTTTCGGAACACTACGTTTAAACAGGGCGCTGCAATTTGTTTTCGCCACTTTAACCATATTATTTTTTTTGTTGGCAATAGGTCATATACCCGGTCACGAAAACCTTATAACAATAGCTGGTTACGAAGGCATTATTTGCGGGCTTTCTGCTATTTACACTGGCATAGCTAATCTATTGAACGAAGTGTATAAACGCGTTGTATTACCCTTAGGTCCGGTTAGTGCCTAAATATTTTTATAATTCGGGCTGCAGTTTTTAATTCAGCTTATGTTGCGTCGCACACTTGTACTTCCGGCATTCTGCGCAGCATTTAGATAGGGGTATGCCACCTTATTGCGTGACATATTTTGTGCCTTTCATTAGATTATTAAATTTTTAATCCCGTTTATGGTTAGGAAAGCAATGTTCAGTCTTCTTGTATTGCCGGCTTTAGCTGTATCGGCACAAAAGAGGCAGCCTGTGGATTATGTTAATCCATTTATCGGTGCCAGTACAAGTGCAGAGGCTGCAGGGGTGTATCATGGTTTAGGAAAAACGTATCCCGGTGCGGTTGCCCCTTTCGGCATGGTACAGGTAAGTCCGAATACAATTACAGGGGGCGATAACGGTTCTGGTTACAGTTATGAACATACCACTATTGAAGGGTTTGCTTTTACACAAATGAGCGGTGTTGGTTGGTTTGGCGACCTGGGAAATTTTCTTGTAATGCCTACTGCCGGGGCATTAAAAACAGCAGCCGGCAAGCCATCTTCCAAAGCTTCCGGATACCGCTCTGCTTACGATAAAAAAACTGAAAAGGCATCGGCGGGTTATTATGCGGTGCAACTAACCGATAATAATATTTTAACAGAAGCCACGGCGGCACCACACAGCGGAATGTTACGCTTTACTTTTCCTGCCAATGCGCTTTCCCGTATTCAGATCGATCTGGCACGCAGGGTAGGGGGCACTTCTACCAGCCAGTATGTGCAAGTTTTAAACGATTCAACCATCGAAGGGTGGATGCAC
>CAWDYB010000002.1:0-559295 GCA_963806425.1 uncultured Bacteroidota bacterium | reverse complement strand
AATTTCTCGTGCTCCACATTTTGCCCTTCGTGCAGGTCGCTCGTATCGCTGGGTGCAAAGTCTTTACTGGCAACATGCACTTTTACTTTGGGGGGCGCAGGTGGAATGGCTGACAGGTAAGAAGGCTTGCTTTTTTGCTCTGGTGCGCCTGTTCCGAAAAAGCTGGCACCGCTGTTTTCCGCCATGCATTCTTTCAAAGGCAGAGCCAAGCCCCATGCCATGGGTAGTTGCACCACCACCCGCAAAACTTTTGTCGATGTATTGCTCGGGCATTTCCTCGATGAACCGGCTCGGTTCGTTTTGCACTAATTGGCCAAACCGGTACCGGGTATTAGAATAAGTGAGCCAAAGATGTTTTTTCGCTCTTGTTACTGCCACATAAAACAACCGCCGTTCTTCTTCCAGTTCTTCCCTCGTGTTTATAGACATTGCACTTGGAAATAGTGTTTCCTCAATTCCACCAACAAACACGCACGCAAACTCAAGCCCTTTTGCAGCGTGTATCGTCATTAATTTTACCACATCACTGTTTTCTTTATCGTCATCTGCATCTGTAAGCAAGGTTATTTGTTGCAGGTAACTGCCCAACGTTTTATCCCCGAGCTCTCCATCATCGTTGCTTGGGCTTTCTGTCCACTCTTTTATAGAGTTAAATAACTCCTGAATATTTTCGTACCTCGCCAGTCCTTCCGTTGTCTTATCATTAAATAGGTCCTTTACAATATTGGTATGCTTGCCCACCTGTACGGCCACATCGTAGGCGTTTTTACTGTTAAGCATGCTTTGGAAATACTTAATCATGGTAACAAAGTTTGAAATCGCCTCGAGTGCCCCAGCTTTAAACCCAAATTCCCCTGCCTTTGTTAGCACTTCCCACATGCTAATATTGTGTTCATTAGCAAAAATGATAGACTTTTTCGATACTTGTTTTGCCAATACCACGCACAGGATAATTAATAATTCTTTTCAAAGCTTCCTCGTCCCGGGTGTTTACAATTACCCTTAGGTAGGCAAGCACATCTTTAATCTCCTTTCTCTGGTAAAAACTAACACCTCCATAAATACGGTAAGCTATTCCCATTCTACGAAGGCTTTCTTCAAATGACCGGCTTTGTGCGTTGGTGCGATACAGAATGGCAAAGTCGCGATTATAGAAATGATTGCGAAGTTTTTGTTCCTGAATGGTATCAGCAACATATTTTCCCTCGTCATTATCAGTCATTGTGCGCACTAGTCTTATTTTCTCCCCTTCGTGATTTTCTGTCCAAAGATCTTTGGGTATCTGTCCTTTATTATTCTTGATAACTTCGTTTGCAACATTAAGAATGCATTGGGTACTTCGATAATTCTGTTCAAGCTTCACGACCTTCACGTCATCATAGTCTTTTTGAAACTGTAGTATATTTTCTATCGTTGCGCCGCGAAAACTGTAAATACTTTGTGCGTCATCACCAACCACTGCTATGTTTTCATGAACTGCCGCCAACAGCTTAATGATCTGGTATTGTACTGCGTTGGTATCCTGGTACTCATCAATCATGATGTACTTAAACTTATGCTGGTATTTGTACAGTACCTCCGGAAAATCGTGTAGCAACTCATACATTTTAAACAGCAGGTCGTCGTAATCCATTGCTCCATTTTTAAAGCAACGTGCAGAATAACCCTGGTAGATCTGGGCAATCAGAGGGCGGTTTGCCCGCATGTCTTCCTGTTGAATATAATAATCATTCTGGTAATCAACTGGTCCGACTAAAGCGTTTTTTGCTTGTGAAATTCTGTTATGTACAACACTTGGCTTGTAGTGTTTGTCATCAAGGTTCATTTCGTTGATCACCGCTTTCAGCACACTACGGCTGTCATCTGTATCATAAATGGTAAAGTTGTGAGGGTAGCCGATTTTAGGGGCTTCGGCCCTTAATATTCTTGCGAATACGCTATGAAAAGTGCCAATATATAAATTTCTTGCTTCAGTGTTTCCCAATATTTTTTCCACTCTTTCCTTCATTTCTGCCGCAGCCTTGTTGGTAAAGGTGAGGGCCAGAATATTAAACGCATCTACTCCATTGGCCATCAGGTGAGCAATACGTGTAGTTAATACTTTCGTTTTGCCGCTTCCTGCTCCGGCCACGATCATTAAGGGTCCCTTTAAAAAAGTAACTGCTTCTCGCTGGGGTTCGTTTAACCCGCTCAGGTAATCCGTCATGCGCGCAAGTTACACGCTGCGGGGGTTTTTTAAGATGGTGGTTGATAACTTGGTAAACTTTTTACACTGCATTAGTATAATCGTTATTTTGCCTGCGGCGGACCGAACAAAATGCAGAAAAAACCCGGAATTGACATTATTGATAAAGTGCTGAATGCCTGTTATCAGGCCATGCCCTACCAGTTATTCGTTATGAGCCTGATGCACCAGTACGAGGAGCGTGGAAGCCTTAGTAAAAAGCAATTGCAGGGATTATACCTAAAGGCGAAGGATGTGGATGAAATTCCTCCCAACTGGCTTTCTACCCTGGAAGCTATAATTAAAAAAATGCCCACAAAGTATAAATCTGAAGTGCCCGATTCTTCGCCACTTTATTCCAAAGGACGAGGAAGCGGGGAAATTAATTAAGGATATACTTGCCAAATATCCATTGCATAAGCGGGTGTTGTTTCTTCAAACAAAATTTGAAAATAACGAAGTGCTACCCCCATTGAAATGGATGAACTCAAGAAGTTTAGTAAACTGCTTCTTAAGAAATAGGTATGTAATGGGTTGGAATTTTTTTCAGGCACTGCGTATAAAACAATTACCGCACGTAACCCGTAACTTTAAGTAAATACTTATTTATGAATACAAATGACAAACAGCAGAACGACGTACCTGATAATGACAAGAAAACCAGTGATGCAGAGAGGGAAGAAACAAATAAAACAGACCCCAACATCACGGAATTAAAAGGGCTTACAGACCCTGATGAACCATTGGAAGAACCCGGAACGCTGAACCCGCTAACGGGTAACAGGGAAGGAGAGGATGAGGATTAATCTTTTATAATCTATGAAAAATTCCCCTTCCGCCCATTCTTAGTAAATTTGCGTATAAACAAAAACGCTCATCCCGGCGCATCTCTTTATGCAGTTATATTGTACATCGCTAACCAAATACCATCGCCTGCCTACCCGTGAAGTAAAGATCGGTGATCTTTTATTGGGCAATGGAAATCCTGTGCTCATTCAAACCATGACCACCACCGATACCATGGATACAGCTGCAACAGTGGCAGCAATCCATCCGCTGCATAGAAGCCGGTGCCGATCTGGTTCGCATAACGGCACCCAGTAAAAATGAAGCGGAAAATTTGCTGAACATAAAAAATGAGCTGCGGAAAAAAGGGTATAAAACACCTTTGATCGCAGATATACATTTTACCCCCAATGCCGCGGAAATTGCCGCACGCATTATAGAAAAGGTGCGCGTTAACCCCGGGAATTATGTAGATAAAAAGAAGTTTGAATTTCATGAATACACCGATGCAGATTATGCCGAAGAAATAGACCGTATACGCGACCGCTTTACACCCCTCGTTAAAATTTGTAAGGAATATGGCACAGCCATGCGCATTGGAACCAACCACGGTAGCTTGAGTGACCGCATTATGAGCCGCTATGGCGATACACCCATGGGAATGGTGGAAAGTGCCCTTGAATTCTTACGCATTGCCCGTAACGAAAATTACCACAACATAGTTTTAAGTATGAAGAGCAGTAACCCACAGGTTATGGTGCAGGCGTACCGGTTGCTCGTAAATAAAATGCTCGAAGAGTTTAATGAATGTTACCCGCTGCATTTGGGTGTAACGGAAGCCGGGGATGGAGAAGATGGCCGCGTAAAAAGTGCGATCGGCATCGGCACTTTAATGGAAGACGGGCTTGGCGATACCATTCGTGTTTCATTAACTGAAGATCCCGAATTTGAAGTGCCCGTTTGTAAAGACCTGGTAAAAAGATACCACGACAGGGAACACCATGCACCTATTGAAGTGATAAGGAATTCACTTTCCGGTATCAGGCACAAGGTAGCTGAGGTGGGACATAAGATCGCAGAGGTTATGCATTTAACGCATGCCTTAAATAATGAACACCTCAATGGAAAAGACACACCCGGAGAAAACCTTGTTATACCCTATTCACCCTTTAATTACCAGCGAAGGCATACTTTACAAGTTTCAAATATGGGCAGTGATCATGTACCTGTTGTGATCGCTGATTTTATGGCTAAAAAAGAAATTGAATTCGAAGACCTTAAAGCAATCGGTTATACATACAATTCGGCAACCGACAAATGGAGCATCAGCGACAGCGCAGCAGATTACGTTTATACAGCCGCCAAAAAAATAAATTGTGCCTTACCGGGAACTCTAAAAGTTATTTGCGATGCCACCGCCTGGAAAAACATTTATGAATTTGGTTCAGTCGAAACCCAGGAAAAATATTTTCCTCTTTTTCAGGGTGTAGAGTACCTGGATATGAAAGAGAGGTCACCCAACTTAAACTTCATAGTAATCGATACGCACAAGATAGATACCGCTGTGCGCAATAAAATATTTGAACAGGCTGCAAAAGATGCTACTGCTGTGTTTTGTTTCTACAGCACCAATAAGCACGCAATGCCCGATTTGCGCAGAACATTTATAGAGTTAATGGAAAGAAAAATAAAATGTCCGGTAATTATTTGTGTTGAAAGCGAACACACAGCGGTCGATGAACAATTAATTGAATTTTCTGCCGAAAGTGGCGCCCTGTTGCTCGATGGTTTTGGTGATGGACTGTGGTTAATGAACGATCCTAAAAAAATGCATGATGTAAAGATCAGCGGCAGAAACTATATACCTGTTCATAACAACCATGCATTTTTAAATGCCAATTCATTTTCAATTCTGCAGGCAACACGTACGCGGATATCCAAAACAGAATACATTTCATGCCCGTCCTGCGGCAGAACGTTATTCGATTTGCAGGAGACAACCGCTAAAATAAGGGCACGCACCAACCACCTGAAAGGTGTTAAGATCGCCATTATGGGCTGCATAGTTAATGGTCCCGGTGAAATGGCTGATGCCGATTTCGGCTATGTTGGTAGTGGTGTAGGCAAGATCACTTTATATAAAGGGAAAGAAGTGGTGAAGCGAAATGTGAATAACGAAGTGGCCGTTGATGAACTCATTAACCTGCTGAAAGAAAACGAAGCCTGGATAGAACCCGAAGTGCATTAAATTTTCATTTCAATATACTTCTTACAAATCGTGCAGCATGGGTGTATGAACATTGCAATACATTTGCGCATATTCACCATTTGTTGATTATGAAGCCAACACTTCCGCAGGGTACAAGAGATTTTAATGCCGAAACCGTTAAGAAGCGAACCTACATTTTCGATACAATTCAAAAGGTCTTTGAATTGTACGGTTTTCAACCGCTCGAAACACCTGCCATGGAAAACCTGGAAACACTCACAGGCAAGTATGGCGATGAAGGTGATAAACTCATTTTTAAAATCCTTAATAATGGGCTCGATAATCCTTCCAAACACGAACAGTCCCGCCAGGGTTTGGAAACAATTCTTACTGGAAAAAATTCCAAACAACTAACAGAACGTGCCCTGCGTTATGATCTCACCATTCCATTTGCAAGGTATGTGGCGATGAATTATGGGCTGCTAACCTTTCCTTTTAAGCGTTACCAGATGCAGCCCGTGTGGCGTGCAGACCGTCCGCAAAGGGGGCGCTACCGCGAATTTTACCAGTGCGATGCAGATATTGTTGGCAGCAATTCTTTATTAAATGAAATTGAGTTTATCCGCATGTATGCGGAAGTATTTAATCAACTTGGAATAGAGGTTGAAATACGCCTCAATAATCGCAAAGTATTAGTTGCATTAGCCGAAATGTGTGGAGGTAAAGAAAATCTTGTGCCTGTAACTGTTGCTATTGATAAGCTCGATAAAATAGGCATGGATGGGGTAAAAAAAGAGTTGGCATCAAGAAATATTAGTGAAACACATATTACCTCAATTGAAAAATTTTTACAGATAACCGGGTCCAATTCTGAAAAACTGGATGCCCTGAAAAGCCTCTTTGATACATCTGTTGATGGTGTAAAAGGATTGGATGAACTTAATTATTTACTAACCTTCCCGGGTATTCCGGCAAATGTTATGATTGATCTAACCCTTGCCCGCGGGTTAAACTATTATACAGGAACCATTTTTGAAATTCGTGCAAAAAATATACAAATGGGCAGTATAGGTGGCGGGGGAAGGTATGATGATCTTACCGGCTTATTCGGAGTACCTAATGTGCCCGGTGTTGGTATAAGTTTCGGAGTTGACCGCATTTTTGATGTAATGGAAGAACTGGATTTATTTCCGGCTTCTGCGCAACAAACAACCAGGGTGCTCTTTTTTAATTTAGGTGAAAAGGAAAGCCGCGCTGCGTATAACATCATGCAGCAACTCAGGCAAAACAACATCTCCTGCGAATTATTTCATGAACAGGAAAAATTTGCCAAACAGTTTAAGTATGCCGAGAAAAAAAATATTCCTTTTGTTGTAATTATCGGGTCAGCCGAGCTTGCAGAAAATACGTGCACCGTAAAAAATATTATTTCGGGCGAACAGCAATCTGTTTCACTGGCTGAACTTTCAACATTTCTCGCATAAGTTCTGGCACAATATTCGGTTGGCTACTGGTAATGAAAAATCTCTTGGTAATATGTGCCTGCCTTTTTTTAGCAGCATCCTGTCATAAAAAAACGGTACCTGAAAAGGTCGAAGAGCCCAAACCGGTAGTAGTTCCAAAACCCGCCGCGGCTCCAACTGTTATGGTTGTTAGTGATGGTTCCGGGAAAATTTATACGCCTCAGTCCAAACTTCCGAAAGGGGAAAACCTGAAACCGGATTACCTGCAACTTTCACGAGGTTTTACCCCACAACAGAAAGCCAATCTCACAGCCCGTTTTGGTTCAGTACCGCCTCGGGTATTGTATGTAAATCCAAAATTGCATTTAAAATCGCAGCGGGGTACCTATTACATCTATAAAAAACAACTGTGGTATTGGAAAAAAAGTGATGGGTTGTTTTACCTGGACGAGCAATATTATAAATAAGAATTACGCCAGTTCATATATAATGGCTGCACCCTGCCCCACGCCAATGCACATGGTGGCTAATCCATATCGCGTGTTGGTCTTTTTCATTTCATGAATAAGGGTTGTTGAAAGTCTTGCCCCACTTGCGCCCAGCGGGTGGCCTAATGCAATGGCACCACCATTAACGTTCACAATAGCAGGATCCAAATTCAGTTCCCGCATGCACGCAATGCTTTGAGAAGCGAAGGCTTCATTCAATTCAACTAGTCCAATGTCTTTAATGTTCAAGCCTGCACGCTGCAACGCTTTTTTGGTGGCTGGCACTGGTCCCATGCCCATTATTGCAGGGTCAACCCCTGCAACAGCCATGCTAACAACGCGGGCCAACGGTTGCAACCCTGATGATTTTAGGGTTTTTTCATTTGCCAGTAATAAGGCAGCCGATCCGTCATTAATGCCGCTGCTGTTTCCTGCTGTAACGGTACCATCTTTTTTAAAGGCAGGCTTAAGAGATGCAAGTTTTTCAAGTGAAGTCTGGCGCGGATGCTCATCCTCAATAAATGCTACCGGGTTTTTGTTTTCAATAACTTCAACAGCAATAATTTCATCAGACCATTTATTTGCTGCCAGCGCAGCAAAATATTTGTTTTGGGAGCTAAGCGCAAAGGCATCTTGTTCTTCACGATTCACATTGTATTTATCGGCAACATTTTCAGCCGTTTCGCCCATCGTATACGGATAATATTTATCTGCAAGTTTTTTATTAATAAACCGCCATCCCAGTGTGGTATCATACATTTCAGGGGTGCGCCCATAAGCTACATCACTTTTCGCCATTACGAAAGGTGCCCTGGTCATGCTTTCCACGCCACCGGCAATAAACACTTCTCCATCCCCACACTGAATAGCCCTGCTGGCATCCATAATAGATTGCAGCCCACTGGCACACAGCCTGTTAACAGTTATGCCCGCCACAGAAACAGGTAAGTCAGATAAAAGTGCAGCCATACGTGCCACGTTGCGGTTATCTTCACCCGCCTGGTTTGCAGCACCAGCTATTACATCCTCCACCAGGTTTAAATCTAAAAAAGGGTTGCGGGCCAGTATGGCTTTTATAGCAGTCGCCAAAAGATCATCGGGGCGAATGGAGCTTAGTTTGCCCCCATATTTTCCGACCGGTGTTCTAACGGCGTCTATAACATAGCTTGTTTCCATTCAAATATTTTTGGTTACCGGCAAATGAATTGCTATTTGGCTGCCGTTGCGTCGCACACTTGTACATTAAAGTTATGGCAGCAATACTGTTAAAAACCACGCAAGTTAACCCGTTTGGTTTAAATGATGGATGAAGGCAAGGCCGTCTGCTTATCTTTGTATCATGATCACGGTTGCTCAAAAAAATATCAGGGATTTAACGCTTTCCGACCTCGAGGCTTACTTTATTTCATTTGGAGAGAAGAAATTTCGTGCCAAGCAGGTGCATGAATGGCTTTGGTCTAAGCATGCATCCACTTTTGAAGATATGAGCAACCTGGGAAAAGAATTACGGGCAAAACTTGCCAGTGAGTTTACCCTGCCCTCACTTACAGTAGATACCATTCAGCAAAGCAGCGATGGTACCGTTAAAACGAGGTTTAAAACCTATGACAATCATTTCGTAGAAGGGGTTCTTATACCCACTGAAGAAAGAAAAACGGTTTGTGTTTCGTCGCAGGTTGGTTGCAGTTTAAGCTGTAAGTTTTGCGCAACCGGGTTTTTAGACCGCAAACGCAACCTGAATTTTGATGAGATATACGACCAGGTAGCCGTAATTAACAAACAAAGTGAAAAACAGTACCAGCAAAAGCTTACCAATATTGTTTTTATGGGCATGGGCGAACCCCTGCTTAACTATGGCAATGTTATAAAAGCTGTGGAGCGCATCAGCGCGGATGATGGTATGGGCATGAGCCCCCGCAGAATCACCGTTTCTACAGCGGGTATCGCCAGGATGATTAAAAAACTTGGGGAAGACAAAGTGCGTTTTAAATTGGCATTATCGCTTCATGCGACTAATGATAAAAAGCGAAACGAGATAATGCCGATCAATGAATCGAATAATATCCGGTCGCTTATAGATGCGTTGAATTATTACTACAAGTTCACGAAAAATGCAATTTCGTTCGAGTATATTTTATTTGACAAGTTCAACGATTCGCAGCAGGATGCGGAAGAACTGATAAAAATTTACAGGCAGGTACCTGCCGACCTTATTAATGTTATTGAATACAACCCGGTAGAATCAGTGAAGTTCAATAAGCCTTCAGAAAAAAGCATGACCAGCTTTATTGAATTTTTAGAAGCCAACCGTGTTAATGTTCGTTTGCGCAGAAGCCGTGGAAAAGACATTGATGCAGCGTGCGGCCAGCTTGCCAATAAAAATTAATTTCTAGTAATTTACTGTTTGACTTTCTACGGACTCTTTTGCTAACAACGGTGCAGGTGTATACCGTGGTTCGGTCTCGGACAATTTATTAAGCAGCGAATGAATTTTTGGAAGGCCAAGTTTTTTGCTCCATTCAAAGGGACCGTAGGGATAGTTGGTACCCAGTTTCATAGCAGTGTCAATATCTTCTTTTGTACTTACTTCATCCTGAAGGGCGTAATAAGCTTCATTAATTATCATGCAGATTACACGGGCTGAAACTAACCCCGTAACATTCGGCACCCAGGTAAATTTCCAGCCTAATTTGTTTAATATTTCTTCTGCCTTTTTTTTAGAGGTGCACTTTCCGTTACAGCTTATTTCAATAATAGAATGCATGAGAAAACCAGGCCAGGCATTTATCCTGAAATAATTATCCTTGCTGGTTTCACCGCATGTGCAGCAAACTGCATTTGCAAATACAGGTATGTCTTCTACCATCACATTGTTTTCCATATCTTCTTCATCAAACAACAGGTCGAAATATGCATCAGCATTTAATATCACGGGAATATCATCTTCATCCAGCCATGAAATTTTTATACCGTCGGGAATTGTTTTACTTAAGAATTCTTTCTTTTGTTGTTCATTAGCTCGCACAGCAATCGTCATAAAAAAGTTTAAAGTGCAAAAATAGGTTGCACAGGTGAACGAAAAACAGCAACTTGCCACAAAACTATAATCATGGCAAAACAGATCGTAAATACTACAAATGCACCGGCCCCTATCGGGCCTTACAGCCAGGCGGTTAAAACTGGTGATTTATTATTTATCAGCGGGCAGGTAGCCTTTGTACCTTCAACAGGTCAACTGGTTACAGACAATATTCACGACGAAGCCAAACAGGTTATGGAAAACCTTCGCGCTATTATTGATGAAGCACATGTAACGTTCGAACACGTGGTTAAAACAAACATTTTTTTAAGCGACATGGCACTCTTCAATGATGTGAATGATGTATATGCCTCTTATTTTAATGGTGACTATCCTGCCCGCGAAACCGTTGCAGTGAAAGGGTTGCCTAAGGGGGTGAATGTAGAGATAAGTATGATCGCAACATTGTCTTTATAGCAAATCACTCACCAGCCGGTACGAGGTAGAATATACTTTTTCTTCTTCAGGCTGAAGTATCATTAAACCAATGTTATTGTTAAATGCGTCAGGCGGGCTGCTCATGTTTTCCAATGCAATGCTATTGCGGTGCTTCGGTATATATACCTGTAAAAAGGGATAGGATGCTCCCGGTTCAATGGCAAGTGTAAGGTTGTCGTTTCTGAAATAACAGCGTGGTTCATTATTGTAATTACTTAATTCAAAACAATTGTCTAATTGAATTCCAGCCAATGTGCAGGGATTAAGAAATCTGTCGTCATGTACTTTTTTATTGGTGGGAATAAGTGATTGATCTAACTCTATTTGATTTTCTCCACGAATTTGCAGGGTGCATTCATCTACCGGTACATTAAAAGTAAAATATGGATGCCAGCCATCTGTTATGGGCATTATTACCTTGCCCTTATTTGTAACACGTGTAGTTATGGTTAGCCTGTCTTGGGTATCAAGCGCATAGCGTATATGCATGTGGTATGGAATAGGAAATCCTTTGTCTTCTTTTTTATAGTTGTATTCAAATTCAGCAAAGGCTATTTTATTGTCTGCACCTGAATCAATCAATTCAAAAACAGCGTCGTACAATAAGCCATGCAGTGCATGATCTTCCAGATAAAATTTTTCTACCTTGTAATGTTCTCCATCAAAGTTGTATTCACCATTGTTTAATCTGCCAACAAAGGGGCTGAGTTTTGAACTTTTAAAACCTTCGGTAATTTGTTTTTTTGCTTCTGCCGGATCTTTATACCCATCAATCACATTAATTAAATTATCGTTGTGTTTAAAGTGGAATGCATTTAGGGAAGCGCCTAAACAGAATATTTCTGCTTCTGTGCCGAATTGGGTATTAGTTAGAATTATTTTTTTATTTTCCTTTTCTCCTGAAATCTTTTTTTCGAATAACATGCTATTTATTTAAAAATTTTAGAAACAAAAAGAACAACGCTAATTGTTCAATTTTATAAAGCCGCCATCAATTGGGTAATCGCAGCCGGTAATAAATGAAGCCTCGTCAGAGGCAAGGTATAATGCCAGGTATGCAATTTCGTCTGGATTAGCCATCCGCCCTATGGGCTGTGTTTTGGAAAGCTTATCGAACATTTCTTTTTCTTTGCCCGGATAATTTTTTGCGATGAATCCATCAACGAAAGGTGTATGAACACGGGCAGGGGAAATGCAATTGCAACGAATGTTGTAAGATAAATAATCTTTTGCAACTGACAGCGTAATGCCAACCACTCCGCCTTTTGTCATGGAATAAGCAAAGCGGTCGGGAATACCTACAGATGAAACAACAGAGGCCATGTTTAAAATAACACCGCCCTTGCTTTTCAGATGTGGAATTGTCGCCAAGATCATATTGTACACGCCTTTCACGTTTACCTGGAAGAGTCTTTCAAAATCGGATTCGCTTGTATTTTCAACATTTCCTACATGCGCAATTCCGGCATTATTAACCAAAATGTCTATACTTCCTGTTTTGTTAAAAATATTATTGACTGTATCAATTACCTCCTGCTGATTCGCCACATTACATTTTATAAAAAACGCTTGGCCATTATTTTCTTTTATTTCAAGAATGGTTTTTTCTGCATTTGCTTCATCCATATCCAATACGAAAACAAGGGCTTGCTGTTGTGCAAAAATTTTTGAAATGGATTTGCCTATACCGCTTCCTCCGCCTGTGATAATAGCGGTCTTATTGTTTAAATTAAACATGCTGTTTCTTTAGTTTTTATGTGTGTAATTACAAACTTACCCCGCGTTTCCATGGAATAAAATCATCCTGATTTAACTGCACTGCTTTTGGAATGATATTTCCGCTTGCAACCTCTATGCAGTATTCCAGGATTTCTCCGCCCATTTCTTCAATAGATTTTATGCCGGTAATTATTTCGCCGCAATCAATATCAATAATGTCACGCATGCGATTGGCAAGCGTAGTGTTTGTTGATAATTTTATGGTTGGACAAACAGGGTTGCCTGTTGGTGTGCCAAGGCCTGTTGTAAACAAAATTAGGTTTGCACCAGAAGCTGCTTTTCCTGTTGTGGCTTCTACATCATTACCGGGGGTGCAAACAAGGCTTAATCCCGGTTTTGTTGCAGGTTCGGTGTAATCCAGCACATCAACTACAGGAGATGTGCCACCTTTTTTAACGGCTCCTGCAGATTTCATTGCGTCTGTAATTAGCCCGTCTTTTATATTTCCGGGGGAGGGGTTCATAAAAAAACCAGAACCAGATGCATGTGCCAGTGCATCGTAAGAATGCATTAACCGGATAAATTTTTCTGCATGAAATTTATCAGTGCACCGGTCTAGAATTTCCTGCTCAGTGCCGCATAATTCAGGAAATTCTGCCAGCAGTATTTTACCTCCCATGGCAACCAAAAGATCGGCAGTGTAACCAACAGCGGGGTTTGCAGAAATACCACTGAACCCATCACTGCCACCACACTTTACACCAATGGTTAATTTACTTAATGATGCAGGCTGGCGTTCGGTTTTATTTAATTCAACCAGTCCTTTAAAGGTTTCGTATATGGCAGACCTGATGAGATATTCTTCGCTTTGCTGCTGTTGTTGTTCAAAAACAAGCAACGGCTTTTTGAACCCAGGGTTTCGCTCTTTTAAGTAAAGAAAAAAATCTGAAACCTGCAAATGCTGGCATCCTAAACTTAGTAAAGTAATGCCACCTACATTGGGATGATCTGCATATGCAGCGAGTAGTTTTCCCAATATTGCTGCATCCTGTCGCGTGCCGCCACAGCCGCCCTGATGATTTAAAAATTTTATGCCGTCAATATTTTTAAATGGCCTTTCGGTGTATGGTTCAGGTTCGTTTTCTATTCCAAATGTATACGTATCATTTCCTGTGTTATAAGCCTGCAATAACCGGCGCGTATATGTTTTGTATTTTTCACTTACTCCATAACCTAATTCATTTACGAGTGCTTCTTTAATAACGTCAAGGTTTCTGTTCTCACAAAATACCGTGGGTATAAACAGCCAGTAGTTTGCTGTACCTACCTGCCCGTCTGCGCGGTGAAAACCATTAAAAGTGCGGTTATAAAATTTTGATACATCGGGTGGCTGCCAACTAAAAGTTTTGTTGTTGAATGAGAAAGGTTGGGCGGCATGTTGAACATTTTCGACAGTAAGCCTTTCACCTTTGCAAACATTGCGGGTAACCCGGCCTATAGTTACACCATACATGATCACTTTTTCACCACTTAATAAATTTTCAGAAAAGAATTTATGCTTGGCAGGTATGTCTTCAACTACCACATAGGGTTCATTACTAAAAACTGTTTCGTTTTTCTCAAGCATTGTTAATGCGACAAGAACATTATCACCGGGACGTATGCGAACTACCTTTTTCATCTTGTTTCTATTTTACTTCCCTTAGAACCAAACCATGCTACTACAACAAAACAGCCGAGTGGAATTATGTATGAAATGGCAGTGGAATAATTATCGGCTAATACACCCATAATAAAAGGCATAATTGCCCCACCAACGATTGCCATTATAATAAAAGAAGATGCCTGCTTTGTATGAGCGCCAAGGTTTTTTATTCCCAATGCAAATATGGTTGGAAACATGATCGATTCAAAAAAGAAAATAGCCATCAGGCTGTATATTGAAACCCAGTTTTGCATTGCAATAACAACCACGCACAATGCAATATTTATCAGTGCATAAACAAGCAATAATTTTTCAGGCGATATTTTACGCATTAGCGCTGTGCCCGCAAACCTGCCAATCGTAAATATCAGCAGGCTGCCCGAGAGTAAGTAGCTTGCTTTACTACTGGTTATGGATGCCTCGGCCTCTGTGCAATAATTTATAAACAAGGCTGCAATACCAACCTGTGCTGCAACATAAAAAAATTGCGTAATAATTGCGGCAGTAAAGTGGGTGTGGCTGAATAATTTTTTACCGGTTGTTTTTAAATGTTGCTGAACTTCTTCCTTGATTTCGGGCAGGGGTGTTTTTACAAACAAAAAGGCAACCAGTAAAACAACAGCCGCAATAACGAGGTAAACAATTTGTACCGATCCCAGGTCTCCGCCATTTGTATTGGAATCACTAAAAAAATAATTGGCAGCGATGATGGGTCCAATAAAAGAGCCCATGCCATTGAAGCATTGAGAAAGGTTGAGCCTGAAGGCTGCAGTTTCTGGTTTACCTAAAACGGTTGCATAGGGATTAGCTGCTGTTTCAAGGCATGTTAACCCTGCTGCCAAAATAAAAAGTGCCATTAAAAAAAAATTGAAGCTTCTTAATTCCGCGGCCGGGAAAAATAAAAATGCACCCAACGCATACATTAAAAGCCCCAAAATTATTCCGCGTTTATACCCGAACCTTTTCATAAACATGCCTGCGGGCAGGGCAACTAAAAAATAGGCTCCGAAATAAGCCATTTGCAATAATGTTGAACGGCTTTTGTCTATGCTCATCGCCTCCTGAAAATGTTTATTCAGCACATCAAGCAGGCCATAGGCCAAACCCCATAAAAAGAATAAACTGGTTACAAGTACAAATGGAAATAAGTATGGATTTTTTCCGGGGTTTGCAACAACCATTTTTGGTGCATTGGATAAAGCCATGAATGAATTTTATTTAGTTAGTGCGCGGTCCAGGTGTGTATAACCACCATCAACATGAATTAACTGCCCTGTTATGTGCGAAGCCCTGTTGCTTATTAAAAACAAAACGGTGCTGGCTATTTCTTCCGGGGTTGTAAATCTGTGCTCTAATGGAATACAGGATGTTACCTTTTCTAGTTTTTCAGTAGGATTTTCCTGCGCATTAATCCAAGACTCATACAGGGGTGTCCAAACCTCTGCCGGAACAACGGCGTTAACCCGAACTGAATGTGGTAATAATTCTGCAGCCCATTCCCTTGTTAATGCATTGATAGCTCCTTTTGCTGCTGCATAACCTGAAGTGTGACCCTGCCCGGTTTCGGCAACTTTAGAACTAATGTTAACCACACATCCTTTTTCATTTTTTAAAGATGGCAATGCATAATGAACAATGTAATAATAATGAAACAGGTTTTTTTTAAGTGATGCTTCAAAATTTGAAGGATCTCCATCCTGCAAACCCACTGAATCATTTATGCCTGCATTGTTTACAACAGCATCTATTTTACCATACGCAGAAAGGGTTTTGTCGACAGCCTGCCGGCATGCTTCCACATCAGTCAAATCAGCTTTAATAAAACCACATTTATCTTTATTATTTGTTAGATTCTTATTTAGGTCTATGACCATGACTATTGCACCTTCCTGCAATAATGCATTGCTTATTGCGGCACCAATGCCGCTAGCGCCGCCCGTTACAATGCACACCTTATCTTTTAAAAAAAGATCCATCCTGTTAGTTGGTATTAAATATTAAGGTATTACAAAGTCAAAGATTGTAAAAGCTTTTTGCATTCAGTCCAAATACAAGGTCAGTTTCTTCAGTTGTAAAATCTTCCATATATTTTTCAAGCAAACTTTTCCATTGTACATAGATACCTGACAATAACATTACGGGCCAGTCGCTGCCAAACATCAGACGTCCTGTGCCGAAAGATTTAAAGACAACATCGAGATACGGATAAAAATCTGAAGGGCTCCATTGCTTCCAGTCTGCCTGTGTAAATAAGCCGGATAGTTTACAAACGATATTCGGGAATGTTGCAAGGTCTTCAATAATGGATTTCCACTCATAGAAACCATTTTGAGAAATATTTGGTTTGCCGCAATGATCCAGTACAAATTTTTGACCTGGAAAATGTTCAACCAATTTTACGGCATCCCGCAACTGTTGTTGCTTTAACAAAATGTCATAAGTAAAACCATATTTGTTTAAAGCACTAATGCCACGCAGTATTTCAGGTTTAAGTAAAAACCCTGCAGGCTCATTTTCTGCTATATGCCTGAACCCTTTTACCTGGGGGAATTGTGAAAAATATTGCAGCCGTTCTTCAATGTTTCCATCCTGTAAATTAACCCAGCCAACCACACCTTTTATTACTGGATGTGTTTTAGCCAATTCACTAAGAAATAAAGTTTCCAGTTCATTCTGGCGCCTGAACCGCCACTACACCGGTAATATTGTTTCGGTTGAGCGTTAAAGAAAGATGCTCCGGAAGATGATCTTTTTGCAACATCTTCATGTCTTTGCTTATCCAGGTATCTCTCTTTTTGTCAAACTTCCAAAAATGTACGTGGCTGTCTACTATCATAAGGTTTTTTTGAACGTGAAAATTTCTTTCATCAATACCCATTTTTCACCGGGTATAGCCCATTTAAGCGGTTGCTGAAATTGCAGCATCATTTGCTCCCATTCCATCACTTTTTTATTATTGCTGTCTAAAATGGCTTTTTGTTCAAATGAAAAAGTTTCATCTGTTTCCATAATCATAAACAGGCGGGGACCGGTTCTGAAAATCTGCATGGATGTTATGCCCGCCTGCTGTATACTTTCAGAAATTTCTTCCCAAACCTGCTGATGATGCCTTTCATACTCAGCGATCAACTTTTCATCATCTTTAAGATCCAGTGCAAGGCAATACTTTTTCATTCAATAAATTTTATGATGCACGCCAGGCTACAATAGTTTGTTTGGATGAACCTAAATGGTCTATACCTAACTCAACCATATCGCCGGCTTTTAGATACAATGGTTCAGGCTTCTGACCAAACCCTACGCCGGCCGGTGTTCCTGTGCTTATAATATCTCCCGGAAGCAGGGTCATAAACTGGCTGAGGTAAGAAACCAGAAAGGGAACTTTATGCACCATGTTTTTTGTGCTGCCATCCTGCATAATTTTTCCGTTTAATTTTAACCATAAACGAAGGTTGTCGATGTCTTTAATTTCGTCTGGCGTAACGAGATATGGGCCAAGGGGCGCGAACGTATCGCAACTTTTCCCTTTTACCCACTGCCCGCTACGCTCCAGTTGATATGCTCTTTCGCTATAATCGTTAAGCAACATGTAACCTGCTATATATTGCAGAGCATTGGCTTCTTCTACGTAAGATGTTTTTTTGCCAATGACCACTGCCAGCTCAACTTCCCAATCTGTTTTATTGCTGTTTTTGGGAATGATCACTTCATCATTTGGTCCGCATATGGCGGATGTGGATTTAAAAAAAATTACAGGTTCTTCAGGCAGCGGGGCATTTACCTCGGCTGCATGGTCGGTGTAGTTTAAACCAATGCATATAATTTTTGAAGGAGAAGCAACGGGGGGGCCAAATCTTTCATTGGCAACTTCGCGGCAATCTTTTTCGTGCTGTTTAATCCATTCTTCTAATCGTTTTAATCCATCATTGGTAAAGAATTTTTCATTATAATCCTCTCCAAAACCAGAGACATCTAAAACGCGGTTATCTGCGGTAACAACTCCGGGCCTTTCACGGTTTTTTTCACCTATTCGTACAAGTTTCATATGATAATTTCATTTTCGTCTAAAGCTAAGGTCATTATTTTTAATTAAAGAAGTATGCTTGCAGCAAATCTCATACGCCTAACACGCATTAGTTTTTGATTACCTTCGATAATATTTTTATTTAACGATTTATGAGTTATACCCCGGTAAATAAGGTTAGGATAGTTACAGCTGCCAGTTTGTTCGATGGTCACGATGCTGCCATTAATATTATGCGTCGCATTATGCAATCTATGGGTGCCGAAATTATTCATCTTGGCCATAACCGCAGTGTTGCAGAAATAGTAGAATGTGCCATTGAAGAAGATGCGCAGGGCATTGCGATAACTTCTTACCAGGGTGGGCACGTTGAATTTTTTAAATATATGAAAGACTTGCTGGAGGAGAATGGTTGCGGGCATATTAAAATATTTGGAGGTGGTGGCGGAACAATTTTGCCTGAAGAAATACGGGAACTCGAAAACTATGGCATTTCTAAAATTTATTCACCTGATGATGGGAGAAAAATGGGTTTGGAAGGGATGATACAGGATCTTATTTCGCAGCTTGATTTTCCGCTGAACGGAAATGGAGAATATAAAACACCGATGACCCTGGGCGAGGTAAAGGATGTACGTCTGATAGCGCGTAGCATAACTAATGTAGAAAATGGAAACCGCGTAAACGGAAGTGAGCAGGAAGGTGAAAAGATCATCCCTGTATTGGGTATAACAGGTACAGGTGGTGCAGGAAAATCATCTGTAACCGATGAAATCGTGCGAAGGTTTCTTCATACATTTCACGATAAAACCATTGCGGTTATTAGTGTCGATCCTACCAAGAAAAAAACCGGGGGAGCTCTTTTGGGCGACCGCATTCGTATGAATGCCATCTCTCATCCCAGGGCATACATGCGTAGCCTCGCTACAAGAGACGACAATACCGCAATCAGTCATTCTTTTAAAGATGCAATAGACATTTGCCGCAGGCAAAATTTCGATTTTATATTATTAGAGAGTGCCGGTGTTGGGCAAAGCGATACTTCTATTGTAGAATTTTGTGATATAAGTATGTACGTGATGACGCCTGAATATGGAGCCGCCTCGCAGTTGGAAAAAATTAATATGCTGGATTATGCGGATGTTATCTGTATAAATAAGTTTGATAAAGCGGGTGCTCTCGATGCTCTGGCCGATGTTAAAAAACAATATAAAAGAAACCATAAACTATTTACTGCACAGGATAGTGTACTGCCTGTTGTGGGCACAACTGCCAACAAGTTTAACGATGAAGGAGTAAACCTGCTTTTTCAAAAATTGTTGGATGTGGTAAAAGAAAAAACAGGTGTAGACTTTGGCGCATATACTTCTTCTGCCACCGGTGGTGGAATGGGAGAATCAGTCATTCCGCCCAAACGGGTTAGGTATTTATCGGAGATTGCCGAAAATAATCGCAGTTACGATGCATGGGTAAATGCGCAATGCGAAATCGCATCATCCCTGTATAAGATAAATGGTGTTCGTTCGTTAATGAAGTCTTCGGATAAAATTACTGTAGAAGGGCTTGAGCAGTTATCTGTTGAACTTTCTCAAAAGCAGGATAGCATTTGCCTTGCACTAATTGATAACTGGGATGCATTAAAATAAAATACCAGGCAGAATTTTTCGAGTATAAAGTAAGAGATAAGATCATTAAACAACCGCTTACTTCACTTTCATTAAGCGGCACAAAAATTCACAAGGTTGTATTACCTGCGCTATAAAGATTGGGGCGATATTTTAAGATGGCAGTTACAGGAAAATATTCCCGGTGAATTTCCTTATACATGCAGGTGTTTTTCCACTTAAAACGGGAGGGCGAAGATCCTACCCGGATGTTTGCCGGCGAAGGTGGTCCGGAACGAACCAACAAACGATTTCATTATGTAAGTCGTAGGCCAGCCTGCAAAACGCTTGTCAGCACTGCTTTTGACAGTGTTACACTTTACGGTGAAGATCCTGCACCGCGTCCAGATATTTATGGTAAGATCGGCAACAGTGGTGTTAGTATTGCTACCGTTGATGATGCAAAAAAATTGTACAGCGGTTTTGATTTGTGCAGCTCCAAAACTTCTGTGTGTATGACCATCAATGGTCCTGCACCGATGGTTCTCGCATTTTTTATGAATGCTGCCATTGACCAGCAATGTGAAAAATACATTCAGGAAAATAATCTATGGGATGATGTAGAAAGAATATTAGAAGAAAAGTTCATGCAACACTGCCGAAACCTTCTTATTACAATCCGCTCTGCACCGGAAGAACTTACCTGAAGGAAATGATGGATTGGGATTAAAATTACTGGGGATAAGTGGCGATGAGGTTTTACCCCGGATGTATATGAGAATTAAAAAGGCATAGCATTGAACCTGGTACGAGGTACCGTTCAGGCAGATATTTTAAAAGAAGACCAGGCACAAAATACCTGCATTTTCTCTACCGAGTTTGCCCTTGAAATTAATGGGCGATGTGCAGCAATATTTTATTGATAAAAAGGTCCGCAATTTTTACAGCGTAAGTATCAGCGGTTATCATATTGCAGAGGCAGGTGCCAATCCTATAACACAACTGGCCTTTACACTCTCCAATGGATTTACCTATGTTGAATATTATCTAAGCCGTGGAATGGACATTGATGATTTTGCACCAAACCTTTCATTCTTTTTCAGCAATGGCATGGATCCAGAATATAGCGTTATCGGAAGAGTTGCCCGCAGAATATGGGCCAAAGCCATGAAGAATAAGTACAACGCAAATGAACGGTCCCAGAAGTTAAAATACCATATTCAAACTAGCGGCCGCAGTCTGCATGCGCAGGAAATTGATTTTAATGATATACGTACAACACTGCAGGCGCTTGTATGCTATTTACGATAACTGTAACTCCCTGCATACAAATGCTTATGATGAAGCCATTACCACACCAACAGAAGAAAGTGTGCGCCGTGCAATGGCCATACAACTTATCATTAACAGGGAACTGGGTACTGCCAAAAATGAAAATCCTATTCAGGGATCGTTTCTAATTGAAGAACTAACCGACCTGGTAGAAGAAGCGGTGCTTGCTGAATTTGACGCATTACCGAACGAGGTGGTGTGTTAGGTGCCATGGAAAGCATGTACCAGCGCAATAAAATTCAGGAAGAAAGTATGTTTTACGAAACTGAAAAGCATACCGGTGAATTTCCGATTGATAGGTGTAAATACTTTTCTTAAGTAAAAAAGGTAGTCCCACCATTTTACCCGGAGAAGTGATCCGAAGCACAAAAGAAGAAAAAGAACAGCAAATACAAAACTTACATGCTTTTCATACACGTAACCAATCAATTTTCTGCGAATAAACTTAACCGGTTAAAATCTGTAGCTATTGAAGGCGGAAACTTATTTGAAGAGCTGATGGAAACGGTAAAATATTGTTCATTGGGGCAGATCACCCATGCGCTTTATGAAGTAGGTGGGCAGTATCGCCGAAACATGTAACGGCATCACAATAAATAGGTTGTTTTTACTGGTTGGCATTCTTCCACGCCTCAAGCGTAAAAATTTTATCTTGCAGCCCAAATGGATAAACAAACAGACCTGCGCATTGCAGTTTTAATTGATGCAGACAATGTTCCTTACAAAAATATTAAAGGCGTAATGGAGGAAATTGCCAAGTATGGCACTCCCACATTTAAAAGAATTTATGGCGACTGGACCAAACCTACCGTAAGCGGCTGGAAGAATGTATTACTTTCAAATGCTATAACCCCTGTTCAGCAGTATAGCTATACTACGGGTAAAAATTCTACAGATTCGGCAATGATAATCGATGCCATGGATATTTTATATAGCGGCAGGGTTGATGGTTTTTGCATTATAAGCAGTGACAGCGATTTTACCCGGTTGGCTACACGCTTGCGCGAGGCCGGAATGAAAGTTTTTGGCATCGGCGAAAAGAAAACACCGAACCCATTCATCGCAGCATGCGATAAATTTATTTATATTGAAATTCTTTCTAATCCTGAAGCAGACGAAGATGCAGTAACGCACCACAAAATCGAAAAGCAGGCCCAAAAGAAAAGCATTGATAAAATTAATAAGGAAGACCTTCACCTTATTGCAACCACAATATCAGATCTGGAAGATGAGAACGGGTGGGCATTTTTAGGCGATGTAGGTAACCTGCTGTTAAAAAAGCAGCCCAACTTCGACCCGCGTAATTTCGGGTTTGCAAAACTAACCCCGTTAATAAAAAGCTTACCCCAATTTGAAATTGACATACGCGAAACCGATAAACACGGTATAAAGCTGGTTTACATTAAAAACCGGGAATAAACTTAATCTACAATTAACAGCTTATTCAATTTTTTATAAAACAATTTTATCAGCAATTTTAAGCATGCGGCTAAGTTTTGATTATGACAAAAAAAAGGTGATACAGGCACTGCGGTATCATTTTATATGGCAGCCTGAAATAAAAATATTGTTGGTAAGTATTATAGCGTTTGACCTGGTAGCCGGTATTTTATACTTTATGGATAAAATTCGCCCACAGCCTTTTATACTGGGATCATTTATCTGGTTTATTTCGCTTATTGCCATATGGTATTTGCTGCCCTATAGCATTTATAAGCGGTCGGCTACTTTTAAAGAAAAATTCGTAATAACCTTTAATGAAAACTCTATCTTATTGCAAAACCCCAATGGGTATGTTGAATGGAAATGGGGTCAGTTTACCCGGTTCATAGAAAGCCCTAATTTTTTTCATTTATATTTTTCGCCCAAATCTTTTTTTCTTGTTCCCAAAGATGAAATGAATGAAGAGTTCAGGTACGACCTGAGAATACTGCTTAAAAAAAGAATAAAGGGATAGTTTTTTACAAAGATTTTTCCATGCAATAATGCGGCAAATTCACTTCAGTAAATTCTTCGCCATTAACTATAACCCAAGTTTTCATAAAAAGGAATGGCAGTTTTGCGTGCATGCATCATTATTTTTCTGTAGCCACGGTCTCTGGAAATATTTTCTGCAAATTGCATCAAAACACGGCCTATGCCTTTCCCCTGCAAACCAGAAACCACTGCCATCTGCCTCAGGCGAAGCATTTGTGGCGCTTCTTCCGTTAAAAGACAACATCCCTCCATTTTTTTATCAGCAAAACAGCAAATCAAAATATCGTCTTTTTCGCTCGCCAGCTCTTCTTCCGAAAAAGTCAAACCTAATGGTTTTCGCAGCAAATTATAACGCAATTCAACCATCATTGCTCGTATTCTTCTGATCCGTGATCTATTATTTTGATTGCCATAAGTAATTTAAGGTACAAAAAAAACCAATTTCATATTATTAATATATGCATTTGGAATAGTGATGCAACTCATTCATTTTGCATAAAGGTTTGAACAAATTACAAGGGAACTTATTTTGTATTAAGTAAAATTATATTTTTGCGACGAAACAAAACTTACTATAATGTCAGACATTGCTACAAGAGTAAAAAAAATAATAGTTGATAAACTAGGCGTAGCCGAAGCAGAAGTAACCAATGAAGCTTCATTTACGAATGATTTAGGTGCAGACTCACTTGATACTGTAGAGCTAATAATGGAATTTGAAAAAGAATTCAATATTTCCATACCCGATGAGCAGGCCGAAACTATTACCACTGTAGGTCAGGCAGTTTCTTATTTGGAAGAACACGCCAAATAAACCTGTACCACAATTATACTTTAATCCGCCTTTGGAACATGTATTATGTTCCTATGGCGGATTTATAACTTTAATGAATGCTTCATTATGCGATTTAACAGAGTGGTAGTTACCGGATTAGGTGCTGTAACGCCATTGGAAAGAATGTAAAAGATTTCTGGACAAACCTTGTTACAGGTGTTTCTGGTGCAGATTATATTACCGGTTTTGATGCATCCAAATTCAAAACACGTTTTGCCTGCGAAGTAAAAAACTTTGATCCTACCGAGTATCTTGATAAAAAAGAAGCCCGAAAGCTCGACCGGTTTTACCCAGTTTGCAATTGTATCCAGCGATGAAGCCATGAGGGATGCCGGACTAAACCGACAATATAAATCCCGACAGGGTGGGCGTTATTTTCGGTAGCGGCATTGGTGGTTTTACTACCTTTCAAAACGATGTAATGGATTTTGCTCGGGGAGATGGAACCCCGCGTTTTAATCCTTTCTTTATTCCTAAACTAATTGCTGATATTGCTGCCGGTCAAATATCTATGCGGCACAACCTACGCGGTCCCAACTTTCGCCGTGGTAAGTGCCTGTGCAACAGGAACCAATGCACTTATAGAAGCATTATATCATTTAAGGCTTAGGAAAAGCAGATATTATGGTTACAGGTGGCAGCGAAGCGGTTGTCCGTGAAGCGGCAGTGGGTGGCTTTAACTCTGCGAAAGCCCTAAGCGAAAGAAATGATGACCCTAAAACCGCAAGCCGGCCCTATGATAAAGACCGCGATGGCTTTGTAATGGGCGAAGGCTGCAGGTATATTGTTATTGAAACGCTGGATCATGCACTGGCCGCGGGGCGCACGTATTTATTGCGAACTTGCCGGTGGTGGCGCTACTGCCGATGCATACCACATTACTGCCCCGCATCCGGACGGACTGGGTGCAAAAAATGTTATGCTGGTTACTCTTGACGATGCGAATATGAAACCCGACAGACATTGATTATATCAACACCCACGGAACATCTACCCCGCTGGGCGATATTGCTGAGGTAAAAGCCATTTTAAATGTATTTGGAGAACATGCCTATAAATTAAATATAAGCTCAACCAAATCCATGACCGGGCACTGCCTCGGTGCTACAGGCGCTATAGAAGCTATAGCCTGTATACTGAGCGTGGTACACGATGTTGTTCCCCCTACTATCAACCATTTCACCGACGATCCGGAAATTGATCCGAAGCTCAATTTTACCTTTAATACAGCGCAAAACCGAACCGTTAATGCTGCTTTAAGTAATAATTTTGGCTTTGGTGGGCATAATGCATGTGTGTTGTTTAAAAAATATGTAGCTTAACTTGGTGGATTTTCTTTAAGAAATTTTTCTTCGAACAATAAAAAACCAACTTTTCAAAAGCAGTTACGCAACGTGATTGGTATTGTTCCCAAACAACTATGCGCTTTACTTTACTGCACTTAGCCACAGATCTGTAAAAGAATGCTCCGGAAGAAAATAATGAGCGCCTGGAATATTTAGGTGACACAGTTTTAAGTACTGTAATTGCAGATTACCTGTTTAAAAAATATCCATATAAAGGTGAAGGTTTTTTAACCGAAATGCGTAGCAAAATGGTGAACCGTCAGCAGCTAAATGATATTGCCATAAAAATGGGTCTTAAAAAGCTTACCTTTTATAACAAATTTGATAATTCACTAAGAACAAGCCAGATATTTGGCAATGCACTCGAAGCCGTAGTAGGCGCTATCTATCTCGACAAAGGGTATGATAGAACCCGACAATGGATATTGGATAAGATTATAGTGCCTTATTTATTTGTTGATGATTTGGAGCAAATAGACATAAACCTAAAAAACCGCCTTATTGGATGGGCTAGTAAAAACGGCAAATCGCTACTGTTTTGAAACCGTTGAAGAAAAATTTGAAAACCATCGCCGGGTATTTACTATAGCGGTAGTATTGGAAGGCGAAACTCTGGCAATAGGTAAAGGCTTTAATAAAAAAGATGCAAGCCAGGTAGCAGCTCAATTGGCTTTAGATAGCCTGGGCATATAATTAATCTTTTATTTGCTGGCAAATCTCTATCAGAACACCGTTTGTTGTTTTGGGTTTAATGAAGCAAACCAATTTATTATCTGCGCCTCTTCGGGGTTGTTCGTTAATTAATTCAAATCCTTCTTTTTTTAAACGGTCTATTTCCTGCAAAATATTTTCTACTTCAAATGCAAGGTGGTGCATGCCTTCTCCTCTTTTATCTATAAACCTGGCTATTACGCCATCAGCATCATTGCCCTGTACAAGTTCTACTTTTGTATCGCCTGTCTGTAAAAAAGCGGTCGTTACATTCTCTGACGGAACTTCCTCAATTTTATACACTGCAGTATTTAACAATTTCTCGAAAACAGCCGATGACGCTGCTATACTTTTTACGGCAATACCTATATGGTCAATATGTTTCATTCCCCCTTATTTATAAAGATTGTAAGGGGCTAAAATAGGCAGTTTAGATTACATTTGTTTACCTTGATTATGCCCCATCTGCCCATCTATCTCGACTATAACGCCACCACACCTGTTCACCCCGGGGTGTTAGAAGCAATGCTCCCTTATTTTTCGGTACAATTTGGTAATGCCGCAAGCAGTAATCACCTGTTTGGGTGGCAGGCAAAAGAGGCTGTTGAATTTGCACGGGAAAATGTGGCTGCCCTTATTGGTGCCCAACCGAGTGAAATTGTGTTTACTTCAGGTGCAACAGAAGCCATCAACCTTGCCATTAAAGGAGTTTTTTCTGCCTATTCCACTAAGGGAAATCATATAATAACATCAGTAACAGAACATAAAGCAGTATTAGATACCTGCACTTCCCTGGAAAAACAGGGAGCAAAGCTAACCTGCCTGCCCGTTAATAATATGGGATTGATTGATCTGGATGAATTAAGAGCTGCAATAACCAATAAAACGATTTTAATATGCGTGATGTATGCAAATAATGAAACAGGAATTATTAACCAAATACAGGCTATAGGGCAAATCGCTAAGGAATGTGGCGTTATATTTTTTTGCGATGCCACGCAGGCGGTGGGTAAGCTTCCATTAAATGTTCAGAATGATGAAATAGACATGTTATGCCTTAGTGCTCATAAGATGTACGGACCAAAGGGAACAGGCGCACTATATATTCGGAGAAAGGATCCCAGGGTATCACTTAAACCATTAATTGATGGCGGGGGGCATGAGCGGGGCATGCGAAGCGGAACCCTTAATGTGCCCGGGATTGTCGGGCTGGGAAAGGCCTGTAGTTTAATGCATAATGAAATAAATAATTTTAAGAATAATGCAGAAGGTTTAATGGTTTTACTGGAAGAATTTTTTCTTTCCCTGCCAAACACTTTTTTTAACGGGGCTGGCGCCCGGCGCCTATATAATACCATAAACGTTTGCTTTAACCAGCCTAATAAAGGTCAATTTTTGAAAGAGATATCGGAAGTAGTGGCTGTATCTTCAGGAAGTGCCTGTACCTCGGCTTTGCCCCAGCCTAGCCACGTATTAAAAGCTATGGGTTTAACAGATATGCAGGCAGGGAGTTCCCTTCGTTTTAGTATCGGAATATTTACCACCCGCGAGGAAGTGGAAAAAGCAATCTTTCATGTGAACAGGGTTGTTAATAATTTAAGCAGGGGCTGAAGAAAATACAGTTGTAAAATTTACGTTGTAAATTTGCACAATAAATATTATGTTATGGTCGATACAGAAAATAGTTTGTTCATCAGTGAGAAAGCTTCAGTTAAAATAGGTGAGCTTATGCAGCAGGCTGGCGTGCAGGGAGATCCATCTTATTTTTTAAGGGTTTCTGTTGTAGGTGGTGGCTGTTCAGGCTTGAGTTATAAACTCGATTTCGATAATGAATCCCGGCCTTCGGACCAGGTTTTTGAATACAATGGAATTAAGGTTGTAACCGATCTAAAAAGTTTTTTATACCTCGTTAATACAGAATTAGATTTTTCTGACGGGTTAAACGGAAAGGGTTTTCACTTTAAAAATCCTAATGCCACCCGCACCTGTGGTTGTGGAGAAAGCTTTGCAGTTTAAGCCATTAGTTTCTATATAATTGTATACCCTGTAAGTTTTTGCAGGGTATTTTTTTTATATAGGTTAATGCAACATTTTTAATTATGCCGTTGTCTTAATTAAAGGATTGCTAAAAAAATTTTTAACGATTTGTGTATTATATACACTTGCAACCTAAATTTACAATTCAAATTGCCAATTATGACAACAACTCGATTGCTGAGGGCATTTCTCTTATGCTCTCTTTTCACCCTTATTTTTAATCAATCATGGTCGCAAAACAAAACGGTGACCGGTAAAATCACCAACGAAAACGGAAATCCGTTATTGGTGCTTCAGTTTTAGTTAAAGGAACCAGTATTGGTACTACAACCGATGGTTCTGGAAGTTTTAGTTTTTCTGTGCCTTCCTCTGCCAATATGCTTACTATTTCTTATGTAGGGTATGGTGCGCAGGAAGTTAGTATTGCAACTTCAAACGATGTTGCCATTTCACTTTCTCCCGACGGCACTTCTCTTACAGATGTTGTGGTTGTGGGATACGGTACGGTTAAAAAGAAAGACCTTACCGGCTCTGTTGCCTCCATCAAATCAGACGATTTTAACCAGGGCGTTATTACGGCTCCCGACCAGTTAATACAGGGAAAGGCGGCTGGTGTATTGGTTATCAATAACAGCGGTCAGCCTGGTGGTTCTACAACAGTTAGAATCAGGGGTTCTTCGTCCATCCGTTCTGGCAATCAGCCATTGTTCGTGGTAGATGGTGTTCCACTTTCTGGTGGTGCTGCACGCCCGGGCTATAATGGTGGTGCTGGTTTCGGTGGTAACGACCCCGGCAACCCCCTAACATTTATCAATCCAAATGATATCGCTTCTATAGATATATTAAAAGATGCCTCTGCCACAGCCATTTATGGATCCCGTGGTTCGAATGGTGTTGTTATTATAACAACAAAAAGGGGCACAACTGGCGTTCCCTCGCTGGATGTTTCATCTTCTGTAGGTTTCAGCAGCCTGCTTAAAAAATTAGAAGTATTAAATGGAGATGAGTATCGTAAAGCTTTATCTGATTATGGTATTTCAGCGCAGGGAGATTTTGGTGCAAATGAAGATGCCTTCGATGCCATAACCCAAACCGGCTTAACCCAAAATTATAATGTAGCTATGAGCGGTGGCAATGAGACCGGCAGGTATCGCCTATCTCTTGGTTATTTAGATCAGGAAGGAATTATTAAAGAATCAGGCTTAAAGAAATATACAGCCAATTTAAATTCAAGCTTTAAATTTCTTGAAAGCAAAAAACTGGGTTTAGATATAAACATTACCGCATCTAACACCTACGAAAATATTGCTCCCATTTCTACCTATGCAGGTTTTGAAGGAAATTTAATCGGTGCTGCATTGCAATGGAACCCAACACATCCTTTGATCTATCCCGGCACTGATTCCATATGGATTGACCCTGCAGTGGGTAACACAACACTTAATCCTTTAGCGTTGCTAGCAGCTTATAATGACAATGCCAGAACAAACACTATTATCGCAAATATTTCTCCCTCCTATAAAATTGCCCCCGGTTTAGACTATAAGTTTATTTATAGTGTTTATTATCAGACTGGCACAAGACAGGGTGAAGTAAAAAGTTGGCTAAATGCGCAAAGTTCTATAGACAGGGGTTCTGCATTCGTAGGTAGTGCGCAGCAAATAAACCAACAGGTTACTAATACTTTAAGTTATAACCGCGATATCAGTTCCGACCTTAGCATCAATGCAGTTGTAGGTCACGAATGGCTTATTTACGATAACCGTGGTAATGGCATATCTGCCCAGGATTTCACAAATGTGGGTTTACATTATTATGATTACCTGCAATATTCTACTCAAACCAGCCGCGGAATTTATTCTTACGTATCACCATCTACAGAATTGCAATCATATTTCGGAAGAGTTGGTTTGAATTTCCAGGACAAATATTTAATTACCGGAACCATTAGAGCTGATGGTTCAACCAAATTTGGTGAAAACAATCAATACGGTTACTTCCCATCCGTTGGTTTTGCCTGGAATATTGCTAATGAAGATTTCTTAAGTGAAAGTTCACTTTTCAATACCTTGAAATTACGATTAGGCTGGGGTGAAACCGGAAACCAGGAGTTTTCATCAGGCGCTTCCCTTAACAGGTTTGTATTTGGTCAGCAGTCTATTTCACAAACCAACTTCGGTAACCCTGATTTGAAATGGGAAACCTCACAAACAACCAATGTTGGTTTGGATTTCGGGTTATCAAATGACAGGGTTTTTGGGTCAATTGATTATTTCTACAAAAAAACTACAGATGTTTTGTATGAAAGAACCCTGGTTCAACCTGGCCCAAGTGGTAAAGTTTGGGTAAACCTGGATGGTGAAGTAATTAATAAAGGTTTAGAAGTTGCATTAAATGCTGCATTAATTCGTGGAAGAGATATGAACTGGAATATTGGTGGTGTTGCATCCTTCCTTGATAATACCGTAAGAGGTTTAGGAAAAGATGAATTTTACCAAACCGGTGAATTAAGAGGTCAGGGTATAACTGGAGCCACCAGCCAAAGAATAGTAAATGACCAGCCTTTGAACGTGTATTATCTTCGCAAATTTGAAGGAATTGATAAAACCACCGGTCAGAGCATATACACCGATGACGGTAACACATTATTTTATTCCGGAAGTCCAAATCCTAAGATTATCCTTGGATTATCAACCAACTTTAATTACAAGGCATTTACTGCCAGCGTAAACATGAATGGCGCCTTTGGGCATTACTTGTATAATAATACGGCTAATTCAGTAATCCCCATTGGTAACTTAGGTACCAGAAATATCGCAAAATCCTTATTGGGTACAGGTACCCAGGAAAGTATTTCCAATCCAATTGCGCCTTCTACTCGTTTCTTAGAAAAGGGAAATTACATGAAACTTGCCAATGCAACACTAAGTTACAGGGTGGGCAACTTGGGTAACGCATTTAAAAATCTGAATGTGTCACTTACCGGTCAAAACCTTTTTGTAATAACAAATTATACTGGTTTCGATCCTGAGGTGAATGTAAACAATCCTGTGGGTGGTATTCCTTCTCTGGGTCTTGAGTATACTCCTTACCCTTCAGCCAGAACAATATTGTTAGGCGTTAATTTTACACTCTAATTTCTTAAACATTGTTATATGAAACATTTCAAAATAGTAATTGTAGTTTTAGCAGGGTTTACGATTTTCTCCTGCACGAAACTAGATGAAAACTTTCGGGGAGAACTCGAACAAAGCGCAACAGGAAATATTGACCCGGCTTTATTATTAACCGGTGTTTACCAATCCATAAATGGTGTTTTTCAGCAGGGTAATGTTTGGCACCTTGGTCAGCATTCTTCAGACGAAACCATCGGACCAACCCGCGGTCCGGACTGGGATGATAATGGTGAATGGAGAGCATTACACCTGCACACATGGAATGGAGATAACAGCCACATCCGCGATGGTTTCCGGGATCTTTTAAGCGCCCAGTTTGCCGCGTCAAATATGCTTCAGTTCAATCCAAGTGCGCAGCAAGCTGCAGAAGCAAGATATATTCGCGCTTTAACTATGTTCTGTGTTCTGGATGGTTGGAACCAGGTTCCTTACAGGGAAGACCTGACCGATTATACCAAAACACCTGTAACACTTAAAGGTGCTGAAGCCGCTGATTTTATAATTGGCGAATTAAATGCTATAGTTAATGACCTTCCGGATGGAAGCGGTCCTGCATATGTTGCAAGCAAAAATGCAGCAAGAGCATTATTAATGAAAACCTATCTGAACAAGGGTGCTTTCGCAAACAGGGAATCTCCAACTTTTGATAATGGCGATATGGCTCAGGTGGTTACACTTGCAGATCAAATTATTAATAGCGGTAAGTACTCGTTAGCCGATAATATTTTCGACAACTTCGCACCTACCAATGATGCCATTTCCTCAGAAAATATCTTCACATTGCGCAACGAACCCGGTGTAACTGGTGGTAATGTGCGTGGTATGTGGTTCCAGGTTTTACACTACAATCAAAACCCTGGTGGATGGAATGGTTTTGCCACCTTATCTGATTTTTATGACAAATTTGAATCAGGTGATAGCAGAAGAGAACAAAGTTATCCGGGCATGACCGACATTTCAGGGATAAAAGCCGGATTTTCAATTGGTCAGCAATATGATGGAAATGGAAATATGCTTTTCGACAGAAGAGGAAATCCTCTTGCCTTTACAAGGGAAGTTTCTATAAAAGAAACAGGGAACAATCTTGAAATTACTGGTATTAGGGTTCATAAATACCCCATTGATTATGTTGCAAATGGCGATCAGGCACGTAACGACTATGTAATCTTCCGTTATGCTGATGTATTGTTGATGAAAGCAGAAGCCCAATTCCGGTCAGGAAATACAGGCGATGCTTTAACCATTGTAAATAACATCCGTGCAAAAAGAAAAGCGTCAGCTCTTGGTTCTGTAGATCTTAATGCTATTTTAGATGAAAGAGGAAGAGAACTTTACTGGGAAAGCTGGAGAAGGCAGGATTTAATTCGCTTTGGAAAATTCCTACAGCCATGGCAGGAAAAACCAAGTGATGATCCTAAAAACCTGTTATTTCCAATACCAAGCGATCAGTTAGCAGTTAATCCTAACCTCGAACAAAATCCTGGTTATTAATTTCAGATAATATTATCAATATTTAAAAAGGTCATTTGAAAACAATGACCTTTTTTTGTTTGTATCAGCTTCCATGATACCCATGTAATTTTACAAGCTAATGCGCAATGCTATTTTTTTTATCAGTTTTATATTTCTTATTGGGTTTTATTCCTGCAGGCAAAAAACAGGGTCTCCCGCATTATTTCAACTGGTTGAAACCTCCGGTATCGACTTTATTAATAAGGTTGAAAACACAAAAGACTTCAACATATTTCACCTACCGCAATTTTTATAATGGCGGTGGTGTAGCAATTGGTGATATTAATAACGATGGCCTTGCTGATGTATACTTCACTGCCAATATGGGCAGCAATAAATTATACCTGAATAAGGGAGATTTAAAGTTTGATGACATTTCTTTAAAAGCCGGCTTTTCCGATACAGAAAAATGGAGTACCGGTGTAGTAATGGTTGATATAAATAACGACGGATGGCTCGATATATATGTTTGTAATGCTGGTTATATTAATGGCAGGGCACCCGAAAACAAATTGTACATCAATAATCACGATCTGACTTTTTCTGATTCAGCAGCTGCATACGGATTAACAAATAAGGGTGGTTACTGTACCCATGCAGCCTTCTTCGATTATGACCTTGATGGGGATCTTGATTGCTTCATTATTAATAACAGTTTTATTCCCGTTAATACCCTGAATTATGCAAATAAGAGGGATGTGCGGGCAAAAGATTGGCCCGTGGCAGATTTTTTAAAGGGTGGCGGAGATCGTTTACTTAGAAATGAAAACGGAAAATTTTCTGATGTTAGTAACGAAAGCGGCATTTACGGCAGCCTCATTAGTTTTGGATTAGGAGTTACTGTTGGCGATGTAAATGGAGATGCATACCCGGATGTATATGTTTCCAACGATTTTTTTGAGCGCGATTACCTGTACATTAACCAGCGAAACGGAACTTTTAAAGACAGCCTCGAATCTTACATGCAGCATACCAGTCTTTCATCTATGGGGGCTGATATGAGTGACATAAATAACGATGGGTATCACAGATATATTTACCACAGACATGTTGCCCTCCGACGAATTCCGGAAAAAAACTACTACTTCTTTCGATAATATAGATGTGTTTAATTTTAAAGTGAAGCAGGGTTTTTACAACCAGTATCAGCAAAATTCTTTACAGGTAAATAATAAAGAAGGAAAATTTATTGATGTTGCAGACTTCAGCAATGTTGCTGCAAGCGACTGGAGTTGGGGGGCATTAATATTTGATGCAGATAACGATGCGTTGCCAGACCTGTATGTTTGTAACGGCATTTATCACGATGTTACCGACCAGGATTTCATTGACTTTTTCGCGAACGACATTATCCAGAATATGGTAATGACGGGTAAGAAAGAACAGGTAGATGAGATCGTTGATAAAATGTCATCCCATCCTATACCAAACAAAGCTTTTAAGAACCTTGGGAATTTAAAGTTTGCAGATGCAGGCAGTGAATGGGGTTTCGATACACCATCATTTTCTAATGGTGCAGCCTACGGCGATCTGGACAACGATGGCGATCTCGATCTCGTCGTGAATAATGTAAATCAAAAGGCCTTTCATTTATAAGAACAATGCACGGGAAGTAAATAAAAACAATTATCTCGGAATATTTTTAAAAGGAACAGGTAAAAATACTTTTGCCATTGGCAGCGATGTAAAAGTATATTTTGATTCACAGGTTCTTAGCCGGCAATTAATACCCAGCAGAGGTTTCCAGTCCAGCATAGATTACAAAATTATATTTGGCATCGGAAATTTACCTTCTGTAGATTCTGTGGTTATTACATGGCCAAACCGAACAACCCAAACACTCTTAGACCTTAAGATCAATAGTGTTAATACTATCCTGCAAGCCGATACCGGAAAAACAATTAACCTGGTTCCATTAGAAGCCCATAACACAAAACTGGAGCGCATTTCAGCGGGTTTTGATAAACATACCGAGGATGATTACATAGATTTCTATTACGAAAGAAACATTCCGAAAATGCTGTCACGCGAAGGACCCCATGCAACCTGTGCCGATGTAAATGGGGATGGTCTTATGGATATTTACATTGCAGGCGCTATGCAACAACCAGGTCAGTTATATATTCAAAACTCTTCGGGATTTCAAAACATGCAGCAGGCATTATTCGATCAGTTTGCAGATTTTGAAGATGTTGCAGTGTTATTTTTTGATTGCGATAATGATAAAGACCAGGATCTGTTTATCGGTTCAGGTGGCAACAATGTGCAGGTAGGTGGCCGGGAATTGCAACTGCGATTATACAAAAATGATGGAAAAGGAAATTTTACAGCAGAGGCAAAAGCATTTCCCGATAACATATACAATACTTCTGTTGCAGTTGCTTCCGACATAGATAACGACGGCGACCTCGATCTTTTTGTAGGAAGCCGCAATGTAACGCGGCAATATGGGCTTACGCCTTTAAGCCATATTTACCTGAATAATGGTGCTGGCCATTTTTCTGAAATGCCCAAAGAAAAATTAGGGGGATTAGATGCTTTGGGAATGGTTACTGCAGCAGCTTTTTCAGATGTTAATGGTAATGGTTCTAATGAATTAATTGTGGTGGGAGAATGGATGTATCCACGCATTTTTAGTTTTATAAAAGATCATTTTGAGGAGCAGGCTTCTACCCTAAAAGATTTATATGGCTGGTGGCAAAGTGTGGCTTCAACCGATATAGATAATGATGGCGATATTGATTTGGTACTTGGAAATACAGGAGAAAACCTTACACTGCAACCATCAGAAAAAACCCCAGTTAAATTATTTATCCGCGATTTTGATGGCAACGGTACACCTGATGGTATTTTAAGCCATACTGTTAATAACCGCGATATGCCGGTATTTATGAAGCGGGAAATAACCGACCAGATCCCTTCTCTTAAAAAACAAAATCTTAAGAATAAAGACTATGCAACAAAATCTGTGCAGGAACTTTTTTCAACAGATATGATAAAGAGTGCTGTGATTAAAAAGTTTACTTACCCTTCCAGCATTATAGCCTATAATGATGGTAAAGGAAATTTCAGCATAAAAAGATTGCCGGTTCCTGTTCAGTTCTCATCTGTTAATGCCATATTAATGACAGATTTAAACGGCGATAATTTTAAAGACATGATATTAGGCGGAAATGAGTTTGGCTTTCTCCCGCAGTTTGCCCGCCTTGATGGAAGTTTCGGACATGTGTTAATGAACGATGGTAAAGGTAATTTTAAGGTAGTGCCTGCAAGCCGATCGGGGCTTGAGTTGCGCGGGCAAATTAGGGATATAAAACAGGTAGAAGGGATAAAGAATAATTACATCATAGTTCTACAGAACAACGAAAAACCAGTTCTGTATAAAATAAAAAAATAACCTGCAGGTAGGCAGCGTGCATTATTCCCAACATTATTTGAATAAATGATCAGAGCTTATTCATATTGTATTGTATTATTTATCACGTTGATTGGCTGCAACAATCAAGATGAAAACCCTGCCCTTTTTAAAGTACTCGATGCCCAACAAACCGGTTTACACTTTGCTAACAAGCTTACCCAAACCGCAGATTTTAATATGATCAAATACATGTACTTCTATAATGGTGCGGGTATAGGAGCAGCAGATTTTAATAATGACGGGCTTACAGATATTTTTTTCGCAGCCAATCAATCATCCAATAAAATTTTCATCAACAAAGGAAATCTCCATTTTGAAGATGTAACCAAAGCTGCACAAATACCTAACGACAATGGATGGAGCACTGGTGTTTCCGTGGCTGATGTGAACCATGACGGGCTAATGGATATTTATGTTTGCCGTGTAGGAAATTTTGAAACATTGCACAGCGCAAACCAGCTGTTGATATGTAAAGGGATCAATGCACAGGGCATTCCATTTTATAAAGACGAAGCAGCAAAATATGGATTGAATTTTTCGGGCTTCAGTACGCAGGCTGCATTTTTTGATTATGACCTTGATGGGGATTTAGATATGTATCTGTTAAACCATTCTGTTCATCAAAACGGAACCTTTGCAGAACGTAAAAAATTCACCAATACCTTTCATCCGTTAAGTGGCGACAGGTTGTACCGTAATGATGGTGAAAGTTTTACTGATGTTACAAAAACAGCAGGTATACACAGTTCTGCGCTTGGTTATGGCCTTGGCATTACAGTGGCAGACATAAACATGGATGGTTATCCCGATTTATACATAGGTAATGATTTTCATGAAAATGATTACCTCTACTTAAATCAACGTAACGGAACATTTAAAGAAGCCTTGAATGATCACATTATGCACACCAGTAAATTTTCTATGGGTGTTGATGTGGCAGATATTACTAACGACGGGCTTCCTGAAATTATATCGCTCGACATGCTGCCCGAAGACCCATATATACTTAAAAGATCTTTACCTGGTGATTCGTATGACATCTTTAATATGAAACTTAATTACGGCTATAACTACCAGTACAGCCGCAATAACCTGCAGCTGAATAATGGTAATAATATGTTCAGTGAAGTGGGTTGCTATGCCGGGATTGATGCAACAGACTGGAGCTGGGCCCCACTGTTGATGGACTTTAATAATGACGGGTTAAAAGATCTTTTTATTTCTAATGGCATTCCTAAAAAATTAAATGATATAGACTATGTAAACTACGTATCTAACGATGTGGTTCAGGGTAAAATACAGGGAAATGAATTGAACGAAAAAGACCTTGCTGTAATGGAAAAATTTCCTGTAATAAAGGTCAGCAACAAGTTTTATTTAAATAATGGCGATGCCACATTTAAAGATGTTTCTGCAACTATTGATCAGCAACCGGGGTTTTCAAATGGTGCCGTTTATGCAGATTTTGATAACGACGGCGACCTCGATGTGGTAACCAATAATATAAATGAAACTGCCACCTTCTATGTAAATACAACGGTTAACCGCCCGGCAGAATTTCTTCAAATTCAACTTAACAGGCAATGCGCTAAATACACATGCGGTTGGCGCCAAAGTATTGGTGTTTGTAAAAAATTCCACCAGAACGTATGAAAATTTTCCTGTTCGCGGTTTTCAGTCTTCTATGCAATCACCCATGCAACTTGGTCTAAGAAACACACAAGCAGATTCCATTCTTATTATTTGGCCCGATAATACGTATCAAAAATTAGTGTGGGATTCTTCCCATCCAGTTATAAAACTCAAATACCGCGAAGGGCTTCCTGCATATGATTATAACAACATTCATCAATTTAATTTTAAGGATGAATTTAATGATGTAACAAATGCATCTGGCCTGTTATACGGGCATGAGGAAAACAGTTTTAATGAATTTGACCGTGAACAGCTTTTACCTGCAATGCTTTCTGCAGAAGGTCCTGCGCTTGCAGTGGATGATGTAAATAATGATGGTTTACAGGATGTTTTTATTGGCTCTTCAAAACGAAAAAAAAGTGCCTTGTACCTGCAGCAATCAGATGTAAAACTTGTAAGGTCTTCCCAAACAGGTATTGATGCAGACAGCATGTACGAAGATGTGGATGCGATATTTGTTGATATAAATAATGATGGGTTTAAAGACTTGCTTGTCGCATCAGGCGGCAATGAATTCCCTTCTAATGATGAGCATCTGCAGCCACGTGCATATCTAAACAATGGCAAAGGAAGCTTTTCTTTATTACAACATGCATTTGATAATGTGTTTGTAAATGCATCCTGCATCGCTGCATATGATTTTTCAGGTGATGGGTTTACAGACCTGTTTGTTGGCGGTCGTTCTGTGCCATCTAAGTATGGTGAAACGCCACCTTCTTTTCTTTTGCAAAATGATGGTACAGGTCATTTCAAAAATGTTTCAAACCAGTTCAATGCGCAAATCTCAACATCCGGAATGGTTACGGGTGCCTGCTGGACTGACACGGATAACGATGGAGACAGTGATCTGGTAATTTCATTGCAGTGGGGCGGCATCAGGGCATTTATAAACAACGGTAAATTTTTTGAAACGAAAGAACTCACACCCTTAAATGGGTGGTGGAATTTTGTTTACCCTGTAGATATTGATGGTGATGGGGATATTGATATTGTCGCGGGTAATCTTGGTTTAAACAGCCGTTTGCATGCAAACAAAGCGCAGCCTGTTAAAATGTATTACAATGATTTTGATAATAACGGAACGGCTGAACAGTTGCTTACTTACTTTTTTAAAAACGTTGAAATGCCGTTTGCAAACAAAGCAGAACTGGAAAAACAAATGCCCTTTTTAAAAAAGAAATTTTTATTTGCTGAAGATTTTGCGAAAGCATCACTCAGTGAAATTTTCCCTGCAGAAAAATTAAAAAATGCCAAAGTTTATTCAGCTTATTATTTTTCCAACGCAGTTCTGATTAATGAAGGCAACAATAATTTTAAAGTGCTGCCTATGCCATGGCAGGCGCAGCTAACACCCTACCGTACAGCGACAGCCTTAATTAAAAATGAGCACACAAAAGGTATTTTATTGGGAGGAAATTTTTATGAAAGCAATGTAGAAATGGGCCGTTACGATGCCGGTTATGGGGGTGTTTTGCAATACGATGCAATTAAGAAACAACTGACCTTTACCACCTTATATGGCGCTTTAATAAAAGGGCAGGTGCGAAAAATACAACCAGTAATTTACGACAGCGATACAGCTTATATTATTGCCCGCAATAACGACAGTGTTCAAGTGTTGAAACAAATAAAAAGAATTTCCCGTTAGTAAACCGGCATGCACACAAGCATGTGTACCTGCTGCGCTTCATAAAAATTTCTTTCTTCCGAAAGTATTTTTGCAAAGGGTATTGCCATACTTGTTTTCTCATGGTCTTCCCGGTAGCGGTCCATTGCAGCATACACGTTTTGAACACTGCTTAAAGTGCCTGTGTAATCAACAGCAAGCAGGTTATGCTGATAGGGCATTTGCTTGATGTATATTTCTTTTGACCCTGTTTCACCGATCTTCCTGTTAATGGCAATCGCTGCTGAAATAGTTATACTGTCGCCATTCGATCTTTCTGCATGGTAAATCCGTACACCCCGGTAATCAGTGTTTTGTTTGTTCGCAAAATTTATCAGCTCTGCATACATGTCATTTGTTGCTGCGGCGGCATCATTGATTTTCACTTTTCTTTTCCTGTAAAGAAACAGGGTATCAACCACCTTTATTTCTTTAATATCATAACCATATAATTGTTTCGAGCTTTGCATGTAACTTTTAAATCTCTCCAGGCTTTCATCCATATACTTATCGAAGTCATTATTTTTTATCCAAATCTCAAAAAGGCTGCGTTCATAAGAAAGCTTTACACGGCTTTTAAAAAAGGAAGTAGAATCAGGAACGACCAGAAATACATATGTCTTTTCACTGTTGCCTTCTCCAGCAACAATCTCTGTTTTGTAATAATTGCTGCTCGCAACAAAAGCTTTGTAATCATTTAATAAAATAATGTTTGCTGAATCTTTTTTCTGAATGCGTGTGTTTTTATTTCCTGCGAAAGGCTTCAGCCACCCGGCAATTTTTCCAGGGTTCCGCAGTTGATCCATTGTAATGTTTACAGGATAATTTATCTCCACCATTTTTTCACTGATCTTGGGGGCCGATAAAAAATAAAGGGCAAAGCCTGCTATTGCCAAAACTTCAATGGTTACAAGAATCTTCCTGAATTTCATTATCAACAAAAATAATTGCTCAATTTTTATAAATGATTAGATATATTTTTATAACGAATGAAAGTTTTGTTATAAACCTAAATGTTCATTTCATGAAAAAGCTTGCCGCCGTTTTACTTTTCCTTTCCTTAATATTTTTATGTCGTGCACAAGACCCATGGTTAATTAGGGCAGACAAAATTGACCCCTCAAATTATTATGGTATAACGGTAGCCAACGGCATGATAGGTATTGTATCATCGCCCGAACCATTTAAGGTAAAAGACGTGGTGCTTGCCGGCGCCTACGACCAGTACGGCCGTGGTCGTGTAAGCAATTTCCTGCGCAGTTTTAATTTGCTGAATATGTACCTCGAGATAGATGGCAAAAGGGTGGATGCAAAAGGAACCACCAACTTTCAGCAGCAACTCGATATGAAGCATGCGGCATTCACATCTTCGTTTAATTTTGGCGATAAAGCATCCGTTAAAAATACCTACTACTCATTGCGCCATCTGCCTTTTACCGTGTTGATGGATGTTTCCATTACTGCGAAAAAAGATATTACCATCACCGGCGCGAGTATTATGGAAGCCCCCGATGCACTGCGGGATGTACAGAATTATTACAATGAAATAGACCGGCCGCATGTAACACTATTCGCTGCTTACCTCTTCTGCAAAAAGCCCTACAGGAAAGCTGCTAATGTGCGCCTCAAATACATTTCTTTTTGCGGAACCGCATGGTAAAGAACCGCGCGTGATCCACGAAATGTGGGACAATAACATGCACCTTATGAAGTTCTCACACAACATAAAAGCCGGCGAAACATATTCGTTTTCCATTGTTGGCTCATCCATCACTTCTGCACACCACGATGATCCCGCTTAATGAAGCCGAACGCCTGACCATTTTTGCAAAGCTTGAAGGACGCGAATCGACTGATTCAATATCACAACAATGCCTGGGACAGCATTTGGAAAAGCGATATAAAAATTGAAGGGGACGCTCAGAGCCAGCAGGATGTACATAGCATGATGTACCACCTGTATTCTTTCACCCGCGAGGGAACTGCATTAGTCTCCGTCGCCGATGGGTTTGTCAGGGCTGGGCTATAACGGGCATGTGTTCTGGGACACCGACCTCTGGATGTTTCCTGCACTGTTGGTATTACACCCCGAAATGGCGAAGAGCATGGTCGAATACCGCTATCAGCGCCTGGAGCCTGCCCGCAAAAACGCATTTGCACATGGCTACAAAGGTGCCATGTTTCCCTGGGAAAGTGCCGACTCTGGCGTAGAAGAAACGCCGGTATGGGCACTCAGCGGTCCGTTTGAACACCATATAACGGCCTGACGTGGCTTTGGCAGCCTGGAATTATTACCTCGTTACACAGGATAAACAATGGCTTCGTGAAAAAGGATGGCCCATACTTTCAGCAACTGCTGACTTTTGGGCAAGTCGTGTGGAAAGGAATGGCGCCGGGAAAATATGAGATTAAGAACGTGGTGGCTGCAGATGAGTGGGCCGAGAACGTTGACAATAACGCTTTTACCAATGCGGCCGCCATCGCCAATTTACAGGCAGCCATCAAGGCGGCTGAAATTTTGGGTGAAAAGGCAGATGCCGATTGGGCGAACGTGGCACAGAACATTCCTGTTTTAAATATGAAGAACGGGGTAACGCAGGAGCACGCATCGTACGCGGGAGAAGGCATTAAACAGGCTGATGTAAACCTGCTGGCATATCCCTTAAAACATATAACCGGTGAAGAGCAAATAAAGAAAGACCTTGAATACTATGGCACACGCATTCCCGATGAAGGCACCCCTGCAATGACACAGGCCATTTTCGCCCTGCTATACAGCAGGCTGGGCAATGGTGAAAAAGCTTATACCTGGTTCAAAGACGCATATGTACCCAATCTGCTGCCACCCTTTCGTGTTATAGCTGAAACAAAAGGTGGTACCAATCCATATTTTGCGACAGGCGCAGGCGGTATACTTCAAAGTGTTTTGATGGGGTTCGGTGGTCTTGACATTACGCCTGCCGGCATTACCCAAATTAAAAGCACGCTGCCACCTTCGTGGAAAAAATTAACCTTAACCGGCATTGGCGTTGAACGAAAAACATTCGTGGTGGAATGATGTAACGGAGGGCGTTTTTCATTACTTCGAATAAAGTTTAACCGTCACCCTGAAATTGTTTCAGGGTCTTTGCCCTACTTTCACTCATCCTCCTTCATAGCCTTCTCAATGCGGCGGTCGGGTAAAAGCCATAAAAGGGCGACAAAAATGTACAGTACGCCTGCCACCCAAATAATGAAAAAGCTCATAATGATCCCGCCCAGGTAACAGGCTATGGAGATCTTTTCTTTTAAATTATTCCCTACAGCCTTGCCGAGCAGCGAGTCTTCTCCCTCATTTTCAAGTATGGATTTTTGTAAGATCATAAAAGCCACCGCGCACATAAAGAGCACGCTGCCATATAAAGCCATGGGTATTTCGCTGAAATTATTTTCTCCCACCCACCCTGTGGTAAATGGCACCAGCGACAGCCAGAACAACAGGTGCATGTTTGCCCATAGAATTTTGCCGTTAACCTGCTCTATTGCGTGCATCATATGGTGATGGTTGTTCCAGTAAATGGCGAGATAAATAAAGCTTAACACGTAACTTACAAACACCGGTATCAGTGCCCGCAGGTCAGATAGCTTATCGCCATGCTGCACTTTTATTTCAAGTACCATAATAGTGATCACTATGGCAAGTACACCGTCACTAAATGCTTCGAGCCTGTGTTTGTTCATGGCACTTTATTAAAGGTTAAAAATAATCAATAGTTAATCATCATTCGGCACGCCATTCGCAAAACCCATTATCGGTTAACTTGCGTCATCAATGCAATTCAATTTACAATCACCATATTCACCTTCAGGCGATCAGCCGTCAGCTATAGCACAGTTAACAGAGGGCATACTTGGAGGAGAGCGTTTTCAAACATTACTGGGGGTTACAGGCAGCGGTAAAACGTTTACTATGGCCAATGTAATTCAGCAGGTGCAGCGGCCTGTGCTGGTACTAACCCATAATAAAACCCTTGTTGCGCAATTATATGGGGAGTTTAAGCAATTCTTTCCTGATAACGCCGTAGGCTATTTTGTAAGTTATTACGATTATTACCAGCCCGAGGCATACATGCCGGTGCGTGATGTGTATATAGAAAAAGACATGAGCATAAATGAGGAACTGGATAAACTGCGCCTGCAGGCCACTTCTCAATTGCTTACAGGGCGACGCGACATCATAGTTGTTGCTAGTGTAAGCTGCATTTATGGTATCGGTAACCCAAAGGAGTTTGCCAATGGCATAGTGCGGTTACAAAAGGGGCAGGTAATTTCCCGCCAGGGATTTTTGCACAGCCTGGTAAACAGTTTGTATAACAGAACGCAGGTTGAATTTAAGCGCGGCACTTTTCGCGTAAAAGGAGATACAGTAGATGTGAATTTGCCCTACGCGGATCACGGAGTGCGGATCACTTTTTTTGGGGATGAAGTGGAACAGTTAGAAACCATTGATGTTAATACAAACAAGCGCATTGAAAGGGTAGACAGTACCGCGATCTTCCCCGCGAATTTATACCTCGCCCCCAAAGACACCATGCAGCAGATCATGTACGAGATACAGGATGAGATGCGCCTGCAGGTAGAATATTTTAAACAGACGGGTAAACTTATAGAAGCACAACGCCTTAAGGAACGTGTAGAATTACGACCTCGAAATGATACGCGAACTGGGCTTTTGTAACGGCATTGAAAACTATTCCCGTTTCTTCGACAGGCGCTCACCCGGTTCCCGTCCATTTTGTTTGCTCGATTATTTTCCAAAAGATTTTTTATGTGTGATAGATGAAAGCCACCAGACAGTGCCACAGGTTGCAGGCATGTATGGTGGTGACCGCAGCCGAAAACTTGTGTTGGTGGATTATGGTTTTCGTTTACCAAGTGCTCTCGATAATCGGCCGTTAAATTTTCATGAGTTTGAGAATATGATCGGTCAAACAGTTTTTGTTAGCGCCACCCCCGGCGATTACGAGCTGGAAAAAACCGGTGGTGTTGTAATAGAACAGGTGGTTCGCCCAACAGGTTTGCTAGACCCGCCCATTGAAATTCGCCCAAGCATAAACCAGATCGATGATTTACTGGATGAGATTGATAAACGCATAAAAAAAGGCGACCGGATACTGGTAACTACACTCACCAAGCGCATGGCAGAAGAAATGGATAAATACCTGCACCGCATCAACGTAAAATCAAAATACATTCACAGCGATGTAGATACGCTTGAACGTGTGGAAATACTGCGGCAGCTGCGTTTGGGTGAAATTGATGTGCTTGTTGGTGTAAACCTTTTACGAGAAGGGCTGGATCTTCCTGAAGTTTCTCTTGTTGCCATATTAGATGCTGACAAGGAAGGCTTTTTACGCAATGAAAGATCGCTTACACAAACTGCAGGACGTGCAGCAAGAAATGTAGACGGGCTGGTAATATTTTATGCCGACACCATCACCGTAAGTATGGAGCGTACTATTGAAGAAACTCAGCGCAGGCGCGAGAAACAGGTTGCTTATAATATTGAACACAACATCACCCCAAAAACAATCAAGAAGTCGGTACAGCAGATCATGCAGCAAACTTCTGTGCTGGATATAAAAGGGTTTGATGCAAGCAACCCTTACGCGATACAGGCAGATGAGGATATTGTTACCACTGCAGCAGATGAGCAGGTTACATACAAAACAATTCCGCAAATGGAAAAAGCCATCGCGCAAACAAAAAAGCAAATGGAAAAAGCTGCCCGCGACCTTGATTTTATGGAGGCAGCAAGATTACGCGATGAAATGTTTAAGCTAAAGAAAGAGTTGGAAGAGATGAAGTAACTTGCTGTAAACAATCTGCCACTACTATATGAACAAAATTTCTCTTCTGGCCCTTTGCCTGTTAATTAGCACATTTTCTATTGCACAAACCAAACGATACCTTCAGCCAAATGATTTTTTACGGGTAAAAGATATCAGTGAACCACAGGTATCACCCGATGGTAAGTGGGTGGTATATTCGATCAGCGAAGCAGATACATCAAAGGATCATTACATCAATGATATCTGGATGAACAGTTGGGATGGCACGCAACAAATTCAGCTTACACACACGCGAAATGAAGACGAAAGTTCTCCCCGGTTCAGTAGTGACAATAAGTATATTTCGTTTCTTTCGGACAGGTATTCGGCAGATGAAAAAAAGAAGAACACGCAGCTATGGCTAATGGACAGGCGGGGTGGCGAAGCATGGGCACTGACAGATTTTAAGCAACCCATTGTAGATTACGTATGGAGCCCTGATGCACAGCATATTTTGTTTGTTTTAAAAGATCGGGGTTACGCAGACACCTCAGCATCTGGCATTAGAGATCCGTATGTGATAGACCGGTATTTGTTTAAAAGAGATGTGAGGGGATATGAAGATACGCGTAGAACCCACCTCTATCTTTACCATATAAATGATAAAAAGCTCGATACTTTAACCGATGATGACAAGTATAATGAAAGCGCTCCGGCCTTCAGCCCCGATGGTAAGCAAATTGCTTTTGTAAGCAACAGAACAGAAGATCCCGACCGGAATGAAAATGCAGATATATGGATCATGCCCGCCAGAAAAGGCGGAAAGACAAAACAATTAACCACATGGCAGGGTGAGGACAATAACCCTGTATGGAGTCCCGATGGAAAATTCATTGCCTATTTACAAAGCAGCAGCGACGAAAAGTTCACCATGTATGGCAACGCATTACTTACCATAGCAAATACTGGTACAGGTGAAGTTAAAATTCTCTCAAATAAAGCTGACCGCCCCGTCTACAATTTACGATGGAATAAAAACAGCACCGCTGTTTATTGTTTAATGGATGATGACAGACAGCAACTTATTGCATCTTTTAATGTGAACGATGGAACCTTTAAAAGGGTTGCAGACGGTGAGAAAGTTTTTAGTGATCTTGAATTAAACCCCGTTACTGGAGATTGGTTAACTTCTATGCAAACGCCATATAAGCCTAATGAATTGTTTGTATGGGAAAATGCAGGTTTGCGTGCATTAACCCACATACAGGATACATTTATCAATTGCCTGAAACCCCTGCAGGTAGAAGGCTTTACATCTGCAAGTAAAGACGGTACATCTGTTTCAGGTATTTTATATCGCAGGGCAGAAGATGTAAATAAAAAATTGCCACTGATACTTTTTATACATGGTGGTCCGGTCGCGCAAAACGATTACAGGTATGATATGTACCGGAACATACTTGCCTCCGCAGGGTACGCCGTAGCAGCAGTTAATTACCGCGGAAGCAATGGCAGGGGAGTGGATTTTATACGCGCTATTTATGCCGACTGGGGCAACAAAGAAGTGATTGATATTATCGGTGCTGCCGATCATTTAATTAAAGAAGGTATAGCAGATGAAAACAGGATGGGTATCGGTGGTTGGAGTTATGGTGGCATTCTCACTAATTATACCATTGCAACAGACAACAGGTTTAAAGCCGCTGCAAGTGGTGCAGGAAGCTCACTTCAACTTACTATGTATGGCAGCGACCAGTATGTAGTGCAATATGAAACAGAACTTGGTGCACCTTGGAAAAACATGGAAAAGTGGATACAGGTTTCATATCCTTTTTTTCATGCGGACAGAATAAAAACGCCAACCCTGTTTATGGCAAGTGAGAAAGATTTTAATGTTCCTGTTGCCGGTGCTGAACAAATGTACCAGGCATTGCGTTCATTGGGTGTACCAACAAAGCTTATCATTTATCCCGACCAGTACCACTCCGTTAAGGTGCCTTCTTACCTGCAACATCGCTTTAAAAGTTACATTGACTGGTTCGATAAATACCTGAAGCCGTGAATTACCTGGCGCATGCATATTTATCCTTCAACAATGAACATATTTTGGTTGGTAACATGATCAGCGATTATGTAAAAGGCGTAAAAAAATATGAGTATGGTGCTATTATTCAAAAGGGAATTATGCTGCACAGAATGATTGATGAATTTACAGACAGGCACGATGCCACACGCATGGCAAAAGCATTTTATAAGCCTGCGGTTGGTCCTTATTCAGGTGCTTTTGTTGATGTGATGTACGATCATTATTTAGCGGTTGACAATAAAGAATTTCTTCCCTTGGGGCTGGATGAATTCGCACAGCTAACTTACCGGTCTCTCGATAAATTTACCGGAACATTTCCAGAAAAGTTTGGCCGAATGTATCCTTACATGAAACAGCAAAACTGGCTATCAAATTACAGTACATTAGATGGCGCTAAAAAAAGTTTTGAAGGTTTGGCAAGAAGAACTGCATACCTGCAAAGCAGTGAAGCTGCATATGATGTTTTTTTACAGCATTATGATGAATTAAAACAATGTTATGCGGCGTTCTTTCCTGATATAAAATCTTTCGCCTTGCAAAACCTAGAATTATTGTTGAATGAGAAATAATATTTTATAATGCGAATAAACCGATGCAGGAATGATAAAATTCAAATTCCGCATCTTTGCACGTTAAAACAATACACATGAAACTGGCAACAAAATACATTAAGGCAGGCGCAGAACCCGATGAATCTACCGGTGCGATCATGACACCCATATATCAAACCTCTACGTTTGTGCAGGAAGCCCCGGGTAAGAATAAGGGATATGAATATGCACGCTCACAAAACCCCACACGTACCTCTCTGGAGAGTGCGCTGGCAGTGCTTGAAAACGCAAAGCACGGTCTGGCTTTCAGCAGCGGTGTGGCAGCCACCGATGCAGTAATTAAACTTTTGCAACCGGGTGATGAAGTAGTAGCCGGCGCTGATATGTATGGTGGCACTTACCGTTTGTTCAGCAAAATATTTGAGAAGTTTGGAATTAAATTTCACTACATAAACACTGCCGATGTTAACAGTGTTCGTAATACGATTAACGAAAAGACAAAGTTGGTATGGATTGAAACGCCTACAAACCCGTTGATGAACATCACCGATATTTCAGCGATTGCCGCTATAACTAAAGAAAAGAATTTATTGCTCTGCGTAGATAATACATTCGCCTCACCGTATTTGCAAAACCCTCTTGACCAGGGTGCAGATATAGTTATGCATTCCGCAACAAAATATTTAGGAGGTCACAGTGATGTAATACAGGGTGCATTAATGATGAATGATGATACGCTGCGCGAACAATTATTTTTTATACAGAAAAGTTGTGGTGCTGTACCTGGGCCAATGGATTGTTTCCTTGTAATACGAGGAATTAAAACCCTGCACATTCGTATGCAAAGGCATTGTGAGAACGGTGAAAAAATAGCCCATTGGTTACGAAATAATGATAAAGTGAAAAAGGTTTACTGGTGTGGTTTTGAGGATGGTGAATCATTTAGTATTGCAAAGAAACAAATGCGTGGTTTTGGCGGCATGATAAGCTTTGAATTAAAAGATGAAAGCATGGAAGCAGCGAAAAAATTACTTTCTTCAACAAAAGTATTTTCCCTGGCTGAAAGTCTGGGCGGTGTAGAATCCCTTATCAATCATCCTGCATCCATGACGCATGCCAGCATTCCTCGGGAAGAAAGGCTAAAGAATGGTTTGAGCGATACGCTTATCCGGTTAAGTGTTGGGATAGAAGATGCCGATGACCTGGTGGAAGACCTGCAACAGGCTATGGGTTAATTTTGTTAATTATGAATGATGAATTAAAAAGTTTTCTTGATGCAAAAGTGAAACAATACAATACACCGGCGTTCATCAAAGAAGACCCTGTAAGTATTCCGCATAAGTTTAGTAAAAAACAAGACATAGAAATTGCTGCATTTTTTGCAGCAATTTTTGCATGGGGTAACCGTTCCATAATAATAAATAAATCCACAGAGCTTATGCAACTGATGGATAATACACCGCATGATTTTATTACGCAGCACACCGATGCTCAGCTTAAGCGATTATTATTTTTTAAACATCGAACCTTTAATACTACCGACCTGCTTTACTTCATTCATTTTTTGCAGCAGCATTACCGGAAATATAGAAGCCTTGAAGCTGCGTTTATACCTTTAAATGGTTTGGAAAAAGAGAATGCGGCAGAAAAAGCTCTCATTCATTTTCACAATTATTTTTTTTCTTTTGACCATGCACCGCAGCGAACAAAAAAACACATAAGCACACCATTAAATAATTCAACGTGTAAGCGGTTGAATATGTTTTTAAGATGGATGGTTAGAAAAGATGCTAACGGTGTGGATTTTGGTGTTTGGAAAAAGTTACATCCGTCAAACCTTATATGCCCTGTAGATGTACATGTTGCCCGTGTGGCTAAAAAACTTAAATTATTGAACAGGAAACAGGTTGACTGGCAGGCGGCCATAGAACTCACCCGCAACCTGCGCCTTGTAGACCCCGAAGATCCGGTTAAATACGATTTTGCACTTTTTGGATTAGGCGTTACAGAAAAATATTATTAGCTGCTTTACATCAAGCATTCCCTGCACTTTATCAAATTCATAGTATACCAGCATTTACGAATGTTTCCTTTGTATGGTAAACATATTTTTTTACCGTAAATACTTTTTTATGAAACACAAATTAAATGTACGGAATTGCCTTGTTGCCGTCTTAACTGTCTTTGTTTCGATGACCACCTTATCTGCTTTTGCGGGTGGAGAGTTGTACGAAATATTCCTGAACAAGAAATTAATGTACACCGTTTTTCCTGCCCACGATAATGGGGATGAACGTAAGCTATCTCTTTCCGGGGCAAACAAAAACGATGAGTTGATCATTGTGCATAAATTCTGCAATGCGCCGTCAAAAAACGGAAGCATTGTTGCATATGATCAAAACAAAAAGATTTTAAAAACATGGCATTTTTCTTCCTTAAAAAGCGACGACCAGTCTATGCACATTAAGGTAGCTGATATCTTATCACTAAATAAAAATGGAAAAATATTTTTGCAGTATGTGGCGCCATCAAAAACAGAACGCCGTCACGAATTGGTATCTATTTCTTTCAATCAAAAAAAGGTTGCACAAACCAAAAGTGCCAGGGGTAAATTTCCCTTTATGGTAGCAGGACTTGCTGTGGTTTGCATGGCTGCAACAGGAATGTTCTATTATAAATATGCGTAAAATTATGAAAGGAAGTTGCGCCGGATGTAATCGTTTAACCGGTCTTCGTGGCGCAATAAATCCTTCAATAATGTTAACTGGTTTTGTGCCCGGTTAAAATTATGTTTATCATTTTTAGCGCCATAATACACATCGTTGTTTAAATAATCTGTTATAAAACGTAAAGCCTGCATGTAAATCATAAATTTTCCTGCATACACAAATGCTTTTATTTCATTCTCGGATAAATGTTGTTGCATGTGTTGAAGGTATCCATTCGCGATTGCAGTAAAATAATCTTCTCTTATAAAAACTTTTGAAAGGTCTTGCTCCTCTTCAGAAACTGGGGGTAAGTATGTTCGCATCATATCGCCTACATCACTAAAAAAATAACCCGGCATCACTGTGTCAAGGTCTATAACACAAATGCCCTTTCCTTCTTCATTAAAAAGTACATTACTGATTTTCGTGTCGTGATGCGTTACACGCTTTATAAAGTTTTTATCCAACTTTATTTTTTCGTAATCATCAACAATAACAACCAAGGATTTTAATTCATTTATAATGTTTATGCTTTCTGATTTTCGTTCTTCTGCTGCATTTTTTATTGATGAAAGAAATTGCTGATACCGGAAAGAAATATCGTGAAACTGAGGAAGGGTTATTTTTAAGGACTCTGAAGGGAAATGCCGAAACTGGCTGGTAAAACTTCCAAATTGATTTGCAGCTTCAAATGCAAGTTGCGGGGTTTCAGCCACAGTATAAGTAATTGCATTTTCAACAAAATTAAAAGCCCTATAATACTTATTATTAACAATTACAAGTGTTTGTCCATCTGCGGTTTCAATGGGCATGGGAAGCCTGTATCCGGGTTTATTTTTTTTCAGGTGTTCAGCAATTAAACGAAGGTTGTGATCAATATCTTCAGGGTGGTTAAAGATCCTTGAATTTATTTGTTGAATTATGTATGCGTGCGAAAATGAAACTGCCTTGTATGTATTATTAATTAAACCTGTACTAATATTTACTATAAGCGTATTCGGAGGAAGATCGTACAGCTTTAATACTTCATCCAGCATGTTATTAAATTTTTACGCGTAGTCCAAGCCCAAACATCGATTTTAACTGGGTTCGGGGGGCATTATTATTTTCGCCGAATAACCTTGCATCATCATCATAAATCACGTCAATATTCCACGTTAGTGCAAAAATTTTAAAAATTTTTGCTGCAAAAATATTCTGCATAAAAATATCAATGTTCTGAGGGTTGTTGCGGTAATTTGAAAAAATATCTGCCCTGCCGCGATATGTTACAATTCTATTTTGGTCGGTGGTAAAGTTTAATGTGGCAAAAGCACCCAGTTCATTTTTAAATTGCTCTCCCGGTGCTGCATAATTGCCTTTCGCAGCCAGTCTTTCATTGCCAATAATTACCCAGCGGGAGGTAATGGGAGAAACAAAAATTGAAAAGTTTTTGAATGGTTTCCAGTCAAGTCCCGGGCTAAAAATTACATAAGCCGGGGACATAAAGGAGGATGAGAACAATCGTGTAGAATCATTTACGTAAGTAAACCCATCGAACATTTGGGTTCTGAAGTTAAATAAGGCTGCTGTTGAAAATTGCGGGCTAAAGGCGCATTTGTATTTAGATAAAATATCGACCCTGTCATCATTTTTTCTGGTGCCAAGGCTGGTGGTTCTTATATATCCAAGGAAGATATCCAGGTTATTATCCCACGAATGTTTTCCTTTAGTGAAATAAGCAAACCCATTTAAATAACCGTTTACGGCAAGTGTGAAATCATCTCCCCCGGCAGCCCAGTTGGATAATGAACCCTGGGTTAAGTTTAAGCCAACGAGACCGCCTTTTTTCCAATTGCCGGGTATAGAATCTACCTCATTTTTTTTTAATGTTCTAAGCGCTTCATTTTGCAGGCGTTTAACGGTGGTATCCTGTGCGGCACAATAAATTGAATGAATTAAGAAAAACAGAAAAACAAAAAGACTTCTTTGCATAGTAAGGTTTGGATGTAGAAAGTTTCTTCTGTGGCATGGCCGCTCAAGATAATAAAAAACTCCGCAGGGTTTGCGGAGTTTATGCTGTAGGGGGAGGAGTCGAACCTCCACGGGGCAGTTAGCTGCAGCACAAAGATTAGTGGTCAACCCTGGTCGGCCTTACCAACGGTAACGTCGGCTCTATGCTGCGTTTATCCTGTTATCCCCACCCTCGAGACGAGAGGGCATGTCTGCCAAAGATTTCATCACCCCACAGTGTACATCTAAAGAACTTTCGATGTACCAGTCCAGCTAATTACCTTACTTGATAGATCAAATTTAACAAATGGCCATTTTATTCCAAATATATTCAACAAATATTTTGAAAATATAGAAATAATTCAAATATTTGACTTATATATTTAGAAAAAAATTCAAAAAAGCATTACCAAATGGCCAGTAAAATTTAATCTTGATAAACTCGACCTCGAGATCATTCATCACATGATGGAAGATGCTGCCATATCTTATGCAGACCTTGGAAAAAAACTGTTTGTATCCGGTGGCACCATTCATGTTCGAATAAAAAAACTACAGGAAGCAGGCGTGGTTAAAGGTACAAAACTAAATGTTGATCTAAAGCTACTGGGCTATGATGTAATAGCATTCATTGGAATTTACCTCGAAAGAAAGTTCTTTGTATGATACTGTTGCCAAAGAGTTGCAGAAAATGCCCGAGATCGTGCGACTAAATTATACAACCGGCAACTACAGCATGTTTGCAGAGATTGTCTGCAAGGATATTTCGCAATTGCGGTTTGTATTACACGACCAGTTACAAAAGATCAAAGGCATAGAGCGAACCGAGACCTTTATCTCCCTGGAAGAAAGTTTTGTAAGAAATGTTCAAGTGGCAGGCAAATAATTAATGGTTGCAATCACTGGTATGGCAATGGTTTGCCACACGGCACATACGGTAATTAATAAAATGTGCGGCGACAATTAAAATCACGGCCGGTAATAAAAACCATAATTGCAGGTCGTGCCAACGCTGTTTTCCTAATAAAAATAAAAGCCCTGAATAAAATAGCAGTAAAGGAAGTTTGTGGTGATGGTGTCTTTTCCAGCCATGATATAAAGCAAATGTGCCAATTACCGCCGCCAGAAAGATCATCAGGTATTCAAAAAACTCATTATCAATTATATTATAACCCAGCACAGGAAAGCTGGTAAATAGTAAAGGCAATAATGCACAATGAATGGCGCAGGCCAATGAAGCAGAAATTCCCAGAGCATCCCAATTAATCCTGAAATTCATGTTGCAAATATAGGTATCTTTGCAACATTGTTGCAAAGAATGAGATGTTATGAATTACAGTCCAAAGAAGAATTTTATAAAATTGAATAAAAAAGTTGTCGGTTATTCCATATTCTTTATTGTACTAACCGGTTTATTCTTATTTTTTTTATTCAGGGGTACAGACAAATGGAAAGCGAAAAGCCCGGTGTTGGAATATGTAAAACCTTTTAGTTTCACAACCCAGGAGGGGAAACTCTTTACCGAGCAAAATTTAAAAGATAAAGTTACAGTTGTCAATTTCTTTTTTACCACCTGCAAAGGCATTTGCCCCCGCATGAACGGAAACCTGTACGATGTTTACCAAACATTTAAAAACCAGCCTGGCTTTCAAATAATTTCCCACACCAGCGACCCTGAAATTGATAATGTTGCTAAACTTAAGCGTTATGCTGATTCCTTACAGGTAAGTTCTGGTAACTGGTTCTTTCTTACAGGCAGAAAAGACAGCCTGTATAATGCAGCAAGAACAAGTTATTTATTAGACGATCCTAAAAACAACGTAGGATCGGTGGATGACCAGTTTTTGCACACCCAGTTTTTTGCTGTGGTGGATAAAGAGGGAAATGTGCGTGGTCATATTTATGATGGTTTAAAAAAAGATGATGTGCAACAGTTAAAGGAAGATGTGAAAAAATTACTTGAAGAATAATTTTTTAGAAATATGGATACCAGAGAAACCACCATATTAAAACGTGCGGGTTTAAGTTTAACAGACAGCCGCCAAAAGATACTGGAATTTTTTACCAACAGCTTTGAAGCTTTGGCCCATTCAGATATAGAAAAACTCGGAAAAGAAAATTTTGACCGCGTTACCATTTACCGAACCCTTCAAATATTTGTTGAAAAAGGCATTTTACATACCATTCCAACCGCAGATAATTCAGTATTATATGCCCTTTGCAAAGACAATTGCGAAGAAGGTCACCACCACGATAAACATGTGCATTTTGTTTGTAATGTGTGTGGCAGGGCATTTTGTTTAGAATCCGTTTCCTTTCCACGGGTTACAGCCCCCCGTGGTTTTAAGGTTTACCAGACCGATATTGTATTAAAAGGCGTGTGCGGTACCTGTGACTGAAAAAGACTTTAGCCCATGTCATTCAAAATAAACTGTTCTATTACCGGGGCAAAATGCCTATGCTCAAGCTCATGTATGCGGGTTGCCAGCGAATGTGGGGTATCGCCCTCTTCAACCGGGCAGGTAGCCTGAAAAACTTTTTTGCCATTATCGAACCATTCATCTACAAGGTGCACGGTAATGCCGCTTTCTTTATCACCCGAATTAATAACTGCTTCATGAACGTAGTTACCGAACATACCCTTACCCCCATATTTCGGTAGTAACGCCGGGTGAATATTTAATATTCTTCCTGAATAATTATCAACCAGCATTTTAGGAATTTTCCATAAAAAACCGGCTAATATTATATAATCAATTCCCGCGATTTTTAAATCACTGGAATAACCATCCTCACTAAAAAACTTTTCCCTGGTAATTATTATATATGGAATGTGGTATTCCCGTGCAATATCTAATACCCCCGCCATAGGTTTATTACACACTATTAAAGAAATATTAATAAATGAATGATCTGAAAAATATTTAATAATTTTTTCCGCATTACTGCCTGTACCTGAGGCAAAAACCGCAACCTTTACGGGTTTTTTATTCATCTCTTTTTATTGCCTTTATTGCTTTAAATTTTTTTTTTAGAACGCCCTATTTAAGGAATTACAATTACAAAACTCATTTATTTTCAAAGTATTTTGAAAAAAAATAAGAGTTAAAAAAATTTTAAAGGGGATGGTTAATTGTCAACATCGTGTCATATTTTTGCGCCAACGGCAAACCTCCGACAGCTATGATTTATAAAAGAACTATTGCCCAGAAATCGTCCATCTCCTTAATACTTATATTTTTATTTCTTAGTATATTTTATAATGTATCAGCGCAGGATGGTCAACAGTTATTTTCCCAGAATTGCGCCAGCTGTCATGCTGTTAACAAAAGACTTACGGGTCCGGCACTTGCCGGATTAGAAAGCCGTGGTCCCTGGGGAGATAAAGAAAAATTGTACGCCTGGATCCATAATCCACCGGCTTTCATGAAAACCGACGAGTACACACAGGGTTTGTTGAAGGAATACCAGACCATGATGACACCGTTTCCTGGTCTTTCAGAAGCAGATATAGACGCCATTGTGGGTTACGTAAATAAACAAGCCTCTGCCGCTACTTCCAAAACAGCAGCAGGCGGTTCTTCCGATGTGTCTCAGGATGCAAATGACAGTAGCGACAGTACTTTGCTGTTTGGGGTATTAACATTAATACTAGCTATTGTTGCTTTCGTTTTGCTTCAGGTTAATGCTAACCTGAGAAAACTGGCAGATGATAAAGAAGGAATACCTGCTAAGGAGCCCATCCCATTCTGGAAAAATCGTAGCTATATAACCTTTGCCACACTAATTCTGTTTTTGGTAGGAGGATATCTTACAGTAGATGGTGCAATAGGGTTAGGCAGGTCGCAAAATTACGAACCGGTTCAACCCATTTTTTATTCTCACAAAGTACATGCTGGTGTAAACCAGATAAGTTGTTTGTATTGCCATGGTGGTGCGCAGGAGGGTAAGCATGCAAACATTCCCTCAGTAAATATTTGTATGAATTGCCATTTAGCAATTAATGAATATACCGGTGAAAAACTTACTGATGGTGAGGGAAATGAAGTGAATGGGACCGCGGAGATTCAAAAACTTTACAAGTTTGCCGGTTTTGAAGCAGGCAAACCGTGGGATGCTTCTAAAGCAAAACCAGTAGAATGGATTAAAATACACAGCCTTCCCGACCACGTTTATTTTAACCATGCACAGCATGTGAATGCCGGACGGGTTGCATGCCAGACATGCCACGGTGAAATTCAGCAGATGGATGAAGTATACCAGTTTGCTCCTTTAAGCATGGGCTGGTGTGTTAACTGCCACCGGGAAACAAAAGTTCAATTTCAGGAAAACGGATTTTACAGCATATACGAAAAATACCATGATGCCATTAAGAATGGCACCATGGATAGTGTAACAGTAGAGCAGATTGGTGGCACAGAATGCCAGAAATGCCACTATTAAGAGTGGTTAGATTGAATTTTCAAATTGAAATTATGAGTAAAAAGTTTTGGAAAAGTTTTGGTGAGCTTAATCAAACTGATGCACATAAACAATTGGCAAAGGATGAGTTTCAGGAAGAATTGCCATTTGAATCTGCGGATGAAGGCGTATTAAATACTAAAACCCCAAGAAGAGATTTTCTAAAATACCTTGGCTTCAGTACAACCGCTGCAGCATTGGCCGCCAGTTGTGAAATACCGGTTAAGAAAGCCATTCCCTTTGCGAATAAACCCGAAGAGATTACACCCGGTGTGGCAAATTATTATGCCACAACATTTATTGAAGAAGGAGATGCCGTAAGCATACTCGCTAAAGTGAGAGATGGTAGGCCTATTAAAATTGAAGGTAACGACCTGTCGCCTATTACCGAAGGTGGTACCTCAGCCAGGGTACAGGCCTCAGTACTTGACTTATACGATACTTCCCGCTTAAGATTTCCATTAATCGATAAAAAAGAGGTGACCTTCGAAGCCATAGATAAATCAGTGGCTGCAGCACTAAGTAATCTTGGGGGAGCTCCTGTGGTTATTTTAACTTCAACCATTACCTCGCCAACAACAAAAGAAGCCATCAGCCAGTTCATGGCACGTTACCCCGGTTCCCGCCATGTAATGTACGATGCTGTTTCCTGTACAGGCATGTTACTGGCAAACGAGGCATCATATGGAAAGCGTGCAATCCCTTCTTACCGGTTCGATAATGCAAAAACAATTGTAAGCCTTGGAGCTGATTTTCTTGGTACCTGGATCAGTCCGATTGAGTTTGCACGGCAATATTCAAAAGGAAGAAAAATAAGTGAGAAGAACCCTGCAATGAGCAAACACATTCATTTTGAAAGTGTGTTAAGCGTAACAGGTTCAAATGCCGATGAAAGATACCTGCACCGTCCATCCGAAACAGGGGCGGTTGCCATTGCATTATTAAATGCATTGAATGGTCAGGGTGTTAACAATATACAAGAAGCAAAGCTTAAAGAAGGTATTACCAAAGCTGCGGCTGCGCTCAATAGCAGCAGGGGTTCTGCCCTTGTTGTAAGTGGCAGCAACGATGTAAACGTTCAAATGGTGATAAATGCCATTAATGAAGCATTACAGTCTGGTGGTAAAACCATTGACTGGGGAACCACAATTAATACTAAACAAGGTATTGATGCAGAGTTTGCCAGTTTGTTGAACGATATGAATGCAGGAAGCGTTGGTGCCCTTCTGGTTCATGGAGCAAACCCTGCTTATAGCTGGTACGACCAGGAAAAAGTAGTGAGTGCCTTCAAAAAGGTAAAGGTGGCTGTATCATTCAACGGAAGAATGGATGAAACCACCCTTTTATGTAAATATGTTTTACCAGATAATCATTTTTTAGAAAGCTGGGGCGATGCGGAACCGAAATCCGGTCATTATTCGCTGATGCAGCCCACAATATTCCCGCTTTTTAAAACACGTCAATGGCAGGATAGTTTGTTGCTTTGGGCAGGTGTACCAAATGGTTATTTAGGATTGGTAAAACAATACTGGGTATCTAAGTTAGGCGGCGAACAGGGCTGGGATAAAGCATTACAGGATGGGGTTATAAACCCGGGGGGTGCATCTTCCTCGATATTTTCAGATTCTACTTCAACCACAAAAAACAATATTGTATTAAGCGGTGGATCATTTAACAGTGCTACCACAGCCACAGCTGCATCTACATTAGGCTCAGCCAAAAAAGGTGGTAAAACAGAATTATTCCTTTATCAAAAGGTTGGGATAGGTTCAGGTCAGGGAACAAGCAATCCCTGGCTTCAGGAATTACCAGACCCTGTTTCAAGGGCAACGTGGGATAACTATGTGGTAATTTCTCCTGCCATGGCGAAGTCATTGCTTGATATAGATCTTTCCAAAAACTCCGAGGCAGATGCTTACGAGGTGCATCCTGAAAAAAGGGTGGTTAAGGTAACCGTGAATAACAAGTCTTTGGAATTGCCTGTATTAATTATTCCTGGTACTCATCCCGAAACTATAGGTATTGCCCTGGGTTATGGAAGATCTAAAGAATTGGGAAAGGTTTCTGATGGCGTAGGTAAAAATGCATTTATTCTTGCTGGTTTCAATGGCAGAAGTATTGATTTTAGCCACGCAGATGTTACAATACAACCCACCGGTGGTGAATATGATATTGCAATAACCCAAACACATGGTTCTTACGATACCCCACAGGGAAAACGTGTGGAGGTAATGAAAGAGTTAACGCTGGAAGAATTTGTAAAAAATCCTAAAGTGTTATTGGCCGAAAGAGAGGAAGAATTGAAGCCATGGGGCGGTTTGGAAAACTTTATAGAAACAGGTACTATTTATCCATATTACGATAAGCCCGGTATTCACTGGGGTATGAGTATAGACCTGAACAGTTGTGTAGGGTGTGGCGCCTGCGTTGTTGCTTGTAATGCCGAAAATAATATTCCGGTAGTTGGCAAAAACGAAGTGAAGAGATTTCATGAAATGCACTGGCTTACGAATTGACCGGTATTACAGCGGTGATCCCGATAATCCCGATGTTACTTTTCAGCCATTGCCATGTCAGCATTGCGATAATGCACCCTGCGAAAATGTTTGTCCGGTAGCCGCAACCAATCACAGTGCAGAAGGCATGAACCAGATGATCTATAACAGGTGTATAGGTACAAGGTATTGCGCGAATAACTGTCCATATAAAGTGCGGCGTTTTAACTGGGCTGATTATACAGGTGCAGACAGCTTCCCGGATAACCAGCATCACCAGGGTGTAGGCGAATTGAATGATGTTGTGTTTGAAATGAATTCTGAGCTTACAAGAATGGTGTTAAACCCCGATGTAACAGTGCGTTCCCGCGGGGTTATTGAGAAATGCTCCTTCTGCGTACAACGCACACAGGAAGGAAAATTAAAAGCCAAGAAAGAAAGCCGTCCGTTAAAAACAGGTGGTAATAATGAATGGGATGTTAAGACAGCCTGCCAGCAGTCCTGCCCAACAAATGCTATTGTTTTCGGCAACGTTAACGACAGCAAAAGCGGCATCAGCAAAAACCGGGTAGAGAACTTTAAACGTTCTTTCTATTCTCTTGAGCAACTGCATACCCTGCCTAATGTAAATTACCTGGCAAAGGTTAGAAACGTTGAAGGCAGTAGTGTTTGGACACCAGGATAGAACATCAGACTGCAAGCAACTCATCATTAAACCGGAACAATAGAAGCACCGTAAAAATTAAATAACAGAGCCCCTCATGCTTAAGATACGAATCACAATTAAGAGAACCGCTGGTGATGGGTGAAAAAACTTATCACCAGGTAAGCGAAGATATTTGCCGCCCTATTGAGGTAAAGCCAACTAAATTATGGTATATCGGATTCTTTATTTCCATTGCCTGTCTTCTTTTCGGGGTGTACAGTGTGTACAGGCAGGTAGTTTACGGGGTTGGTCAGTGGAACCTGAATAAAACTGTGGGGTGGGGTTGGGATATTACAAACTTTGTATGGTGGATCGGTATTGGTCACGCAGGTACGCTTATCTCAGCGATTCTTTTACTTTTCAGGCAGGGATGGAGAACAGGTGTAAACCGAGCAGCAGAAGCCATGACAATTTTTGCGGTAATGGCTGCGGGGCAGTTTCCGGTATTTCATATGGGTCGTGTTTGGCTCGCATTTTTCATTTTTCCTTACCCGAATACGAGAGGTCCTGTATGGGCAAACTTTAATTCACCCTTATTATGGGATGTATTCGCGATATCAACTTATTTCACCGTTTCCCTTCTATTCTGGTATAGTGGTTTATTACCAGATTTTGCAACTGTTAGAGACAGGGCAAAAACAAAATTGCGAAAAAAATTATATGGCATTGCCGCTTTCGGATGGAGTGGCAGCACCAAACACTGGCAGCGGCACGAAGCTTTGTCGTTGGTACTTGCAGGGCTGGCAACACCATTGGTACTTTCGGTGCATACTATTGTATCGTTCGACTTTGCCACCTCCGTTATTCCCGGGTGGCATACCACCATCTTTCCGCCTTACTTCGTAGCAGGTGCTATTTTCTCGGGGTTTGCCATGGTGCAATCCCTCATGCTTATACTTAGAAAGGTGTATAAGCTGGAAGATTATATTACCCTTGGGCACATTGAAGCAATGAACAAAGTAATTGTATTAACCGGCTCTATTGTAGGTATTGCATATTTAACGGAGTTGTTTATGGGTTGGTACAGTATGAATAAATATGAGAGCTATGCATTCTTTTATAGCAGGGCAAATCTTTTTAGTCCGTATGGATGGTCTTACTGGGGAATGATGGCGTGTAATGTAATCAGTCCACAGATTTTCTGGTTTAGGAAATTAAGAAGAAATATTACTGTAACCTTCTTTATGAGTGTTGTGGTAAACATAGGTATGTGGTTCGAAAGGTTTGTAATTATCGTTACATCACTGTATAGAGATTACCTGCCAAGTAGCTGGAGTATTTATTACAGCCCTACAATTTGGGAGATAGGTTTTTATGTGGGAACGTTCGGATTATTCTTTACCTGTTTCTTTTTATTCTCGAAATATTTTCCTGTAATTGCCATTGCTGAAATTAAGCATGTGCTTAAAGCCAGCGGTGAAAGTTATAAGGATAAGGTAGACTATATTGAAGAGCAACCTGTAGAAAAGTTTGCGCATGAATATGCTCATTAGTTTAGGGATGCGCAATAAAAATTTAGATTAATAATTGGCAAAGGGTTCTGTACCTGCGCTGAAAAAATAGGATATGGCAAAGAAAAATTTTGTGGTTGCCTGTTTTGATGATGAAGCAGTTTTATTTCCTGCAGTTAAAAAGTTTCGGCTTGCAGGGTATAAGATTCATGATGTGTATACGCCATTCCCAATACATGGCCTCGATCATGCCATGGGTTTACGGGAAACTAGTCTGCATACTGCAGGTTTTATTTATGGTATTACGGGCACAACCACGGCATTATCTGGTATAACATGGGTATTGACCCAGGATTGGCCGCTGAATTTTGGGGGAAAGCCACACTTTGCATTGCCGGCGTGGATACCTATTATTTTCGAATTAACGGTTTTGTTCGCAGCTGTGGGTATGGTACTAACATTTTTATACCTGTGTCAAATGGCGCCTTTTGTAAAGAAGCATATTTTTCATAAGCGTGCTACAGACGATCTTTTTGTTATGGTTATTGAAACCACATCAAAAACAAATTTGGAAGAGTTACTGTCGTTTGCAAATACTAACGGTTCAGTGTTAACCGAAGTTCAGCAGGCAGAACCGGGATGGTGGATCGGAACCTACGATAAAGAACAACAATTGATTAAAGAACCAACTATTGAAGTTGCCTGATAGTAATTGATTATTATGAAGATTAAAACAATAATAGCAATTTCATTTTTCGCCACCGCTTCAATTTTTGTAAGCTGTGACGATGTAAAACGCAGTCCGGGACTGGTGTATATGCCTGATATGGGATACAGCAGGGCCTATGAAACCTATAACGACCACGGCATACTGGCAGAGGAAAATATTAATTATACCACCCTACCCGTGCCGGGAACAATTTCCCGCGGGTCAGAAATGCCCTTTCCCTTTGCCAAAGATAAAATTGGAGACAGCACCAATTATGTGGCTTCCAAATCATATAAAAGCCCCATAGACTCTATGAACGAAGTTCAAATGAGAGAAGCAGAAAGGTTGTACCTCATAAATTGTGCAATTTGCCATGGAGTAGCACTTGATGGAAATGGTCCATTATATAAAGGTGGTGAAGGACCTTATCCTGCCGCTCCAAAAAACCTTGTGGGCGACCCCACTGTAGTTAATATGCCCGACGGGCAAATGTTTTATTCCATTACTTACGGAAAAAACCTGATGGGACCCTATGGTTCACAGTTAAACAGGCACCAGCGTTGGATGATTATAAGCTATATAAGATCAAAACAAAGTGGAAGTGCAACTCCTGCATCGGCACCTGCGACGGGTGGAGACAGTGCAGCGGTTGCAGGAAATTAGAACAGTATAACTGAATAAAAATTTACAAATGGCGTCGTCAAACATAATAGAACGTTTTGAAGTATCAGGAAGAATGAGAAATATATCATTTCTCCTAATGGGCATTGGCGCAATTGCATTTCTCATAGGTCTTTTTACAAAGGGCATTAGCAGTGATGAGCATGAGCGAGCTGTTTTTTTAGGTACAGTAATGTATAACAGCGTATTTTGGTTATTGATTTGTAACGCCAGTATGTTTTTCATCTGTGCTACAACTTTGGCAATGGGTGGATGGCAAACTGCTATTAGGCGTGTTCCGGAAGCCATATCAACCCTTGTTCCTGTATTCGGCATTATAACATTTTTAGTTTTTGTATATATTATTTTTATTGATAAGAATGAAGCTGTGTACCATTGGATAAACAGGGAACATGTTGAGCACGATGCCATTCTTAAAGGAAAGAGCGGCTTCCTTAGTCCCGGTTTCTTTTTAATATGGACCACACTGGCTATCGCCGGATGGTGGATACTTGGCAAAAAAATGAGGAGTATCAGCCGCAAGGCCGATGAAGATTCCCTCGGTGGGGAAGGAGGACAGTCTTTCATTTGGAAGAACACTGTATTCGGTTCTATGTTTATAGTTTGGTTTGGTTTAACTGTTGGTTCAACCATACCCTGGTTATGGTTAATGAGCCTCGATCCACATTGGTACAGCACCATGTACAGCTGGTATACTTTTGCAAGTTCTTTTGTAAGTGGTATGAGTTTAATAGCACTTTGGATAATTTACCTAAAAAATAAAGGACACCTTGCCTTCGCTAATGAAGAGCACCTGCACGATATAGGTAAGTTTATGTTTGCCTTCTCTATTTTCTGGACTTATTTATGGTTCTCCCAATACATGCTTATCTGGTACAGTAACCAGCCCGAAGAAACCATATATTTTAAACACCGTGTGCAGGGTGCTTATAAAGGAATATTCTTTTTCAATCTTATAATAAATTTTGTGGCACCTATTCTTATTTTAATGAAGAGGGGCACAAAAAGAAATTATACCATGGTAACCTTTATGGCAGTGCTAATAATTTTTGGACACTGGATAGATTTTTACCAAATGGTAATGGGCAGTATTTCGAAAGATCATGTAACGCTTTCATGGCTTGATTTTGGAGTATGGTGCACTGTTCGCAGGGATCATGATTTTCTTTACCGCCAGGGCGTTGAGCAAACAACCACTTACGCCTTGTATCATCCGTTTCTTAAAGAAAGTATTATACATCACACGTAAACAGGTTAGCGTAACTTTGACCTTTAAATTTAAGAATAGAAAAATTTAAGACAGATCATGGCAATTTTTTTTACCATAGCGGTTATAGGGCTAATCTTTCTCATCATATTCCAGATAGCCAAGGCAAGTGAATATGTTCAGGTACTGAAGGGAGAGAAGAGAAGCCGCAAAGAGCAAAATAAGGTAAACGGCTTTTTCATGATCGCTTTTCTAATAGCCGGCCTAATTGGGGTTTACCTGTGCGATGAGGCTTTAAGAGGAAAAACCTTACTGGTGCAACCGGCTTCAGCCAGCGAACAGGGCGAACAGGTTGATTCCATGTTATAGATCACGCTTATAATAACAGGTATTGTTTTCATTTTAACCCAAATTGTTTTGTTCTGGTTTCGCTTTTAAATACCAGGAAAGCGATAAAAGAAAAGCTTTTTATTTCCCGCACAATAACCGGTTAGAGGTTATTTGGACAGTTGTTCCTGCCATTGCACTTACCGTGCTGGTGGTAATAGGTCTAAAAAACTGGTTTTATTTTACAAGTGAAGCCACCTAAAAGTGCGTTGTGGTAGAAGTAACCGGAAAACAATTTTCCTGGATATACAGGTACCCTGGGAAAGATAATATTTTCGGTAAAAAGATATTATAAGAATATAGACGAAGCAAAAGTAATGCCTCGGACAGCTTTGGAATGATGAAAAAAACTTTGATGATATAGTTGCTACCCAAACCGTTTACATAGTTAAAAAATCGTCCGGTTAAACTCGTAATTAATTCAGGGATGTAATACATGATGTGGGACTATCACATTTCAGACTGAAAATGGATGCTGTACCAGGAACACCTACCACATTGTGGTTTACTCCAAAGTATACAACCAAAGAAATGAAAGAATTAACGAATAATCCTAATTTTCAATATGAATTAGTTGCGACCAAATGTGTGGAAATGGTCATTATTCTATGAAAGGAATTATAGAAGTGGTTATCACAGGCTGAATTTGATGTTTGGATGGCTCAGCAAAAACCAAATTATTATTTAGCATTTCCTGACAAGGATCCATGCAAGCAAAGCAACAGGTACTACCGGTGCTAGGCGACAGTGCCGCAACAGCAGTCACCGCTCAGCAAGTGTGGCTAACACCGGCAGCTAAAAAAACTAAATTTAATAGCAAATCAAAATTAGGCGTACGCGCTAGCTTTTATAAAAATTTGTAGCACTATGAGTAACGAATCAGTTTTTACATTCCCAGACAGGGTTGGTAACTCCGCAGGAAGTAACTCATCACGCCATCATGAACACCACCATCACCACGAAACCTTTATAACTAAGTATGTGTTTAGCCAGGATCATAAAATGATCGCTAAGCAATTTCTTATTACAGGTATGGTTTGGGCTGTATTAGGTGGTTTAATGTCAGTTCTTTTTCCGCCTGCAACTGGGCTACCCGGATTCACATTTCCCTGGTTAGAAGATATTTTAGGCAAATGGGCAACAGGTGGTCATATAACGGCAGACGCATATTATGCCCTTGTTACCACGCACGGTACGGTACTAGTTTTTTTCGTGCTAACCGCCGGGCTTAGCGGAACCTTTGCAAACCTGCTTATTCCTTTGCAGGTTGGCGCTCGCGATATGGCTTCCCCGTTTTTAAATATGCTTAGTTATTGGTTTTTTCTAACAGCAAGCATTATAATGCTCTCTTCAATTTTTGTAGAGACGGGACCATTTAGTGGTGGTTGGACGGCTTACCCGCCGTTGAGTGCTCTGGGCGATGCCTCTCCGGGTTCTAAAATAGGTATGGATCTTTGGCTTGTTATCTATGGCAACCTTCGTTATATCATCCCTGCTGGGTGGTCTAAACTATATCACCACCGTACTTAATATGCGTACAAAGGGTATGACCATGACAAGGTTACCACTAACTATCTGGTCTTTATTTTTTACTGCAGTATTAGGTGTATTATCGTTCCCTGTGTTGTTATCCGGTTTCATTTTATTGATCTTCGACAGAAACTTTGGAACAAGCTTTTATTTGTCAGATATTTTTATAGCATCTACCAATACGGCTTTACCAAATGAAGGCGGTAATGCCATTTTATTCCAGCATTTATTCTGGTTTCTTGGTCACCCGGAAGTGTATATTATTTTGCTGCCAGCAATGGGAATGGTTTCCGAAATATTATCTATAAATTCCCGTAAACCGATATTTGGTTATATGGCAATGCTAGGGTCGTTATTTGCCATCGCTATATTGTCGTTCCTTGTTTGGGCGCACCATATGTTTGTAACAGGTCTTAATCCATTTCTCGGTTCTATTTTCGTATTGTTAACATTGTTAATTGCTGTACCATCAGCAATCAAAGTATTTAACTGGCTTACCACGCTTTGGCGCGGTAATATCAGCTTTACACCTGCTATGTTATTCGCCATTGGGTTTGTTAGTTTATTCATTTCAGGAGGATTAACAGGCATTTGGTTAGGTAACTCTGCATTGGATATTCACCTGCATGATACATATTTTGTTGTTGCGCATTTTCATATTGTAATGGGTGTGGCATCTATGTTTGGCATGTTCGCAGGTATTTATCACTGGTTCCCTAAAATGTATGGCAGATACCTGAACAATACTTTGGGCTACATACATTTCTGGTTAACATTAATTGGCGCATACCTGATATTTTGGCCGATGCACTACCAGGGTCTTGGCGGGTATGCCACGAAGGTATTACGATTATAGCGTTTGGGAAAGCTTTAAACAATTTACTGATCTTAACAGATTTATCAGTACCGTAGCCATGATGGTTTTTGCCGTTCAGATTTTATTTCTTTTCAACTTCTTCTATTCAATTTTTAAAGGAAGAAAGGTAATGACGCAAAACCCCTGGGGCGCTACAACGCTTGAATGGACTACCCCCATAAATCCCGGGCATGGTAACTGGACAGGTGAAATTCCTGAAGTACACCGTTGGGCGTATGACTATGCAAAAGATGGTAAAGAATTTATTATGCAAACCACACCTGTTGGCGAAGATGAATCGCAGCAACATTAGAATATCTGTATAACTAATAAACCCCGCATTGCGGGGTTTATTAATTAAAACTTTTTTTAAGGCTTTAAACCATACTTATTAAAGATTGCAATTACTTTTTGTCTAATGTTATCCGGGCAATTAGTATTGAATAAAATATGAAAAGGATGTAAGGAATAATGGTAACAATGGCTTGGCTTCATTTTTATTCCATCTACCTCAAAACATAGTTTGTCCAGTTCTTTTAAATCGCTCATTACCTGCTCCATAATATTATTTTTATTTTCATAAAGCATGGATTCTTTAGTAATGGTCATTAAAAAACTATGCCAGATATTATTAAATATTTTAAGATTACCGGTTCATTATTTTCAATGCCACCTTATAAGTTGAAATTTTCTTTTTGATTGTTGCAGCATAATTCTGAATAATCTTAATACGTTAATGGAAGATGGAATAAACCCCGACGACAAAGCAATTGTGCCAGAAATTAAAGGAAACAATGCCACCAACACGCAAAAAATTAAAACGGCACAGGTATACGCTATCGACACCGCAAGAATGGTTGCAATTATTTTCATTATTAAGAATATTGGTTAATCAACAAAGGCTAATTCATGTACGAACCCTGTAAAAAAACATTAGAATAAATTGAAAGTCTTTGTTCTTTAACAAGGGGATATTTACCTACCTCGATTTCTAAGAAATTCTTACCGTGCCGTATTTTCCAAACAGAAATGTTTGCGCTTTGATTTATGATCTCAGGTAAAAATTTATTCAGCATTCCGTTCCAGCAAGCTTCTTCGACCTTCTCGGTGGGAGAAAGCCTGTTTATTCTTAATTTACTGCTGGGTTTTACTAATTGCCATTTATTAAAGGTGGATAGATTTAACAGAATTTCGTGGCAAAAAACTTGGTTATTCATGAACAATGGGATTTTAAGTAAAGAAAATCCAGTCCCATAATAATTTCAATAGTAGAAATTCTCTTTTTTGGTAATATAAAATAAAATGTTAATGTAGAATTTATACTACAAGGCGAAGCCTTTACTATTGTAAGGCAGGATAATAAAGGAAATAGGTTTATAAGAGTTAATTTAGATTACCACTTTCAGTAAAAAGTAATTATGACTATAATCAAATTATTTCTGGGGATTTGCCTTTTTTTTACCGGTAATATTCTGCATTCGCAAACAACGCAGTTTCAAACGTATTGCAATCCGCTAAATATAGATTACACCTATTCGGTCTATAACTCCAATAATAACCTTTCTTATCGTTCCGGGGCGATCCTGCCGTGGTAGAATTCAGGGGTGAATACTACATGTTTGTAACCCGCAGCATGGGGTACTGGCACTCAACAGACTTATTAAACTGGAAATTTATTAATCCGCAGCGGTGGTATTTTCAGGGGTCAAATGCACCGGCAGCACACAATTACCGCGATTCGGTTTTATATGTTACCGGAGATCCGTCGGGCTCAATGAGCATTCTTTATTCTGATGATCCTATAAAAGGAGACTGGAAAGCCGTTCCCGCAATTTTGCACGATTTGCAGGATCCCGACCTTTTTATTGACGACGACGGGCAAGCCTACATGTTTTGGGGTTCATCAAATGTTTACCCCATCCGCGCAAAAAAATTAGATAAAAACGACAGGTTTCATCCTTCAGATTCAACCTATACCTTATTTAATTTGCATGGAGATATTCATGGGTGGGAAAGGTTTGGTACCAACCATGCGGATACTGTTTTAAGCGGATATATGGAAGGTCCTTGGCTAACTAAACATAACAACACTTATTACATGCAATATGCTGCCCCGGGTACAGAATTTAATGTTTATGGGGATGGTGTATACATGAGCGATTCTCCTTTAGGTCCATATAAGTACGCGCCAAATAATCCGGTTTTTTATAAACCCGGTGGTTTTATAAATGGAGCAGGGCATGGGAGTACTGTTACCGGACCCTCTAATAAATACTGGCATTTCGCTTCCATGGCTGTTTCGATAAATGTTAACTGGGAACGTAGGTTGTGTATGTTTCCTGCCTACTTTGATGCGGATGGGTTAATGTACAGTAATACGCAATTCGGAGATTACCCGCACTATGCGCCAGCCATACCTGGCAAAATGGGTGAATTTGCGGGATGGATGTTGCTGTCTTATAAAAAGCCCGTTACTGCATCCACATCTTCGGGTGATTATAAACCCGTTAATATAACCGATGAAAATGTGCAAACATTCTGGGTTGCGGAAAATAATAATGCGGGTCAATGGCTGCAAATAGATCTGCAAAAAGCAAGCCTGGTAAACGCTGTTCAGGTTAACTTTCATGACCATAAATCTAACCTTTATGGCAAGGTGCCCGGGTTGTTTCACCGATACACCATTAAGGGTTCTACAGATGGAAATATATGGACAACCATAGTGGACAGGAGCAAAAGTTTCAGAGATGTTCCGAACGATTATAATGAACTGGAAACACCTGCAAAATACAGGTATATCAGGTTCGAAAATATACATGTGCCTACACCAAACCTTTCCCTTTCTGATATTAGGGTTTTTGGTAAAGGAGATGGCAAACCACCCGCACCTGTAGAACAATTTGTGCTAAACAGGGTAACCGATAAAAGAGATGCGCTGATTACATGGAAAAAACAATCCGGTACACAGGGTTATAATATTCTATGGGGCATAGCGCCTGATAAGTTGTATAATTCATGGATGATTTATGATAATGATACACATCTTTTAAAAAGCTTATCTGCCGACCAGGATTATTATTTTGCCATTGAAGCTTTTAATGAAAACGGAATATCAACGAGGTCTAAAATTCAGAAAGCGGGGAAATAGATATTACAGATTCCACCAGTAATTCATTTTTACAACAAATGCCCTGTTGCGTACCAGCAATGGGGTTGAGTAATAATTATCAGTATACACAAGAAAAATATCTGAGGCAGGTTTATACCTCCACTGAAACCTTGTATTAAGATTAATATTCTTTAACTGGTTATTGTATTGTATGAACGTGGTAAAAAATAGTTTGTTGGTGAAGGTTACATCTATGCGCGGGCCAATTAGCCAGAAATCAACATTACCCCAGGGCTCCCTAAGGTCTATGTGATTATAACTTACATCGACCAGTATACTTACAAAAGGCTGAAACCTGTAGCCGGCCTGACCTGAGAGGGCTAACCTTTTTCCATCAGCATAATAACCGCCATACCGGGTTGCAAAAGAATAGGTGAATAAACTTTGCGGCTTAGATGCATATTCGGTACCGAAAGCATTCCAGCTATGTTTAGATCCCCGCGCAAGTGTATCAGTGTTCAGGTTGGTCGGATCAAAGGGGTTCAACAGCTGTACATAATTATGTGCCACCCATGTTGCAAAATTGCTTTGATTTCTAAAATTGAGTTTATAAAAAAGAAAAGATTCGTTATCTGTTTCCTGCATCTTTTCATCAAAATAAAGATTGGTACTAACTGTGGGTCCATGGCTTAATACTTTCCCGCTCCGCGGAAAGAAAAGATAGCTTGCCTGCGGGTTTAATTTTATATAATTATTGCGGGGCACATAACCTACTTCTGCCGAATAATGCTTGCCAACATATTCGTGTTGCCATGCAATGGTCCACCTTTTACTGTTGTACTGTAAATTGGCAGCGTGCACAAAATCTTCAGACTGTTGCCCCGGGCTGAAAGATTTTAAAACCAGCGCTTTACCCCGCCAAATATTATTTGCTGAAGCGAGGTTGTATTCAATGCCGATATTCCTGTTATAGGCAGTATAATTCGGTTTGGTACTGTCTGCAAAGGGGTTATAGTTCAACGATTGTTTGTTAACGTAAAGCAGGCGAATATTAGAGCGGGCAAAAACCCTTCGCTGTAAAGCAAATACACCGAAGTTTTGTTTTGGCAATCCGCTTTCTTCCACACTTTGCGTTTGTATATCCATTACACCTATACGCCAGTCTTTGTTAATACTCCCGCTCAGGCGGGCGCCATAACTTATTGGTACACCCAAACCGATTCTGCGGGAAAAAAACGGTCGAATATTATTATAGCCAAAGTTGGAAAAAAGGTCTGCATTCTCTAAAAAAAATTGCCGCCTTTCAGGGAAAAAAAGTTCGAACCTGTCAAGATTCGTTACCTGTTTGTCAACCTCAACCTGGGAGAAATCGGGGTTAATGGTGAGGTCTAAATTCAATGAAGAAGTTAAAGCAATTTTTGCATCGCCTCCAATATCTAAACGGCTGTCTGCATCGGATTTATTTTCATAATTTTTTTTTATTCCGCCTAAGGCATAAGGTATTAATGAAATATTAGTTCCTGGTGGTGGTGGCGGTGCATCCCAAATAAGGTTGCCTGAATAGGCAAGAGAAGCGGTTGGAAATTGACGGGGAACGGGCGCCCATGCAGACTTTTCAGCTTTTGTAATATCTAACCGGCTGAAATTAATACCCCAGGTGGTTATATCTTTTTTAAAGCGGATTGTTTTAAACGGAATGGCAGCTTCAAAAACCCACCTGTCTTCGAAATTTTTAACGATTGAAAACCATTTATTATCCCAGTTAAGATCGGCAGATCCTCCATCGTATAATGTTCCATCCCATTGGGCCCCTGCAGCATTTGCACCAAAGGTAAAACCGTTGGTACGGTCGTCAAAAGGGTCTATGAAAAAAATGAAATTATCGTTCTTTCCAAAATTAAAATCTCTTCTAAGAGATTCTACCATGTATGGGCCCTGCTTGGTTAAAAAACAGTTTACAATTATATACAGGTTTTTATCATCATAGGTCATGCGTACTTCAGTAGGTACATTGGCCAGGCTGGTATCCATAGGCAATACCATACTAAACTGGTTGGCTACTTCTGCTGTTTGCCAGGCAGCATCATCCATTTCACCATCAATAACCACACGCTCACTTGTTTTATGAATATGCAGTTCAAAGTGGCTGTTTTGTTTTTGTGCAAACAAAACACCCGGCAGCAAATAAATTATTATGAGAATTAACCCTTTCATCAGGCAGGTTTACAGGGTAAAAATATGGCTGATTTTTTTATGAAAGAGTGTAGAATGATGCAAGTAAATAATTATATTTATTTATTGAATGCTGAAAACTAAAAACGCGTTAAACCACACCCGCTAAAAATGAAAAAAGATTACAAGCATGCAGGTTTCATAATTTTATTTATGGTTGCCGTAACCACAGTTTATTTTTTAAAAAGTAACAGGCGAATTAAAGATGATTACGATTTCTTTAGTTTATAAAAAATTAGTTAACCAGTTTAATATTCAGTTCTTTTAATTGCTGGTCATCTATTATTGATGGTGCATCTATCATAACGTCCCTTCCGCTGTTGTTTTTAGGGAAGGCTATAAAATCTCTTATACTTTCGCTTCCTCCTAAAATAGCACAGAGCCTGTCTAAACCGAAGGCTATACCCCCATGTGGCGGAGCACCGTATTCAAAGGCGCCCAGTAAAAAACCGAATTTATGCATGGCTTCTTCTTTACTCATTCCAAGGGCAGCGAACATTTTCTCCTGTAATCCTCTCTGGTATATTCTGATAGATCCACCGCCGATCTCGTTTCCGTTTAAAACCATGTCATAAGCGTTTGCTTTAATGGTTGCGTAGGGGTGTTTGAGGTAATCGGAAGCCACAGCAATTTGGGGATCATTATTTACAAGGTCATGTATTTGACCGGGTTTGGGCGATGTAAAAGGGTGATGGCGTGCTACCCAGCGGTTTCCTTCTTCATCGTATTCAAACAAAGGGAAATCTACAATCCAAAGCAGTTTGTATTCGCCATCTTTTCTAAGCCCGAGGCGTCTGCCCATTTCCAGGCGAAGTTCACTCATTGCTTTACGTGTTCTTTCTTCGGTACCGGCAAGTATGAGAACCATGTCCCCGGGTTTTGCCTGGGTGAAATTTGTTATTTTTTGAAGTGCGTCTGCATCATAAAACTTATCTATGCTGCTTTTTATAGTGCCATCCTGGTTGTATTTAATAAATACCAAACCCTTCATTCCAATTTGCGGGCGTTTAACCCATTCAGTTAATTCATCTGTTTGCTTGCGCGTAAAATCTGCGGTGCGGGGAACGGCTATTGCCACAATGGTTTCTGATTCTTCAAAAAGTTTAAATACGCCGTCAGGTGAAATGGAAGCCGGCAATTTAAATAAAGCTTCTTTTACAGGGAAAGCATGGGCGGGAAATTTCAGGTTGCCTATTTTCATATCAAACCTTATATCGGGCTTGTCATTGCCATAATTCCACATGGCATCCTGCCAGGTCATTTTTTCTATGGCATCGGTGTAATCAATATTTTTTACATCCCAGAAAATCCGTTTTACTAAACCTTCAAACATGTTTAAAATATCCTCCTGATCCACGAAACTCATTTCACAGTCTATTTGGGTAAATTCTGGCTGCCTGTCTGCTCTCAGATCTTCATCCCGAAAACATTTTACGATTTGAAAATAACGGTCGTACCCGCTAACCATCAGTAATTGCTTAAAGGTTTGTGGGGACTGAGGCAAGGCATAGAACTGACCTTCATTCATGCGGCTGGGTACAACAAAATCTCTGGCACCTTCGGGTGTTGATTTAATTAAAAAAGGTGTTTCAATATCCATAAACCCGTTTTCATGCAAATAATTACGGGCAGAAACATTTACCGCATATCTTAATGCCAGATTGCGTTTTATTACATTTCTCCTGAGATCAAGATACCTGAATTTCATTCTAAGGTCATCACCCCCATCAGTATCATCGTTAATGGTAAATGGAGGAACAGCCGATTTATTTAGAATTGAAAAGTTTTCAACAGTGATTTCTATTTCACCGGTGGATAGGTTCGGGTTCTTGTTGCTTCTTTCTGTTACCCTGCCTGTTACCTGAATAACATATTCTCGCCCCAGGGGATTTGCAATTAACTGATCGTTTAATTTTTCCCCGAATAAGCAGTTGTGTAATTCCATAGCGATCCCGAAGGTCAATAAATGTTATAGCTCCAAATTTTCGTATGGTTTGAACCCACCCTGCAAGCTGCACCTCATCATTTAAGTCGGAAATAGAAAGTTGGCCGCAGGTATGGGAACGGTACATAAAGAGTGATTTTTGAGTGGCGCAAATATAATTCTATAACCCCCCAAAAAGTTTTTAATGGCTTTAATAAATGATGAATGGAATTATTTTTTGATAAACACGCAGCGGATGTGGGAAATTATTGTTCTTATATTTTGTGCGATTTAACAACTTATTGTACTTTTCGCCTGCTTTTTAAAAAAGTATTCACAAAAAATTTAGCAAATGAGAAAAATTGTAACGCTTATGGTTGTAATGCTTTTCAGCATTGCAGCGGTCTTCTCTCAATCCCGAACCATTACAGGTAAAATCGTTGACCAAAGTGGTCAGCCTGTAAGTAACGCATCTATACAGGTTAAAGGTACCAATATAGGTGTTGCGGCAAATCCGCAGGGAGAATTTTCAATCACAGCCAAACAAGGCGATGTTCTGGATGTTACAGCCATTAACTTTTCAAGTAAAGCTGTAACCATAGGTACCTCAAATACTATATCCATAACCATGGATCAGCAGGTTAATGTGATGGAAGAAGTGGTAGTTACAGGTTTGGGTATCAGGCGCGAAAAGAAAGCGCTTGGATACGCAGTATCAACTGTAAGTGCCAAAGATCTGGAGCTTAAGCCGGAGGGCGATGTGGGCAGGCTGTTACAGGGTAAAGCGCCCGGCGTTAATATATTAAACAGTAGCGGTCTATCTGGTAGTGGTACCAATATCGTTATACGTGGTATCAGCACCATCAATGGTGGTGTAGCTACTCCATTATTTATTGTTGATGGTGTGCCATTCGATGCAAGCACATTGGCACAGTCTGGCTTTGATTTCGGTAACCAGACCTCCAGCAGGTTCTTGGACCTTGATCCAAATTCAATTGAAAGTATCAGCATCTTAAAGGGATTAAGTGCTTCAGTTTTATATGGAGACCTTGCCCGAAACGGTGTTATTTTAGTTACCACGAAAAATGGAAGCGCAAGAAAGTCAAACAAAAAATTAGAAGTTACATTATCTCAATCATTATTTGCAAATAAGGTAGCTAACCTGCCTGATTATCAAAACAGGTATGGTGGTGGTTTCGAATTGGCTCCATCATTTGCCTTTAGTAACTGGGGTGCTGAATTTAAAAATCCACCCGATTCACTTAATCATCCGTACGGAAGGTCTTCACTGGCAATTGCTTTTCCTGAATACCAGGGCAAAAAATATGCATACCAGCCTTATAACAGTGTAGAAAACTTTTTCAGAACCGGACTTATTAGTACCACTTCTATTTCATGTATCAGGTAATTCAGGAACCACCTCTTTTAACGGTAGTTATTCTTATACAGATGATAAAGGTTTTACACCTGGTAATGGTGTTGTACGTAATAACTTTGGTTTGGGTGGAAGGTCTGAACTTTCTAATAATTTAACCTTAACCGGTACACTTAATTTTGCTCTCACTGATTTTCAATCTCCAACTACAGGTACAAGTTTTGGTAGCAGTGCTACTTATCCATCAGTTTTCGGTGATCTTAATATATACCCCAAGAAGTATAGACCTAATGGGTTTACCTTATGAAAATCCCATTAGACGGGTCAAGTGTGTATTATCGTGCAAATAATGGTATTCAAAATCCAAGATGGACCGCTGAGCATTCTCTTTCTTATGAGAAAACGGTGAGAACATTTGGAAACTTCGCATTACAATATAATATACCAAAAGTTGAAGGATTAAGCCTCGTTTACCGCTTCGGTCTTGACGTATTTTCCAATGAAAATACCGTTAATGTTGATAAAGGCGGACAGAGCGGTGGGGATCAATACATTTTTGGTATGTACAGAACTGTTAATGCAGCTAACAGCATTTTCGATCATAACCTGATTGCCTCTTTTGACAGAAATATTAATCAGGATTGGAATTTACATGTTGATGCAGGCGCAAACCTGAGAAATGACCATTATCGTCAAACAGGTTTAAAAAGCACTAACCAATTAGTGTTTGGTTTATTTAACCATGGAAATTTCATTAACCATGAAGCCATTGGCGAAGATGGAAGTAACCTGGATTATACAGCAGCGCAAAAACGTTTCGGTATATTTCTTAATGGTACATTGGGGTACAAGGATTTTCTTTACCTGAATTTAGGAGGTCGCGAAAGCTGGGTTTCTACACTTGAAGCTAATAACAGGGATATCTTTTATCCAAGCGCCAGTGTTTCCTTTGTTCCAACTTCAGCCATTGAATCACTCAAGGGCAATGATTTCTTAAACTATTTAAAACTTAGGGTTGGTTATTCAACAAGTGCCCGTTTTCCTGATGCTTATTCTACAAGAACTGCACTTAACGAATTTACCAATGCTTACGTAACCCCAACAGGAGATAAAATAAATGTTATCTCTGTTCCTAACCGTTTACCAAACCCAGATCTTCAGCCGGAATTATTAAGTGAAACTGAAGCCGGTATCGAAGGCAAGTTTTGGGACAACCGCATTGCATTAGACTTTACCTTATATAACAGGGTAACCAAAGACCAGATTCTTGATAGAGACCTTGACCCATCTACCGGATATACTGTTACAAGAATAAATGCCGGTCAGGTTAGCAATAAGGGTATTGAAATAGCACTGGGTTATACAGTTATCAGAAATAAAGACTGGACATGGCAATTAGATGGTAACTATACCCTGAACAAAAGTGTAGTAAGTGATATTCCGGATTACATCAAACAAATTGTTTATGCCGGTTACACAAATCTTGGTAATGCTGCAATAAATGGTCAGCCTTTGGGTGTGATTCTTGGATCAAGATATGCCCGTGATTCTACAAAAGGTCTGCAACCAATTGTTGGGGCTGATGGTAATTACCTTATAGATCCTGAAATTGGAATAATAGGCGATCCTAATCCAAAATACAAATTAAGCGGTATAAGTACATTATCATACAGGTCACTTTCTTTCCGAATGCAATGGGATTACACCGTTGGCGGAGATATGCATTCTTTAACCGCTGCTAGTTTGTTGGCAAGAGGTTTAACAACTGAAACGGATTTCGACAGAACCCAGCCATTGATTTTACCTGGTGTTAAAGAAGATGGTACACCGAATGATATACAAATCAGTCCTACCACTCTTTATTTTAACAAATATTTCTTTTCGGCTGAACCTGCAGTTTGGGATGCTACCGTTATTAGGTTAAGAGAAGTTTCCCTTTCGTATACTCTGCCTGCAAAATGGTTGACTAAAACCCCATTTGGATCATTATCGTTAGTAGCCTCAGGTCAAAACCTTTTTTACTATGCACCTAATTTTCCTGAAGGAACAAATTTCGATCCTGAAACATCAAGCCTTGGTGTAAGTAATGGTCGTGGTTTAGAATTTTTAACCGGTCCTTCTTCTAAGCGTTTTGGTGGAAGTATCAGGGTTACTTTCTAAATAAAAACATTATAATAATTATGAAACTTAAATTAATAATAGCTATTTGGTTTCATACTTGCCGCTGGCTCCTGTACCAAGCTTGATGAAGATTTCGACCGGTTGTTAACCAACCCGAATCAGCCATCTGCTGATAATGCTGACGTTGATCTATTTCTTAACCAGGTTCAACTTGGGTTTAAAAATTTCTTATACTGCGTTTCTAACTACGGTAACCAGCTAACCCGTATGGAACTCATGTACGGTCCAACTACAAATCAGCTTACCAACCACAGGCTTTTGATGGTATCTGGACTAATGCATACGCCAGCATTTTTACTAACATAAATGCCATGTTTCCTCTGGCTGAACGGATGGAAAATTTAAACATGCTGGTATAGCCAAGGTTATAAAGGCATATACCATGTTCACACTGGTAGATATTTTTGGAGACGTACCTTATACAGAAGCTAATAAAGGGTCTGAAAATACAAATCCTAATGCAGATAATGGTAGATTGATATACGATAGTGCTCTTGCTCTTTTAGATGGTGCCATTGCAAATTTTGCCAAAATTGCACCCTCTCCAAAAAATGATCTATTTTATGGTGGAAATGCAGTAAACTGGACAACATTGGCTAAAACCTTAAAATTAAAGGCCTATGTAACTACCCGTCTGGTAGATAATTCTGTTAAATCTAAAATTCAGGCTTTGATAGATGAAAACGACCTGATTAATTCTTCAAGTCAGGACTTTCCATTTAAATATGGCACACAAGATCTGGCTCCAGACAGCCGTCATCCTAAATATGCCGTAAACTATACGCAGGGGGGTGCAGAAGATTATATTGGTAATTATTTTATGTGGGTTTTATACAGGGAAAAACCAATAGTTGATCCACGAATCAGATATTACTTTTACCGTCAAACTTTAGACATTGAAGATGATATTGCTGACCCTGTAACACTGCAATTTACCATTCCTTGTTTATTAAGACCATACCCTTCTCATTATCCTCCGGGTACTCCATTTTGCCAGGTTGGCGATGGGTACATTGGAAGCGATCATGGCAATAATGAAGGTATTCCACCAGATAATCAGTACCGTACAACCTGGGGCGTATATCCTGCAGCGGGTATGTTTGATGCAAACCAGGGTGAGCCTATAAATGTTCCGGTGTTGGCGGTAAGGGTCAGGGAATTAAACCTATTATTTTTTCCTCATACGTACAGTTCTTAAAAGCAGAGGCAGCACTTACTTTTGGCACTTCTGGCGATGTCAAAATTGCTTATGGTAACAGGCATTCGTGCCTCTTTTGAAAAGGTATTTTCTTTCCCCCTATCGTTAGTGAAAGTGTTCCGGCTGAATTTACACCCACAACGACAGAACAGGATGATTATGTAAATTATGTAATGGGAAGGTTTGATGCCGCATCAACAGAAAGGGATAAATTAGATGTTTTAATGACGGAATATTACATAGCATTATGGGGTAATGGTATAGAGAGTTATAATAACTACCGCAGAACGGGCAGCCCTGATGATATGCAACCTACCCTGGATCCAAATCCGGGGTTCTTTATCCGCTCCTTCTACTATCCGTCAGTATATGTTAATCTCAATCTTAATGCACAGCAAAAACCAAATCCTGGTGAAACACCTGTGAAAGTTTTCTGGGATAACAATCCTGATAATTTTGTTCACTAATCTAAACAATACATAATGAAAAATATTATAATAGCATTATTAGGGTTAACGGTTCTTAGCATGGCGTCGTGCAAAAAAGACGGCATCGTTAATGGTGATGTTGCCGAATACGAGGTTGGCTCTTACCTTTCTTACACAGGAGCGAAACCCGGGCAACAACCATTTGACCTTGCAACAATTGAAACATCAACAGCCAGCATTAATGTTAAGGTTGTTGGTACACCGGCTAAACAGGTAAATATTTATACCGGAACCAGTACAGATAAATCTACCTGGACACTTATTAAATCCGTTCCTTTTCAAGACAGTGGCACACTGTCTGTAACGGGTGGCGAAGTAGCTGCTGCTTTAGGTGTAGAGCCCGATTCATTTACTCCAGGCACCTCATTTACGTTTTATAATGAAATTGTAACCGTAGATGGCCGCTTGTTTTCTGCAGCTAACACTTCTTCAGATTTTCAGGCACAATCCTCATATAACATGGCTTTCACCTGGTCTGCCGTAGTATTTTGTGCATATGATGAATCTGTATTTGATGGAAATTTTGAAGTAGTGGTAGACGAATGGCAGGATTATTCTCCCGGAGATATAATTGTGAATGCTGTTGAACCCGGTCCCGGTGCCAATCAATTAACTATGCATGTGTATCCAAACCCAGCTTATGGCGCAGTTATAGGACCCATAATTATTGATGTTGACCCAGCGACGAATGTTGCCACCGTACAAAAGCAACCTTATGGTGATTACTATGGCTCGGGCTACGGTACATTTTACGCCGAAGGTTCTGGTTCTGTTAACTCCTGCGAAGGAACAATTGATCTTGATTTAACGCATACAGTTGCTGCCGGTAGTTTTGGAACCTACCATTTAACAATTAAAAAAACATAGCATTTTTTTGATTTTTTAAAAAAAAACCGCCTCCCCTTAAAGAGGCGGTTTTTTATTGGATATTTCTTATAAAAGAAATACTTTTATAAACCCACTCAAACTTAAAACTTCGCTTATGACAAAGATTACCCTATTCCTTGGAGTTGCCATTCTGTTTGCATCCACCAGCCTTCACTCCCAGGTAAATAAAGGCACACCAAATTTTAAAGACATTAAACAGCAATTTTACGACCGTTATCAGCAACTTGAAAAACAAGGAAGGGTCGAAAAACGGGAAGATGGCGAAAAAGAAGACGGTTTAATTGCGAAATTTAAAAGGTGGGAATACCTAATGCATTCGCGAACATTTCCTTCAGGAAATATGCCGCAGCCTGGTATTCAATTTACAGAATGGAAAAAGTTTAATGAAAACCCTTCTAATTTCAGTCCTAATAGCACCCAGGCTGCAGCCTGGGAAGTTGTTGGCAACAGTATAGTTCCATCAAACGGAGGCGGTGCCGGAAGAATAAACGTGGTCAGGCTCGACCCCTCCAATTCAAATATAATTTATATTGGCGCTGCTGGTGGCGGGGTTTGGAAAACCACAGATGGCGGTACAACCTGGAATTGCTTAAGTGATAAATTTCCCGTTACAAGTATTTCAGATATTGCCATAGACCCCACCAATCCTAATAATATTTATGTTGCTACGGGCGATGAGGATGGATATGAGGCCAGCTGGCAAAGTGATAACGATTTCTGGGGTGGTGTATATACTGCGGGGGTATTACACAGCACTAATGGGGGTACAACCTGGTCACAATCGTGGATTAAGGTGCCGCAGGAATATAAAACTCTTATTCAGAGGCTTATTATTAATCCCGCTAATCCAAATATTTTACTGGCTGCATCCAGAAATGGCATCTACCGGTCGAATAACGGTGGAAGTTCGTGGGTAAAAGTATTAAACAACCATTGCCATGATTTGGAGTGGAAACCGGGTTCTTCAAACACTGTTTATGCCGGAGGAAACGGGATCGTTTATAAATCTACCAATTCAGGATCTACCTGGTCCACCTTAAAGACAGGATTGGGAGGTGGAAGAATGGCGATAGAAGTATCGGCTGCAAAACCCGATGTGATTTATTCTTTAAATCAAACAGGGGGTTTTTACCGGTCTGACGATAATGGTACTACTTGGGGTTCAAGAAACTACCCTTATGCTGCAAACTTTTATGGATATTATGATCTAACGTTTGCCTGCTCGCAGGACGATGCAGATGTTTTATTAACAGGTGGTTTAAACACGGCAAGGTCTGTTAATGGTGGTACCACCTGGACCACTATTGATACGTGGTATGGAAATTCATATCCCAATTATGTACATGCAGATAAACATGCTGCTATTTTTTATCCGGGAAGTACTACATCTTTTTTATTGGGAACCGATGGCGGTCTTTTCAAATCGATTAATAGCGGAACAAACTTTACTGATATAAGCAATGGTTTAATGATTGCGCAAATTTACCGGGTAGGAACCACACCACAGAATACAGACCTGTACATTTCAGGATGGCAGGATAATGGTTGCAACAGATGGGACGGTACAAATTGGAGGCAATTATATGGAGCTGATGGAATGGAGGCTGCGATAGATTACACCGACCAAAATGTTATGTATGAAACATACCAGAATGGTGGGTTACAGCGGTCTTTAAACGGAGGGCTTAACTGGTCTTATATTGCTCCCGCCGGAGGGGGATGGGTTACTCCATTTATAATAGACCCTGTAGTAAATACGCGTTTATATTTTGCAGGATATTCTTCTTTCACCTATGGGATTTTCAAATCTGAAAACAGGGGTACATCGTGGACCACGGTTCCAGGCATTTCGCTTGGAAGTTATGGAACCTCTATTGCTGTGGCACCTTCAAATAACAATATCGTGTATGCCTCAAGCCTTGAAAAAATATTTCGGGCAGATATTTCTTTAAATACGGCAGTGAATATTACCAACGGACTGCCAATTACAAAAGCTGGGAATAATTATATAGCCGTAAATAATTTAGATGCAAATGTGTTGGTTGTTGCATTAAGCGGGTATACCGCGGGCCAGAAAAGTGTACTATTCCAATAATGGCGGGGCCACATGGACTAACATTAGTAAAAATCTACCGAATCTACCTGTAAATACAGTCGTTTATCAGAATGGCACAGACAGGGTTTATGTAGGTACTGATGTTGGGGTATATTACCTTAATAACATCTCATCTCAATGGGTGGCATATAATAACAAATTACCAAATGTAATGGTGCATGAATTGGAAATTAATTACACCAATAACAAGTTGGTGGCAGCAACTTATGGCAGGGGTATTTGGAAGGTAGACCTTGTTTCTCCTTCACCTGTTACAAGTAAACAATACATTGCAAAATCGGTTACCCCAGAGGATGCAGTATCAAAACCTTCATTGGAGGTAAATGTTTCTCCTAACCCATCCAGGGGAATAATTCAGGTCATGATTGCGAATGCCTCGGGTAAATATGAAATTGAAGTGGTACGTATAAACGGAAAAAGCGTAGGCCTTTATTCTGTATCAGAAGCCGATGCAGCCAACTACACCATTAACCTTGGCAAAGCATTTCCCGGAAATTATATGGTAATTGTGAGAAACGGGCAACAATCTGTTTCTAAAGAAATTACAATTGTCAGGTAAAATCAACCTGATCATGAAAGGTCGGTTTACAATCGTAAACTGACCTTTTTTTGCTTAAGGAACATCAATGTATTTATGTATCTGCAGACTCAGCATCCATTGCGGATTAAGCTTTATATAATCAATTATTAATGGTGTAATTTGGTTAGACTTTGTCCATTCCGGCTGTAAAAACAATTTACATTCAGGTTTAACCTGCTCGGCAAATTCTTCAGCCCAGCAAAAATCAGCTTTATTATAAATTACCACCTTAAGTTCGTTAGCGGCAAGAATTACTTCCTTAACCGGTTTTTTAAATTTTTTCGGAGAGAGGCAGATCCAGTCCCATGAGCCACTTAAACTGCTGCTTCCCGAAGTTTCGATATGTGTTTGAAAGCCTGCGTTTCTTAGCATGTTGGTGAGACCATCAAGATTATGAAGCAAAGGTTCGCCTCCGGTGACTACAACAATTTTTGCTGCATGTTTTTTTACGTGTAGAATAAGATCATCCAGGTTAATGACCGGGTGTTTTTCTTCATCCCAGCTTTCTTTTACATCGCACCAAAAACAGCCCACATCGCATCCGGCAAGGCGAATAAAATAGGCTGCGCTTCCCTGGTGAAACCCTTCTCCCTGAAGTGTATAAAATGCTTCCATTACCGGGAGCCCCTGTTTAATTTCCTTATCATTTACACTATGTGGTAATACTGCGTGCATTTGTTATTGGTGTTTTAGTGAATATGCATGCATTGTATTTTTAAGCAAAGCGGCGATAGTCATTAAGCCAACGCCTCCGGGAACAGGGGTAATTGCGGAGGCTTTTACAGATACAGGCGTAAAATCTACGTCACCTTTTATCACATATCCCTTTTTTGCTGAAGAATCTTCAACCCTTGTAATGCCCACATCAATTACTATGGCACCATCTTTTACCATTTCTGCAGTAAGAAAACCGGGAATTCCCAGGGCGGCTATAATAATATCTCCTTCAAGGCAAATTTTTTCAAGATTTTTTGTATGAGAATGGCAAAGTGTAACAGTGCAATTACCGTATTTTTGGTTGCTGCTTAATAAAATACTCATAGGCCGCCCTACAATGTTACTCCTTCCTATAATAACTGCATGCAATCCCTTTGTTTGTATGTTATAATACTCGAGCATTAGGAGAATTCCATAAGGTGTTGCAGGTATGAAAGTTGGACTACCCTGCATCAACATTCCCGCATTAACGGGATGAAAACCATCAACATCTTTTTCAGGAACAATGGCTTCTATTACTTTTCTTTCGTTAATGGATTTAGGCAACGGCAATTGCACAAGTATTCCATCTACCTCATTATCAGCATTTAATTTCCTTATAATATCAAGCAGTTCATCTTCAGGTACCTGCTCATCTAAATTAATAAGCGTAGACTTAAAACCTACCTCGGCACAGTTCTTTACTTTTCCAGATACATAACTTTGGCTTGCCCCGTTATTGCCTACCAGTATTGCCGCCAGGTGCGGAGCCCTTTTTCCGCTGCTTAATATGGGTTGTAATTGTAAGGAAAGGGAGTCTTTTACAGCCTTTGAAGCTATTTTACCATCAAGTATAAGCATGGCCAAAGATATTTTCAATAAATGTTTTAAAATATTTAATATTTAATTCAGCAAAAGTTGCCACTGTATTAATAATTTATTTTTTTCGATGCACTTACATCATTAACAGAAAGTTATTAACATTTTCAAAAAATTTCCCTTTAAAATTTAACACTGATAAGCAGCGATGCTAACGCTTGTTTTGTCTCTCAAGGGTGTACACAGGTTTGCGAACCTATTATTTACAGGTCTTTAATTCAAACCTTATATATTTGCACCCAAATTTTAAACTTAAGTAAACATGAGGAAATTTTTAAGTTTTCTTCTTATTGCGTTTTTTGCAACAACTGTTGCATTTTCACAATCCAGAAGTATAACAGGAAGTGTTACAGACCAAAGCGGTGATCCAGTTCCGTTTGCAACCGTAACTATTAAAGGAACCAATAATGCTGTTGTGGCAGATGCGAGTGGTAAATTTACCATTAATGCCGCCACCGGAGATGTTTTAGAAGTATCAGCTGTTGGCGCCCAAACTTACGAAGTGCGTGTAGGTACAATGGACAATGTTACGGCAACTGTAACAAGAGTAAGCACAAACCTTACTGAAGTAACGGTAACCACAGCTTTCGGTATAAAGAAAGATCAACGCGTTACCCCGTACAGTGCCCAGGTTATTAAATCTGATGCATTAAATATTATTCCACAGACAAACCTAAACGATGCCCTTGCTGGTAAATTTGCCGGGGTGCAGGTTAGGTCTCAGTCAGGAACGAAATTAAACAGTGAGTCTTTTCAACGTGTAAGAGGTGGCTTGTTTCTTTCAGGGGATGCCGGTCTTTTATATGTCGTAGACGGTACAGTAGTTGGTACAGGTTACGATATTAACCCTGCCAATATAGCCTCTTTAAACGTTTTAAAAGGCGCAAATGCTACAGCCCTTTTTGGATTTCGTGCAAGAAACGGTGCTATAGTTATTACCACAAAAGGTGCTAGTTCTGGCAGATCTCAAATGACCTTAAGCCAGGGTTTAACATGGGATGTGGTTTCGATTTTACCTAATCTGCAAAACCAATATGCTGGCGGTGGTTCAAGTGAACTGATTCCTTTTCATTGGGAAGAAGGGATGCCGGAAGATTGGAAAGCCTTAGATGGTAAATCTTATAATGATTATACAGATGATGCTAGCTGGGGACCAAGAATGAATGGCCAGGAATATATTCCATGGTATGCATGGGTTCCGGGAACTGAATATTCATTTAAAACAGCTTCATTAACTCCACAACCAAATAACATTAGAGAGTTCTGGGAAACAGGTGTAACCTCTAATACAAACTTCTCATTTTCAAAAGGTGGAGATGGTTACAGTGTATTAATGGATTATACCCGTCAGTCAATTTCTGGGTTAATTCCTAATTCAGGTTCTGACAGGCACATTTTATTTTCAAAATTAACTGCTGATATCAATAAATTTATAACAGTTGGTACCAACATTAATGTAAATACACAGAAAATCAGGGGTGAATTCAATGATGGATACGCCAACCAGTCTTCAGGTAACTTCGGACAATGGAATCATAGGCATCTTGATATGGACATTATGCGCGACATGAAGGATGTAATTACCCCTGCCGGAACATTAGCAACATGGAACTGGCTTTCCAACCCGGATGGTTACGATCCTGAAGATCCATCTTCTTTTTATAAAGCAAACTATTGGTATAACTTCTATTCTTATATGGAAAAGATTGATTATACCCAAAGGAGAAACAGGTTATATGGTGATGTGTTTATTAAATTTAATATAACTAACGAACTTAGCCTGAAAGGAACAGTAAGAAAAGATAACCTTAGTTCTTACTACGAAAATAAAAATCCTACCATTCTTGAAAAAAGTGGCGGACAAACTGGTTTTCTTGCCGGCTATACAACAGGGCAAATTTACCAGGATGATATGAACTACGAATTATTGGCAAGTTATAACCACAATTTCTTAGATAATGATCTTGCTTTGTCTTTAAATGCAGGGGGTAACTCACAACAATTTATCCGTAAAGAAAATAATGCCAATACCAATAATGGATTAATTGTACCCGACTTATTTGCCTTAAGCAACTCAGTTGCCCAGCCAAGTATCGGAAATTTCCGTTCTGCATATAAGGTAAATTCAGTATTTGGTACAGGTGATATTGACTATAAAAGATTTATTAGTGCAACTTTTGCCTTAAGACAAGACTGGTTAAGTACACAACCAGCAGATAATGCAGGCTTATTTTACCCATCGGCTGGTGTTTCATTTATACCGACTGCATTGGTTGGAAATATGCCAAACTGGTTCTCTTTTGGTAAAGTTTACGGTAGTTGGGGTAAAAAGCCTCTTACACTTGATCCGTTCGCTGCAAACCCCGATGTATTTTCTATTGGTCAAAATCAATGGAATGGTAACTTCCTGCAAACAACACCAAACAGTATTGTTGACAGTAATTTTCGTGGTGTTGTTATTACTTCTTATGAAGCAGGTGTTGAACTTAGGTTTCTTAAAAACCGTTTAGGTTTAACGATCAACTATTATAAAGATATCGCTGAAGACCAACCTGTATCAATCAGGGTTGGTTCAACAGGTGGTTATACTGAAGCAAGGGTTAACTCTGCCTCAGTTGAAAGAAATGGTTTAGAATTTATAGTTAATGGCGCTGCCATTTCAACAAAAGATCTTAACTGGAACCTTACAGCGAACTTAGGTTTACTGTTAAACAACCCGGTTACTAAGATCATTGAAGGTCAGGAAAGAATTCAACCTGCTGGTTGGGCCGGTGCATTCGGTTCAAGATATGCAACTGCTTACAATGTATTGGGAGAAGATTGGGGTCAGCTGATCGGTGGTGGTTTCACTACTGGCTATGATGCAGAAGGTGCACCGGTAACAGATCCTAACGGGCAGCCTTTAATTAACCCTACAACAGGTTTATATGTTACGGGTAACCCTAATTACAACTGGGGTGGAATTGTTCCTAAAGTAACAGGTGGTTTCCAAAGTTTGTTATGTTATAAGAACATAACCTTTAATGCCAGTCTTGACTACCAGTTTGGTGGTAAATTCTTCAGTCTGACTGAAAGCTGGGGTATGTTCTCAGGATTATTGGATTACACAGCCTCTACCAACGATCGTGGCAAGAATGTACGTGACCCGGTATCTGAAGGTGGTGGTGTTCACGTTGTAGGTGTTAGCAGCGTAGATGGTAAACCTGTAGATACATATGTTGATGGATTTGATTATTTCCACCAATTCTATTCAAACCGTATTGCAGCACCGTTTGTGCATGATCTTTCTTACGTAAAATTGCGTGAGTTGAGTATAGGGTACAATTTACCTGTAACTGCATGGTCTTTTACCAACACCTGGTTAAAAGGTATGAATGTTTCGTTAATTGCTCGTAACCCATGGATATTATACAGGGAAACAAAGAACTTTGACCCTTCAGAAATTGCAAATGTTTACGGTGAAGATGGTCAGTTACCTCCAGTTCGTTCAGTTGGTTTTAATGTAAAATTCACATTCTAAGCCGGGCATTAAATTTTTAATAAAAAATTATTTATAAAGATGAAATCAATCAAATTCAAATTTACTTACGCAGTTCTTATTGCACTTGTTGCAGTAAGTTCCTGCAGCAAGATTGATGACTTCGGGAATCTTAACCAGAATCCCGGAGGCTCAACAGAACCTGTTCCATCAGGCTTGCTTACCAATGTTCTGTCTCAAATGGGTGAAAACTACGTTTGGGGTACTAGGTTTGGTTACTAATTCAGGCTTATACACCCAGTATTACTCTGAAACACAATACACTGAGGCATCTCGCTACGCAAAGCAACAACCCGATTTTGACGGTTTTTATTCCGGTAACCTGTACGACCTTCAAAACATAATCAATTATGCTTCTAATGAAAGTACAGCTGGTAAAGCTGCACAGTACGGTTCTGTAAACAACCAGATTGCGGTTGCCAGAATTCTTAAAGCATACATTTATTGGTTCTTAACGGATATGTATGGTGATATACCTTATTTCGATGCCCTTAAAGGCGATTTCGGAATAGTTAAATACGATCCGCAACAAGAAATATATAATGATCTTTTTAAAGAATTGACCGAAGCCGTTAACCAATTTGACGATGGTGCACCGGCACAGGGCGATATTTTATTCAATGGTAACATTGACATGTGGAAGAAATTTGGCAATTCAATTAGAGCAATTATGGCTTTAAGAATTTCAAAAGCAGATGCATCAAAAGGTCAGTCTGAATTTAACGCTGCATTAAATTCAGGAGTATTCGAATCTGGCGATGCTGCTAATATTGATTACCCCGGTGGTAATTTCCCTAATCCCGTTTACAACTATTATGTTTTAATTCAAAGAAGAGATTATGCGGTTGCTGAAACTATGACCGGCTGGTTAAGTGCTTTAAACGATCCGCGCATTAATGCTTATGCTTCATCTGATGTTGGTTTCCCTTATGGATTAGACAGGGATGCAGCAATTGCATTTTCGAATGCAAACACGAACTGGGCAAGAGTTTTACAGGGCGAAAATACTCCCGAAACAAAACCAATGCCTTTAATGATAGCTGCAGAAGTTTACCTTGCAAGAGCTGAAGCTGCTGCTATAGGATGGACAAGTGAAAATGTTGCTGAAATGTATCGTACAGGAATATCAGGAAAGCTTTAGCTACTGGAATGTAGACCAATCATCTTTCGAAACTTATATGGCGGATCCTAATGTTGCGCTTGAAAGCAATACAGATATCGAAAAAATCGCAACCCAAGAGTGGTTAACTCACTACCCTAACGGATGGCAGGGTTGGAGTTCATGGAGAAGAACAGGTTATCCTCATCTTAGAACCAGCTCCTGGTCAGGCAAATCCAATTCCTCTGAGAATGGGCTATGGTCTTAAATGAATACAGCTATAACCCATCAAACGTTGCTGCTGCAGGCGCAAAGTACGCAGAGTCCAGACGGACCAAATTCTCAATTTGTCTCCAGTATGGTGGGATAAATAAATTATTAAAAAATAAACTGAATTATTTAGTATGAAAAAAACAATCAATTTATTCCTCATCCTGGCAACGGTATTTTCTTTTACCAGTTGCGTTAAAGATCAGGATTTTCTGCAGGATGTTCAAAAAAATGCGCCCGAGGCTGTTGGGTTTGCTTCAGGTTTGTCAAGCCCCATTACACTCGATGTAGTGGCTGATGGGTCAACTTTAGAAATCCCGGTTTCTGCTTTTGTTTCGGCAGATGGTGGTGCAGGAAGCAATATCACAGTTAATGTGGTATCAGATCCTTCAATCATCGATGCATATAATGCAACATATGGCAATTCTTTAGAAGCCATGCCCGAAAGCTCAATTGAAAGTTCGCCATCGACCATAACCATTCCAAGTGGTTCAAACAGTGGCTCATCCAACTTCGTTATTAATTTGGATGATATGCTTCAATACGGAACGTACTTTGCTGTTGGTGTTAGAATTACCAGCGCATCAGGTGCACCGGTTAGTACGACAAGAAGTGAGCAGATTTATATTATCAGTGTAAGAAATCAATACGACGGTTTGTATAACTCTGTAGGTGTATTCACACACCCAACTCCAGACTATTCAGGACCATTCGACAGAATTTGGGAAATGACCACAAATGGTCCCGATGCTGTTGACTTCCAGTTAAAGGCTGTTGTGGATTTTGGTGTTTATATTACAGTAACGGTAAAGCCAGATAATACGCTGGATTACTACACCGAGCAGGTTATTTTAGACCCGTGGGATCCGGCTCTTAATTATTACGATCCTGCAACAAGATCATTTCATATGGACTTTACCTATTCTTTAGGTACGCGCCATTGTGTTGCTGTAGCAACTTATATTGGTCCGCGGTAAATTCATAGACATTAATATTTAAAGAAGCCTGCCATACTTTATGACAGGCTTCTTTACTTTTGCGGTCTTATAAATATTTAGTAACTCAATAACCTTTTAAAATAGATTTATAGCAATAGTTTTCTAATATTTGAGGCTATATTTTCTTAATACTTTTACATGAAAAAGCTTTTAGGTTTAATGCTGTTTGCATTATTGATTTTTGCAGGCTGTACTAAAGATGATAATGCTAATACTACTATTAACCCCTTATTTATCATTAGTGAAGGGGGCCTTAGCAATTTTGACTACGCAACTATTAATTTTGATTCTGTTTTAACCGATACCATCCGGTTTCATATAAGTTACTCGCCCGTTATTCCTTTCTTAGAAGATATTACCGTAAATATTGCAGTAACCGATACGTCGAGGGTAAATTATAACAACATTTCGGGGGTGAAATATGAAGCTATGCCTTCTGCTGCGTACACTCTTTCAGCCAACAGCGTTACACTAAAGGCAGGCGAAATTTCGCAGGAATTATATGTTGTGTTTTATAAAGACCGGTTAGACACAACGCAAAACAGCATGCTGCCTATCACCATTTCTGATGCCCAGGGCCGGCAGATTAGCACATCCAATCAAACCCTGTATTGTCATTACATAGCCATCCCAATTGTTGGTGATTATAGCGTAACAGGAAACCGGGAAGATTATTTTGGAGCTTCTTCGATCAATGACCTCGATACATCGTATGAATTTAATATAGAAAAAGAAATTGCCATAGTTGATGCGAATCTTTACGATGCAGATTATGCCAACCAGGGCAGTCTCGGCTGGAAATATTTAATAAGTATCGATCATAATCTTCCGGGGGGCATTGTTGTTACACCAAATGAAATTATGTCATTATCTATACAGGAAAATTCTTTCGTTGTATTTGAAGCCACTTATAATGCCATAACCAATTATATATATTTAAAAACGGGGTACACAAATTCAACCGGCGATGACCGCATTATCGAAGAGCGGTTTACCAAAAGATTTTAGCGGTCGTTTTTTAATCAATCTTTTAAACATTACCTTTCTCCTAATACTATAAAATAATTCGTATGGCAGAACAACAGCAGAACAACCAGTTAAATATCGAAATAAGTGAAGACGTTGCCGAAGGTACATATGCCAATCTCGCCATAATCACGCACAGCCATGCTGAGTTTGTTATAGACTTTGTGAACGTTATGCCCGGCACACCCAAAAGCCGTGTAAAATCCCGTATAATTTTTACGCCCATGCATGCCAAAAGATTTATGCGCGCCATGCAGGAAAACATAGAGAGGTATGAGAATGCACATGGTAAAATTCAGGATATTGAGCAGATAGAAATACCGCTGAATTTCGGAGGGCCAACAGCCCAGGCTTAAACTTTTTCAATTTATTTATCCTTTGCCTGCAACATTCGTATCATTTTATATGTTGCTCTATAAACTCGTTTTATTAAATCAATCTAAAAGAGATTTTCGTACTTTACAGTTATGCTGGGTAACCGATTTTTAAAATATAATGCTAACGAAAACAGTAAGTCGAAATTTGAACAATTGCTGATCTTTTCATGCAATTGCTTACCTATACAAATGGCGATGTGGGTGAAGCATTGCAATGGCTAAACCAGCTGGATAAGCAATATGAACTCACGGATGATGAATACGGCATGGGCGATTTTATAGATGAACTTAAAGAAAAAGGATATATAGATGAAAACCGCGTTATGGCGCCATTTCTATTACTCCGAAAACTGAACAAGGCATTCGAAAAAGTAGCCTTGAAGAAATTTTTGGCAAGCTTAAAAAAGACAAAGCAAGGAAATCACAACACTTTTAAGCCCGGTGGTGGTGATGAAATAAATCCTGAAACAAGACCATTTCAGTTTGGTGATATGATGGAGCAAATTGATTTTACCGAAAGCATTCGAAATGCGCAGATCAACCATGGCATAGAAAGTTTTAACATGCAGGAAGATGATTTAAGCATTCGGGAAACAGATTTTAAAACGCAAACTTCTACAGTGTTGATGATTGACATATCTCACTCCATGATATTGTATGGTGAAGACCGTATAACGCCGGCAAAAAAAGTTGCCATGGCTCTGAGTGAACTTAATTACAACCAAGATACCCTAAAGACACTTGGATATTGTGGTGTTTGGTAATGATGCATGGCCGATAGAAATTAAAGATCTTCCGTATCTTGCAGGTTGGCCCTTATCATACCAATACCGTTGCAGGTCTTGAACTGGCAATGGATATTTTGCGCAGAAGAAAAAATCCGAACAAGCAAATATTTATGATCACCGATGGTAAGCCAACCTGCTTAAAAATTGGAAAGAGATATTATAAAAACAGTTTTGGACTAGATAGAAAAGTGGTTAACCGGTGTATAAACCTTGCTGCGCAATGTAAAAAGTTAAAGATACCCATTACCACTTTTATGATTGCTAGTGATCCTTACCTGCAAAGGTTTGTAACAGAGTTTACAGAGATGAATAATGGTAAAGCCTTCTTCGCTTCGCTTGATAAATTGGGTGCATTTATTTTTAAAGATTTTGAAAGCGGTAAAAGAAAAACGGTGTATTAAAGTCCTTTAATTATAAATTACAATTACACTCGTACTTCAAGCAACAGAAAGTGCATGTCACTTATCTCCGACTAACACAAATAAAACTATACATGAATTATTAAAGAACATTAAAAACATTAGGCGATTTAAAAAAAAGTGGTTATAAAAGCAAAACACATTAAAGAAGAAATAAGAAAAACCTTATTGAAAAAATAAGGAATAAAGAAAATACATTTCCCGGAATTGTGGGCTACGAAGAAACGGTAATTCCCGATACAGAAAGAGCATTACTAAGCCGGCATAATATACTTTTTCTTGGGTTTACGCGGACAGGCAAAAACAAGAATGGCAAGGCAGATGATCGACCTGCTAGATGAATATATTCCCGTAGTTGCCGGCAGTGAAATCAATGATGATCCGTTAACTCCATTAAGCAAATTTGCCAAAGATTATTGCAGCGAACATGGAGATGAAACACCTATTCATTGGGTGCATAGAAGTGAACGTTATGGTGAAAAACTGGCAACACCCGATGTAAGTGTTGCCGACCTTATTGGTGATATTGACCCGATAAAAGCAGCCAACCTTAAGCTTAAGTTTTGCCGATGAAATGGTTATTCATTATGGTATTATTCCACGTAGCAACCGCGGCATTTTTGTTATAAATGAATTGCCCGATCTGCAGGCAAGAATACAGGTTGCATTCTTCAATATTCTTGCAGGAAGGCGATATACAAATACGTGGTTTTAAACTAAGAATGCCACTGGATATTTTGTTTGTATTTACTGCAAACCCTGAAGACTATACAAACCGTGGAAGCATTGTAACACCGCTAAAAGACCGGATAGAAAGCCAGATACTTACGCACTATCCCAAAACCATTGAAACATCACTTGCTAATTACCGAGCAGGAAGCAGATATTTTACCTGAGCAAGTTGCAAAGGTAAATGTAAGCGACCTGGTAAAACGTTTGATTGAGCAGGTTGCATTTGAAGCACGAAGCAATGAATATGTAGATAAGAAAAGTGGTGTAAGTGCAAGGCTTACCATTGCTGCATTTGAAAATGCAGTAAGCAGTGCAGAACGTCGAGCCATTATTCATAACGAAAAAAATACACAGGTTTGGATAAGCGATCTTGTTGGGCATTATTCCTGTCAATAACAGGAAAAATAGAATTGGTGTATGAAGGTGAACAGGAAGGTCCATACCAGGTGGCTGTCAACCTTTTGATAAAGCTATACGTACACAGTTTATACAATATTTTCCTAATCCTGAAGTTGCTAAAAAAAGACGCACTGCTGCAGGCAAAACAGCGCAGGCAACTAAAGCGAAGATGAAAATCCTTATAAAGCCATTACCACGTTGGTTTGATGGAGGAAATCATCTTGATCTTTTGCTTGAAATGAAGGATGCAGACAAAATTACATGCATTGTATAAAGTTGATGGCCTTCATGCATTTGTAAAAAAATATTTTCCGCAGGCAAATGAAAAAGAAAATGCCTTGCTGATGGAGTTTGTTTTGCATGGGCTTGCCGGCTTATTCTTTAATCAGCAAAAAAATGCTTGAAGGCAAAATTGAGTTTAAAGATCTTATGGGCAGCATGATGAATCTTGGGCAACTGAATGTGGAAGAAGATGATGAATTATAAATAATTTAGTGCAAAAAAATGAAGCGGTTAACCGTTGCAATTATTGCATCACTATTTCTTTTTTGTTGTGTCTACGATAAGAAAGAGAATACAGAAGAAAGGCTTAAAAAAGCTATGACCGAATTTTTATACGCTTCTGTAAATAACGATTCTTCCCGCGTAAAATACAATGTGCAGAATGTTACTTATTTCGAAGAAGAAATAGATTACCAGTGCGAATTTACCGTGCATGTGTCGGTACAGGGGCAGAGCGATACAACCGGTAAAATGACGGCAGAAATCTCAAAGGATTTTGAAAAAGTTACCCGCATAAATTAAACTCGAATATTCCATCAAATTATTATTGGCTTTCTTTTTGAGTTTCTTTTTAAAAAGAAATTATGCGTTGGTTAGGCAGAAGGCAAAGTTCAAACATAGATGACCGTCGTGGATTGGGCGGTGGTGGATTAGCAGTGGGCGGTGGCATAGGTACTATGGTTGTTGCCCTTATTATTTACCTGATGGGAGGTAACCCTGGGGATGTTATTAATGGTAACGGCATGAACCAGGTTGCACCACGGCAGCAATCCGCTTCCGAAAAACAAGCTGAAGATGAAGCTGTTCAATTTATTGGAGTAGTGTTGGCCGATACAGAAGAGGTATGGGATAAACTCTTCAATAAGATGAACCGCACCTACGAATATCCTACATTATCTGTTTTTACTCAATCAACACAATCGGGTTGTGGCTTTGCCTCGGCAGCTACCGGACCCTTTTATTGCCCCGCCGATCGTCATGTGTATTTAGACCTGTCTTTCTTTTCAGAAATGAAAAACAGGTTTAAAGCCCCCGGCGATTTTGCACAGGCTTATGTTATAGCCCATGAAGTGGGTCATCATGTACAAAACCTTTTAGGCATAACGAACCGGCTCGATGCCATGAGGGGCAGAATTAGTGAAAAGGAAATGAATGCCCTATCGGTAAAATTAGAATTACAGGCAGATTTCTTTGCCGGAATCTGGGCACACTATGCCGATCAAATGAACGATATTTTAGACCCGGGCGATATTGAGGAAGCCCTTAACGCGGCGAATGCTATCGGTGACGACAGGTTGCAGAAACAATCTCAGGGTCACGTGGTACCCGATGCCTTTACGCACGGCACTTCAGCGCAACGTATGCGGTGGTTTAAAAAAGGGTATGAAACAGGAGATCTGAACGAGGGAGACACTTTTAATTCCTCGGATTTATAAAGTGCGCAACTATTTACTCACAATACCCAAAATTCTAAAATATAATAATTTTTTTTAACAAGGTGCGCCTGGCCCGATTTTTTTGTATTGATTATCTATTGATAACTTCAAAATTATTTATCATGAATAATACAAGAAATCAAATGAATGCACAGAATAAGCAGGGATTAACCAAAAAACCGAGACCAGAAATAAGAGATGATATAGATAGCAGAAAAAATGAAGAGCAACAAACAAAAGGGAATGATGTAACACATAATGAAAAAAAGACTCAGAGCAGGAAACCAGGCATGGATAAGAAATAAACTCAGGATATATTAAAGCCATTCCCCAAAAAAATTCGCCCTAATTAAGGCGAATTTTTTTATTTAAGACTGTTAGAATGTTTCTTTCGTAGGCTGGGTGTTTGCTTCCTCGGTTCTCTTGTTTTCGTCTTCATGATCATTCTCAGATGCGCTTACATTATCTGATTCGTTTTCCGTTCTTTGAAAATCCCTGTCGGAATGATTGTAGTTGTCATCAGCACTTACATCCTTACTGGTATCTGCACTTTCGCTTTCTTTACCAGTATCTTCAGATGTTTTTTGAAAATCGCGGGCTGTTGGGTTATAATTTGCATCCTTATTTTCTGAAGAAGATTTGTTTTCCCCGTTAGTTGAAATGTTCATAATAATTTATTTAAGATGTATGATAGTAAAGCCATTAAAGAGGCATAAAAAATGTGCCATATAATTTGTTGAATTTTATGCAAAAAAAATAATTGTATTATGCAGATAAGCGAAGGGTTATTAAAAACATTATCGAAGCCATTTGCTCCTGCATCAACCTCTTCCTTAAGGTATAAACAGCTTGATGTTGTTGTGGTGTCTGATAAAAATGGTAATGCAATACAAGCTTTTATAGGTAAAAAAAATTCAGATGGTAAAATAAAAGGAGAAAGGTTTGCACGTATTTTTATTCAGGATGCAGAGGGCAAAGTAATAAAAGATCACTGGGATAACAAAGGTAAATCATCATAAATATCATCTATGTCATTAATGCTGGGCAGGTCTGTTTTTGGTGAAGAAAAAAATGCAGGGAAGGTGCCTGATAAAAAAGAGGCGGAAGAATTATTCAGTGCATGGGTATTAAACCCGAAGCTGCAACTGCATATGCGCCAGGTTGCATTTTTAATGCAGCGTTGGTCCGAAGAAAAGGAGGCATTGAATGCAGAAGATCAATGGCGGTGGGAGGTAGCAGGTTTACTGCACGATGCTGACTGGGACCAGTGGCCCGATAAACACTGCCGGAAGATTATAGAAGAACTCGAGGCTCGTAACACAGACCCCGAAGTATTGCATGCAATAGCCTCTCATGGTCCCGCTCATTTTGGCGTTGAACCCGAAACCAAAATGGATAAAATGTTGTTTGCCTTTGATGAATTGAGCGGATTGATCCATGCATACTCACTAATGCGCCCCAACGGCTATGAGGGAATGGATCTAAAAGGCGTAAAAAAAAGATTGAAAGAAAAATCTTTTGCAGCCAATGTATCGAGAGAAGATATTGCCGATGCATGCAGCCGCGCAGAATTATCACCGGACGATCTTATAAACTTTATCATTTCACATCAGCCTGCAGTAAAATAAAAGCAGTGATCATTTGTTACCTTTGCGGCCATATGGCGTAGCACAGATGCGTCAATATTATTATTTAGTATGAAGCAATTCGATGTTCCGGAGGTTTATAGAAGCAGGTTTATTTCTTCCATTAAAGATAAACGCAGGCAACAGGATAAATTAAAGAAGGATTTTACCCCTACTTTTTTAGATTTTGGTGATCTGCACATTTACCTTGCCCGTCATTTTGGTTTTTGTTATGGAGTTGAAAATGCGATTGAAATTGCTTTCAGAACAATTGACGAAAACCCGGGGAAGCGAATTTTTTTATTGAGTGAAATGATTCATAACCCCCGCGTAAACGAAGATCTCTTAAGCAGGGGTGTACAATTTTTACAAGACACGTACGGAAGACAACTTATATCTTTTGATGAATTAAAAAAAGGAGATATTGTAGTTATCCCTGCATTCGGTACAACCCTCGATATAGAAAACCTTTTACACAATAAAGGCATAGAAACAAAACAATATAATACTACCTGCCCTTTTGTAGAAAAGGTTTGGAACCGCAGTGAGCAAATTGCAAAGAAGGGTTACAGCATTGTTGTACATGGCAAGCCAAAACATGAAGAAACGCGTGCAACATTTTCCCACGCCTCTTACCATACACCCACTGTTGTAGTAAATGATATGGATGAAACCCTTCAACTTGCAAAATATATAACCGGAGAAAAACCTTCAATCGAATTTTACACAGAATTTAAAGGGCGATATTCTGAAGGTTTTGATATTTCTAAAGACCTTCAGCGCTTTGGTGTGGTAAACCAGACAACGCAGCTTGCAACAGATACGCAGGCAATTTCAGATTTTTTGCGGGGTGTTGTAAAAGATCATTTTAATTTGAATGAAGTAAATATAGCAGAACATTTTGCAGATACCCGCGATACACTATGTTATGCCACTAATGATAATCAAAGTGCTGTTTCAGGCATGTTGCAAAAACCTGCAGACATAGCAATAATTGTTGGAGGATATAACAGCAGCAATACCTCTCATCTGGTTGAATTATGCGAAGAAAAATTGCCCTCTTATTTTATAGATGGTGCAGATAAAATTTTATCAAAAGAAAGCATCAGCCATTGTAATTGGAATACAAAAGAAATACAGTTAACCCGCAATTTCCTGCCCGAAAGAACGCCTGTAAAAATTTTAATTACAAGCGGCGCAAGTTGCCCCGATGCTGTAGTGGAAGAAGTGATTAAAAAGATTGCATGTTTTTTTGTGCAGGAAAATTCCATGCAAAAAATTTTGGAACAATTTAAATCCTAATTCAGCAGTGGGTCCAGCGGGTAATGAATGATCTCTTCATAAGCAGTGCCCAACTGTTTTATTGCATCCCGCCAAATAAGTTCGGTTGCATTATGAAACACCAGTTTTTTATTTCCATAGGTTAATAGCCAGGTTTTTTCCTGTATTTCCCCTGCAAGCTGTTCAATGCCCCAGCCACTGTATCCTATATAAAATCTTATTTGGTGTTCTTTAATTTTATGTTGCTTTATCATTTCGGTTGCATAGGCAAAATCAGCACCCCAAAAAATGCCGTCAGTTACTTCTATGCCATCGGGAAAAAGTTGCGGGCAGCGATGAAGAAAATGCACCGTATTCATTTGAACAGGCCCACCATAAAATACCGGGAAAGTGCAGCCTTCCAAATCTGGTACAAGTTCGCCCAGTGTTTTATTGAGTTTATGATTAATTACAAATCCAAGACTTCCATCCTCCACATTATGTTCGCACATAAATATTACTGAACGCACAAAATTTACATCCTTTAAAAAAGGATCAGCGATTAGAATTATTCCCGGGTTAATTTCCATAAAAAATAATTTTGGGTTTCTATGCATCTCTAAATTACCTGTATTTTTTGTGATTTAAATTTTTTACCGTTAAATTCAATTTAAAGGATATTTACTTGTAGTATGCCGCACTGCCAACCTATACTTTTGCATTAATGAAAAAGGTCTTCCCGGTAATTATTGTTTTAATAGCACTTTCGCTTGTTGGCATCATTGCCTTGCAGGTTTCTTGGTTAAACAACCTGGTTAAGGTGCAACAACAAAAATTTTTACTGGAGGTTGATAAAGCCATTTATGGTGTTGCGCAGGAATGGAGCAAGCAGGTCTCTACCGGGCCGGTATTTCGTTTAAACAGAAAGCCTGCAATGCCCATGCTCGATGAAGATTTTTCTTTAGACATGGTGCGCCCGCCAAAAGTTTCTGACAGGTACAGCCAGAACGAAATTCGAAACATGCTTCAGGCCGCTTTTGAAAAAGAAGGATTAAGAAACCTTCGGTTTGAATTTGCAATCACATCCAGGTCTGATAATTACCAGGTAGAAGTACAATCCCCTAAATTTTTACAGGAGTCGATCGATACCGTAAATTACAAGCAGCGTATAATGCCTATTTTTCCCCAGGCAGGCACTGCCATTGAAGGTATGATTCCATACGAACACCTTTTCATCATTCTTCCCGATTTTAAAAACCAGGTTTGGCAGTCACTCACGCTCATGGTAATTGGTTCGCTATTGTTTACCGTAATCATATTTACCGCTTTTTACTTAACACTTAAAACCATGCTTAATCAACGAAAGTTAAGCGCAACAAAAAGCGATTTCATTAATAATATGACGCATGAGTTTAAGACACCCTTAGCCACCATTTCTCTTGCTGTTGACGCTTTAAGAAATGAAAAAGTAATTAACGACAAAGAGAAGCTGGGTTATTTTAGTTCAATAATTAAGGATGAAAATAAGCGCATGAACCGCCAGGTAGAAACTATATTACAGGCGGCCCTTATGGAAAAACAAGACCTGCGTTTAAATTTTAAACCATTACACGTGCATGAAATATTGAACAGCGTTATGGATAATTACAGGTTGCAGTTGCAATCGAAAAATGCCACTGCAGAATTGCAGCTAAATGCGCAAAACGACCTGATTAATGCTGATGAAATTCATTTTTCTAATTTACTCAGCAATCTTATAGATAATGCCATAAAATATTCGAATGAAAGCCTGCATTTAAAAATTACTACCCACTCTTCTGCGAAAAAGCTATGTATTCAGATTATAGATAATGGAATAGGCATGAGTAAGGAAACAGTAAAACGCATATTCGAAAAATTTTACCGGGCACATACAGGCAACCTGCACAACGTAAAAGGTTTTGGTCTTGGAATGAGTTATGTAAAAAACCTGATAGATGAGCACAAGGGTAAAATAAAGGTAGAAAGTGTGCTGGGTAAGGGAAGTACTTTTACAATTGATATGCCGTTGTTATCGGATAAAAAGCGATCTGCTTAACCGTTATTTCTCCATAACAGGCTGCTGTCGCCATAACTTAAAAATCTAAATTGATTTTTAAGGGCATAATCATAGATCCTCCTCCAGTCGTTACCTGTAAATGCCGCAATCAGCAATAAAAGTGTTGATTTTGGAAAATGAAAATTGGTAATTAGTGCGTCTGCCAGCCTAAACCTGTACCCTGGTGCAATCATAATCCCGGTTTTAAAATGAAGTGTTTCAATTTTTTTCTTTACCATATAATTATACAGGCATTGAAGTGCATCTTCAGTAGTTAAATGATAATCTTTAGCATATGGCTCCCATTGATTTACAACGAGGTTCTCCATTTGTATCTCATTGTTCTCATTAATTTTTGCGCCTAACCAATAGACACTTTCTGCAACCCGCATAGAGGTAGTGCCAGCTACAATAATCTTATTTCCCGATGCTATTTTTTCCAACACCTGTTTAATGAATTGAAGGGAAATCTCTGCCCATTCAAAATGCATGTCGTGTTCGCCAATTATTGGGGCATTAACAGGTTTAAAAGTGCCTGCGCCCACATGTAAAGTGGTAAAAAGTGTTTCTATTTTCTTTTCTTTAAGACTTTTAAAAACCTTTTCGGTAAAATGAAGACCCGCCGTTGGCGCGGCAACCGATCCTTTGTTATCGGCATATATAGTTTGGTATCGTTCATAGTCACCGGGTTGCGCTTCCCTGTTTAAATATGGTGGCAGCGGAAGCACGCCGGCGGTTTCAAGTAATTCGGCGAAGGTAATATTTTCATTTTTCCACCTGAATTCAATAGTATAAGCGCCCTTCTCTGAATTAATTTTCTCAACTTCTAATATAACTTGTTGATTTTTAATCTTCAGGTCTTTAACCAGCATCCCTTCCTTCCATTTTTTAACCCCCCCAACCAGGCATCTCCAGCGGGTAGCTTTAGTTGTCTGTAAGCAAATGTGCATATCTGAACCGGTTGACGGTTCAAGGCAAAAAATTTCAATTATTCCGCCGGTTGGTTTATTAAATAGCAGCCTGGCGGGCATTACCCTGCTATTATTAAATATGATTTGAGAAAAATCAGGCAGATAATCTGCAATTTGTGTGAACACATCCTCTTTAATAAACCCGTCTTTATAAATTAACAGCCGGCTGCCATCCCGCTCCTCTAAAGGGTAATGAGCAATGTACTCCTTAGGCAAAACATAGTCAAAATCATCAATACAGATATTTTTTACGCTCAACAACATGATTAATAATTTTTATTCACACTAATCCACCTCTATCCACAACCCTTCCTCAGGGTTATCAACAAATTTACAAGCTGCAGCTGTGGGAATCAGATCATTTATACTTCAATAAAACGCTTGTAAAATGCCCCAAAAGTTCATTAATAAAAGAAAAGTGGTAAAAAATGTTTTTTTGTGTAAATAAATGGTAATTTTAATTCTAATTGAATTTATGACGGATTTCATCGGGGAATATGAGGCAACACTGGACGTAAAAGGCCGGTTTTTATTGCCCGGGGCGCTCAAAAAGCAGCTTCCGAAGGGTGATAATAGCTTTGTTATAAGCCGGGGTTTTGAAAAATGCCTCAATTTATACCCACCTGCCGTGTGGGAAAACCTGATAAAAAAACTTAATAAATTAAATGATTTCGATCCTAAGGTGAGGCAATTTAAGCTATGGTTTCTCGGTGGCGCCACAGAAGTGGAACTGGATGCTGCCGGCAGAATGTTGCTTCCGCCATCTTTAAAAGAATATGCCGGGCTTAGTAAAGACATAGTGCTGGCTTCAAATCTTGACAAGATTAATATTTGGGATGCTGGGAAATATAAAGAGTTCTTTGAAAGTTTTTCATCCGAACAGTTCAGTGGTCTGGCTGCGGATGTTATGGGTGCAAATGTAACGTTGGATGATAATTAATTGTTTCTGCAACCGGTTTTTTTGAATGTAAGGTACGCTTATGGCGAAAGATCAAAATAAGAATACATCAGCAAAAACTTCCGATGCAGGTTCAAAAAAGGATTATCACATTCCCGTTATGCTGAATGATGCGCTTAATGGGTTAAATATTCAACCCCAGGGTGTATATGTAGATTGTACGTTTGGCGGTGGCGGGCACAGCAGGGAAATTTTAAACAGGCTTAATAGCCAGGGAAAGTTGATTGCATTTGACCAGGATGCTGATGCTGCATAATAACTTACCTAATGATAAGCGGCTACTATTTGTACCTAATAATTTTCGCCATTTAAGCCGGTTTTTGCGCCTGCACAAGGTAAATAAGGTAGATGGAATATTAGCAGACCTCGGTGTAAGCAGTCACCATTTCGATGTAGGAGAAAGAGGATTTTCTACCAGATTTAACGGTCCGCTGGATATGCGTATGGATCAACGGCAGACCAACACTGCAGCCGACATATTGCTATCTTATACGGAAACACAATTGCATAAATTATTTGAACAATATGGTGAGGTTACAAATGCTAAAACACTGGCTAAACATATTTGCGCAAACCGGAATGTCGCTGTACTAAACACCATCGACTCGTTTAAAAATTTGCTACGTCCGGTTATAAAAGGTAATCCGAATAAATATTTAGCCCAGGTTTTTCAGGCATTGCGAATTGAGGTTAACGATGAGATGGGGGCCTTAAAAGACATGTTGCAACAAACCCCTGCGGTATTAAATAAAGATGGAAGAATGGTTGTTATAACATTTCACTCTCTTGAAGACAGAATGGTGAAAAACTTTTTTAAACAAGGAAGCTTTGACATAATAGAAGAGCATCCTTTCGAAAATGTAGAGCGCAATAATCCTTTCAGGGTCATCACTAAAAAACCGGTGGTTCCTGCAAGGGAAGAAATACATAGTAACCCCCGCTCAACAAGTGCGAAGCTAAGAGTGGCAGAAAAGATTTAATGCGGGGATGAAAATTCTTTTTAAAGTTCGGTTGATATATAGATGATCTGTAAGTATAGTAAATCCAATATTAATAAGCCTTTAACCCCTTTCGGCAAGGAGAGGGGTTTAAAGGTGATTAAAACTTCAACTAGGTGTTGCTATGCTTGCAGCAACTGTTTTTCCATCGCTGAATAATGAAAGTAAATCATGACAGATACAGTTAATAAAACTGCAAAGGGAAGATCAGCATTAAAAAAAATGGTGAACTATAAATGGATCATTCGCCATTTACCTTTTTTTCTCTTTTTGGCCCTTCTCGCAATATTATATATAGCAAATGGCCATTGGGCAGATAAAACCATAAGAAATATTAATTCAACAGCACGGCAGGTAAAAAACATGGAGTACGAATACAAAACTTTAAAAAGTTTGGAAATGTTCAGAAGCCGCGAATCACAAATAATAAAAGCTGCGCAGCCATTGGGGTTAAACCCGGCAACTGAGCAGCCTATTGGTATTACAATCGTTAAGCAAAATGAAGGGACGCCTTAACGGTAATGTTATATTCTAAAGTTCCCCCTTTATGAGTATGATGGGTTGCTAACTTAAAACACCATAACGCTTTACAAAGTGGAAGTAAAAAAAGACATATTATGGCGCGTTTACATCAGCTACATAGCCGTGGTCTTATTATGTGTCTCCATTTTTGGAAAAGCATTTTATATTCAACAGGTACAGGGCAATATGTGGCGTGGTATAAGCGACAGCCTGCACGAACGAATTGAAGAAATAGACGCAGAGCGGGGAACTATATTTAGTGAAGATGGGGAAATGCTTAGTACCAGTATTCCACAGTTTGATATTTATATAGATTTTGCAGCAGATGGATTAAGACAGGATAACGGAAAGCTTTTTTATGCCAATATAGATTCTTTAAGTATAGGTCTCTCCAGCATTTTTAAAGACCGCTCAAAAGCAGAATACGAAAAAATACTTAAAGCCGGGTACAAGTCTAAGAAGCGATATTTTTCCCTAAAGAAAAAAGTAGACTTTGAAACCTATACCCAATTTCAGCAACTGCCTTTAATAAGATTAGGAAAAAACAAAAGTGGTTTTATTGCAGAGGTTAAAAGTATTCGCCTCAATCCTTATCAATTACTCGCATATCGAACCATTGGCTTAGATCGTATTAATGCACAGAAAGTTGGGCTTGAACATACCTACGATTCATTGCTGAAAGGCACTACCGGCCAGCGTTTGGTTCGTTACATTGCCGGCGGTGTTAGCATGCCCGTTGATAATGAATACCAGATTGAACCCGAAGACGGAAAAGATATTGTTATTACTCTCGATACCCGCATACAGGAAATCACCGAAAATGCATTGTTAAGAATGATGGAACAAAACGAGGCAGAACATGGGTGCGTTATTGTAATGGAAGTAAAAACAGGAAAAATAAAAGCAATTGCTAACCTTGGCAAAAAGAATGATGGCACCTATTGGGAAGATTTTAATTATGCACTAACACCCTCAGAGCCTGGCTCAACTTTCAAACTAGCTACACTGCTTACAGTATTAGAAGACAAAAAATATTCTTTGAACAGCCCTATTAACCTGCAGGGTGGCGTTTGGAAAATTAATGGAAGAACAGTTTACGATAGTGAACGCCACAATATGAATGAGGTTTCAGTTAAACGTGCTTTTGAATTAAGCAGCAATGTGGGTATGGCTAAGCTGGTATATAACAGTTACTCATCTAACCCTGCAAAATATGTAGATCATTTAAAGCAATTAGGCATGGGATCAACTACCGGTTTAGACCTGTATGGTGAAAGACCCACGGTGATCTACAAACCCGGGGGTAAATATTGGAGTGCCACCACATTACCCTGGATGGCCTTTGGATACAATGTAGCCATCACACCATTACATACAGCCATGCTTTATAATGCTGTTGCAAACAATGGAAGAATGATGAAACCTTATTTACTAAACGGTGTAAAAAAGAACGGGTTATTAATAAAAGAAGTTCAACCGGTTGTAGTTAAAGACAGCATTTGCACCCGGCAAACACTGGTTCAGCTTCAGGAATGTTTGGTAGGTGTTTGCAAAGATTCAGGTGCAACGGCTTTCCGTTTATTTAAGGGAACGCCTTACAGTGTTGCAGGTAAAACAGGTACGGCACTGGTAGCTAATGGATCGAGGGGTTATGGCGATCACATTTACCAGTCATCTTTTGCTGGCTATTTTCCGGCAGACGATCCACAATATACCTGTGTGGTGGTTATTAAAAACAAACCTCACGCTGTAAGATTTTATGGTGCAGCAGTAGCAGGTCCGGTATTTAAAGAAATCTCCGATAAGTTATATACTATGAAGGTTCAAAGCCACGAAGGCTATGCAATTACACAACGAAACGACAGTGGTTATTATAATTATACCGGCAGTAAAACAGAATTAAAAAAAATGTTGCACATGCTGGCAGTTCCCTTTTCAGATTCAACCACAAATAATGTCTCATTTGCAAGAATGAATAAAGCCGGAAATACAACTGTGTTGCAGGAAAAGAAATACAGCAATAAATCAATGCCGGAATTGACAGGTCTGGGGCTTAAAGATGCATTATTTGTTTGCGAGAATATGGGGTTAAATGTAAAAGTCTCAGGGGTTGGTAAGGTTGCTGCACAGTCAATACAGCCCGGTAGCAATGTTGCGAATGGACAGTCAGTGCAAATTTATTTGAATTAAACCGCGGGCTTGCCGCATACATATATCTCATAAAAAACAGGGTACACCTGGCTAAAAAAAATGAAAACGCTGCAGGATGTTTTATATAAAGTTCGGCTGGTTTCCGTAAAAGGAAATGTGAACATACCTGTAAAGGCCATTCATATAGATTCGAGAAATATAACAGAGGGCTCTGTATTTGTTGCCATACGCGGGTTACAACACGATGGGCATATGTTCATTCAACGTTCGGTTGATCTAAATGCATCTGCAATTGTATGCGAAACACTCCCCGAAACATTAGCCGATGAGATAACCTACATACAGGTAACAAATTCGCAGGAAGCAGTTGCTTATATGGCGCATAATTTTTATGATGAACCATCTACCCAAACAAAATTAATAGGTATAACAGGCACAAATGGTAAAACAACCATTGCCACATTGTTGTATAAATTATTTACATCACTGGGGTATACGTGCGGGCTTATTAGCACCGTTAAAAATCATGTAGGCAATGAAATATTACCATCAGAATATACAACACCTGATGCCGTTAAGCTGAATGCTTTATTACAAAAAATGGTGCAACGAAACTGCACATATGTTTTTATGGAGTGCAGCAGCCATGCCATACATCAGCACCGCATAACCGCCTTACAATTTTCAGGTGGGGTATTTAGCAACATTACACACGACCATCTCGACTACCACAAAACTTTCGATGAATACATAAGGGTGAAAAAATCTTTTTTCGATAGACTTTCGGCAGATGCGTTTGCACTTTCGAACATGGATGATAAACGCGGTGTCGTTATGCTGCAAAATACCAGTGCAAAAAAATATTATTACAGTTTAAAACAAGCTGCAGACTATAAAGGAAAGATCATTGAAAATTCGCTAATGGGTCTTGTAATGCAAATCAACGATAAAGAAGTGCATTGCAGAATGATCGGGGAATTTAACGCCTACAACCTGCTTGCTGCATATGGGACAGCTATTTGCCTGGGTGAACAAGGTGAAGAAGTATTACGGTTGCTCAGTCTATTATCTGGCGCTGAAGGCAGGTTCGATTATGTAATAAGTAATAACAAAATCATCGGTATTATAGATTATGCCCATACACCCGATGCGCTGGAGAATGTGCTTTCAACCATTAAAAAATTACGGCGCGGGCACGAGCAGGTTATAACAGTAGTAGGGTGCGGCGGTGACCGCGATAAGCTGAAAAGACCTGTAATGGCGCAGGTTGCAGCTGCACACAGTAGTAGGCTTATACTTACAAGCGATAATCCACGCAATGAAGAACCGAAGGAAATTATTGAAGAGATGGAAGCCGGGTTAAATTCTTCAGGAAGAAGAAAAACCATTTCAATAACTGAAAGAAAGGAGGCGATAAAAACAGCAATAAGTTTTGCCAATAAAGAAGATATTATTCTGGTTGCCGGTAAAGGGCATGAAAAGTACCAGGAAATAAAAGGAGTAAAATATCCATTCGATGATAAAGAAATTTTGAAAGAGATGTTTTTGTTATTGGGTAAATAATAATTGTAACACTAAATGTTATACTACATTTTTAAATGGCTGGATGAACACTACGATGTAAGTGGTGCACGACTGTTTGAATTTATATCATTCAGGGCTGCTATGGCCATGTTACTGTCATTATTTATTTCTACCATATATGGCAGAAGCCTTATTAATTTTCTAAAGCGCAGGCAAATTGGTGAAACGGTTCGTGACCTGGGGTTATCAGGCGAAGACCAAAAAAAGGGTACACCAACCATGGGTGGTATTATTATTCTACTATCTATCCTAATTCCAACCATATTACTGGCCGATGTAAAAACGGTGTACATATGGCTGATGATACTTTGCACCGTTTGGCTTGGCATCATTGGTTTTGTTGATGATTACCTGAAATTAAAGGCAAGGAAAGATGCGAAAGAACGTGGTGAAAATTATAAAAAAATGGATAGCCATGGTTTAGCAGGAATAACTAAACTCATAGGCCAGGTGGGGCTTGGCATCATCATAGGCGTAACACTTTATTTCAACAGTTCTGTTACAGTTGAACGGGAAGTGATTGGCTCAGGCTCTGCATTAACAGAGTTTGCCATGGGAGAAACGCAGGCTAAAGATTCTAACATCATAACCCGTGAAATCGATGGACAAAAACATCGCTTTGCACAGGTTAAAACACCCATTACCACAATACCTTTTGTAAAAGATCATGAATTTAATTATAGCCGGTTAATTAGCTGGATTGGCCCGGGGCTGAAAATTTCACCTGGATTTTATACATACTTATAGTAACATTTATTGTAACCGCCGTATCCAACGGCTCTAACATAACAGATGGTTTAGATGGACTGGCTGCAGGCATATGTGCCATTATTGGCGCAGGTTTGGGCATTTTTATTTATGTGAGCGGGAATTACAAAATTGCTGAATATCTCAACATAATGTATATACCCAACCTTAGTGAGCTTGCGGTTTTTATAAGCGCATTTGTGGGCGGGTGCATTGGGTTTCTTTGGTACAATGTTTATCCTGCACAGGTATTTATGGGCGATACGGGAAGCCTGGCACTTGGTGGCATTATCGCATCGCTTGCAATAATTGTACGTAAAGAATTATTAATTCCCATTTTCTGCGCCATCTTTTTCGTAGAGAATTTAAGTGTGATTATACAGGTTTCATATTTCAAATACACCAAAAGAAAATATGGCGAAGGGCGAAGAGTTTTTTTAATGAGCCCCCTCCATCATCATTACCAGAAAAAGGGTTATCACGAAAACAAAATTGCAGTGCGGTTCTGGATATTAACCATACTGTGCGTATTGTTTTCAATTGTAACATTAAAGATCAGGTAGTAATAATGAATAATAAAAAGCACATACCGTTTAATAGCGACACTGCCTTAAGAGAAGGTGGCAGCAGCTTATGTGTGCTTGGTGCCGGTGAAAGTGGTGTAGGCGCTGCTCTGCTTGCCAAAAAATATGGGTACCAGGTATTTGTTAGTGACGCAGGCATTATTGCAGAAAATTATAAGAATGAATTAATGAATGCAGCCATTCCCTTTGAAGAGCGCATGCATACCGAAGAAAAAATACTTTCTGCAGATGAAGTGGTTAAAAGCCCGGGCATTCCTGAAAAAAATGAAATGATGCAACTGATAAGGGGTGTTAATATTCCTGTAATCAGCGAGATCGAACTGGCTTACCGCTATAAAGGAACCAGCAAAATTGTTGCTATTACCGGAAGTAATGGGAAAACAACAACTACAGCTTTCACATACCATATGTGTAATAATGCAGGTCTTGATTGTGCAATGGTTGGCAATATTGGTTATTCATTTGCAAGGCAGGTCGCACTTGCACCAAAAGAATATTATATAACAGAGATCAGTTCATTTCAGTTAGACGACATAAAAGATTTTAAAGCAGATATTTCGGTGTTGCTTAACATCACAGAAGATCATCTTGACAGGTACGAATACAAATTTGAAAATTATATAAACAGTAAGTTCAGAATCACCAGCAACCAAACGATGTCCGATTACTTTATCTATTGTGCAGATGATGAAGTAATCATAAACAATTTAAATAAAATCAAATCCAAAACTAACCTAATACCATTTTCTATGAACCGAGACCTCCCTCAGGGTGCTTACATCGCTAACAATAACATGATGATCAGCTTTCGCAGCGAACGAATAAGCATGAGCATCTACGACTTTGTGCTTAAAGGAAAGCATAACAGGTACAACACAATGGCTGCAAGCCTTGTAGGTACAATTCTGGGATTAAGAAAAGAAAAGATACGCGAGGCGGTCACAACGTTTCATAGCCTCGAGCACCGCATGGAACATGTGGCAAACATCAGGGGTATTGAGTTTATAAACGACAGTAAGGCAACCAATGTAAACAGCACATGGTATGCCCTTGAAAGTATTGATAAACCAACTATTCTAATACTTGGTGGCATTGATAAGGGAAACAATTACGAGTTAATTGAAGATCTTGTTAAAGAAAAAGTAAAAGCAATTGTTTGCATGGGCGTGCACAACGAAAAAATTCATAAGGCGTTTAATAAAAAGGTACCGGTAATAGCAGATACTAACAGCGCAAAGCAGGCAGTTGAACTTTCTTTCAGGCTGGCAAATAAAGGCGATGTTGTTTTATTAAGCCCCGCATGTTCCAGCTTCGACCTGTTTAAAAATTATGAAGATCGTGGTAACCAGTTTAAAATGGCTGTAAAAGACCTGTAAAAAAGTATGCGTAAACAACATGAACGAATCGTTACGAAATATTAAAGACATATCCTTCGCTTCGCTTAATAAAGAAAACCTGTTGAAGAGAACAAGGGGCGATAGTTATATATGGTCTATCGTTGTATTGTTAGCTATTACCTCGCTGCTCGTTGTTTACAGTGCCACAGGTTCTCTTGCATATAAATATTATAAAGGAAATACCGAAGTATATCTTTTTAAACAATTTTCTTTTATAATAATCGGTATGCTAATTATTTATTTTATGCATCGCGTTAATTATACGTTGTATTCGCGTGTGTCTGTAATACTATATCTTATTTCAGTTCCATTATTGTTATATACTTTATACTTCGGAGTAGAAGTAAACGATGCAAGCAGGTGGATAAAGCTTCCGGTAATTAATATGACCATTCAGACAAGCGATTTCGCAAAACTTGCATTGTTCATGTATGTATCAAGGTTATTAAGTAAAAAACAAAACAACATCAAAGATTTTAAAAAGGGGTTTTTGCCTGTAATTATCCCGGTGCTAATTACATGTTTATTAATATTTCCCGCAAACCTCTCTAATGCAGTTCTGGTGGGGGCTACATCATTATTGCTCATGTTTATAGGTAGAATAAAAGTTAAATATATTTTGGGTGTTATTGGTATTGCCGCTGTACCGGTAATAATAATTATAAGTATTGCACTGGCAACAGATAAAAAAGAAGCCACCCCAAAAGTTTCTGAATCGCTCAGCAATGTTGGCCGTTTCGATACCTGGGTTAGCAGGGTACAACAATTCTTGCATCCTTCCGAAACCGAGGTGCCTTACCAGGTTCAGCAGGCAAACATTGCAATTGCCAATGGCGGATTTTTTGGTTTGGGCCTGGCAACAGCCGGCAGCGAAATTTTTTGCCACAGGCATATAACGATTCAATTTATGCCATCATTATAGAAGAGTATGGATTAATGGGGGGTGTGTTTGTGATTTTTATGTACCTGATTTTTCTTTTCAGGTGTATTAGAATTTTCAGAAGATGCCCATACGCATTCGGCGCATTTTTGGCCCTTGCGCTAAGTTTTACACTGGTTATACAGGCAGTTGCAAACATGGCGGTGAGTGTAAATCTCATACCCGTTACAGGTGTAACACTGCCCTTGATAAGTATGGGTGGTAGTTCGTTTTTATTTACCTGTGCTGCCATCGGGATTATTTTAAGTGTTGCAAGAAACCTGGAACAAATGGAAGGAAATGTGTTTGATGAAAAAACTGAAGAAGAAAATAAATCAGTTGCGGTTGCATAAAATTTTGTACCCGGCTACTGTATAATAATTGTGCTGTCGTTGCGTCGCACACTTGTACAGCAGAACATTAACGCAACAGGTTTTGAAAAAGAAAAATATGACCAGGATAATTATAGCAGGCGGTGGAACAGGTGGTCATATTTTTCCCGCAATAGCCATAGCAAACGCAATAATACAATTACAGCCAAACGCTGAATTGTTATTTGTAGGGGCAACAGGTAAAATGGAAATGGAAAAAGTACCTCAGGCAGGTTATAAAATTAAAGGGTTGGAAATAGCAGGGTACAACAGAAGTTCTTTGATAAAAAATATTGGGTTGCCTTACAAGCTTTTAAAAAGCTTTTGGCAGGTTAAAAACATCATTAATTCATTTAAACCCCATGCGGTGGTAGGGGTTGGTGGTTATTCAAGTTTTCCTGTATTAAAAGTTGCACAGCAAAAAGGTATTCCAACATTCATTCATGAGAGTAATTCTTTTGCAGGCAAAAGCAATATGTTTCTGGGCAAAAATGCTACTGCGATTTTTGTCGCATCCCAGGGTATGGAGCAATTTTTTCCCGCCGGAAAAATTATGGTCACAGGTAACCCGGTGCGAAAAAAAATTGTTCAAAGTAATGTGCAAAGAATACAGGCTTTGCAGGCTTTTAACCTTCAGCCCCAGTATAAAACTATTTTGTCTGTGGGCGGAAGTTTAGGTGCAAAAAGCATTAATGAATTTATCGCTGCAAACCTGCAGCAGTTTAAAGAAATGAATGTGCAGATTATCTGGCAAACCGGAAATGTAGAAGCTGAACGATTTGCATTAATAGCAGCAGCATACAAAAATGTAAGCGTGCAGCAATTCATCAATAATATGGATGAAGCATATGCAGCTGCAGATATTGTTATTTCCCGTGCGGGTGCTATGGCTGTTTCAGAATTGTGTGTGGTTGAGAAACCGGTTGTGTTTGTTCCTTTTCCACACGCTGCCGAAGACCATCAAACAATGAATGCCCGATATCTTGTGGAAAGAAATGCAGCTTTAATGGTAAAAGACAGCGAGGTAATGAATGAATTGTTTATAACTGTCTCAGGCTTATTAAACAATGCAGACAAACAAACCGAATTAAAAAATAACATAAAACAATTCGCAGTAAAAAATGCGGATGAGATTATCGCAGCAGAAATATTAAAACATATAAAAAATTAAGCCGGCACACCGGCAACAAATGGCGGATATAAAAAACATACAAAACATTTATTTTATCGGTATCGGTGGTATTGGTATGAGTGCGCTTGCACGTTACTTTCAAAACAAGGGGGTGAAGGTTAGTGGTTACGATAAAACTGAAACACCATTAACCAGGCGTTTACAGCAATCAGGCATAAGCATTACTTATGAAGATGGTGAAACACAAGTTGATCAGTCAGCTGAAATCGTGGTATATACACCTGCAATTCCATCATCACACACACAATTAACGTGGTACCGTAATAACAAGTATGAAGTTGTTAAGCGCAGTGATGTGTTACAATGGATAACTGAAACCAGCTTTAATATTTGCGTAGGAGGCACACACGGAAAAACTACTGTAAGTACTATGATAGGCCACATATTGCGCCATTCAGGATATGGCTGCAATGCTTTCTTGGGAGGCATATCTGCCAATTACGAAACCAACTTCTGGGGCAGTGATAACAATGTTTGTGTAATAGAAGCAGATGAGTATGACCGCTCATTCCTAAAGCTTAAACCAAATGTGGCAGTAATTACCTCCATGGATCCGGACCATCTTGATATTTATGGCACTGCAACTGAAATGGAAAATGCTTTCCTTCAATTTGCGAACAGCATTAAAGAACAAGGAACAATATTGTATAAGTATGGATTAAACCGTGCATCAGAATTTGTTAATGGTTCAGCTATTTCTTACAGCTTCAATAATGCAGAGGCAGATGTTTATACCACAAATCTTTCCGTTCAAAATGGCGGATACCTGTTTAATGTAGTTGGAAAAAACTGGAGCCTGCAAAATGTTGAATTGTTTATGGGCGGTCTGCATAACATAGAAAATTCAGTGGCTGCAATTACTGTTGCCAGGCAATTAAAAATTGATGATGAAAAAATAAAAATGGCAATCGCTGATTTTAAAGGTGTTAAGCGCCGTTTTGAATACATTTTACATCCCTTAAAAAATAATGAAGGTGTTGCAGCATCCGCTTTTCAACATGTTTTAATAGATGATTATGCGCATCATCCGGAAGAACTTAAAGCGTTATTCACAGGTGTGCATAGTTTGTTTCCCGGTAAAAAATGTACAGTGGTGTTTCAGCCTCATCTTTACAGTAGAACCAAAGATCTGGCCATAGAATTTGCAGCAAGCCTCGATATGACAGATGAGGTGGTGCTGCTGCCTGTATATGCTGCACGTGAGTTACCAATGGAAGGTGTTAACAGCGAGATGATACTGAGTTACATGAACTTACCCCGAAAACAGGTTTTAGAGAAAGACCAGCTTTTAAACTGGGTGAGAGAAAAGAAACCAGAACTGCTGGTAATGTGCGGGGCAGGAGATATTGATGCATTGGTCGAACCGGTTAAAAACATACTAACTAATTAGACAAACGAGACGCAAAAATTTCATGATAAAAAAAGTGGTACATATTATAATCTGGAGCATGCTGGGAACAGGGAGCATAGTGTTGCTTGTTGCCGCAATGAAAGCAAAGGATGAAAAAGTATGTGCGGGAGTTCAGGTAAAAATTGCAAGCCACTTTAATACTCCCTTTATCAGTGAGCAGGTAATTATGCAGGTGCTAAAACATAATGGCATCGCAAGCGGAAATTTTATTACGCCTTTGAACCTGCAGAAGATTGAAGATTCACTTAATAAAAATCCATGGATAAAAGATGTTGAGTTATTCTTCAACAACAACCAGGTGTTTTATGCAACCATAACTGAAAGAACACCGGTGGCAAGAATTTTTACTGTGCATGGCAATTCGTTTTACATTGATGAAACATCTTTCCGGTTGCCGGTAAGTGAAAATTATGCAGCAAGGCTTCCGGTCTTTACTTCTTTTCCATCAAACAAAAATGTTTTATCTAAACCGGATAGTGCGGTGTTAAAAGAGTTAACCGCTATTGCGTTGCACATAAATAAAGACAGTTTTTTATCTGCGCAAATTGCACAGGTAAACATTACACCGCAGCATACATACGAATTAGTACCTGTATTAGGCAACCAGGTAATTGAATTAGGTAACGCTGATAAACTGGATGAAAAGTTTGAAAAGCTATTTGCCTTCTACAAACAAATATGGGCTACTGCCGGCTTTGAAAAATATTCAAGGGTTCGTCTTCAATTTAACGGGCAAATTGTTGCAGAAAAAGAGGCGCTCAAAAACCCTGGGCAGATACACTTCGTGCTATAAGCCAGCAGGTAAATGCAGAAAAAATGTTGAACAATATTATTAAGGATACGGTGTATGCATCTTCTGCGAAAACAGTGAACAGAATACCTGCTGTAAGTACTCGGAATAATATTAAAGAAAAAGTTCAGAAGAAACCTGAGATTAAAAATGAAACAAGAGAACAAAGTGAAGAGACCCAAACAGAAACTAATGCTGAAAGGGTGCCTAAAGCAATAATGAAAAAGAATAATTAAAACATCAGTGCTAAAAATGAAAAACCAATATAGAACAACAAAAACTTTTATAACAACAAAAAACAATATCTATTTATGAATTCAAATCAAGCCCCAATAATTGTAGGGTTAGACATTGGTACAACAAAAATTGCTGCCATTGCCGGGCGCAAGAATGAATATGGAAAACTTGAAATTCTTGGCTTCGGACGTGCAAACAGCAATGGCGTACAACATGGCCAGGTACTAAACATAGACCAGACAATCAAAGCCATACACCAGGCATTGCAAAACTGCGTGGAAAGCAATCCAGATCTGGAAATAAGCGAAGTATATGTGGGTGTGGCAGGCCATCATATTAAAAGCCTGCAAACCCGCGGAGACATTGTTCGGCAATCTGCCGATATTGAAATTGCCCGCTGGGAGGTAGAGCAACTAATAGAGAACCAAAGAAAAACTTTTATACCAGCAGGAGACCAGATAATTGAAGTTATTCCGCAGGATTTTCATGTAGATAATTACCAGAATATAAAAGATCCGGTTGGTTATAACGGTGTAAAATTCGGCGCTAACTTTCATATCATTACCGGCGACCGTAATGCCATCCGCAATATTAACCGCGCGGTAGAAAGAAGCAATTTAAAAACCAAAGATCTTGTGCTACAACCACTGGCTTCATCAAGCGCAGTGATGAGCGATATAGATCTTGAAGCTGGCGTTGCCATTCTCGACATTGGTGGCGGAACAAGCGACCTTGCTGTTTTTTACGAAGGAATTTTAAAGCACACAGCAGTTATTCCTTTTGGTGGGGAAAATATTACCAACGACATACGTATGGGGTTAGGGGTATTGAAAAGCCAGGCGGAGGCAATGAAAGTGCAGTTTGGAAGTGCCCTTGCAGAAGAAACCAAGACCAATGCTTTTATAACTATCCCGGGTTTAAAGGGCATGCCATCTAAAGAGATCAGCGTAAAAAGTCTTGCGCAGATTATCCAGGCAAGAATGAATGAGATTCTAGACTTTGTTACTTATCATTTAAAGCAGGTAGGGCTCGACAGTCGTGCATTAAATGGTGGTGTAATACTCACCGGTGGTGGTGCGCAGCTAAAACACCTTATTCAGTTAACGGAGTATGTTACAGGTTTAAATGCACGCATCGGTTATCCCAACGAACACCTTGCTGCAAACCACATAGATGAATTAAAAAAACCAATGTACTCTACCTGTATAGGTCTTATTCTTAAAGGTTACAGCGATTTTGAATACAAGAGAAAAGAATTTGACCAGGGGTTTAAAAAAGTGAATGTTCCCGAAAGTCTAAAGAAAGCAATGGCCGAAGAAATAAACCAGGCAGCAAAAGAAGAAATGGTGGATGTGAAGAAAAGAAAAGGGTTGAACAACTTCTGGGATAAGTTTAAAATTGGATTGATAGACCTGTTTAAAGAAGAAGAAGACCAGGTGATAAAATAAGTTTTAATCATTCATCGATCCAATATCACATTTATTAAACACCCATTTTTAAATTTTTGAAACTTACTTACTAACCAACAACAATAAAACTTAGATCATGATAACATTTGATATTCCGAAACAAAAATCATCTATAATAAAGGTACTTGGCGTAGGTGGTGGAGGCAGCAATGCAGTGAACTTTATGTTTGCAGATGAAATTGAAGGAGTAGATTTCATTATTTGTAACACAGATTCTAAAGCCCTGGATCAAAGTCCCATACCAAATAAAATTCAACTGGGGCCACACCTTACACAAGGGTTGGGCGCAGGCGCAAACCCTGAAGTTGGCAAACAGGCTACCGAAGAAAGCCTCGAAGAAATTCGCCGCATTCTTGAAGTAAATACCAAGATGGCATTTATTACCGCTGGCATGGGCGGTGGCACCGGAACAGGTGGCGCACCCATAATTGCACAGGTATGCCGCGAAATGGGCATTTTAACCGTAGGCATTGTTACAACACCATTTGGGTTCGAAGGGCCGCGCAGGTTACAGCAGGCAGAAGAAGGCATCAGAAAACTACAGCCGTATGTAGATACGTTGCTCATCATAAGCAATGATAAATTACGCATGCAATATGGTAATTTAAAAATGAAAGACGCTTTTGCAAAAGCCGATAATGTTTTGGCAACAGCAGCAAAATGTATTACCGATATTATAAACAGCCACGGACATATAATTGTAGATTTTGCCGATGTATGCACAGTGATGAAAAACGGCGGGGTTGCTATATTAGGTAACAGTGCGGTGGAAGGTGAAGACCGAGCGCAACGCGCCATTGAAGAAGCATTAAGCTCTCCATTACTTAATGATAATGATATAACCGGCGCTAAATGGATTCTTATAAACATCAACAGTGCTGAAGGCGAATTTGAATGCACCATGGATGAAATGGAGATTATCAATAATTTTCTTCGTATGCAGGCAGGCGAGAAGACTGATGTAATTATGGGAATGGGTTACGACAAAACCCTTGATAAAAAATTGGGCATCACTTTAATTGCTACCGGCTTCGACCAGCGGGAGGTATTCTCATATAAAGAACCTGCAGCAATAAAACCAAAGCAGAAAGAAGAAAAGATTGTAATGACGCTTGGTGTAGAAGGCGAGGAGAATAAGATCTTCAGTCAAAAAGAAGACGAAACCAAACATGATGAAACAAAACCAACGCTTATTGAGGTTGCCAGCGCCCCGGTTACCATGCCGCTCATTATTCAGCAGACTATAGAACAATATGAGAATAACGAAGAAACCATTTTTGATATCCCTACTCTTCAAAGAAAAGAAGAAGCTAAAAAAGAAAAAGAAGAAAAGCCTTCTACCCATGTAATAGAAGACCTTCATGTGCTGTCGCTTTCTGAGGTGCCTGCGAAAGAAGAAGATGCAGAACCTTCAGTTGATGAAGAGAAAATGGTTCTTAATATGGATGCCCCACAGGAAATGGAAAAGTTTGAATACAACGAGCCGGTTCAGGAAGATAAAATGCCTGAAGCGAAAGCTGAGAAGCATCCAGAAATTACGGAGGAAGAAAAACCACGTCAATCTTTTCTCGGCAGCTTTTTAAGCAAACCAAGGCAAATTTACGCAGAACCACCCGCTGAGAATAATACACAAACCGAAACAGTAGAAACGAAACCACAACCGGTTGCACAAAAGCCTAATAGCGAACCGGGGAACGAAGATCTTATAGAATTAGAACTGGTTATGCGCGAAGACCAGGTAGATGCAGACGATCAACTGCCGCCGGCAAGTGCATATGCCGGATTTAATGATGAAGAAGAAGAGCAGAAGAAAAGAGCAGCAGAACGCATTCATAAATTGCGTAATCTTTCTTTTAATATGAGCACTGCAGATAACAATACCGAATTTGAAAATGTACCTGCATATGTTAGACGAAACATGGAATTGTATGGGGGCAATAAGCTTACTTCAGTGGAAGATTTTTACAGCAAGTATGCGGTAAAAAAAGATGAGAATACACAAACAACTCACCTGCCAACACTGAATAGTTATTTAGATGGCAAAAAGCCTGACTGATGTTTAAAAACGGATAGTTTTTTGTTGTGGGTCCCTTTCAGAAATGAGAGGGACTTTTTTTATAAAAAAACCCTGCGAAAAATATGCAGGGTTGTAAAAGTGTATTAGTTATTATTAGGCATCTGCCATGTGCGGGATAGCATCCAATTTATATTCACCTGCATCAAGTTTCGCTTTTGTTTCGCTAAACGCAACAAGTGTTGCATGAATATCTTCATCAGTATGAATGGCTGTAGGTATAAGCCTGTAAATAATATTACCTTTAGGTATTACAGGATAAACAACTATCGAGCAAAATATTTTGTAATGTTCCCTTAAATCTTTAACCATGGCTGTTGCCTCAGCAATATCACCCTTCATGTAAACGGGGGTAACAACAGAGTTGGTTTTACCTATATCAAAACCCCGGCTCTTTAAACCATTCTGTAGCTTCATGGCATTATACCATAATTGTTCTTTCAGTTCGGGCATGGTGCGTAACATATCCAGCCTTTTCAGGTTTCCTATTACGATTGGCATAGGCAGGCTTTTCGCAAAAATTTGGGAGCGGATATTATAACGTATATAATCAATGATAATTTTTGGACCCGCCAAAAAAGCACCAATAGAAGCCATTGACTTTGCAAAGGTTGAAAAGTACAGATCTATTTCATCCTGGCATCCCTGCGCTTCGCCTGCACCTGCACCACGTTCTCCCAGCGTTCCGAATCCGTGTGCATCATCTACCAGTAATCTTATCTCGTACTTCTTTTTAAGATCGCATATCTCTTTTAATTTTCCCTGGTCGCCCGCCATACCAAAAACACCTTCCGTAATTACAAGTATCCCTCCGGTCTTTTGTTTCTCAATAAGTGCTGTAGCGCGTTGTAATTGTTTTTCGCAATCCTCCACATCATTGTGTTTGTAAACATACCTGTGCCCCGGGTGTAACCTTAAACCATCAATAATGCATGCGTGGCTTTCTGCATCATATACTACCACATCGTGCCTTCCACACAGTGCATCGATGGTGCTCATTATACCCTGATACCCATAATTAAGCAAGATGGCATCTTCTTTATCTTCAAAAGCTGCCAGTTCCCTTTCCAGTTGCTCATGATGTACGCTGTTCCCGCTCATCATTCTGGCACCCATGGGGCTGGCTAAACCAAATTCCCTGCTTGCATCACCATCCACCTTTCTTATTTCAGGATGGTTGGCAAGACCTAAATAGTTATTTAAACTCCAAACAATTACATTATTCCCGCGAAATACCATCCTGTTACTTATTTCCCCTTCCAGTTTTGGAAATGAAAAATATCCGTGCGCTCTTTCCCTGTGTTGCCCAAGGGGTCCGGAATTTCTTATAAGTTTTTCAAATATGTCAGGCATAGTTTATATGTTACTTTTTAACTGCGCAAAAATAATGCATTCGGCAGGTATGGCAAATAAAGGGTTTTTCACAATTTGCATGGTCAGCATAGTTAATTTTTTTTGATGGAAATGGCTTAACTGACTTTATGCTGCATGCCTCTTTCATACATTTGTTTACAAAAAATTTTTTAATGAGTAGCCGAATTTTGATTTGCCTGTTATCATTCTTACAATTTACAGCGGTATATGGGCAAAAAGTAGCGGAAAACGACAGTATAGTAACCCGTCCGAAATTAGTGGTGGGGTTGGTTGTAGACCAGATGCGGTGGGATTATTTATACAGGTACATAAACCAGTATAATTCGAACGGTGGTTTTAAAAGGCTGCTCTCAAAAGGCTTTTCCTGCGATAATACTTTTATACCCTATACACCTACATTAACTGCGGCGGGGCATGCTGGTATTTATACAGGTTCTGTGCCCGCCATTCATGGCATTACCTCGAACATTTGGTACGACCTTATTTTAAATAAACTTGAATATTGTGTGGAAGACCTTTCTGTAGAAACGGTGGGTGCAGCAAATACTTCGGGAAAAGCGAGCCCTGAAAATCTATTGACCACCACCATTTCTGATGAAATGCGCATTGCCGCAAATTTTAGAAATAAGGTAGTGGGGATCGCTATTAAAGACCGAGGTGCAATTATACCTGCCGGCCATGCTGCCACCGGGGCCTACTGGTACGACAGTAAAACCGGAAATTTTGTTACCAGCACCTATTATACTAAATCTTTACCAGCATGGGTTACAGCATTTAATGAAAGAAAAGTGGCAGATTCTTTATATGCCTTAAACTGGAATATTTTATTACCAAAAAATATTTACCAGGAGCAATGTTCGGATGATGATAAGAAATATGAGCGAAATCCTTTTTATGATGGTCCGGCTGTTTTTCCCTATAAATTAAGCGGTTTTGCCGGGAAAGATTATTCAAAAATTGCTTATACCCCGCAGGGCAACGACCTTACTTTTGCTATGGCAGAAGCCGCTGTTAAAGGAGAAAATTTAGGCAGTTCATCATTTACAGACCTGTTAGCGGTTAGCCTTTCTTCTCCCGATTATATAGGGCATAGTTTCGGTCCGGATTCCTGGGAACAACTGGATGATTTTGCCAGGCTCGATAAATCTCTTTTCGATTTTATGCAATTCCTGGATAATGAGATTGGCGAAGGAAACTATATTTTCTTTCTTTCTGCAGACCATGGCGTGGCGCATTCTACAGGCTTTTCCAAAGAAAATAAATTGCCCGGACGGTTTTTTGATGATACAGAAATTGTATCAGAACTAAACAGTATTATTAAAACCGCATTTAATGTAGATAGTGCAATAATCGGTTTGTATAATTACCAGATTTTTTTTGATGAAGATAAATTAGACCGGAGCAAGGTATCTGTGAAAGCGGTATCAGAAAAAATTATTCCCCATTTGCAAAAACATGATGCAATAAGCAATGCCTTCGAAATTTCTAATTTAAATGCATTACCAGTTCAACACAAATTAAGAGAGATGTTTATTAACGGGTATTACCCCTCAAGGTCTGGTACCATACAGGTTATTCCAAAGCCCGGTAATGTAGAAGGCAATGGCATCGGCACTTCTCATGGTTTATGGAATCCATACGATTCACATATACCGCTGGTATGGTACGGGTGGGGAATTAAAACCGGCCATTCCACCAGGGAATATTATATGTCTGATATTGCCCCAACCCTTGCTGCACTTCTTCATGTGCAGATGCCCAGCGGTTCTATAGGGAATGTTATACAAGAAGTTATTAAATAAATGATGCGTGTAGTTCTTGCAGGTAAAAAGCAGGTTTATATAAATCCCCGATATTTTTGCCCTCGTTAGTAACAGGGTAATACATGAAGAAAATAAATGCCTGAACTTCAAAATTATTCACTCATTTTTGTCGCAACCGGCCGATAAAGGCAAATAAAACTCGGTTTTAAATAAGAGAAATAATTATGGTTGATGTTATACTTGGTTTACAATGGGGTGATGAGGGAAAAGGAAAAATAGTAGATTATTTCGCGCCCCAGTACGATTTGGTAGCACGCTTTCAGGGCGGTCCGAATGCCGGCCACACCCTGTATGTGGAGGGTAAAAAAATAGTTTTGCACCAGATACCTTCCGGCATATTTCACCAAAATAAAATAAACCTTATAGGAAATGGTGTAGTACTCGACCCGGTTACACTTAAAAAAGAGTGTGAAGCTGTTGCAGCTTTTGGAATTGACGTAAAGAAAAACCTGTTTATCTCTCAAAGAACAAATATTATTGTTCCAACCCATCGTGCTTTAGATAAAGCATCTGAATTAGCAAAAGGAGACAGCCGCATTGGTTCAACACTAAAAGGTATTGGTCCCTCCTATATGGATAAAACAGGCAGAAATGCACTGCGGGCCGGTGATCTAAAAGACAAAAATTTTATTACGCAGTATATTAAACTTCGTCTAAAGCATGAAAAGCTGTTGGGCAATTTTAATTTTAATGAAGATATCTCTGCATGGGAAGAGGAGTTTTTTGAGGCTGTTGAATTTTTAAAAACGCTCAACATCGTTAATGGAGAGTACTTTATAAATGATCATATAAGCAATGGCAAGAAAGTATTGGCAGAAGGCGCGCAGGGAACTATGCTTGATATAGATTTCGGAACTTTCCCTTTTGTAACTTCTTCCAGTACCATTTCTGCCGGTGTTTGCACAGGTTTGGGGGTTGCACCTCAAAAAATAAAAGATGTTATGGGGGTAACAAAAGCCTATTGTACACGGGTGGGCAGTGGTCCTTTCCCTACAGAATTAGAAGACGCTGTTGGCGAACAATTAAGAAAAACTGGTAATGAATTCGGTGCTACCACAGGCAGGCCCCGCCGCTGTGGCTGGATAGATCTTGTAGCTTTAAGGTATACCTGCATGCTTAATGGCGTAACAAAAGTTATAATGACAAAAGCTGATGTGCTGGATGAGTTTGAAGAATTGAAAGTATGCACCGCCTATAACATTAATGGAGAGAAAACAGCAGAAGTTCCCTTTCAAATGACGCGGGTAAATATAGACCCTGAGTATAAAAGTTTTGCGGGTTGGAGCACCGATACCACTTCCATTAAAACTTCAGGAAATCTTCCAGATACCATGCACCAATACATTAATTTTATAAATAGCTTTATACAGGCACCGGTAAGTTATGTTTCCAATGGTCCGAACAGGGACCAAATAGTGAAAATGATAGATTAAAGGCATGGATTTTGCCAGATAAAATATTTTTTGCCAATTAAAAAACTCTTTCAAATTTTACGCGATAATATAGAATCCTATGGCATCAAAGTCTGATAAAAATAAGAAGGTTTCAGGTGACAGGTCCGAAACAAATAAAAGTAAAAACGAAAAAACCACAGCCATGTCTAAAAAGTCTGAGGTCGTAAATAACGACGATAATGATGATTTAGATGAGGATGAAAATACACCTGTTAAAAAATCTAAACCTGGTATAAAAGCAGGAAAAACCTCTGGCTCTAAAAAGTCGGCTGAGGATGATGACGACGAAGAAGATGATGATGTTGATGGTGGTGATGAGGTAGTAGATGAATGGGATAAACCTGAAGATGATGCAGATGATTGGGACCCCGATTTTGATGAATTCGATTTACCAAAATCTAAGGGAAAGAAAGCTGCCGCAGGCGGAAAAAAGAAAGGAGAAGATGAAGATGACCTGAAACTGGATGATGACTTTAAAGAATTCGGGTTATTTAATGAAGATGCAGGCTTTGAAGAAGAAGACGATGACTTTTAACCGTGCCTGCGCATTGCATGCATAGAGATACCGGTATTTTTATTGTTCCGGATATAAATTTAGCCAAAGCGCAAATTCTCAGGTGGGTAAACCATTTTGAGGTTTGCGCTTTTTTCGATAACAATAATTATGCAGGCACCGGCAACGCATACGAATGCATTGGTGCCGCGGGTTGTATAACCTCATTTAATCCCGGGTTAAAAATTCTTCCTTCATTATCAGAATTTCTTAAACAAAAGAATGACTGGTTGTTTGGGCACATCAATTACGATCTTAAGAACGAAATTGAGAATCTTCAATCAAACAATCCGGCCCTGCCGCATTTCCCGAAATTTTTTTGTTTCAGCCAGAAATTGTTATTTCCATCAATAAAAATATTTGCACTATTAAATGTGTTGGGCATGATCCTGCCAAGGTATGGGAAATGATAGGTCAGCAGAAAATTTTAAAAGTTATTTCTTCCAATAAAGTTAGGGTTGTTCCCCAATCAGGTAAATCAGAATATCTCCATACTGTTAGTAAAATAAAAGAACACATTCACAGGGGCGATTGTTACGAAATAAATTATTGCCAGCATTTCTTTGCAGAAAATGTAGAACTTCCACCGGTTGAAACCTTTGAAAAGCTAAATACCTTTTCACCTGCACCCTTTGCGGCCTTTTACAAATTAAAAAGCAAATACCTGTTTTGCGCAAGCCCCGAAAGATTTATTCAAAAAACTGGCATAAACATCCTTTCCCAACCCATGAAGGGCACCGCACCGCGGGATGTGTTCAATAAAAATAACGACGACCGGATTAAGCAGTCTTTAAGACAAAGCAAAAAAGAGCAAAGCGAAAATGTAATGATAGTTGACCTGGTGCGGAATGATCTAAGTAAAATTTGCAAACCCGGTAGTGTAAAAGTAAAAGACCTTTTTGATGTATACAGTTATTCACAGGTGCACCAAATGGTTTCTACAGTGTACGGAGAAGTGGAACAGAATGCAGACCTTACCAGAATATTACAGGCAACCTTTCCTATGGGTTCAATGACCGGAGCACCAAAAAAACGGGTTATGGAATTAATTGAAACCTACGAAAATTTTAAACGCGGAATTTTTTCCGGAAGTGTTGGATACATAACCCCGGAAAATGATTTTGATTTTAATGTAGTAATACGAAGTATAATTTATGATGCTGCAAAAAAAGGCGCATCGTACATGGCAGGTAGTGCCATTACTTTTTACGCCGATGCAGAAAAAGAATATAATGAAGTTCTTTTAAAGGGCAGGTCCATGCAAAAAGTTTTTGAGTAGAATAAAAGGCTTCAACCACTAGTTGCCTTGTGGAAAACTAAGCATAATTAACCCCTATAAATAAGTGTACTTTGTACAATTCATAAATACTTTTAGCTAAATATCTTAGCTTTGTTCAAATAAAAAAAAAGCCCAAATTATATGGCAAATAACGAAAAACTTAAAGCCCTTAAATTAACCATAGATAAAATTGATAAAGATTTTGGTAAGGGCAGTGTTATGATGATGAATGAAAGAGGAGCACGTGAGCTGGAAGTTATTTCAACAGGCTCCATTGGTTTAGACACTGCACTGGGCATTGGGGGGTTGCCTAAAGGCAGGGTGGTTGAAATTTATGGACCTGAATCTTCGGGTAAAACAACCATTGCCATTCATGTAATTGCTGAAGCACAAAAAAAAGGCGGCATGTGTGCAATTATTGATGCTGAGCATGCCTTTGATAGTGTTTATGCCCAGAAACTTGGGGTTGATGTAGACAATTTGCTTATTTCGCAACCCGATTATGGAGAACAGGGTTTAGAAATTGCAGATAGGTTAATACTTTCCGGCGCATTAGATGTTGTGGTGATAGATTCTGTTGCAGCCCTTGTACCTAAAGGCGAGTTAGAAGGTGAGATGGGTGATAGCAAAATGGGCCTGCAGGCCAGGTTAATGAGCCAGGCGCTTAGAAAACTTACTGCAACCATTGGAAAAACAAACACCGTTTGCATTTTTATTAACCAGTTGCGCGAAAAAATCGGGATTATGTTTGGTAACCCCGAAACAACAACGGGTGGTAATGCGCTTAAATTTTATGCATCTGTTCGTTTAGATATACGCAGGCAGGCTCAAATCAAAGATGGGGATGAGGCTGTCGGCAACAGGGTTAAAGTAAAGGTGGTAAAGAATAAAGTAGCACCACCTTTTAGAAGTGCAGAATTCGATATAATTTTTGGAGAAGGTATTAGCAAGGTTGGTGAAATAATAGATATGGGTGTTGAATTGGGAATTATACAAAAAAGCGGAAGCTGGTTTAGCTATGACACCAATAAACTAGGGCAGGGTAGAGATACCGTAAAGCAACTTATGGCAGATAACCCGGGGCTTGCTTCAGAAATTGAAAAAAAGATAAGAGCAAAGCTTGCTGAGTTGCAGTCGGGTGTTCCTAAAGAATAAATTTTGTACAATTTGTTAAGCCGTCCTTGGCAAAGGGCGGTTTTTTATTTTCACAGGTGCCTATAAAAAAAATAGGCCCGCTCTAGACAGAGCTGGCCGTTGCTAACCTATGAAAAACACCTAGTTAAATTAATTGTTGGGAAGGGGTCTTTTTCTGTTGTCGGGCATGTTGCGGTTATTATTTTTATTAGGTGTTTTTTGCACCTCAGGTTTTCGCATTCGCTGCCTGTTTTGTAACTCCCGTGTTAACATGTCCCGGTAATTCCTGTCGGCGGTAAAGGTTTTATTAACCCTTCCATCGTTTCCAAGAATCCTTTGAAAATTATCCTTATACTTTTTCGTTATTTCAGCAACCTTTTCCTGCCTCTTAGGTTCATCATTCTGAAATTTAATTCCAGCTTGTTTTACCTCTCTCATATAGCTATTATACTCGGGCCAGAATCGTTGTGCTTCTTCCGGATTCAAATTTAGCTCTTTGGTCATGTAAGCCATCTTTATGGCTTCCAATTTGCTTTCGTTATTATCTCCGGGAGGCTGTGCCACACAAAAGTAATACTGAACTATTGAAATAAGTAGTGAAAAGTAGATTTTTTTTGTCATTTTAAAAAATTAAATTTCATTAATATTTTTTTCACCCTTTATTGAATTTTTCTTTAAATATTCAATAATCTCCTCATCGCTCGCATTTTTAATAAGTCCCTGTATATCCATCACATCAGGCAACGGTGCATTTTGAACGTTTCCATTAAATGCCATGGTATGTGTATCCAGGTAATGGTTTATTTCTTCATCGCTAACTGAAGAAATAGCTGACTGAATATTAATGTTGTTCTCTATGATTGATTTATTTGCAGCAATCTCTGTAGAATGCTTTTCAGTATAAAAAAACTGGTATCCTGTAAAAAGCATTATTGCGGCAACACTTGCGGCTGCTGCATAACCCATTATGCGTTTAAAACCGGCACCCATACCAATAACTTTTGCTTTTTCTTTTTTTACATGCAAAGTAATTGAGGCAGCTAATCCCTCAAAATACCCGGCAGGTACAGCATATACATTTTTCCTGCCTATTGTATTTAAGAATGGGGCTGTTTCTTCAAGTTCCTTTTCAACGCTGTTTTCTTCTGCCTTTATCTGCTGCATTATTTGCGCTGGCAATTGATCAAAAAACCCCGTTGGAATTGAAAAAATATTTTCTTTCATTCTGCCATCATTCAACAAATTCTTCTCTTTTTCTGGTGATGAGGAGATTTTTGTTAAAATATTCCCTGCCAGATCATTAAAATATTCTGCGGGAGGAGGTGTTAATGGATTGTTGGTGGGCAAAGCCAAAATAAACAGATTAGAATAGATTTCATCCGTCACTGATTGAAAATATCCTTCAGGCACGGTAAACACATTAATATTCCCAATATTAGCAACGGCCGGGCTAATACCCATCAACTCATCCTTTATGTTTTTTTGGGTTTCCATATTAGTTATCGGTAATTATGACTTGCATAATAATTTATGGTTTAATTATTTAAAATGAAATCCTCTATTTTTTTAACTGCGTGATGATAGCTTGCTTTTAAAGCACCTTCGCTGGTTTCTAGTACCCGGCTCATTTCTTCGTAGGGCATTTCATCGTAATACCTTAGGTTAAATACAACTCTCTGTTTTTCAGGAAGCTGTTGTATGGCTAACTGTAGTTTCCATTCTAGCTTGTTGGCATCAAAGTTTTTATCTGCGTTAATTTTGTTGGATAAGCCTGTTTCCACATCACTAAAACTAACTGAAGATCTTCTTTTTTGTTGTTCGAGAAAAGTTAGACTTTCATTGGTTGCAATTCGGTAAAGCCATGTGTATAACTGGCTGTCTTCCCTAAAATTATCCAACCCTTTCCATACCTTTATAAACATGTTTTGCAATACATCGTTAGCATCTTCGTGTTCTACTACCAGTCGGCTGATATGCCAGTACAATTTTTCCTGGTATTTTTTAATGATATGCCGTAAAAGCTTTTTCCTTATTGGCAGGCTCTTTAAACTGTATTAAGAATTCTTTATCATCTAGATGTTGCATGCATGGCGGTTATTAGGTATAAAATTAAAAAACCCATCATTAAGATTGAGTTTTTATTAATAAAGTTTAAATATACAATTATCGACTTCCTTTTTTAGCTATCACTTTTTCTGCTGCAGCAACAATATGTGGGGTGTCTAACCCGTATTTTTTAAGTAGTTCTTCGGGTTTGCCGCTTTCGCCAAAAGTATCTTTTGTGCCAATATATTCAATAGGTATGGGATGGTTTGCAGCAGCAACCTGCGCAATACTATCGCCCAGTCCACCCATATGTTATGCTCCTCACAGGTTACTGCGCAACCTGTTTTTTTAATGGAGGAATAATGGCTTCAATATCCAGCGGTTTTATGGTATGAAGGTTGATAAGGTCCACGCTGATACCTTTTTCTTCTAAAATTCTTGCCTGCTTCAATGGCTTTCCACACCAGATGGCCGCAGGCAAAAATGCTTACATCTTTTCCTTCGTTTAAAATTTGTGCCTTTCCGATTACAAAATCGTGCCATCTTCTTTGGTAAAAATTGGCCATACCGGGCGGCCAAAACGAAGGTAAACGGGTCCTTCATAATCCGGCAATTGCAATGGTTGCTGCTTTTGTCTGGTTATAAGTCGCAGGGTACAATCACTGTCATACCCGGCAACATTTTCATCAAGACCGATATCTTCCAGTATCTGGTGTGTGGCGCCATCTTCACCCAGGGTTAAGTCCGGCGTGGCTGGCACAAATTTTTACATTCTTATTGCTGTAGGCTATACTTTGGCTGATCTGGTCGTACACCCGGCCTGTACTAAAATTGGCAAATGTTGTTGTATAAGGAATTTTGCCCCCAATGGTTAATCCGGCTGCAATACCCATCATATTTGCTTCTGCAATACCACCTGGATAAATCTTTCAGGAAAGGATTTTATAAATGGCCCTTAACTTTAAAGAGCCGGCAAGATCGGCCGTTAAGACAACTACATCCGGGTTATTCTTCCCGGTTTCCAATATTCCTTCACCAAAACCACCCCGGGTTTCTTTTTCGTTCAATACCTTTATATCTGCCAGCATTTTTTAATTGTTTTGTGCAATTCTTTTTAATTAAGAATAGCATTTTGTTTGTTCATCAGTTCTTCGTCCTGTTTAATTTTTAATTCCCAGTTCCAGGCGGTACGCATCATGTCTTCCAGGTTGTACTTTATTATCCCAATTAAGTTCATTCACAGCCTTGTCGTTGTTCGCATAAATGGCCACCACATCACCGGGCCGGCGTGGTGCAAGGGAAAAATTTAATTTTACAGTGCTTACTTTTTCAAAGGCTTTTATAGCCTCCAGCACGGTTATTCCCTGCCCAGTACCCAGATTAAAAACATCGCATGCAGCTTTTTCATCTCCTTTTATTAAATATTCCAGGGCGAGTGTGTGTGCATGGGCAATATCACAAACATGAATATAATCCCGTACACAACTACCGTCTCTTGTATCATAATCACTGCCATAAACTTTCATTTCCTGTATTTTTCCAATAGCCGTTTGGGTAATGGCAGGCACCAGGTTTTGCGGTTTACCCAATGGTAATTCGCCAATCAGGGCAGAGGGGTGCGCCCCCACCGGGTTAAAATACCTTAACAAAATTGAACGCATATTGCACGCGCGGGAGGTTTCACTTACTATATCTTCACCCATTTGCTTGGTTGCCCCATATGGAGATTCTGCTTTTTTAATGGGAGATTTTTCGGTTACGGGAATACTATCCGGGTTGCCATACACCGTGCAGGAAGATGAGAAAACGAAATAGGGCACCTCAAATTCTTTGGTGCATTTTAAAAGGTTTATAAGTGAAAACAGGTTGTTTTCGTAATATTCGAGAGGCTTCTCTACAGATTCGCCAACCGCTTTATAGGCGGCGAAGTGAATAACGCCTTGTATATCTTCGTTCTCCTGGAAAACGGCACGGGTTTCATCGAAGTTCTTCAGGTCAACTTTGTAATTTTTAAGTTTTTTGCCGGTTATTTTTTCAATGCCTTCCAATAAGTAATTGGTAGACCGGCTATTATCGTCAATAGAAATAACATCATACCCATTATTAAACAAATCAACGATCGTGTGCGAACCGATATAGCCACATCCACCTGTAACTAATATTTTTTTCATGTGTTTTATTAATTCATGCAAAATACTAAAATCTAAACATTACCATCCTCTTTACAATGTATATAGAGGAGGCACACTGGTTTTTTTTACTTTTGCTGCCTCAAAATGGCAAAGAAAATAATTAAGGATGATGTTCTCCAGGCGGAAAATGAAATCCTACCTAATAATGACCTTGAATACATAGAAATTTTTGGGGCAAGAGAGCATAACCTGAAAAATTTCGATCTTAAAATTCCTAAAAATAAACTGGTTGTTTTTACCGGGGTTAGCGGAAGCGGAAAATCATCTCTTGCTTTCGACACTATTTACAATGAAGGGCAACGCCGTTATATGGAAAGTTTTAGTGCTTATGCCCGGCAGTTTATGGGCGATATGGAACGCCCCGATGTAGATAAGATAACAGGGCTTTCACCTGTAATATCAATTGAACAGAAAACAACCAATAAAAACCCCCGCAGTACGGTGGGTACCATTACAGAAATTTATGATTTTTTACGGTTATTGTTTGCAAGAACTGGTGAGGCTTACAGCTACAATACGGGTAAAAAAATGGTGAAGTTTAGTGAAGAAGAAATTGTAAATCATATTGTAACAAATCAAACCGCAAAAAATATAACCCTGTTAGCACCTTTGATTCGGGGTAGAAAAGGGCATTACCGCGAGTTGTTTGAAGAAATTCGAAAAAAGGGATTTTTAAAAGTACGGATTGATGGAGAAATTAAAGAAATCACCTCGCGCATGCAGGTAGACCGTTATAAAATTCATGATATTGAGGTTGTGGTAGACCGCCTGAAAGTTGAAGATGGTGCCCGGCTTCGCATAAGCCAGAGTGTTCAGCAAACATTAAAAATGGGCAAAGATCTCATGTTTGTATTGTCAGAATTGCCCGGTCAAAAAGATAAAGTCACCCATATTGGTGCAATATTCAAAACAGTTGATGTGTGAGGCAACAGGTATCAGCTACGAAGAGCCATCACCCAATTCTTTTTCTTTTAACTCACCTTATGGTGCTTGTGGTACCTGTCGCGGACTGGGTTCTGTTTACTCTGTAAGCCTCGAAGCTGTAATTCCAGACGATACGTTAAGCATTAAAGATGGCGGTATTGCTCCCCTGGGAGAAGAGAGGGAAGCTTATATGTACCGGAATGTTGCACAGATAGCGAGAAAAAATAAAATTAGCGTTGATAAACCCATTAATACACTTAGTGAAAAAGGGCGCAACATATTACTTTACGGCAATGAAAATGGGGAAGATGAAAACTCACTGCAGCATGATTACAGTGCCGATGTCGGTACATATGCTGGGGAGTTTGAAGGCATTATTCCTATGCTTAAAAGATGGTTCTTTGCACCCGGCAGTACTGAAAGCATGCGGGCATGGGTTGAGAAATACATGGAGCTGAAAACGTGCCCCACCTGCAACGGTGCACGGTTAAAAATAGAAAGCCTCTGGTTTAAAATAGATGAAAAAAATATTGCTGAACTCAGCGAAATGAATCTTGACAAAATGATGGACTGGTTCGCTAACCTCGAGAGCCGGATAAACAATAAACAAAGAATTATTGCTAAAGATGTCTTGAAAGAAATTAGAGAACGGTTGCAATTTCTATTAAATGTTGGTTTAAATTATTTATCACTTAACAGGTCTAGCCGTACGTTAAGTGGGGGTGAAAGCCAACGCATACGGCTGGCAACGCAAATAGGCTCTCAATTGCAGGGCATAACTTACATTCTTGATGAACCTTCTATAGGCTTGCACCAGCGCGATAATCAACGCCTCATTAGCGCCTTGCAAAACCTTCGTGATATCGGCAATAGCATTTTGGTGGTGGAACATGATAAAGATATCATGTTAGCCAGCGACCACCTCGTTGATATTGGCCCCAAAGCCGGCACACATGGTGGTTCTATCGTAGTTGCCGGTCCGCCAAAAAAAGTCATCAGTTCAAATTCAGAAACAGCACAATATTTAACCGGCAAGAAGAAAATTAAAGTACCGGAAGAAAGAAGAAAAGGAAATGGCAATTTTTTAAGGCTTACAGGCGCCAAGGGTAATAACCTTAAAAATGTAAATGTTTCTTTTCCGCTTGCGCAGTTTATTGTAGTTACCGGTGTTAGCGGCAGTGGAAAAAGCACGCTTATTAATGAAACTTTATACCCGCTGCTTTCAAAGCATTGTTATAACAGCAAGTATCCCTGTATGCCCTATAAAAGTATTACAGGGTTAGAACATATTGATAAGGTAATTGAGATCGACCAAAGCCCCATTGGCAGAACACCAAGAAGCAATCCTGCGACTTATTGCGGATTTTTTACAGACATACGAACCTTATTTGCTTCTATTCCTGAAGCCAAAATAAGAGGTTATAATGCAGGTCGTTTTTCATTTAATGTAAAATACGGAAGGTGCGATGTGTGTGAAGGCGCAGGCATGCGGGTAATAGAAATGAACTTTTTACCCGATGTGTACGTGCACTGTGAAAAGTGTAATGGTAAAAGGTACAACAGGGAAACGCTTGAAATAAGGTATAAAGGAAAATCCATCAGCGATGTGCTGAATATGACGGTAGATGAGGCATCTGAATTCTTTCAACCCGTACCTTATTTATACAGGAAAATAAAAGTGTTGCAGGATGTTGGCTTGGGCTACATAACCCTTGGTCAAAGCGCTGTAACCCTTAGTGGTGGCGAAGCGCAGCGTGTTAAACTTGCTACCGAACTTGCCAAAAAAGATACCGGTAAAACCTTTTATATTTTAGATGAACCCACCACCGGTTTGCATTTTCAGGATATTCAGCATCTGCTGGATGTATTAAATAAATTGGTCGACCGGGGTAATACTGTATTGGTGATAGAACACAACCTCGATGTAATAAAAATTGCAGACCATATAATTGATATCGGCCCTGAAGGCGGTGATGGCGGAGGTAAAATTTTATTTGAAGGCACACCGGAAGCAATGGTTAATTGCAGGAACAGCCATACTGCCGTTTATGTTAAAATGGAATTGCAGTAATAACACAAAACCATTTTTAATAAATGCAATTTGTTGAAATAGATTTGCGACTCAAAGAAAATGTATGGTGAAAAATTACAGCCAGGTAAAAGCCATGCTTGCCATTACAAGGTCAAGCTTAAAGGCAACCTTTCGCAGTCCTTCGGCAGTAATTTTCAGCATTGCCTTTCCACTGATATTTATACTTGTATTTGGTTTTATTGGTGAGAATGAAACCATTTCCCTGGATGTTGCGTTGGATAAAAATGCCGATACTGCAAACCCAGTTTACGAGGCCATTAAACAAATAAACGGTTTGCATTTTTCGAATGCAAATGAAAATACTGTCATTGAAAATTTAGAGAAGGGAGATTTAACTGCTGTTATATCAATCAAAAAAAATTTAGCCGCTAATCCTGCATACCTGATAAATTTAAAAAGTTCTGAAGCAGTAAATCCTCGAAACCTGCAAATACTGCAATCTTTACTCAATGCGGTTATTGGCAGTGTTAATGCAAAACAATTTCCTAATGCCCCAACGATTGCAACAGTATCGAGCGATGTAAAAAAAATACCGGGCAGGGTTTACAGGCGTATAGATTTTATACTGCCGGGGCAATTGGGTTTTTCTTTATTAAGTGCGGGTGTGTTTGGTGTTGCCTTTTTGTTTTTTAACCTAAGGCAGCAATTGGTTATAAAACGTTTTTTTGCCACACCCATCCGTCGCGGGTATATTGTTTTAGGGGAAGCATTAAGCCGGGTTATTTTTCAAATGATGACAGCCATTATTATAATTGGAATTGGCGTGGCGGCATTCAATTTTACTTTGGTTAATGGTGTTTCTACCTTCCTCGAAATAATGTTGCTAAGCTTCATTGCTTTATTGGTTTTTATGGGTTTTGGTTTTATTGTAAGCGGAGTGGCAAAAAATGAAAGTTCCATTCCACCATTCGCCAACCTGTTTACATTACCTCAATTTTTATTAGCCGGTACATTCTTTCCTATAACCGTGTTCCCTGTTTGGCTGCAATACTTCTGCAACATACTGCCATTAACACATTTCAATAATGCTATGCGCGATATTGCATTTGAAGGAAAAAGTTTATGGAATTGCGGTCCCGACCTGGCTGTGCTTGGGTTGTGGGGCGTGGTAATGTATGCCATTGCCATAAAGGTTTTTCGATGGGAGTAGGTGTTTCTCACTTTTATTTCATAATATTTTATGCGGTTAATAAAGCTGGCAATTATAAGTGTACTGGTCTTGTTTTTAATGGTAACTGTATTTGGATTATTATTTCCTTCAACGGTAAAAGTTTCCCGTGCCATTAATATAAGTGCTCCCCGCGATTCTGTTTTTGCCCTTGTTTCAAATATTGATAAATGGAATTTGTGGATGGAGGCCATAGGTGCCGATTCATCCAACGCTATTGAACAGAAATCATTTGAACAATTTACAGTATTGCATGCCGGTAAAGATTCGGTGAATACTGTTTGGAAAAGTGATAATGGGAAAATTCAGCAATGCAATTTTTTATTATTTGAAGATAGAAGAGTAAACATCACAACCATTAACTGGTATTTTTTACAAAGGATAAACTGGTATCCGTGGGAGCGTTTAGGCAGTATGCTAAACGATAAAATATTAGGGCCTTTTATGGAAAACAGCCTTGAAAATTTAAAAAACCTCGCAGAGCATAAGGCCAATTAGTTAAGAATTTCTATGATGGTTTCATAAATTTTTTCAAGCTCCGCTTCTGTTATACAATAGGGAGGCATAATATATAAAGTGTTTCCCAGGGGTCGCAAATAAACACCACGCTTCAAACATTCCAACGTTATTTGCTTGCTTATATTATTTAAATATTCATCTTCCCCTTCATCAATTTCAAACGCCAGTATAGTGCCTAATGTGCGAACGTTTTTTATAGGCTTTTGATGAGTTTCCGTTAAGAGTTTTTCTGCAAAGTGCGCATGCTTAATACCAATGTTTTTTATACTTTCAAAACAATTTTCCTGTAACAACAAGTCAAGGCTTGCATTGGCAACGGTACACGCCAGGGGGTTTGCAGTAAACGAATGACCATGAAAAAAAGTTTTCAGGCTGTCATCATCTACATAAGCGTTATAAATTTTTTTGTTGCAGGCTGTAACGCCAAGTGCCATGGTGCCACCCGTTAATCCTTTACTCAGGCAAATAATATCTGGCTTTTCGTTCATGAATTCACTGGCAAATAATTTTCCTGTTCTCCCAAATCCTGTCATCACCTCATCAGCGATGCATAAAATATCTAGTTCTTTTGGCGCAACTCATTAATTCATCCAATAACGATGCTTCATACATTCTTATTCCACCGGCACCCTGCACCAGGGGTTCATAAATAAAGGCAGCTGTTTCGGCACCATGCAAGCGAATGGTTTCCTTTATTTCATTAATATTATTTTTTGCAGGCAGAGGAATAAAGATCACCTCGAACAAAAGATCGTGAAAGGCCAGCGTAAAAACACTGCGGTCACTAACACTCATTGCACCAAAAGTATCACCGTGGTAGGCGTTTTTAAAAGCTATGATTTTCTTTCTTTTTGTTGATTCTTTTTTCTTGTTCCACCAATACTGCACAGCCATTTTTAAGGCTACTTCGGTTGAAGTGGAACCATTATCACTAAAAAATATTTTAGAAAGATCGCCGGGTAAAATTTCGAGTAAACGACGGGCTAGTGTTACTGCAGGTTCATGTGTAAAGCCGGCAAAGATTACCTGCTCAAGCTGTAATGCTTGTAGGTAAAGCTTTTCAGCGATATATGGATGTGCATGACCGTGTAATGTTACCCACCAGCTGCTTAAGGCATCAATATATTCTTTACCTTGGTCGTCTATAAGCAGGCTGCCTTTTCCACATGTTATGGCAATATTATCTTCAATATTTTTTTGTGGAGTGAAGGGGTGCCAGATGTATTCTTTATCCTGCTCAATAATGTTCATACGGCAAAAGTAAATCTAAACTATTGTCCTCTAAGCTGCAACATTATGAATCAATTAAACCGCTAACTTCCGCATCTTAAAATAAACAAAGTAAATTGTAAAATGTAATGCCCGGTGAAACACATTTTGAAACCATATACCACGAGCATAAAAATCTCGTGTTCAATATGTGTTTGCATTATGTGTTGAATGCGGAAGATGCGCAAGACATTACGCAGGAAGTATTTGTAAAAGTGTATCAGAAATACCACCAGTATGATGCATCTGCTGCCTCTTTAAAAACCTGGATTTGTCGCATAGCCATTAATCAGAGTCTTGATTTTCTGAAAGCCAAAAAGTCAAAAAAACGATTTGGTTTTCTAACTTCCTTGTTTTATGAAGAAAGCAATGAACCGATTGATAATGCAATGGAAGTAAATCATCCGGGCATACAATCAGAAAAAAAGGAAGCCATTGAAAACCTGTTGAAAATCATTTATACCTTACCGGAAAACCAAAAAACAGCTATTATATTAAGCCGTATTGAAGACCGCTCGCAAAAAGAAGTGGCCGAAATTATGAATACCAGTGTAAAAGCGGTAGAATCTCTGTTGCAAAGAGCAAAACAAACAATTCAGAAAAAATTAACAGAAAGCGAAGGATTATAAACAATAACGTCGTATTAAGAAAAATGGATCATATGAATATCGATAAAAAATTGGACTTGCTAAAGGGAGTGAATCCTGTTGAAGCGCCGCCATTCCTGCTTACCCGTATCCGTCAGCAGATATAGCACTCTGGAGCATATGGAAGCGCCTGTACAATGGAAATGGGCGTTTGCGTTTACCTCGCTTGCTGTTATGGTATTAAACGTTGCAGTGTTATTAAAACAGGACAATACTACTAATACCAAACACATTCAGGCATAGAAACCGTAATTAATAGTATGAACCTCGCCAGTACAAACAATTTTTATAATGAGTAAAATAAAATTGCTATCTGTTGCGGTATATTGGGCTGCTGGTGATCAACCTGGCAATTGTTGGTTTTCTTCTTCTTACACCAACCCTCGCGCCAGCCTGGTGAAAGACCGCCGATGGCTAATGAAGGTCCCAGGCAAGTTATTATTGATATGCTACAATTGGATAAATCGCAAACAGCCGTTTATGATAAATTCATTACATGCTCACCAGGTTGCAATCAGGACATTGGAAGATAGCGTTGGGTTGTTGAAAAACAATCTTTACCAAACTCTGAACAACGAATCTTTTGCCGGTAAAAGATTCTATTATAAACCGCTTAGGTGAATTTCAGCAACAGATTGAATTGGTAAACTTCGACCATTTTGTGGCCCTTAAAAAGTTGTGCAGACCCGACCAGCTGGACAATTACAACAAACTCACCACTGAACTGGCCCGTTTTTTTGCTGCCGGATAAAAAGATGCGCTTCCGCCTCCAGGATAAGGAGATCGTATAAGTTGAAAAATTGCTAATCTATCTTTTTGTCTCGTGTTCTTCAATTTGCTCTTTAAAAACTACTTCACTAAAATTTTTTTTATCACCGAAGGATTTTTTAAATGCACTCGTATAAGAGGACTATGAACCTAAATAAGCAAGTAATAAAAGCAGCCACGGGCATTGCCTTAATAGTGGCGGTAGTAAGCAGCCTGTTAGCATTTCGGCTGCACCAAAGACAGTACTGCTTCTGATAACAACACGAGTGGCGCGGTAGAAATAACAAGTGCTGTACAAGCCAACTATACAGGCAGTACAATAGTTGCTGTAAATGGTGGCAGCATTGTCATTAAAAGTGATGGTTTGCCCAATCATAAAACACCTTACTGGGGCGAAGGCAATGCGCTGTATGAAGACTTTCCGCCTGGCAATCATGCCAACGTGAATACAGGTTTCTCGGAGCATAATTATTCCATGACCATTCCTGCCAAGCCTGGCATCGCTTCCTCGCACGAAGAAACGTCGCTTGGTCCCATCGGCATGGCGCTCAACGGCGTGCCCATTTACAACGACCGCGAAGGTGGCAACGTGCCGCTTGACGCGTTAACCATAACCACGTTTGATTACTCGGGTGCTCATCCCGGTCCCGGACAAGATTATCATTACCACACCACCGGCAGATACACTTCGCAGGACGATGCAAAGCTGATTGGTTTTTTACGAGATGGCTTTCCTATCTACGGCAGGAAAGACACGACAGGCGTATATCCCACTCTGGATGCATACGGCGGACACACTGGTCCCACACAGGATTTCCCCACTGGCATTTATCACTACCACGCCTGCAATGTCAACTATCTCAACACCGGTTATTATATCCTAAAAGCCGGCAGCTACTACGGTACCAAAGGAACATTTACCAATTAAAAAGCAACCGTTTCCGGTTACGCATTTTTTCTCTCACAATACACAATTTTAAAAGTTTAAACATGAAAAAGAAAATTCTCAGTGGTCTTATTGCAGTAGCAATGGTGGCTTCTATTGTAAGCTGCTCATCAAACAAGAACGCAACTGCGGCAAACGGGCAACCGAATGGCGGCGCGCCTTCTACAGAAGAATTGTTTGCACAGATGGATAGCTAATAACGATGGCAAGCTGGCAAAGTCGGAAGTAAAAGGTCCGCTGGCAAACGACTTTGCCAAAATTGATACCAACAGCGATGGATTTATTTCTAAAGACGAACTGAACAAAGCCCCGAAACCGAAAATGCAGGGGCAACCGCCGCGCCAATAAACATTTCAACATTCACATTCTAAAAAGAACATAAAATAAAGAATATGAAATTCTCTTTTAGTAAAATCCAGGTAGTGGCTACCATCAGTGTAGCAGCGTTATTTAGCTGTCAAAAAGATGATACAGCAACCACTACAACCTCAGGTACAGCCACAGTTCCCACTGTTTTCAGCAGTAATTTCAAATCTGGTGTTACGTTATCAGCTACCAGTACCACGGTAACAATGAAATCTACCGGAGTGCCTGATCATGTATCGCCCTATTGGGGCACTGGCAATACATTGTACGAGGCGCCAACATTGACCGGGCAGACGGTAAATCCGGGCACCCTACAAGCCCAGGCATTTGTAATGACCATTCCGACCAGTCCGGCAGAAGCAGCCTACAAAAGAAGCAACTTCTTTAGGTCCAATTGGTATGGCGCTTAATGGTGTTGCCATTTACAACGACAGAGAAGGTGGCAATGTGCCTGTAGATGCCGGAACGCTTCTTTCGTTTGACAGAGCAGGTGCACACAGTGGTCCCGGGGGATTGTATCACTATCATTTTAATGGCGATTTTACATCGGTAAATGATGCCAAATTGATTGGATGGCTAAGAGATGGATTTCCCATCTATGGCAGAAAAGATACGACCGGCGTAGTACCAACCAACCTGGATGCAAATGGCGGACATGTGGGCGTTACACAGGATTACCCAAATGGCATTTACCATTACCACTGTTCAAATGCGGCGTATATGGGTTCAAGGTTTTATATTTTAAAAGCAGGAAGTTACTATGGCACCAAGGGAACATTTACTTTTTAAACGCATTGTCTTCTGTTGCTTAATAATCAGCATGCTTAGCATGGGCTGTTTCTCCAAATCAGAGGAACAGTCCACTAAACTGGTGGTTGAAAAAGTTGATATTTCCAACTTCCCTTTGATACGGTTTCTATAACACAACCAGCTTTAAAACTAGATAACGGCATTTACTATTTAGACGCAAAACCGTTTTCCGGGTTTATAAAAGATAACGGCGGTATCCAGGGCATCATCAGCATAGCGTCGTATTACCAGGGCATGCAGCATGGAATTACCAAAACTTTTTATCCCGATGGAAGACAGCGGGATGAAAGGATGTATCGGCAAAACCTTAGCTATGGCCGGCACATTGGCTATTGGCCAAATGGAAAAATGAAGTTTGATTTCACCTATTATAACGACAAAAGAGAAGGTCTGCAAAAACAGTGGTACGAGAGCGGAAGCAATTATGCCTTCTTAACTTTTAAAGACGATAGAGAAGACGGTATGCAACAGGCCTGGCGCCCAAACGGAAAGCCTTATATCAATTACGAAGTGAAAGATGGCTTTCGGTACGGACTTCAAAAATCTAATTTGTGTTACACGTTGAAAGACGAAAAATTTAAAAAGGTAAAATGAAATACGTGATAACTCTTATTGTACTAAGTGCTGTTATTTCCTGCAGGGAAACCGCACGAAAACTACCTTATTATGATACAGCAGACTTTACTCCAAAATGGGAAGTAAAGGATGAACAATCATTTCATGCTATAAGAAAGTTTAGATTAACTGACCAGGAAGGCAAAACGTTTACCGAAAAAAACCTTGACGGTAAAATTTGTGTCGCCGACTTCTTCTTTACCTCATGCCCGGGTATTTGTCCCAAAATGGCAGTAAGTATGTCGGCGCTGCAAAAAGAGTTTGCAAACGATAATGATGTGCTGCTCATCTCCCATTCGGTAACGCCAGCCAAAGACAGCCTGCCTGTTCTAAAAAAGTATGCAATTGAAAAAGGCGTGCATTATGACAAATGGAGGTTACTAACCGGGCCCGTAAACGAGATATATGACCTGGGCCGCAAATACTATTATGTAGAAGAAGACCTGGGAGCAGTTAACAGCGATACCAGTGTTTTCTTACATACCGAAAACTTTGTACTGCTCGATAAGAACCGCCACATCAGGGGTATATACAATAGCCTTGACCCCAACAGCATGACGGCACTCAAAAATGATATTATAGAGTTGAAGAAAGAATAAAGCAATTCGTTTCATTTAATAAAACACCTTGATTCTTTCAAACAATTAATCATCTATGACAAACAATCGGGAAGAGCAACACCTTGTGCAACCAGAGGTTACCGAAGCAGAAAGTAACGTTGCTATTCGTACACCAACAACAGAAACAGGCGCTCTGGCAGAGGAAACAGAAAACATGGAAGTACATCATCATAAGCATAAACATCACGGGGAAAAAAGAGGCTGGAGATCCTATTTCTGGGAGTTTTTAATGCTGTTTCTTGCCGTGCTGTGTGGTAGTTTGGCAGAGTACGCGCTGGACTATAAAATTGAAAACGACCGGGAAGAAGAATTTATTGAAACGATGATTAGCGACTTGAAAGAAGATACCACTTTACTTAGTCAATATATTGCGAAGTTTCAGCAAAAAGGAACTGAAATAGACAGCCTCACGCTTTTGTTGAATTCTCAGAACATCAAAGCGCATGGAGCTTCGCTGTATTACTATGGCAGGTTAGCCAGCCGGTTTGATTTTTTTACCAGTACCGACCGTACCATTCAGCAAATGAAAAATTCGGGCGCTTTCCGGCTTATCAGGAAGGCGGGTGCAGCCAACAGTATATCCAAATATTATTCAGAAATGAATGGCGTTTATCTTTTGCAGGATAATACCAACGACCTCGCGATGGAGTATCGCTCGGTGGCATACCTGCTTTTTAACCCGGCTGTATTTGAAATGATGGTGAACGAAGGAACCAAAAATGAAATTCAAAAACCACCCGGCAATCCATCGCTGATTAGTTACGACAAATCGGAGATCGTGAGGTTAAGTTCTACCCTGCATTATATGAAAGCATCCAGATTGGTATTGTATGACAGGTATTTATTTCTTCGTACAGAAGCTACCGGTTTGATTGAACTGCTAAAAAAGGAATATCCTGTAAAATAAGTGATGAATGCCTGTTTCTGATTGTATTCTAACACATCCACAGTTACCTAATTTCTGCCCATATTAAGAAAACATAAAAGGATTTTTTTCGCTACCGAAGGAAAAGAAAACTTCCATCGTATAATATACCAAACAACAAACTATGATTCATAAGACTTTACTGTTTGCAGCCATACTAAGCGTGGCTGGATCCTGTGAAAAAAATGTAGAAAACTCAGCCGCTACAACGGGCGTGGTGATTGATGTAGATGCTGGCAAGTTTCTTACGTCAACAGGGTCAGTTACTATCACAAAAGAAGATCATGCCCTTTCAAACGGAACGACTGCCTTGTGTTATAAAATTGTAACGAAAAGTAATCCCGCAGATCATGAAAGGGGTCCCTGGTGCCCTACCAATATTTCTGACGACGCATCCAAGGGCGGTATCTGGATGAGTGGTGGAAATGTGTATGATGTGGATGGCGCGTTCATCAAGAACCTCGCAACATTTTACAACGATACCACGTGGCAAATGTACAATACCGCTACGGGGGCCATCACCAAAACACTCACACAGGCTGATTGTGAGGCTGCCGCCAACCCCAATGTGGGAGAAGCTTATAAAAATTATTGCGTGGAATGTTTGCCGTCTTACGTATCTACCTTAACAAACACGTATTACATACCAGTTACGCCGGTGAAAGTGAGCACATCGTACACGTTTGCGACCGGTCCCGGTGGACCAGGCGGACCTTCAACCAGGGGCATTGCCTTTGATGGGGTTGTGTATGACGCGCCCGCGCCGGTAAACAATATTTTGGCTGCATATACAATTGCTCCTTTTGATGATTATGGCGGGCACATCAATCCGCACGCTGGTTACCACTATCACGCGGCTACCGGCAAAACAGCAAAGATTACGCAAACCGACGGGCATGCTGCCATGATTGGTTATGCCATGGATGGATTTAGCATTTACGAACGCCTGAACGAAGCCGGAACAGAAGATACCGACCTGGATGCGAACCGCGGACATTACGACGATACAAGGGGTTATCATTATCATGTAGATAAGGCAGGCAACAACAATTTTATCAATGGTTTAGGTGGTGCTTATGCCCTGTAAACAGTTTATTTTAAACAACACTTTTTAATCATGAGAATTGTATATCTTTTGATTTTTTTATTCGGTTGCAAGGGAGCATTCGCCCACACCCCCGATTTGGCAAGCCTGATGATATATGAGCAAAATGGTAAAACCATTTTGCTCGTCAACAGTTCACTTACCGCATTTGAAGGCGAAGTAGAATACCATTATGGTAAAGACGCCTACAAAACGCCGGAAGAATTTAACCAGTTAGTGGTTAGCTATTTTAAAGAAAATTGTTTTGTTGTTGCCAATAGCGATACAGTAAAATTTTCCAATGTACAGGTTCAGCTTGGGCACGAAACCAACCTGTTTGCGGAGCTGGATAATGTGCCAAAAAGCCTTACATCATTATATGTTAAAAACGCTTTGTTTAAAGATTTGTATAGTAACAAGTGCGAATTGATTATGACTTTGAATGGCTTGCCGCAAAAGCAATTTATTTTAAACAACGGTAACGGGCACGAAGTATCTCTTACTATAGAAAACAAGGAATGGATGGCGGTAGCAGCGGAAAAGTCAACATCCTCCAATCGTATGTTGCTATTTGGGGTTGCAGCAATTTTTCTATTTGGAACGATGGCTTTTATCGTTCTCAAGAGGTTGCCCTTTCGGATTCAATGTAAAAAAAAAGAAAGTTTGCGCTTTGTGGAATAAATTTACTTTTATTCTTTAAGCAATTGCTGTATGCATTACATGGTTCTATGCATCATTTTGTAAAAACTGAATATTTCTTTGAAGTCCTTTAAATTTGGTCCTATTTATAGCACTGTGCTTAAATATTTTTTTAAAAGCTTCCTCACTTAATGATTCCCATTGCTTTGTTGAAAAATTTAATACCTCGGGTATGGGGGTGAAAGCTATTTCTGAATGTGGTTTTGAAAATCGGTTCCATGGGCAAACATCCTGGCAAATATCGCATCCGAACATCCAGTTGTTAAACCTGCCTTTCATTTCATCCGGTATTAACTGGTCTTTTAATTCAATCGTAAAATAACTGATGCATTTGCTGCCATCCACCACTTTATTTGGCAATATAGCTTCAGTGGGGCAGTTGTCTATGCAGCGCGTGCAGGTACCGCAATAGTCTTTTACAAACGGATCATCATACTGTAATTCGAGATCGGTGATCAGTGTGGCAATAAAGAAAAAAGAGCCGTTTTTTGTGGTGATCATGTTCCCATTTTTACCAATCCAGCCCAGCCCGCTTTTTTGTGCCCATGTTCTTTCAAGCACCGGGGCAGAATCAACGAATCCACGACCATTCACATCACCAATTTTGTCTTTAATAGAAGATAATAATTCATTTAATTTTTCCCTGATCACCACATGGTAATCTTTTCCGTAAGCATATTTTGAAATTTTGGGTGCATCATTTTTTTGCGCTTCATGAGGAAAATAATTTAATAATAGTGTGATCACAGATTTAGCACCCGGCACAAGTAATTGGGGGTTTACACGCATGTCAAAATGGTTTTCCATGTAATGCATATCTCCATGCATGCCTTTTGAGAGCCATGTTTCTAGGCGCCTTGCATCCTCTGTTAATTGCACTGCCTTAGATATACCACAATAATTAAAACCTAAGTCAGATGCAGTATTTTTAATAAACCTGGTATGGGCTTCAAGTGTATTCAAGCTATTTATACTGTTTGCCCTGCAAAGATAATTTCGCAAATCTTGGTAAAGGGTTTATTTGATCAAACCTATTGGTATGACTTATATATTTTAAAATTAATAACGCTGAAAAAATTACATGTAATACGCTGCTGGCCTGACTTTCAAGCAGTATTAGCTCCATTTTACCGACACAATAACCTGTTTGAATTAATGGATTGTTATTTGATGCTTGTTTAATACTTTTTGTAGCTGCACATAATAATGCATCTATTTATTAAATATCAGAATTATGAACTTAGGAAACTTTACCATAAAAGCCGCTGAGGCAGTACAACAGGCACAGCAACTTGCCTATAACGAAAAGCATGCAAACATAGAAACAGAACATATTTTAAAAGCTTTACTATCCAGGAAGATTCACCCGTTGAATTTTTGCTAAAAAAGAATGAGGTGAATTTACCGCAGCTAAAAACGCAAATAGATAAGCTATTAAAAAGTTGCCAAAAATTCATGGTGGTGAGCCAGCACAATCAGTTGGCAGAGATGCAAACAGTATGGTGTTGCGTGCAGGATCTTTATTGAAAAATTTTGGTGATGAGTTTGTAACTCCTGAACATTTGCTGCTGGCTATTGTGCAGGGAAATGATAACACCGCAAAATTGTTGAAAGATGCAGGCCTTAACAGAAAAGGGATTTAATAGCTGCCATTAAAGACTTGCGTAAAGGCTCAACTGTAAATTCACAAACTTCAGGAAACAGCAATTCAATGCGCTTACAGAAATATGCAAGAAACTTAAATGAAATGGCCCGAGCAGGGCAAACTTGATCCTGTAATTGGTCGTGATGAAGAAATAAGAAGAACACTGCATATTCTATCGCGCAGAAGTAAAAACAATCCGATTTTGGTGGGTGAACCTGGTGTTGGTAAAACAGCTATTGCAGAAGGTTTGGCGCATCGGATTGTAAATGGTGATGTGCCTGAAAATCTTAAAGAGCAAAATTATTTATGCACTTGATATGGGTCAGCTTAATTGCAGGTGCAAAATATAAAGGTGAATTTGAAGAAAGATTGAAAAGGTGTGTGTAAAAGAAGTGTGCAGACAGCGATGGTGAAATCATTTTGTTTATTGATGAAATTCATACGCTGGTTGGTGCCGGTGGGGGTGAAGGTGCAATGGATGCAGCCAATATTTTAAAGCCTGCATTGGCACGTGGAGAATTGGAGCGATTGGTGCAACTACCTTAAATGAATACCAGAAATATTTTGAAAAAGATAAAGCACTTGAACGTCGTTTTCAAAAAGTGATGATTGATGAACCAAGCTGTTGAAGATGCCATTTCTATTTTACGTGGTTTAAAAGACAGGTATGAAACACATCATCATGTACGTATAAAAGATGAAGCAATTATTGCTGCAGTTGAATTGTCTCAGCCGGTATATTACCGATCGTTTTTTACCCGATAAAGCCATTGACCTGATTGATGAAAGTGCAGCCAAACTTACGGCTGGAAATGAATTCAGCATGCCCGAAGAACTTGGATGAACTGGAAAGAAAAATCCGGCAGCTGGAAATTGAACGTGAAGCCATTAAAAGAGAAAATGATGAAGATAAATTGAAAGCAGCTGAATACTAGAAATTAGCACAACCTCTCTGTAGAACGAGATACGCTAAAAGCAAAGTGGCAAGCAGGAAAAAGAAGTGGTTGAAAAAATACAGAATGCAAAAGCTGAAATAGAAAATTTAAAACATCAGGCTGAACAGGCAGAACGAAATGGTGATTATGGAAAAGTTGCTGAAATACGCTATGGAAAAGTGCAAGAGCAGGAAAAAATTATTGCAGAATATTCAGAACAACTGGAAGAGATCAGTGAAAATAAACGGTTATTGAAAGAAGAAGTAGATGCAGAAGATATTGCAGAAAATGTAGCAAAAGCAACAGGTATTCCGGTAACTAAAATGCTGCAAAGTGAAAGGGAAAAATTGCTGCACCTTGAAGATGAATTGCATAAAAGGGTAGTGGGACAGGAAGAAGCAATTGAAGCAGTTGCAGATGCCATCCGAAGAAGCCGGGCAGGTTTGCAGGATCCTAAAAAGCCAATTGGTTCATTTATATTTCTTGGTACAACCGGTGTTGGTAAAACAGAACTTGGCAAAAGCACTGGCCGATTACCTGTTTGATGATGAAAGCATGATGACGCGGATAGATATGAGTGAATACCAGGAAAAACATACTGTAAGCCGTTTGGTTGGTGCGCCTCCGGGATATGTTGGTTATGATGAAGGTGGACAATTAACAGAAGCAGTTCGTCGCAAACCTTACAGTGTGGTTTTGCTTGATGAAATTGAAAAAGCGCATCCTGATGTATTTAATATTTTGTTGCAGGTGTTGGATGATGGTCGCTTAACCGATAACAAAGGTCGGGTGGTGAATTTTAAAAATACCATCATCATTATGACCAGCAATATGGGTAGCCAGATTATACAGGAGACTTTTGAAAATGTAGATGAGAGAAATAAAGGATGAAGTAGTTGAACAAGCAAAAGCAGAAGTAATGACATTGCTGAAGACAAACCATTCGTCCTGAATTTTTAAACAGGATTGATGAAGTAATCATGTTCCAGCCGTTGATGAGAAAAGAAATAAAAGGCATTATAAAAATACAGCTTGAAAATCTTAAAAAGCATGGTTGAGCATAAATGCGTATTACAATTGAAGTTCAGTGATTATGCATTGGATTATCTTGCTGAAAATGGTTATGATCCGCAATTTGGTGCAAGACCTTAAAGCGTTTGATACAAAAGGAAATTGTAAACCGCTTTAAGTAAAAGAATTCTGGCAGGTGATATTGATAAATCCAAACCCGTATTGGTGGATGTATTTGATGGGGTGGTAGTTTTTAGAAATGAAGCAGTTTCGAAACCAGTAAATTAAACATATTTAAAGCCTTCAAATTTTGAAGGCTTTTTTTTGCATGAAACAAATATTCCATTCATACTAAAAGCATAAAAACAAACGCATTTTTTTATACCTTTCTGTAATTGTAAAACCATTAAAAACAACCCATATGAAAAAGATTGTTTTACTAACAGCCGCCCTTTTTCTTTTAAGTTCATCGCAATTACTATTCGCCCAAATGGATGAGGGCGCGCAGAAAGCCTGGATGGATTATATGACACCCGGCAAAATGCATGAAAACCTTGCAAAAGCTAATGGTGTTTGGAAAGGAGATGTTACATGGTGGATGGCACCGGGCCAACCACCGCAACAGGCCACAGCTACCGCCAATAACACAATGATTATGGGTGGTCGGTACCAAAAATCAGAACATAAGGGAATGATGATGGGAATGCCATTTGAAGGAATGAGCCTGGTAGGCTATGATAATGCTACCAAAAAATTTCAAAACATCTGGATAGATAATATGGGAACCGGAATTATGGTAATGGAAGGAACGTGGGATGATGCGGCAAATGCCGTTAATCTGCATGGAACCATGGTAGATCCTATCTCAGGCAAGGAAATGAAAGTAAGAGAAGTGTTTAAGTTTATAGATGACAATAACCAGTTGTTAGAAATGTACAACACAGTAGAGGGCAAAGAATTTAAGTCTATGGAAATAAAATTTACCCGGTAAATATCCTGCCCTATAATAGAAAAAGGCTTTGCATTCGCAAAGCCTTTTATTTAGTTTCTTACGGGTTTACCGCTTTTCAAAACAGCCTGAATTCTTTCAAGTGTTTTTCTTTCGCCGCAAAGGCTTAAGAATGCTTCTCTTTCCAGGTCCAGCAAATACTGCTCATTTACCAGTGTTGGTTCGCTTAGGTCTCCGCCACACATTACATACGCTAGTTTTTTAGCAACAAGCCCGTCATGTTCTGTTGCATAATTGGCACGTTGTATGCCATTGATGCCAGCATATAATGCACCAAGAGCAGACCTTCCTAAAACTTTAATATCCTTTCTTTGAACAGGTGTTACATAACCGCTTTCATGTAATTCTATTACAGACCGTTTAGCCTCGTTTATTCTTCTTTCGTGGTTTATCACTACTTCATCGTGTCCCCTTCTTAAAATGCCAAGTTCATAACCTTCAAAAGCAGAGGTGGCAACTTTAGCTGTTGCAATGGTCAGAAACCTGTTTTTTAAGGTGATTGTCTCCGGTTCTTCGTAATGCATTTCGTCTGCGGCACGCAAAACAAATTCCTTGGTTCCGCCGCCACCGGGAATTAATCCTACACCCATTTCTACCAACCCGATATATGTTTCGGCTGCTGCGCAAATCTTATCTGCATGCAGGCTCATTTCGCAACCGCCACCCAGTGTTAATGCATGCGGCGCAACAACAACCGGCACTGAAGAATACCGTACCCGCATCATACTGTTTTGAAAAATCCTGATAGCCATATCCAGTTCATCATAGTCCTGCTCAATAGCAAACATAAAGATCATCCCCACATTGGCGCCTGCACTAAAAGCTGCGCCTTCATTGGCAATTACAAGCCCTTTAAATTTTTCTTCTGCAATGGAAATACTTTTGTTCAGCGCTTCCAGCACTTCACTGCCAATTGTGTTCATTTTAGAATTCCATTGCAGCGCAAGTACATCTTCCCCTATATCGTACAAATTAGCCTGGCTGTTTTTCCAAACTATCTTATCAGAATAATTTGATAATAAAATAAACGATTCTGCGCCTTCAATTATCTTGTAAGACTTGGAAGGAATATCATAATAATACCGCTTGCCATTTTTTGTTGAATAGAATGATTTAATTCCGGCAGCGATCATTTCTTTTACCCAGGCAGAACCTTTGTAACCGGCACCTTCCATTTGTTTTAAGGTTTCCTCCACCCCGAGCAAATCCCATGTTTCAAATGCGCCGATCTCCCAACCGAAACCGGCTTTCATAGCATCATCCAGGCGAAACAACTCATCACTTATTTCAGGAATTCTGAATGAGATATAGGAGAATAATGCGTAATGAAATTCGCGGTAAAATTCTGCTGCCTTATCGTTTCCCTGCAAAAGCATGGGTAACCTTTTATGCAAATCTTCTACTGGTTTTGCTGAAGTAAGCGTGGCAAATTTCGGTTTTGTCCGTGCATTATATTCAAGCGATGAAAGATCCAGGGTGAATATTTCTGATTCACCCTTTTCATTTTTTTTCTTTTTAAAAAATCCCTGTCCTGTTTTATCGCCTAACCATTTGTTTTCTACCATTTTTTGAAGCCAGGCGGGAACAGAAAAAATTTCTTTTGCTTCATCCTCAGGGCAATTTTGGGCAACGCCTCTGGCAACATTTACGAGGGTATCTATGCCTACAACATCTGCTGTTCTGAATGTGGCTGATTTTGGCCGCCCGATAACCGGGCCTGTAAGTGCATCAATTTCATCAATAGATAAGTTCAATTTATCCATTGCGTGAAATATATTCATGATACTGAAAACACCTATGCGGTTAGCTATAAATGCAGGCGTGTCTTTGGCTAAAACCGTTTTTTTACCAAGAAACAGGTCACCGTAATGCAGCAGGAAGTCTATAACTGTTTTATCGGTTTCTTTAGTCGGAATAATTTCCAGCAACCGCAGGTAACGCGGAGGATTAAAAAAATGGGTTCCGCAAAAATGTTTTTTAAAATCATCGCTTCTGCCTACAGATAGCATATTTATCGGAATGCCCGAAGTGTTGGTGGTTATAAGTGTTCCTTTTTTTCTGTATTGTTCAACCTTTTCGTACAGTTGTTGTTTTATATCCAGCCTTTCAACAACAACTTCAATTACCCAGTCGCAATTCGTGAATATCTTTTAAATTGTCAGTCGAAATTTCCGGTCGTTATTTTCTTTACAGCATCTTTAAAATAAATGGGCGATGGATTGCTTTTTAACGCTGCCTGCAAGTGCATCATTCACAATTTTATTTTTCTGCAATGACTTTGCGTCAGGAGCAACATCTTTGGGTACGATATCAAGTAACAACACCTGAACACCAATGCCTGCAAAATGACATGCTATGCGCGAGCCCATAACGCCACTGCCTAAAACTGCAATCTTTTTAATGGTTCCTTTTCAAATACGAACTTTTAATTTTAGCTTACGTTACTGCCCGCGTCTATAATTGTTTCAGGATTTATAAAATGAAGTTTGCCCTGTTTGTCTTCAGCCATTAATATCATCCCATTGCTTTCTATTCCCCGCATTTTACGCGGAGCTAAATTAGCCACAACAACCACCTGTTTGCCTACAATGTCTTCAGGTGAAAAATGTTGTGCAATACCGGAAACCACGGTGCGTGTTTCAAAACCAAGGTCAATAGATAATTGCAATAGCTTATCTGCTTTAGCAACTTTTTCCGCAGTGATTATAGTTCCTACTTTAAAATCTAAGTTTGGCAAAATCATCATACACAATTTCTGGTTTTACCGGTGATTCGGGAATCTTATTTTCTTCCATTGTTTTTTGTTGTTGTTTCGGATTGTGATTTTACAACGACCCGCTTTTAATTTTTCAACCTGTTGCTTTAATTTCTTCATCCTCTATTTTACGAAACAATAATTCAGGCGCACGTAAGAGAATAGCCAACACTTAATAACTTAATGGTGCCTGCATTTTTCCAGTCAAGCATTTTATCTACCACCTTCATCATGTGCAACATTTTTTTTGCGGTAAATGGCAAGAAAGGATTTATAAGAATGGCGAGGTTTGCCGTTAATTGTAGGCAAAGGTGCAGGCAGTTATCAATTATTTTTTGTGCCTTTACCTGGTCTTCACTGTCCTGGTATTTTCTGTATTAAGTTTTTTCGCAACTTTTTTCCAGGGCTCTTTATCCTGCATAATATTTATTGCCCTTTCGCGCAAGGTCTATCACTTCAAACAATGCCTCCCTGAAACTTATACTGCTCCAGCGCATTTTCTACTTTGTCTTTTGCTGCATTAATATCCTGCAATCAGTTTTTCGTCGGCTGCATCGTCTAACATATTGTATGGTATACCGGCACCTTGCCTTTGCATAATTTATGCATCAGTACGAATGTCCGGTTCACAAAATTTCCGAAGATGCTTACCAGTTCACTGTTATTATTGTCCTGGAAATCTTTCCATGTAAAATCATTGTCTTTGGTTTCAGGTGCATTGGTACAAAGCACATAACGCAAGTACATCCTGCATACCAGGAAAATCTTTCAAATATTCATCTACCCAAACCGCCCAGTTGCGGCTGGTAGAAACTTTTTCACCTTCGATATTTAAAAATTCATTGGCCGGAACATTTTCAGGTAGATATAAAATTGCCATGCGCTTTAAGCATCGCCGGGAAAATGATGCAATGAAAAACGATATTGTCTTTTCCGATAAAGTGAACAAGCTTTGTATCTTCTATCACACCAGTAATTTTTCCACTCTGGCGTTAGTTCTTTTGTTGCGCTGATATAACCAATAGGCGCATCAAACCAAACATATAAAACCTTTCCTTCTGCATCTGGTAACGGAACTTTTACACCCCAGTTGCATCACGCGTCATGGCGCGTGGTTGCAAACCATCATCCAGCCAGCTTTTGCACTGACCATACACATTATTCTTCCATTCTTTATGACCTTCAAGAATCCATTCTTTTAACCAGGGTTCATAATGCTGTAAAGGAAAAAACCAATGCTTTGTTTTTCTTTTCACAGGCACAGCATCGCTTAATGTGCTGCGTGGGTTAATCAGTTGTTCGGGGCTTAATGTACTTCCGCATTTTTCACACTGGTCGCCATAAGCATTTTCATTTCCGCAAACCGGGCAGGTGCCGGTTATATAGCGGTCTGCTAAAAATACCTTTGCCTTTTCATCATAAAACTGTTCTGTTTCTTTTTCTTCAAACAAACCCTTATCATATAAATTTTTAAAAAAGTCAGCAGCTGTTTCGTGGTGCACCTGGTTAGATGTGCGTGAATAAATATCAAATGAAATGCCCATTGTCAGACAAGCTGTCTTTAATAATGATATGGTATTTATCTACCACCTGTTGCGGAGTAACGCCTTCCTTCATTGCCCGTATGGTAATGGGCACTCCATGTTCATCGCTGCCGCAAACAAATTTTACATCCCTTTTTTGCGCCCTCAGGTACCTTACATAAATATCTGATGGCAAATAACACCCTGCAAGATGACCTATATGCAAGGGTCCATTCGCATAGGGCAACGCCACGGTAACAAGGTAACGTGCAGGTTTTGATATTCCAGTCTTTAAATCTTTGTTTATTTCAGCACTCACAAGTAAATTTTTATTTCCTTTTTTATCTTCAGGTATCAGCAAAAATAGGCAACACCCTGCTAAGTAAATAAAAAGGCGTATGTGTAAATAATCTGCGCATAAATAATTATGATTGCTTTTTAAATCTAATTTTCATCATGCACCAAGTCCCACCATATTTAACAAAGGGCGATACCGTTGGAATTATCTGCCCATCCGGCTATATGCCCAGGGAAAATATGCAGGCATGTATAGATGCATTAACCACCTGGGGGTATGCGGTTAAAATTGGTAAAACGGCTGGAAACAGGTATCATTATTTTTCAGGAAATGATGAAGAAAGGCTGGCAGACCTGCAATCCATGCTCGATGATGAAAATATAAAAGCTATTCTTTGCGCCCGGGGCGGATATGGCTTAACGCGCATAATAGATAAGGTAAATTTTAAGCGGTTCAAAAAGCGGCCAAAGTGGTTTATAGGTTATAGCGACATTACTGCATTTCATTATCACATTTATAACAAGTATAAGATTGCTGGGTTGCATTCACCCATGGCTGCAGCATTTAATGAGGTAGATATAAATGATAAATACCTTCTTTCTCTTCAACAGGCTTTAAAAGGTAAAAGCATGAAATATGATGTAGGGCCGCACCGCTATAACATTAAGGGAAAAGCAGAAGGCATATTGGTAGGTGGTAATCTTTCTATTATCTCACATCTCTTAGGAACACCGTCTGATGTTAACACTAAAAATAAAATACTTTTTTTGGAGGATGTAGGGGAATATATCTACCATATAGACAGAATGATGATGCAGTTGAAACGTGCTGGAAAATTGTCATCGCTTGCCGGCCTGATAATTGGCGGATTTACTGATATGAAAGATACCGTATTGCCTTTCGGATGCCAGGTGTATGAGGCTATACTTGATAAAGTAAAAGATTTGGGCTACCCGGTTTGTTTCGATTTTCCAGTAAGTCATTCTCACAGAAACTATGCATTGAAGGTTGGCATTTCTCACAGGCTTTCGGTGCAAAATAGAGTAACTTTAAAAGAAGTATAATTCATTTAACTATTAAACAATAACTATATGCAGGAAGAAAATAAAGATGCTATGAATACACAGGAAGATGTAAAGCATAGCAATGATAATAAAATAGACCAGGATTTTCCCGGGTATCCAAATAGCCCCGCCAAAGAAAATGCGATTAACCCTGAAACAAGGAATGATAAAAAAGATGCCGACCTTGATGAGGATCACAATGATGGTGGAAAGACTGATGATACCTATCCTGAAACCCAAAACAACGAAGCAGATAAAGACAGTGAACAGTTTTCTGATGGGTCAGGTGGTGCATTCAGTGCAACTGAAGGAGTATAACAAACGATCAGGTTTTCCAGGCATTTCTCAGGAATCTTAACCAGTTGCCATGCATGATGTTTTGAATGTCCTGTTCACTATATCCGCGTCGTGAAAGAATGGACGGAATTTGTTGCAAATCTGCAATGGTATCTACATCTGCAGGGCATTGCTCCGTGCCAAATGCACCATCCAGATCGCTGCCAATGCCTACGTGTAAAGCATTTCCTGCGAGTTGGCATATATGATCGGCATGATCAATTGCTTTTTCTAAACTGCATTGCATGTTCTCGGGTGTAGATGAATTTCTAACCCAGTTTGGAACAATCATCCATGCATCGAGCGCCATCCCAATTACTGCATTTCGCTCAATTAAAGCTTTAATTTGATCGTCAGAAAATTGCCTGTTGTGATTTACCAATGCACGGCAATTGTTATGGCTTGCCCACACATTTCCTTTAAATATTTTGAGTGCATCCCAAAAGGCATCATCACACAAATGTGTAACATCCAGTATCATATTTTCACGCTCCATTTCAGCTAATAATTCTTTTCCTTTAGTGTTCAAATTGCCCGTGGCATCGGTGCCATTAGCATAACGCCCGGGACCATAATGTGCAGGACCAATAGCTCGCAATCCGTGTGCATATGCCTTTTCCAGGTAACTGATATCGACCAAAGAATCCGCACCTTCCAGGCTTAAGATATATCCCACCGGTTTTTTTATTGGCGAACCATTATGCAACCACAGTTTCAAATGATTTTCGAGGGATGTTGCATCGTTAATCATTTGCATCTCACCGCACGCTTCCATTTGCTTGTACCATGCCAGTTGACCCTGCGTTTGCGCCCATGCCTGTTGCGGGGAATGCCATCCATTTAATGGGTTTGATTTTTCTGAAAACCTTGCGATTTGTGTAGCGACAACTATGCCCACATTCCCCTCCCGTAATGCTGGTAGTGATACTGTATTATTTCCACGGTCGGGTTTATCTTTCTGTTCACTTTCCCTTTGTCTTATTTCAGCCACCGGCAAAGTAAGGTCCCGGTTCCATTCCATGGCGTTCATGGCAAGGTCTAAATGTGCATCAATAGTAAACATATTTATATGGTAATTTTCCTGTTTCTTGCAACAACATTCCACCACTTAACAGCAAAATTATTTTCGATCACAATGGCTTTTTCATATAAGGCAACGGTAGGGCAGATGTGCAAAGGAACACCGTACAATACATCGCCAATTTTATATACAGAAGAGTCCGGAACATGCGCAACAAGGTGTTCTTCGCTTTGCGATATGGTTTCAACAAAAGGGTGATTTAAAAATTGAACGCGTGGCAAGGCGCTGTCTGCAGCTACAGATTTATGCCCCAGGTCGGTGGTTATTGTAGTTTCATTCACTATTGAAATGATGCGCGTTATTACCAATGCAGCAAAGCAGAAGGGCTGATCTGGTAACAAGGTTTTATATCCCCAATCCCAAAAAATAAAAGTGCCGGGGCTGCTTTCAACTTCATTCCGCCTTGCGTGAACGGGGAATGTAGGTGAACCGCCCATTACCATAGTTAGTTTATCATCGCGGTTTACCTGTAATTCGTTTTTTAATGTAAGCACTTGTTTAAAGCCTTCATCACTATCCTGTTTTAATTTATTGAAATCAGAATCTCGTATGTGCCCGTCATATGCATGTAATCCTTTTAACTTCATTCCTTCTAACCCGTCGATGTAGTGTGCCAAATTAACAACGTTTTTTGGTGTAATGCCTGTTCTGTTCATGCCGGTATTAATATCTATAAAAACCACCGCGATTTTTTTTGCATGATTGAATTGCTGCGCTATGGCTTTAGCTGCTTCCATATTATCAACAAGGCATGCAAATGTTGCAGTTTCAAATTTGTGGGTTAATTCTAATAGCCGGTTTATTTTTGGGCCAACGGGCTGGTAGGCAAGAAGAATGTCTTGTGCGCCAATGCCGGCAAGCATTTCAGCTTCAGCAATGGTGGCACATTTAAATTTTTTAATGCCTGCTTCTAACATCATTGCGCACACTTCAGCCATCTTGTTTGTTTTTACGTGTGGCCTGAAATCATTTAAATTTTTTACAAGAGATAATGCATTACTAATATTTTTTTTAATAACCGCTTGATAAACAATTAAAGCTGGAGAATCTATAGTTTCAATATTTTTTATTTCATAAATGCTATCCATTATTCGTTGCAGATTTAACCTGTTGAATGGAAGCAAGCATGGAGCGGATATTATTTTCAAGCTGTGAAAAATCTTTGCTTTGCATGGTTTCTTTGGAAAATAATTTCGATCCTATGCCAACACAATCTGCGCCGGCGGCAAACCAGTTTTCCAAATTTTCAGGGTCGGTAGTTACACCACCAGATGCCATTATGTGAATGAATGGACAGGGCGCTTTTATAGCTTTTAAATATGCAGGGCCGCCCAATGTATCTGCCGGGAAAACCTTTACCATTTGGGCTCCCAGGTTATGCGCATACACAATTTCAGTAAGTGTTGATGCGCCGGGGCACCAGTATACATTATTTTCCATACAATATTTGCCCACTGCTTCGGTAATTATTGGTTGAACAATAAATGCAGCACCTGCCTTGTGAAAATCTTCTGCCTGCTGTGCATTAATGATGGTTCCGATTCCCAAAATAAATCCTGGTAAATGGTTTGAAGCATATTTTTCCAATTCATAAAAAATGTTAAGCGCATTTTCTGAACGGTTGGTGTATTCAAAAATGCGCATGCCACCATTGTATGCTGCCTGAATTACAGCTTTTGAAATTTCAATATCGGGGTTATTAAATAATGGCAAAACACCTTGTTGGTGAAGCGCATTATTTATTTCGGTTACACTGTATTTCATTACCTTAATATTTTACCGGATGGACCGTTTTGAATAAACATTTCTATTTCATCTTTTGAAATCAATGCCACATCACCTTTTATACTTTGCTTAAGAAATCCACATGCTACTGCAAAATCTATTGCTTGTTGCCCGTTTAAATTTTGTTTTAACGAATAAATTAATCCTGCAGTAAATGCATCACCGCTTCCAATAGCATCGGTTATCTGAACCAGGGGATAAGTTTGTGACATAAAATAATTATCATCATGAAATAAAGCTGCATGGTAGTGCAACACATCATTCTTCATCAACCTAAAACTCATACCCATGCTTTTCATACGGGGCAGTATTTTTCTTAACTGTTGAACGCATTGTTTAAACTTTTTTTCATTTGAATCATTTGTGTCCGTTTCTATATTAAAATAAATTTTTGCCGCATCAAGGTCACCAACAATTACCTGGCAGTGTTCTAACAAGGCAGGCATTACCTCAGCCGGGTTTTTGCCGTATTTCCATAACAGGCTGCGGTAATTAAAATCACCTGATATAATAATATTTTTAATTGTTGCAACCGATAAGGCTTGTTCACAAACATTCGCTGCTGCCTGTGAAACCGCCGGTGTGATGCCTGAAAAGTGAAACCAATTGGCGTTTTCAAAAATTGCATCCCAGTTAAAGGTGTATTCGTTGATCAAAGAAAAGCAAGAATTTTCCCGGTCGTAAATTATTCGCCCATTTCTTATGCCATTGCCCTCTTCGGTATAAAAGGTTCCAAGTCTTCCGTCGCTTTCAGTAACAAAATTTGTTTCGATGCTATGCCTTCGCAGGTGCGCCTTCGCAGCACTACCCAATTGGTTTCTTGGAACAGCTGTTATAAACGCGCATTGAACTCCAAGCCTCGCTAATAATGCACAAACATTGCTTTCTGCCCCACTGTAAAATATTTCGAATTGATCTGTTTGTTCAATTCTTTTTCCATTTACACAATGAAGCCTTTGCAATATTTCTCCAAAACCTATTGTACAAAAAGTGCGTCTATCACTCATTTTATTATGTGTCATTTTTTAATTCAAACACTGCTTCAATTTCTACAGGAATATTTTGTGGAAGGGATGCCATGCCAACCGCGCTTCTAACACCAACTCCATTTTCCTGTCCCCATATATTTGCGAATAATTCGCTGCAACCATTTATGACGTATGGGTGTTCGCCAAAATCGCCGGTACAGCCTACCATACCGAATACTTTTACCACACGGTGTATTTTATCGAGTGAACCAAAATATTTTTTAAGTGTTGCAATAATTGCAAGTCCGGTTTGTTGTGCTGCCAGCTTTCCTTCTTCTTTATTCATGTTAATGCCAACAGTTCCCGTGATGATGGGTTTGTTTTTTCTTACAGGGCCATCGCCGGAAACGTAGCAATAATTTCCTGAAATTAAAAGAGGTTTATAAACCCCAAGTGGTTCGGGTGCTTCAGGTAATTCAAGTTGTAAATCTTCAAAATTTTTATCAGCTGACATACATACAATTTAATTAAATAAAATAATTTAATGCGAATACCCCAATAAGTCCCACAACAGAAACAATGGTTTCCATTATACTCCAGGTTTTTAGTGTTTCTTTTATCGACAGTCCGAAATATTCTTTAAACATCCAAAAACCGGTATCATTAACATGGGAGAACATAAGGCTGCCGGCACCGGTTGAAAGAACCATTAAGTTTGGATCAACCCCCGAGCTAATAATTAAAGGGGCAACAATGCCTGCAGTTGTAAGCCCGGCAACAGTTGCTGATCCCAGGCATACGCGAATGATGGCTGCAATTAACCAGGCCGCAAATAATGGGTGCACATGCATTCCAGATAAACCTGCAGCTATTTCATTGCTTGTACCGCTTTCGGTTAATATTTGTTTAAGTGCACCTGCACCACCGATAATAAATAATATCATAGATATATCCTTGGCGGCCTCCGATAGTGATGACATAACAGTATTCATATTTCGGCCCTTTGCAATACCTAAACTATAAACTGCAAACAGCAGGGTTACCACCATAGCTACAACAGGATCGCCCAAACCAATTATAACATTTGTAAAAGTGCCGGGATTTGCTATAAGCAGTTTGCTAACAGTACCAAGAGTTATAAGCAAAACCGGAAGAATGGCAGTAAATATGCTCATAAAAAGAGAGGGCAATTCTTCATCTTTTATTTCGGGGGCAATAAAAATATCCGGTGGTGGCTTAGTATAGTTTTTAAGTGTAACAGAAAACATTGGTCCGGCTATAATTATTGCAGGAATTGCAATGATGAAACCATATAATAAAGTAAGACCAAGGTCTGCATTGTATTGTGTTACCAATGCAGCGGGAGAGGGATGAGGCGGTAAATAACCATGTGTTACCGACAATGCCGAAAGCATGGGAAGCCCAATGTAAACTGCCGGAATATTGTTTCTTTTAGAAATAGTTACGATCAGCGGAACCATCAATACAAATCCAACCCCATAAAAAAGTGGAATGCCAATAATAAATGCCGCCAGCACCAATGCCCACATGATATATTTTTTACCGAATGCGTGTATCATGCTGTTAGAGATCTGCTGTGCAGCTCCGCTGTCTGATATTAATTTGCCGAGCATGGCACCAAGCCCAAGGATAATGATCAGCGATCCAAGTAAATCACCTATGCCTTTTTGAAGCGCTGTTGTAACCTCTTCAATTTGCATTCCGTTAAGTAAGCCAACAATGGCAGCTACAATAATGAATGAGAGAAAGGCATTAAGCCGAACGGCGGTGATCAACAGTATTAACAGAATTATTCCGGCAGAAAGAATAATAAATGGCATATTAAAGCTGTCAGGTTAAATTATAAAAGGCAATCAGGTTTTTTAACTGCAACAAGTTAAAACTTTACCCGTAATGTTTTATATGTATGCCCGCTTAACCCGGGTATTAATTAGCAGACCTCTTAACTAATCATCCATTGGGTTATTTTTACGCCTTTATTATGAATGTATCTACGTTTATTGCGCGCAGAATTGCTTTTAATAACCAGCGTTCTTTTTCCCGCTTTATTATTAGGCTGGCTATGGCAGCCACAGCTTTAAGCGTTGCCGCAATGATCATTACCCTGTCTTTTGTTAACGGGTTTCAGAAAACCGTGGGTAATAAGGTATTCAGTTTTTGGGGGCACCTGCGTGTTCAAAAATATGAAGCTGATAATTCTATGGTGGCAGAAGAATCTATTCTTCTGCAGAATGATACCGTTGTAAATATTTTAAAAAGCCTGAACGAAATACAACAGGTACATGCATTTGCCACCAAAAGCGCGGTGATTGAAAATGAAAAGGAAATTGAGGGCGTGATGTTTAAAGGTGTTGACAGCAATTACAATTTCAACAACCTCGAAAATTTTATTGTGGATGGAAAGGCTTTTGATTTTAATGATTCATCATACAGTAAAATGGTGCTCATTTCCCAACCTGTAGCCAACGAACTTAGAATAAAGACCGGCGATACGGTTAACATGTATTTTATTTTACAGGGCGAAGGCACCGCGGTTCGCCGGAGGCTGATGGTCAGCGGTATTTTTAAAACCGGTATAGAAGAATTTGATAAGTTGTTTGCCATTGGTGATATACGCCTTCTTAGAAAAGTATACGATTGGAACAATAACGAAATCGGAGGGTATGAAATCTTCTTAAAGGATTATAAACAGGCAGACAGTTTAAATGTACTTATTTATAATTTATTGCCGCAGCAATGGATAAGCAGAAGCACCAAAGAAATATACCCATACATATTCAACTGGTTGCAAATTCAGGATGTAAACCGCAATGTGATCTTTATCATCATGTCTATCGTCGCCATAATAAATCTCATTACCTGCCTGTTGATTTTAGTTTTGGAAAGAACAAGAATGATCGGTGTTATAAAAGCACTGGGAGAAACCAATGCAGGCATTCAGAAGATATTTTTATATCATGCTACTATTATTGCCGGTGCCGGAATATTGATTGGGTTTATTGTGGGCACAGGCATTTGCTTATTACAACAGTACACCGGATTTATAACAATGGATGAAACTGCCTATTATGTAGCTGTGGCACCTGTAGAGATAATATGGTGGCAGGTTGCCACCGTTTGCGGTGCAACACTGGTGGTTTGCTTTCTTGCCCTTATGATTCCTACACTTATTGTAAGAAGTATTCGCCCTGTTAAAGCCATTCAATTCCGTTAATTAATTATTTATAAAGTAAGAAAGAATAATGCCTGTTGCCACGGCAGCATTCAGCGATTCTGCACCTCCTTTCCCCGGTATGGTTACGGCATGTTGAACAAAAGGCAAAATGTTTTCACTAATGCCATTAGATTCATTGCCTATTATAATAACTCCTTCAGATATGCCCGAAAAGGCAGCAACATTTTCACCGTTTAAAAGCGCGCCGTACACGGGCGTGGTATTTTCTTTAAGAGCCATTTCAAGGTCTGTATAATGTATTCCGGTTCTTAAGAAACTGCCCATACTGCTTTGTATAACTTTAGCATTATATACATCCGCAGTATTCGGGCTGGCTACAATTTGTTTAATTCCGAACCAATCTGCTGTTCGGATGATGGTGCCTAAGTTGCCGGGATCCTGTATATTATCAAGAACGAGGGTAATTTTATTTTCAAAAGAAATGTTGCCTGAAATTTTCTTTTTACGTACAAGCGCCAAAGCCTGGTTGGGTGTTTTAAGCTGGCTTATTTTTTCGAGTTCCAGGGCAGAAATTTCTACCAGGTTATTAAATTGCCTGTGTGCATCAGCAAAATCTTTCAGCGCATAAATTTTTATTACCTCAAAATCGCTTGTATTCAGCTCCTCCACAATTTTATTTCCTTCAGCAATAAAGACAGCAGCAGCGTTACGTGTTTTTTTATGGAACAAACTTTGAATATATTTGACCTCATTCTTACTTATCATCTTGTATGAGTTTTAACTGCAGATCAGGATTGGTTTTTTTAATAACTGTTGTTCTTCTTTCAATCCTTACCTCATGCAATGTAGAAAAACCACTTTTCCCAAAAGAAAAATTTCTCTTCATAAATACAGTAAAGGTTAAAAAATACCCGGTAGATACGCCTTTTGTGTTTTTTAACACCATACAGGTAAAAGGCGCAGAATCGAAGGAAGAGAAAAGCAAATTATCTGAAACCCTTGCGGGATATTGGGAAGACAGCCTTGTGGCAGGGCGTGTTAGAAAGTTCGGTTTTTTTTATACGCTGAAGAATCCTCCGGTTTTTGATTCAACGCGTTTTTTAAGTACCATAAAATTTATGAAGGGATACCTTTTTTCTCAGGGTTATTTTAATTCTGTAATAAAAGATTCTTTTTTAATAGATACATTTCAAAAAGCCGATAAGCCTACCCAATACCGCACGTATGTGGCAATGAATATTCAAACAGGCAAACAAACCATTATTGATTCTTTTAGTTATGACCTGTTTAATGATACAATGCAGGGTATTGCCAATAAAAATGAAGATAAGAGCTTTATAAAACCAGGAACGACCACTTATTCAAAACAGGTAATAGCTTCAGAACTAGACAGGTTAGTTGCCGCCTACAGGCGAAGCGGATACTTTAGGATGAAACGTAGCGACCTTGTAGCCGAAGTAGATACGGCTGATATAAATTTATTTACTATCACCACCGATCCGTTTACTCAGGCCCGCATGCTTGCTGAAGCAGAAAAAAGAAGATTGGAAAAGCCTACGGCCATCATTACCGTTAAAGATAAATTAAGCGTGGATTCTACTGCAACACAGGAAGACTCTCTTGCTTATAAAAGGTATTATGTAGGTAGAATTTTTTATTATCCTGAAACGCGTCAAACCGATATTCCCGACAGTCTTTTGGCTAACCGCCAAAATTTTAAGCGATGGCAAAACCGTGGTTTTATTATGATGTATAATCAGGGTTTATATAATCCCAAAGTTCTGCGCGAACATACTTACATGCGTAAAGGAATTTTATATAATGAAGACAGGTTTTACCGAACATTGAACAACTTTAGCCAGATGGGCACCTGGCGGCAGGTTGATACGCGAACGGTTTTTAGGAAAGACACAATCGATTTTCATATTTTTCTTTATCCGGAAAAAAAACAAAATATTACTTATAACCTCGAGGCAAGCCGAAATACCGGCGATTTCTTAAGTTCATCCGACCTGTTTGGTTTATCTGTAAATATTACCTACAGAAACCGCAACCTTTGGCATAATGCTATTCAATCATCCACCTCCTTAAGAAATGGCGTTGAATTAAGTTTTGAAAAAAGCAATTCAATATTACAATCTGTGCAATCGTCTCTAACCCATACTTTAAGTTTTCCCCGTTTAATAACACCCATTCAGGTTAAAAAAGAACACTCCCTTGAAGCTGTTAGAACTGTTCTAAATTTAAATGCCTCTTATTCTGAAAGGAAAGATTTTTTCAGGTTAAGGTCTATAGTAAGCAACTGGGGCTATGAGTGGAAGAAGAAAAAGTTTGTGTGGCAATACCGCCCCCTTAATATAGAATTATATTCTTTAGATACGCTGCCACTGCTCGATACCGCTTTTCGATCCAATCCATTCTTACGCAATTCTTTTAACTCTGGTTCGGTTGTAAGCCAGCAAATAAGCTTTAATTACACTTACCCAGGCAATAGGTCTAATATAAATAATTATGTACGTGGTTCTTTAGAGGCTGCAGGTACATTACTGGGCAGAATTAAAAGTTTGCAGGATAATATTTACCAGTACGTTAAGCTGGAGGGTGAATATCGCAAAACCATAAATTTATATAACCGGCGGGAGGTTGCCTTTCGCTTAATGGGGGGCATAGGATATAATTACAGCACAGACCCCAGCTTAGGAAATACCTTGCCGTTTTTTAAACAGTTTGTTGCCGGTGGCCCTAACAGCATGCGGGCCTGGGGCTTGCGGTTATTGGGTTTGGGCTCATCTTTATTAAGCGATACATCATCCACATTCCGCGACCGTTATGGAGATGTGCAACTCGAAACAAATCTTGAATACCGTTTTCCATTAATGCACTTTACAAGTGTTGATATTAATGGGGCCTTATTTACAGATATTGGAAACATCTGGAACTTGCACAGCGATAAAGATAACCCCCTGGGAAGCCTTGCCCTAAACAGGTTAGGCAGCGATATAGCCATTGGTGCGGGAACCGGGGTTAGGCTCGATTTTAATTTTTTTCTTATAAGGGTTGATATGGGTTTTAAATTAAAAGACCCTGCTCGCAGGGAAAATAATGGCTGGCTTGATATACAAAATTTTACCTGGAGAAACAAAGAATTTGTAAAATACGACTCCCAGGGAAACCTTGTAAAGCGAAATAATTTTGCCATACAGTTAGGTATTGGACTGCCCTTCTGATGATTGTTTTAATTGATTGATCTGCAGCTCAAATTCCCCAATGGTTTTTGCATCTTTTAATAAATACTTTCCTATGCGCGTTCTGCACAGGCTCGAAAGATATGCCCCTGTTTGAATGGTGTTTCCAAAATCATTAACAAGGCTTCTTATATACGTACCTGTGGTGCAGACAACACGAAAAAATATCTCAGGTAATTGAATGTTCGTTAACTCAAATTCATGTATTATCACCTGCCGTGGTTCCAGTGCAACTTCTTTGCCTGCGCGTGCAAGCAGGTACAATGGCTTGCCATCTTTTTTTACAGCAGAGTGCATTGGGGGCAGTTGTTGAATATTACCTATAAATTTCTCAGCAGCACTTTGTAATTGCTCTTCATTAATTTGAGCATAAGAAACAAAATTAACAGGTTTACTCTCGCGGTCATAAGTGGCGGTGGTGGCACCAATTATCATAGATCCGGTATATTCCTTCTCCATTCCCATGTATTCATTAATTTTTTTTGTAGCACGACCAGTACAAATTATTAGCAGCCCTGTTGCAAGTGGGTCTAATGTTCCTGCATGACCCACCTTTGATATGCCGGTTAATATTCTAACCTTTTTTACGGCATCGAAGGAGGTCCAGTGCAAAGGCTTATGTATTAAAATCATATCGCCATCAAGAAAATGCTGAAAAGCAGGCGCAACGGGTTTTTGCTTCATAATGGCAGTGAAAATAATAATTAATGTCTTTAACCCACAGTTCATAAAAACAAAGGCATAAAAATTGCACATTGAGTTTTTGATCTGCCATTATTATAACGAATGGTTAAACTATAGCATTAGTTTACAGTCTTCGATATAGATAAAACAGATCAAAACAATATGAAAAAACTATCCGTGATTGTAACAGCAATAATTGCAATCACTTTTATTTTTACAAGTTGCAGTTCAAAAGACAAGGAGGTGAGACGCCCTTCTGTTCCGAATAATGCCAGTTTAAAAAATATTGTTTACGGTTCTAACATAGATTATTTCGGGGTTAAGAAAGACCTGGATCTGGATGTTTATTTTCCCTATCAAACCAATCCATCCAATGAGAAATATCCTTTAATTATGTATGTGCATGGCGGAGCTTTTTTAGTGGGCGATAAATCTTCATCTGAAGACTATTGCAGGATGCTTTCTGCTGGAGGGTATGTTGTAGCTACCATTAATTATCGTATTGGCTGGGATAGAGACACGTCTGCATTCTGCAGTGGAGATACTGTTGAACTTAAGGAAGCACAATACCGGGCTATACAAGACAGCAGGGCAGCCTTAAGGTTTTTGGTGAAAAATGCTGACAAGTATAATATAGATACCAACTGGATTTTTTTAGATGGTGCTTCAGCTGGCGCGGCCACTGTGTTACATACGACTTATGTTACACAAGATTCGGCAAATGCCTTTCTACCTGGCGGGTTAAATAAATTTGGTCCATTGGACGGTGGTACTAATAACATTCAGGCCGGTTATACAATCAAAGGAATGTCCAGCCAGTGGGGAGCATTATACAGCAAAGGTTTAATAACTAAAAACAATGCTGTTCCTTCCATATTCTATCATGGCGAAAAAGATTTGGTTTGCCCTTTTAATGAAGGGAGGGTGTATACGTGTGATAACATGTTGTATGTATATGGCAGCGTGTCTTTATACAATCGTTTGCGCGCCTTAGGAAAAGCAGCTGTTGTGCATATAGATCCCCGGGGAGGGCATGGCGTTTATTCAACCAGGTTCAGAACAGATAATAATATTTGCTTTTTTAATAGTATCTTAAGAAACAATGCAAAAAAAGGATATTATGAAGGCGAAAAAAGTAGTTGTAATTAAGAAATCAAATAATAAATAACTTTAAAGCAGTTCATTCATCTTAAAAACTTTTTCAACATGAAACAAATATGTACGCGGTTTTTACTTTTTTCTGCAATAGCAATTTCTCTTTATTCCTGTGCTGGGCTTTACCCTGGCATGGGTGGTCAGCGCGGTGGACGTGGCGGTGGCGGCGGCGGCAATAAAACCGGCACACAGGCATCTGGTCCTATGGTGTTTGACAATAAAGGCGCTATACCTTCCAGTTTTACAGGTAAGCTTATTAAAAATGTTCAGTACGGTTCAAATACAAATTACCTTGGACAGAAGGAGGATTTAAAAATGGATATTCTAGTTCCACCTGGTCAGTCTGCCAATAAAAAATACCCATTATTTGTGTTTATTCATGGTGGTGGTTTTCTTGTTGGCGGTAAATCCGGTGCCGGAGGTTTTCGTGCAAGCCTTGCAGAACGCGGTTTTGTAGTTGCTTCTATCGATTACCGTTTAGGCTGGAGCCGTGAAGGAAACAGGAAAGGATGCGCCGGCGATTCACTGGATCTGAAGTATGCCATTTACCGTGCACTGCAGGACCTGAATGCTTCTTTACGATTTCTCGTTGCTAATGCCGATCAATACCAGATTGATCCAAACTGGATCTTTGTTGGCGGACAAAGTGCAGGCGGGGTTAGCGCGCTGAATGCAGCTTTTTTAACCCAGGAAGAGGCTGAAAAAGATGTTCCGGGCATAACCCAAAAATTAGGACCACTGCACGGAGTGGGAAATAATATCAATACATCATTCAAAATAAAAGGTGTTGCTGCAATGTGGGGCGATATGCACAGCCCAGACCAGATAGACAGGGGAGAAGCTGTGCCTGTAATTTTCTTCCATGGTTCTGAAGACAGGGTAGCGCCTGCACGGGAAGGCCCACGTATACACGTGTCCTAACTTCATGTATGTTTACGGAGCAGAACCTTTGTACGAACGTTTACAAAATTTAGGCGTTTCTTCCGTTGCCTATATTGACCCCCAGGGCGGACATGGAGTTTACTCTGATGATTTCAGAACCGATAAAATTGATTGTTTTCTTAAAGCTGTAATGAGTAATAAGAAAATACAGGGATTGTATAAAGGCGCATCAGCCTCAGCCTGTGAATAAAAAACATAAAAATGATAAAAAGGGGGATGCATTAAAATTGCATCCCCTTTTTTTATGGTTACTTCACCCATTAATTTTGCACCACGTAATACGTATCTCAATTTGAAAAAAGATTATTATAAAATACTGCATATACCACCCAATGCCACCACTGAAGAAATTAAAAAGGCGTATAAGAAACTTGCAATAAAATATCATCCGGATAAAAACCTGGAAGATAAAGTTGCAGCCGCGGTCTTTATGGATATGGTGGAAGCATACAACACCTTACAGGATTATGAAAAGCGCCGTACGTACGACCTTGATTACAGGACGTACTATAAATTTGTTCCTGCTTCAATTACCGGCTATGATATTGTTCACCAGGCTAAAACTTTAAAGGATCTAATTGCTCATTCCGATCCTTATAGAATGAATACCGATGCAGTTTACCTGCAATTGCAGCAAATACTTTCAAACGAAAATATACTTATACTTAATGAAAACCTCGATGATAAAAGTGTTTCAGGTTTTGCTGAAGACATACTGCATTGTTGTGTTCCCCTTACCTATGCGCAGGCCGAAGATATTATTGGTAAGATGCAACTACTAAAACATTATACGGCAGTTTCTTCTGCAACGGCCGCTTTTAAAAAACAACAGTTTCAACAAAAGCGTTTTGAGAAATACAAGGTTTTAATTGCTTTTGCAATAACATGTATACTTACCCTTATTATTTATTTATTAAACAGGTAGAATTTAAGATGACGGCAGTACTCATTATTTTTCGTTACCCGCGCCGTCGGGGATTTTTAGGATTCTTTTCTATGGCTTTATTTCGCGTGGTTTTATGGAAGAACAAGTCTATAAATTTTTTTAAGTTAATGGGATGTGGTAAAAACGGAACGTTCAGTGCAGTTCCGGATGCGAGGCAGTGGTCTCTGTTTTATACACTGAATGCAAAACCCGAAGATGTTGCAAAACAAAATACATCCGCAAAACATTTATTGCAACACCTGTCAGGCATAATATATAGATATGTTCATTATTCCGGGGCAGAGGTATTCGCAATTATTCTAAAACCTTTGGAAGGATATGGATTATGGGATAAAAAAGTACTTTTTAATAAAACTGGAACAAGCGACAATATGCGCCCCGTGGCAGTATTAACCCGCGCTACTATAAACCTAAAAAGCATTTCTTCTTTTTGGAAAAACGTTCAGCGTGTTTCAGATCAGATGAGAAAAAGTGAAGGCTTTATTTTTTCTTTGGGTATGGGGGAAGTGCCATGGATAAAACAGGCTACTTTCAGTGTTTGGCATTCTAAAGAAAGCCTTAAGGATTTTGCTTACCGCCAACAACCCCATTTAGAAGTTATTCATAAAACAAGGGTTGAAAAATGGTATAAGGAGGAATTGTTTTACAGGTTTTCACTGATATCTGTTTTTGGTACAATTAAAGGAAACAATCCCCTGCAGTCCGTTTTATAAATAATATTCATGCAACCCATGGTGTTGGCATATAAGAGATCTGCAGAAGTAATTGGTTTGTTTTTCATAAACTTTCATAATTTACCAGCATGAGTAATACTGCTGAAACATTTTTTGCCAAGAGTACCATTAAATCTGCCGATCTGGATCACCGTCGCAAAATTAATTTTAATATAAACCGCTACGATGCTGCAGTACCTGCTGGCAAAAGCCAGTTTAAACAAATGGAGAATGCGCGGGCAATGGCTAAAGTAGTTAAATGGAAGGCTATTGAAAATTTGGGCGATTACCTGCTTCAGTTTGAAAAGAATATAACTGCACGAGGTGCAAAAGTTATCTGGGCAACAAATGCTGCAGAAGCTTTATCTGCAGTGGCAACTATTTGTAAAGAAAAAAATTGCCGCACACTCGTTAAGAGTAAAAGCATGGTTACAGAAGAAATTCATCTTAATAAATTTCTTGCAGAAAATGGTATTGAAAGCATTGAAACTGATTTGGGAGAATACATTCAACAACTTGACAATGAACCACCATATCATATTGTTACTCCTGCGATGCACAAAAGTAAGGAAGATGTAGCACGGCTGTTTGAAGAAAAACTTGGCGTTCCAAAAGGTTTAAATCCTGGGCAGTTAACACTTGTTGCAAGAGAAAAGCTGCGGATAAAATATACAGAAGCCGAGGTAGGTGTTACAGGCGCAAATTTTATAATTGCAGATACAGGCTCGATAGCCGTTACAGAAAATGAAGGCAATGCAAGGCTAAGTTGTGCCTTTCCCAAAACACATATTGTAATTGCAGGGATTGAAAAAATGCTGCCCTCTATTCAAGACCTGGCATTGTTTTGGCCCCTTTTAGGCACCTATGGTACAGGGCAGCAGGTTACAGTGTATAATTCAATTTTTTCAGGTCCACGACAGGCAGGTGAAACCGATGGTCCTGAAGAAATGTATGTAATACTACTTGATAATGGACGCACTAATTTAATAGCCAACCCCATAACACGCGAGGCTATGTATTGCATTCGTTGCGGCGCGTGTCTTAATGCATGCCCCGTTTATAAAAATATTGGTGGACATCATACGATACAACCTACAGCGGACCTATTGGTAGCGTAATAACTCCGCATTTGAAAGGCATAGCCGAGTTCAATCATTTAAGTTATGCATCATCGCTATGTGGAAATTGCACTGAAGTATGCCCTGTAAAAATTAACCTGCACGAACTACTATTATATAACAGAAACCGCGCAGTGGCTGCAAATGCCAGCAGTCTGGGAGAGCGACTTGCATGGAAGCTGTGGATGCGCAGCAGCCTTAGCAGAACCATGATGAATGCAGGCAACGGAAAGATTAAAAATTTTGTGGTAAATAAACTTTTTACAAAGTGGACCAGGCACCATGCTAATCTTGAATTTTCGCCTAAAACCTTTAACCAGCTTTGGGCTGATAAAGAAAGCAAAAGTAAAAAGAAGGATGAATGATTATTTATGCAGAAAATACTTCAACAAGGCTTCAATATATAGTGCAGATTTTATTTGGTGAAGTAACTATTATTCAGGAAGCAATAGTTGCTGATGCAACTACACCGGCAGACCTGTATTATACCAAAGACAAACCCCAAAATGATGCTTTATGGATAAAGCCTCATTCTCTTTTATTTGAAGAAAATATTGTTGGGCAGAACATTGAAATATTCAATTGGAAAGAGTTACCTGCCTTTTTTAAAACAGATGGAAATTTTCCATTTGATCTCCTGGCGGCATCATTTTACCTGCTATCCCGTTACGAAGAATATTTGCCCCACCAGGTAGATAAATACGGAAGGTTTCATTATGCTCAAAGCCTTGCCTTTGCAAATAACTTTCTTCATTTGCCTTTGATAAACCTGTGGTTATATCAATTTAAAAAAGAATACTCTTTCCTAAATTTTAAGTATGACGGCGATGCCTTTTCATTTCAGCCCACATATGATATTGATGTTGCTTTTGCATTCCGGCACCAGTCGTTTATTAAGAATTCTGCCGCTTTATTAAAAAACCTCCTGGCTGGAAAAATTATACAAACTACACAGCATATTAAAGTGCTTACCCGCTTGCAGCAGGACCCGTTCGATGTGTATGAGTGGTTGCAATTTATTCACCAGAAATATGCTTTAGCCCCGGTGTATTTTTTTCTTCTTTCAAAAAATAATCGCGGGCTCGATAAAAACATATCACCTGCCTCTTCGGGTTTAAAGCGACTTGTGTTTACCGTTTCTGAAAAATTTTCAATTGGTATTCATCCGTCATTACAAAGTGGTGGAAATGAAAAAATTTTAAAGCAGGAAATTAGAACCTTAAATAAACTTAGCGGAAAGGCAGTGGTAAAAAGCAGGCAACATTATCTAAAGTTTCATCTTCCCGATACCTATGAAATACTTATTGCTAATGGCATTCAGCAAGATTACTCCATGGGTTACGGCAGTGAAAATGGTTTTCGTGCATCATACTGCAAACCCTTTAAATGGTATAATTTAAAACGAAATGCTACAACATCTTTGGTCCTTCACCCGTTTTGTTTTATGGATTCCACCGCTATCTTTCACCGCAATTATAACGCAGGTCTTGCCTTGCAGGAGTTACAGGAATTACATAATGTAATTAAAAAAGTAAATGGAAAAATGATTATCATCTTTCATAATCACCTCCTGGCAAATAACGCACAAAGGCTACCATGGAGAAGGGTTTTCGAAAAATTTCTCGAAAAAAATTGTATTAAAAAATAGTCTAAAAATACCAGTGTACGTCTTTTTGCCCAAATGCATTAAATTCTTCTTTCATTAGAATTTTTCCTGACCGTGCATCAAATAGTTTTAATTGATTAACCTTGCCACAATTCAAAAGGCTTAAGGCAATTTGTTTTAAGGCACCTAATTTGTCGGGATTTTCGTATTTCATTTTGGTTATGAATGTGCCATTTCTGAAAACTTTTAATACGTTAGTGTTATAAAGAACACTTATTGTTTCTTTTTTAGTATGGTCGTAATTGCCGGCAGGTAAAAATGAAGCAAATGTTTCACCCACCATCATATCTGCACAATGCTTATCCTGAACCTTTCGCGAAAGGAAAACGTTTGAATTATTTTTTTCTCCCAAAACCTGCAGCGATATCATACAGGCATTTTCAGATGCGCAAAAAACATCTGCATTGGTAAGCGTTACTTCAAAAGTAAATGCATCAGCATTGATGAGCTTCGTACGTGGAATATTTAATACAATGCCGGCAGGTTCTTTTACCGAAATAAGGTTTGATAAATTTTTAGTATTAAAAATTTTCCAATCTTTTGTAAAATAACTGGTATTCGGGTAATTATCAGATACCTGTTTTGCAGGTGATAAAATGCCGGTTTGCGAACAGACGGATAGAATACACAGCATTATTCCTGCTAAGGCAGTTTTCATGTATGTTGATTGTTACGGATTATAAACTATTCGAAATATATACCCCGGAAGTGGAAAATAAAATGTTTATGTCCAATTTATTTTTAATGTAGTGTAGACTATTAAAAGAGAGCACTTAAAGGTAATCCGCTTGTTTCTGGTTATGTAATGTATTAATTTAAAGAATATTTCTTTAAACCCTTAATTCTTATTAATGAAAACACTTGCCGTACTTCTTACAGTTATTCTTTTTTCGTCATGTACTTCCCACCACCTTGCGCTTGATGAAACAAGCAGGATTTGCGAATTGATCAGTACTATGGATTCTACAGATTTTAAGAGTAAAAAAATGGTTTACCAGGTAGATAACATGACCCTGACCTTTAAAAAACATCGCGGTGGATATAAGGTTTCACATTAACTTTCCTGCACAAAATATAAAAAGTATAAATCGGTATTAGTGGGCACATCTATAATTAAAAAACCCTTGCTGTGCAAGGGTTTCGTTGTACCGCGTACGGGAATCGAACCCGTATCGCCACCGTGAAAGGGTGATGTCCTAACCGTTAGACGAACGCGGCATTTATTCGTTTTGCGGAGCGCAAAGATAACTTCCTAATCCTTTTCCGCAAATTTTTTTGCAGTTCGCTTTGTATTTAACATATAAGGCAGGTTTCATCCAGTTAAACCATTTTGCATATAGTTAACCCCGAATATTTTGCTTATATTCTGTGTATTGAATTATCTGTGAATCAGCATAGCCAAAATATCCTTTCGTTTTAACGCTAATCACAGTAATTTCACACCGCTTTTTAAACAACAAAAAATTTTTTGAAAATGAACACAGTTAAAGTTGCGATCAATGGATTTGGAAGAATAGGCAGGTTGGTTTACCGCCAGATCTATAATATGGAAGGAATAGACGTGGTAGCCATCAACGACCTAACAAGCCCTAAAGTGCTTGCACATTTATTAAAGTACGATAGTGCGCAGGGAAGGTTTGGAAAAGAAGTGAAAGCAACTGAAAATTCTATTATAGTAGAAGGCGATGAAGTCAAAATATATGCTCAGAAAAATCCTGCCGATATACCCTGGGGCGACCACCATGTGGATGTTGTTCTTGAATGCACAGGTTTTTTTGCCGATAAAACAAAAGCTGAAGCACACCTTCAGGCTGGTGCCAAACGTGTAGTTATCTCTGCGCCTGCTACAGGCGACTTAAAAACAATAGTATTTAATGTAAACCACGATATACTTGATGGTAGCGAAACAGTGATCAGTTGTGCATCCTGCACCACCAACTGCCTTGCACCTATGGCAAATGTGCTCGATAAAGAATACGGTATAGTAATGGGTTTAATGACCACCGTACACGCATTTACCAACGACCAGAACACGCAGGATGCGCCACATGCAAAAGGCGATCTTCGCCGTGCAAGAGCAGCATCGGCAAATATTGTTCCTAACAGTACCGGTGCAGCAAAAGCTATCGGATTAGTATTGCCTGGTTTAAAAGGTAAGTTAGATGGTACAGCACAACGTGTTCCTACACTCACCGGTTCTTTAACTGAATTAAATACCATCCTTAATAAAAAAACTTCAGTTGAAGAAATAAACAGCTGCCATGAAAGCAGCCAGCAATGAAAGTTTTGGTTATACTGAAGATGAAATTGTAAGCAGCGACATCATAGGTATTTCATTTGGTTCTTTATTCGATGCTACGCAAACGAAAGTATTAACTAGTAGGAGACACAGCAACTGGTTAGAACTGTAAGCTGGTACGATAATGAAATGAGTTATGTTAGCCAGCTGGTACGTACAGTGCAGTACTTTGCAGAGCTGATTAATAAAAACGACAATTAAATTTTCAGAAATGAATTTTTATTAAAGGAAGGGTCTTGAAAGACCTTTCCTTTTTTTATACCTTGTGCAGGTAAAATTAATATATGAGCAAATTTTCCGAATACGATTTTAAGGGTAAAAAAACTTTGGTAAGGGTTGATTTTAATGTGCCTTTAAATAAACAGACTTTCGAAATTACTGATGACACCAGGATTCAGGGTGCATTACCAACCATTCACAAAATCTTGAGCGATGGTGGGTCAGTAATTTTAATGAGCCACCTTGGAAGACCTAAAAACGGGCCTGAAGAAAAATTCTCTTTGAAACATATTTTACAACACGTCTCAGGTTTGCTTAAAGTGCACAAAGTTATTTTTGCCAATGACAGTATTGGCGATGATGCCATTGAAAAAGTAAAAACCCTGGAGCCCGGGCAGGTATTACTACTTGAAAATCTGCGATTTTACGAGGAGGAAGAAAAAGGCGATGAAGCCTTTGCCAAAAAGCTTGCTGCATTAGGAGAGGTTTATGTGAATGATGCATTTGGCACCGCGCACCGGGCACATGCATCTACCGCAATTATTGCAAAATATTTTGATGCGCAGAATAAAATGTTCGGGTTGTTAATGGAAGGCGAAGTAGTTAGTGCTGAAAAAGTGCTGCATAGCTCAGAAAAGCCCTTCGTTGCTATTATTGGGGGTGCAAAGGTGTCTGATAAAATACTAATACTTGAAAATTTGCTGGAAAAAGCAACCGATATAATAATTGGTGGTGGTATGGCGTATACCTTTATTAAAGCCAGGGGAGGCAAGGTCGGAACCTCGCTGGTTGAAGAGGATCGCTTAAGCAATGCAAAAGACCTGCTCGAAAAAGCAACTCAACAGAATGTTTCTGTTCACCTTCCTGAAGACTCGGTAATAGCTGATAAATTTGATGCCGGTGCAAATACAAAAACCTGCCCAAGTGATGCCATTCCCGATGGTTGGATGGGGTTGGATATTGGTCCAAAAGCCTGTGGTATTTTTTCTGAAATTATTGAAAGAGGTAAAATTATTTTATGGAACGGCCCTATGGGAGTATTTGAAATGGAAAAATTTCAGCAGGGCACGAAGACCATAGCTGAGGCGGTTGCCCATGCAACGGATAATGGAGCCTTTTCTTTGATAGGTGGTGGAGATAGTGTCTCAGCCATTAATAAATTTAATTTAGGAGAACGCGTGAGTTTTGTTAGCACCGGTGGAGGTGCTATGCTGGAATACCTTGAGGGGAAAGAATTACCAGGCATTGCTGCAGTAAATCAATAATGGCTAATTAAGGGAATTATAAACTGCCTGCTGCATATTGCCACGCACGCTTAATGTGCTGATTAAACTGTTAGACCCGCCAACTGGGTTAACCCTGTTAGATAAAAAAATAAATAAAAGATTTTCTTTGGGATCAGCCCAAACACTTGTACCCGTATATCCCGTATGGCCGTATGTTGCTGCAGAGGCACTGAGGCAAGGGTATGGAACCTTTCTGCTTAGGTTATCTTTTTCAGGTTTGTCAAAGCCTAATCCGCGGCGGCTAACAGAACTGTTATATGCTGTAAAAAGTTCTATGGTTTCTTTTTTAAAATATCTTTTACCATTCCATTCGCCACCATTCAATAACATTAAATATAATTGCGCAAGGTCTTCTGCATTACTAAACAAACCGGCATGCCCCGCAACACCGCCAAACATTGCAGCCCCGGGATCATGTACATAGCCATGCAATAATTGTTGTCTGAAGTGTTTCTCTTTTTCTGTTGGTGCAATTAAATATAATGGCGTGTTTTCAAAAGGTTTAAAAGTAGTGGTCTTCATACCCAGTGGTTGGTAAAATGTTTTACTTACATATTCGTTCAAGGGCATGCCTGTAATTTTTTCAACAATCTTTCCTAAAAAAATAAAATCATTATCGCTGTAAACATACCTGCCCGGAAATGATAAACCGCTTTGTACAATCTGCTTGTACATTGTGTCAATATAATCTTTACGCATAAACATCCCTGCAGCAACCGGTATATTGTAAGTGTTATCTGGCAATACATGGTAAATATCTTCCCGTGGCTCGCCTTTCGGGTCTACCGTTTCTTTAAAGAAAGGTATGTACGGGTTTAACCCCGCCTGGTGCAACAATATTTCTTTTATTATTAATCCGGATTTATTGGTGCCCCGTGTAAAATCTAAAAAATCACCAAGTCTGTCAGTAAGCTTTAATTTACCTTCTTCATATAATTTCATCACGGCTACCGTGGTCGCTGATATTTTTGTTACAGAGGCGAGGTCGTAAATAGTGGAGGTTTTTACAGGTTCTGCTTTATCGTAGGTAAGATTGCCGTATGCTTTTAAAAATTCAATGTTGCCTTTTCTGGCCACCAGTACAACGCACCCTGGCATAGCATGGCTTTTAATGGCAGCATTTGCAATAGAATCTATTTTCGATAATTCTTTTAAATTAAAGGCTGTTGCTTCCGGCGAGATTTTTTTTTTATCATCCGCCACATTGCCAAGCCCCGCACCATATTTGTATTGTTCACAAACCGTTACCGGCAAGGTGCCACGCGCAACAAATTTACCCGAAAACCAGTCAAAAGCAGCCTGGTGAAATATATCATCATCCTCGTAACAGGCAACCAGGTTGGGTGCATCACAAAAATTTTTAATGGCATACGGATTGCCAAAAACAAAAGTAAATGTGGGGGCAACATTCTGTAACCTGTTTACAAGTTGCGACGCGTTTTTTGAAATACTAAAGTTGTTTGAGGGGTATCTGCTAACATTAAAAACGCCTACTACAACACTTTTATACTTTGATTTTACCTCGTTAATTATTCTGTCTAATTCACTTGCTGGGGCATTGTAAGAAAAATTAAAAACATCTGCATTAAAATCTTTTTGTAACAATTTACTGAAGGTGGTATTGTATGAGGTGCCTATATTAATAATCGCTATTTTATTTTTAGTGTTGAGTAAAATTGCAGGTGAATCTTTTAATTTTAGAACTGTTAAGGCGTTTTCAGCCACTGCTTTCCTGATCAGTGGAATGTCTTTATTTAAATCATAAGCAAGGTTTCTTAACTCAATATTTTTATCCTTACTTAATCCCAGATTATATTTTGCAAGCAGTACTTTTTTTACCCGAGCATTAATGTCGGCTTCGCTAAGTACCCCGTCTTCTATTGCTTTTTGGATTTTTTTTATACTTGCAGGAATATTTCCGGGAAGGCACAGCATATCATTACCAGCAATTAAACTTTGCAGGGCTGCATCTCCATCTGGATAATATTTGGCTACCGCCTGCATTTCCAGGGCATCTGTAAAAGTTATTCCATTAAAACCAAGTCCATTTTTTAATAACCCTGTAATTGTTTTTTGTGATAAGGATGTAGGTTGTTTTTTGGTATCATCAATAGATGGAATGCTTAAGTGGGCTACCATAACACTGCCTATTCCATCTCTTATTAATTTTTTAAAAGGAAACAGTTCAACAGAATCAATTGCTGAAAACGGTTTATAAATAACGGGAAGATCTACATGAGAATCTACGGAAACATCGCCATGACCAGGAAAGTGTTTTGCGCAGGCCATAACATTTACATCCTGCATGCCCTGCATTATTTTTGATCCAAATAATGCTACTTTGTATTTGTCTTCACCAAAAGATCTTGCACCAATTACGGGATTTTCGGGGTTGTTATTAATATCAACAACAGGTGCATAATTAACCTGTATTCCGCCCCTTATACATTGTTCACCAATGGCTTTGCCAACTGCATAAATTAGCGCACTATCATTAACTGCACCAAGTGTTATCTGGTCAGGAAATTTATTAACGTCCCCCATACGCATGCCGAGCCCCGTTTCACCATCAATACAAACCAGTATAGGTGTTTTGGCAATTTGCTGAAAGTATTTTACATAATTTGCCTGCTCTGCTGCATTGCCCTGGAAGAGGCATATACTGCCTATATTGTAGTGTTTAACCAGGTCTTCCACAGCCTTTTTGTAAAATACAACCCCGTTCGGTGTTTTAGCTGAAAGCCTGACTACCATTAATTGTGCAATGCGCTGTTCGGGTGTTAAGGCATTGAATTGTGCGTTAACCCATTTTTCTGAATCAGCCGAGTTTGCGAAAAATTTTTGTGCGTTTGATGTTGTTGTAAAAACAACCATTGCAGCAAAAAAATACAGGCACCATGTTCCAAACATTTTCATTTGCCCAAGATATTTAAAAAAATGTTTGAGGAATGTTATGATGAAATAACATTGTTAACAAAGTATCTCCTTATCACATAGGATATAACATGGGAACACCAAAAAATATAACTGCCATTAAAAGTATGGTGAGTATACCTCCGATCTTTACAAAGTCTCCGAACTTATATTTTCCCGGACCGTAGACTAGAATACAACTCGGTTCAAATGGTGTAATCAAAGAAACCGATGCAGAAAGCATTACGCCTACTGCAAACGTCATGGGGTTTAAATGCAATGTTTCGGCCGCTTTTAATGCAACTGGCAAAACAACAAGGGCAGAGGCTGCATTACTCATGGGCTGGGTTAGAATAACAGTTAATATCATAAACCCGAGAAAGATTCCGCTGTTGCCAAGGGGTTTACAAACATCTACCACAACTTCCGCAAGAAATTTATCTGCTCCCGAATTTGTCATTGCAGTTCCAAAAGCGGTCATACCTGCAATAAGTACAAGCAGGCGCCATTCAATATTTTTGTAGGCATCGTCTGGCTTAATAGATTTGGTTAGCATGGCAAGTACTGCCGCGCCAAGAAATGCAATGCCTGCGGGTACCAAATTAAAAGATGCCAGAATAATTGCTAACAGAAAAAAGCTGATGGTAAGATATCCCTTTTTTAAATTTTTAATTACCGGTTCATGCTCACTTAGCACTACCATATCATGGTGGTTTTTTAATGTTGTAAAAGCCTCTTCAGTGCCTTGTACCAAAAGCATATCTCCCACCTCTAATTCTACATTTCTAATTGAATTAAGTATTTGTTTGCCCTCCCTGTTTATAGCAAGTACAAGCATACTATATTTTCTTCTGAAGCTTATATCTGCAATGGTAGAACCAGCCAGGTCGCTGCGACCCGGTAAAACAATCTCGCGTAATTTAAGCACCTGGTTTTGCTGTTGATAAAATTCTAACCCATCTTCCATTATATTTATGCCACCAATGTTTTTTATTTCCATCAGGTGTTTTACATTTCCCTTCACCAGAACTACGTCATTCTCTTCAAAGGTTATATTAGGGCCGGGGGCAAATGGACGGTTATCGCGTTTCAGGGCAATAATCTCAAACCCCATTTTAGTTAGGTTTGAATTATGCACTAATTGTCCGATTATTGAAGAACCTTGCAGCACCTGAATTTCGCTTAAGTAAGAGCGAATGCCGTATCCCGCGGTAAGTTCTTCATTATCTCTTTTTGGAAGCATGCGGTGGCCTATGACCGCGAAAAACACGAGGGTAATTACCAACATAATTAAACCCAATATTGAAAAGTCGAACATGCCTAACGCCGGGTACCCCTTTTCCTGCAAATAACCGTTTACTGCAACATTGGTTGAAGTGCCTATTAATGTGCATGTTCCGCCCACTATAGATGCAAATGCCACCGGCATTAACACCCTCGAAAAGCTTAAATTGCTTTTACGTGCAATTGCCATAACAGGGTTTACCATTAATGCGGTTACCGTTGTATTATTCATAAAAGCAGATAGTACGCCGGTTATTGTCATGATAGGAAGCACAAGTCTTCTTCTGCCGGTTTTGCCCATTCGCAGCAACCTGGCGGAAAATACTTCAAGTATGCCGGATGAATCTATAGCTGATGAAACAATAAAGATGGAAGCAAGCATAATTAAAAAGTCACTTCCAAAAGGGGCAAAGGCCTCCTTAACATTAATGATTCCTGTTACCACCAGTGTAATTACACAGATCATTGAAACAATATCAACAGATATTTTTTCGGTTGAAAAGGCAATAATTGCCAGAGCAAGAAGTACCAGTACGATGGCTATTTCCATAAGTAGTTAGATTTTAAATTGCTTTATTATTTCTTTATTACTGCGTAAAAATAACAATTCCTTTTAAATCTATAAGTCATAATAGGAATTTATTTAAAAATATTTTTTACTATGGTTCTTCAGTTATTAAAACAAATAGATCAATAGACAGAATTGAAGCATTAACGCATTTTAATAAGTATATGGCTTGTATTTTAATTCAGCAAGTTTTGCCTAGGTTATCAATAAACTTATTGCCAATCCTGTGAGAATGGAGGCTGAAAAGCTCATAAGGGTTCCAATCAAAACATATTCTGCTTCTTTATGCATGTTGTCTCCTTTTATATCATTAAACCTTAAAATGGACTTTGCCGCGATTAGAAAGCCGATCCCTTCAAAATGATTGGTGATTACAAAAGTTAACACCAGAATACGTTCAAACATACCAATAAAGCGACCCGCCTCACTCAGGCTTATCGCTGACCGGGGGGCATTAAATTCTACTTCGTGCCGCCATTTTTGGGTGGCGTAACCTAAAATTTTTGCCAGTGGAAAAAGTATAAAAATGTAACCTGCTGCAATTATCCAGGCAGAGCGGTTTTCAATAATGCTGTAAAACATTTTATTCCACCAAGCCTGGTCTTTAAAAAAAATGGTCCACAAGGCAAACAAAACCAATAGGTGAAGCGCCTGGTCTATAATGAATGCGGCAGCAGAATCTTTTCGGTGCAGTTTCCAAAGGTCAATAATATAATGGCTAATGCCTACAACCGCAGGTATAATCCATATTGTTTTATCCGGGGTAAACAGGTAAACTAAAGCTGCATGTACAAGGCAGTGCAGGTATAAAACCCACGACGTTTGTTTGTGCTTTATTTTGTGTTGCACCATTTTATTGGTTTGCAAAACAAAGTCTGCCATAAAGTGAACAAATATCCATTGATAAATGATGGGCATAAATTTTAATGTCTATTGTAAGAAGGTAAGGGCTCTAAAACGCTGCACTATAAGCATAATTACCTGTGCACCCGCAGCCTGTAACCGCTGGTGAACTGATGGCTGCGATATGTTGAGTTTTTTAGCAATTTCTTCCTGTTTAAAGTTTTTTAGTTGAAGATGCATTGCTTCGGCCTGTGCTGCGCTTAAACGTTGCATGAGAAAGTTTAAAGAAGCGCTGTGTACCAGCCATTCCTTTGCAAATAATTCATTTTCGCCGGTAACTGCGATCAATTCATTTCTCTTTTTTAATTCATCTGGTAATGGACCGGATAGTTGTAAGGCCGTTCCATCTGAAACTATTATTTCAGCCCCCTGGTATGTAATGTTTCCAAGAGCCACCCCTAATCTTATTTTTATTTCCTTCCTGGCAAGTTCGCACTGCAATTGTAAAGCAATGTTTAAAGCCTCTGACCGGTTTTCCTGCAATATGGCCTGAATACTATCCCCTCTGTATTGTTGCAATTCAAAATCGGGGTAAATTTCTTTTTGCACTTCTTCAAAACGCTTTATCATTTGCTGCAGGGTTTTTTTTTCAGCTGATGATAATTGGGATGATTGAACCACATCTCCTGTAATTGCTGCTGCCGGTTTTTCGACCATTCATTTATATTATAGGTCTAAGATACTATAATATTATAATATAGTATTTAGAAACTATATCTTTTATAAGGTGGGGATACTATAAAAAGGGATTATAGTAAAATTTTACTATAATCCCTTAACAACACAAACAAGGAAGAATATTATTTTATTTTAAATGAAATTTCCGCATCACCCCAAAGTAAAGAGGTCTTTCCATTATTTTCAATGGTGTAGGTTAACCTCTCATGAAAGTCGTTGCTTTTTTTGCTTTTCACTTTCACTTTAAGTGCATCATCCCCCTTATTTTTTTCATAATCAAAAGCGCCCCAGGTTTTCCATTGCTTATTAAAAATAAGCGTCCAGTCATCCCCTTCTTTAATAGCAAAAAGTGCATACTTACCTGCGGGTAAAGTCTCACCTTCTATTTTAATGTCTTTAGTGGTTTCAAAAACCGTAGCCTCATTTGCCCCGGCACGCCAAATTTTTCCTTCCATCGGTTCAACATCTTTCCCCATAATTCTGCCCTTAAGCGCAGGCTGACTATAATTGATGGTTACCGTTGCTCCATTAATGTTTTGGGTTACAGTGGCAGCAGGGCTGGCTCTTTTAGACTTGTCTTCGTTTTGCGCACAGGATACATTATGTATTAACACAAAGGAAGCAAGCAGCAAAAGTGAAAAAATATTTTTCATATAAGTGATTTTTAGTGTTACTCAATTTACAACGATTTTTATCTGCATGCATACAGCCGCAAACAGTTTAACAATTGGCCAAACGCGGGTAACTACCGGAGGCTGTCAGAAGAATTGCCTTGTAAACTGTCTATTGCTATATCGCCGGTAAGGGTATCGGCAATTGAGGGGTTAGTGGCTGCGCTGTTATCAGGGGCACGGCCCATTGGTGAGGAATCGAAACCTGATGTGTCTGTGTCGCCACCGTCATTATTGCAGGCAGCAAATACAAATAATACAAAAAGTACAGGAAAAATTTTCTTCATAAATAATTTATTAGGGGGGTGATAAATACAAAAAACTTTTGCCGTAAGTTAATTAAAAGTACCAAAAGGCAGGCTACAATATTTAACTTAGTGGGGGTTAGCAATCATCCGGAAATGCAACTGCTGGTAAAGCCCCTGATCATAAATGGACAAAAGGTTATAATAATAAAATAAAACTGGAACTATGACGAAGTTTTCACGACGGAAATTTTTAGGAATAATGCCTTTTACCTTAACTCCCGGATTACTTCTTAAATGTAATGAGCAAACAATAAACACACAAAATGCGTCGGATATGAAGAAATACGGTGTTGCGCTTATAGGGTTAGGCAGTTACAGCACTTACCAGTTGGGTCCGGCGCTTATGCAAACTAAAAATTGTTACCTCGCCGGTATAGTAACAGGAACACCTTCAAAAGAAAAAATGTGGGCAAAAATATAAGATCCCCGAAAAAAATATTTATAACTACAACAATTTCGATAGTATTAAAGATAATCCGGACATAGATATCGTGTATGTTGTTTTGCCGATCTCCATGCATAAAGAATTTACTATCCGGGGGGCAAAGGCCGGTAAACATGTTATCTGCGAAAAACCAATGGCAATAAATGCCCGGGAGTGCACCGAAATGATCGCTGCATGTAATAACGCAGGAAAAAAACTTTCCATCGGTTACCGTTTGCATTTTGAACCCTTTAATATGGAAATGATGCGGCTCGCCAGGGCAAGGTTTTTGGAAATGTAAGAACCATTACTGCAGAAAATGGTTTTGTCTTTGGAGGAGACCCTAACGCCTGGCGTTTAAAAAAAGCAATGGCAGGAGGTGGAGGGTTGATGGATATGGGCGTATACTGCATTCAGGGGGCCAGGTATGTTACCGGTGAAGAGCCGGTTTCGGTTAAAGCGATTGAAGAAAAAACAAAATTTGAATTTTTTAGTGAAGTGGATGAAACCGTTTTTTTCGATCTGTATTTCCCATCAGGAGCCGTGGCACACGGAGTATCAAGTTATAATAAGAATCTTAACCAATTAAAAGCCGTTGCTGAAAACGGTTGGTTTGAATTATCCAGTGCATACCGTTATGGAGGAATGGTCGGAGCAACAAGTAACGGACCAATGACCTTCGATGCCAATGTAAATCAGCAGGCATTGCAAATGGACGATTTTGCCGCATGTATACGCGACAACAAAGAATCCCGCGTGGCAGGGGTAGAAGGCCTGAAAGACATGAAAGTGGTCGATGCTATTTATCGCAGCATTCAATCCGGGAAACAGGAACCCGTGGTGTAACACTATATTTCGCGTTTCCAGCCATTATGATATTCCTTTTTTACAAAACGGTTGGCCGGTTCAAAATTGGTAACCTGCATAGTTTCCCCATCCCATAATAGTTTCTTTCTTCCGGGAAAAACGTCATCACCCTTATTATTTTTTTCAGCATAATTGTAACTTAATACAGCAAGGTTGCCCATTAACACGGTTTCAGTTAATGGTCCGGCTATACTGAAGGGCGAACTTGTATAAGCTCCATATCCCTGTTTACAGGCTTTAACCCATTGTTGCTGGTGGCCCTCTGTTCCGCCTTCAACGAAAGGATATTTTGACACCGGTAATGTTGTTTCTTTCATTATTCCCGTAGGCAATAATGTGGGGTTTCGTCCGAATAAACCAGCCATTAATTTTCCTTTCGATCCTTCGAAAATAATGCCACCGTCAATTTCACCCATTTCTTCATCGGGTAATAACTCATCGGGTCTGCGAGGCTTTATTCCTCCATCATACCAAACCATTTCAACCGGGCCCATATCGCCCCGGGCGGGAAACCGGATGTGTGTTTTTGCTGATGGCGGATAACTGTCATTATAAAAGGCCTGTTGAAAAAATCCTGTATAGACCTGGGTTACACTTGTTTCAACAGAAACAGGGTACCCCAGCTTCAATGCCCTGAAAGGCACATCAATAAAATGACAACCCATATCTCCAAGCGACCCGGTGCCAAAATCTACCCATCCTCTCCATATTGCGGGAAGATAAACCGGGTTATAATTCCTGAAAGGCGCTGGTCCCAACCACAACTTCCAGTCTAATTCGGACGGTATGTTGAATTCTCCGGTAGGTGTGGGAATGCCCTGGGGCCAAACAGGCCTGTTGGTCCATACATGAACCGTATGCACATCCCCGATTACACCTTCCTGTATCCATGTTTCTACCAGCCGGGTATCATCGCCACTGCTCCCCTGGTTTCCCATTTGGGTCACCACTTTATATTTTTCTGCCGCAATGGTTAAAGTCCGGGCCTCATAAATATCATGGGTTAATGGCTTTTCGCAATACACATGCTTACCTAATTGCATACCTGCAATGGCAGAAACCGCATGGGTATGATCGGGGGTTGTAATAATAACAGCATCAATCTGACGGCTTCTTTATCGAGCATTTCCCTGAAATCGCGGTAATAAGGCGCCCTGGGCCAATTTTTCTTGCGTTTACCGCCATGCGGTCATCAACATCGCAAAGGGCCACAATATTATCAGACCCTTTGTTATAGGCGTATGGTAGGTTAACCTCGGCTTTACCTCCGCACCCTATACCTGCAATGTTCAATTTATCGCTAGGCGCAGTAAACCCCCGGCCAAGGACGTGCCTGGGTACAATGTAAAAGCCTGCAGCTGCCATGGCGGTATTCTTTATAAAGTTTCGCCTGCTGCTATTAGTTTTTCTCATATAGCTATAGATTAAATGATGGTATTAAGGTAGATATTTTTTTGCCGGATTATTGCATGCATAAAAATATTTTGTAGTTTGTACAGTCATTTTTAATCAGAGTAATTTTATTTTCAAGGTGATGATCCGTTTAAATTAATGGCATTATTTTTAATAGGATACATAAACAATAAAACCCACTTTATGGAAAAGCTCAAAGATCTTCGCGACTTACTTCAACATGAAATTGAAGACCTGTATTCTGCCGAAGAGCAGATAATAGAAGCCCTGCCAGCCATGGTAGAAAAAGCCAAAGACAGAATGCTTAAAAAAGCCCTTGGTGAACATTTAAGGGTAACAGAAGAACAAAAAAACAGGTTAGACAGGGTTAAAGAATTTCTTAAATCCGGCGAAAGCGAAGAAAATGGCGAAGAAGGTGGAAAGAGAAAGGGTTTTCTTGCAGGGTTGTTTGGAGACAAGCCTAAGGTGTGTAAAGGTATGCAGGGACTTATTGAAGAAGGTAAGAAAATTATGGATGAAGAGATGGATCCCGATGTAAAAGATGCAGCCATTATAGCTGCTGCTCAAAAAATAGAACATTACGAAATCTGCGGTTATGGTACCCTGCGTGCCTATGCCGAAGAATTAAAACTGAATGATATTGCTACCCTGCTTGAAACCACGCTTAATGAAGAATATGATGCCGATGACCTGCTTACAGAATTAGCGGTGGGGCGTTTAAACCAGGAGGCTGAAGGCTCCCGCAGGCAAAGAGGAAAAAGATCGCAGGCAGCATCAGGCGGAACAAAAAAAGCTACTTCCTCCTCAAAGCAAGCGCCTAAAAAAAGCAGCAGTTCTGCACCTATTAAAAAATCATCGCCGGTTAAAAAATCCGCTCCAAAGGCCCTTTCCTCAAAAGGCTGCATCGAAAAGTGCCCCTGCTGTAAAAAAATCAACTGCTAAAAAAAGCAGTTCTTCTCAAACAAAAAAAAGTGGTCAGGCAAAAAAGAGTTCTAAGAAAAGATAAGACATTAAAATAAGAAAGAGGTCTGCTTCATTTAAACAGACCTCTTAGTATATGTCGTTTTGAAAATCACTGTTTAGTTGAATGATCTCTGGTCTTCTCACATAGTTGCTGTTATATTTAAAAGCAATATTTATACGCAACGTTCCCTCGAACATATTGGTGCTTTTGGTTCGGCGGGGAAAATCGGCCAACCTTAATTCAGTGGTTCCGAAAACCAGGTTTTCGTTTCGTACGCGAACACCGCCACCTATACCATAATACGTTGCCGATTTTATTAAGTTTTTATTTTCTGGTGTCAGCATAGCAATATCACCAAAAACAAAAGGAGAAAATTTAAATCCAAACAGCCTGTAATTGATAAATGTAATGGTTTCACCATGAAGACTTATGCGCTGATATCCGAATGTGGAATCTGCATTAAAATACCTTACACCGAAGGGGTTGCTCAGGTTCAGCGGCTCGCGCCCTACACGGTTAAACTGTCTTGCATAAGATAATAAAATGTATTGCCTCATTTTAAGTTTATTAAAAAGGAATAACCTGCTATAACCTGATATTCCACCTAACACACTTGCATCCTGCCAGTTGTGCCGGTATAAAAAGGTTTCTGCGCGCAAAAAATATTGAATAATATCTGCCCGGCCTGTGATCACATATTTATTGGCATTAACACCCGCATACATCCTGTTTAGAAAGCTTTGCCGGTACCAGCCCGAAGTAAGCGAAACATTATAACCGTAGGGTATATCTTCTGTTGTGCCAAAACCAAGCAGGTAATTGGTTTTATAGAATTGCTGTTTAAAAAAAGTAATCTGACCGAGCACGGCCTGTTTATCATTAAACCTGAAATTTAAACTATCACCCACCTGTAAGGGGGTTCGGGTAAAGTTGGTATTAAAGTACCGCATACTTACCACCTGCTTGGCTTTGCGGGTACGGTCTTTAATAAATTTTTCTACACCCAAATTATACCCTAACCAGGCATCTATGTTGTTATAAGCATAATCATAAAAATACCTTTCTGGTTTATTATAATCATTGTAAGTTTGATAATGACCTGCAGAAATTCCGCCTGCAACATGCGTGAATTGTGAAATTAAAGGGCGCTGAAGGGAAAAAAAATAAGCATGCTCATCAGTAGACTGGTCAAAGAGATTTCTATTAATAAATGTTGCACCTGCACTTGCATCGATAAAGGTACCTGCAATATTATATTTGGTGTAAGTAACGCCTGCACCGGTTGCGGGCATACGGTTCGTTTCTACCAGTGCCGAAACCTGTATTTTTTGTGCCATTCCTAAAAAATTACCTTCACTCAGTCTAAATTTTAATTTATCTGTGGTAATACTTCCCAGTTCGCCTGTAATTGAAAATAGATCTTTTGTTACAATATATATATCAACCGAATCTACATTAAGCGGGGCAAGCTCGGCATAAAGGGCTGCATTAAAGGGGTAAGCTTCTGTAACGGTATCAAGAACAGGTTTTACCAGAATCCTGGCATCGCGTATATAATCAAGCGAGCGCAAAAATCTTTCATTGTCTGCAAGCCTGAAAGAAAGTAACGGAGTATTAGGTTTTATAAAAAGATTATTTCGTATAGCCCACTCGCGTGTAACCATGTGCAACCGGTTTAAAACCTTTGTACCACCATAATTTATTCTTTTGGCTGTATCAGTAAAACTTTTGTCGAAACCATAACGGTTAATAAAAATGTGCCGAATGGTTTTGCCTTCATAAGGTAAAAAAGCAGCTTCGCCACGGGTGGTAAGTAAACCTTCATTATTTAATGTATCGGTGCTGTTTTTCCGTATCATGCGCATGGCATAATGAAAAATGTTTGTTTTTTCAGGCACCTTCAGCGTGTCGGCTTTTTGAGCCTTTGCTGAAAGCAGGGTAAAAACGCAAACCAGCGTAATTAAAAAGCGGAAAACATGCAGAAATGATATTGTTAAAGGTGTCGCGTTTTTCAATTCAATATAAACTTAACCAAAGTTAGCCCTTAAAAAAAGGGAATAAATTTGGTTTCAGGCAAAAGTGCACATGGCATCGCCGGTTGCCACGCTCGCTTCAGGTTTCGGAATTTAATTATGAACATGTAAATTCTTACATCTCTGCTTCAGGTAACACGGTTGTCTTCGGGTTGAAGTTGTAATTAAGGTTCATGTTATACAATAAAAAAGACCATTTGTCTGCCTGTTCTTCAATAATTTTTGAGGTGGGTTTACCAGCCCCATGTCCTGCCTTTGTTTCAATTCGAATTAATACAGGCTTATCGCAGCTCTGAGCAGCCTGCAGGGTAGCAGCAAACTTAAATGAATGAGCAGGCACAACTCGGTCGTCATGGTCGGCTGTTGAAACCATTGTTGCAGGGTAACAGGTTTCTTTTTTAATGGCATGAAGGGGGGAATAGGTGTACAAATAATCAAACATATCTTTACTGTCGTCGGCTGTTCCATAATCATATGCCCATCCTGCACCGGCTGTAAATTTATGATAGCGCAACATATCCATAACCCCAACTGCAGGAAAACAAACTTTAAACAAATCGGGCCGTTGAGTCATGGATGCCCCAACCAGTAAACCCCCATTACTGCCGCCGGAAATCGCGAGATAATCGGGCGATGTATACTTCTCGTTTATTAAATATTCAGCGGCGGAAATAAAGTCATCAAAAACATTTTGCTTTAGCATTTTAATACCGGCATTATGCCATTTATCACCGTATTCCCCGCCTCCCCGAATATTGGGAACGGCATAAATACCGCCATTCTCCATAAATACCACATTGCTAACGCTAAAGCCTGGGGTAAGACTTACATTAAAACCCCCGTAACCATATAACATCAATGGATTTTGACCATTTTGCTGCATGCCTTTTTTAAAGGTAATGATCATGGGTATGCGGGTTCCATCTTTTGATGTATAGAACACCTGCCTGCTTTCAAACTGGTTTGGATCGAAATTAATTGCCGGTTTTTTATATAACTCAGAAATGCCTGAACTTACATTCATCTTAAATATGGTGTATGGGAATATGTAAGATGAGAAACCATAGTACAATTCTGTTTCGTCTTTTTTTCCGCTGAAGCCATTGGCTGTGCCGGGGCCGGGAAGTTCAATAACGCGTTCTTTTTTACCCGTAAGGTCGAACTGATGCACTTCTGAAACTGCATCTTTTATGTATTGAGCGAATATTTTTCTGCCGCCCGTAGAAGTACTAAGCGGAAAATTTGATTCAGGAATCAAAACTTTCCAGTTGGCAGGTGCGGGTTGCGCAACATTTACTGTTACCAGTTTTCCATTCGGCGCACCCTGATTAGTCTGTATATACAGCGTTCCATTTTCAGCGTAAACAACAAACTGTTCGTTTTCAAAACCCGAAACCACGGTAACAATGGGCTGGTTAACTTTTGTTAAGTTTTGCAAATACAATTCATTACCATAAGTGGCATTTGCAGCAGATATTACAAGATATTGCTGGTCTTCTGTAACCCCACCGGAAATATACCGGCGCGGGGTTTGGTCTCCACCAAAAATCAATTTGTCTGCCGATTGGGGAGTTCCTAATTTATGGTAATATAATTTATGCACCTGGGTTTTACCTGATAGCTGGCTGCCTTCGGTTGGCTTATCATAGCTGCTATAATAAAAACCTTCATTTTTAAACCAGGATATTCCACTAAATTTTACATCTGTCAAAGTATCATCCAAAAGTTGTATGGTACCTGTATTTATTACAACCACTTTGCGCCAGTCACTTCCCCCTTCAGATAACTGGTAGGCGGCAAGAGAACCATCTTTTGTAAATTCTATACCTGCCAATGAGGTGGTGCCATCTAAAGAAAATGTATTGGGATTTAAAAATACTTCGGGTTGCCCATCAGTTTTTTGGCGATATAAGACCGATTGGTTCTGCAACCCGTCATTTTTATAAAAATAAATGTAGTCGCCTTCTTTAAATGGTGCAGAAAATTTTTCGTAATTCCATAATTGTGTTAGCCTCTCCTGAATATTATTTCTGAAAGGGATAGCAGAGAGATATTCGCGGGTTACTTCATTTTGTTTTTCTACCCACAATTTAGTTTCGGTTGATGTGTCGTTTTCCAGCCACCTGTATGGGTCAGAAACTTTTACACCAAAAAATGTGTCTTGATGGTCCATCATCCTCGATTCAGGATAATTATTTTTTTGAGAACGGGAAAATGTTGCAACAGACATAAGCAGGATAAAACAGGTTAATTTATTCATTCCTTTAAATTTACTAGGATGTGTGCAAATTAAAGCAATCGGTTTTAATGGGTAAAACCCTATAAAAAAAAGACGATTTATAACGTTTTTGCTATTTATTTTAAAATGCGGCACAATTTTTTTATAGTCTTTTTAAACAAATATTATGAAACAATTAAAAGTTTTTCTCTTTGGCGGTATATGTTCTGTTGGTCTATGGGCATGTAACGACACACCCGAAGCGACAGATACCGAAAGTACAGTAACTACCTCTACCATGAATGAGTCGACGGCAGAAGTTGACAATACCTCTGTTGATATGGATACTGCCATGGTTCCTACCACCGTTAGGTCTTCCTTTACAACAAAATACTCAGATGCGAATAATACCCGGTGGAGCAGGTATAAACCTGAGGATGATGGATATCGCGATACTTACCAGGAGGAACAGCTAGATACATCTGTGTTCCAGGTAGATTACAGGTACAAAGACAATGATTACCGTGCTTGGTACGATACGCAGGGACAGTGGATTGGAACAATGTATTATATACCTGTTGAACAAGTACCAACTGATGTGAAATCGGCTGTTGAAAAGGCTTATAGCGGATATAACATTGTAAAAGTTGGCGAAGAAGAATATAAAGGCGGAAAGAAATACGATATTAAATTAGAAAAGGGCGATGAAAAGATAAAAATTCATGTAACCTCTTCAGGCGAAATATTAAAGTATAAGGAAAAGAGTTAAGGCAAACCGCCATCCTTAAGGCTTTATTTAATACAACATAATAGGAATAAAAAAAGCCCGGTATTTCCGGGCTTTTTTTATTGAAAAATATTTATTAATACCTGTAAAGGTCGCTTTTAAACGGACCCTTTTGCGGGATTCCGAGGTAAGCTGCCTGCTCGGCGCTTAACTCATCTAACTCCACACCAATTTTTGAGAGGTGAAGACGGGCAACTTTTTCATCAAGATGTTTTGGCAAAACGTAAACCTTGTTTTCGTATTTGTCATGGTTTGTCCAAAGTTCAATTTGTGCCAGCATTTGGTTTGTAAATGAATTACTCATTACAAAAGAAGGATGGCCGGTAGCACAACCTAAGTTAACCAAACGGCCTTCGGCAAGAACGATAACTGTCTTTCCATCAATGGTATAAAGATCAACCTGAGGCTTAATAGTATCTTTTGTATTGCCGTAATTGTTGTTCAACCACGCCATATCGATTTCAATATCAAAGTGGCCAATGTTACAAACAATGGCCTTATCTTTCATTGAACGGAAATGGGCTTCGGTAATAAGGTCGCGGCATACCGCTGGCAGTAACAATAATATCCGCTTCTTTAACGGCATCATTCATTTTCTTAACTTCAAAACCATCCATTGCTGCCTGTAATGCACAAATGGGATCTATCTCGGTAACGATAACCCTGCAGCCTGCACCTTGTAAAGATGCTGCAGAACCTTTACCCACATCTCCATAACCACCAACAACAGCAACTTTTCCAGCCATCATTACATCTGTAGCGCGGCGAATTGCATCTACCAGCGATTCTTTACAACCGTATTTATTATCGAATTTAGATTTGGTTACAGAATCGTTCACGTTAATAGCGGGGATGGGCAGTGTGCCTTTTTCCATGCGCTCATATAAACGGTGCACACCTGTTGTTGTTTCTTCGCTCAAACCTTTTAAATGTTGTATAAGCTCAGGGTATTTATCAAGAACAATATTGGTGAGGTCACCACCATCATCCAGGATCATATTTAAGGGGCTGTCTGTATCTCCAAAAAACAATGTTTGTTCAATGCACCAGTCAGCTTCTTCTATTGTTTGTCCTTTCCAGGCAAAAACACGGATACCGGCTGCTGCAATAGCTGCAGCAGCATGATCTTGCGTTGAAAAAATATTGCAGGAAGACCAACGAACTTCTGCACCCAGTTCTATCAGTGTTTCAATTAAAACCGCGGTTTGAATGGTCATGTGAAGGCAACCTGCAATGCGAGCGCCTTTTAATGGCTTTGATTGCACCATATTCTTCGCGAAGCGCCATTAAGCCGGGCATTTCTGCTTCCGCTAATTTAATTTCTTTACGACCCCAGGGTGCAAGACTTATATCTTTTACTTTGTAGGGAAGGGTTAGATCAACATTTGACAGCGTTTGAGACATATATTAAGTTTAAAAATAATCAGCAAAGGTAACTTTTTACTTTCAGCAGGCAAAGCAGGGAGAAATTACCTAGTTAATATAATCATAACAAATATGGGTAAAAAAGGTTGGGAACATACCACTTCATTTGTTTAAAGTGTTTGGATTAAGTTTGAGGCCGTGGCAAGATCAATTATAATTACATTAATTCTGATTAACTGCCTGTGCACGCTGCATGGGCAGGACAGCCTGATCAATAAACTATTAACCGAACTGCGGGAGGAACAACAACATAACGGTCAACATTTTTTGCCGGGCATTTTTCCATCCTATATATCGAACGCACCCTTTTATAATGAGCAAAAAAGGGATAACAATATATTTTTTAATGGATTGATTAGTTATACGCTGCTTTCACTAAAGAATATTTTATCAGACAGGGATAAAATTCTTATTGAAGAAATTAATTCTGAAACACAACAGGCATCCCTTCATTTTAAAAATCAGAAGGGACGGCCTACATACAATTTCTGGAGAACCGATACTGCATTCAATTTTCCCTATACCTGGTGGATTGGAAAAATAAAAAAAGACGCTGCTTTACCAGATGATATGGACGATACCGTACTCGCACTACTTGCCAATAATGCATCAACCGCAACCGCAGATTCGGTGCATGAGTTGATGCAGCTTTATATAAACAACGGGAATGAACTGAAAACAACCTTCAGGCGGTACAGAAAATATAACACATACTCTACCTGGTTTGGTAAGAATTTCCCGGTTGTCTTTGATGTATCTGTGTTATGCAATGTGTTGTCTTTTGTTCAACACTATGATTTAAAATGGACGGGCGCAGACAGCTCGGCACTGCACATGATTTTGTTAAGTATTAAAAATGGAGATATTATAAAACACCCTGCTATCATTTCACCCTATTACGCAAAACCTTCAATTATTTTATATCACATTACGCGGCTGATGGAAGTAAAACAAATAAAGGAGCTGGAAGAAATTAAACCGTTAATAATAAAGCATACGAAAGATCAATTAAAAACATCAGGCGATCTTTTGGAAAAGGTTATTTTATCTTCTGCGTTAATCAAGCTTGGTGAGCAGGGCCTTGTTATACCAACCCACGAATGGGACCTTATAAAAGAGAAAACGGAACAAAGTGACTTGTGCTTTTTTACGGGAAATATTCCATCTTACTTTTCACAACCCTATAAACAGTTACTTACCAATAAAAATGTTTTGATGTTCTATCATTACTGTTCTGCATACAATAAGGCGCTATTGATTGAATACCTTGCACTAACTAAAAAAATGAACGAAAAATGCCTGTAAATAAAAATGCCTACGCTGCACTTTCTAATGAACTTAAAAACAAGCCGGTGCAATTGGTGGCAGTTACCAAAGTTCGCAGCATTCAGGAAGTAAAAGCTTTGTATGATTTGGGGCACCGGCATTTTGCGGAAAATTATGTACAGGAATTAGTTGCCAAACAACCTGAATTACCTGCAGATATTCACTGGCATTTTATCGGCCACCTGCAGAGCAATAAGGTGAAATATATAGCTCCCTATATTCACCTTATTCAAAGTGTAGACAGTTACAAATTGCTTAAAGAAATAAATAAACATGGCAAAAAATTAAACCGCATAATAGATTGCCTGTTGCAGATACATATTGCTACCGAAGATACAAAATACGGCATGGATGAAAATGAACTTAAAGATGTTATGCAACAATTACTGCAACAACCTTTATCATTTATACAGGTAAAAGGATTAATGGGCATGGCAACCTTTACTGATGATGAAAATAAAGTTAGAGGTGAATTTAAGCACCTGAAAAAATTGTATGATGCCTACCGGCAGAATACCGCTGGCAATATTTCTTTTTCTATACTTTCTATGGGTATGAGCGATGACTATGCTTTGGCAGTAGAAGAGGGCAGCAATATGGTGCGGGTTGGAAGTTTGTTATTTGGCAAACGTTGATAGCAGGTTTCATAAATAAAAAAAGGCAACCTTTAAAAGTTGCCTTTAATATTTTATCAAGAAAAGTTATTCGGAAACCACTTCAAATTCAACTTCGGTAACATTACCATTACCAAAGTCAATAGAAGCTTTATAAGTACCTAATTCCTTTACATCATTTTCAATAGAAATGCGTTTGCGATCTATTAGATAACCTTTCTGGTTTTGAATGGCGCGGCTAATCTGCAAGGGAGTAACACTACCAAAAATTTTACCGCTTGTACCTGTTTTAGCACCAATAGATAACGGGAGACTTCCTAATACCTCAATTACTTTATTGGTTTCTGCAAGTACTGCTGCTTCTTTTTTGCCTGAACCCTTAACTTTTCTTCTAAGCCTTCTGTTGGTGGCCTTGCTTCGATAGCAATTTTCTGCGGAATAAGATAATTACGGGCATAACCGTTTTTTACAGTTACAAGATCATTGTGCACCACCAAGATTATCTACATCCTGTATTAATATTACCTGCATGGTATTGATTCGCTTTTTCCTGTTTAAAGACTATTTCAATAAATCTGTAACGTACGGCAGTAATGCCATCTGACGTGCTTTTTTAATCGCATCACTCACTTTACGCTGATATTTTAAAGAATTGCCGGAAAACGGCGAGGAAGAATTTTACCCTGTTCATTAATGAACTTTCTTTAGAAACTCTACGTCTTTATAATCAATGTATTTAATGCCGTACTTTTTAAAACGGCAGAATTTCTTCTTTAGGTTTCTCCTGCTTGATGGCAGTGAGATACTTTATTTCATTTGATTTTGCCATTAATTATACCTCCTCCGTTTTTTCAGTTTTAGTAGGTATGCCACTTCTCTTTTTCTTGCATTGTACTCCACGGCATATTTATCGAGTACAGTGATCATGTGACGCATCACCTGCTCATCACGTAAAAGCTGAATTTTCAACTTTTCATTGAAGCTGGTTGGCGCGCTGTATTCTAAAACCCAGTAAATACCTGTGGTTTTTTTCTCTACAGGATACGCCAGTGATTTTAACCCCCACGGATTGCTGTGTGCTATACTTCCTTCATGTTCTGAACATGAAGTCCGTGTATTTTTTCTGAACGGCTTTAAAGTCATCATCAGAAAGCACAGGGGTAAAAATCACCATCAATTCATAATTGCTCATTCCCTGGTTATTTTTAAGTGTGTAATAAAATGGGCGGCAAAGGTAAGGAAAAGACTGGAATTTTTACTCGCCTAGCAAGCTTTAATTGGCGGACCGCATTAACAAAGCTTCATGAATGGCCAAAACCTGTGAAAGAAGCATGGCTTTTTCATCATTCAAAATAACAAAATCACATTTTTGCAATTTTTCTTCTTCCTCCATTTGATTCCTTTCCCTGTTTAAGAATTGTTCTGGAGTGGCACCATCCCGTTGCATAATTCGTTGTAAGCGAAGGTCGTGCGGTGCATGAACCCCAATAATGACCTGCAATTTTTCTGCAGCACCCGCTTCGAAAAGTAAAGCTGCTTCTTTAATAGCGTAGGGTGCGGTTTGAGCATTCATCCAGGTTTCTGCTGCTTTTATGGTTACAGGGTGAACGATTGCATTTAATTTTTGTAGTTTTTCTTTATCAGAGAATACGATGCCGGCAATATAATTTCTGTTCAATACACCATTTATATATGCATTGTGCCCGAAAAGGCTTGTGATGGCGTTCACTAAATTCTCATCTTCACCCATCAGTCTTTTGGCTTCATCATCAGCATAAAATATGGGAATATCCAAAGTTTTAAATATTTTGGATACTGTGGTTTTTCCACTGCCCATACTACCGGTCAATCCGACTTTAATCATAAATATTTCAAATAAAAAAATCCGAAATCGTTTCTAATTTCGGATTTAATCATGTTTTTCAACCTTATTTTTTTTCTGTTTCTACAACAGGTTTATTTATTTGAGCAGTCCACTCCTGGCTAATGGCGCTCCTTTCTAACTTTATATAACTTCCGGGGCTGGTTTCCAGTTGCAGGGTATTGTCTTCATTAATTTTATTTACTGTACCGTGTATGCCTGCAATGGTAACAACACGGTCTCCCTTTTGAAGATTTTCAATAAATTTTTTCTGCTCTTTAGCTTTTTTTGCCTGTGGTCTGATCATAAATAACCAGAATACCACCATAATGGCAACCATTATTATGAGTGAAAAACTACTGTTTCCTTGTTCGCCACTTGGGGGTGCCATAAGCAGAATTGCATTTAATGCTGTCATTTTATATACTACTTTTTGTTATGAATGTTTATTAGATGTTGAATCAGCACTGCTTTCATCCCTTATTATCTCACCGGTAAAAATAAGGTATGGCGGCGTGCTGTTTTTTGTATTTGTATGAACGTAAATGGTTTTTGTAAGTTTGCCGGGATGGCTTTTATTACTGTCGAATTCTGCTACAATTTTTCCTTCTTTACCAGGGGGTATAGGCTCTTTGGTATATTCTGCAAGCGTGCAACCGCAGGAAGGGCGCACATCGGAGAGAAATAATTGCTTTTCACCGGTGTTAAGGCAACGGAATGTTATCTTAATTTTTTCACCCATAGTTATGGTGCCAAAATTCTTAACTGTATCTAACCACTGAACGGTAGTGTATTTAGTTGAATCGGAAAAAACACGGTTTACATCTGTAACTTTTTCTTCAGCATTATTGTTACACGCCTGTAGAATAAACGCAAGTGAAATAACAAGAATGCATAATAAAAATACTTTTTTCATCTCAAAAATTGTTTGCAAATGTAAAGGTTATGGTAGTGCCATTTAATTTTTAAAATCAATTTTGTGAATTTTATCGGTAGCTAACAATTCTTTGTGAATGCCATCTAAAATACCATTTACGAATTGGCCGCTTTGTTGGGTACTGTATTCTTTTGCAAGGTCTATATATTCGTTAATAGTAACTTTTGGCGGGATGGTTTCGAAAAACAAAAATTCACATACACCCATCTGCATAATGATCATATCCAGTTGAGCAATACGGTCAGGGTCCCAGTTCTTTAACCGGGGATTGATCATCTCTTTTACAAAATCTCTTTTTTCTATTACTGTTTGCAATAGATTTTTTGCAAAGTTCCATTTTTCTTCTCCGAGCAACAGGTCGAAGTTTGCTGCATCTGGTTTTTGAAGAAAATTGAGCATAAGTTGGTTTAGTAATTCAGCGTCATCGTCCCAATTGGTGAAATGCTCTTCTATGTGAGCTAGAAAATTTTCGTTGGGAAGCATAAGGTCCTGAAAAATAAATTTTATTAGTTCGTTTTCAGAAGCCTTTACTCTTTCCGGGTTTGATATATATCGTTGATATTCTATGGATGCAACAAGTGCCTGGTAAATTTTTTTTGCCTGCAGATTGGTTTCTTCAAAATCAAACATGCTGTCTTCAATGCTTTTGTAAAATTTACTGATTAGAATACGCTGCAACAATAAATTACCCATGATCTTCATGTTCACATTTCTGTCTTCGGCTGTAACAATGTGTTTGGAAGCCCGCATTTTGGCATCTGTTTCGGCATATTGAGCAACCTTTATAATAAAGTGCAGAAGATAAATAAACAGTTTATTACTTTCTTCTAAACGGGTTCGCAAAATTCGTGTTCCAAGCGCTGCATCATTTCGGTCTGAAGAGCTTAACATGTACAGAACCTGCATCACTTTAACCCGTATATTTCTTCTGCTGATCATTTGTTATAGTTGCCCTTTTTTAGAGGGGGCAAAAATAGGGGAATTGAAAGTGTTGCCGGGTCAGCTTAAAAATATTAACGCATAAAACATACCCTAATTCTTTTCCAGTTTAATAATTACATCGTTTCTTCCATTGCTTGTGCATACGTAAACTTCTCCTGAAGGTGCAATGCACACATCGCGCAGCCTGCCATACGCATCATGTATATATTCAGTTGATGATTCAATGGTTGTTTTTGCATTATTTAGTTTTAAAACAAGCAGTTTGCTTTCTTTTAACGTACAAAGCAACAACGAATTTTTCCAGCCATCAATTAAATCCGCGTTATAATAATCTAAACCACAAACTGCAAGGGTAGGGGTATAGGCTTTAATAGGCTCCACTACATTGTTCGCTATGCAGAATTCTTTTTCATTATTCGTATTGCAAAACCCTTCAACATTGGGCCATCCATAATTTCCAGCTTTCTGAATTATATTTATTTCATCATCACTATTGGCACCGTGTTCAGAAGAAAATAATGTGCTCTCAACAAAAACCAAGCCCTGGGCGTTACGGTGCCCGAAACTAAAAACAGGGCTGTTTGTAAAGGGGTTATCCTGAGGAATGGAGCCATCTAAATTTATCCTCAGTATTTTTCCATTAAAAGATTGTATGTCCTGGGATAATGACCGGTTTCCGGTTTCACCGGTAGTTATAAAAAGTTTACCGTCACCAGAAATAACAAGCCTGCACCCGTTGTGTATGCCGCGTGCATTTATTCCGTCTAACAATAATTTTTGATCGCCAAGGGTATTGTTACTATAAGTATATCTCACAACCTTTTCCTGGTAATCGCCGTTTTCTTCGTAGTTATAAGCTACATATACATAAGGTGAAGTTTTAAAATCTGGATGTAATGCCATGCCTAACAGGCCACCTTCACCTCTTGACCTTACTTCTTCAATTGATATTATGGGGTGCACCTCGCCATTTGAAGGATCAACCCTGCTAATGCTTCCGCCACGTTCCGTCATCCATATAAAGTCATCAGGGCCCCAAACAATTTCCCAGGGGTAATTTAATCCATTTGTAATAACAGTTGAATGAATTTTATTCGGGGTTACGGGCGCATTATTCGCAATGCCTTTATCGCCGCAGGATGTAATTGTATTTAAAAAAATAAATATTAAAAATATGTACGGCATACAATTGAATTTATATAAAGATAGCCGAATGAAAATTGCTGGCTAACAACTGTAGTTGTAAAATGTAAATGTTCTAAACATGTACAAAACTAATATTGTATTTTCGCCATCAAACTTTTTTAAAAATGAAAACAAAAAACTTAACATTAATTGTTATTGTCGCTTTGGTAGTTGTTTTGGGGGGTTGCGGATGCAGTAGTTATAACGGTCTTGTAACAAGCGATCAGCAGGTGCAAAATGCATGGAGCAATGTAGAGACCAATTACCAGCGTAGAACAGATTTGTATAATAGCGTTATTAAAACTATAGAGGGTTCTGCCAATTTCGAAAAATCAACACTTAGAGAGGTTATAGAAGCGCGCTCAAGAGCAACCAGTATTAATGTAGATATAAGTGATCCTGCATCATTAGAGCGTTATCAACAGGCACAGGGGCAGCTTCAGGGCGCGTTTGCCCGGTTAATGGCAGTAGCAGAAGCTTATCCCGATCTAAAGACAACAGCTGCTTTCCGTGATTTTCAAACACAAATTGAAGGCACCGAAAATCGAATAAACACCGCCCGGCGCGATTTTAATACCGCTGTTCAGGACTATAACCTTAAGGTAAAACGTTTCCCCAACAATTTGTTTGCAGGCTTGTTCGGTTATGATGCAAAAGCTTATTATAAAGCTGATGCAGGCAGTGAAAAAGCACCAGATATTAATTTTAATATAAAGTAAATAACATAGATGTTTTCCATCTTTAAACGTAAACCGGTAAAGTTTTTTTCTGATGAAGAAGAAGCTTCTATTGTCGAGGCCATTCAGATTGCAGAAACACGTACCAGTGGCGAAATAAGGGTGCACATAGAAAATAAGTGCAGGTTTGTGGATCCGCTGGATCGGGCAGAAGAAATATTCTTTGGTTTAAAGATGGAGGAAACCCAGTTGAGAAATGCTGTATTGGTTTATGTTGCCATGCAAGACAGGCAGTTAGCCCTTTATGCAGATAAGGGAATATTTGAAAAAGCTGGTGCCGCATTCTGGCAAAAAGAAGCTGGTATAATGTTACAGCAATTCAATAAAAATAATTATGCTGAAGGTTTAATACAGGTGATCTATGAAATTGGCGAAGCATTAAGTTCTTTTTTTCCATATGATGAAAAGATCGATAAAAATGAATTGCCAGACCAAATAGCCTTTGGCAGATAAAATGGCATTAATGGATGCCTTATATAAATAATGAAGCAATTAATTGCCATCGTTTTTTTATTCCTTGGTATTTTAACGCAGGCGCAAAATGTACTGCCAAAACCTAACCCCCCAAGGTTGGTGGTAGATGCAGCACACCTGCTTTCTCCCGAACAGTTACAAATTCTGGAAGCGCATTTGGTTGCACTGGACGACAGTACATCAAACCAAATTAGTATTGTAACCATACCTACTCTGAATGATTATGCCATTGAAGACTACTCTTTAAAATTATTTCGCGAGTGGGGTATAGGTGGAAGTAAAAATAATAATGGAGTTCTTATTCTTGTTTCAAAAGGTGAAAATAAAATAAGGATCGAAGTAGGTTATGGGCTGGAAGGCGCCATACCCGATATAACGGCGAAAAGCATTATTGAAAACGATATGGCACCCAACTTTAGGGAAGGTAATTATTACCGGGGCTTTGCTGAAGCGATTGAGAACCTCGGAAAAGCTGCCGCCGGTGAATATAAAGACCCCCGCCAAAGAAACGACGGTGAAGAGGGTGGCGGCTCAATTTTTTCTATTTTACTGATTATTGTACTTCTCATTCTTTTTCTCGGAAGAGGTGGCGGAAAAGGAGGCAAAAGAGGAGGAATGTATGGCAGGCGTGGGGCAAGCTCACTTTGGCCTTTATTGTTTCTTGGGGGTGGAAGCCGTGGTGGCGGGTTTGGTGGTGGCGGATTTGGGGGAGGTGGTTTTGGAGGAGGCGGCTTCGGTGGTTTTGGCGGTGGAAGCAGTGGCGGCGGAGGAGCAAGCGGCGGCTGGTAAGTATATTTTTTAAATAAAAGGCATAAAAAAAAGGAACACAATCGGTGTTCCTTTTTTCTTAATAAAAATAATTTTATTTTGCCACCTGAAACTTCCCTGTTTCTAATATTTTCCCGGCTTTATCTCTCAACTGGTAAACATAAACACCCCGGTAATAATCATTATTAAGTGTAACCGTAATCTTTCCACTGTTCACAATACTTTCATACATCTTCTTCCCGGAGAAACTATAAATTAATATAGAACTGTTTGATGAAATAAGGTTGGTAGGAAATTCAAAGTTTACAAACGATATGGCTGGATTGGGATAACATTTTACAACCTTTGCCTGCTTGTCAATTAAAGATCTGTCCCCGCTGCCAGCATGAACAAGACTGCTGAACACAAAGCATACAGTAAGCACTAAAAGTTTTAATGTATGTAATTTATTATTAGGTAGAGATGTATTCATCGTCATAGTAAAATTATTAAAAGTTTTTTAAATAATGATATTGGATTATGGTGAGAATGGTTAAAGTATGTTTTTAACAATTAAAAAACAGGACAAAGCACCGCGTCGCGGGTAGAATTATCCCTGTCTAAAAATCCCGCGTAAGTAACTGCCACCTCTAGCCCGCCGCGTCCCTGGCTTGCCGATTTTAATTCGGAGGTATTAACATCATAACTAAAACTAACCGAGAAAGGGTTATAATCTAATTTAAGAACAGGTATAAAGGCATCTTTCCACCGCATATATCCACCAAGATGCAGCGTATAATTTTGGTCGCCATATTCCCCGCCAAATTTTCTGGAGAAAGTTGCCCCGCCAATTATTTCATTATAATCTCCCTGAATACTGTAATCGCTCTGCATGGTAAAATAAGAGAACTCATTTAAAGGAAATCGTACACCGCCCGATGCAACCCACTTTGGATTTAACTCGACCGGCGGATTTTCGTAAAAAGAATTTACAGGCCTGTTAAAGTGATGATAGGCAACCCCAAAAAAATAATTTGCCAGTTCATTCCCGGCAATGGATGAATTGTAGGAAACTCCCACGCTTCCATCCCAGTAATGATAACTGAACTGGGTTAGTGTTTCCCCATCGGCTAAAGAGGGGTTATAACCTGCACCATCAAACTGGTTGTTGGTAGTAATTTTAGACCGGTCAATTTTCCGTTGTACATAGCCACCCATCATACCTAAAGAAAGGTATTTGCTTTTTGACCCATTCAAAGATTTGTGATAATTGATGGCCGGTAATACATTGGTAGTGGTAAAATTGGTGGTGCCAGCTTTATCATGCAGCACCTGTACTCCGGTTGTTATAAAATCGTGGCTTCCACCGATCGGCTGTTTATATTCAAAATTAAGAGAGGTGGTTTGATAGGGTACCGTAACGCTGCCCCACTGGTTTCTGTATACGGCCTGAAACCTGATATCACCTGCAAATAAACCGGCCAATGATGGATTACGTAATAATGGCGCCTCGAAAAATTGAGAAAAATGCGCATCCTGCGACCAACTCTTGGGCAGGCAAAAAAGCATAAAAAACACGCCTAGGAGGGTATAGTTTTTCATAAAAGAAGATATTGGAGGACTAAAGATATAGTAAGAATCGATTGTAAGAATAGTTTTCATGGTGCGTACAGGTTATTAATGCGCCTTTCAAATAGAAATTATATAAGAAATGTCTTTTACCGATACATAATCATCCGATAAAACGATGGTAAACAGACTTTGCAGGCAGGATTCGGCAAATTTCCGGAATAAATTACAGAAAACAATGTACCGGAAATATCATTTTTTAAAAATGACAGTTTACTGCATTGAAGTATTATTTAATACGCAAGTATTTGGGCAATTTTTTGCGAAACCTTTTCAGCGTTTGGAAGCATGGTTGCCTCGAGCTGAATATTAATGGGCACCGCCGGCAGGTCAAGAGAACCGATAACCTCCACGCGGCGCATCCAAATATTCGAAGCAATTGTTTGTTATACGGTGCGCCAAAGCTTCTGCAAATGAATTGGTTTGCTGTTCTTCTGTAATTACCAGACATTTTCCATGGCGTTTTACGCTATCGAATATAGTTTCTTCATCTAAAGGATATAAGGTACGCAGGTCTATAATTTCAATCTGTTCCTCAAAATCTATTGCAGCAGCTTTAGCCCAATAAACCCCCATGCCATAAGTGACAATAACCAGGGATTCACCGTTCTTTAATTTTCGTTCGGCAGCTTGTAAAATAATATTTGCCTTACCTAAGGGCAATATATAATCACCATCCGGCTCTATAGTTTTTGCTTCATCTGTACCGGGCACTTTACTCCAGTACAATCCTTTGTGTTCTAGCATAACAACCGGGTTGGGATCATAATAGGCAGCTTTCATTAATCCTTTCATATCTGCCGCATTACCAGGGTAACAAATTTTAATGCCTTTTATTGAAAGAAGGGTGGTTTCAACACAACCACTATGGTAAGGTCCGCCACCGCCATAAGCACCCACGGGTACCCTGAGTATCATGCCTACAGAAAATTTTCCGCATGTGAGGTAACAGGATTTTGCAATTTCACTAACGAGTTGATTTAATCCGGGGTAAATGTAATCACCGAACTGAACCTCCACAATTGGTTTTATGCCGATGGCGGATAAACCAGCGGTTGAGCCAATGATATAAGCTTCCTGTATGGCCGTATTAAATACCCGGTGATCACCGAATTTTTCACCAAGGGTTGCTGCTTCACGAAATACCCCGCCCAGTCTTTTACCAACATCCTGCCCGAATAAAATGCATTCAGGATGTTTATGCATTAACTCTTCAATGGCATGAAGGGCAGCATCAACCATTATTACCTTTTCTCCTCCCGCAGGAGATCTTTCGCCCAGCTCTTCTTTTACTGGGGTTTCATTAAAAACAAAATCAGAAACATTTTCAATTAAGGGGTCTTCAGAAGATACAGCCCGGTTAAAATCTTCAGTTACTTCTTGTACTATCGTTTGCCTTTGTATTTCCAATTGACCGGATGAATATCCATTGTTCAATAAATATTTTTCAAGTTTTGGATAGGGGTCATCTGCAGCATGTTTTTCAAGATCCTCCTTGCTTCGGTAAAATTCTTTTCTTACACCACTTGTATGGTGTGCCAATAAAGGTACAGTTGCATGAACCAAAACAGGTTTTCGATGGTTGCGGGCATAAGCAATCGCCTGCTGCATGATTAAATAACTTTCAGAGAAATTGCTTCCATCAGTTTGTAATACATGCAGGCCTTTAAAACCCCTTGCATATTCTACAGCGTTCATTGCCCGGGCCTCAGGGGCGGTTACACTTATACCCCATTGATTATCCTGAACTAAATATACAACAGGTAACTGCTTAAGCACTGCAAACTGAAAAGCCTCACTAACCTCCCCCTCGGTTATACTTCCATCACCAAAACTGCAGATAACAATGGGTTTTTCACCAGCATCGCCACAATACAGTTTTTCTGGCATTACTAATTCAAGGTATTGTAAACCCTGTGCAATACCGGTTGAGGGTATTGCCTGCATGCCCGTTGCACTGCTCTGGTGAATTATCGTGGGCTTACCTTTTTCCCGGCTGCCCGGGTGGCAATAGTAAGAGCGCCCACCCGAAAAAGGGTCGTCTTTTTTTGCCAGCAGTTGTAACATTAATTGATAAGGCGTAAAGCCCAGGGAGAGCATTAAGCTATCATCGCGATAATACGGCGAAACAAAATCGCATGGCAATAACTGCAAACCTGTTGCTATTTGAATAGCTTCGTGCCCTCTTGAAGTGGAATGTACATACCGGCAAATTTGCCGGTTATTTTCATAAATGTCGCCCATGAAACGGGCGGTTGTCATTAAATTAAATGCGCGCCCGGCAATCTTATGGTCAAGCATTCGGCAAATATCTGTAACAAAGCCATAAAAACTAATGACTATTTAATAGTCTGTTTAAATACTTCAGTGTCTTCGAGGTAGCCGGTTAGCACATCACCTACTACGCATTCACCTACACCGGCAGGGGTTCCGGTAAATATCAGATCGCCAATGTTTATTGCAAAATACTGGCTGATATTTGAAATAATCTTATCGAAAGAAAAAAGCATTTCTCCGCTATTTCCTTTTTGAACGGTTTCTCCATTAAGCTGCATAGAAAAATTAATGGGATTTGAAAGCATTTGCGGGGTAATGGGGGACCATGTGCCGGTTATGGCAGAATTATCCCAGGCTTTTGCTTTTTCCCAGGGTAACCCATTTTTTTTAAGATCGTTTTGAACATCCCGGGCAGTAAAATCTATGCCAACTGTAATGGCATTATAATATTTATTCGCCTGGTTTTCTGTGATGTATTTGCCATTTTTAGAAATTTTTAAAACAAGTTCTGCTTCGTAATGAAGTTCATTGGTAAAACTTGGGTAATAAAAGGGAACGGAATTTTGTAAAAGCGCACTTTTTGGCTTTAAAAATATCACAGGTTCTTCAGGTACTGCATTATTTAACTCTTTTGCATGTAAAAGATAATTCCTACCTACACAGAATATTTTCATAGATGCAATTTGGTACTTATTTAATTTAAAGTGTTAAGGCTGCTTAACAAATATAACTTAATTTTTTAGCAATTTAAAAGTCTGATACTTTCTGCAATTCAGATGAAGGGTTTAGTGTTAAATAAGTTCATGGTTCTTTCTATACCAAAATTTCCGAATGCTTCTATTATATCAACACATGAATGAATTTTACGTAATACAAGGGGTCTTTCTTCGATATTCCATTTACCTAATACATATTCTGATTGCATGCCACGCGGGTAGTTATTACCAATACCAAAGCGAAGTTTGGGATATTCCGTTGTTTCTATGGCTGCATGTATGCTTCGCAGGCCGTTGTGTCCTCCATCGCTTCCACCGGGTCGTATCCTTATTTTGTTTAAGGGTATAGAAAGGTCATCCACAATAGTCAGGGTATTTTCTATATCAATGTTTTCTTTTATAAGCCAGTACTTAAAGGCTTTACCACTTTCATTCATATAGGTCGTAGGTTTTATGCAAAAAAAAGTCTTGCCTTTTACCTTAACCTCGGCGATCTCTGCAAGCCGGCCTATTGAAAAGACACCGCCATGTTTTAATACAAATGCTGTTACCACATCAAACCCTGCATTATGCCGGGTATGGGCATATTCGGCACCAATATTTCCAAGCCCGGCAATTAAAAACCTCTTCATTGCGCGTAATTTAGATAAAAAAAATTTCTTCTTTTGCTTGAAAAATACAAATAAGAAAGCCCCGTTTTTGCGGGGCTTTCTTAAATTTTAAAATAAGCTTACTTTTTCTTTTCTTCTTTTGCTGCCGGGGCTTTTGCCGCTGCGGCTGCCTTAGGCGCAGCTGCTGCTTTAGGTGCTGCTGCTGTTCCGCCTGCTGCTTCTTCCTGCTTCAACTGGCGGGTCATTACAACAGATGCAATTGGAATTCGTGGACTAGTTCAAAATTTCCATATTTTCTGCTTTTACATCTTCAACCCGAATATTTCCGTTTAATTCAAGATTTGTAATATCAACTTCAATGGCTTCCTTCAGGTCGTTTGGGTAGGTTTTACCTTTAAAGATTTCATTTTAGTAACCAGTTTACCACCTGCCTTTAACACCGCTGGATACACCTGTTAAATGTAAGGGAAGGTTGGCAACCACTTTTTTGTCTTCTACCAGTTCTAAAAAATCAACGTGCAGTAGTTCATCGGTTACTTTATCAAACTGCAGATCTTTTAAAATGCAGTGTGTAGCTGCTACCGTCTACATTTACTTCAGCCTGCATAAATTCGCGGTGTAAACGATAGGCTTAAAAGCCTTTGCAGGAGCAGAAAAATTCACTTCCTGAGCACCCCCGTAAATTACACCAGGCACCAGTTCCTGAGAGCGAAGTTGGCGGGTGGCTTTTTTGCCCATTTCGGTCCTCAGTTGTCCTTCGATTGTAATTGTTTTCATTTTTTATATGATTGTTTAAAATTTAAGTTGCTATTGATCGCCTTTCGTCAACTTTCTTCGCCCTTTTAGCTTTCAACTGAGAATGAATAAACAGACTGGTAATACTTCTGTTTTCGTAAGCATTTCGAATTGCAATTGCAAAAAGATCGGCTACAGAAAGAACTTTAATTTTAGTGAACTTTCGCTTTTAAGGGAATTGTATCGCAAACCACCAATTCTTCCAACACACTATTTTCAATATTTTCGTAAGCATTTCCACTTAAAACCGGGTGAGTACATAAGTGCTCTTACACTTCTTGCTCCTTTTTCCATCAATAAATTTGCTGCTTTTGCCAATGTTCCGCCGGTATCACAAATATCATCTATAAGAACTAATATCCCTGTCTGTCACATCACCAATAACCACCATGCTTGCAATTTCATTTGCACGTTTTCGATGTTTGTCACAAATAACCATTTCAGCATTAAAATAACTGGCAATTTCACGTACCCTGATTGGTACTTCCCACATCAGGGGCGGCAAAGGTAAGGTTTTCAAGTTTAAGTTGTTCAATGTATGGAATAAAAATGGCAGAGCTGTCCAAGTGATCTACCGGTATATCAAAATATCCCTGTATTTGTGGAGCATGTAAATCCATGGTAATAATCGGTTAGCACCTGCAGCAACTAACAGATTGGCAATTAGTTTTGAGCCTATTGCCACCCGTGGTTTATCTTTTCTGTCTTGCCGGGCATAGCCATAATAAGGCATTACCACTACTATTTTATAAGCACTTGCCCGTCGTGCTGCATCAATCATCAGCAACAGTTCCATCAGGTTATCAGATGGTGAATAGGTACTTTGAATCAGAAAAACATAATCGCCCCTTATACTTTCCATAAAAACCGGCTGAATTTCTCCATCGCTAAATTTCTGAATATTTATCTTTCCTAAAGCAGCGCCAAATCGCTTTGCAATTTTTTCTGCAAGCATCTTGAGAACCTGTACCTGAAAAAATCTTTATTGAGGGTTTCATATTTACTCCGTTAATGTGCGGCGAAGATAAAAATTAGCAATAGAAATTTTAATTTGGTTATTGATAAATTTTAAGTATGGAAAAGCACTCCATAAAAAATTGGGCGAAGATGACCGCCCGAGGGAAAAAATGCTGTTAAAGGGAATTGACGCCCTGAGTAATTCAGAATTGCTTGCCATTCTTATTAATAATGGCCGAAAGAAAAGTGCTGTTGATCTTTGCTAAAGAACTCTTAGCAGAATACTGATCATAATTTACAAAAGCTTGGGAAACTTTCTGTAAAAGAAATGGTAAATCTTAAAGATAAAAGGTATTGGGCCTGCCAAAGCAATAACTATTGCTGCAGCACTTGAATTGGGCAGTAAGACGGAACATGGCATGAAAATAAAGAGACATTATTACACGCAGCAGGACCTTGCCGCATATCTGAAGCTAAATTACAAGATAAAAAACATGAGGTTTTTGCAGTAGTATTTTTAAATCAGCGCAAACAGGTAAAACATTATGAAATTATAAGTGAAGGTGGAATAACAGGCACGGTTGCCGACCCGAGAATAATTTTAAAAAAAGCACTGGAACATGATGCGATAAGCATTGTACTTTGCCATAATCATCCCAGCGGCAGTTTAAAACCCAGCCGCCAGGATGAAGAACTTACCGAAAAAATAAAAGAGGCATCGCAGTACTTCGATATTAAAGTGCTAGATCACATTATTGTAAGTGATGAAGGTTATTACAGTTTTGCAGATGAAGGCATACTGTAACTAAACGATCTTCATATTAACCGGGTCCCAGTTAATTACTTTGTTTTGAAAATAGCTGTCGTTGCATGCAAGGCATGGTGCTGCTGCCCTAAAACCAAACGCAGCATCTTCAACAACAGGCCTGGCATTTCTTATTGAATCGAAAAAGTTAGTAAAGTGATCCAGGTGCTCATCATACCCTTCAGGTTCTTTATAAGTTATATCTGTTAGTTTGGGAGCCTGTTCATCTTCCTTAGAATATTTTTTATGGTATTCTTCTGCTATTTGTTTTTGCATAGCATCGGGGTAGGTAAAATAACTGTCCCATCCTCCATAACCAGGTGCCTTGGGCATTTTACTTCTGCGAATGGTAAAACCACCCCAGTTAAAATCTATTACACCTTCGCTGCCTGTTAATTTGGTTACGCCTTTATCTCCCTCCCCGCTTATAAAATTCACCTGCAGGGATACCTGGAAAGAAGGGTGCTCAGCAGAAGCTGGATACTCCATTACGGTCCGTCATTACATCCGGAACATTGCGTCCATCTTTCCAAAAAGTTGTATCTCCTATAGCATAAATTTTTGATGGTCCTTTAGAATCTGTTATGAAATGAATACCGCTAAGCAGGTGCACAAAAAGATCACCCGCTACACCGGTGCCATATTCGCGATAATTTCTCCATCTGAAAAAGCGGTCGTCGGAATATGGATGTTTAGATTTTGAAGGAGCCTGGAAGGTTTCCCAGTCAACAGTTTGGGGAGATGCATCTGGCGGTATGGTGTACTGCCATGCCCCGAGTGCACTTTGCCTGTCGAAGGATGCCTGTACGGAATTGATCATACCTATTTCGCCCGCCTTATACAACTCCTTTGCTTTTGCAAATGCAAGGCTGCTAACGCGCTGGCTGCCAACCTGCATTATTGCTTTGGTACTCTGCTGTGTCTTTACAACGCCGTGCCCTTCACTAATTTCTTTAACCATGGGTTTTTCGCAATACACCGCTTTACCAGTGAGCATGGCTTCTGTGGCAATTTTGCTGTGCCAGTTATCGCTGGTGGCAATGATCACCGCATCTATATCTTTCCGGTCTAAGATTTCTTTATAATTTTTGGTGATGAAAAGTTCTTTTCCATATACCTCCCGGCAGCGTTGCAGCCTGCCATCATACAGGTCGCATGCAGCAACCATTTCAACACCAGGAACTTTTCGTGCGGTATTTACATCGTTAAAGCCCATAATGCCCATCCCAATGCCGGCTATCCTTATTTTATCATTGGCATAAATGCGCTTTTCCCTTTGTAAAATAATTTCTTCTGCTTTTTGCTGAGCCGCAAGGCTACGGAGCGAACCGGCTGATAGCAGCAAAGCCGACCCCCCGAATTTTTTTAGAAAATTTCTTCTGTTAGATGACATGGCAATTGTTATTTAATTAATAATCTAAAGTAAGCGAAAAACGTTTCAAAATATTGAAATTGCTGGTGAAAAAATCCAATCCTTTTTCAAGTTTTATAAGGTGTTATTTTTTATTACTAAGTAACCACAAAAAATTTACATTCATATTGTAGGGTTAATAAAATTAAAGGTGACTCTATAATATCTACATATAAAAAGCGTCTATGCAACCATCTTATTTTATAAAGTTTTTCTTTTCTTTTACCCTCATTTTTCTTTATTCCCGAAATATGGATGCGCAATTTTCTATTGTACAACCAGCCCAAAAAAACTGGAATGCGCAATGGATCGCCGGTCAAAACGACAATGGCAGGAATTACGGAGTTTACTACTTTCGAAAAAGTATTGATCTGGATAAAAAGCCAGATTCTTTTATCGTTCATATTTCTGCAGACAACAGGTATAAATTATTGGTAAACGATTCCCTTGTTTCCATAGGCCCGGCAAGAGGCGATCTTTACTATTGGAATTATGAAACAATTGACCTTTCCCCATTTTTAAAAGCTGGGAAAAACACGCTTGCAGCGCTTGTTTTTAATGAGGCTGAACACAGGCCCGAAGCACAGTTTACTTTTAGAACAGCTTTCATAATGCAGGGTAATACGCAGTTTGAAGAAATTATCAATACAAATAAATCGTGGAAATATTTTAGCGATTCATCGCACCATCCCCTTCCAGGAATTTTCGCTGCCAGCACAGGGGAGTTAATTGATATGCAGCATGCAATTAAAGACTGGTCTGCTATAGAATTCAATGACAGCGATTGGCCTGATGCAGCACAGGTTTTATCAGGTAATTTAAAGGGCATGTCTGATGGTTTTGGATGGATGCTGGTGCCAAGCCCGCTACCAGCAATGGAAATGAAGTACCAGCGGATTCCTGTTATGAGAAAAGCTACAGGAATAATACCTCCATCAACTTTCCCTGCAAATAAATCTTCATTCACTGTTCCAGCCAATACTTCCGCAACCATGTTGCTCGACCAAACCTATCTTACAAACGCTTATGTAACACTGCAATTTAGTAAGGGGAAGCAAGCAGAGGTATCCCTGGGTTATGCAGAATCAATGTATGATGAATTTAACCAGTATGGAAGAAAAAAAGGAAACCGCAATGATGTGGAGGGCAAATTATTTTATGGGCGGTTAGACAGTATAATTTCTGACGGAAGCAATGCCCAAACCTTTACTACGCTTAATTTCAGAACATTCAGGTATTTACAATTAAAAATATCAACCGGGAATGAACCACTTGTAATAGATGATATTTATGGCACATTTACCGGATATCCTTTTAAACAAACTGCACAATTCGCAACGAAAGACAAAGAGATAAATAACATACTCGATATCGGCTGGCGTACTGCACGTTTAAATGCTTTTGATACATATACAGACTGCCCGTACTACGAGCAATTGCAATACATTGGCGACACACGCGTGCAGGCAATGGTTTCTTATTTTTATAGTGGTGATGAAAGGCTTGCCCGTAATGCACTGGATCTGATCGATCATTCAAGGCTGCCAGACGGACTTACATTAAGCAGGTATCCCTCTCATAATACACAGGTTATTTCTACTTTTTCCTTATGGTATATTGGCATGCTGTACGATTTCTGGATGTACAGGAATGATCCTGATTTTATAAAAAATAAGTTGAATGGCGTAAGAGGTATCCTTGATTTTTTTGCCGGATATCAACAAGTAGACGGGTCGTTAAAAAACACACCTTACTGGGTTTTTGTTGACTGGGCAAATGGAAAAGATTGGTGGGTTGGTGCACCTCCAAAAGGCTCGGATGGAAGCTCTGCTATTCTTGACCTTCAATTACTGTGGGCGTATCAATGGGCGGCACAATTAGAAGATTCTTTAGGTATGGGAGATTATGCGAAATTGTATAAAGAAAAAGCCGTGCAATTACAAGAAACCATTCATGCAAAATATTGGGATGATGCAAAAAACCTGTATGCCGATACGAAAGAAAAAGATCATTTTTCCCAGCATGCCAATGCACTGGCATTATTAACAGGTTTAGTAGTTGATTCGGAAAAATTGGAATTTGGAAAATCACTTCTTTCCGACACCACACTTACTGAATGCACAATTTATTTTAAATATTATTTACACCAGGCTTTAGTAGAGGCAGGTATGGGTAACGATTATTTAAAATGGTTAGATATATGGCGAAAAAATATTGCGTGGGGATTAACTACATGGACAGAAGATTCTAATGTAGAATATACACGGTCTGATTGCCACGCATGGGGCAGTAGCCCTAATATTGAATTTTTCAGAACAGTACTTGGAGTTGATAGTGATGCGCCAGGTTTTACATCAGTAAAAATTGAACCGCACCTGGGTTCTATTACAAGTATTAGTGGGGAGGTTCCACATCCTGAAGGTTTAATAAAAGTGGATTACCAGCTAAATAAAGGAAAATGGAAAATCAGTATCACCCTACCACAATCCACCACAGGTAAATTGGTGTGGGCGGGTAACACTTATAAATTGAGAGATGGTATTAATCTTTTAAACATTATTAAATAGATTCTTAATTATAAAATGGTATTACATCCGAAAAACAAAGGCTTTTTTACAAACACCCGCCCTTAAACTTATTATTTTAAACAATAAATTTTACCTTTAATATACTTCGAAATTAAAATAACGAGTGCTTTAAATTTTATCTATAAGGTAGGAATTCAATTTAAGTAATAGGCAGTTTTTCCGGTTAATTATCTGTATGTTTTTTCCTTTGTACGAATCTATTTTTAACCTTTAAATCTATCAGCCATGCGAAAGTTTACACTGGCATGTTTCTCATGCATCGCAATTTCTTTTGCTTTACAGGCACAACAATTTCAAAACAGAATTGGTAAATCGGCACCCAGAGAATTTGGTAATTCTGTTACCCAGCAGGTAGATGGGACTTTTCTTATTGGGGGCAATTACCGCAATACTTTTTATGGAAAAGATTACCCTGCCATAATTCATCTTGCTAAAAATGGAAGTGTAGACTGGTTACGCCAACTTAATGTTCCCAACCAGCCGACTTCTTTTGTTCAATATGCGGAGGCCGTAAGAGGCACTACCGGAACTGCAAACGGTTACATTGCTATTATAAATGCAAGTTCATCCATATACCTTGTAAGGCTTACAAATTCAGGCACCGTAACCTGGGGCAGAAAACTTTCAAATGCTGCTTATTCATCAAATTATCCTTTGCGGGTAAAACCTTCGTACAGCAGTTCTGCCGCACTTCCGGCTTTTTATATACTTGCAACCCATTTCAGTGGCTTTGGAGAAGTGGTAATTAAAACAAATTCGGACGGTATTATTCAATGGCAAAAAAGAATTACGCACCCCACAAATGGCTATAGTTATATTTTTCGGGACATGCAGGCAACAAAAGACACGGGATGCGTGGTAACAGGATATATTTCTGGAGGTGGTACCAGTAACCCTGTGATATTTAAATTTTCCCCAACAGGTAGTGTAACTTTTGGTAAGAGCTATGATTTTTTTAGTACACCATACTCAGCTGGATTTGGCATTTCAGAATTAACTGCCGGTGGCTATGTAGTTACAGGGGATGATGGGGGTAGTGATGATAATCTTACATTTAAAGTAACCTCTACGGGAGCTATTACCTGGGGTTATAAATATACCAATACTGCCACCAACGATTTAACCGGCAGATCTGTAGTTACTGATGGCGCAGATAATATAATAATAGCAGGCGCAAATTACCCCGGGTCTTCACCAAATCTTCCATTTTTAATGAAGCTTAATTCTTCTGGTACAATAATATTTTCTAAGGAATTTGACAATTTTTATAACCAGTTCAACAGCTATAATGATGCTGATGTAGAAGACCTGAAACTTACATCTACAGGTTATTGCTTTGTGAGCACGGCAAGCCCTAGCAATACACTGGCAGATATTTTTGTAGTACACACAAACACCTCGGGAAATGTAACGGGGGCATGTACACCTGCCAGTGTAACAAACACCAGGGTCTCACCAGATTTTTTGTCGGTTTCTAATGCAACTTATATTGTTGCGAATGAATCATTGATAAACACTTCGGTAGCAATAAGTTCACCAAAAATTACTTCTGAAGAATTAAAATGCGCTACTGTTATGCCTCCCGGCGTTATAAAAAATGAATTAAATGGAAATTTAACCGCATATACAGCAAATAAGTCCGTAATAATAAATTATATATTACCCTTCGAAAGCAATAATATCTATGATGTTAAATTAGTAAACCTAAATGGTAATGTTGTAGCTTCCCATTCACTAAAACCTAACCAGCCAATAGTGATAGGTAACAAGCAATTTCAAAATGGACTGTATGTTGTAACCCTAAGCTTAAAAGGCATTTTCGTAACGCAGCAAAAGACTTTTATCAGACAATGAAAACGGTTTGAATTAAAATAAAAAAAGCGACCCTTAGAAAGTCGCTTTTTTTATGTGCCCCAGGCGGGAATTGAACCCGCACTCGCGTTGCGGCGAACAGGATTTTAAGTCCTGCGTGTCTACCAGTTCCACCACCAGGGCGGTAAAACAAAAACGACCGGCTTTACCAGTCGTTTGCTGGAGCGAAAGACCGGATTCGAACCGGCTACCCCGACCTTGGCAAGGTCGTGCTCTACCAAATGAGCTACTTCCGCCTATACTGTAAGAACTTTAAGGACTGCGAAATTAGCAATCTGAACCTTACCACAAAAATTATTCGCTGGTTTTATTTGTATTGTGGAGTGAAAGTTGTGTTTGGAGCCACTTCTACCTGTGGTTTACCCTTGTAACGGTGTGTATATAAATTATAGCACCCGCCTAATATCAAAGCCATAAATATTAACACCTGCAGGTAAAATAAAAATCGCGAAGAGTTTACCCAATTATATCCAAATTCTTTTTCGCGGTAATTTTCGGCGTCGTGTGTCATATATTAAATGATTGGTACAAAAATAAGGGGTAACCATCAATCACACTGTGTTCTCCTCAACAATTTGTGAAAATCGTTTTTTGTTTTTTATAAAATACTCCCAGATAATTACTTTTTTTGAAACACCGGTTAAACCGGCAAAACTTGTATAAGCCGGCAAATTTTTTTTGTGTTGATTTTTCTTCCATTTCATCACCCCGGCATGCGCACGCCAGACTGCTTTTGCATCATTTAATTTCCCGGAGAAAAGGCTTTTAAAAGCAAATATCCAGTCAAGCATTATCCTGGCAGGAATTTTAAACCGTTTTTCATTTCGTGGTAAATTTTTATGCAGCATTACCAGGTTATTTCTGAAGTTAAGAAACACCTTTCTATAATTGTTTTTTGGCAGCGTTCCGCCACCCACATGGTAAACCACAGATTTGCCGCAAAATAAAATTTTATACCCTGATAATTGTAGCCGCCAGCATAGATCAATTTCTTCCATATGTGCAAAAAATGAGGCATCAAAACCTCCCACTTCTTTAAAACATTTTGCCCGTATAAACATGGCTGCACCACTTGCCCAGAATATACCTGTTGTATCATTATATTGACCTCTGTCTTCTTCCATGGTATCGAAAACCCGGCCCCGCGCAAAAGGGTAACCCAATGTATCAATCCATCCACCAGCAGCACCAGCATACTCAAACATTTTTTTATTATGGAACGACCTTATTTTGGGCTGGCAGGCCGCTACCTGGGAATCGTTTTCCATCTCTTGTATAACAGGCTCAATCCAATTTTTTTCTACCTCCACATCCGAATTCAATAGCACGAAATAATCAGCATTAACTAATTTTAATGCTTCATTGTATCCTCCTGCGTAACCATAATTCTTAGGGAGCTTTATTACTTCAATATTTAAAAAATGCTGATGAATAAATTCAATACTGTTATCTGTAGATGCATTATCAGCTACAACAATTCTTACATTCGGATAGGTGGTTGCAATAACAGAGGGAAGAAATTTTTGAAGAAAATCTTTTCCATTAAAGTTTAAAATAACAACAGCAACTGAAGGCAGGCTCAAATAAAAAATTTTTTCAAAATTACGGTTAAGCGATCATGCTGCATAACAACAATTTCAAAAGTAATTAATGGTATAAATTATGTATTATGCATAGATAATCTTAAAGCAAGTTCTACATGTTCGGAGTTACAATTCTTGGAAATAACTCAGCCGTTCCGGCACACAACCGCCATCCCACCTCTCAACTAGTTACCGTAAATGATGCGTTTATTTTAATTGATTGTGGAGAGGGCACACAGTTGCAAATGAATAAATATAAAATTCGCCGCAGCAGAATAACACACATTTTAATTTCTCATTTACATGGAGATCATTATTTTGGATTACCCGGCCTTTTAACCAGCATGGCTTTACTCGGTAGAAAAGAAACCCTGCATGTATTTGCCCCCGAACCTCTTAAGGCAATAATTGATAGTATTTTACTTGCATCAGAAAGTGAGCTTCCGTTTCCTCTTATATTTCATCCCTTACAGGAAGAAGGCATAATTGCTTTACAGGAAAAATTCGTTATATCCTGTTTTAAAGTGTTTCATCGAATAGAATGCTATGGTTTTATTATTTCTGAAAATAAAAAACCCCGGAAAATTGTACCTGAAAAAGCTAAATATTTTAAAGTGCCTTATGAAAAATTTGAAAGTTTAAAAGAGGGGTTTGATTACGTTACAGAAAGTGGCGAGATAATAAAAAATGGAATGATCACTGCAGCCACACCGCCTGTTAAAAAGTATGCATATTGTGCCGATACCATGTTTTCGGAAAGCCTTGCCACAATAGTAAAACATGTTAATTTACTGTATCATGAAGCGACCTACTTAAATGACCAGCAGGAGAAGGCTGTACGCCACTATCATTCTACATCATTGCAGGCTGCACAAATTGCAAAAATAGCCAACGCAAAAAAATTATTGATCGGCCACTTCAGCAGCAAGTATGAAAAACTGAATATGTTTGCAGAAGAAGCCAAATCTGTATTTAATAATACACAGCTGGCTTTGGAAGGTGCTACTTACCTGGTTTAATTTAAATGCAGCGTGCAAAATTTCTACCATCACAATCCTTACTTTGCAGCATGACATATGCCAATGCAATTGATTACCTGTACAGGCAACTGCCTATGTTTAGCCGCATTGGTGCAGCAGCATATAATAAAGACCTTACCAATACTATTCTTCTCTGTAATGCTTTACAAAACCCGCAACAACAGTTTAAATCCATTCATGTTGCAGGTACAAACGGTAAAGGTTCGGTGAGCCATATGCTCGCAGCCATTATGCAATGTGCGGGGTTTAAAACAGGATTATATACATCCCCGCACCTGAAAGATTTTCGCGAACGCATTAAAGTGAATGGAAAGGTGTGTGAAGAAGATTTTGTAGTAAATTTTTTGAAACGGATTTTACCGGAATCTAAAACCATTAAGCCATCTTTTTTTGAATTAACTGTGGCAATGGCTTTTGAATATTTTAAAATTCAGCAGGTTGATATTGCCATCATTGAAACAGGTTTGGGAGGCAGGTTCGACAGCACCAATATTATTCATCCCGAACTATCTGTAATTACAAATATTGGTTGGGACCATATGAATATACTTGGTGATTCGCTGGAAAAAATAGCCTTCGAAAAAGCTGGAATAATTAAAGAGCAAACAACTCTTGTGGTAGGGGAAAGCAACGATAAAATCAATAATATTTTTTTAAATATTGCAAAGGAAAAACAGGCTGAAATATTTTTTGCCGATGAAAAGTATTTTGTAAATGACTGGAAAATGGTTCACCATCATTTACAGGTTTCTGTAACCCAAAATGAAAACGGAAAAATATTTGAATACCTACTCGATCTTCCGGGTGTTTACCAATTGAAAAATATAGTAACCGTTCTGGAAGCAGTTAACCAATTAAGTAAGGCTGGCTGGCATGTTGCAGAAAGTGATGTTAGAAATGGATTGCAGAATACAATAAAAATTACAGGGTTGCACGGGCGGTGGGAAGTGATTCACCAGCATCCTACAGTTATACTGGATGTGGCGCATAATATTAATGGGCTGGTTGAAGTAAGGTCTTCTCTTGAACATTTAACCTATGAAAAACTGCATATTGTTTTTGGTATGGTTAAGGATAAAGATGCTGAAGAGATTTTAAAGCAGTTACCAAAATTTGCAACATATTATTTTACTAAAGCGCAAATACCGCGGGCATTGGATGAAGAAGAATTACTAAAAAAAGCTTCGGCCTATAGTTTATTAGGAAAGGCTTTTAGTGATGTTAATGCTGCGTTATCCAATGCCTTACAACATGCAGCTAAAGATGACCTAATACTTATATGCGGAAGCGTTTACCTTGTAGGAGAAGTTGAAATAACAAAAGGCCTTGGTTAAGCCTTTTTCATTTCTGCATAATATTTATGGAAGTAAGGAATGGTTTCAATGCCCTTGTAAAAATTAGCAGTTCAAATTTTTCATTAGGGCTGTGCAGGTTATCACTGTCTAAACCAAAGCCTAGAAACACCACTTTACATCCCAGCTCTTTTTCGAACAAGCGGTTATAGGAATGCTGCCTCCGCCGCGAACAGGTATGGGTGGTTTACCAAAAGTAGTTTCAATTGCTTTTGATGCTGCCTGGTATTCTATACTGTCAACAGGTGTCATGTAAGGATCTCCACCATGATGCTTCGTGGCTTTAACAGTAACATAAGGCGGCGCTAATTTTTTTTAAATGATCAATAAGTAAGGCGTTATTTTCTCATGTGTCTGGTTAGGTACAAGCCTGCAAGAAATTTTTGCAAATGCTTTTGAAGGCAACACTGTTTTAGCACCTTCTCCGGTATATCCTCCCCATATTCCATTTACTTCAAGTGTGGGTCGTATGCCGGTTCGTTCATTGGTTGAATAGCCTTTTTCTCCCCACAATTCTTTACCCCAAGGTCTTCTTTATATTCTTCTTCATCGAATGGTGCTTTTGCAAGTTCTTTTCTTTCTTCGTCGCTGGATTCAACCACATCGTCATAAAATCCGGGAATGGTAATCTGATTGTTTTCATCGTGCAACGATGCAATCATTTTTGCAAGAATAGTAATAGGATTGGCAACAGCTCCACCATAAACACCGCTATGCAAATCGCGGTTGGGGCCGGTTATTTCCACTTCAATATAACTTAAGCCGCGCACACCAACATCAATGCTTGGTGTATCCAGACTTAGCATTGCAGTATCGCTTATGAGTATTACATCTGCTTTTAACAGGTCTTTATGTCCTTTTACAAAATTTCCAAGGTGTGCGAGCCGATCTCTTCTTCACCTTCAATTAAAAACTTAATGTTTGTAGAAAGTGTTTGTTTTGACCAATAGTTTCCAATGCTTTTACGTGCATATAAAATTGCCCTTTATCATCGCAGGCACCACGGGCATAAATTTTATCCATCTTTTATTACAGGTTCAAAGGGTCCACTATGCCAAAGGTCTAATGGGTCAGGTGGTTGTACATCGTAATGGCCATACACCAATACTGTTGGTTTATCATCTCCATAATTTTTTCACCATACACAACCGGGTGACCTGCAGTTGGATAAATTTTTACTTTATCGCTCCTGCCTGCTATAAGGCGATCTTTTACCGCTTCTGGCACACGCAGTCATATCAGCTTTATGTTCACTTCTTGCACTTACACTGGGTATACGTAATAAATTAAGTAACTCATCTAAAAACCTTTGGCTGTTATTCTCCTGATAATCTTTCCATTCCTTCATTAAGTAAGTTTAAAAACGAATGTAATAATTTAAGGCGGCTTCTTCATAGTGATTGAAAGGAGGCGAATTTGTACACGACTGAATACAGTACGGATTCAAAATTTTATAAGTTATTAGCGCTTACGTAAATTGTTTTATAAACAAATTGTTGCCAAAATCTTCTTAAAACCAACATCGTGTAAATATAATTTATACACACGCAAACCGTTGTTTGGTGATACAATTTATTTAGCAACCATAAAATATTTACATGGGAATTTTATTGCAGGTCGATCTTCTCAACTTTAAACGGTACTGCCGCAGCGCTTGCTGAAAACGTTGAAACCCTAAGCCTATGGAGTCTTCTGAATAAAGGCGGGTGGCTTATGTACCCATTATACCTGCTGTTTGTAATGCCATCTTTGTATTTTTTGAACGGCTAATCGCCATAAGAAAATCGAGCAGAATTGAGCCTAATTTCATGAGCATTGTTCGTGATAATATTATTACAGGTAACGTAAGTGCCGCACGCAATATTGCCAAAGAACACCGATAATTCGGTTGCACGAATTATTGATAAAGGTATACAACGCATTGGCAAACCCATAGATGCCATTGAAAAAAGTATGGAGAATGTCGGCAAGCTGGAGATGTATAAAATGGAAAGAAATCTAAACATACTTTCATTAATAGCAGGTATTGCCCCGATGTTTGGTTTTCTTAGGAACCATTATAGGTATGGTGCAGTTGTTTTATAATATAAACAGCACTGGTAATTTTGAACTAAGCGTAATTGCGGGTGGTATTTATGTAAAAATGATTACTTCGGCAACCGGGTTGATCATTGGTTTAATTGCATATGTTTTGTATAATTATTTATCTACACAAATAGATAAAACTGCCAATAAAATGGAGGCTGCCAGTGCCGAATTCATTGACATATTACAAGAGCCTACCCGGTAATACTGTACTATCGGGGTTTTGTAATTATTAAACGGATTTTATGAATATTACGTAACACGGTTAAAGAACTACCCACAGATACACACCGGTGCTTTAAATGATATCCTTTTATTTATACTACTTTTATTTTTCCTGATAGTTTCTACGCTTGCTAATCCAAATGTGATAAAGGTTAACAATCCCAAAGGGCAAAAAAGATACAAAAGCAAAACAAAATATAGTGGTATCTATAGACAAGGATCAGCAATTTACATAGGCCAGAAAAGATTGATCCTGCAAGCCTGGATACGTTGTTACAATATGAAGTTAGCAAGGCTAAAACCTTTTACGATACGCCATCAGTAGTAATTAACGCAGATACTATTTCTTATTACGGACAGGTATTCAGAATTATGCAGAGCGCAAAACGATCCGGCGCAAAAGTTGTGGCAAATGTGAAATAAATATATAATTTATGCTACAAGCTTAAAAAACCCCGGATTTAACGGGGTTTTTTTATACAATCAAGTAGAACTATTATATTCTAAAATGGGAGAATGCTTTGTTTGCTTCTGCCATACGATGGGTATCTTCTTTCTTTTTAAATGCTGCACCTTCACCTTTTGCGGCTGCCATAATTTCGTTAGCAAGTTTATCGGCCATTGTTTTACCATTTCTGTCTCCGCTAAAACGGATAAGCCATTTCATGCTTAATGAAATTTTTCTATCGGGTCTAACTTCCGTCGGAATCTGAAAGGTAGCACCTCCAATTCTACGGCTTCTAACTTCTACCGCAGGTGTTACATTGTGTAAAGCTCTTTTCCAAACTTCATATCCATTTTCACCGGTTAATTTGCGTTACTTTATCTATAGCGTCGTAAAAAATATTATAAGGCTGTACTTTTTTTTCCCTGCCACATTAAATTGTTTACAAACCGGGTAACCAGTTTATCGTTATAACGACGGATCTGGTGCTAAAGGTAATTTTTTTGGCTTGTGATTTACGCATAGTTCAATAAATTGCTTATTAAATTATTTTTTTGCTTTTTCTCTTTTCGTTCCATATTTACGACGACTTTGTTTACGATCTTTTACACCTGCAGTATCAAGGCTGCCTCGAACAATATGATAACGAACACCTGGTAAATCCTTTACACGACCACCACGTATAAGCACAATAGAGTGCTCCTGAAGGTTATGACCTTCACCGGGAATATATGCAATAACCTCAATCTTATTTGTGAGACGCACCTTTGCAACTTTACGTAGGGCTGAGTTCGGTTTTTTAGGCGTAGTTGTATACACCCTTGTGCAAACACCACGGCGCTGAGGACAGGCATCAAGTGCTCTTGATTTGCTTTTTGCCCTAATTATTTCTCTTCCTTTTCTTACTAACTGTTGAATTGTAGGCATTCTTAACCAATAATTTTTTGGTCGGCAAAGGTAAGGGTTCTATGTTAAAACCACAAAACTTTATCCAAACCAATTTTACATTTATAACAAATTGAAAATATTTCCAGTCATTAAACTTTAAAAAGCCAGCCGTTTTTATCTTCAATTTTTCCGTCTTTTATATCGTTAAGTGCTTTTTTAATTGCAGGAGCCACCTGAATTTATTCACATCGAAACTCATTGCTTGATCCTATATTTCAGTTCAGCTACCATAGCGATAGTGGCTGCTGTTCCCATTCCGAAAATTTCTGTAAGGCTTCCATTGTCATAAGCTTCCACCACTTCATCAATACTTATTCTTCTCTCTTCAACAGGTATTTGCATATCCCCACTAGCAGGGTCAACATACTATCTCTCGGGTTACCCCTTTAAAATGGTGCCTTCTTCCATTGAGGGCGTAATTACCGTACCATTTATAACAAAGGCAACATTCATCATCCCAACTTCCTGCAGCCACTTATGTTCAAAGGCATCTGTCCACAAAACCTGGTCGTAACCGAGCTTCTTGGCGATTGTTGCGGGCATCATGCTACCACCGTAATTACCGGCATTCTTTGCAAATCCAACACCACCGGGGGCAGCGCGTGTGTACTTTTCTTCTACTGCAATACTTCATAGGTGCAGTAAAATACGGGCCGGTTGGGCTTAAAATAATTATGAATTTATATGTTTCTGATGGACGAACCCCCAAAGCTGTATCGGTGGCAAACATTAAAGGGCGTATGTACAGGGAATAATTGTCTTTGTTGGGGATCCAGTTTTTATCCAGTTCAACCAGTTGGCGCATTCCATCCATAAAAATATCTTCCGGAATGGCGGGCATATTAATTCTTTCGGCAGAAATATTCATGCGCCGGTAATTGTCGTGCGGGCGAAAGATAAATGCTTCTCCCTGTTCATTCTTATATGCTTTAATACCTTCAAAGATCGATTGCCCGTAATGAAGTGCTGCCAGTGAAGGCTCTATAGCAAGAAGGTTGGTATGGTTTGATCTCCACATTTGTCCATTCACCGTTTTCGTAATCAGCCTCCAGCATGTGATCGGTAAAATATTTTCCGAAAGGAATGTTTTCCAGGTCAAGGTCATTCAACTTACTTCTCTCTACCTTCGTAACCGTTATATCTAAAGCATCAGTCATAATTAGTATTTTGACAAAGAAAATAAAAAAAGGTAAAACTAACAGTTATTAGTATCTAACTTTTATAAGATGAACATAAAATTACCAGATTTTTTGCTTGCCGAGTTGTACGGGGATAAGCTAATAAGTTTTAAAGAAGCACAGGTAAAAACCCCGCTTGATTTTATTGGTACCAATAAGAAAAAGGTAGTTATTGTTGGTGAATGAAAAAACAGGTGGTTTTATTTCTGATGAAACTCTTGCTTTATTAGCAAAGAATACTTGCGCCCTGTAAACTAAAAATGCAGGATGTGGCGATAATAAATTTCTACAACCAAAAGATTACATACGCGCAGTTGCAGGAAGAATTACAACCCGGCTGCCTGTTGTTATTCGGCGTTAAGACCGATGAATAGGGCTGCCATTTACCATTCCCAATTACCAGGTGCAACCATTCGATCATTGCCAGGTATTATGCTCTTCTGCGCTTAACACATAGCTTGATTCCGCAGAAAATCCGCGAAGAGAAAAAGAACCTTTATGGGAGGCATTGAAAAGAATGTTTAAATTATGAAACCCACACTCATTTTCGCCACAAACAACCGGCATAAAGTGCAGGAAATTGAAGCTATAATTGGTGATAGGTTTTTGGTGCTTCCACTAAAAGAGGCCGGTATTGAAATAGACATTCCAGAACCCCATGATACACTGGAAAAAAATGCACAGGAAAAAGCCCAGACCATTTTTAACCTTACCGGTAAAAATTGTTTTTCAGAAGATACCGGCCTTGAGGTAAAGGCATTAAATGGCGAGCCGGGTGTAAGAAGTGCACGGTATGCAGCAGAATCAAAGAACTTCTGTAACAACATAGAGAAGCTGCTTTTTAATATGTTTCAGGCAGCAGATCGTTCAGCAAGGTTTAGAACGGTAATTTGTTTAATTTATAATGGTACAGAACATTTGTTTGAGGGTATTTGTGAAGGAAGTATTTTGCATGAAGTAAGGGGTGAAGGGGGTTTTGGTTACGATCCTTTATTCATTCCGGCAGGCAGTAACAAGTCTTTTGCAGAGATGACGTTACCTGAAAAGAATTTATTCAGCCATAGAAAAAAAGCAACCGATAAATTAATAACATTCTTAAACGATTGTATATGCAAAGAGTAAAAGTAGATCTTCCGGCATCCTTCCCTTTTTCCACCGATATAAGGATACGCATTACCGACATTAATTATGGCGGCCACCTTGGCAATGATGCCTTTCTGGCCTTAATTCACGAAGCCCGTCAACGGTTTTTAAAAAATTATGGATATGAAGAATTACGCTTTGCAGGGTATGGTTTAATTATGGCCGATGCTGCCCTGGAATTTAAAAGAGAATTGAATTATGGTGATGTATTAACCATTTCAGTGGCCGCATCGGGATTTCATAAATATGGTTTTGATCTGTATTATAAACTCGAAGTATTAAACTCGCAACAACCCCAAATAACGGGAAAAGCAAAAACCGGTATGCTGTGTTATGATTATGAAAATAAAAAAATAGTTGCAACACCGGTAGAGGCGATTTTAAAACTGAGCAACCAATAATCATTGAGTTCCAGATACGCCAATTTTCTTCAGCCTGTAGGGTAAGCATTTCAAAACCGTTTTTAACGGTACATCCATGCATTTTTACCTTCACCTAAAAATGCCGTGAGTGGTGGGTTATAAACCATATCAAACAAATAATGTTTAGCTGATAAAAGCCCAAAGGGTATTGCTGGTTTTTCGTCAGTTGCAGGAAATGTTCCTAACGGTGTGCAATTTATAATTACAGAATACTTTTCCATCAACGCTACATCAAGATCTTTATAGGTGAGTTGGTCTTTACCGGATATTTTTCTGGTAACCCATAAAAAGCCGATGTGTAACTTCTTCAATACAAAAGCAACCGCTGCTGCTGCACCACCCGTTCCCAGTATCAATGCATGCGTATGGCGGGGTTTAAGATGTTGTGTAAAAGATAACTCAAAACCGGTTACATCGGTATTATAACCTATCCAACCTGCTTCAGTTTTTTTTATACAATTGCATGCTCCGATTACCGTAACCACTTCATCCACCGATTTCAAAAAAGGAATAACTTCTTTCTTATAGGGAATGGTAACAGAAAGCCCAAGGTAGATCTTTATGGCTGTTAAATAACGGGAGAAGCTGTTGAATAGATGGTATAGGAAAATTAGGTTAAAAGTTGCATCTGTTATCCCTTCCCTAATAAACTTTTGCTGAAAATATTGTTGGGAGAACGAATGGGAAAGCGGGTTACCGATTAAGTCCAAAAGCTCTCATAATAATAAAATTTAAGCCTGGTCTTTATTCAGGAACAAATGAAAAGTATCGCCACGTAAACCTATCCGCATAGCTTCAAGAGGAATAACTTCAGACGGTGCAATATTTCCCAGGTTAACATTGCAGCCTATCAGTTCAAGAAAATATAATTGCTGCGCTTTTTGGGGTGCTTCCCAAATAATTCTTTCCTCGGGTATTTGCGTAAGAATTTCCTGTACCAGGCCTTCTCTTACCTCACCACTTCCACGGTAAATACCCACAGTACCAGCTTCCCGTGCTTCTGCAATTACATAAGAACTGCCTGCTTCGAGTTCAGCCCGCATCAGTTCAATCCATTTATAGGGAGGAATAATATGGGCTGCATCCTTACTGCCCACTTCACTTAACACCGTTCCGTATTTGGTTAGTTTTTCAATGTAGCCGCATTTTTCAGCATGTGGAATGGTGATAGAGCCATCACTTACTTCCATGTATTTTATATTATAATCCTTGCAAATAGAAATATAATCGTTCAAACTGGTTGCGAATTAAGAAATGCTTCAAATAAAGTGCCTCCAAAATAAACCGGAACATTGTGCGATTGAATACACTTCAATTTTCTCACGAAGATTTGGGGTTACAAACGAAGTTCCAAACCCAGTTTCACAATATCAACATGCGGTTGTTTATCTTAAGAAAATTTTTTACCTCCTCTATACTTAGACCTTTATCCATAACCATGGTTAAGCCCGTTGTCTGCGTGGTTTTAATGTACGGTCAGGAATTTGTGAAAGATTAAAATTCATGCTCGGTTTTTTGGTGGGGCAAAAATAAGGGAAATTGCTTACCGAGAATGTTAGATGGGCAAATGAGCCATTATTGATAAAAACATAAAACATAAAAAAGCCGCCAATTATACTGGCGGCTGAATATTAAGAGCTTATTCGCTTTAAATTTATTTCGACCAGTTTCAACTTCCCCATCAATAGTTAGTATTACGGGAGAAGCAATTCGGCAAACTTAACCGTAACCTTTTTTGTAAAACTACCAGGGCTTTCTGCATTGTATGTAACTTTTATAGTGGCAGATTTTCCCTTTAATACCGGGGTTTTAGGATATTCAGGTGTGGTGCATCCGCATTCGGCTGTGGCAGATTCTATGATTAATGCCTTGTCTGAATTATTTACAAAAGTAAAAGTGGTAGATGCAGGAACATGTTGCTTAATCTTACCAAAAGAGTATGCGGTTTTTTTAAAATCAACCTGTTCTATTGTTTGTGCCTTTAATCCTGCGGCTACAACAAGTAACATCATTAAACCAAAAAGTTTTTTCATAGATTTTTTTATTATTTACCGTCTGAAGATTTAAGTTTATCAACCGCCCCGTTTACAGGTGCAGCGTTATCTGGTGCTTTAAAAGTTTCACCATGAAAATTGATCACCTGTGTCATTCCATCCTTGTAATATACGGTTATCACCTTTCTAAAAGATCCTTCAGTATACCCATTAAATCCAACAGTAATTTTAAAGTCTTCACCGGGACCATAAGGTCCAGCTTCCCATTTAGGGGTGGTGCATCCGCAACCAGCTACCACATTATCGATCTTAACCGAATCGGTAGAAACATTTTTTATAAGAAGGTCAAATTCAGCAGGTTTACCATAAGGTATCTTGCCAAAATCGTGATCTGTTTCAGAAAATTGAAGCACAGCACCATTTTCAGAAGCTGCCACATTGGTTGCAGAGGTTTGTGCATGTGTTGCCGCAAACATTAAAAATGCAAAAGAAAATAAAACAAATTTTTTCATTTAAGTGGTTTTAAAATTCGGTGTAAAAATATTGTTTCTTCAACAATAATCATAGTCATTATATATAATAGAATCTTAAATAAACATTTCCTTCCCGGCGGTAAACTTCACAAAAATTCTGCACATGGGTTAAATGCAGCGATGTAATTGGTACTTTTGGGCCATGGGAAACGTTGCTGCGCCATCCAATGTTCAAAACAATATGCTTACGTACGACGATTTTAAAAGCACTGTCTTGAACGATTACCGTGTTATTATACAAAGCCGGGAAGTAAGCTTGCTGGGCAGAAGGGAAGTTTTAACCGGAAAGGCCAAATTTGGCATTTTTGGCGATGGCAAAGAATTAGCCCAGCTTGCTATGGCAAAATTTTTTAAACCCGGCGATTTCAGGTCTGGGTATTACCGGGATCAAACCTTTATGTTCGCCTCGGGTTTAGCCACACCCCAGCAATTTTTTGCACAACTGTATGCCGACCCCGATATTAATCACGAACCGTTTAGTGCAGGTCGCCAGATGGTTAGTCACTTTTCAACTAGTCTTATAGATCAGGAAGGCAACTGGCTGCCATTGGTGTCGCGGAAAAATATTTCTGCAGATATGGCGCCCACAGCGTCTCAAATGCCACGCAGTCTGGGTTTGGCCCTGGCTTCTAAGTTTTTCCGCAATACAAATAATGCTGAAGATTTTGCCTCCTTATCTCATAATGGAAATGAAGTTTGTTTTTGTACCATTGGCGATGCAGCCACTTCTGAAGGTCATTTTTGGGAGACCGTAAATGCCGCCGGTGTGTTACAGGTTCCACTTGCTATTTTTGTTTGGGATGATGGATATGGAATATCTGTTCCCAAAGAATACCAGACCACCAAAGGCTCTATTTCTGCCGCGTTACGAGGTTTCCAAAAAAAGAATGATACAAACGGGCTGGACATTTATAAGGTTAAAGGCTGGGATTATGCAACACTTTGCGAGGTATTTGAAACCGGCATAGATAAAATTAGAACAACTCATGTGCCCGCCATTTTTCATGTTGAGGAAATAACACAGCCGCAGGGGCATTCAACTTCAGGCAGCCACGAGCGCTATAAATCTGCCGAAAGGCTTGATTGGGAGAGGGAATGGGATTGTATTAAACAAATGCGCATTTGGATTCTTGAAAACAAGATAATTACCGAAGATGAATTATCTGACCTGGAAGATAAAGTAAAGCAGGATGTAAGGGCAGCACGAACAAATGCATGGAAAGGGTACATCGACCCTATTAAAGCGGAGGTCTCCCGAACGGTTAACCTTTTACAAGAGCTGGTAGATAGCAATAAATCTGAAGGTGGCAGGCAGCTTCTGCCTTTAATAAAAGAACTGCATCAAAGTACAGAACCTTTAAGGCGGGATATTCTTAAAACTTTGGCACTTGCCACAGATATAGAAAAAGAAATTTCATCCCAAAGAAAGATTGCAGAGAGATATAATGAGTTAAAGAAAGAAAATAAACAGGTTTACAATTCCCTGCTTTACAGCAATAACAGCAAAAGTGCAACCCGCATAGCTGAAGTTAAAGCAACGTATGAGCCTGATGCCATACAACTAAATGGCTATGAAATACTCAACAAATTTTTCGATAACCTTTTTAGCACTAACCCTTCTGTTATCGCTTTCGGGGAGGATGTAGGAAAGATCGGAGATGTAAACCAGGCATTTTCCGGCCTGCAGGAAAAGCATGGCCTGAACAGGATATTTGATACAGGGATAAGAGAGCTAACTATAATTGGTCAGGGAATTGGGCTGGCTATGCGCGGATTAAAACCTATTGCCGAGATACAATATCTTGATTACCTTTTATATGGTCTACAACCTTTAAGCGATGATGTTTCTACCCTGCATTACAGAACAAAGGGAAAACAAAGTTGCCCACTTATTGTTCGCACCCGCGGTCACAGGCTGGAAGGTATTTGGCACAGTGGTTCACCCCTGGGTATGATAATAAATGCCCTGCGCGGCATGTACGTTTGTGTGCCCAGAAATATGGTGCAGGCAGCAGGTATGTATAACACCTTGTTGCAGAGTAACGACCCCGCATTAGTAATAGAATGCCTTAACGGGTACAGGCTGAAAGAAAAATTGCCTTCTAATCTGCAACAATTTACAGTGCCCCTGGGCATACCGGAAATAATTAAAAATGGTAAAGACATTACTATTGTTTCTTATGGTAGTATGCTTAAAATTATTGCCGAAGCCGCCGAAAGGCTTCAACAGAAAGGGATAAGCTGCGAAATTATTGATGTGCAAACCCTGCTACCTTTTGATATTAACCATAAAATACTCGCCTCCCTCAAAAAAACAAGCCGCATTTTATTTATTGATGAAGATGTACCAGGCGGGGCTACGGCTTATATGTTTAATAAGGTTATGGAAAAACAGGGCGGTTACCGTTGGCTTGATGCCGCACCCCGCACCGTAACAAGTAAGGCGCACCGGCCAGCATATGGCAGCGACGGAGATTATTTCAGTAAACCCAATACAGAAGAAATTGTTGAGGTGGTTCGTGAGATGATGTCTGAATAATTTCCTTTTATTTAATTAAACTTTTGGCATTTTATACCCGTTATGGTATTCAGCTGCTAGGTATTTGTTCGCATCACTATCAGTAAATTTCTGTTTTTGCGCATCCCATCCAATTTTTTTACCTGTTTTAAACGCGATGTTTCCCATTTGGCAAACGGTAGCAACATGGGCTCCTGCCTGTATCGGTGTTTTTAGGTCGGCGAAATTTCCCGATTGAATTACGTCTAAAAAGTTTTTAGTATGTAATAGTAACCCGTTGTCGACATTTGGCTGCCTGGTTACTGCAGGCATCTTTTCTACTTTGTTACTTACTTCGGGAATTACTTCCCACCCACCGCGATCGAGCACCAGGGTTCCATTGTTTCCTATAAAAGCAATTCCATGATCCCGGCTATAAGGTCCGTTATTTATACCGGTAGCATGTTCCCACTGTAAATTAAAACCATCAAATTCATACACTGTGGTTAAGGTATCCGGCGTTTCTGCAGCATCATCGGGGTATGCAAATTTTCCGCCGGCGGCTATTATTGATTTAGGAGTTGAGGCTTTCATTCCCATCAATGCATAATCTATCAGGTGAACGCCCCAGTCTGTCATTAATCCGCCGGCATAATCCCAGAACCAGCGGAAATTAAAATGAAAACGGTTTTCGTTAAAGGGCCTTAAAGTTGCCGGACCAAGCCACATGGCATAATCAACGCCGGGTGGTGGGAGTGTATCGGGTTTCTTCACTACAGAAGGCATCCAACCCATATATGCCCAGGCTTTTACCAATCGAATATTTCCCAGTTTTCCAGAATGAACAAAGGCAATGGCATCGGCAAAATGTTGCTGGCTTCTTTGCCATTGACCTACCTGCACAACGCGGTTATATTTTTTTTGTGCATCAACCATTACTGCACATTCGGCTATAGAATTGGCAATAGGTTTTTCTACATATACATGTTTGCCTGCTTCGCAGGCATCTGTAAAAATTTTGGCGTGCCAGTGATCAGGTGTTCCTATTATTACCGCATCTACATCTTTATTATCAAGCATGCGACGGTAGTCGCCATATAAATCAACCGTGTTATTTCCTTTTAATTCTGACTTTCGTTTATCAAGCACATTCTTATCAACATCACATAAGGCAACACATTGCGCCCGGGGGTCGTTGAGGCTGGCAGTTAGATCTGACCAACCCATTCCCTTTATTCCGATGGCTCCAATATTAATTTTATCGTGGGGTGATAGTTTTTTTCCTTTTGCAAATAAAGCAGAAGGTAACATAGTTGATATTCCGGCGCCGGCAATATAGGCTGATGTATTTTGTAAGAAATGTCTTCTTTTCATATGTAACTATAAGTTGGTGATTAAAAATAAGGATATCTGGTTATAAAAGTGATTCAAAAAAAACAGTAAGGCTTTCAGGACATTACCAGCGTGCCATTAATTTCAGGTTAACGAGCCGCGGAGTTAAACGGTTTGGTAAGGTATAGGTGTTATTGTCTGCGTCTTTTATAAGTTGGTAACTAATGGTATTAAGCCTGTCTATCACGTTAAAAATTTCGAGGTTAAGCCAAAGGTTTTCTAACACCCGGAAAGGTGAATGGCTTCGCCTGTCTTCCCTCGAAGGGAGAAGGGCTGCGCTAAAGCCAATATCAACTCTAATATATGGTTCTATTTGCAATGCATTGCGGTACCGCGTATTGCCCGGAATATTATAAGGCAGATTACTGCCATAAAGCATATTAAAATACACTTTAAAATTTTTATTGGTGCTCAGGTAATCCTGGAAAAACATACCAAAAGTTACCAGCCTGTCTGTGGGGCGTCTTAACCAGCCTATTTGTTCGGTGGTACTATCAGTGACCTGTTTGTCGGGGGTGTTTGCATTAATTAGTTCTCCGCCGGCATTAAAATAATTGGTAAAAAAATCCCCCACGATATTTTCCCTTGTTTTCATTATACCCAGGCTTATCCAGCTTTCAGCATCCTTCACCATTTCACCAAACAACCTTGCCTCAACGCCCATAGAGTATGCCTTTGCATTGTTCTGCGCATAATATCTCGTTCTAACGTTGTCAATATCATAAGGCACAACATCCGTAAGGTGTTTATAATAGATTTCTGTTACAAGTTTTGCAGGACGGCGGAACAGGGAAAAATTATAGTCCACCCCACCTGTTACCTGCCAGCTTTTTTGGGATGACAAAGAGGTGTTTAATGAGCCATCGTACCTGCGCATTTCCCGGTAGAATGGTGGTTGCACATAACGCCCGACTGCGGCTTTAAATACGAGGTCTTTTCTCCATGCCGAGGGCTTAAAAGAAAAGCCAATTCTTGGGGAGAGCAAAAATTCTTTATTGAGTGTATTATAATTATATCGAAGGCCGGCCTGTATGGTAAAACCTGAAATTGATGAAAACCTGATATTATCCTGTATATACCCGCCTGTTCGGGTAACGTTAAATGCGGTATCGTTGCTAATAAACGAAAACACCTCTAAACCCGAAGGATCATAGGGGAGGGAGTAACCTGCAGAATCGCGGAATTCAAATTCGTGCAACCTGTCATTTATTTGCTGAAGGTCTATACTGTTACCCCACTGTAAATAATGTTGTCCTTTGCGTAGTGACCCTTTGTGTGATGCATTTAAAACACGAATGTTTAAACCGTTTCTTGCATAGTTCTGGGTGGCACCTGTGCCCAAAGGATTAGAAATTTGTCCATCATCGCCAACGCCCCGCTCGCCAAAAATATAGGCTCCGGTAATGTCAATATTTTCTTCCTCCTTATTATTAAAGTAACTTACCAGCCATTTTAGCTGCAGGTTTTTAGTGGTTTGGTGAATAGCGGTGAGCCCAATAAATTTTGTTGCATACCTGTCTTTTTCCTGCCCGGAAAAAAATATATCCAAACCAATATTGCCGGAAAACTGTGGGGAAAAGACTGAAGATGTTAATTGAGATTCTTGCGGAAACAATGTAAAGCTGGTGGAAGAAATATTTGTAAAAGCTTCTAATCTTAATTTTACCGTTGCCTGTAACGTAACAAGCGCCTGTATATCTGATGAGGCGGGAATATAATTTCCTTTTGTGGATTGTGCACTTAAAAGATTCCTGTTGCTTCGGTTACGCAGTCCCAATAATAATGTCGACTTTTTACCTGCACTAACTGCTTCGAGGTGAAAACCCTGCTCAAGCAAACCTGCATAGGCCGAGCCCCCAAATTTTTTTGGTTCCCTGTATGTAACATCGAGCACGGAACTTAATTTGTCGCCATACAGCGCCGGATAACCACCATTATAAAATTTTACGTTCCCGGTTAATTCAGGGTTAATAAAACTTAAGCCTTCCTGTTGCCCGCTTCGAACCAGGTAAGGGCGATATATTTCGAAATCATTTACATACACGAGGTTCTCATCATAACTGCCTCCCCTAACTGAATATTGGGATGTAAGCTCATTGTTACTTCCAACAAAAACTTTTATAAGGCTTTCAATGCCTGCTACCGGCGAGGGGTTGTTCAACGCCTGGTTTGCATCAATATTAATCAGCCCTGCCTGATTTCTGTCCCGCTCATCTTTTACAAACACATCCTGCAATTGGGAGAACAGCTGTTGCAGTTTTATTACGACACTTTCCTGTTCGCCTGCATGCAAAAAGAAGTTTTTCTGTATTGTTTTATATGCCGTGTAACTAAAAACAAGCGCTACAGCTTTGTCAGCAGCAACAGTTATTGAGAAGTAACCAGAATCATTGGTCTGGGTTGAGGTTGATTGATTTAATACCTGGATTGAAGCCCGTTGAAGGGGCTGATCGTTCTCATTTAAGATTTTGCCTGAGACTGTCGCTGTTTTCTTCTGAGAAAATATAAAGGAGCAGGGAAGGATACAGAAAAGCAGCAATAAATATTTAATTTTTCCGTCCCTTTTCATAAGCCTGCAAAAGGTTTGAAAGATACAGAAGTACTTTTAAGTAAAATAATATTGATTTTACATTGCAGCATATATTTATTACTAATTTGCGTTAAAACATTAAACATGAAGAAAATTTACATTTTGGTATTTACCAGTCTTTTTTTAGGGCAAAGCCTCTATGCTCAAAGAATGCTTACAGAAGATTTTAATTATGAAGCCGGGCAACTAACATCTGCAGATAATGGAGATGATGTAAGCAGCGGCAATTGGGAAAGCTTTTCCGGCGGAGGAAACTTTATTCAGGTGGTTGAGGGTAATCAGACTTATACCGATTATGGAACAAGCCCTTCTGCGACAAGCAGGCAAATTAAGATCACCTCTTTTTCAGGAAGTGCTGAAGACGTATCTCGTTCTTTTGGTGCTGTTACAACCAATTCAGTGTACTGCAGTTTTCTATTGAGTGTAGATTCGGTAGGTAATCTTTTGGCAGATACCACAGACGGGGAATATTTTATTGCCTTTTTGCCAAGCACTTCCAACTCTTTATATGCAGCCCGTGTATTAATAAAAAAAGGATCTGAAACAAACACATTTAACCTGGGCCTTTCTGCTTACAGCACAACAAGTTCCGAAGCAGGATGGTCTCCTGTAAATTATAATACAAACGAAACCTACCTGGTAACATTTGCCTATGAATTTCTTACCGGGGCAAATAACGACACTGCAAAACTTTGGGTGAATACACCATTTTTTGCCTCTGCACCCCAGCCATTGGCTTTATCAGTTTTTGCAAGTGGTACAGAACCTACAGAGCTGGGAAAAATAGCCATTCGCCAGGCAGGTGTGGCAACACCCACGGCAAAAATTGATGCCATTAAAGTTTCAACGGGATGGCTGGATGCCACATTGCCTGTAACCTTAAAACAATTTGGTTTGCAGGTTACTAACGGCAATGTGGTATTAAACTGGGTAACCGCCAATGAATTTAATATGAAGGAATACGTGGTTGAAAGAAGTGCTGATGGAAGAACCTTTGGTGTGGCAGGGACCGTTGCTGCAAAAAACACAATAAATGAAAACAGGTATTCATTTACAGATGCACAGGCAATTAAAGGCACAGGTTTTTACAGGTTGAAAATGACTAACGTAGATGGAACTTTTACCTACAGCGAAATTCTTCGGGCTGATGCAAAGGCAATTGGTAAGTTGCTAGCACGCACAAACCCTGTAATCAGCAGTCTGGTACTTAGCCACCCGCAAGCATATGAAAATTCATTTATTAAAATTTATGCAGTAAATGGTAACATGGTGGCATCGTTTAAAGTTGATGGAAATGCCACACAAACAAGTGTAGATGTATCCCGGCTTGTTGCAGGTAACTATTTTGCCATGTTTATCAATGGTTCTGAAAAGCAATCTCTTTCTTTCATTAAAAAGTAAAAATTATTTTTTTGACATATAAAAACCCGCCCAAAAAATGGAGCGGGTTTTTTGTTTCGCAGGTAAAGCAAAATCATTTAAATCTTAACAAAGGCAACAACATCAGGCCCGGGGGCACTAAGAATAATCCTGTTATTTGTTATTTGACGAACCTTCCAGTCATCATCATCCAGATCGTTTAAAGCCGCATTACCTGAAATGGAAATTTCCATCATTGTTTCAGTGCTGTTTAGCTGCCATGAACCTGTGAATTTTTGACCGGTGTTTGTTGTGGCAATTAATACGCCATTCGATTTAAATTCGAAAGTGTAGCCATTGAATTGCGATGTTTCATCATCCCCCGTATCAATAAATCTTGCTATCATGTAAGTGCCCGGTGAGGGTTGTCTTAATGTAGCTTCATCCTGCACAATAAGGTCAGAAACAAAATCATTTGTGTTTGGATTTGCCGGTTGGGATGCCTGGTTTTTTGTACAGGCAGATAAGGTTAAAAGAATGGCACAAATTGAAAAAAGCGTGGTTGTTTTGAGTATGTTTTGCATAATTAAAGTTTTATAGCAATGAAACTACTTTGCCTGAAAAACAGTAACAATCAAACTATACCGAACGGGTAAATTTCTTATTTGAACAAGAAAAAAATGGGAATAGAAATTAATCTTCTGCCGTAATGTTCCAGCAAATGCGGCACCGTGGTTCGTAAGCATTTTTCTCCCCTAACAAAACCTGGCTTTGGTCTTTTGAAGTGCGGTAACTCATACTGGCAATATTGCCGCAATTAACACAAATAGCATGAAGCTTTGTAATGTAATCTGCTATGGCCAGCAGGTGCGGCATTGGTCCAAATGGTTTACCAAATGAGTCCATATCCAAACCTGCTACTATAACCCTTACCCCCTGCAGGGCAAGTGTTTCGCAAACGGTCACGATACCTTCATCAAAAAATTGCACTTCATCAATGCCAACCACATCTACATCATTTGCAAGAGAAATGATCTTTTCGGAAGCATCTACCGGTATAGATAAAATGGCATTTGCATCGTGGCTGATCACTTTCGTTTTATCGTACCGCAAATCAATAGAAGGTTTAAAGATTTCAAAGCGCTGGTTAGCGATCTTAACACGTTTCAATCTTCTTATAAGTTCTTCTGTTTTGCCACTGAACATTGATCCGCAAATCACTTCTATCCATCCTCTTTTTTCGCCATTAATATTTGGTTCTATAAACATTTATTAAAAATAATTTTAACGACTAAAAACCTTGTAATTTTACCTTATTCCATAAATGTATATTATACCATGGAAAAAACAGGAACATTAATTAACCGGCTTCAGGAACAATATAAAGGCAATTCCGGCCCGAAAAACTGCTTGTTACTATTCATATGTTACTTGCAGAGCTTAACCAGGGTACGCAGACAGAATCTAACGGCACGCACAAAAATGTGGCTGTTATTATGCCTGTGAATACTTCTCATTTTCAACAATACACCGAAAATTTTGTTGGTAATATTGGTGAACATGAACCTGTTGAATCTGCGCCTGAAATTAAAGAAAGTAATGAGCCTGAAAGAAAGGCGGAAGATACTAAGGCAACGCCGGCAAATAAGTCTAAAATTGAAGAGGAACCAAAAACCGTTGAAAAACTTGTATTAAACGAATCAGAATCTGAATATAGCGGAGACGATTTTCCTGGTTTTGATCCTATAAGAGATATACCCACACTCGCACATCAAAAGCCGGAAAAATTTGAGCTTAATGATGCAATTGGTTCTAAAGATAAAAGCCTTAACGATAAACATAAGACTAATAAAAAAGAAATCGGTTCTAACCTGCACGATTCTCCTGTAAGGGATCTTCGTAAGGCAATTGGTATTAATGACCGGTTTTTATTTATTAATGAATTGTTCAGGGGTGATGAGGTAATGTATGAGAGAAGTATAAAGACCATTAACACATTTACCATTTTGCCTGAAGCTGAATACTGGATTATCAGGGAACTGAAAACAAAATTGGGATGGGTAGAACCAAGCGACACTGTTAAGCTGTTTGACCAACTGGTTAAAAGACGCTTTTCATAATTTTCACCCGTTATTTAAGTATTTCTTCTTTCTGTATATACCTGCAAATCTTAAGGGTGGCCCCAGTTTGAGTATTTACATAATTTCCTGCAATGGTTCCGGCTTGCTCCAGTGCCTTGTTATCATTTAAAAAATAGTTCAGCTGTTGTTCCAGTTCTATGGCACCTTCTACAGGAAAAGCAGCGCCTAAATCTACAAGATCAATGGCTTCTGCAAATTTATCATACTCGGGTCCAAATATTACTGGCTTTGCATAAACGGCGGCTTCCAGCACATTATGAATTCCGTTTCCCCCAAATCCACCACCGATATAACATATTGTTGCGTGCCTGTATAAATATTTTAATTGGCCGATGTTATCGATTATTAGAACATTACTTTCATTTTCAATATCATCTTTTTTAAATGCGGAATACAACACGGAATTTTTATACAGGCTTGTGCATTCCTTCAATCTCTCTTCACTTATGTCATGTGGGGCAATAATAAAACGTATATGTGGGTTGGTATTGGCGAAATGATCTAGTGCTTCATCATCTTCACTCCATGTACTGCCTGCTACAATGGTAATTTTATTTTTAGTAAAAGCTTCCACAGTTTCATTAATCCTGTAATTAGCTGCCACCTCCACAACCCTGTCGAACCGCGTATCTCCGCTAACAGAAACGTTATTTATTCCGATGTTTTTAAGTAATTCTAAAGACTGTAGATTTTGCACAAAAAGATGCGTAAAAAAAGCAAGCATGCGCCTTTCTAATTTTCCATACCATTTAAAAAACCTCATACCGGGCAAAAAAATACCTGAAATAAGCAGGGTAGGAATTTTCCGGTTATAGGCTTCGTTCAGGTAAAAATACCAGTATTCGTATTTTACAAAAACTATGAGTGCAGGAGAAATAAGGTCAATGAATTTTTCTGCATTTTTTGCTGAGTCCATAGGTAAATAAAAAATATAATCCGCCCCTTTATAATTTTTCTGGTATTGATAACCCGATGGAGAAAAAAATGTAAGTACCAGTTTGTATTGCGGGAATTTCTTTCGCATCATTTCCATAAGTGGGCGTCCCTGTTCAAATTCACCAAGTGAGGCGGCATGAAACCATATTCTTGGTGAATTATCGTGGCTTAAAGCATCGCCAATCTTTTCGAAAATTTTTCTTCTTCCCCTAATCCATTTTCGGGCCTTACTATTAACAGGCGAAATTAAGCGTGCTGTTAATGGGTATAACACCAAAAATATTTTGTACAAAAAGAGGTTCATGCGTTAGATTAATGCAATTAAATATTTTTTTAGCAAACGGGCATGGGTGCAATGTTACTTCAAATATTAAGTACACCTGTTTTTCATAGCTTTGCCACCACCCAAAAAAGAATTAAGTATGGCTCCGATTCAAATGGTTGATCTAAAAACCCAATACCAGAAAATTAAGGAAGAGGTAGATGCTGCCATATCGGAGGTTTTGCAAAGTGCCGCATTTATAAATGGTAAAGATGTAAAACAATTTGCCGATGCTCTTGCTACTTACCTGGGGTGTGACCATGTTATTACATGTGCAAATGGAACAGATGCCCTTCAGATCTCTATGATGGCGCTTGGCCTGCAGCCTGGCGATGAGGTTATTACACCATCATTCACATACATAGCAACAACTGAAGTGGTTGCTCTTTTAAAATTAACCCCGGTTTTTGTAGATGTTGACCCCGAAACTTTTTGTATAGACCCGCAAAGTATTAGTAAAGCCATCACACCAAAAACCAAAGCCATAGTACCCGTACATTTATACGGTCAGGCAGCCGATATGGAAGCGATTATGCAGATCGCTGAAGAACATAACCTGTATGTAATTGAAGATAATGCGCAGGCAATCGGGTGCGATTATTTTTTTAATGATGGCGTAATAAAGAAAACAGGATCTATAGGAACGATTGGTACCACATCGTTTTTCCCTTCAAAAAATCTGGGTTGCTATGGCGATGGTGGCGCCATATGCACAAATAATGGTGAATTGGCTAATACCCTGCACATGATCGCTAACCACGGGCAAAGCAAAAGGTATTACCATGATATGGTTGGATGCAATTCCCGCCTTGATACCATACAGGCAGCTGTTCTAAAAATAAAACTGAGAGAACTGGATAATTATATTGCTGCAAGAATAAAAGCCGCAGACCATTACGATAATGCTTTTAATAATCATTCAAAAATAAAAATTCCTTATCGACATCCACGCAACAAACATGTATTTCACCAATATACACTTGTGTTAGAAAATTTAGACAGGGATGCACTGCATGCTCATCTTGCTGCAAAGAATATTCCATCTATGATATATTACCCCGTTCCCGGTCACCGGCAAAAAATGTTTCAGACCCTGGGGGTTAAGCCCGCCGACCTGCCCGTTACCGACTGGTTAACCCAGCGGGTAATTTCTCTTCCCATACACACAGAACTTCAACCGGAGCAGCTAAGTTTTATAACTTCGAGTGTGTTGGAATTTGCTAACCGGTAAGGAATATTTTAATTGTGCATAGGTAAATCTGCATTATTTGCCAATTATGTTTTTTATTTGTTATTAAACAGCATTCTTTTGTATGCCTAATTATTTCAAGAATTCTTCGTTATTGTTTGGTAAAGAAATAAGCAGTTGTAAAAACACCATGGCTATACACCATTATATAACTAACCACCCAATCAAACATCCTACATGCAAACCAAACGTGTTTTAATTACAGGGGCAGCAGGCTTTCTTGGGTCTCATTTATGCGACCGCTTTATAAAAGAAGGCTTTAATGTTGTGGCAATGGATAATCTTATAACAGGCGACCTCCGCAACATAGAACATTTATTCCCTTTACCACAATTTGAATATTACCACCACGACGTAAGTAAATTTATTCATATTCCCGGGCAGCTGGATTATATTCTGCATTTTGCCTCGCCCGCCAGCCCGATAGATTATTTAAAAATTCCCATTCAAACATTAAAAGTAGGTGCGCTGGGCACACACAATTGTTTGGGTTTGGCAAAAGATAAAAAGGCGAGAATACTGGTCGCATCAACCAGTGAAGTATATGGCGACCCGCAGGTACACCCGCAAACTGAAGAATATTGGGGCAATGTAAACCCGGTTGGTCCGCGTGGTGTGTATGATGAGGCTAAACGATTCATGGAATCCATTACGAGGGCTTATCATACCTATCACGGTGTAGAAACGCAGAATAATTCGGATCTTCAATACCTACGGTCCGAGAATGAGGTTGAATGATGGCAGGGCATTACCTGCATTTATAGGTCAGGCACTGCGGGGTGAAGACCTAACTGTTTTTGGTGATGGCAGCCAAACAAGAAGTTTTTGTTACGTGGATGACCTGATAGAAGGTATTTACCGCTTGCTGCTTAGCGACTATTCCATGCCGGTTAACATTGGTAATCCCAACGAAATATCTCTTAAAGATTTTGCCGAAGAAGTACTTAAACTTACAAATGCTTCAGTTAAAATTATTTACAAACCATTGCCGGTAGATGACCCTAAGCAACGTAAGCCAGATATTTCTAAAGCGATAGAATTGCTCGGTTGGCAACCTCGTGTAGACAGAGCTGAAGGCCTTAAAAAGACCTACGATTATTTTAAATCGTTACCTAAAGAAGAATTGAACCGGCAGCCCAAAGAGTTCAACAGAAAATAAATGACCCTTCAGGATCTTATTGATAAAAATGCAAGACTTGCGGTGGTTGGTCTTGGTTATGTTGGCCTACCCGTTGCGCTTGCATTTAGCAGGCGGTGCAGTGTAATTGGCTTCGATACCAACAGTGAACGAATTAGAACATTAAAGAATAATGTAGATTATAGCAACGAAATATTAGCAGAAGAATTCTACGGTGCCGATATAGTTTTTACTGATGAGGAAAAAGATCTATCTGCCGCTGATTTTTTTATTGTTACCGTACCGACACCCGTTGATGACCATAATGTACCCGATCTAACACGCGTTTTTGCTGCGAGTGAAAGTGTAGGCAGGCACATTAAAAAAAAGGGTTTTGTTGTTTTTGAATCAACAGTTTACCCCGGCTGTACGGAGGAGGAATGTATACCTATTATTGAAAAAGTGAGCGGACTTACGGCAGGTGTTGATTTTAAATTTGGATATTCCTCAGAAAGAATAAACCCCGGCGATAAGGTGCACACCTTCGAAAATGTTATTAAAGTAGTTTCAGGGTGCGATGCGGAATCTCTTCACCAAATTGCTGAAGTATATGGCCTTGTTATTAAAGCCGGTGTTTATAAGGCATCATCGGTTAAGGTGGCAGAGGCAGCAAAAGTTATAGAGAATACACAACGCGATCTGAATATCGCTTTAATGAATGAATTGTCTATTATCTGTGATAAAATAGGTATAAATACATACGAGGTTTTAGAAGCCGCCGGAACAAAATGGAACTTTTTACCTTTTCGCCCTGGCCTAGTTGGCGGTCATTGCATTGGTGTAGATCCTTATTACCTTACCTATAAAGCCAATGAGCTGGGTTTTAATTCAAGAGTTATAACAGCAGGGAGGTATGTGAATGATACAATGGGAAATTATATTTCTAAAAAAGTGCTCAGGCATCTGATCATGCATTCAGGGAATGTACGGGAATCGAAAGTGCTTATTATGGGTATTACATTTAAAGAAAATGTAACCGATGTTCGAAATTCGAAAGTTGCAGATATTGCAAAACTTTTATTAAGCTATCATTTGAATGTTGAAATAGTTGATCCTCTTGCGAGTAAAACGGATGTTGCTAGGGAGTATGGTCTTATGTTAATCGAAGAACCTTCCACAGATTATGATGCAGTGATAATTGCAGTGGCGCATAAAGAGTATACAGATCTTGATAATGATTTTTTCCTTTCTATAACGAAGCCTTCAGCTATTGTAGCCGATCTTAAAGGCTTATACCGCAATAAAATAACCGGCCGAAAGTATTGGAGTTTATAAATTTAAGCATGCAAAAGCAGCGAATATTTATTTCTGGTAAAAATGGGCAGCTGGGTCAGGCACTTCAAAAAATTTATAAATCTTTCCCGGAATTTGAAATGTTATTTTTCTCAAGAGAAGAGTTAGATATTACAAATACAGGAAAAATACAACAACTCTTCACACAATATCTCCCAACTTGTTTTATTAATTGTGCCGCATATACGGGGGTAGATAAAGCTGAAACCGACCGGGAGAAGGCGTTCAACATTAATGCACTTGCGGTTGGGAATATTGCCGCTCTTTGTAAACAATTTAATTGCCTGCTCATACATATTTCTACTGATTATGTTTTTGATGGAAAAGGCATGGAACCGTATAAGGAAGATGATGTTACCAACCCTGTTAATTATTATGGATTTACAAAAAGGGAAGGAGAGCGGCTCGCCTTTGAAAATAATGCGCGCAGCATCATTATAAGAACGTCATGGGTTTACAGCCCCTATGGCAGTAATTTCGTAAAAACCATGGTTCGTTTAATGAGGGAAAGAAAGGAGATAAGTGTGGTAAGCGATCAGTTTGGTTGCCCCACTTATGCAGCTGACCTTGCATTGGCTATTATGCTGATCGTAAAAAAAATGTTGTATGATAATACATCAAAGACACCGGTGCATTTTCCACAGGTATATCATTTTAGCAATAGCGGTGCAATTACATGGTTTGAATTTGCAGAGGAGATTAAAAAGATAACTGGGTCTGATTGTATAATTAAATCCATAAATACATCTGCTTATCCTACACCTGCCAAAAGGCCGGGCTATTCCGTATTGGACTGCAATAAAATAGTTTCACAGTTTCAAATTGAGAAAAAAAATTGGAAATTGGGACTTGTAACCTGCTTAAGTGAGTTCTAATAATCATCGGTAAAAAATATTTTTATATTGTAATCTTACCTAAATGAATCTATTAATTGAGATTTTTAATATTTTCACATTGTAATCATAGTTCCCCTGCATGATTATTGTTTTGATACCAGTTTTTAACCCCCCTCTTAATATTGCATGGTATCAAAGAAAAAAATTGAGTTTTAAAATTTGTGCTTAAACGTTTTTAAAATATGAGAAAGGTTATCTTAATATTAACCGTATCCCTGTTAATAATTAAAACAAAGAATGTATCCGGTCAGGCCGCAACAAGTAAAACCATTTTTAATTGTAGCGCCAATCTGGTTTTAGACCAATTCTCCGATAGCGAAATTGTTAAGCTTAACAATATCTCTTACGCCAAAACAGGGGCCACCAATATAGCACCCGATCCATCATTTGCAGAAGATTGCCCCAGAGAATTATCGTGCACGAAAGATGGCTCAGAATTAAAATTTGATATTTATTATCCATCCTCACATAACTATTCGGGATGTGCGCTGCCGGTTATTTTTTTAATTCACCCGGGAGGGTTTTCTGAATGTTCGAATAAAGAACAATTAGGTATGGAACAGTATTGCAGGGAATTTGCCAAACGCGGTTTTATTGCAGTAAATGTAGAATACAGGCGTGGCCGCATTATGGATGCATCCCGTGCACCCGATAACAGGGGTAAAACTTCTGCGAGTTACATGCTTTCCTTATACAGAGCTTTCCAGGACCTGAGGGGCGCCATTAAAAGCATGATTCAAATGCAGAATGATGGTATGTTTCCAGATTTTATTTTTGATGAGAATAACATTTTTGTTGGCGGTGCAGGCACAACAGCAATGAATGTTGCTTACTACAATCAGGAAATGATGGATATGATTGTTCCTAACATGAAAAATTATTTAGGCTCTATAAATGCTGATTTTTATTATGGAGATTCTACTTTGAATTATTCAATAAAAGGGGTGATGAATCTTTGGGGTGTTATGGTTATTCCATTTAACCCCGCTTTCCAAAATTATTTTACAAACCCTTCGCAACCTTTAGCGCCGATCATAATGTTTCATGGTTCAAAAGATAATATTGCGGATTATTACATTGATGATATGTATTATTCCGATGCTCCTTATAATACAGATAATACCTGTTTGCTGGATGGGGCGTCTAATTATTCCATTAAAAATCCGAATGGTAACAAACCCGATCTGCGGAGTTATGGGTCTTTAAAAATTTACCAGGCCTTTAAAAAGCAATTACGTGTACCCTGCGAATTATATGTTGATTGTGGCATGCGGCACGGGCTGGAAACTACTTCAGGCTTTGGTTTAAATACAACAGATAAATCTGAAGTTCAAAAATATATTGTGCAGCGTGCTTCCACATTCTTCCAGGCAGTGGTAAATAATAAAGCATCAAGTATTAAAGCAACTTCTTTTTTCAGTTGCCGGAACAACCGGTACGGATGCAATTTTAAGGATAATAATGACAGCTGCTCCAGTGAACTTAGTTGCCAGAAAAAAGCATCATTAGCTAAAGATGAGTCGGGTATGGCACCTACAGAAATTTGCACTATTCAAAAAAATTATCAAACCCTTCATATTTCCTTCTTTGCAACAGGCCCTTCAGTAGTGGAAATTTATAATACCAACGGAACCTTACTTAAATCGCAAAAAGGTAATGCGCCGGATGTTTTTGTAAATGTTTCTGACCTTAAACAGGGTGTTTATTTTGTAAAGGTATTGCAGGGTCAGGGTACACAATCTGCCACAATTGGTATGTAATTATTTAACCTGCTTAATCACTTTCCACATTTCTTCGGCCACTAATTTATTACCCTCGGCATTAAGGTGTACACCATCTGTTGTTAAAATGCCGCGGTCGGCATTTTGGGTATTGTATTGCTGCTCGTATTGTAAAAATATTTGTCTTAGATCTACAACAGGTACTTCCATTTTTGCCGCAATAGACCGGATGATGTTACTGTATTTATTCAGGTCACCATCCTGTGGGTTTGAACAATCATGCTTTTCGCCAATAGCGGCAGGAGTGCATACAACTACTTTTATATTATTCGCCTGCAGGTCTTTTATTACGGCTGTATAAAATTTTTCATATTTATCTGCATCTGTTCCCGTACCCAACAGGGTCTTATGCCAAACATCATTTACGCCTTCAAAAATTACCACAATGTCTGGCGACTTATCCAGCACATCCTGCTTCATTCTTAAATACAGATCATAGATCTTGTTGCCACCGATTCCAGCACCAATAATTTCATAACTGGCTGAGTCGGCGCCTAACATATTCCTCATAACATTCAGGTATCCTCCAGGCTCAACACCTGCCTGTGTTATGGAATCTCCAAAAAAAATAATTTTCTTCCTGGGTTTCTTAGAATCGGAAAGAAAGCTCATAAATATAAAAGCGCTAATAAATAAAGCAAGCAGAATAATCTTGTTTGTCATTGTGTTGTTTGTTAAGTGCCTAAATGTATGTGTTAAAAGTAAATTCTAAACAGCCGCAGGCTGCATGTAAGCGTTATGTGGGCTAAAAGCTTCAGTTCGTTGCCTGAGAAAAGTGATGATCTCTTTTTCACTTTTATATAAATCATTAATGTTTACGAAGTGTTTTGCAAGTACATCGTACCTGTGTTTCATAAGGTTAAAAAAAACCTGTCCGAAATCAAGTCCATCAAATACAATCGCGCGGTTTTCGGCATAATCATTAAGATTGCTTAGAAAAGCATTTGGATGTTCTGTCCAATGCATGGTGGGCTTTATGTGATGGCTGATGTGGTAACCATCATTCCACGCCAAGTGGTTATAGTTAACATTAATGCAGGTGATGCTGTTTCCATAAGGGGTATCAGGGTTTTGCGGATCAATAAAAGAGTGCTGGGTCCAGTTTCCCACCATCATTATCATTCTTGACAGTACAAAGGTTAAAACGAATACAAGTAACGTTGCATGAAGATTTACAAAACATAATATTATACAAATAATAAAAAAATACATTTCGCCTGTAAAAGCCCTTTGGGCTAATTTTTTTCTATTGCGAATATTCAGGTAGCTTATTAAACCTGCGAGCCCGGTAAAAAAGAAATCTGCAAAATATTTTATAAAGTCTTTTATACTGTCTCGTTTATAAAACATGGTGCTGCTATCATCTTCGGGCATATTGTTCTCTACATGGTGCATACCTATGTGATGACTAAAATATGTTTCGGGGGTTAAACCTAAAAAAGGACCAAGCCCCCATGTTATATAGTACACAAGATTTTTATACCTGTTTTTAAAAAATTGCCTGTGGGTAACACAATGTATCATTAAACCAAAAGGTGTTCTTAACCTGAAGGAAAAAAACAGATAACATGCAGCCACCAGCCACCACGCCCCGCCTGTTATAAAAGGCATATACAACAATAAGGCTAATGGAGGAAGCGTAAAAGTAACCCGAAGCATCAGGTAAACAAAAGGCAGGTCCCGCTCATCTTTTATAAAACGAAAAAAAAATTTTTCAATCCTGTTATATTCTCTGGGTGTAAAAACGGGATCTGTAATAATCGGAACACTCATCATAAAGGCATTTGTATACAGTATACGGAATAATTGCAGCCTGCTGAGATATTCAACAATCTGTTTTAGTAAATGTAAGCTATTATAAGGAGGAAAAAAGGATTGAGAAGTGCAATTGTTCCTGGAAAAATTAGGCGAGGATTTTAATAAACATCAGTCATTACCGGGGTGGTAAGCTGCCCCATTTTTTCAACGAACTTTCTTTCATTAACCATATAGCCATTGCCTTTTGCACAAAAATGCACCAGGAGGTTTTCTACGGTTATCGGATTACCATGGGGAATATCTGCTATGTTACTGTACAATATTTCATGACCATCTATTATTATTACCAATCCGCTACCAATGGCTTCCATACGGTTTCCCTGTGTTATAAGCATACCGGTATCTTCACCAAGGCCAATGCCAATGCATGCAGGGTTGGTAGAAACTGCCTGTGCAAGGCGAACAAACCTGCCGCGTTTTTCGAAATGTGAGTCTATAATTACATTTTCTACAAGGCAAAGCCCGGTTGTAATTTTTACTTCTCCTTTTAAGTGAGCCCGCGATGCACTTCCCTCATAGATCATTGTATTGCTCATTGCCATGGCGCCGGCGCTGGTACCTGCAATTAAAAATCTTTCGTTGCGGTAACGTTTGTGTAAATTTCTTAAAAATTTGGTACCACCAAAAATGGCAGTAAGCCTCATTTGGTTTCCCCCACTGAACATAATTGCATCGCAAGCCTGAAGTCGTTGAAGATATTCGGGTTGCAAAGCATCTTCACGGGTTCGAATATTCATAACCGCAACATTAGTTGCACCCACTTTTTCGAAAGCTGCAATATAATTCTCACCCACTTCATCCGGCATTGTGCTGGCTGTGGTTATAACCTCAATTCGTGAGTCGTTGCCATTGCCTGTTTCTTCTACAATACGGCGTAAAATACCAAATTCAAGAAAATTTAGGTTATTGCGGTGTAAGTAATCTGTATCCTGATTTATTCCTTTGTCTTCTGCCCCGCCTATTGCAATAAGTTTACCTCTGGGTATGCTCATAATGCATTGTCTGCTAATTGCAAAAATAGGGTATACCTGTTTACCTGATTTTTATTGAAACCCACAAATGTGTATAAGGGTGCAAAAATTAACAGCCTGTGAAAAAATTCGTTTTAGCAATATATTTTTATCATTAATTCGCAGGAATGAAAATATTGAACGATGCCCCCTCGCCGGGTGAGCTTTTTACCTGGATAAAGCCATTATGGTTTTCAACTATCTTACGGCAAATGGTTAAGCCAATACCAGTTCCTGTATATACATCATTGGTATGTAACCTTTGAAAAATACCAAAGATTTTATCGGCGTAGTCCTGGTTAAAACCTATGCCATTATCGAGGAAGGTAATTTTATGATATTTGCCATTTTTATTTTCTGCATTTATTTCCACCCCATCGGTTAAAGAATAGGTGATCTTAATAATGGGTGGGGTATTTCCATCACTAAACTTTAGTGAGTTAGATATAAGATTGGTAAATAATTGTTCGATCTGAAATTCAATTACATTAAGAGCAGGCAATTGAGCCTGTTCAAAAACAGCCTTATTTTCTTCAATAGAATCCTTCAGGTCATCTTTCACTTTTTCTAATAATAAATTAAGGTCTGCCTTTTGAAAAATTGCCTGTGAAATATTGGTTTTAGAATAAAGAATTAAATCGTTTATAAGCGATTTTGCACGCGCAGCGGTTTTTTCAATTCGTGAAAGGTAACCTTCAGCCTCACTGCTTAATCCTTTATTTTCAAGATCGTTTATGCGCGATGTAAAGGCCTGAATTTTTCGTAAAGGTTCCTGCAGGTCGTGGCTGGCAATAAAACTAAATGCCGCCAATTCATCATTACTGCGCTGCAGTTCGCGATTTTTTTGTTCCAGCCTTTGGTTTATATTTATTAAATCAGTTTCATATTTTAAACGGTCAAGCTCAAACTCAGCGCGTTTTGCAACAAATTTTAATAGCGCAGAAATATAATCAGCATTTTCAATCTCCTTTTCGTGCATAACGGCTATTAGACCGAATGCTTTACCAGAAATATTATACAGGGGGTAACCTATATAACCCTCTACATTAAAATCGGCAATCGTTTTATTTTTAGGAAAAGTTAACCTGCAGAATTTGGGATAAGCATATAGTGTTCCTTTAATAACCTGTTCGCACGGGCCATCTGGCAGGGGATAGGTGAAGTTATCGGCGATTTTGCCAAAGGCAGTTACGGATATGGTTTTAATTTCTGAATGACCATCTTCAGCCTCATTTAACTCACCTGCAAATACATAATCGAGTTTCGTTAATTCGGTTAAATATTTTATTAGAGATTGAAAAAAATCGTTGCCCGCAGCATACCCTGAAAATTTCTCAGAGAAATCAATTAAAAAATCCGCATTTCTGAGGTGGCTGTTTTGAACTAACTGTAACGAATCTTCTTTTGAAAATTCATTATTTGTTACGGCGTGTTCATTCATAAGATTTTTGGCTTTTTAAACTATGTACGTTTCCCTTCCCTTTTTTAAAAGAACCTGTTTGTCTGAGGTAATTATTTTTCTTATTGCCTGCTTTAAAACGGCGTAGTTGCTCTTTTTCTGCATATAAAAATTTGCACCGCGAAGAAAAGTATCATCAATATCCTGCGTTGTGGCAGAGGTAGAATAAATTACAATGGGTAGGTTCATTAACCGTAACCTTTCCCTTATTTCGGATAAACATTCCTTTCCACTTTTTCTTGGCATATTCAGGTCAAGAAAAAGGACATCAGGATGATCTGACCGCTGCAATGCCTCAATTAATTTGTCGCAATCGTCAATCGTAGTAACTGTAATTGTGCTGTCGATGTCGGATATTGCGTCCTTAAAAAAGAACCTGTCATCCTCATCATCATCGCAGAGCATTATTTTTTTAATCATATAAATAGAACTCAGGAAAGAACAGTTAAAAATTACTGTATTATATTTTGAAAATTGCAGTCAGTTATTTACAAAAATATGCTATTACCTTTAATCGTAATGCATTTTGAAAATTTTTGCCCGTAACAATTGCCAACCTTTTATACAATTATAACCGTAAGAAGTTCAGTATCCTTAATTTTACCAAAATTTAAAAGATAATGAAGCTTTTTGTAGCAGGACTTCCGAGTGATTTTGACGATGTTGATCTTAAAGAAATGTTTGAACTATATGGTAACGTAGTTTCTGCAAAGTTGATAATTGACCGTAATACAGGAAAGAGTAAAGGATTTGGGTTTGTAGATATGCCCGACAGGGCAGAGGCTCAGCAAACTATAGACACCCTGCATGGTGTTGGCATAAAAGGCAGAAAAATTTCTGTACAAGAGGCTGAAGATAAAGGCAGACCCGGCGGTGGCGGTGGCGGTGGTTATAACCGGCATGATCGAAACGACCGTAATGACGACAATCGTTTTAACCGTCGTTACTAATTTCAGCTAAATTTTCATGAAATAAATTTCACCAGGTAACACTAGTGCCAGGATGCTTTTGCTGTAACACCACTTTCCATTGGGGCAAATTCATTATTTAAGTACTTATAATAGCCGGTAAGTGCGATCATGGCTGCATTGTCTGTACAAAATTCAAATGCCGGTATGTAGGTTTGCCAGTTATTTTTTACAGCGTATTCATTCAACATAGTTCTTAAACCGCTATTTGCACTTACGCCGCCTGCAATGCATACCCGGGTTATGGCGGTTTGCTCCACGGCTGTTTTCATTTTTTTCAACAGAATACTGCAAATGGTGTATTGTACCGATGCACAGATATCAGCCAGGTTTTCCTCAATAAAATTGTCAGGCTGTTTTTTAAGAAAATAAAGTACGGATGTTTTTAATCCGCTAAAGCTAAAATTAAGATCTGGAATGCGGGGCTGTGCAAATGTAAAAGCGTGGGCATTGCCCTCTTTCGCATACTTGTCGATTAAAGGACCGCCAGGGTAAGGCAACCCCAGCATTTTCGCAGTTTTGTCGAAGGCTTCCCCGGCCGCATCATCAATAGTTTCGCCTAAAATTTCCAGTTGTAATGGGCTTAACGCTTTTACAATTTGTGTGTGACCGCCGCTCACGGTTAAACACAGAAAAGGAAAATCCGGTTTTCGGTCAGCAATTAAATTGGCCAAAACATGTGCCTGCATATGGTGCACATTTATAAGCGGAATTTCAAGTGCAAGTGCTACTGACTTTGCAAATTGTGCGCCCACTAGTAAACTGCCTATTAAGCCGGGTGCATAAGTGTACGCAACCGCATCCAGCTGTTGTAAAGTTGTACCTGCATCTTTTAGTGCAACATCTACTACGGGAACAATATTTTGCATGTGTGCACGGCTGGCAAGCTCAGGTACAACGCCACCATATTTTTCATGAATTTGCTGACCGGCAATAAAATTTGATAAAATTTTTCCATCACGGCATACGGAGGCGGCGGTCTCATCGCACGAAGATTCTATTCCAAGTATTGTTATTGCCAATGCTTTTTTATTTACTTCTTATTGCCTCTACCGGGTTCATGCGCGCTGCAATGGATGCAGGAATTATTCCGCTTAAAACCCCCAACACAATGCATATCGAAAATGCCAGGGCAATAATATTACCTGAAATTATAATTGGGAATGGTAAAACCCTGCTAAGTACGGCGGTTAAAGCCCAAACAAGTAACAACCCAATTAACCCGCCTATTATACAAAGAAAAGCGCTTTCAATTAGAAACTCGGTAAGTATGGTGCTGCTTTTTGCACCAATGGCTTTTTTTAAACCTATCTGGCTTGTTCTTTCCCGTACGGTAACAAACATAATATTGGCAACACCAAATGCCCCAACAATAAGGCTCAAGCCTGCAATAGCCCAGCCACCGGCATTTACCGATCCGAAGAACCCGCTAACCTGTTTACTAAAATCGTTTACATCGTTAAGGGCAAAATTGTCTTCTTCCTGCGGGCTCAACTTTCTAAGCTGCCGCATAACACCGCGTAACTCATCAATTAGTGCGGGAGTAGGTACACCGTTTTTACCCTGCACCATTATAAAAGGCTGGGAAAAATCGCTGTTAACATTATATATTCCGGCATATGCGCGAAAAGTAAGAATGATACAGTTATCGTATTCAAAACCATCTATTATTGCTTTACCCTGTTTTTCAATAACGCCAATAACTGCAATTTTCTTTCCGTTAAACATAACCTGCCTGCCTATTGCTTTCTCCGGTTTTCCGAAGAGCTGCACAGCATTTTCATACCCCATTACACCAACAGCATTGCCGCGTAAAAATTCAGTTTCGGTAAAATATCTACCATAAGCAATTTCTATAGTTTGAATTTTATTGAAGGCTTCTGATACGCCATAAATAGCCACATTATTTACCTGGTTTTTACTATAACTGGCATCTGCATTCGAGCTGTTGAAATATGATACATGTGCCGCAAGGGTGCTTCTTTCTTCAATAAATTTTACCTCCCTGTATTTGGGCGATGGCCTGTTCACAAATTTCCACCACGGGTATTCAGCGCCACCGGAGTATTCCCATTTATCGATATAGATGGTATTTGACCCGAAAGATTTTATATCGCTCTGTACTTTTCCTTCCAAACTGTTTACCGTGGCTAAAACTCCAATAATGCAGAATATGCCAATGGTTATGCCGAATAAAGATAGAAAGGTGCGTAGCTTATTTACTTTCAGCTCCTGCAATGCCAGCCGAAAGCTGTTCCATAATATGCTTAATAACTTCAGCATGCTCCAAATTTAAGCCAATAATCGGGCAGGCTTTTTATTTTAGATAAACGGATAAAAACGCGTATAAATAAAAAAGCCAGTTATAAAACTGGCTAAGTAGTTGCCCGACCTGGATTCGAACCAAGACAGTCAGAACCAAAAACTGATGTACTACCCTTATACTATCGGGCAAAAACCGGTGCAAAAATAGTGGCTTTAAACTAACATACAAAGTGAATGTGAACCGCGGACGTATATTTAGTTAAGAAGGAGGTTTAATATGATATTTTTTAATTTGCATTACAAAAAAATTATTGATGGCTTTTGTAGATTATTATAAAGTATTAGGAATTGATAAAACTGCTTCGGCGGATGATATAAAAAAGGCATACAGAAAACTTGCAAGAAAATTGCATCCCGACCTGAATCCGAAGGACAAGGATGCGCATAAAAAATTTCAGCAGGTTAACGAGGCAAATGAGGTATTAAGCGATGTTGAAAACCGGAAAAAATATGACCAGTACGGAGAAAACTGGCAGCATGCAGAACAATATGAAAAAGCAAGGCAGCAACAATCTGCCTACCAGAACCAGGGTGGTGGGCTGGCAGGATTTTACCTATTCGAATGCGCAGGGCGATCAGGATTATTCAGATTTTTTTGAATCAATGTTTGGCCGTGCGGGGGCATCATCGTCACGCAAAAGAAACGTAAAATTTCGCGGCGAAGATTTTAATGCAGAATTGCATCTTTCACTACAAAATGCCTATTCGACGCATCAGCAAACCTTAAACATAAATGGAAAAAGTGTACGCATTACAATACCAGCCGGTGTCGAGAATGGGCAGGTTATTAAATTACGTGGCTATGGAAGTCCCGGGGTTAATGGCGGCCCCGCCGGTGATCTTTTTATAACCTTTGTTATAAACGATGATCCCAAATACAAACGGTTGGTGAACGATTTATACACCATACAGGAGATAGACCTTTACACAGCGGTGCTGGGCGGTCAGGTAACCATCGATACATGGAGTGGAAAAATAAAATTAAAAGTTGCTGAAGGCACGCAAAATGGCAGCAAGGTTAAATTAAAAGGTAAAGGTTTCCCGGTTTATAAAAAAGAAGCCGAGTTTGGCGATCTCTTTATTACATACCATGTAAAAATTCCCACAAGTTTAAGCAGCCGGGAAAAGGAATTATTTACCCAATTAAAAAACATTTCATAAAAATTTATATGCAGACAAATGAGCTTATACCCGCACTGGAATGCTGCAAGTATTACAACATTGAAAAATCTTTTATTTATGATTTGCAGCAACATGGGCTAATTGAAATTACTGTTGTTGAACAAGAGCCTTATATACCTGCAAACAGGTTAACCGACCTGGAAAAATTAATACGACTTCATTACGACCTTGAAATTAATATTGAAGGGATGGAAGCGATCGCACATATGTTACAACGCATGGAAAATTTACAGCACGAAGTGCAGTATCTAAAACAAAAGCTGCGCACGTTTGAATAGCTACAAATATTTTAATAAGTTAGGATGAACTGTAACTTTCTTACCCTTACTTTAAAGCTTAAGGAGTACACTATCCTGCTAATATTTCGGCATCTTCCTTTTCTTTTAAATTTTTAATCTGGTCTAAGGCTTCGCTCACTACATCGCACATAATGGTTATAAGTGAACCAACGGGTGCATTGTCATAAGCATACAGTATGCTTTCGGCCTCGTTGTAAATAATTTTTATTGGTATTTCTTTTTCTTTTCCCTGGTTTATGCCTTCAACCAAAAGATCTACAATTTCTTCGGGTTTACGCCCCCTTAGGTTTTTATCACAGCGAATAATTATTTCATCAAAACATTTGGATGATATTACTCCGAGTTCGCGTATGTCTTCATCGCGGCGGTCGCCTGTTCCGCTAATAATGCCGATCTTGGGTGTACCATCCATTTTACCGATGAAGTCGCATAATAAGGAAAGACCTGCCGGGTTATGTGCAAAATCAACCAAAAATTTAAACCGCTTAAATTCAAACAGGTTTAGTCTTCCCGGTGTTTGTGTAGGTGATGGAACAAATGAGCTTAAACCCGTTCTGATATCTTCAATAGAAATATCTTTAAACAAGTATGCTGCAAGCATGGCCGGCAGTGTATTCATTATATTATGCAACGCTTTGCCTTCGTAGGTAATGGGTATTTCACTCACCTTCATCACTCTTATTTTCCAGGTTCCCTTTAAAATGGAAACGTAACCGTTTTCGTATACTGCGGCATACCCGCCTTTAGCGCAATGGGTTTTAATGTGCGGATTGTTTTCATCCATACTAAAATATGCAACATTGCAATCAAGCCCTTTATGCATATTATACACCAGCGGATCTTCGGCATTCAATATGGCATAACCATGTCTAAAGGTTGTTTCAGGAACAATGCTTTTTACGCGTGCCATTTGCTCAAGGCTGTCAATGCCACCTAACCCAATATGGTCTGCAGTTACATTGGTAACGATAGAAACATCGCAATGCTGAAAAGCTAAACCTGTTTTAAGTATGCCGCCCCTGGCAACTTCGAGCACTGCAAAATCAACTGTAGGATCGCGCAAAACAAATTGGGAACTTATCGGACCGGTACAGTCTCCCCGCATCATCAGCTGGTTTTGAATATATACGCCATCACTGGTTGTATAACCAACTTTCTTGCCGGCAGATTTACAAATATGTGCCGTTAACCTTGCCGTGGTGGTTTTACCATTTGTGCCGGTGATTGCTATAATGGGAATACGGCCATTGCTTCCGCTTGGAAACAGCATATTGATAACTGGCTCTGCCACATTTCTTGCAAGGCCAATGGCCGGCTCAACATGCATTCTAAAACCCGGTGCTGCATTTACTTCCAGCACGGCACCACCATTTTCGGTAATGGGGGTTTTAAGATCTGTTGCCATAATATCAATGCCACAAATATCCAGACCGATAATTCGCGCAATGCGTTCGCACATAAATACATTTACGGGATGCACTTCTTCGGTAACATCTGTTGAGGTACCACCGGTAGATAAATTTGCAGTGGGTTTAAGTAACACCTGCTCGCCAGATTGAGGTACAGATTCTAAGGTGTAACCCAAATCATCCAGCATTTTTTGTGTAAACTGGTCTATTGTTATTTGGGTTAATACTTTTTCATGACCATAACCGCGCCTTGCATCTTTATTCACTTCATCAATAAGCCATTGAATATTATGTTTGCCATCTCCCGTTACCGATGCGGGGGTTCGAAGGGCAGCACAAACGAATTTGTAATTAATAACAAGAATACGAAAATCAACCCCTGTTATATACCTTTCAATTATTGTACTTCTTCCGTATTGCTGTGCGGCTTCCAGAGCCTTTACAGCCTGTTCCCGGTTAGTAATATTTGTGGTGTTTCCTTTACCGTGGTTGCCATCAATAGGTTTAATTACCAGGGGAAAGCCAACCCTGCTTATGGCATCATCCAACCCATCCATACTTCGAATTACCACACCTTTTGGAACCGGAATTTCAGCTTCATTCAATAATTTTTTCGTTTCTTCTTTATCACTGGCAATATCAACTGCAATATTGCTGGTAGTGCTTGCTATAGTTGCCCTGATTCTTTTTTGGTGAATGCCATAACCAAGCTGAACAAGACTTTGCTTATTCAGGCGTATATAGGGAATGCCCCTTCGAACAGCCTCTTCAACTATACAACCGGTTGAGGGCCCTAACCGCGTATCTTCCCTTATTTCGCGTAAGGTTTGTATGTCATCTGTCAGGTCATAATCATCCCCGTCGGCAAGGGCTTGTGCAATGCGCACTGCAGCCTTTGCGGTATATACACCTGCATCTTCTTCCATATAATTAAATACCACGTAATATATTCCATCTTCACCCGTAGTGCGGGTGCGCCCGAAACCCACATCCATACCTGCAAGGGTTTGCAACTCAAGGGCTATGTGCTCTATTACGTGACCCATCCAGGTTCCTTCTTCAACCCTTTGAAAAAAACCACCTTCGACACCTTCGCTGCAACGGTGGCTTATACATGGTAGGAAATAATTCTTTAAGCCTTTTTAAAAAGCCCTCAATTTTATTGGTTGGGCGCTGCTCCATTTCTTCCAGGTTAAGCCGCATTTGAATAAGCTTATTACGGTATACGCTCCAGTAGTTGGGACCTCTTAAAATTTTAATTTCTTCTATTTTCATAATCCGGTAATTAGGTGGGTAAACGGAGTTTATATTATTATTGTTAGGGAAGTGTGGTTTTATATGAATGTAAAGCGGTGAAATTTAAAAATCGAAGATTTCTTAAAAATTTAATTTTTGGGATGTATGCATAAGGCATTTTAAACTTGTTTATTATTGACTGAAATAACAAAAGCCTTCCGGTTTATCCGGAAGGCTTTATCAACTTAATTGTTATGTTTTAGTTTTTGTCGTAAGGGAAATTTCGTGCAACTTTTCTCATCATGTGTTCAATTATCTGGTCGGTTGATGCAAAAACATTGTCGTCCATGGCTTTGTAGAAACGCCATAAAAGTTCTCCATCTTTGCCATTATAAATCTGCAGGGTTAAACCTCCGCTACCTGTCTTAGATCCCAAACCGCCAAAAACCAGGGTTTTGGCAATGGCAGCACCTTCACTGGAAGTTTTTTCATAATCATATTTGCATTTAATAACTGCATCTACCTTCAACAAATGGCAAATGGAATCTTGTGTAATTTCATCCAGGTTATCAAATACGCCGTTTTGTTTTAATAGTGCATTGGTACGATCTATATTCTGAAAACTTACAGAGTAATCATTTGACTTTCGCAATAAAAAAGTATACATAGATGATTGTAAACTTGTAGTCAAAGCCTTTTCCTCAGATTTATTTGCTTCTTCATTGTAATTTTTTGGAGGTCTTTTGTATGTAATGGTTGCTGTAAAAGGAAGAATGGCAACTGTTTTATGCGTGGCAATCTCCTGTTTTAAATCAGGCGATGAATAAATTGCCTTACTGCCTTCAAACTGTGATAAAGCCGCATTTGAAATGCAGAAACAAGCTGAGAAAATAAAGAAAGTTCTGAGATTCATTTTAGTTTTTTATGGGGGCAAATATAATTGGTAAGATTTCAGAACACAACCTAAAGAGGGTAAATTTTATCAAATTTTACACAGGCGGTTTGGGTGCTTTCATCCTTAACTTGCATCAATGCTTCGTTGCCGGCAAATAGAGTTGGTTCATTTCAGAAATTACCTTTCAAAGAATTTTTTATTTGAAGAAAGAGTGGTTGGGATTGCTGGCGCCAATGGCAGCGGAAAGACCAATTTACTTGATGCCATTTTCTACCTGTGTTTTACGAAAAGCTATTTTAGTAAAACAGAAGGGCAAAATGTAAAGCATGGTCTTGGCGGTTTCAGGTTAGAAGGCAATTTTGAATTACAGGATAAAAGTAACCGGCTTACTGCAATTTTGCGCGAAACCGGTAAAAAAGAATTTTATGAGAATGAAACAGGCTACCAGAAATTCTCATTGCACATAGGAAAGTACCCCTGTGTAATGATCGCACCTGACGATGTATTGCTTATTTCGGGAAACAGTGAAGAACGAAGAAAATTTCTCGATACCATACTTTCTCAATTACATAGCGAATATTTACAAAACCTTATTGCTTATAATAAAATTCTTCAACAGCGAAACAGCCTTTTAAAAGCAGGTGCTGAACGTAATTATACCGACGAAGAATTATTGGATGTGCTTGATGAACAATTATGCGAAAAGGGAAATTTTATTTATAATAAAAGAAAATCTTTTTTAGATGAATTTTTAAAACTTGTAATTACACAATACCAGTTGATCGCAGGCAGGGATGAAATTATTTCGTTGAAATACGATTCTCAATTAAAAAATGTGTTATTTAAGCAATTACTTATAGAGAATCGCCAGCGTGATGCTTACCTGCAGCGAACAGGTTGCGGGGTGCATAAAGATGATATTGAGATAACCATGCAACAGCATACTTTTAGATCAGTTGCATCCCAGGGGCAGCGGAAAAGTTTATTATTTGCATTAAAATTGGCAGAATTTAACATGCTTAAAATGCATAAAGGTTTTTCACCCATTTTATTGCTGGATGATGTGTTTGAGAAACTCGATGCAGAACGTATGAATAAATTACTGACTGAGGTTTGCCGCGATAATGATTCACAGGTTTTTATTACCGATACGCATTTAGAACGATTGCAGGCATCGTTGGATGAGCTTAATATTGCCAGGCAGTTAATTCAGTTATAAAATAATGGATAGTGAAATAAAAGATTAAAGAGAAATAAATCCCGGGTAATCTTGGGAGCAGATAATTCTGGGCGTAAACAATTAATTTGCACCGCAATTCATGGCAGGCATTCGTAAACAAAGTATTTATTCTAGCATACTGGTTTATATCGGTGTTGGTATTGGTGCCATAAACAACTATATTTTTGTAAAAAATGGCTCGTTTACATCAGATCAGTATGCATTAACCAGGCTGTTTTTTGATTTTGGACAGGTCATTTATATTGTTGCAAGCCTGGGTGCAATTCCTGTTCTATATAAATTTTATCCTTATTATAAAGACAATTTAAAGGATGAAGAGAACGACCTGCTTACACGAACCCTTATCACCGCTTTTATAGGATTTATACTTGTATCTTTTGCAGGCTATTTTTTTGAGCCGTTGGTATTTAGAAAGTTTTCTGCACGCTCTACTTTGCTTGTTGACCATTACCACTGGATTTTTCCTTTTGCCTTCGGCTTGCTGTTTTTTTCGGTGCTTGAAGGTTTTGCATGGTCTATTCAAAAGAGTGTAGTAAGTAATTTTTTAAAAGAAACAGTATCAAGAATTTTTACTTTCTTCTTTATAATTCTGTATTATTTCGGTTATATAGATTTTCACCAGTTCATGTTATTGTTTTCTTTTTTGTACCTGATGGTGGTGCTATGCCTGTTATTTTATCTGATAGGAAAAGGCAAGTTTAAAATAACCTTTAAAACAAGTAACGTATCAAAAAAATACAGAAAAAAAATGGTGGGCATGCAATCGCTGATCTTTGGTGGCATTCTGGTTCAAACCATTGGTCAAACCATTGGTGGAATTATGATAGCAAGCTTAAAAGGTTTGTCGCAAACAGGGGTTTTCACCCTTGCCACCTATGCTGCAAACCTTATACAAATTCCGCAGCGAAGTATTCAATCCATTGCCACCGGTGTTTTGGTTCGGGCATGGAAAGAAAAAAATTATGCAGATATCAGCCGCATATATCAACGCAGTTGTATAAATATGTTACTGCTTGCCCTTTTTATTTTTGGTAATGTATGGTTGAATGTAGAAGATGGTTTAGTCGTATTAAATATTCAGGATGAGTATGCGCAGGGCATACAGGTAATCTTCGTACTCGGCATTCTAAGAATTATTGATGCAGGCACGGGGTTAAACGGAACCATTATCGGCGCCTCTAATTTCTGGAAATTTGAATTCTTCAGTGGTGTTATTTTATTAACCATGCTTATTCCGCTCAATTATTTTTTAATAAAAAATTACGGAATAATTGGTTCTGCATGGGCAGAGCTCTTTGCATACTCGGTTTACAATCTTTTCAGGTTTGAATTTATTCGGCGCAAGTTTAAGATGCAACCTTTTAACATGCAAACATTATATTCTTTACTACTTGGTGGTGGGGCATTTGCATTAACCTATTTTATACTTGACGGAATTAATGGATGGACCGGCATCATACTTCGCTCCATTATTTTTTCAACCATAATAATTACAGGAACCTTTGCCTTAAAACTTACCCCGGATGCCCTTCAACTATACGAGATCGGAAAAGAGCGATTTAAAAAAAGGTTTAGAAATTAACAATACCACCGCTTTTTGCCATACATTTTAAGACCATCGTTTTTGCGTATACGTTTAAATTGGTGACCTTTGCATCTTTCCTGGTTACGAATAATTTATACATGGCATCGCAATCTCCTTTTTTACTTTACTCAGACGGCAAAGGAAATATTTTTGAAGACACCAGCCTTTATGCTGCAGGCAGGGTGGCCTGGGATGCTATGCCTGTAAATATGAATGATTGGATCGTGCTTCCTGAAGGGGGTAACCTGTACGAACTGCCCGGCAGAAGAGGTATTGGTATTGATGTGAAAACGGGTGATATGAGGGTTTGCACAAAAGGCTGGGCTGTAGCAGCTTTTATTCCCCCTGCCTATACAGGTTTGTTTCTGGCTGCTTATGAAGCAGATAACAATGCACCCACCCTGCCATTATTTTGTTATACAGCTGCCGGCTGGTTAAATAATATCTTTTATGTGCCGGCAATAAGAATAGAAAAAGATATACGGCAGGAGTCGGTGGGGTATGATGATACAAAAGTGAAAGCGGGTGCAGATTTTTTGCTAAAGCATTACCCCCATAACCGGTTAGTAAATCATTTAATGAATAATTGCTGCTTAACTTATCATTGCCCGGCAGCAAGAAATTTTTCTCTCGAAAGGTGGGAATGCCCGGTACCAACATCACCGGCATGCAATGCAAATTGCATTGGATGCATTTCTTTTCAACCGCCCGAAGAATCTATTGTAAGCACACAAAATCGGCTTGAATTTAAACCTTCGGTTGAAGAGATAACAGAATTTACGGTGCCCCACCTGCAACACGCACCGTACCCAATAGTAAGTTTCGGGCAGGGTTGCGAAGGCGAGCCGTTGCTTATGTGGCAAACCATACGTGCAGCAATTATTGAAATGCGGAAGCATACCCAAAGAGGCAGCATAAATATAAATACCAACGGTTCTATGCCTGCCGCGGTTAATGAACTTTGCAAAGCCGGCTTAAACAGCATAAGGGTAAGTACGAACTCTGCCCAAAAACATATTTATACAGCATACTACAGACCTAATAATTACGCGTTCGAAGATATTATTGAAAGCCTCAAAGTGGTTAAAAAACATGGAGGCTGGACCAGCATAAATTACTTTGTTTTTCCCGGTATAACCGATTCTGTGCAGGAATATGAAGCGTTGAGAAGCCTTATTTCACAAACCGGCCTGAATATGATACAATGGCGGAATTTTAATATAGATCCCGACTGGTATTTAGGCAAAGTAGGTATAACAGAAACGCCTGAAATGCTGGGCATTCGCCAGTTAATAGAGTTATTGAACGACGAATTCCCAGCTTTACGATCAGGGTACTTTAACCCGGCAATGGAACGAATTACCGGAGATTTTGAAAAAGACTACGCCCATTAAATATTAGGAAGCGTGTGCCTTCTCAGGCAGTGCTTCCATAACCGCTTCCACCCGGTTTCTTACACCCAGCTTTATGTAAATGTTGCGTAAGTGTTTTTTAATGGCATCGGTGGTTACCCCAAGATCATTAGCGATTTCTTTATTTAATTTTCCTTTTACCAGGTGTTTTAAAACTTCTGTTTCCCTGGCGCTTAGTTTTTTTAGATGAGTTTCTTTCATTTGGTGTAGGGTTTATTATGGTTTAAAAGCACTATTAAAGCGAGGACTATGCTCATCATAGTGTAAAAAGATGGGTTATTTAAGAGTTATTAAAGTTGAATTAGTCAAATTTACAAAAGAAGAAGTATATATTTTTTTTTAAGTGTATGTATTTTTTGTATCTATACTTCTTTAGTGCAATGTTTTTTTATTTAAAAAAGTATAATAATTTTATGGATAGTTATTCCTTTTACGCCAGGAACGAGCTTATAAAGTGGCAGAAGAAGATGCAGAATGCACCAACGCTCGGAAATAGATTATCAAAGGGTATTCAAACGAAGATCAACTCATTCATTCCTGAAAAGGTTCATAATGCAATAACCACCACCATTCGACAAATGATTAAGGGTGTTTTATTTGGTTCAACTTTTACTACTTCAGAAAAGCATCAATTTAATTCTATTGAAGAAACAGAAATTGCCGTTAAAGCCAAAATTGATAATTATAAGAAAACGGCCGCTATAGAAGGCGGCATAACGGGTGCAGGAGGCATACTTCTTGGGTTTGCAGAGTTTCCGGTTTTGATCGGCATCAAATTAAAATTGCTTTTTGAAATAGCTTCTTTATATGGATTTTCGGTGAAAGACTACAAAGAGCGTGTATTTATTTTGCACATTTTTGAACTTGCCTATTCAAGCCAGCAACACCGTAATAAGGTATATAATAACATGGTTAACTGGAATGAAAAGAAAAATGCATTACCCGATGATATAAACAAGTTTGACTGGCGAAATTTTCAGCAGGAATACCGGGATTATATAGATTTAGCGAAAATGGTACAGCTTATACCGGGTATCGGTGCCGTTGTAGGTGTAATTGTAAATTACAGGTTACTAAAACAATTGGGTGAAACGGCTATGAACGCCTACAGAATGCGGCTTGAAGAAGACCATATGATTGAAAATATTTGAATTTAGATCTCTTTTATTTAGCTTTTTCTAATTACTTTTTGGGTAACATGTAAACAAACGCATCTTTTAAAAATATTTTTTTAAAGATGTTTTTTATTGATATTTTATAATAAACTGAAAAATAAATTCAGCCATTACTGAAATATTCCCGGAGTTTTAAAGCAGAGGAATTTATTCAGGAAATTGTTTATTTTTTGAAAGGATTTAATACTTATTAGGTAGCCCGCTATCAACATTTAAAAGTCCGTTTACATTATCAGGTTTTATGGTATTGCACCAGATGAATGTTCTGTAAAAAAAATCATCCACTCAGCAAATATCTTTAACCTTCCATTGTGCCTGAGGTGATTGATTTGTAATAATAAAATAACCTGATTGCTGAATTAACCTTCTTTAATTGTAAACTCTTTCGTTATGAAATTACATATACCCACATATTTAATTTTTGTTGTATCATCTATGCTTTGGATTAATCCTAATTTAAAGAGGGCAATTAACAGTGGATGCTTCTACGCTTTTAGCCGGCGCTTTTCAATATTCATTATTAGTTTAAGGGGGGGTAGTTGCTTCCAAACAAATGATTTTAATTAGACAACCATTGTGTATGTAAAGGCATAAAAAAAGAGGCACAAAACGTTGCCTCTTTAATTACCAGTGGAGCTGAGGGGATTCGAACCCCTGTCCAAACACATTCACCATAAGCTTTCTACATGCTTATTTCATTATTGCTTGTCGGCAGGCAGCCGGAAATGAACAAACCAATTGCCCGCTTAGCTGAATAGTCTTTTGCAACAGTCACAGCCTTCTGTTGCAGCAACCCATTTTATTTGTTATTGGGCGGAAGAACGAGGCAACAGGTCAGCCTGTTCAACGGCCATAATGGTTACGCTAATCTCTGATTAGGCAGCCATAGCGAAGTTAGATTCGCCGTGTATTGTTTTGAATATTCAGATTAAAGTGCTAATTATCCAACGCACTGCATGCTTACACCTACCGTAATCTGTGCTGTCAAAACCAACACAGCCCCGTAAGTTTTATCAAAGAACTATCTTTTCAAAGTTCAGCTAAAAATGGCAATAAACCTGCCAATTAACTTTAATCTATTTAAAGAGCCTGAATATATCCAACCCAAGGGCATAGGCCATCAGTCCAAACAACAATATCATTCCCACCATTTGTGCATATTCCATAAACTTGTCGCTCGGTTTGTGACCGGTTATCATTTCATAAATGTTAAACAGGGCATGACCGCCATCAAGCGCGGGTATTGGCAATACATTCATAAACGCAAGAATAATAGAGAAGATAGCGGTAAGCGTCCAAAATGTGCTCCAGTCCCATACACCGGGAAAAGTATTTCCGATGCTTATAACGCTACCAAGCGAATCATTTGCACTAACTGTTCCGGAAAAAATTTGTTTAATACCTGTTACATATTTACTTAACATGGCAAAACAATTTTCAATACCTTTTGGAATAGCTTCCATTAAGGTATATTTTTTTGTAACCGTGTTAAAAAACTCATTTGGCTGCGCATAAGCAAAGCCTATAAAGCCCTCTTCATTAATTTTTGCTTTCACCTGTACAGTATCGTTGCCTCTTAAAACATCCAGCGTGGCAATTGAATTTTTATATTTTGCTCTAAGGTTATTGAATTCATGAAAATATTTCAAAGGCTGCCCGTTCAACCCTATTATATAGTCGCCTTTCTGCAACCGGTTTTCTGTAAAATTCGCCGTGGCAAAAACCGAATCAACTTTTGTGGGCATTCTTATTCCAAAAAAGTTTTGAAATTTATTTTTATTCAATTCGCCAATAAAACCTGCGGGAACGGCCAGGCTTACTTTTGTGCCGTTTCTTTCAACAATAAGATTTTTTGCGTCGTTAAATAACAGGTCTCCACCAACAGTTTGAATATTTTCAACAGGTTTTTTATCTATCGCTATAATTTTATCTCCATCCTGCAACCCCATTTTCTTACCAAGAGAGTCAGCATAAATTCCATAGGTAACATTTTTTGAAGGCAGGTATTCTTCGCCCCAGGTATAAGTGATCATTATAAATAAAAAGAGCGCCAGCACAACATTCAGAAATACACCTGCAAGCATTATAATTAATCGTTGCCAGGCTGGTTTGCTTCTGAACTCAAAAGGTTGGGCGGGCTGCTTCATCTGCTCTTTATCCATGCTTTCATCAACCATGCCGGCTATTTTCACATATCCGCCGAAAGGCACCCAGCCTAAGCCATATTCCGTTTCACCAATTTGTTTTTTCCAAAGGCTGAACCAGGGGTTAAAAAAAAGGTAGAATTTTTCTACACGGCATTTAAACCATTTCGCAGTTATATAATGGCCGAATTCGTGTATGGTTACCAATATGGAAAATGAAAGAATAAATTGAAGGGTTTTAATACCCACCGAAGCCCAGTCTATTGCTAATAACATCAATTTTATTTTTGTAACCGGTCTCTGTTAATGTTTTTTGCTGCTCCCCGGTGTTTTTCATTATACAGCAAAAGTTGCGCAAAGTAATAATAAAATGGTTAATGTATGTATGTTAAACTTCAATGGAAGGTTGGGTAGTGTTAACCAATCTGTATACATAAGAATATTGAATTAAAAAGATTTTTCGGGTAAGGCATAATTTTTTGTGCAAAAATGTAGTCTATATAGTAGAAGCATTACCGAATGCCCTAAATTTTTAATTGTTATGAAAATAAGTGGTTTCACTATTATTAAAGATGCCATAATTAATGATTATCCTATTGTTGAAGCAATCACCTCCATTTTACCTGTTGTTGATGAGATGATAGTGCTTATAGGACAAAGTTCTGATGATACAGAGGAATTAATTCGAAATATCAACAGTATTAAAATTAAAATTCACCATTCTGTTTGGGATGCCACCCTTCGTAAAGGCGGTCAGGTTTTAGCTGTGGAAACCAATAAAGCTTTTGCTTTAATTGATAAGGAAAGTGATTGGGCATTTTATATTCAGGCAGATGAAGTACTACACGAAAAGTACCATGATGAAATAATTAAAACCTGTTTCAGGTACCTTAATCATTCTCATATTGATGGGCTGTTATTCAAATACCTACATTTTTATGGGTCTTACGATATAGCCGGAAATAGCCGGCGTTGGTACAACCATGAAGTTAGAATTATAAGAAATAATCAAAGTATAACTTCTTTCCGCGATGCACAGGGTTTTCGAAGGGGTGGTAAGAAATTAAAAGTAAAAGATATAGATGCATACATATATCATTATGGCTGGGTAAAAAATCCCAAAAAAATGAAGATTAAAATGAAACAGGTTAGCCAGTACTGGAGGAATGATGTTCCTGTTTTACAGGATATATTATCCTCCAACGAGCTTTTTAATTTTAATGAATTTGACAGCCTGCAAAAATTTTCCGGTACACACCCCGTAACCATGTTAAACCGAATTGCACTTCAGGACTGGCAGGTGAATTTAGATACCCGCAAGAAAAAATTTAATTTGAAAGACAGACTGTTATTCTATTTTGAAAAACTAACGGGAAAAAGGGTATTCAGCTTCACCAATTATAAAAGAATAAGCACCGATTAGTTATACGAGGAATGATAATCTGCCCATATTATTCTAAATAATTGTCCTTAATTAATCTGGATTATCTGAGATTCAATTAGATAATAAACAAAAAAAGCTGCCTTTTATAGGCAGCTTTTTTATATTAAACTTTTGAAAGTTATTCAAATTTCAGGTCTAATCCAAGTCCCCTTAATTCATGAACCAATACATTGAACGATTCAGGAACACCGGCTTTTGGTATGTTATCGCCTTTTACAATGGCTTCGTAGGTTTTAGCCCTTCCGATAATATCATCAGATTTAAGAGTAAGCAATTCCTGTAAAATGTTAGATGCACCGTATGCTTCAAGTGCCCAAACTTCCATTTCACCAAAACGCTGACCACCAAACTGGGCTTTACCGCCCAATGGTTGCTGGGTAATAAGACTGTATGGTCCGATAGAACGGGCATGCATCTTATCATCTACCATGTGGTGTAACTTGATCATGTAAATAATACCAACAGTTGCTTTCTGATGAAAACGTTCACCAGTCTCACCATCAAAAAGGTAAGTATGACCCATCATTGGAATATCGGCTTTTACACAGTATTCGGCAATTTCATCGGTTGACGCCCCATCAAAAATCGGCGTTGCAAATTTAACACCGAGCTTCTGACCAGCCCATCCTAAGATGGTTTCATAGATCTGCCCGAGATTCATACGGCTTGGTACGCCTAATGGATTTAGAACGATATCAACAGGAGAACCATCTTCCATAAAAGGCATGTCTTCTGCACGAACGATCTTGGCTACAATTCCTTTGTTACCATGGCGTCCAGCCATTTTATCGCCCACTTTAAGTTTACGTTTTACAGCCAGGTAAACTTTTGCAAGCTTTAAAACACCGGCAGGTAATTCATCACCAATGGAGATATTGAATTTCTCTCTTTTATATCTTCCTAATTCTTCATTATACCTGATGCTGAAATTGTGCAACAAAGTATTAATAAGGTCATCGGTATCTTTTTCACCGGTCCAACCTAATGGGTTTACATTCTGGAAGTCAATAGTAGCGAGGTTCTTTGCGTTAAACTTAGCGCTTTTGCCTACCAGCATTTCACCAAAATTGTTTGAAACACCTGCAGAGGTTTTGTCTTTTAACAGGGTCAATAACTTATCAAGTAAAACTTCCCGAAGGTCTTCTACATTCTTCTCATGAACCTTTTCAATTTTTTCCAGTTGCGCTTTTTCGCGGATCTTACCATTCTTATCTTTCTTGGCGCGCTGAAATAATTTCTTATCAATAACAACACCTTCAGTTCCGTTTGGTGCTTTTAACGAGGCATCTTTTGCATCCCCGGCTTTATCGCCGAAGATTGCACGAAGTAGTTTTTCCTCAGGGGTAGGATCGCTTTCACCTTTAGGTGTAATCTTACCGATTAGAATATCACCTTCCTTAACCTGTGCACCAATACGTATTATTCCGTGTTCATCAAGGTCTTTTGTAGCCTCTTCAGAAACGTTTGGAATATCAGGTGTTAATTCTTCTTCTCCCAATTTTGTGTCGCGCACTTCAAGTTCAAATTCTTCGATATGAATAGAAGTGAAAATGTCGTCGCGAACCGCTTTTTCATTAATAACAATGGCATCTTCAAAGTTGTAACCTTTCCATGGCATAAATGCTACACGAAGATTACGACCTAAAGCAAGTTCACCATCTTTTGTTGCATAACCTTCAGTTAAGAAATCGCCTCTTTTTACAGATTGACCTTTTCGTACTGCAGGACGCAGAATGATTGAAGTTGCCTGGTTGGTTTTAATGAATTTTGTAAGCCTGTAAATTTTAAGATCTTCATCAAAGCTTACCAGCCTGCCTACATCGTTACGATTATATCTAACGTGAATTTCTTTTGCATCAACATATTCAACAATTCCATCGCCTTCGGCGTGTAACTGAATACGTGCATCGCGTGCCGCTTTGCTTTCGAGGCCTGTGCCCACTACAGGAGCTTCGGGGCGAATAAGTGGCACTGCCTGCCGTTGCATGTTACTGCCCATTAAGGCACGGTTTGCATCATCGTGCTCCAGGAATGGAATGAGCGAGGCGCTAAGACCAACTATCTGGTTTGGCGCAACGTCCATGTATTCTACTTCTGTTTTTTCAAGTATAGGGAAATCACCTGTCTGTCGGCTCACAATTTTTTCTTCCACAAAATGTCCGTGGTCATCAAATTGAGAATTTGACTGTGCGATCTTAGCTTCATCTTCTTCTTCTGCACTCAGGTAGGTGAGGTGTTTCATATTCACCTTGCCTTCATCAACCTTTCTGTATGGGGTTTCAATAAAGCCCATTTCGTTGATCTTGGCATGAACGCAAAGCGTGGATATCAAACCAATATTCGGTCCCTCCGGCGTTTCTATCGTACATAAACGACCATAGTGGCTGTAGTGTACGTCTCTAACCTCGAACCCTGCGCGCTCCCTGCTTAAACCACCTGGCCCGAGCGCAGAAATACGACGTTTATGTGTTATTTCTGATAACGGGTTAGTCTGATCAAGAAACTGGGAAAGCTGGGATGTACCAAAGAAAGAATTAATAACAGAGGAAAGTGTACGGGCATTAATAAGGTCTACAGGGGTAAATACCTCGTTGTCCCTAACATTCATACGTTCGCGAATGGTACGTGCCATACGGGCAAGACCTACACCGAACTGCGCATATAATTGTTCGCCAACTGTGCGTACACGACGGTTGCTCAGATGATCGATATCGTCTATCTCGGCTTTGCCATTTGTTAACCTTACGAGGTACTTGATTATCTCAATAATATCCTGCTTGGTTAATACTTTGGTTTCGAGCTTTTGTGTTACACTTAAGTTTACGGTTGATCTTGTAACGGCCAACTTCACCCAAATCGTAACGCTTGTCGCTGAAAAATAATTTATCAATGATACCGCGTGCAGTTTCATTGTCCGGCGCATCAGCCCCGCGCAACTGGCGGTATATATGCTGAACAGCTTCTAATTCACTGTTGCTCGTGTCTTTATTTAACGTATTATAAATGATGGCATAATCACCACCTACATCTTCTTTCTGAATAAATACGCTTTTAACATCAAGTTCAGAAATGGTATCTACTGCATCCTCATCAAGCACAGTATCCCTTTCCATCACAATTTCATTACGCTCTATTGAAACTACTTCACCGGTATCTTCATCTACAAAATCTTCTACCCAGGTTCTTAGAACACGGGCAGCCAATTTCTTACCAAGGTGTTTCTGCAAGGCTTTTTTATCAGCATTTACTTCGATAGCCATCCCGAATAATTCAAGAATGTCTTTATCGGTTTCAAAGCCGATTGAACGAAGAAGGGTAGTTACAGGAAATTTCTTTTTGCGGTCAATGTACGCATACATAACATTGTTAATGTCTGTAGCAAATTCCATCCATGCACCTTTAAAAGGAATAACCCTTGCAGAATAGATTTTTGTACCATTCGGGTGAACACTCTGACCGAAAAATACACCCGGTGAACGGTGCAACTGGGAAACAACCACGCGTTCTGCGCCATTTATTACAAATGTACCGCGGGGCGTCATGTAAGGAATGTTTCCCAAGAAATACATCCTGAACGATGGTTTGAAAGTCAACGTGCTCTTCATCATTACAGCTTAAACGCAACTTCGCTTTTAATGGCACCGCGTACGTTAAACCGCGCTCCATACACTCTTCGATGGTATAACGGGGAGGATCGATGAAATAATCCAGGAACTCGAGCATGAAGATGTTACGGGTATCTGTAATAGGAAAATTTTCCTTGAATACCTTAAACAAGCCTTCGTTGTTTCTTTTGTCCGGAGTAGTTTCTAACTGGAAAAAATCTCTGAATGATTCAAGTTGAATATCAAGCAGATCAGGGGTTTCAGCAAGGTGTTTGGTTTTACCAAAGCTGATCCTGTTTTGAACTTTAGTTGATGACATATATGTTTAACCGGTTTTCTTATATAAATCCTGCAAAGTTGGGGTGACTACAATGGGGCACTATTGCCAAATCTATCAAAAAAAGCCAACTTGCTCAAATTAAGGACCGCAAAGGTAATGATTAGGAATTAATAATAAATTTTTATGCAGTCGATATGCAGGTAATTTAAGTTTTTTACAAGACAAATTGTGATAAAATCGAATAAAATCAAACATAATGGTGCAAAATTAAAAAACGTGGTTCAGGTTTATAGATAAAAAGCTGTAAGAATTTTAAAGGGAATGTAATAAAAAACCGCCCCTAAGGACGGTTTTTTATTTTACTTTATACCTTTTAATGCTTTACCGAAAGTGGATATGTTGCTATTTTATCAGGCGTTCTTATTTCGACCCAATAGGTACCATTGGCAAGTGTTGAAACATTTATAGGAAGATTTATTGCAGTAGAATTTCCTCCATTAAAAGTAGCCAGTGCCTTGCCCATTTCATCGTATAGATTAATGGTTACTTTTTGGGCTGAGGAATTATTTAATGAAATAATAACAGAATTAGATGCCGGGTTTGGTGCAATTTGGGTTTTAAAGTCTTCTACAGGCATTTCCCGTGCAAAGGACGCGGGTGAATTTACTGTATCCTGTATCAGAATAGCAGATGTTGCGTCGAACGGATTGCTTCCTATACGGGCAGTAACCCGGTCTCCCGGAGTGGTAACAGCATAAACTTTATTTTCCACATCAGTTTTATTATTCAGAATTTCCACATCATCAATCCACCAACCGCCACCGGGTTCGCTGCCGCCACCCGGGTCTGAAGTAAAGCGGAACCTAACAAGCACATTTTTTCCTGCATAATCCTCAAGGGAAGCGACAGAAGTAATGTAAGAAGATTGTTTGCCGGAAAATGCTGCGCGGTTTAATGCTCCGATGTAACTGTTGCGCTGCGTGGTGATCATGTTATTATAACCGTTATTTAGAAACTTAGCGTTCGGTAAGAATACCCATGTAGCTCCGCCATCCTGGGATACTTCCACAATACCACCATCAAACCCACCTTCTGTAAAATATTTATGGGTAAATACGAGCACAGTTGACAGGTTTGCTCTAAAAGATGTAGTGCTTGTAAGGGCTGTGTTTGAGCCTCCCATACCTACCTCGGGTGCAAACCAGTAATTTGTTCCGCTGAATGCCTGGGATGTATTTGACTTAAATTGCCATTTGCCCTCGGTCGGCCCGTTACATTGGAGGTTTGCCAACCGCCCATGCCGTCTTCATGTGTATCTTCAAAAAGAACTTTTGAAGCACTTTTGGCCATTGCCCTAACCCTGACAGAATAGGTTTTAGATTGTTTTGGATTTAGTTTGGTGGTCCATGTAAGAATTTTCCCATTTCTAACCGGCTGCCCTGTAGCACCTAAAAAATTATATATGCTGGCAATGGTATCTGTTACCACCACCTTATTTACCGGTTTGTCATAAAGATTTGATACTTTAATGGTATAAGTAACCACCTCATGGTTTACCACCTGGTGTGGCACCATCTTTCGCAATTTGAATTCTGTGCTGATTAGGGTTGCAGGTTAATGGTACATCGAAAGATTCAATCTCGTCTCCAACACTGTTGGTGTTAGCAAAGTGCTGAATACCCCAAACCTCTTTTTGCAAAAGATTTCCAGATGAGACATGCGTGCATACCATTATATAATAAACTATCAGCCTTAAGAATTGCATCTCTTTGCTGTACGAAGGTGGGGCTTGATTCCTGCAATTTCATGGCCTCAATTATCAGGCGCATGGTTATATTATTGCCTTTTGCATTTGCATTGGGCACTTTGCTGCCATTCACCATTACGGGATTTGCACCTTCATATATATCATCGTTAATACCATATTTATCAATGAAGGATTGCAACATTTCATACATCATTTCGCACCAGATCGAACCTACACCGTGGGGAATAGATATTTCTCCTCCATCATCAATATTCTGGAAGGTGAAGGGGTTCACCTCATAATAAATGGAATAGGGTGCAGGGCGAATTCCAGGACCATCGTTAGGCTGGTAGGTAACATAGTTGCCAATTCCCCGTGAAGGAAGCACGCCAAAGGGATGATCTGAATTAGATGCACCAAGGTCATTGTTCCGAAGCGTCATATACAGTGCGCAGAAGTCACTCCAACCTTCTCCTCCCTGTTCATCGCCGCCCAACGGGAAAAGGGCATCCCCGGTTCCGCCGCCTGTTAGACGATTGGAAATACCATGACCATATTCATGGGCTATTACACCATTATCAAAATCGCCATCACGGCCTGGGGGAGGTATATTATCTCTTTTTAGAGATCCCTTTATTTCTATACCACTGTTCAAAAGATTTTTTAAATTTTCACCATCTTCTTTAGAAATCATTATTGCGGGAATTACAATGGCATTGGTAGGTGCATCTGACCCGCCCATTGCCTGGGGCGCCCCATCAATATTATTAATAATAACTGCGCCAACAGCCCCACCTTCCTGGGCACCTAAAACCTTTTCGACAAACGAACATTCGCCACGGTCTATGAGGGCTATTTTATTTCTAACATTATTTGATGGTGGAAGTGCCACGCTTTGCTGCCCGGTTGAGCATCCCTGGGTTTCTTCTCCGATGGTTGAGGCCTGGCTTGCTTGTATAATTACAAGCTGTTTATTAACCACGGGGCTGTCATGTAAATTGTTATTGGCAGTTGGCAGGTTGCTGAAAGAGCCCTGAACACCAAAAAATTTTGTTCCAGGAGGTAATTGGCCGGGGTCTGTACTGCTCACTATTTGCAAGAGGGAGTCAGGTGTACTTGCGGTCCACAAATACATCTGCATCTGGCCGTTAACACCATCTGGCAATGTTAAGAAATTGGCATTATTTGTTCCGCCACCATCTTGCGCCTGCGCAAGAACTTCGTCTAAAGCAAGGTTTTCTGTGGCCGAACCTCTTAACCCTGTGCTGAATATATTAGATTCCTGAAAGTTGCCTGCCTCTTCAGTGAAACCAAAACGATAATATACATCGTGCATTAAGTTATTCCAATAAAATAAGTTTACTATCGCGGCTTTTCTGTATGCTTCAGGCTCTCTGTTAGGATAGAAGGGGTAATTAAATTTAAAAGGCTCCACTAAACTTGGTAGTCCGCCCACTAAAGTGTTGTTATATGCCGTACGGTCCGGGTCAGCGCTGGGCACTCCACCAAGTGGCTCGGGGCTGGGATCGTAAAAAGCCCAAACATTATTACCATGGGTATACGGGTAAGTGGTGGCAGCACCTAAACCGAACACCTGATGCCAACCATCGGGAGAACCCAAGGCATCGCCCGAATTAAAAACAAACATGTGAGATGCGCCATTGTCATTTGGATGCTCGAATGGTAATGGAAATACCCGGTACCGGTTGTTATGGGCCGGTGGGGCAGCTGCAGCGGGTAAATTGCCTGAGAATGCTGCATTATTAAAATGCTGCTTTACCACATTTTCTTTTATGACCAGCATCGGGTTTTTCTTCTTGTCTGTAACAGTATTAGGTTGCCCGAAATCGCAATGCATCATTATATCCATTTTCTTTAACACCTCGCCCGTTGAGGCATCTATATAACAAACCCAATAATGTTGTTTGTATACGTCCATCATTTGCACCTCCCATGAAGTGCGCAACTGGTTTGATTTATCTTCTTGAATATAAACAAGCCTTAAAGGAATATCCCATATGGAGGACTCGTTTCTTTTAAAAATGGTTTTTTTATCGGGGCCGGATGCAGGAGTTTTTATGATTAGTTCGGAAGGATAGGTATAGTTTATAGCATTGAAAACAATTGCAACAGCCTGTCTCTGGTCTACAGATACAGAAACTGGTGTTACAGAAATCTTTTGCAGGTCTGCTAATTGGTTAATGGGTACCTTTTTAAGCGTAGTTGCATGCAAAGCGAAATTGCTGCCAACAACTGTTAATCCATTTATTTTCTGGTGCGCATAAATATGCCTGATGCCCGTTGAAGCATCATTATAAGTTTTACTAATAAAAACTGACTGCACCATATTTTCAGGAAATGACATTTCTGTTCGCATGAAATTCCTGATCTCATTTTCAGCATTTACAGCCTGTGCAGAGACACTGTTATATACACATAGTAATAAACATGCAGTAAAAAGGCTGTAAAGGCGCGGGAGTAAAAGTTTCATAGTTTCCTTTTCAATTTTAATAAATAATATTTTTTAGTTCTCGTAGGTAATAAGAGATGGGAATGAAAGAACATAAAGTATAATTATTCATAGGGTAATGCTTAACCAAATTTATATACTAAAAATCACATTTTCACAATTCTTAAACAATTCATTAACGACATTTTTTTTAGTTGGGTTTTGTGAAAGTTTTCAAATATTTCTGAAATCTTTTTTCGATCATTTAAACTAATAATCTGCATTTCTATCATAGAAAAAATTTTATGAAGAGGTCAACATTATTAATGTCTGCAATTTTTTCCCTGCTTGCCGTAGTTTCTGATGCACAATACCCCGGTTATGGTCCGCCGCCATATGGTCCACCTCCATACGGTCCGCCTGTTTATGGAAGGCCCAGGGCGTATAGAAGACCTCCTCCACCGCCTCCCCCCAATTACAGGCGGCAACAGGCACCTAGACTTCCGGCATTTAAGCCTTCTTTAAATATTACTGTTGGGTATGGTTTTCCAAACCTGGATCAAAACCACCTTGCAGAATTTTTCGATGCATATAAAGGAAGTGTTTCGCAACAGGGGCCGGTAACCGCCTCATTGGATTACCAGTTCAGCCGGTCTACAAGCATAGGAGTAGCGGGTACTTACGGTAAAACAAGCGCTGCTTATTTTGATTATAACTCTTACTCAGATATTCCGGACTTTACCGGTTATCTTGAGAACTGGAGTGTTATGTTTAATTTGGTAAACTACTTCCCGGTATCATCAAGATATGTTGAACCATATATTAAAACCGCCATTGGCTTAAATAAATGGGAGCAGGATTATTTATATCCCAATGGTGATAAGGCAGCTGTTCTTGAAGATCCCACATCGCTTGCCTACCAGGTTTCGATAGGCAGTAAATTTAATTTTTCTCCACATGCCGGTTTTTATCTTGAAGCTGGGTATGGAAAATATATACTAAACGGAGGTCTTGCATTTAAATTTTAGGTTTTATGTTTCAGGCTGCGTCAATTTTTTGGCGCAGCTTTTTTATGAGTTGTAGTATGAAAGAATTTATATTATCTTAGTTTCATTAAAATGAACAACTTATGAGAGCCAAACTATTATTTACGGGTATTTGCCTAATAATATCCATTCTTTTTTCACAATCCATTAAAGCTCAAAACAACCTGTATTTAATTGTACATGGTATGGCGGGAGTGCCGATGGATAAAAGTTCAAAAAACCGTTATTCTGCCGGCGCAGGTGGCGAAACAGGTATTCAGTATGGTAAGAAAAATACTTTTGTTGCAGGTACAGTTGGTTACGCCAGCTTCTTTTCGAAAACAGCAACAGACGAAATCCCTGATTATGGAAATCTTTCCTACATCCCGGTTAGGTTAGGTATTCGCCATAACCTGGCAGAATTATTTTATATTCATGGGGATGCTGGTGTTGGGTTTGTAAAAAATAAAGACCTGGAAAACAGTGACCAGCGTTTTTCCTTCGACGTAGGTGCAGGTGTTCGTTTAAGTTCTTTTGAAGTAGAACTTGTGGTAGATGCTTTTAAAGAAATTGACCCCGATGGATGGTCTTCGTGGATTGGCTTAAAAGCGGGTTGGCGAATTGGGCTGTAACCTTACAGGTTATCCAATACATTCTTCATATTAAATACACCTGTTTTTCCCATAATAAAGGTGGCAGCCAGCAATGCACCGGAAGCAAAACCCTTCCGGTTGTGGGCGGTATGGGTTATCTCAATATCATCTACCGAGGAGAAATATTTAATATTATGTGTGCCTGCGGCCGGATCCTTTCTTTTACTTGTTATTACTAAATCTTTATCAGTGCCCGCTTCCAACACCCATTTTTCTTTACAGGGCACTTTTTCTAAAACCTGTTCTGCAAGGGTAATGGCTGTACCGCTAGGTGCATCTTTTTTTTGTGTATGATGCACTTCCTGTATAGAAACATTATACTCAGGATGGGCACTCATAATTTCAGCAAGAAATTTATTCAACTCGAAAAGAATATTAACACCAACACTAAAATTGCTTGAATAAAGAAATGCTCCCCCATTTTTAAGACAATAATTTTCCACTTCTTTTTTGTGTTGTAACCAACCGGTAGAACCGGAGATAACTGGAACGCCTGCTTCTATGCAGGTTAATATATTTTGCTTTGCACTTTCAGGGTTCGAAAACTCTATAGCAACATCCGCCCTCTTTAGGTTTTCAATGGAAAGCTCTTGCTTATTTTCAGAAGATATTTTTAAAACAATATCGTAACCTTGTTTAAGGGCAATTTCTTCTATAGCCTTCCCCATTTTTCCATACCCTATTAATGCTATTCTCATTATGCTGTAAAATTTGCTATAAAAATTACGAGGTGTAATATTAAACATAAATTACGAGGGAAAGAACTTGCCCGGTTATCTTATGGGTGAATTTTATCATTGCTGTAAAAATCTATTAATTGCTATAAAAAATCATTAAATTAGTGCAGTAAAACTCTACTTATGAAATTAAAAATTCTACCCTCTGTAGCCTTTCTTGCCCTTGTATCTACATTATCCATTGCACAAACTCAAAAAATTTTTGCAGTTACAGGAAAAACAAAGGGCGATTTAACCTGGAATTTTGTTCGTGAATTAAATATGCAAACTGCCGGTGTTGAAAAAAACATTTTTCCGGTGGCTCAGCAAACATTGTATTATGATGCCTTAACAAGGCTTCCCATCTCGGCCCAAAATATAATTCATCCCACCACCAATATAATGCAGGGCATTGATTTAGATGCGCCGGTACCCGATGTAGTTGCAGCCATTGCTTACGATGCAAAATTTAACCGGTTGTACTATACCTATATGCATGGCACAGATTTGCGATATATAGACTTAAATGGTTCGCAGCCAAAACAATATGTTGTGAGGCATGCTTCATTAAAACCGTTTACCACAGAGCCGGGTGAAGAAGATGTAATTACAAGAATGACATTTGCGCCTGATGGATATGGTTATGCCCTAACCAATAACAGCAAGCATTTAATCAGGTTTTCTTCCGGCGAAAAAATTGTAATAACTGATATGGGTTCGCTTACAGATGGTAAGAAAAATGGAAATATGTCTGTACACACCCTATGTACAAGTTATGGTGGGGATATGTTATCCGATGCTTATGGAAACCTGTATTTATTTTCTCAGAAGGGTAATATTTTTAAAATTAATTCTACCAGCAAAGTGGCAGATTATATTGGTGAAATTAAAGGACTACCTGCATCTTTTACTGTAAATGGTGTGGCTTCTGATAATAACAACAACATTATTTTAAGTTGTGCAACAAGTGTTGAGGGGTATTATATGGTAAATATGAAAACCCTTAATGCAGAGAAAATGCCCTCGAAAGAAAACGAGGTCTATAATGCCTCAGATCTTGCCAGCGAATCATTTCTTTACCAAAAGCAGGCACCTGTAAAAACTGTTACTTCAGAAGTGTTAGGAAATGAATTCGTGACCATTTCCCCTAACCCGGTTACAGGCAGAAGCTTTGAACTTAAGTTTAATAATATTCCCGCAGGCAATTACAGCATTGAAATACTTGATGCCGCTGGTAGTGCCTTATACAAAAAACAGGTGAATGTTATTTCTGATCAAACAGAAAAAATTATGCTTCCATCCATCATCCGTTCAGGAATTTTTAATTTGAAAGTGATAAGTAAAGATGTTGCTGCAAACATTTATACAAATAAAATAGTTGTAGGCAGGTAAAACATTATTGTTGAATACAAAGACGCATTAAACAAGATGCGTCTTTTTTATTTTCTTAAATTAAACACAAGTGCCACATTGCCGCTTTTAGAAAGAGGATCATAATTGGGCCGTACATGCATACTCAGGTTGTCACTAACATCAAAGTCTTTCAGGTGACCGAACACTGTTGCATCCACAACATTTAATCCCCAGATCACAACGAACCACAGCACAGAATAATCCCTGTCCTGCCTGAAGGCATTTCGGTAAAATTGTAGAGATTGTGCAGATAAGCCCTGTAGTTTAGGATGAATGTTTACAAAATTTGCGGTATCTCCATTTACAGTAATTTCATACGCGCTTTTTGTTCGTTTATACCAGGTATTGTTATAAAAAAAAGTAACAGTTGGCACGGCGAGCGCACCATACACAATTGGAATTTTCCAGATTTCACCGTTATACGCCTGGCCCCATCCCGGTATTACTGCCGACCGAAAGGTGGCTTTATTCGGGTCGTGCATTTTTATAGCCTGGGTATCTGCCATAATGGTTGCTTTAGATGATTCTTCCTTAATTATGCTATCTTTTTCAAGGGCTGGAAATAACCTTGTGGTATCCTGAGCCATCAGCTTAACAACTGAAACGCAAAATAAAAAAACGACTATAATAATTTTATGTAGCATGCATCAGCTTACCTCAACATTCATAAGTTCAAGTAACTTGTTAAGTTCCTCAGGAGAATAATATTCAAGTGTAATACTTCCACCACCGTTGCTATTTTGAGAAAGTTTAACCTTAGTAGAAAAGTAAGAGGCAAGGTTATCTTCAATGCGTTTATAGGGAGCGCTTAAAGTTGATTTTATTGTTGTTTTAGAAGTTGATTTATCCCCCTTATAGAGGTTACGAACCAATTCTTCTGTTTGCCGTACACTTAGTTGCCTGTTTGCTATTTCTTTATAAACATATAATTGTTTATCAACTGTATCAATGTTTATTAAGGCGCGGGCATGACCCATTGAAAGGGTTCCGTTTCTTACAGCAGACTGAATATCGGGTGGAAGCCTGAGCAACCGTACATAATTGGTTACTGTGCTTCTTTCTTTACTCATTCGCTCTGCAACCTGCTCCTGGCTGTAATTAAGTTCATCCATCATTCGTTTGTAGCTCATTGCAATTTCAATGGCATTCAGGTCTTCGCGCTGCAGGTTTTCCAGCAGGGCGAGCTCGAGTACTTCGTTATCATTTGCCTGCCTAACATAGGCCGGAATATCTTTTAAACCTGCAATCTTAGCTGCTTTAAAGCGCCTTTCACCGGCTATTATCCTGTATTGGTGATTTCCTGTTTTAACGACAGTTATAGGCTGAATAACATCGTGCATTTTTATAGAGGCAGCAAGTTCGCTCAGCATTTGTTCGTCAAAATCCCGTCGTGGATTATTTGGGTTTCTTTGAATCTGTTCAATCGGAATACGGTTAGTTGCCGCAGGCGATTCACTTACATTGTTCTTTAAAGAACCAGATGTTGTTTTAAGATCGGCATCAATATTTTGTAACAGCGATCTAATGCCCTTGCCTAATGCTTCTTTATTTTGTTTGGGAACTGTCAAAGTCTCTTTCTTTTTTCTACTATCAGCAGTTTTTTATTCAATAATTTTTTCTTCCTGCGAAATTTTTGTCATGTTGTTTTTTTGCAACATTTCTTTTGCAAGGTTAAGATAGTTAATGGCACCTTTGCTTTCGCTGTCGTACAGAATTGCAGGTTTTCCAAAGCTTGGCGCTTCACTTAACCTTGTATTACGATGAATGATGGTGCTAAAAACCATTTCGTCAAAGTGTCTTCTTACTTCACTCACTACCTGGTTACATAGTCGTAAACGCCCATCATACATGGTCATTAAAATACCTTCTATTTCAAGGTCGGTATTTAACCTGTTTTGTACAATTTTAATTGTATTTAATAATTTTCCTAAACCTTCCAGTGCAAAAAATTCGCACTGCACAGGAACAATTACACTGTCTGCAGCAGTTAAGGCATTTACTGTAATTAAACCAAGAGAGGGGGAGCAATCAATAACGATAAAATCATAATCATCCTGAACGGGTTTTAATAAATTCTTTAATACCAGTTCCCTTTCAGGGTAATTTATCATTTCAATTTCGGCGCCCACCAAATCTATGTGAGAAGGTATTAGGTACAGGTTCGGCATTTCACTTTTCAAAATAACCTCATCGGCAGTGGCGTTATTAATCATGCAATCATACAGGCTGATGGTTACATTGTGCAGATCGAAACCTACACCTGTTGTACTGTTAGCCTGCGGGTCTGCATCTACCAGTAACGTTTTAAATTCAAGCACAGCAAGGCTTGCAGCAAGGTTTATTGCTGTTGTGGTTTTTCCTACCCCACCTTTTTGATTTGCTACACCTATAATTCTTGCCATATTAATAATATCCGGTTGGTGTTTAATGGTAACTAATTGTGTTTTGGGCCTTCAAAAATCAATACTAAAATTTAAACTTTATTTATTTTAACCTAATCTAAACTTTCTGGTAGCCGTAATTACAATGCAACTAATATCAGTGTTTGCGACCGATTACATAAATATATTTTTGCACATCTTTATTTACTGTGAATTTTGAGGGTGATTAAATACAAAATATGAGAAGTATGAATGGATGGTGGATCGTAATAATTATAGTTGTACTTATTGACCTGTACGTGTTTTACGGTATCAAATTTCTTTCACAAAATAATTCAGACCGTGTAAAATATTTTACCTATGGGCTGTATTGGATGATATCGCTGGCGGGTATGTTATTTATTCTGCTCTTCCCCACCCAGCCATATTTTGAAAAAAATCCTGTTTTAAGAAATTATTTGTTTGCCATTGTTGTTGCCCTGTTTTTTGGAAAATTAATTGCCTCAGTATTTTTGCTTACTGACGATGTTCGCCGGGGTGTGGTTTGGCTTATGTCTAAAATTTTTCCGCAAAGCGGTGTAGATTTTGTTCCGGAAAATGGTGGCATCAGCAGATCTTCTTTCTTAACCTGGGCTGGCTTTGCTTTAGGCAGTACACTTATTTCAGCATTGTTTATTGGCTTTTCAAATAAATATAATTACCAGCTTAAAAAAGTTAGGCTGGCTTTTAATAACCTCCCAAAGGCCTTTAAAGGTTTTAAAATTGTTCATATAAGTGATATACACAGCGGAAGTTTTACAGATAAAACAGCTGTAACCAAGGGTATTGAAATGATTTTGAAAGCCAAGCCCGATATAATTTTATTTACCGGCGATTTGGTTAATGACCGGGCAGATGAAATGGATAATTATACCGATGTATTCAGCCGGTTGCAGGCACCCATGGGGGTTTTCAGCACCCTGGGTAATCATGATTACGGCGATTACGTAAACTGGAAAACACCTGAAGAAAAGAAAAAGAACCTGGAGAAACTGTCTTCCATTCAGGCAAATATGGGTTGGCGCTTATTAATGAACGAACATGTTATTCTTGAAAAAGATAATGACCAGATCGCCCTGCTCGGTGTTGAAAATTGGAGTGCCTTTGCACGTTTTCCAAAATATGGTAAAATGGAAAGTGCTTATACCGGAACAGAAAATATGGGTTTTAAAATTTTAATGAGCCATGATCCCAGTCACTGGAATGCAGAAATAACAACAAAATATACCGACGTAGATCTTATGCTGGCCGGGCATACACATGGCATGCAATTCGGTGTTGAGAATCCATATTTTAAATGGAGTCCTGTACAATGGGTCTATAAGCAATGGGCAGGGCTTTATGAATCTGGCAGGCAAAAATTATATGTAAACCGTGGTTACGGATTTATCGGATATCCCGGCAGGGTGGGCATTTTACCCGAGGTTACGCTTATTGAATTAACATAAAAAGAATTATTGCAGCTGGTAATAAATTAGTCGCTTTACTTTTGCAGTCTTATACTTTTAAAATATTAGATATGAATACAGTAATTATTCCCACAGACTTTTCAGATTCCTCTGTTCGGGCAGCGCAATACGCCATTAAACTATTATCAGTTCACCCTGAGGTAGAAATAATTTTATACCATGCTTACGATAAAGCTGATGCGGCAGAGAACCGCATTGAAAGTCTTGAAAAATTAAAGACCGATTTACTTTTAAACCGGTCAGCAAATATTACCACCCTTGCAGAGCAGGGAGATTTTTTGGTAGAACTGGAAAAGCTTGCGCGCCACCGGGCCGCAGACCTGATTGTTATGGGCATTACCGGCCGATCTTCTCTTGCGCAGGTATTTATGGGAAGTAATGCATTAAAGATGGCCGAAAATAAATATTGCCCCGTAATGATTATTCCGAATAACAGTGAGTATAGCGAAATAAAAAATGTTTTACTAACATCAGATTTAAAAAATGTGGTTAGTACAACACCTTCAGCCCCTATTAAAAAAATTCTGAAAGCTTTTAATGCCAAACTGCATGTTGTAAATGTAAACTCGGAACATTATGTTGCCATTACAGAAGAATATGCCGCAGAGCAAAACAAGTTAAAAGAAATGTTTTCAGAATTTAATCCTGAATTTTATTTTCTACGATTGCTTGATATTGATACGGCTATTAACCAGTTTGCAGCAGATAAAAATATTGACCTTATAATTACAATAAACAAAGAACATTCTTTGGTGTATAAATTATTTAAAGCAGACCATACCAAAGCATTGGCTTACCAAAGTTCGGTTCCTGTAATGGTGGTGCATGAGTAATATCTCTGCGTTCAGGGCATTTCGGTTTTTTTTGCAGTAAGGTGCCTGGCTGTGGCTTCGAGGGTGTTGTAAAACTCCTGCCCGTATTTTCTTATAAGCGCATCTTTTAAAAAAATATAAACAGGCACTTTTAATTTTTTACCAAGTTTGCAGGCTGCTTTACACAAATCCTGCCTGGGTTCATAATTTACATAATCAAGATTTTCTTCAATCTTGCTTTTCGTGATTTTAATAGGGAAGAGGTGGCAACTGATTGGTTTTTTCCAGGAAATTTTTCCATCGTTATAAGCCTGCTCTATGCCGCATTTTATTATGCCGCTTTCATCGCGGTAGCCATAGGCGCAAATTTTATTTTCAATTGTTGGTGTAACCCAGCCAAAGAAATCGTCATAATAATATTTGCCATTTCTTTCAATTTCTATAATTCCTTCTTTAGTTAAATAAGGCTTTACTTCTTCGTAACAGTTAATCAGTTCTTCTAATTCTGCTGTTTCAAGCGGGGCACCGGCATCGCCATCTTCGCAACAACCCCCTTTGCATTTATTCAGGTCACAAACAAACTGTGCCTCTAACACGTCATCATTTACAAGTTTATTGTCAATGGCTATCATTTAAAACCGGGGTTTATGTAAAGGTAGTTTTATATACGGCAAGAATGTATATTGAAAGATATGGTAGAGGTTGAAATTAATTTTTCCATTTAAACGTGTTAATTAGATGCATCATATCCTGTACAAGAAAATCGTTCACGGGTTTAAGGCTATCCTGGTTTGGGGTAGCATCGAAATAAAGCGCCCCTCTTAAAAAATGTTTTGTTGAATCTGTTAAAAAGAACTGGTTTGCTGTGGCAACATTTCCTTCTACTTTAAAAAACATACCGTGCACATTATTAGCCGTTTTTAGAAGTGAATCATTTATATAAGATGCTTTTTGTGAATGTTTGTTGGTAAGATTAAATGCATCGTTCAACAATTTTTCGAGCTGATGATTTTTTAAACTTTTGTAGCTGGTATAAATACGACCCGAAAATTGGGGAAACTCAATATTTATCCACCATGGATTCTCGGGATCTTCACCAAAAAAAACAGAATCTTTAACTATGCTGGCGTATTCGGGATATTCAAAAGAATATGGATAACCATCCTGTTGAAAAAGCCTGTATTTTTTCTGAGGGAAATCAATGTTATAATATCCTGTAGGTTTGGGTATAAAAGGGCTGTTACAATTAAAAGACATAATACCCACCAGCAACAATGTGCGTCTTAAATTAATTGCTGAAAAGTTTATCAAAATAGATTTATTGTAGAACGTTATTGGGCTATGCCTCTGATTGAGGTTTAATTGTAATCTTTATTTTCTCCAGGTGATTTTTTACTACTTCTATTACAGTAAACTCAAAATCTCCGGCGATAACAACCTGGTTGGTTGTAGGTATTTCCCCCGCAATCTCCAGCACTAACCCTGCAAGGGAGTTTCCTTCTCCTTTCACAGAATCAAAGGTTTCATCTGGCAGGTCCATCAGTTTACAAACGTCATTTATCATGGTGCGTCCTTCAAAGATGTAATTGTATTCATCCAGTTTTTTAAATCCGCTTTCCTCTTCATCAAACTCGTCTTTAATGTCGCCGATAATTTCTTCTAAAATATCTTCCAGGGTAACAATTCCGCTGGTGCCGCCAAATTCATCTACAACTATTGCAAAATGAATATGCTTACTCTGGAATTCTTTAAGCAGGTCTTCTATCATTTTTTGCTCGTGCACAAAATAGGGCGCTCTTATAAGGGGATGCCAGTCGAAATCTGGAAGGTTATCTAAATGCGGAAGAATGTCTTTAGTATTTATTATGCCTACTACATTATCGAGATCTTCTTTATATACAGGCAGCCTGCTGTAATGCAGTTCTTCGGCATTTTTGACCAGGTCGGCAAAGGAAATGTTGAAATCAATTCCATTAACATCAAGCCTGGCGCGCATTACTTGTTTTACGGTTATATTTCCGAATTTAACAATGCCCTTTAAAATATTCTTTTCTTTTTCGCTGGCTGTTGTTGGGTTAGAAACATCGATGGCCTGGTCTAATTCGTCGAAGCTGTACATGCCACTTGTTTTTTTGGTAAGCTTTTTTTCAACGATGTCAGAGTATTTTACAAGGCCGGTTCCCATCCCTTTAAAAATATAAAACACAGCTTCTGCAATTATTCCAAAATCTTTCGCAAACCGTATGTTATTGTTGTTAGCATACACTTTGGGAATAATCTCGCAGAATAGAAGTAGTATAGTGGCTACTATCAACACCTTTACAGTAAAGGCAACCCATGAAAAAGTAATGGCATCGAACTGGAACAGGTGATCTAATACAATATTGGAAATAATTATAATGGCAATATTGGCAAAACTGTTTGCAATAATAAATGAAGCAAGAAGCAGCTTTGGCGTTTCAAGCATATCTAATATGCGCTGATAGGGCGGTTGCTGTTTTGTTTTTAAAAGATTAAGGTCTTTATAGTTTAAAGAAAAAAAAGCGACCTCGGCACCAGACACCACAAACGATAACATTATAAAGGCAAGCAATAAAAAAATAAGCACTGTAAGGCTTTGGTTGTCGAGCGTGGAAACAAAAAGCATGGGTATGCTGCTGTGCCAATGCATCATGTTAATTTCCAAAATAATAATTTTTCGTGAATATGCTTTTACGGCAGAAAGAAGAGTGCAACATGTTTATAATTCTGCCAAAAATAAATTATTAAATTAAAACGGCAGCCCCGAAGAATTTTCATCTGATATCGGTGGTATTTCATCTGAATGAAAACCCTCGATGTTATCGCCACCTTGTTGAGTTGCACCGCTATGGAACCCCTGGGTGCCTTCATTTCTTTTATCGAGCATTATCAGGTTATCGCCAACAACTTCTGTGGCAAATTTGCGATTGCCCTCCCGGTCTTCCCAACTGCGGGTTCTAAGCCGTCCTTCAATATAAATTAAACTGCCTTTATGTAAATACTTTTGAGAAAGTTCGGCAAGTCCGCGCCATAGAACCACGGTGTGCCATTCTGTTTGGGAAACAAGTTTTCCGGATCGGTCTTTATAGGTTTCGGTAGTAGCAAGGGGAAATTTTGCCACTGCAATATTACCTTCAAGATATTGCGTATCGGGATCTTTTCCCAGGTTGCCGATCAGCATAACCCTGTTTACACCTCTCATAAAAATTTTTTTTCCCTTATTAAAATATAGCCTCGTGTCTGATTTTAAAATTAAACAAAATTGAGCATATAAATTTAAAGGCATTTCTGAAGGGGGTTACGCCGTTACCGGCAGGGAAAAATAATTTTGATGAATATATTTGGGAAAGGGCAGATCGGCCAGCTTTTGCTGAGGGTGCCAAAAATATTCATCCGGGAAAGAATTATCGTCGTAAGATATTATTTCAATAGTAATAAACGAACCATTTATGATACGGTGGGTTAATTGCTGTGGAGTACCCTTTTGAATAGAGTATTTGTTTGCTTCTATCTTTAATGATTTTAATAAGTTTTTGATAGCTTTTTTATTCCAATCTTGCTTTGCCGGGGTTTCGTAGAAGTAAAATTCGAAAAGATTTTGCCAAATGTCTTTAGCAGACCTTTTTCGTATCAGAATTTTGTCGGCATGCTTAAAAACAAAATAATGTATCCAACGTTCCTTTTTATGTGGTTGCTTTAATTTAACGGGTAAGTGGTCTGCTTTGCGGGCAATAAAGGCCAGGCATGTTTTATTAAAAGTGCAAATATTACAAAGAGGTTGTGCGGGTTTACAAATGGTCGCTCCAAAATCCATTATTGCCTGGTTAAATGTAGCAGGGTCTGCGTCTCTTATTAATTGCAGCGCAAGCTTATAAATTAAGTTTTTGCCTTTTGCGGTGTCAACCGGTTCTTCAATTTTAAAATAACGGGCAAGAACCCTGGAAACATTTCCATCCACAACAGGGTAGGGCAGATTATAACAGAAGGATCCAATGGCTGCGGCCGTATATGGGCCAATTCCTTTTAGTTTAAGTATACCTTCATAATCTGTAGGAAATTTGCCATTTAAGTTTTGCATAATGTACCTGGCAGAAAAAATTAAATTTCGGCACCTGCTGTAATATCCTAAACCTTCCCATAATTTATAAACATCTTCTTCTTTTGCGTTTGCCAATTTTTCGATGGAGGGAAATTCCGAAATAAACCGCAGGTAATAATTCCATCCCTGCTCCACGCGGGTTTGTTGAAGAATGATTTCACTTATCCAAACTCTGTAAGGATCTTTTTCATTTTTCCAGGGCATTAGCCGCCTATTATATTGGTCGTTCCAAAAAATTAATTTTGAAGAAAAATCCTGCATCATGATTTAATAATATATATATTTTTATTGTTAATGCTTTAGTATGATTATTGCAATATGTAAAAACTAGTTATTTGAAAAAGTTTGATTATTAAGGACAAAAGTTAATTTTATTCTTTCCTATACAATCTTTTTGTGGTACATTAGTTACTTTAAAAACATATATCCATGCGTAAGTCTGACCTTATAAATAATATTTCAGAAAAGACCGGAATACCCAAGGTTGATGTTCTAGTAACAGTTGAAACTCTTCTCAAAGAAATAAAGGAAAATATTTCTAAAGGGGAAAATATTTATATAAGGGGTTTTGGTAGTTTTATTACCAAAAAAAGAGCAGCCAAAATCGGAAGAAATATCAAAAAAAACATTGCTGTTAAAATTCCAGAGCATTACATACCGGCTTTTAAGCCTTCTAAAGAATTTGTGAATGAGGTAAAACAATTACACAATCCGGTGTAATTTGGCCGCCTCAAAATATATTATTTGAACAAATCACAAATCGCCCTTACAATCTCCGGCCTTATTATATTGCTGGCATTGGTTTTTTTTGGAAAAACCGTCCCTTCGAAGGTTATTTCGTCTGAACAGCACGATGCTTCAGAAGCAAGCCCCGGTGGCCACCAGGATGTTATTTCTCAGTTTAATCAAACCTTATCTGCGGAACAATTAATGCGGGTAAAACAATTGCAGGCGAATGTTGACAAGCAAGCGTTAAACGAGCAAAAGATCGCAGCATACCACGACCTTAATCATTTTTATTCAGACACACTTAAGCAGCCTATTATTGGTAAATATTACATTGCAGAAGCAGCCAAGTTGGAAAATACTGAAAAAAAGCTCACTTTTGCAGCCCATTTGTTTTTAGATGAACTAATGGTATCTGAGGGCGGCCCATTACAAACATGGATTGCAACACAGGCAAAAGATCTTTTTGAGAAGGCTTTATTACTTAATCCTGGTAACGATTCGGCTAAGGTTGGCATCGCAACCTGTTACCTTTTTGGAAATATTACCGAAAACCCCATGCAGGGTATAACCATTCTGAGGGATGTAACTGATAAAGACCCTGGTAATGTTTATGCACACATGGTTTTAGGATTAGGAGGTATTAAAAGCGGACAATATGATAAGGCCATCGAGAATTTTCTGGTAGTATTAAAAAAGCAACCCGATAATCTCGAAGTGGTTTTTAACCTGGCAGAAACTTATGAGCGGAAGGGAGATAAGCAAAATGCTTTAATAATGTATAAAAAAGCAAAGTTGCTAATTAGTATTCCTGAAGCAAAAAATGAGATAGACAGAAGAATTCAGACTTTACAATAACATATTAACCAAATAAATTTTTCAGGTATGCCCTGTGGTAAAAAAAGAAAGCGACATAAAATTGCTACACACAAAAGAAAAAAGCGGCTTAGAAAAAACCGCCATAAGAAAAAAAACAGGTAAATTACTCTTCTAGCATTCACCGGCTATGCAATTTTTTGCAGGGCCGGTAAATGACTTATTTGATTATATCCGCAACTTTTACGTTTCCTTATCTTGAAATTTTGAAGTAGTGTGTATGATTCTGTGGGGATTGGTTTTGTTATTTACATAACATTATTTAATTCAAGTTGCACTAGTGAACAAAGAACTCATTATACATGCCGCACCCAGCGGCGTAGAGATTGCCTTGCTTGAAAACAAAAAATTGGTTGAGCTGCATAACGAAAAAGCCGATGCCGTTTTTGCTGTAGGTGATCTTTATTTAGGAAAGGTTAAGAAACTGATTCCGGGTTTAAATGCCGCTTTTATAGATGTGGGATTTGAAAAGGATGCTTTCTTGCATTATACCGATCTTAGCCCCTATGCCCGTTCTTTATTAAAATTCACACAACTCGCCATAACTGATAAAACAACAGAAGGTTTTGATTTTTCTAAATTCGCAAATGAACCTGAAATAGTAAAGACTGGAAAAATCAACGAAGTTTTAAATGGCAAGCCCAACATTCTTGTTCAAATTTTAAAAGAGCCAATAGCTGCCAAGGGGCCACGGCTAAGTTGCGAAATTTCACTGCCCGGAAGATTTGTTGTAATTACGCCATTTAATGACGTTGTAGCAGTATCTAAAAAAATTCATTCAGTAGAAGAAAGAAAGCGGCTTCAAAAAATAATTGAAGCAGTTAAGCCCCGCAATTTTGGTGTTATTGTACGTACCGCCGCAGAAGGAAAGAATACTGCAGAACTGCACGAAGACCTCAATAACCTCGTTAATACATGGAAGAGCATTCAAAAAAATCTTAGAAATGCCGAGGCACCTGCAAAAATTTTAAGCGAGCAGGATAAAACCACAAGTATTTTACGCGATTTGCTTACCGCCGACTTCAACCGGATTATTATAAATGATAAAAATATTTATACCGATACCCGGTCGTATATTCAAAAAATTGCTCCCGATAAAACCGAAATCGTTACCCACTTTTATAATGGTACACCCATTTTCGATCATTTTGGAATTACTAAACAGGTTAAAGCCTCGTTCGGTAAAACAATTAACCTTGCCAGCGGTGCCTATATAATAATTGAACATACTGAAGCCCTTCATGTTGTTGATGTAAACAGTGGCTATAAAAGCGTAAGCAATAACCAGGAAGAAAATGCCCTTCAGACTAACCTTGAAGCGGCAGAAGAAATTGCGAGGCAACTAAGGCTTAGGGACATAGGTGGCATAATCGTAATTGACTTTATAGACATGAAGCTTTCTGAGAATAAGAAAAAGGTTCAGGAGGCAATGGATAAGTACATGGTAAACGACCGTGCAAAGCATGCGGTTTTACCCATTTCAAAATTCGGATTAATGCAGGTTACGCGGCAGAGAATGCGTCCTGAAATTAATATAAATACATCCGAAATTTGCCCCTGCTGTAAGGGCACCGGCAAAGTATCATCTACATTATTAATGGAAGATGATATTGAGAACAAACTTTTTTACCTTGTTACCCATCAACATCACAATTTAACTGTAGTGGTTCATCCTATAGTTTACAGCCACCTCACAAAGGGTATTTTTTCCATTCGGTGGAAGTGGTCTCGAAAGCTAAAAACCCGTATTCGCATCCAGGAAAATTCTGAATATAATTTTACTGAATTTCATTTTTTTGATGCGAATAAAGAAGAAATTAAATTATAAAATTTCCCTTTCGAAAACCTTTTTATCCCTTTTTCTTCAAACTTTTTGTGTTATTCTGGCAGGTTATTTATTATAACCACTTCAATATTTAAGATATTGATTGTTAGGTAAATGCCTGTATTAATAGAATTATTAGTTCAAATTTTAATTAATTTTATTTAGTATACTAACATACCAAATTAAAAATTTATAATTATTGAGTTAAGAAAGGTGACAATTTGGCTTTTGTTGACCTCTCTGAAAAGATTAAATTTTGGAACAAAAGTTTTCAACAACCAAAAAAAATTATTTTGAAATGTAACCCAATATTGTAATTTAGTGGCGGAATTTAATGGGTTAGTAAGTAAGGGTCGGTTAGCCAAACCGGCCCTTTTTTTTGACCTTATCAGGGCATTTCACTGTAGATTTTTTTGAATTTAAAAAGATTTAGGGTGCACAAAATCTGGAAAACAATTAAACATGGCTAAAACGAAGTCTGCATTTTTCTGTAGTAATTGCGGGTACGAAAGCGCAAAATGGCTGGGCAAATGCACAGCGTGTAACCAGTGGAATACATTCGTTGAAGAAGTGATTGATAAAGGTGTAAGTGATAAAAGTACCTGGACAAATTACCAAGGGGATAAAAAGCAAGTACGCACTAAAGCAATAAGCGATATTATAACAACTGAGGAAGAAAGAATTCTAACTGCAGATTCCGAATTAAACCGGGTTTTGGGCGGGGGCATTGTAAGGGGAAGCATAGTTTTAGTTGCCGGAGAACCCGGCATCGGAAAAAGCACCTTGCTGCTGCAGGATGCATTATGGTTTAAAAACAAAATTGTACTATATATAAGTGGCGAAGAAAGCGAGCAGCAAATAAAACTTAGGGCAGAAAGAATTTTAAAAAATTCACCTGCTGGCACAGACAGTAAAAGCAATTTTTTTCTACTCACAGAAACCAACGTACAGGTAATCTTCCAGGAAATAAAAAAGTTGCGACCTGACCTTGTTATAATTGATTCTATACAAACTCTTCAGTCTTCAAATATTGATTCAACTGCAGGGAGTATTACACAAATAAGGGAATCGGCTGCAGAATTGCAACGCTTTGCAAAAGAAACCAACACCCCTGTTTTCTTAATTGGGCATATAACGAAAGATGGTTCAATTGCAGGGCCCAAGTTGCTTGAGCATATGGTAGATACCGTTCTTCAGTTTGAGGGAGACCGCCACTATACATACCGTATTTTGCGTACCCTTAAAAACCGGTTTGGCAGCACTTCAGAACTTGGTATTTATGAAATGAATAGTGAAGGCATGCGCCCCGTTCTAAACCCTTCAGAAATTTTAATAAATCAGAAAGATGAACAATTAAGTGGAAGCGCTATCGCAGCAAGCATGGAAGGATTAAGACCCCTTTTAATTGAAGTTCAGGCGCTTGTTACCCAGAGTGTATATGGTACACCGCAGCGAACGGTTACGGGCCTTGACCTGAGAAGGTTACAACTTTTATTGGCTGTACTTGAAAAAAGAGGAGGCTTTCATTTTGGGGTAAAAGATGTTTTTGTAAATATTGCAGGCGGCATTAAAGTAGAAGATCCATCAATAGACCTGGCTGTAATTTGCGCGCTTCTTTCTTCTTATGAAGATGAACCATTGCCTGCTAATATTTGCTTTGCAGGTGAGGTAGGATTAAATGGAGAGATTAGGGCAGTTAACCGTATAGAACAAAGAATTGCAGAAGCAGAAAAGTTGGGTTTTGAAAAAATTGTTGTTAGCAGTTTTAATAAAAAAGGGTTTGGTGCCAACCAGTTTAATATAAATGTTGTTGCTGTAAGCAGGGTAGAAGAGGTTTATAGAATGATCTCATCATCCTAAAAATTTTAATTATCACTGAGTTTAAAATCGCATACTTTAAGTTGTAGTGATAATTCCCCATTCCACTCATTCACATCAAGTGTATAAACAACATCAATGGGTTTTCCGGTATGTAGCAGATCAAATTTTTTTGCCAGGTTAAAACCAATACCGGTTATTGAAAAATTTCCTTGTTTTAATACAAAACGGATGTGATTCTCTTTTACAATTTTTGAATACCCTGGGTTTTCTACATTTTTTGAAATAAATATTGGTCGCATGTTCCCGGGACCAAAAGGTTCCATTTGATTAATAATATTGTAGAAACTTATTTTTAGTGCATCAAATGTTAATTCGGCATCTATAACAATTTCCGGGATCAATAAATCTGGGTGAATTGTTTCGGAAACGTACTTATCAAATTGTGCAGAAAAGGTTTCGACATTCTTTTCTTCCATTGTAAGCCCTGCTGCCGCAAAGTGCCCTCCATAGTTTAATAAACAATCCCTGCAAGCATGTATTGCTTCGTATAAATTGAACCCGGGTACACTCCGGGCACTTCCGGAGACAAATTCACCACTTTTGGTTAACACAACCGTCGGACGGTGATGATTTTCTATTAACCTCGATGCTACAATACCTACAACACCCTTATGCCAATGCTGTTGATATACAACAGTGGTTTTTTTATTGGTATGATCGAGACTGCTTGTTATTAATGCAAGCGCCTCTTCTGTAATTAATGAATCTGTTTCTTTGCGGTCAGTATTATCAATATGTAATAATTCGGCTAAAGCCAGGGCATTGTTTTTATCCTGTTCAATAAAAAGGTTCACGGCTTTACGCGCATCATCCATTCTTCCTGCAGCATTTATTCTGGGCGCTACTATAAACACAAGGTCATTAACACAAACCTTTTTCTTAAACCCCGCCAATTCTAATAAGGCTTTAATACCTGTGCATGGGTTTTTATTTACCTTTTCGAGTCCAAAATAAACAAGAATGCGGTTTTCGCCGGTTATAGGTACAATGTCTGCACCAATGGCCGTAGCAACTAAATCAAGGTATTGAAGATAAGCGCTCTCAGGTAAACCAAATTTCTCTGCCAGTGCCTGCATTAATTTAAAACCAACGCCGCAACCACATAATTCTTTGTAAGGATAATTGCAATCAATTTGCTTAGCGTTAAGAATTGCAACAGCATTTGGCAGGGTTTGATCGGGAAGATGGTGATCGCAGATTATAAAATCAATATTTAGTTCTTTTGCATATGCAACGAGATCTACAGATTTAATTCCACAATCAAGAGAAATAATGAGAGATATATTATTTTCATGGGCATGATCAATTCCTGCACGGCTAATGCCATACCCTTCCCGGTACCTGTGAGGTATATAGAATGTTACCTGGGGGTAGATACTTTTTAGAAATTGGTAAAAGCTGGCTACGGAAGTAGTACCATCCACATCATAGTCGCCATATATAAGAATGTGTTCGTTATTATTTATGGCTGAGGTTATTCTGTCTGTCGCCTTTTCCATATCTTTCATTAACCACGGAGAATGAAGCATGGAGAGGGAGGGACGAAAAAATGCTTTGGCTTCCTCAAAAGTTTCAATATTTCGCTGAACCAGAATCTTGCAAATAGTGGGATGAATGTTGAGGCTTTTCTGAAGGGCTTCAACCTTAAAGGGGTCTGCGGGTAATATTTTCCATCTTTTATCAGCCATTAATGATCGCGGTCGGTTGTATATCTAACTAAATCTTCAAGAGCGTCGCGGGTTTCCCCGGCGGTAAAGTCGTATAATATATTAAGGGCCTCATCTCTGTAGGCTAACATTTTTTGTTGGGCATAAGCAATGCCCCCCGTTGATTTTACAGTATCCATGACCCACTTTACTTTATCTTTTTGGGTATTTTCATTTTTTACAATACCAATTATGCGTCTTTTTGTAGAACTATTACAATTATTAAGTGTATAAATAAGGGGTAAAGTTAGTTTCTTCTCTTTAATGTCATTACCGGTAGGTTTTCCAATTTTTTTGTAACTGTAGTCAAATAGATCATCCTTTATTTGGAAGGCCATTCCAGTTTTCATTCCAAATAAACGCATTTTTTCAACCATACTTTCATCCTGAAAGGTTGTAGATGCTCCGGCGGCACACGCAGAGGCTAAAAGTGATGCGGTTTTCCCCAAAATTATTTCGTAATAAATTTCTTCGGTTAAATTAAGATTACGGGATTTTTCTATCTGCAGCAATTCTCCTTCACTCATAAGCCGTACAGCCTCAGAAAGAATTTTTAAAACCTTAAAGTCATTGTTTTCAATGGATAATAGTAGGCCCTTCGATAATAAATAATCCCCCACCAATACAGCCACCTTGTTTTTCCAAATGGCGTTTATAGAGAAGAAACCCCGCCTTTCAAAAGACTCGTCTACAACATCATCATGCACAAGCGTGGCAGTGTGTAATAATTCGACCAGTGAAGCAGCCCTGTAAGTAGAAGGGTTAATTGATCCACCTGCCTTTGCACAAAGCAAAACGAACATGGGGCGCATTTGTTTGCCCTTTCGTTTTACAATATACTTCATTATTCTGTCTAAAAGAAGGGTGCGGCTTTTTACAGCCTCACTAAAATATTCCTCAAACCTGGCAAGTTCTTCTGAGATAACTTTAATTGCTTTTTCCATTCCGCATCAAGAATGTGCAAGATAAGTGTAAAAATTTTTTCTGTCTATGCAATAAAATAGGCATTCTATTTGTCATAAGGGAAATCAGGGTCAGAAGAAAATAAATAGTAAAAATTTGGTATTTATTAATCTAATCCTAAATTTGCACGTAACTTCGGTTATAAGGAAACATTAAACACTTAAAATTTTTTACCTATGGTAAGCAAAAAGTACAAACTGATCATAGCTCTTTGTGGGCTAATACAAACGGCAACATTTGCACAGGATCAGTCAACCACAACTACGTCTAGCACAGACGCTAATTGGGTCTATGATTCTTCAAAGGTCTCTTCGAAGGATATGGCTCAATACAATGAATTTCAGAACTATTTAAACCCTTATCCTCCAAAGCCCCGCAGTATGTGGGAGTTAAGCTTAGGTGGTGGTCATGGTTTAGTTGTAGGTGACAGGCCTTTTCTTTCTAAAGATGGAAGAGAAGAGCAACCTATTTACAATGGTGGTTTAGCGGGCGGTATTTCTGTTAGAAAAGCTATTAGCCACGTATTTTCTTTAAGGGCTGGTTATAATGGGTCTATTATAAATGTACCCCGTTATAAAGATTATCAAACGTATGTTCAGAATCAAACTCATAGTTTGACTATGGAAATGGTTGCATCTCTGAACACTATTAGCTCCTTCCGCGGCAACCCTAAAACTAACTGGTATGCATTTGCCGGTTATGCTGGTGCCGCCACTCATTTACTTGGAAGAGAAGATGAAGGCGACGATTGGAGGCATTTAGTTACGTTCGACCCAAATAATCAGTTAAACAACCAACGCAACACTGCCTTTACCTTCGGTAGTGTAGAACCTGATCCTGATTCAAGGTTTGGTGATGATAATAAAGAGTGGAAAGTTTGGCATGGTGTATCTACCGGTGGTGGTATCGCCTTTAAGTTAAGCCCACGTGTAAACTTTGCTTTTGAAGAAAAATTCATTATTCCTTTAACCGGTTTAGATAATCTTGACGGCTATGTTGGTGGTAAATCAAATGATTTTCTTGCATACTCTTTACTTAAATTGAATTTCAATATAGGAAATGCTTCAACTCATACAGAACCATTGTGGTGGATCAATCCTAACAACTATCTGTATAATGAAGTTGCAACTCCAAGGCACATGAAATTGCCTCCGGTTGTACTTCCTGATGCCGATGGTGATGGAATTACTGATCAATTTGATCTTGAACCAAATACACCTGCAGGTTGCCCTGTTGATTCTCATGGTGTAACCCGGGATACAGATGGTGATGGTGTTCCAGATTGCAGAGATAAAGAAGTTCTTACTCCTCAAAGCTGTTTCCCTGTTAATGCTGATGGTGTTGGTAATTGCCCTTGTCCTAATGACAGCTGTTTCGCTGGAAGAGTTGGAATGGGTTCATGCGCAATCAACAGCTTACCAAGCGTAACATTCAGCCGCGGAACTGCATCATTAAGCAGCAGCGCTCAATCAATTTTAAATGGTGTTGCTCAGCAATTGAATGCTAACCCAGGTTGTAATGTAAGGGTAATCGGTTACGGAGCTTCTGACAAACGTTCACAACAACTTAGCTGGGATCATGTAAATTCAGTTATTAAATATCTCAGCGAAAAGCAAGGTATTTCTGAATCAAGGCTGATCTTTAGTTATGGTATGGATGGCGATGCAAACTCAGTTGACCTTCAGCCAACTGCAGAAAGCGGACCTAATACAGTTCCTGCCCCTCATCCTCAATACAAAAAAAACTAAGTAATTTTTAAATCTTAATAAAACCCCGCTAACTAGCGGGGTTTTTTATTTTAGATATTATAACTATTAAACACACAAATTTTCGGGGAATTATGCTACTTTTGCCGCCTCAAAAATTAGCGATTAAATCTTCGGCAGGTATATTTCCTGTGTTTTAAAAAATGAGTAATGCGCTATTAAAAACAAATAATTATCAATTAAAAACATTATGGCTGACTTAAAATTGCAAAGAAACTTTGGAATTGCTGCGCATATAGACGCTGGAAAGACTACCACAACCGAGCGCATATTAAGATATACGGGTATGATCCATAAGATAGGTGAGGTGCATGAAGGTGCCGCCACAACAGACTGGATGGAACAGGAAAAGGAAAGAGGTATTACCATTACTTCTGCTGCAGTAAGCTGCCAGTGGAATTTTCCTACTATTAAAGGAAAACCCTCCCCAGATACTAAAAGCTATTATTTCAACATCATTGATACGCCCGGTCACGTTGACTTTACCGTGGAAGTGGAACGCAGTATGCGCGTTTTAGATGGACTTATTGCACTTTTCTCTGCAGTTGATGGTGTAGAGCCTCAGAGTGAAACTGTTTGGCGCCAGGCAAATCGTTACAGGGTTCCCCGTATAGGTTTTGTAAATAAAATGGACCGTGCGGGTGCTGACTTTCTAATGGTAGTAAACCAGGTGAAAGAAATGCTTGGAGCAAAAGCTATTCCTTTACAATTACCTATAGGTGCTGAAGACGATTTTAAAGGGGTGGTAGACCTCGTAAGAATGAAAGGGGTTATTTGGGATATGGCAACGGAGGGAATGACCTTTGAAGAAATTCCTGTTCCGGAAGATATGTTGGAAGAAGCCCAAATGTGGAGAGAACAATTAATTGAAGCAATTGCCGAGTATGATGATCAGTTAATGGAAAAGTTTTTTGATGATCCAGCCTCAATTTCTGAAGATGAAATACACAATGCCATTAGAAAAGCTACCATCGATTTAAGCATCGTTCCTATGATGTGCGGATCCTCCTTTAAAAATAAAGGTGTACAAACCGCATTAGACGCCGTTTGCCGCTATTTACCTTCACCAATGGATGTTGAGGCAATTACAGGCATTGATCCCGATTCAGGTGAGGAAATAGTTCGTAAACCCGATGCCAAAGAACCATTTGCTGCTCTGGCATTTAAAATAATGACCGATCCTTTTGTTGGTAGGTTGGCCTTTTTCAGGTGTTATTCTGGCAGGTTAGATGCCGGTAGTTATGTAAGAAATGTACGTAGCGGAAAGAATGAAAGAATTAGCCGCATCATGAAGATGTTTGCGAATAAGCAAAACCCAGTCGATTTTATTGAAGCCGGAGACATAGCTGCGGCAGTTGGTTTTAAAGAAATTAAAACCGGTGATACGCTCTGCGATGAAAAGCATTTAATAGTTCTGGAAAATATGTTTATTCCCGAACCGGTAATTTCTGTTGCCATTGAGCCTAAAACCCAGGCAGATGTAGACAAAATGGGAATGGCTATCGCGAAACTGATTGAAGAAGATCCCACATTAAGAGTTAAAACAGACGAGGATACTGCACAAACGATTTTATCTGGCATGGGTGAGTTGCACCTGGAAATTATTGTAGACAGGATGAAGCGTGAGTTTAAAGTAGAAATTAACCAGGGTAATCCTCAGGTGGCTTATAAAGAAGCCTTCGGAAAAGTTGTAGATCACCGCGAGGTATTAAAAAAGCAAACAGGAGGTAGAGGTAAGTTTGCCGATATTCAATTTGAAATAGGGCCGGCAGATGTAGAATGGCTGAATGAAAACCCTGGTAAAAAATATCAGTTTAAAAACGATTTGTTTGGTGGTTCCATTCCTCGTGAATATGTACCTGCTATTCAGAAAGGTTTCGAAACGGCTATGACAACCGGTGTACTTGCTGGTTACCCGGTAGAGAATATGAAAGTTCGGGTATTCGATGGAAGCTTTCATGCGGTTGACTCTGATTCTATGAGCTTTGAGCTTTGTGCCAAATCAGGTTTTCGCGAAGCGGGAAGAAAAGCAAAACCTATATTACTTGAACCGATAATGAAGGTGGAAGTTGTAACTCCCGATCAATACATGGGCGATGTTACTGGTGATTTAAACCGTCGCCGTGGTTTACTTGAAGGTATGGACAGCCGTGGTAATGCACAGGTTATTAAAGCCAAGGTTCCACTTAGTGAAATGTTTGGTTATGTTACCCAGCTTCGTTCCTTATCAAGTGGACGTGCAACATCTACCATGGAGTTCAGTCATTATGCACCAGCCCCATCAGGTATTGCCGAAGAGGTTGTAGCAAAAAGCAAGGGTAAAGTAAAGATTGATGATTAACAAATGTGATTATATATTAAAAGCCTCTTTATTTATAAAGGGGCTTTTTTTCTGATTATTCCTGTAGTTTAATCTCAAAAAGTGCAGGCCATAATTTACCGGTTATATACATGCTTTTCTTAACAGAATCGTAAGCTATTCCATTTAAAACATTACCAGTATTCAATTCATAAAATGCCGCATTATAATTCATACCGCTTTTGGCCAATAAGCCGCTAAGGTCCATTTGCCCCTCAACCTTACCCGTTTCAGCATTAATTTTTAAAATGTAATTGGTGCCATACACATTGGCATAAATAAATCCATTAATAAATTCCAGCTCATTAAGGTTTGCAACCGGTCCGTAATTATTAGTTACACCCACAATTTTATTTATTGAAAAATTTTCTGGGGTAACAAAATAAAGATTACTGCTCCCGGTGCTAATTATAAGTTCATTTTCATTGTTTGTAATACCCCACCCTTCATATGGCCATTTAAAGTCGTTCACTTTTTTAAATGTGGCAGCATCATATACATGCACCACATTATTTCGCCAGGTAAGCTGGTATATTTTATTATTAAATAAAGCTATTCCTTCGCCAAATTCAGTATTACTTAATTTAATTTCCTCACTTCCCCCAGAACCATCAAGGGTTAGTTTTTTTAACTTGCTAAATCCTTCCCTTCCTGTGCTTTCATACAAAATATTATTGCTCCAGATTAAACCTTGCGTGTATGAAGAGGTATCATGTGGGTATACTTTTACAATATTGTAAGATAATCCGGGAGGCGCCTGAACATTTGTAGAATCATCTGGGGTTTCATCAGAAGTATTATTGCATGCCAATAAAATGCATAGAAATAAAAGCGTGGAAATTCTTTTCATTCGACAAATTTAAAATGATGAGAATTAAAATTTTGGTAATAGATTGAATTTACCCGGTATCTACAACGGTATTATAATTGCTTACATAGAAAATAGATTATATTCTGGATATTTTAAAATTAAAATCATGAAAAAAATATTGGTCTGTTTGTCTTTTATAGGTGCAACATCCTGCGAAACTGTTCAGCAGGTTTTGGAAACATATCCATATGGTTCATTGTCTGAACAGGAGATTGCCAACGGCTTAAAGCAGGCACTAACGATAGGCACGCGAAATAGTACTTCAACTCTCTCGGCGGTTGATGGTTATTTTGCTAATGCAGCCATTAAAATACTAATGCCCCCTGAAGCGCAAAAAGTAGAAAGCACCCTTCGCAGTGTTGGTTTTGGCAGCGTGGTAGATAAAGCCATTTTAAGTATGAATCGTGCTGCTGAAGAAGCCGCTAAATCTGCAACGCCGATTTTTGTGAACGCGGTAAAACAAATGACTATAACCGATGCACTCGGTATTTTAAAGGGCGGGGATGTTTCTGCAACAAATTATTTTAAAGATAAAACTACTGCGGCGCTTACTGCTGCATTTACCCCGGTTATTCAATCAGCTCTAGATAACGTAGGTGCCACGAAATATTGGAACGATGTTTTTTCTGTGTATAATCAATTTTCTACAAATCCGGTTGAAACAAATTTGTCTGCATTTGTTACCAGCCGAGCAATAGATGGTATTTTTTACCAGGTTGGTTTAGAAGAACAAAAAATAAGGCAAGATCCCGCAGCCCGTGTAACGGATTTATTAAAGAAGGTATTTGGCAGTACCCAGGCGCAGCAATAATATTACTCTAAGAATTTAACAGCCCAGATGTACCCTACATTTATCACAATGTAGGGTTACGTTTGTTTAGGGCTTAGTTTTGCAACCTGTAAATTTTTATTATGCTGGCTGGTTTTAATAATATAACATTCGATTTTGGTGCAAGAACAATTGTAAAAGATGCAACCTGGCATATACAACCCGGTGAAAGAATTGGATTGATTGGATACAATGGAACCGGTAAATCAACTTTACTTAAATTACTTACTAACGAATACCAGCCTACTGAAGGAACAGTTGAACGTGCACGCGATGTTTCTATCGGATTTCTTCACCAGGATCTTCTGAGCTTCGATACCGAAAGCAGCATATTGGAGGTTGCAATGGAAGCCTTTGCAGAGGTTAAAAAACTCGAAGCCGAAATAGAAGCACTTGGTAAATATTTAGAAGATAATACCGACGAAAAATTGCTCGATGATTATTCTCACAAGCTGCACGAATTAGAACTTTTAGGCGGTTACACCATTCATTACAAAACCGAAGAGGTGTTGCATGGACTGGGCTTTTCAAATGAAGAAATTGCCAGGCCCTATAAACAGTTCAGTGGTGGATGGCGTATGCGTGTGTTACTTGCAAAAATGATATTGCAGCAGCCCGATATTTTGTTGCTTGATGAACCTACAAACCACCTCGATCTTCCTTCCATTGAATGGTTAGAAAAATATTTATTGCATTACAAAGGCAGTGTGGTAATTGTAAGTCACGATAAATTTTTCCTTAACCGCATGGTTACAAAAATTGTTGAATTGTACCAGCAGCAATTGCACTTTTATACAGGCAATTATGATTATTACGAACAGGAAAAAGTGGTAAGGGTTGAGTTAATGCAAAAGGCATACGAGAACCAACAGGATTATATCAGGCAGCAGGAAAGGTTTATTGAGCGTTTTAAAGCCAAAGCCAGTAAGGCTGCAGCAGCACAAAGCGCAATGAAAAAGCTAGACCGTATTGACAGGATAGAGCAGGTTGAAATTGAGCGTCCTAATCTTAAAATAAATTTTAGAATAGACAAACAACCGGGTAAAGTGTTGATCTCCCTGAAAAATATTTCTAAAAAATTTGGCGAACATACAATACTTGATAATGCTGATGCCGAAATAGAAAGAGGTGATAAAATAGCTCTTATTGGCGCAAATGGAAAGGGAAAATCTACGCTTTTACGAATAATAGCCGGTACCGAAACATTCGAAGGTGAAAAGGAAAGAGGTTATAATATTGATGAAAGCTTTTATGCGCAACATCAGTTAGAGGCTTTAACCCTCTCAAATAATTTATTGGAAGAATTGCAAACTTGCCGAAGTGGAAAAACTGATCTTGAACTACGTACCTTACTCGGTTGTTTTTTATTTAGTGGAGATGATGCAGATAAAAAATTGAAAGTTTTAAGTGGTGGCGAAAAAGCCCGCGTGGCACTGGCAAAGGTTATTATTAGCAAAGCCAATTTTCTTTTACTGGATGAGCCTACCAACCACCTGGATATTCATAGTGTAGAATTACTGATTGAGGCATTGAATAAATATGAAGGCACATTTATTTTGGTTAGCCACGACAGGTATTTTATTTCGAAAACTGCCAATAAAATCTGGGAGATCGTAGATAATAAAATAAAAGAATTTAAAGGCGGTTATATTGAGTATATGGAATGGAAAGAGCGCCAGAAAAATTTTTCCGCCGGCAATAACGACATTATAAAAGCCTCCAGTAAAAAAGAAAAAACCCCATCCTTTACCAGTAAAAATGAAGGTAAAGATGTCTTAACCCAACAAGCTGAAGTTAAAACCACCGCACAGGAAATTCCACAAAACAGGCAACAGCAACGCGAATTACAACGCCTTCAAAAATTATTTGCGAAAGCAGAAGAAGATCTTACCATACTTAATAAACAACAACAGCAACTAGAAAAGGCTTTATCTGAACCAGCTACCTATTCTGATAAAGACAAATTTGTTCAGACAGAAACAGATTATAGTGCTGTTAAGCAAAAAATAAAAAGTGTAACCAAAGATTATGAAGTGCTTTTCGAAAAAATAATGCAAATGGAAAACGCAGAATAAATTAACGGTCGTTCACAGCTTTAATAAAATCACTCACTAAATAACTTACAAGTTTTCCGCTGTTTCCATTTTTTCTTCCGTCGTTCAGTTCAGCAGCTGCTTCGCAAATGTGCAGGTAGGCGGGTTTACTGTCTGTGGCTGTGAAAGTAATAAATTGCCGGGCATGCAATACCGAAAGCCCGGTTGGCGTAGATGCACTCGCCAATGCATGTTCAATACAATCAATATCTAATTCAATTCCGCAATAGGTGCCTTCGGTATAACCGGTGGCATGTGCAACAGCCTGGGTAAAATTTTTCTTTTCGTGTAAAAAAATATCTTCGTAGGTAATTACATTTATAAAAGGATTTTCTTCAATGTCCATAAGTACATTCTGGGGTATATAGTTCTCGTGAATGCCAATTACACAATATTTCTCAAGATAACCATCATCTTCTGCATACCTGAATCCGTTTCCGCTGTGCCTGCCTTCTGCCGGGCGATAATCGGCATGAGCATCAAGGTTAATGGCATTTATTTGTGCAATTGCTATTTTCCCGTCTTTATATAATCCTTTAGCGGCACCTTTTATACAGCCGTATGCATTATTATGTCCCCCACCTATCACTATAGGAATCATCCCGTTTTCCGTGGCAAGTTTTACAATATTTTCAACTGCATCATCAATAGCATTTACTGCATGCCTGTAGGCTGCTATGCGTTCATCACTGTTATGTGCATTTTTTTCTATCAGGTCTTCAACATCACTAAAATCAAGGTGTCCAAGTACAAGTATATCATCGCCCGGAAAAAAATCATTGCTTTGTATATTAAGGAATGACCTTAAGAATGGAACCCAGGTTGTATCGGCACCACCGGTTCCATAATTGGCCTTGACACCAATATCTTCAGGTACTCCAATAATTAAATATCTTGCTGTTGATTGTAAAAGCCCCTGTTCTAAAGACACATCCGATTCCAGCACCTCAACACGTTCACCAATCTTTGTTTCAAATTTTCTTACATGCGTAAGAGAAAGTATGTCTTGTTTATTATATACTTTAAGAGTGTTCATAATTAAATGTAGAATAAATTATTGATGCGCATTTCGCCAAAAGATTTGTTATGCGGTATAAAAAGACCCGTTTATCATTACCCTTTTTATAATATCTTCTCCGAATGAATAAGGTATGTATTCAACCGATGGAACAGGGTGGGTAAAAATTAAATTAGCCGCTTTTCCTTTGGTTATACTTCCCGTATTTTGTTGTGTTTCCATGGCAAATGCCCCGTTAATGGTTGCTGCATTTATGGCTTCTGCCGGCAACATTTTCATTTGAATGCAGCTGAGCGAAACCACAAAATTCATATTACCAGAAGGCGAAGAACCGGGGTTAAAATCGGATGCAATAGCTACAGCCGCACCGGCATCAATTAAATCGCGTGCACGCTGATAGGGCATACGAAGGAAGAAAGCGGCAGTAGGTAATAAAGTGCTTATGGTTTTTGAAGATGATAGTTGTTTTATTTCAACATCGGTCAATGTTTCAAGGTGGTCTAAAGAAATTGCACCGGCTTCAATCCCGGTTTCAATTCCACCAATACTGTTTAACTGATTTACATGCAGCTTTGGTTTTAAACCATGTTTTAACCCGGCCTCACAAATAATTTTTGTTTCTGGTGCTGAAAAAAATCCATCCTCACAAAAAACATCAATATAATCAGCCAGGTTTTCTTTGGCTATTACAGGCAACATTTTGTGTATAATTTCATTTAGGTAACCTGTATGATCTTCTTTGTACTTTAACGGGTAAGTGTGCGCACCTAAAAATGTAGATTTAATGGGTATAGGAAAATTCTTTCTTAACTGTTTTATTATTCTGAGCATTTTAAGTTCCCCTTCAACTGATAAGCCATATCCACTTTTTATTTCAATGGCCCCCGTTCCCAATTTTATAAGTTTTTTTAATCGCTGTTCTGCAAGCAGGTATAATTGGTGCTCAGGCATACCTGCCAGTTTGTTTGCAGAATTAATGATACCGCCACCTTTTGCAGCAATTTCTGCATATGATAAGCCTTTAAGTTTGTAAACAAATTCATCTTCGCGAAAGGCTGCAAATACAAGGTGTGTATGGCTATCGCACCAGCATGGTAAAACGCAGCCCCCCTCAGCATCTATGGTTTCGCAGGTGTTGCTGTCTGTTTCCGGAGCAAACCGATTTTGGTAGCTGTCAAAATCCGATATCACACCATCCTCTATTAATATCCACCCATTTTTTAGAACAGGCAAATCTGAAAGGCTGCTGCCCCGCAATAATGTAATATCATTTCTTACATTGATCAACAGGTGAATATTACTGACGAGCATTTGCATCAGCAATATTACAAACCATAAGTTATTACAAAAAGTATGAGAAAGACTAGTTCAATAATTCTTCCAGTTTTTCATTTAGCTGGTTACCATTTAACCGCCGGGCAACAACTTTTCCTGTGGGGTCTATTAAAATATTTTGCGGAATTTCATGAACATTATAAAGGGTGGCCACTTCGTTGCTCCAGAATTGCAGGTCACTTACCTGTGTCCAGGTTAATTCGTCTGCCTTAATTGCCTGTAACCACTTTTCTTTATCCTTATCGAGCGATACGCCTAAAATGGTAAAATTTTTATCTTTAAATTTTTTATATGCAGCCACTATTTCAGGGTTTTGCATGCGGCAGGGTTTACACCAGCTCGCCCAAAAATCTATAAGTACATATTTACCTTTGAACTGGGAGAGACTTACACTTTTGCCCGCAGTATCAGCCTGGGTAAAATCCGGCGCCTCTGTACCAACAGCGCCTATTTTATCTTTCTCAATAACCAACAAAAGATTTTTTGCAAAATTGCTTTGCAATGCGGATGGTTGTAATTGGTTTAACCTGCGTTCAAGTAATAACACGTCTTTGTTGGGGTCGGTATCGTAATTATAGGCAAGCACCAGCGCTGCCACGGGTGAATTGCTTTTTCTTGCAAGAAACCGGTCTATACTGTTTTGATAAATATTGTAAGAAGTATTAAGCATTATGGAAACAGAATCCCGTTGCCCGGCACTTTCCGCAGCCTGCATTTGCTGCCTGTAAAAATCAACAAAGTCGTTAAGAGGTTTTATTTGATACATGAATTCCTCATAATCGTAATTGGCAGCAGAGCCTGTAACAGTAACATCAGAAAAATCCTGGTTTCCTGTAACTTTAATTGCATCATTACCGGCAAAAATTATCATGCGTCGTTGTATTTCAGGAAACAACAAAATTCTTGCATCGGTATTTTCTACTTTTCCTTTAAGTAAAAAACTATTGTTTTTAGATATTGTTTTGGCGAGTGTGTCTTTGCCATTAAAATCAAGTAGAAAGATTTCTGTATTATCTGGTAAGGCATCGAATTTTCCTTCAATTACCAACCCGGGTTGTTTACTTTGTGCTATAGAAAATATAGGAAAAAATAATAGAAATAATAATGCCCGCATGTATGTATTATGTGTTATGTGAGGTGCAATTTAAATTTCTTTTGGGTTAAGTAAACGCAAAATACTTTAGGCTCTATATAATTTTACCCTTCCACCTGCCGCTTCGCATATACCAGTATGATGGAATAAACAGGCATATCCAATATAACCATTCGCTAACCCATCCCCACTCAATAGATAGATAAAGATGCTCGAGGGTTATGTATACGTAGATTATGTAAATAGTGATTGTAAACAGCTCAGTTAATAAATTCATTCTGCTATTGCCCGTACCCACCACCGCATTTAAAAAAACGGTGGAGATGGATTGCATTAATAAAGCAATGGAAATAATTCTAATTACAGGAATTGCTGCTGCAATAAACTGGTCGTCTTGCCCATACGCTTTTAATAAAAAGCCCGGAGATATATTTAGAAGTATGGAAATAACAATGGAAAAAGACAAACTAAGAATAATGATCTTTCGAATAAGTTCCATTACCCTGTGGTCAAGACCCTGGCCAATAATATTACTTACCATAGAATTGGTTGTTGATGCAAAAGCCCACGTTACGCAACCAAAAAGCCCGAATATGTTACGCATTATATTAGATATGGCTAGTGCCCTTTCGCCATGGTGCTCTATAAGAATATAAAAGAACTCCCACGTTGCAACACTTAAGCCCAATTGTAATATTAGTGGACTGGATTGGTTTAGTATTAACCGCGTATACCTGGCATTATGCGCAAAATCTTTAAATAATGCGAGTTTCTGACTAATACGTTTATAGTGAATAACGCCAAACACGGTTATCATTCCAATGAATTCAGCGGTAACGGAGGCTACTGCTGCACCATTAAAACCCAGCATGGGAAGTCCGAGGTTGCCGAAAATTAAACCGTAGTCGAGAATAATATTTGCAAGCGTTTCTATAATTGTGCCTATTATCAGCAATTTGCTTTGGTTAGTACTAATAAGAACAGCATTTTGCATTTGGTACAAATACAAAAACATAATACCAACAATTCTTATGTGCAGGTAGTTTACAGCAAGGTCTATATGGTCGGGGTTATGCAGGGTAACACTAAAAAGTTTTGGTGCTATAAAATAGGTAGTTACAATGCCTGCAAGTGCAAAAAAGATCGCAATGCGCAGGGCATGGGCAAAAAGTTTACCTATTTCTTCGGGGCGGTTTTCGCCGGCCCTTCGGGCCATTAAAGCCTGTAAACCATTACTCAATCCAAAACCCATAACACCAAAAATCAGGTAGTACACTCCGGTTATTCCGGCAACGGCCAGGGGTTGTTCTCCAAGATGCCCTAAAAAAATGTTATTGATGATGAAGTTAACCTGCGGCACCAGTATAGAGGCAGTAATGGGCAGCGCGATCTTAAGAATTTGCCTGTTGGTTATTTCTACCTTTAAAATCATAAAGTCTGCCTGTTATAAAACAAATCTACAGGATGCAATTATTGTGAATGATAAAAAATGGCAGGTATTTTATAAACGAGGTATTGAAATTTGAAGTAGGAGCACATTTATATTAAGCTGTAATTATACTATCATTGCAAAACTGAATAATGAATATGATTAGAAAAACATTCTCTATATATGGTACTGATATATTGAATGGCGATTTGTTTGCGGAGGTAGGTAAAAGTCATTGTGCGTTTTGGATAAAATTGCCAGGTGAAAAGGCAATGGGCAGTTTTGAATTCTTTCAATTCAGTATTAAAGATGATGCAGAATACGAAAGCGTTTTACTACAGGTAAAGGCGCAATCATCCATTATTAAAAATGGAGGTAAACTTTCTGCGGTGTACAATACTGAAGAATGTATTTGTGTGCCTGCAGAATTCTCAAATGAAAGTTTTAATAAGGCATGTCTTCAAACCTTATTTGGAACTTTGCCAGATCCTTATTTTTACCATGAGTCCAGGTTAGAAAACCTGCATATAGCGTGTGCCCTGCCAATGCAGCTGCACAAAGCAGTAAATAATGTTTTAACGCCGGCAACGGAAGTTCACCAGTTTTTAATGATGGTAAAAGACCTGGAGAAAGAATCCGCAGAATTTAATTCATCCCTAATTAAATTATGGATATACACAGATCATTTTATCATCGGCGTTCACGAAAGCAAAAAACTTCAACTGGTTCAAAAAAGAAAATATGCTGCCCCGGATGATGTTTTATATTACCTGCTTAATGTTTGCAAACAATATGGTTTTAATATTGATGATGTTATAATTGAGGCATCCGGAATGTTGGATAAGCAATCTTCATTGTACGAAATGTTACATAAATATTTCTTAGGTTTCAATATTGATAATGTGCCTTCCGGCACTTTTGATGAAACTGTTTTTCATGAGTTTCCGCTTCATTTCTTTCTTCCTTTCTCAAAATACCAGGTGTAATGAGAATTATTTCCGGCAAATATGGTGGAAGAAGAATTAAACCTCCTGCAAAAATGCCGTACACCAGGCCTACTACCGATATTGCGAAAGAGGGATTATTTAATATTCTTCAGAATAAAATAGACTTTGAGGGAATTAAAACCCTCGACCTTTTTGGTGGTTCCGGCAGCATTACCTACGAACTGGCATCCCGTGGGGCAGAACACCTTACAATAATCGAAGCAGATAATAATATGAGCAGGTTTATAAAAGAAACCATTGCATCGCTCGGGATTGAAAATTGTAAAATATTAAGGACCGATGTATTTGGATTTTTACAGAATTGTACAGAACAATTTGATTTTATTTTTGCAGGTCCGCCATATGCCCTGGTTGAAATAGATCGGTTACCAGAGATTATTGTGAAGCAAAAACTAATTGCAGAGGGTGGGTTTTTTGTTTTAGAACACACACCCAGAAATAATTATGAAAAGTATGAAGGCTTTTCTTTTCAGCGCAATTATGGTACAACGGTTTTCAGTTTTTTTGCATGAAACTTCCATTATTTTTTATGATTTATTTCTTATGACTTCATTTTTCATTTCTGGTACCGGAACAGGCGTGGGAAAAACATTGGTAGCCGCAATTGTAACAGAAGCCTTGCATGCAGATTACTGGAAGCCTGTACAGGCAGGTAACCTGAAAAATACCGATGCCATGCTCGTAAAAGAACTTGTTAGTAATAAAACAAGTTTTATTTTACCTGAATGCTACAAATTTAAAATGGCAGCAAGCCCGCACCTTGCGGCAGCGGCTGAAGATGATAATGTTGACTTAGCCAATATACAACAGGCATTTAAAAAGTATTCCGCAATCAGACGGCTTGTGGTTGAAGGTGCCGGCGGCATTTTGGCACCTGTTAATAATAGCCAGTTTTCAATAGACCTTCTAAAACATTTAAACATTCCATTAATACTTGTAAGTCATAATACCTTAGGAAGCATTAATCATTCTTTATTAACCGCCTCAGTTTGCAGGCAAAATAATGTACCTGTTGCAGGTTGGATATTTACGGGAAGTTTTATGAATTATGAAGATGATATTGTTAGATGGAGCGGATATCGTAAACTCGCCTCAATCCCATTCACACATCAAATAAATAAAACCTTTGTTTTAAAACAGGCTGATGTATTAAAACAGGCAATGAATGGTTTGTATGACTAAAACAGAATTAAGAAAAACATACCGTGCATTAAGAATGAACCTTGATTTGAAAGATAAGATAAGGAAAGATGATTTATTACTCATTCAATTTCAAAACCTCGCGTTCAGCAATGTAGATCATTTACTTTCTTATTGGCCAATGAAAACCACAGCCGAGCCCAACACACATTTGTTTACCAGGTATCTTAAACATATGTATCCCTCCATAACAGTTTCTTATCCCGTAATAAATAATGCGAACGGTTTATTTAATGCGGTAAAAACTAATGATGACACGGTATTTAGAGAAAGCGTGTATGGGCTAACAGAACCTGTGGAAGGTGAGGTTGTCGACCCGGTAAAAATTGACCTTGTTTTTGTACCACTTCTTATTTGCGACAAAGTGGGCAACAGGGTTGGGTTTGGAAAAGGTTTTTATGATAAGTTTCTTGCGCAATGCTCATCAGGTATTATTAAAGTAGGATTCAGCTATTATAAGCCGGTAGATAAAATAGATGATGCCAATGCATTTGATGTACCTTTAAATTTTTGTATCACTCCCGATGGCATTTATGAATTTTGATAATTTCTTTTTAAGGTCTTTCCGGTTTCTTCTTTTTCCCTTTGCTTTAATTTATGGCTTAATTGTAATTATCAGGAATTACCTCTACAATAAACAAATTATTAAATCAGTAAGTTTTAATATCCCTATAATTGGTATTGGTAACCTTTCGGTTGGTGGCACCGGCAAATCGCCCATGGTAGAGTATCTTTTAAACCTGTTACACAAAGATTTTGCAGTGGGCACTGTTAGCCGTGGGTATAAAAGAAAAACCAGAGGTTATATTTTTGCCACAGAACAAACAACCGCACTTGAGATAGGAGATGAGCCAATGCAATTCTATAAAAAATTTCCCGGTGTGGGCGTTGCGGTGGGCGAACAGAGAATTGTGGCTATTCCGCAATTATTACACGATAAGCCCGATACAGACGTAATAATATTAGACGATGCTTTTCAACACAGGGAAATAAAAGCAGGATTAAATCTCTTACTTACAGATTGCAACGATCTTTATACCAGGGATTTTTTTCTGCCTGCCGGCAATTTAAGAGATCAGCGGTCTTCCTATAAAAGAGCGGATATTATCATTATTACAAAATGCCCTCACGATATTTCTGTGGTGGAGAGGGATAGAATAAAAAAAGAGATTAAACCAACAGTCCATCAGCATATTTTCTTTACGGCTATTGATTATGGCCATCCATACCATATAATAACTAAAGAAGTTAAGATTTTTAATTTGCAGGAAGAGGTGTTGCTTGTTTATGGTATTGCAAACCCGGCGCCCTTAAAAAAATACCTGGCCGAACATACCGCGGGTTATGTACAGCAGGAGTATGGAGACCATCATATATTTACAATTGATGATCTTCGCACAATAAAAAGAAAATTCAACAATATTCAGAACCACGAAAAGTTCATTATTACAACAGAAAAAGATGCTGTGAGGTTATTTAAGTTTAATAATGAGTTGAGGGATATGCCCATTTATGTTTTACCCATAAGGCATAAATTTTTATTCGATCAGCAGGAACAATTTAATTCAATTATCACAGGCTTTGTGATGAAAAATAAAAAGCCCGAACAGGTATGAGCAGAAAAAAACATAAGGAAAAACATAAACCTACAGAAAAAGGAAAATCAGCACCCAAAGCAACTATAAAAGGAAAGTTGGATATTGCCCGCTCTGGTATTGGCTATGTAGTGGTAGATGATAACAGTGGAGATGTATTGGTGCGCCCCGGAAATTTTAATACTGCATTGCATGGCGATACAGTTAGGGTAAAAGTTACCAGGGATAATGCAGGCTCCCGCAGAAAAGAAGGTAAAATAACCGAGATAGTTGAGCGCAAAAGATTTGAATTTACCGGCACCCTTCAACTCTCTACCAACTTCGCATTTTTTATTGCAGACACAGACAAGCCAATGCCAGATGTATATATTCCTTTAAAGAAAATTAATGGCGCGGTTAATAAAGATAAGGTGGCTGTTAGAATAACTGATTGGGATGAAAGCAATAAAAACCCGATCGGTGAAGTGATTAAAGTAATTGAAGAAGGCGATGAAAACAATATGGCAATGCTTGAATTGCTGGCAGAAGGTGGTTTCCCTTTGGCTTTTAGTGAAGAGGTTATAAATGAAAGCAACAATTTGCCCGATGTTATTCCTTCATCCGAAATAAAAAAAAGAAAAGATTTTAGAAACGTTTGCACGTTTACTATAGATCCCGTTGATGCAAAAGACTTTGATGATGCCATCTCTATAAGAAAATTAAAAGATGGAAACTGGGAAATAGGTGTACATATAGCAGATGTTAGTCATTATATAGAAACAGGCAGTGTGTTGGATGAGGAGGGGTACAAAAGAGCAACATCAGTTTATTTACCAGACAGGGTTAACCCCATGTTGCCCGAAAGAATTTCTAACGAATTATGTTCTCTTCGTCCGAATGAAGATAAGCTTACCTTTTCAGCAGTTTTTAATATTACACCCGGTGCTGAAATTGTAAAGGTTTGGATGGGTAAAACCATTATTCACTCCGACCACAGGTTTACGTACGAAGATGTTCAGCAAACCATAGAAAATAAAAGTGGAAAATATGTAGATGAGATATTATTGTTGAATGGAATTGCACAGTTTCTGCGTCAGAAAAGATTTGCAAAAGGCGCAATAAATTTCTCTTCCCAGGAAGTAAGGTTTAAACTTGACGAAAAAGGCAAACCCGTTTCAGTTGTTATAAAAGAAAGTTTTGAAGCACACCAGCTTATAGAAGAATTTATGCTGCTTGCCAATAAAACTGTGGCAGAAATGGTCTCTAAGCAAAAGGTTAATAAGAAACCTGTTCCTTTTCCTTACCGCGTACACGATCGCCCTGATGAACAGAAACTAACACCCTTCATCGCTTTTGCCAAAAAATACGGGCACACTTTTGATGTTAGTACACCTGAAAAAATTGCTGAAAGTTTTAATCAAATGCTGGCAGATGTTAAAGGCAAACCAGAGCAACATGTGCTCGAACAATTAGGCATTCGCACTATGGCAAAGGCCGTTTATACTACTGAGAATATCGGTCACTACGGTCTCGCATTTGAGCATTATTGCCACTTTACTTCTCCTATTAGAAGGTACCCCGATGTATTGGTGCACCGCATTTTAGAATCGTGCCTTAATGGCGATCCGCTGATCGTTAAAAAACTAGATGAAAAATGTAAGCATTGCAGTGAACGCGAAAGAGCAGCAATGGATGCTGAGCGCGCAGGCAATAAATACAAACAGGTAGAATATATGAAAACCAGGCTCGGAGAAGAGTTTCCAGCGGTCATCAGCGGTGTTGCTGCATTTGGTTTTTGGGCAGAAACAGTTGAGCACAAGTGCGAGGGGTTAATTAGCGTTACAAGTCTTAGCGAATATGACGACTTCAGGCTGGTTGAAGGCGATTACAGCCTTGCTGGTAAACGCAGCGGCCGAAGTTTTAAAATGGGAGACAAAATAAACATTAAGGTTATAGCTGCTAACCTCGATAAAAGACAACTGGATTACGAGTGGGTAAAACCATCGCAGGAAAAAGATGCCACAAAAAATAATGGTAATTAGTACAGGTTATTGAAGAAACTTTTTCAGTTCACCCTCAATCATTCCGCAACTTAAAAATATAGGTTTGTTAGTAATGGCAATACTAAAACTGTTGCCATTAACATTATAGTTGCCCTGTATTTTTCCTGCCATGGTAGACAGTAAAAAATTTCCCTGTGTATCATCACCATTAAATTGTCCACCGTTTTTAGTTATTGCATGTCTTGCCTTATCAACCATTGCTGTTGCGTTGGCAGAAATATTGAAACTGAAATTGCAACTCATATATACTTTTTATTTTTAAAGTTACAGAAAGACCTCTTTCTTTGAATAGGGTATTTCTGCTTTAATCAATATTTCATTGCTATTTTAGCGGCACACATTACCATTCATGCATTCATATAAACAACTGGCTGAATTGTTTATTCAGCATTTTTCAATTAACCATTTTCCTAAATATCCTGAGTCACTTTATGGTGCAGGTGATTATTTTCTTTCCCTGGGAGGAAAGCGCATTCGCCCGGTAATGTGTTTAATGGGTAATGAATTATTCGATGGGATAAACCCCGATGCGTACCATGCAGCCACTGCAATAGAGTTGTTCCATAATTTTTCTCTTATTCATGATGATATTATGGATGATGCATCGCTGCGCAGGGGTAAACCTACTGTTCATGCAAAATATGGTGCCAACACAGCCCTGCTTGCCGGGGATGTAATGCTCGTAACAGCATACGAATACCTCAATAAAATACAGCCACTTCATCAAAAGCATATCACAACACTTTTTAATAAAACTGCAAAAGAAGTATGTGAGGGTCAGCAGTTAGACATAGACTTTGAGAAAAAACAACATGTTTTGCTGGAAGATTATATTCGTATGATAGAATTAAAAACATCTGTATTGCTAGCCGCAAGCATGCAAATGGGTTCTATACTTGGCGGTGCAAGTGAAGGAAATTGTAATCATGTTTATGAATTCGGTCGGAATTTAGGTATTGCCTTTCAGGTGCAGGATGATTATCTCGATGCCTTTGGCGATCCTGAAAAAGTTGGGAAAGATGTAGGAGGCGATATAAGGCAAAATAAAAAAACATTTTTGCTTATTCATGCACTACAGGTGGCAGCACCTGCACAAAAAGAAAAGCTTTTATTTTATTTAAACAATAATTCGGAAGACAAGGTGCAGCAGGTAATTAAAATTTTTAAAGATTGTCAGGCAGATACCTGGGTCAAAGAACTAAAACAGCAATATATTCAAAAGGCAATGCAGCATCTGGAAGATATCGCGGTAACATATAAAAGAAAGGCTCCCTTACAGGAACTTTCAGAATTTCTTGTACAGCGTGAGTATTAAAAAAAAATCCCCGCTGGTGAACCTCGCAGGGAGTTTGTTATGAGCAAGCAACCGATCACAAATTTTTGTGCTGCCTAAAGCAGATTATATGCAAAATAGTGCTTTTTGTAAAAACAAACAAATGTTAGTAAAATAATTTTTCAATCTCATAAATTATATGAAAGACACGGGTATGAATGATTTATTTAAACCTGTTAACACCTTTGTTTTAGATGTAGACGGTGTACTTACTGATGGCGGTTTATTGGTTTTGCCGGGTGGGTTAATGGCCAGGCGAATGAATGTAAAGGACGGGTATGCTATGCAACTGGCTGTAAAAAGAAGTTATGAAATAATAATTATTTCGGGCGGCAACTCACCCGAGGCAGAAGACCGTTTAAGGAGACTTGGAATTAAGCATGTGTATTTTAATGTGTTAAATAAGGTGTCTTTATTACAGACATATATGAGAGATAATAGTAAGAAGCCCATAGAAATACTTTACATGGGCGATGACATGCCCGATTTTGATGTAATGCAAATTGTTGGGCTGCCCTGCTGCCCGGCAGATGCTGTAGAAGACATTAAAGAAATCAGCAAATTTATATCCTCGAAAAATGGGGGGCAGGGTTGCGTGCGCGATGTAATTGAAAGAACCATGAAGGCACGCAATAACTGGAGTATAGACACCCACATACCTACCAAATAATAACTCAATTTAAAATGATGATTAATTTTACATGCTAAAATCAGCAAGCTGAAACTAATAAGTGCCTTTTTCAGGTTAATCAGGTGGCCAAACCTGGTTTTTTATTGCCATTACACAATACCTGTTTATGTATTGTGTAATAACACCTTTGTTTGCAGAAGCCGGTTTAAAACACAGCTTAAATCCTATTCAATTTTTTCTGCTTTGTCTTTCTTCGGTTCTGGTGGCTGCAGCAGGTTATATTATAAATGATTATTTCGATCTGAACATCGATCGTATAAACAAACCAGATAAATTAATTGTACAAAAGGTAATTCATCGGCGATGGACCATTTTTCTGCACTTGCTGCTTAGTGTTGCAGGTGTTGTAATTGGTATTTATATAGACGTTACAACCAGGGCCACCCTAATAGGTTTTGCAAATTTTATCTGTGTTATTCTTTTATTTCTGTATTCCATCTCCTTTAAAAAAAAGTTGCTTATAGGTAATGTGCTTATTTCTTTATTAACCGCGTGGGTGGTAATAATTATTACCTGGTGCGAAGCGAGGTTTTTTTTCAGGTCTGAAACTATTTTAAACACGCCTAAGATTGCAAGGCTAACCATGCTTTATGCAGGTTTTGCTTTTATTATATCACTTATAAGGGAAGTTGTAAAAGATATGGAAGATGTGGAGGGTGACAGGCTTTACGGTTGTAAAACCATGCCTATAGCCTGGGGTATGAATGCATCTAAAATATTTGTTTCAGTTTGGTTAACAGTATTACTGCTTGCATTATTTTCTGTGCAATTTTATGTGTTACAATTTCACTGGTGGTTAAGCGCTTTGTGGATTATTTTGCTAATTATTCTTCCATTGTTTAAAATTTTTTCGGGACTGTTTAAGGCACATACCCAGGCAGACTATCATAAACTAAGTTCCCTGATAAAGCTTACCATGTTAACCGGCATTTTATCCATGGTTTTTTTTAAGTTGTATTCCTAATTTCAAATAAAATGTTCAGAATTATCCTGGCTTCCAAGTCCCCCAGGCGTAAGCAGTTGTTACAATGGGCTGAAGTTGATTTTGAAGTAAACGTGCAACATGCCAGTGAAGAATATGATGCAACGCTTCCACCTTCCCAAATTGCTGTGTCTATTGCGAAAAACAAAGCCATTGCAGTACAGCCTTTTTATGAAGGCCTACCGCAAATAATTATAATTGCCGCAGATACAATTGTTGTTTTAAACAATGAGGTATTCGGCAAACCGACAGACAGGGATCATGCTATTTCCATTTTGCAAAAGCTCTCAGGAAAAACCCACCAGGTAATAACAGGAGTTGCATTATTAGCCCAAAACACTTCCGTGGAATTTGCTGATATTACTGAAGTTGAGTTTCATCACCTTACAAAGGAACAAATTGAATTTTACGTGGATAAATATCGCCCGTACGACAAAGCTGGCGCATATGCCATTCAGGAATGGATTGGTGTAACAGGCATACGATGCGTTAAAGGAGATTTTTATAATGTTATGGGGCTGCCCGTTAGCCGCGTTATCAGGGAAATTAATAAATTGCAACTTGCAATTAAATAACCCTTTTACCCATGCAGGAAAAATTGCTGCAATTTATCTGGCAGTTCCAGTATTTTAATAAAACAAGCCTTACCACTGTTGAGGGAAATGAATTGCATATTCATCATCCCGGGACTTTAAACAGTGACCAGGGTCCTGATTTTTCCGGTGCAAGAATTACGATAGATGACAAGGAATGGGCAGGTAGCGTAGAGGTACATGTAAAGTCTTCTCTTTGGGTTCAGCATCATCATTCATCAGACAATAATTACCGCAAGGTTATTTTGCACGTGGTTTGGCAACACGACCAGGCTATTGAAAATTTGATCAATAGTAAAATTCCCACTTTAGAAATTCAACCATTAGTTTCAACAATACTTCTCAATAAGTACAACAGGTTATTAAATACCTGCGCATTTGTTCCTTGTGAAAAATTTTTACCTGCACTTTCCGAAATAGAATGGACAGCCTGGAAAGAAAGACTAGCTGTTGAACGACTGCAAAAAAAAGTAAATGCAGTATTACAAAACCTGGAAACTGCAAACGGCCATTGGGAGCAGGTGTTTTGGTGGCAACTGGCGGCATCATTTGGAGGTAAGGTTAATGCATCTTTATTCGAAGAGGTGGCACGATCCATTCCTTTACCGGTTTTAGCCAGGCATAAAAATCAAATTCACCAGGTCGAGGCTTTGCTTTTTGGGCAGGCGGGTTTGCTTTCGGTTTCGTTCACTAATGACTACCCCTTATTACTTCAACGGGAATATAATTTCCTGTCAAAAAAATACTCTTTAATACCTGTAACAATACCTGCACAATTTTTACGAATGCGCCCTGCCGCATTCCCCACCATAAGAATGGCCCAGTTGGCTAAGTTGGTAAACCAGGCTTCACATCTTTTTTCAAAAATTATTAAGACAGAGAAAGTAGAGGAGGTTATTCAAATGTTTAATGTTACTGCAAATGATTACTGGCATTATCATTACCACTTTAACGATACAAACAATTTTTTACCCAAGCAAACGGGTAAGGCGTTTATAAACCTCGTTGTTATTAATTCAATAATACCCGTTATGTATGCATACGGTGTATATAAAAATGATATGGTTTTAAAAACCCGCGCGGTGGATTGGCTGAATAATTTACCCCCTGAGCAGAATAACATAACCCGTGCATGGAAATTTTTAGGAGTAAGCAACAAATCAGCCCTGGATTCGCAAAGTCTGCTTCAGCTTAAAAACGGATACTGCAATCTTATTAAATGCCTCCATTGTGCTGTAGGGTCAAAAATTTTGCGTAAAGGCATTTAGCTTTTAGTTAATATCTGTTAAAAAATATATCAGGTTAAAGCACGTTGATAAAACATGAGCCCTTTAAACAATTAGTAAGATTAACTGTTTTTACATTGCATTAAAAATATTCTAAATTTACATCTATCATATACCATATGTTACAAAGAATCTTTTGCCTGTTGTTGTTTTGCATTGTTTCTTCATCCTTGTTTGCGCAGAACAAAAATTCTAAAGAATTAAAAAAGCAAGAAAGAAAGGAGCGCATTAGTGAATTAATAAAAAAGGAAGAAGAAGGTGCCCTCATTTACAATACACAATTTTTAATCGGGTTAAAACTAAACACCGATGGGTATGGGTTATTTTATGAGCATGGAAAATATAAAACTATAAATACCACCAATATTTGGTGGGCAGAGATCGGTGAACGTAAAAACCCAAAGGAGGAGAAAGCATCCATTACAACTTTTGATGGGATGTTTTTCCTTGTGGGTAATCCCTTTGTGTACGGTAAGGTTAACAATTTCTATTACCTTAAGGCAGGCCTGGGGCAGCAAAAACTAATAGGCGGTAAGGGAAATATGAATGGTGTTTCTGTTTCAGCAATATATGGCGCAGGGTTAACCGCCGGCTTTCTAAAACCCTACTATTTAACCATAAGCGATCCCTTAACCGGGCAGGCAATTGATGTAAAATACCCCGATTCGTTATTCCTTGACCCCAATGTAATATTAGGGGGTGCCGGTGCCGGAAAGGGATTTAGCGAAATGACAATTGTACCTGGTGCACAGGCAAAACTTGGCGTAAGGTTCGATTATGGCAAATACAATGAAGTTATTTCTGCCCTTGAAATTGGGGTAAATGCTGAATATTATACTAAGAAAATGCCTATTATGGCCTTGAGTAAAGAACAACAATTCTTCTTTAACGCTTATGTGGCGGTAGAATTTGGTAAAAGAAAGTAGGTAAATTTGCAGCTTACACACTTCGGGAAAATATTTGAAAAATTTCCGTTTTATAAAAAGAAAATAATTTGGAAGAAACAGCAGCCCCGCAAGGCTACATAAATAAAAAACCATCCTGGCTTAGGGTTAAATTACCTGTTGGTGAAAACTATAGACATGTACGAGGATTAGTTGATACACATAAATTGCATACCATTTGCGAAAGTGGCAATTGTCCGAATATGGGTGAATGCTGGGGGGCAGGCACCGCAACCTTTATGATACTTGGTAATATCTGTACCAGAAGCTGTGGTTTCTGTGCCGTTGCTACAGGGCGCCCGGGATCTGTGGATTTTGATGAACCACAACGTGTGGCTGAAGCTATTCATCTAATGAAGGTTAAACATGCCGTAATAACAAGCGTAGACCGGGATGAGCTAAAAGATGGCGGTGCCGGTATTTGGTATAATACAATAAAAGCAGTTAAGGCATTAAACCCTTACACAACCATTGAAACATTAATACCCGATTTTAAGGGTCAGGCAAAAGATATTCATCGCATTATTGAAGCGCACCTGAAGTGGTAAGCCATAACATGGAAACGGTAGAAAGATTAACGAGGCAGGTTCGAATTCAGGCAAAATACTGCAGAAGCCTGGAAGTACTTAAAATTCTAAAACAGGGGGGTATGCGAACAAAAACAGGTATAATGCTCGGCCTTGGAGAAACGAAAGAAGAAGTGATACAAACAATGAAAGACCTTGCCGGGGTTCAGCTTGATGTACTTACATTGGGGCAATATCTTCAGCCAACTAAAAAACATCTTCCTGTTACAAGGTTTGTACACCCTGATGAATTTTTTGAATTGCGTGAAATTGGTTACAGCCTCGGGTTTGATTATGTTGAAAGCGGACCGTTCGTCCGGTCATCTTACCATAGCGAAAAACATGTTATTCCCGGCTATGGCAGAAATAAATGGCAGCAGGAAAAAGAATTAGCTTCAATGGAAATTTTATAATTATTTATACACTTCGTTAAAGCGAAACAGGTACTTTCCTATTATATCAAATTCAATATTTACTGTATCTTCTTTATTTACCTGTTTTATGCCCGTGTTATTGTATGTATATGGAATGATTGCTACAGAAAAAGTGTTTTTTGAAACATTGAAAACTGTCAGGCTGATGCCATTTATACAAACCGAACCTTTTTCAATTAACAGGTGGGCGAATTTCTCGTCATAATCAAAAGTATATTCCCAACTTCCGCCCATTGCCTTTTTCTCGCAACATTTCACAGTGGTATCTATGTGTCCCTGAACAATGTGCCCGTCAATTCTGCCATTAAACATCATGCTTCGCTCAAGATTTACATTCCACCCCAATTTCCAAAGTCTCACATTTGTTTTGGCTAAAGTTTCGGCTATAGCTGTAACCCTGTAAATTTCTTCTTTAATCTCTTCCACCGTAAGGCAAATACCATCGTGGCTTAGGCTTTGATCAATTTTTAACTCGTGTGTTATGGGGCATCTTATCCAAAAAATTTTATTAGTGCCCGCAACATCAATTTTTTCGATTTTACCTGTACATTCTATTATACCTGTGAACATAATGCAATGTATAAACTTCTTAAAGTACTGTAAATGATTTTGAGGATTCGGATTATGCAATTATCTTTGCACTCCTAAAAGTAAAAACGGTTTAAACATGTTGATAATTGATTCCAAAGATTGCGAAAACATAGACAAGGCGCTCAAAAAATATAAAAAGAAGTTTGAAAAAAGCAAGGTTCTTTTACAATTAAGAGAAAGGCAGAGCTATAAGAAGCCATCTATTAAACGCAGAGGAGAAGTATTAAAGGCTGTTTACAAACAGCAGATACTAAGCGGTAAGATCGAAGCATAGGTTAATATAGATTATATTCTTTAAAATATGTAGCCATAAAGTACGTTAACTTTATGGCTATTTTGTTATGGATATATCTCAAAACAATTATATTACCGGGTTTCTGGATTATTTAAAATTTGAAAAGAGATTTTCGCCCCATACCTTAATTTCATACCAAACCGACCTCGGTCAATTTTTTAATTTTGTTTCTGAACAATATGGAAATACAGACACAAAAGCAATAAGCGCTGCAATAATAAGAAGCTGGCTCGCATCCCTTAAAGGGCAGAAGAATTCATCCAAAACCATAAACAGAAAAATTTCCTCTTTAAAATCTTTTTTTAAATATCTCATGCGGCAGGGAGAAATTTTACAAACTCCCATGACAACAGTTATTTCTCCGCGAAATGGAAAAAGGCTTCCACTATTTGTAGCCGAAAAAGATGTACAAACACTGCAAAATCATGTGGAGTTTACCGATGATCATAAAGGCAAAACAGAAAAGCTTATTTTAATGCTTCTCTATAACACAGGTATAAGGTTAAGTGAGTTAATAAACCTCACAACGCGCCATTTAGATAAACAACGTGGGCAAATAAAAGTTACCGGTAAAGGAAATAAAGAAAGAATTATACCCGTAAGCAGGGTCCTGCTGCAGGAATCTGGAAGATTACATTAATAATAGTCCCCAACATTATGAAGGTCATAACTATGTATTTGTAACCGGCGGAGGGAAAAAGCTGTACCCTAAATTTGTATATAACCTGGTTAAATGCAATTTAAGCCTTGTAACCACCATTGAGAAGAAAAGCCCGCATATTCTAAGGCACACCTTTGCCACGCACCTGGCAAACAATGGGGCCGATCTAAATGCAATAAAAGAATTATTAGGTCATTCCAGTTTGGCGGCAACGCAGGTTTACACCCATAACAGCATAGATAAATTAAAGGAAGTTTTTAAAAATGCGCATCCCAGGGCATGATTCCGGCTTCCGTTAACGAACACAAAAAAATCTTTTTAAGGTTGAATTTATGAGGGGTATTTACTAATTTCAATTCGAACGGTAAGAACTTTTTTAAATAAAATTCATTACTGAAGTTCTTTAAATATTGTTAACCATTAAAGCATTTTTCTATGAACGTGGACATTCAAACAGTACATTTTGAAGCAGATGAAAAATTGATTGATTATGTGAACAAAAAGGTTCAGAAATTAAACACTTTTCACGACCGGATCATGGAGGTAAACGTTTATCTAAAGCTCGATAATGTGGTGCACACCATTAAAGATAAGGTCGCAGAAATTCGGGTGCACGTGCCACATCAAAACTTTTTTGTAAAAGCATGCTCCAAATCTTTTGAAGAATCATTCGACTGTGCATTAGACTCATTAATAAACCAGATAAAACGAAAAAAACAAAAGCAAGCTGCATAAAATTTAATAGACCTGTTTTTACAACAGGTCTTTTTTTTTGCCGGGCAACCTCCTTTTTCTGTACCTATATAAAAAAGGTTGTTGCAGTTTTAAAATATTATATTCAAAATTTTTCCAAACGAAGTTTTCACTTACCTTTGCCATCCCTAAAAAAGGGGTTGTTCTTATTTTTTTTGAGAAAGAGCGCAAGCCAGAGTAGCTCAGTTGGTAGAGCAGCTGATTTGTAATCAGCCGGTCGGGGGTTCGAGTCCCTTCTCTGGCTCTTGAATTTAGGGCAGATGGCCGAGTGGTTAAAGGCGACAGACTGTAAATCTGTTCTCTCACGAGTACGGAGGTTCGAATCCTGCTCTGCCCACGATCGGTGTAACATATTATTGTTACATCAATTAAGTTCTTTGAGTTTTTGATATTTGCATTAATAATCAATTCAAAAACAATGCGGGAGTAGCTCATTTGGTAGAGCGATAGCCTTCCAAGCTATAGGTGGCGAGTTCGAGCCTCGTCTCCCGCTCCATAGTTTTTCGATAAAACCATTTTTAGGTTTAAGACCTGGAAAAGGTTGACTAAACATCCGCTTGCTTTCCGGCAAGCCGTTGTAGCTCAGTGGTAGAGCACTTCCTTGGTAAGGAAGAGGTCGTGAGTTCAATTCTCATCAACGGCTCTATTTAAAGCAGTTGAGGTAGAATTAATGTCGTAAATTTGGCTCGTTAAAATATAAAACAGGTAAATAGTAGCCCGTAGAATTGCTACAGGCAACAATTATAACACAACACAATTTAAAAATTAATAAAGATGGCTAAAGAGACCTTTAAGAGGGAGAAACCTCACGTAAACGTTGGTACGATTGGTCACGTTGACCATGGTAAAACAACATTAACTGCTGCTATTACTGAAATCCTTTCTAAACAAGGGTATGGGTAATGTAGCAAAAAAATATGATGAAATTGATGGTGCTCCTGAAGAAAAAGAGCGCGGTATTACTATTAATACTGCTCACGTTGAGTATCAAACTGCTAACCGTCACTATGCACACGTTGACTGTCCTGGTCACGCCGACTATGTAAAAAACATGATCACCGGTGCTGCTCAAATGGATGGTGCTATTCTTGTAGTTGCTGCTACTGATGGTCCTATGCCACAAACAAGAGAACATATTCTTCTTGCACGCCAGGTAGGTGTTCCAAGCATGGTAGTGTTTCATGAACAAAGTAGATCTGGTTGATGATCCTGAATTACTTGAGCTGGTTGAAATGGAAATTCGTGAATTATTAACCAAGATATGGTTTCGATGGCGATAATACTCCAATCATTCAGGGTTCTGCAACCGGTGCATTAGCCGGTGAAGATAAATGGGTTGCTAAGGTTAATGAATCTAATGGATGCTGTTGATAGCTTATATTCCACTGCCTCCTCGTCCAGTTGATCAAGCCATTCCTTATGTCTGTTGAAGATGTATTCTCAATCACTGGTCGTGGTACTGTTGCTACAGGTCGTATTGAGCGTGGTGTTATTAAAGTTGGTGAAGAAGTTGAAATTGTTGGTTTAATTGAAGCGCCATTATCTTCAACAGTAACAGGTGTTGAAATGTTTAAAAAATTACTTGACCGAGGTGAAGCTGGTGATAATGTCGGTTTATTATTACGTGGTATTGAAAAGAAAGATATCCGTCGTGGTATGGTAATTTGTAAACCAGGTTCTATCACTCCGCATACAGAATTCAAATGTGAAGTGTATGTTTTAAGCAAAGAAGAAGGCGGACGTCATACTCCATTCTTCAATAAATATCGTCCTCAGTTCTATTTCAGAACTACAGACGTAACCGGTGAGGTACTTTTACCAGAAGGAACTGAAATGGTTATGCCTGGTGATAATATCGGTCTGAATGTGAAGCTGATTATGCCGATCGCAATGGAAAAAGGGTTAAAATTCGCCATTCGCGAAGGTGGTCGTACCGTGGGTGCAGGCCAGGTTACTGAAATAATAAAATAGTTTTATCCATGAGTATTCATTCATGGCTTTAACTATCTTGTCAAAAGTCATTAGTTGAAAAGTCTGTAATTTTACGTAGACCATCGGCTAATGACTCTTGACTTTTTATACGGGTATAGTTCAACGGCAGAATAGAGGTCTCCAAAACCTTCGATCTAGGTTCGAATCCTGGTACCCGTGCCAGAATGTTTTTACAAGTTTGCCACGGAAAACAGGGGCGGGCAGACCTATAAAAATTTAAATTGTTTAATAAAAATCCCCGTGCAAATCACATGAACAAAGTATCAACTTATATCAGAGAATCATACCACGAGTTGTTAGAAAAGGTTACCTGGCCATCATGGGCCGCAACTACAACAATCAACTGCGATTGTACTGGTTGCAACCATCTTCATTACAGCAATAGTTTCCCTGATGGACCTGGCAAGCAACCAGGTATTATCTCTTATTTATTCATTTTTTAAGTAGATGACGATGACGGAAGAATCAGTTCAACAAGAAACCGAACAACAACAGGAAGAAAGCAAATGGTATGTGCTTAGGGTTGTTAGCGGAAAAGAAAGAAAAGTAAAAGAGTATTTAGATAAAGATATTGCCCGTAATGGTTTTGACGTGGTGATAAAGCAGGTCTTTCTGCCTATGGAAAAAGTTTATAAGGTGCAGAATGGTAAAAAAGTAATGCGCGAAAAAAACTATTTTCCCGGATATGTAATGCTGGAAGTAGCAGACGGCAAGTTAAGTGATGATATCATTCACCACGTTAGCAGCGTAAGCAATGTAATGCATTTTTTAACCGATGGAAAGGGTTCTAAAGGCAATATTATATCGCTTCGCAAAGCAGAAGTAAATAAGATGTTGGGCAAAGTTGATGAGATGAACGACCAGGGTGTTACCATGAGCGAACCATTTATTGTCGGAGAAACTATTAAAATTATTGAAGGCCCTTTCAACGATTTTAACGGGGTAATTGAAGAAGTAAATGATGAGAAGAAAAAACTGAGGGTTTCTGTAAAGATCTTCGGCCGGTCAACACCTGTAGAATTAAATTATATGCAGGTAGAGAAACTCAACTAATTATATTGTTATCATAATAAAAAAAGCCATCTGTAAGGATGGCTTTTTTTTTAAAATTCTGCATGGTTATTCAACCTCATTCTTATTGCGCGCATAGTTTTTCCATTTATCAATAACAAGCTGCATGTCTTCAGGTAACGGAGCTTCAAAATGCATTTCCTGCCCTGTAACAGGATGTTTGAAGCCGAGCGTTTGTGCATGCAACGCACATCGGGGGCAAATATTGAAACAGTTATCTACAAACTGTTTATACTTATTAAAAATCGTTCCTTTTAAAATCTTATCCCCGCCATATTCCTCATCGTTAAATAATGTATGGCCAATGTATTTCAGGTGAACACGAATCTGGTGCGTTCGTCCGGTTTCAAGGCGGCACGTTAACAGCGTAACATAATAAAACCTCTCTTCTACCCTGTAATGTGTAATGGCATGCTTGCCTGTACCTTCATCAATATGTGCATTAAAAATTTTCCTAAACCGGGGGTGCCTGGAGATATGTGCATCTATGGTTCCCTCATCATTATCCACATTACCCCATACCAGGGCAAGATATTTACGGTTAACAGTGTGATCGAAAAACTGTTTTGCCAGTGCCGCTGCTGCTTCACCCGTCTTGGCAACCACAAGTAACCCCGTAGTGTTTTTATCTATTCTGTGAACAAGACCATACCTGGGTAAATTTTCCTCATTAACCTCTTTGTTGTGCTGTAAAAAATGATGCGCAATTCCATTTAGGAGTGTTCCGGTATAATTACCAACACCAGGGTGCACCACCATGCCTGCGGGTTTGTTTATAACCATTATAGCATCATCTTCATACAATATGTTTAGAGAAATGGGTTCTGGCTTTACTTCAGTGGTCTCTGGGTTTATAAGGCTCATTAAAACAATCTCATCACCAGGTCTTAATTTATAATTGCTTTTTACCTGTTTGCCGTTAAGAGTGAGAAAACCCTTCTCTATTGCCTGCTGAATTTTATTTCTGCTTGCCCCTTGCAAATGCGATTGCACCCATTTATCAATGCGTAAAGGTTCCTGACCCTTATCTATTATAAATCTTTTTCTTTCGTAGAGGTCCTCTTCACCCGTGGAATAATATTCTTTTTCTTCATCTGCCATAAACAAAATTAACAGTAATCAATTTGTGTTAACAGAGAATAACAATTACCATTTTGTAAATGGAACGTGCAAATTTACCTTTGATGCCATGACGCAGGAGATTTATTTGCAAGACCTCGGAACCATGTCGTATAAGCATGCATGGGATTTACAGGAAACATTATTACAACAAAATGTTCTGCTAAAATCTGCCGAGGCAACAAGAAATAATACCACGCATCATTTACTTTTTGTAGAGCACCCACCCGTGTATACACTTGGCAAAAACGGAAATAAAACCAACCTGTTGATAAAAGAAGAACTGCATTAAAACAGGGAATAGAATTTTTTCATATAAACAGGGGAGGGGATATTACATTTCATGGGCTAGGTCAATTAGTCTGTTACCCAATTTTCGATCTGGATAAATATAAGCAAGACCTTGGCTGGTACCTGCGAAGTCTTGAAGAAGTAATAATATTAACCCTGCTGAATTGGGAATTTAACCGGGCGAAAGAAGCAATGGCGAAACCGGTGTTTGGATTGATTCAATCTACCCAGGTAAAGAACGAAAAATTTGCGCAATGGGCATTCGCTGCAGCAGGTGGATAACCATGCATGGTTTTGCGCTAAATGTAAATACCAACCTTGATTACTTCAAACATATAATTCCCTGCGGCATTCAAAATAAAAAGGTAACCTCTCTCAACCATGAACTAAAGCCGTATAATTGATATAGAAGAGGTAAAAGCTAAACGTACTTAAAATTTCGAAAAAGTTTTCTCTGCTCAATTCTAAATAATCAGGCTACCAGAAATTATTTAACCACTGTCCTGACTTGAACTACCATAACAATAATGTGACTAATAGAAGTAAAAGATCTGTATAAAAACTACGGCAGATTTTAAAGCTGTAAAAGGCATAACTTTAAGTATATGAAGGGAGATATTCGGATTACTAGGTCCTAATGGCGCCGGCAAATCGACTACGTTGGAAATTATTGAAACGTTGCGCGGAAAACAAGAGGTAAAGTAACCGTAGCGGATTTGATCTTGATAAAGAACCAAATGAAATAAAGAAAATAATTGGTGTTCAGTTGCAGACCTCAGGATTTTATCCCGGTTTAAATCTCATTGAACTATTACGATCTTTTTGCAGGATTATACAATGAAAAAATTGATGCAAAAGAATTGTTGCAATCTGTTAACCTCACTGAAAAAGCTAAAAATAAATTTAAAGAATTAAGTGGCGGGCAAAAGCAACGATTTTCCATTGCAACAACTTTAATTAACAAACCAGAAATAATTTTTTTAGATGAACCTACAACCGGTCTAGATCCCCAGGCAAGAAGAAACCTTTGGGAGCTAATTCGGTACATTCAACAGCAGGGAACAACGGTAATTATTACAACGCATTATATGGATGAAGCAGAGTCGCTGTGCGACCGCGTGGCAATAATTGATGAAGGCAGGATTATTGCGATTTCCACGCCGGATAAACTTATAGATGAATTGGTTGAATCAGGTTTTGAGCGACCGAAAGAAGTTAAAAAAGCAAACCTTGAAGATGTATTTATTCAATTAACGGGGAAGCATTTACGGGAGGATTAAATTTAAAACTGAATGAAGACCTTAAATATCCCATTGGAAAATTTTCACCTGAAACTTTTTTCCTGATGAAATAAAAAAGCAATGGTTATCAGATTTGCAATTTCTTCCACAGGAACTGGTAAGCGATCAATAATTAACCTTGATGCTTACCAGTTAAACACGCCATACCGTGATGGTGGGCTGGACCGTTCAGCAACTAGTACATCATGTGGCAGACAGCCACATCAATGCCTATACAGACGGTTTAAGCTGCCCTTACTGAGCAAACGCCAACACTTAAGCCATACAACGAAAAAGATTGGGCTAACCTGAACGATGTGTCAGACATGCCGGTAAATACATCCATCACGCTTTTGCATGCATTGCATGAGCGTTGGGTGTCAGCAATAAACAAAAATTTAAGTGATCAGGAATGGCAGCGAACCTATTGCACCCAGAATATAAAAGGAAATTTCCCTGTGGAATATGCTTGGTACTTATGCATGGCATGGTAAACGCACACATACAGCGCATATAACTGCGCTACGGGAAGAAAATGAATGGCTGTAAACCTTATATTTATTATTTATGAAATGGAAAATATTAGCGTCGGAATATGTTTATAATGCCAGCTGGTTTACAGCAAGAAAAGATACCTGCGAACGCCCCGATGGTACAATTATTAGTGATTATTATGTACTCGAATTTCCTGAGTTGGGTAACCGCATTACCTGTTACAAAAGAAGGTAAGGTTTTAATGGTAAAACAATACCGCCATGCATTGGAAGAAGAGTGCATTGAACTGCCCGGTGGTTGCGTAGATGCAACGGATGCTGATTTTGAAACGGCCATTAAAAGAGAAATGATGGAAGAAACAGGATACGAATTGAGGAATTAATAAGTCTCGGCAGCATATCATCCAATCCATCTACCAACAACAATTTAATGCACATGTTCCTGGCAAAAGGCGGTACCAGGATCAATGACCAGAACCTCGACCACAACGAAGAAATTCAGGTAATAGAAATTTCTTTCGACGAGCTTATGGAAATGGTGGATGCGGGAAAGATTATGCAAAGCATGCACCTGAGCACCATTTTTTATGCATTGCGCCATCTCGGAAAAATCAGTTATAATTCATAAGTTTTAAAATTTACATAAATCCTGTTGAAAGAAATAGAATTCTCTTCCCGTTCTCCCCTTCGTTATCCCGGAGGAAAAACACGCGGGGTTAACCTGATTACAGGTTTCTTTCCCAAAGATTTAAAAACTATATTATCTCCTTTTTTTGGCGGGGGTTCAATTGAATTGTTTTTGGCTGCCCGTGGTGTGCAGGTTTTGGGGTATGATATTTTTCTTCCGTTGGTAGAATTCTGGCAATGCCTTCAAATAGATGCGCTTCAACTTGCACATGGAGGTTGAAAAATATTTTCCCTTATCCAGGGAACAATTTTATAAACTGCAGGCAAACCAGCACACCGGGGAAAGTAAAATGAAAAGGGCGGCAGGGTATTATGTATTAAACCGTTGTTCGTTTTCAGGTTCAACCTTATCTGGTGGCATGTCGCCAGCGCATCCAAGATTTACTATAACCTCTATCGAAAGAATTGCACAGTTTAATAATCCAAACTTTTCGGTTTTACAGGGAGATTTCTCGTTCTCGCTTCAAAAACATCCCGGGGTATTTGCATATTTAGACCCGCCTTATCTTATACGAAGTTCGTTATATGGTAAGAAGGGAGACACACATAAAAATTTTGATCACCGATTGCTGGCCGGGATACTCTCGGAAAGAAAAAACTGGATAATGTCTTATAATGATTGCGCGGAGATCAGGAATTTTTATAAGAAATGTCACATCATTTCCCCAGAATGGAAGTATGGAATGAGTAATAATAAAAACAGTAAAGAGGTGCTGATTTTCAGTCCGGACCTAAAACCATAATGGCATTTATTTTTCGCCTTCAACAAGAAAACAAAAAGCTTCCTTTGGACCGTGAACACCTGTAATAAGGGTTTTTTCTATATCTGCCGTACGGCTGGGACCTGTAGCAAATGATATTGCGGAGGGTAATGCACCGCTGTATTTTAAAGTAAGAAAATCAATGCCATCTTTAATATCATATACCAACTGAGAGGTATAGGCAATACAAATATGAACCGGTGCATACACGCTGGTAGTACGGCCATGTGGCTGCGCACTGCTTAAGACCATCGTTCCTGTTCTGGCTACCAGTGCCTCGCAACCGGTAATCGAGGCATCACAGTTTGTAAGGTCGTCTGTGTAGTTTAGACCAACATTATTTCTACCCAAAATTTCCTTCAGTTCATTTTCCCTGCAATATATATTGTTCCATTTCCTTATTGTAAACAATTCGTGCAATTGGCCAGCAAGTTCTTTTTCATCAGCACAATATGAAAATTTACCGAGGAGTTCAGTGAATTTATTTGCAAATGCAACTGAAAGATCTGCAGGGGCATCCTGAAAAATGAAAGAATAATCAGGTGTTACATCAAAAGGCGAAGGCACCGGTTTATCCAGTGCCTGCTTTATTTTATTAAGAATTAAATTTTTTGATGAAGTTTCTTTTTCTTTCATCATTCAACTAACTTTCTTTGTGAACGGGGTTATTTACATTACTGTCGTAGGGGGGAACACCTGCGCTTATGGTTCCCTGGTCGTGATGTTCTTCGCCATTTTGCTCTACATCCAATAATTTCTTTTCTTCAAAAGGACGTTTACCGATCAGATTTCCACATCACTTTTAAACAACACTTCTTTTTTCAATAATTCTTTTGCCAGTATTTCTACATCATCTCTTTTCTCTATCAATAAGTGCTTTTGTTTTTATATAAGCATCATCAATCAGTTTTCTTACTTCTTCATCAATCATCTTACCGGTTTCTTCACTGTAAGGTTTGGTAAAAACATTTTCCTGGTGTAGGATCGTAAAAACTGATGTTACCTACTTTTTCATTCATACCATAAACAGTAATCATGCTGTAAGCGATCTTGGTGATCTGCTGCAGATCATTGCTTGCACCGGTGCTAATTTTTCCGAAGAAAATATCTTCACTTGCACTTCCACCCAAGTGTCATACAGATCTGGTCCATCAACTGATCGGTATTGTACAGGTATTGTTCTTTTGGTGTGTATTGAGCATAACCCAATGCTGCAGTACCTCTTGGTACGATGGTAACTTTTAATAAAGGATAAGCATGCTCCAGATACCAGCCGCAAATTGCATGGCCTGCTTCGTGGTAAGCAATGATCTCTTTTTCTTCAGGAGAAATGATCTTGTTCTTTTTTTCCAGTCCACCGATCACACGGTCAATTGCATCCTGGAAATCGCTCATATCAACCGCTTCTTTATTTTTCCGTGCGGCAATCAAGGCAGCTTCGTTACAAACATTGGCAATATCTGCACCTGCAAAACCCGGTGTTTGTTCTGCCAGTTTATGAATATCCAGTGTTTGAGAAATTTTGATCGGCTTCAAATGCACTTTAAAAATTGCTTCACTGCCCTACCAGATCCGGACGGTCAATAGTGATCTGCCTGTCGAAACGGCCCGGGCGTAGCAATGCACTATCCAATACATCCGGCCTGTTGGTTGCCGCAAGGATGATGATACCAAGATCAGTTCCAAAACCATCCATTTCAACCAGCAACTGGTTCAAGGTATTTTCTCTTTCATCATTGCTCATCATCACATTCTTTCCTCTTGCACGGCCAATGGCATCGATCTCATCAATAAAAATGATACAAGGCGCTTTTTCACGTGCCTGTTTAAACAGATCACGTACACGGCTTGCACCCACACCTACAAACATTTCCACGAAATCACTACCGCTTAGACTAAAGAAAGGAACCTGTGCTTCACCTGCCACGGCTTTTGCCAAGCAATGTTTTACCGGTACCCGGAGGGCCAACCAAGCAAGCGCCCCTTTGGGAATTTTACCACCGAGTGCTGTATATTTTTTTGGATTTTTTAGAAAGTCAACAATCTCCATTACTTCCACTTTGGCTTCATCCAGACCGGCTACATCGCCAAAGTTGATGTTTACCTTAGTGCCTTTATCAAATAAGGTTGCTTTTGATTTACCGATATTGAAAATACCACCCGGGCCGCCACCGCCACCTGGCCCGCCAACCTTACGCATCATCATTACAAACAATAAGCCAATCAGTAAAATCGGTAATAAGGTAGTTGATGATCTGCCCAAACAATTCGCCTTCATCATCCGGGGTGATCCGCGATCTGCGGCAATGTTGGATTGTTCTTATAAAATTCGCTCATCTGCGTGGCAAATGTTTTATCATCAATAATGCTGAAATATAACTGGGTTGGTTAGGCTTTATCGCAGCGTCATATTTCTTTTAACTTCCTTTCATTCAGCAAGCCTGGTACATCGCTGATTTTTTAAGCTTGTCTGTCTTTAACAGAATACGCGTACAAGTTTTTTGTTACGGATGGTTTTCATTTTTCTAACATCACCTTGCTTCAAGCCATCTTTAGTAAAATCTTTCTGCTGATCTGTTTCAATACCGGCAACTGCTTACACCCCTAAACAGGTTATAAGCAGTACGATTGCAATAAAGATGATTCCGTAAATCCAGTATATGTTAAATTTGACTCTTTCTTCTGTCCGTTGGTCATCGCTCCCTGGGGGTATATTATCCGGGTTTGAGTCTTCCTTTTATTATTTTGTTGTGTTCATACTATATTTGTGCTCATTACAATATTTATATGGTCTTATTTAATTGATCTGTTATTTATCTAGATCTTCATATGCCTCACCGGGGCATCGCTCCACATTTCTTCCAGTTGGTAAAATTTCCGGGGTTCAGGTAGCATTATGTGAACAACAACATTTACATAATCGATCAATATCCATTGTGCTGCCTGCCTGCCTTCATGTTTATAAGGGCACTTCACCACATTTTTCTTTCACATCTTCTTCAATAAAATCGGCAATGGCTTTTAACTGGGTAGTTGTTAGTTGCCTGGCAAATAATAAAAAAATCAGCTACAGCTTCGGGTATTTTACGCAGATCGAGGCTTACAATATTTTCGCCCTTTTTTTCCTGGATGGCGTGAATGATTGTTTTGAAAATTTTGACTGTTCTTGTTAAGCTCGTTACGCTGTCTTTTTTTGCGGCTTATCTAATGCGTCAAGGTTGTTCAAATTAATATGTCTGTTTTATAATAATAATTGCTTTACAATTGAAAACATGGAGCAATGGTGCCGCTGTAGGTTCAATTAAGCGTTTTCAAAACTATTCAACTTTTAGCTTGCAATCTTTTAGTTTCGGCAAAAGTACTATTTCTTTTGTCATATCAGAATCACTATGCTCATATAACTGTTTGCCATTTTAGAATACCGAGGTGGATAGTACCAACAACTATGCCATGGCAAAGGTGCAGAAGGAATGGCAAACATGGAATGGCTGGTTTGCTCATGACCAAACAGCAGGCAAAGGACAAAGAGGAAAACATTGGGAAAGTAAGGCTGGGCAAAACATAGCTATGACAGTAGTTGTAGATGCCACGGGCTTTTCCTGCGCTGAACCTTTTATCGTAATATGATTTCTGCGCTTGCAACATTTGATCTGCTAAGTAAATATGCAGGTGAAGAAACCTATATTAAATGGCCCAATGATATTTATTGGCGTGACAGAAAGGCAGCAGGAATTTTGATTGAAAACATCTTCAGGGGCAATATTTGGCAGCATGCGTTAATTGGGATTGGAATGAATATAAATCAAACAAAATTTGTAAGCAACCCATACGCTGTTTCTCTAAAGCAAATAACCGGGAAACAGTATGAACCTGTTTCGCTGGCAAAGGAACTTTGTATACTGCTTATAAACCGGTTGGAGAAATGGGTTAAAACCCCGCCTAACAATAATTTGAATGAGTATAATGCACACCTTTACCAATTGGGTAACAGGGTTAATTTGAGGCAGGGTGAAACATTATTTTCCGCGGTTGTAAAAGGTGTAGAAAGTAATGGAAACCTGGTAACACAACAACCCAATAATATTTTCAGGTTTGGCGAGGTTGAATGGGTCAGGTAATAAATTCTGTTTCAGGGTATTCAATTTTCGCGGTTTCCATTGACCGGGCTTCAACTTCGAACCTGTTGTTGTAATATCCGTGCTTTATACTTTCTATAAGATATAACCATAAAAAACGTAAAAAACCATATTGCCTGTATTGCATAATATGCGTCAATTCGTGTTTAACCCATCTTTTATTTTTTAAAAAAGACTGCACATCACAATTATGCAGGTAAATAGTTTTTCCAAAAACAATGGCCAGTGACCGCGACCTCATAATAGTTGCAGCAACCCTGGCAATGGGCGATCTTGTTTTAATTTTTACTTTCATTGTACAGCAAGCGATTGAATAATTTCTTCTGCATGTTGCTGACTTTTTGGACGATGAAATATTTTTTGTATTCCACCGCTTTCATCGATTATAAACGTGGTTCTTATAACACCCATATATTTTTTTCCAAACATTTGCTTCTCGCCCCAAACACCATATTTCTCAATAATAATTTTATCAGAATCAGCAATTAATGTAAAGGGAAGTGAAAATTTTTTTTCAAATTTCTTATGGTTTTGTTCATCATCGGGGCTAATACCAATTACCTGAAGATTGTGTTTCTTGAGCAGGGCAAAATTATCCCGGAGATTACATGCCTGTACAGTGCAGGTTGGCGTCTCATCTTTCGGGTAAAAATACAGCACAACCTTTCTCCCTTTAAAATAATCCAGCGAAACAGTTTTTCCATTTTGATCAATTCCCCTAAACAGGGGCGCTTTATCTCCTTCCTTCAACATGTAATTTTAATTTTTTGTAAGTGTGTATGTTTCTATTGTTTTGTTACCGGCAACATCTGAAACAGAAAGGTTTAATTGAAATCTGCCATTTGGGCAATGTTCATCCACCTTATATGTATAGTACGATCCACGCTTTTTAAAAAGCAGCCATTTACCATCTGCTTCTGCACGAAATTGTTGCGTTTCATTCAAATTATCGGAGCATCTAACCTGCAGAACTTTGCCATTTGAAATAGTTACATTTTGTAATGCCGATAAAATTTTGGGGGGTATAGTATCAACCAACAATCTTACTACACCGAGTTTATTAAAAGAGCCCCGCAAATATTCTCCGTCTATTTCAGGTTTAACAAGATAACGGCTTGGGCCACTGGTAAGTTCCATAACAGTTCTGTAAATAAGCGGACTATAAGCAGGCAATGAAAATTTTATACCCACTGTATAATAATCATGAACAGGTACAAGGTTATTGTGCAGGTAAATAGCTGGTGATGCCTGGTTGGTATTTTGTGCCGGCACTTCTGTTATTTTGAACGGAACCACATCGTAAAAAGCATTTTCACTAAAATTAACTATAGCATTTTCACTGCGTACTTCGCCCGCCCTTCCCGGAACAAGGGGCGTTGTATTTAGGGGAAAAGGTTTATGGGAAAGCCTTGACGGATTATAACTGATCTTGCAATTTAGTTCTGATGTGTTGCCCGATACATCTGAAATAACGATCTTAATATCGTGCAGAACCGTATCCTGTAAAATGATAACGCCATTAGAACCTGCTTCGGAATAGATGTTTAATTTGTTTCCCGGCAGGGTGCTTAAGTGCTGAATGCCACGCCTTCCATTCATCCATTTGTTATAATCCATGGAAGCATTTATATAGCGGGTGTTTTCGTACCCGATATTATTCATTTGAAAGGCATGAAGCAGGGTATCATCCATCCATAATTCTGCCTGAAATATTCCAAACATAAATGGTGAATCATTGTTTTTGTCTTCAGCCCTAATTCCAAAACTTATTAATTGAGTACCCGTTTCAATTATGCCCTGCCTTGCACTGTATGTATTGCCCCTGGCATAAATACTGATATCTTCAGGTGGGGCCAGGTAGGTACTGTACCTTCTGTCGTATAAATAAAGGCCATAAAACTTTGGGGCTATATTATCATTTATGGGCAATCCGAATAATTCCGGGTTTAGATTAAGCCCGGTTTTATCATCATAAATTTCAAAATGCAGGTGCGGACCCTGGGAGGCGCCGGTATTGCCGCTATAGGCAATAAATTGACCTTTAGAAACTTTAAATTCTCCTTTTTCGGGACGAAGATCTATCTCCCATTTTTGGTTTTTGTATTGCTGAACTTTTAAGTAATCCTCTACCTCCGGCGAAAAGGTGTTCAGGTGCGCATACAACGTTGTATAGCCTGCCGGGTGGGTAACATATAATGCATTTCCAAAGCCCCCTTCAGCAACCCTTACCCGGCTAATATATCCATCCGCTGCGGCATATACAGGCAAATTTTCCCGTTGCTGTGTTCGTATATCTAAACCCATATGAAAATGATTGGTTCTTAATTCTCCAAAATTTGCAGCTAATTGTATTGGCACACCTAATGGGTTTCGAAAGTAATTTTGTGGATATATTGAATAACTGTTCTGAGCTTTTAACTTATTTCCTGCCAGTATTACCACCATAAAAAAAAACGCGTTCAATATCTTCATATAGGGCAAAATTATGGTTGGTATATTTAAACTTAATTAATGTATGGTGAAAATGCATTTCTTCTAATAATAATATTATCCATAATGTACAAAGCAGTATAAATTTGTTTTCTACTTATTACTTTTAATATGAGATTCATTTTTGCTGTTTTGTTGATAGGTTTTTCAGCTTCAGTATTTGCGCAACATTTGAAAGTTTGCAAGCAGGTTACTACAGACATACCGGGTATGGAACAACGCAGGTTTGAAGCGAGAAATATTTTTAGCAAGGGCGCATCCCTTTCATCCGCTAATTTTTCAGTTCACTATTATCGCTGTTATTGGAAGATTGATCCCGCTGTTCGATTTATTGAAGGCAGAATTAACAGCCACTTTATTATTACGGCATCAACAGATAATTTGGTGTTTGATTTCACCGATCAGTTAATGGTGGACAGCGTTATTTTCAGAAAGACCAAAACAACATTTACCCAGGCTAATAATAAGACGCTCACAATAAACTTAAACCAGACCCTGGGCCTTGGAAAAAAAGATTCACTGGATATATATTATCATGGTGTTCCCCCTATTGGGCAGGATTTTACCGGTGGCTTCGTTCAAAGCAGCCATAACAATACACCCGTAATATGGACACTGAGCGAACCTTACAACGCAAAAGACTGGTGGCCCTGCCGCAATGGTCTGGAAGATAAGGCAGACAGTATTGATATTATTTTAACCCATCCATCTATTTATACCGCTTCATCAAACGGGGTTTTACAAAGTGTTACCAATAACGGAGAATGGTCAGTATCACATTATAAACACCGCTACCCTGTAGCCACATATCTCATTGCTTTTGCAGTAAGTAATTATAGCATTTTCACAGAAAATGTTATGATTGATGATACCCTGTTACCAGTGATTTCATACATATATCCCGAAAACCTAAGCGATTTTAAAAACAATAATTATATTATTTTAAACAGCCTGAAACTTTTTAGCGATTCACTTACCAATTATCCATATCTAAAAGAAAGATATGGACAAACACAATTTGGATGGGGTGGGGGAATGGAACATCAAACCAATTCTTTTGTCGTTAACGCAGGAGAGAACCTCGTTACCCATGAGCTGGCCCATCAGTGGTTTGGTGATAAAATTACATGTGGCAGCTGGCAGGATATTTGGTTGAACGAAGGTTTTGCCACATATATGGCAGATTTTTTTTATCCCGAACATTATAATGTAAACGCGTATAAAGCCAATGTTTCCGGCGATCTCAGCTATATTGTTTCGCAGCCCGCTGGTTCAGTTTGGGTTAGTGATACCACAAATGCTTCAAGAATATTTGATGGCAGGTTGTCTTATAATAAGGGAGCTTTTCTGTTGCGCATGCTTCGATTTACTTTGGGTGATGAAAATTTTTTCCAGGGGCTAAGAAATTACCAAAATGATCCTGCACTCCGTTATGGATTTGCACGCACTGCAGATTTTCAAAAACATATGGAAGAAGTTAGCGGGCTTGATCTTATGTATTTTTTTGACCAGTGGTTTTATGGTCAGGGATATCCATCATTTAAAATTAACTGGTACCAGGCACCAGATGGAAAAGTGGTACTGCGTATTAATCAAACCACAAGTAATAATTCAGTATCCTTCTTCAGGGTCTCTTTACCTGTGAAGCTGGTGGGTGAAAGCAACGAGAAAACAATTGTGATTGACAACACAAAACCTAACCAGTATATTGTAACTGGAAGCCCGGGATTTGGTGTAAAAAACATTTTAATTGATCCGGATCAATTTCTCATTAGTAAGAATAACAAAGCAGTAAAAGCAAAGGTTTCTGATAATGGATTTTAACAGAACCGGGAAATTACATTTTTGAAACGGTGTCTTTATCAAGCTTATACCGGGCCTTGGTTTCAGGACAATGTGCTATTCCGTCTTCATTAAAATTAAGCTTATGTCCAAACTCACTTACCCAACCCATATGCCGTGCGGGATTTCCGGCAACCAAAGAGTAGGGACGAACATTTTTAGTAACCACAGCGCCTGCAGCAATAAAACAATATTCACCTAAAGTCTTGCCGCAAATAATCGTTGCATTGGCACCAACAGTTGCCCCTTTTTTTACAAGGGTTCCTGCATATTCATGCTTACGGTTTATTGCACTTCTTGGATTAATTACATTCGTAAATACGCAGGATGGACCCAGAAAAACATCGTCTTCACAAACCACACCTGTATATACCGAAACATTATTTTGAACCTTTACATTATTACCTATTACCACCCCGGGTAATATCACTACGTTTTGCCCAATATTGCAATTTCTCCCTATTTTACTTTCCGGCATAATATGGGTAAAATGCCAGATGGTTGTTTTTTCCCCGATTTGTGCACCCTCATCAATAACAGCTGAAGGGTGTGCGAAATAATTTATAGTATGTGCCATAATTGTATTTGTGTATTAATGCTAATTACACCTTTATTTTTTAATGAACGAATGCATTTAATGCTATAAAAAAATTTTGATGCCAATACTTAATGTTATAGATTAAATTTTAAATGCTGTATAACAAATTTCTTCAGGATGTTCTTTTACCCGCAGGGGATATGTTTTTTCAAACATCTTTTGCAAGCCATTTAAAATTCTGGCGAAATAACATCTGCACCCTTTCGTCTTCTGAGCTTATGGAACTGCAGAAAAAAAACCTATCTAAAGTTCTGCATCATGCGGTAAATAACATTCCCTACTACAGCAGGTTGCATATAAATTTATCGGGCGATTGTATAAAAGATATTAAGGGTTTTCCGGTTTTAAGCAAACAGGCATTAAAAGAGAATGCACATTTACTGCATAATGGAAACTTAATTGATTTACATAAAGAAAAAAGCAGTGGATCATCAGGACTTCAAACCACTGTTTATATGTCTAAAAAAGAACAGTCGCATTTGCAGGCAATGCAGGTTTTTTTATGGGAGTTTAATGGGTATAAGATGGGTGATAAAATATTGCAAACCGGTATAAATCCTAAACGGGGGCTTGCACGCACCCTAAAAGATGCTGCATTAAGAACGCAGTATGAAAGTGCTTTCGATCTATCTAATGAAAAAATTATTAGGGCGTTGAAAAAAGCTGCCTCAGAAAATATTTCATATATGGCGGGTTTTCCCTCGAGCCTTAACCTGTTTGCACAGGTGGCACTTAAAAATAATTTGCACATCCCCTTAAAAGGAGTGATGTGCTGGGGTGATAAATTATTTGACAGTTTCAAAAAAAATATAAAAAATGCCTTTGGCAACCCGATTGTTGCCGAGCAATACGGATCTTCTGAAGGGTTTGTTATAGCCGGTTCCTGTTCTGCAGGAAATTACCACGTTCTAACACCACATGTTTACCTGGAACTTTTAGATGATAAAGGAAATGAGGTGTGCGATGGAAATATTGGACATGTAGTGGCGACAAGATTAGATGGTTTTAGATTTCCGCTTATTAGATACAGGTTGGGCGATCTGGCTGTGAAAGAATCTGCTCAAAAGATTTGCGGTTGTGGCAGGCATTTCCCCATGCTTAAAAAAATCGTAGGCCGCGAAACAGATATTGTTTTTACAACATGCGGCAAACCTCTTATTGTGCACTTTTTTACGGGCATTTTTGAGCATTATAATGAAATTGACCAATTTTGTATTGTTCAAAAAGAGCAGGGTAAAATTGAAGTGGAGTATATACCGTCAAATACATTTTATAACGAGGTGCTCGGCAAAATATCTATGGATATTTCGGAGAAAGCAAATGAGGCATTTGAAATTTATTGGCATAAGGTGGAATATATTGCACCCACGCCATCAGGAAAACCACAAATTGTAAAAAATCTAATAGTTAAAAATGGGAATCTGGAAGCAAATATCTGAATACTTATATCTTAAAAAACGAGATCCCAATGAACCGCGCAGTAAATGGATAAAATATATGCATGGAATGAACCGCATCTCCATCATTATGTTTGTTCTGGCCCTACTCGTAATTATTTTTAAGCTGTTCATTCTTCCCCATATTAATTGAACCGGCAGCTGTAAAACGGGCAATAATTTCTGCGGCATGCTGCGATGCATTTCCGCCTGCGGATAAAATTTCTTTCAATTCTGAATAATCCCTTTGGATGGTCGATTGTCGTTCGGGATTATTTAGTAACTCCTTCAATTCCATTACCAGATTGGCTTCTGTAAGATCGTGTTGTATCAATTCTTTTACAACGGGCTTGTCCATTATAAGGTTTACCAGCGAAATGTATTTTACTTTGATCAGCCTTTTTGCAATCTGGTAACTTATATTTCCTCCTTTATAACAAACCACCTGCGGCACCCCGAAGAGTGCGGTTTCAAGAGTGGCTGTTCCACTTGTAACCATAGCTGCCTTCGATATATTCAGCAATGCGTATGTTTCACTTCTTACAGATAAAACTTCAGGATAATCCTGTAATAATTTATCATAAAAATCATCATCAAGTGATGAAGCTTTTGCAACTATAAACTGCGTGTTATTAAAATCTCTTGTTGCCCTGAGCATTATAGGAAGTTTAATCAATATTTCCTGTTTTCTGCTACCCGGTAAAATGGCAACTATGTCATTATTATTACTAATTGGTAAGGATAAAACAGATGCTTTATTTTTAAAACATTCAATAACATTTACAAGGGGATGTCCCACATAGGTAACCTGCCAGTTCCATCTTTTATCGTAATATTTTTTTTCAAAAGGTAATATTACAAGCATCAGGTCAATATATTTTTTCATTTTGGGCACACGGCTTTCTTTCCATGCCCAGACCTGCGGAGAAATGTAAAAAACCGTTTTATAATCTTGTTGTTTGGCCCACTCTGCTATGCGTAAATTAAAACCAGGATAATCTACCAATATAACCACATCAGGGTTAAAGGCCGTGATGTCTTTTCTGCAGAATGAGAGGTTTTTTAGAATGGTATTCAAATTTAATATTACCTCGGTAAAGCCCATAAAGGCGAGCTCCCTGTAATGTTTCACAAGATTGACACCTGCGAGTTGCATCAGGTCGCCGCCCCAGCCTTTTATTGTACAGGCTGCATCTATCTTTTTCAGTTCTTTTACAAGGTTACTGCCATGCAGGTCTCCGCTTGCCTCACCGGCTATAATGTAATATTTCATTTGCTTTCAAATTGATTCATCCCCCTGTTTTAAAAGACATCAGGTTCTCTATTTTTTATCAAAGATATTAAACTAAGAAAGTGCATAATATTTAACCAAAAGGCGTTTCTTTTATAATAAACAAAGAAAAACGAAAACGTATATTGCAGCCTATGGGAAAGGATAAAAAACCATCTAAAACAAAACCTGTTATTCTGGTTACAAATGATGATGGAATTACATCGCCTGGTATAAAGGCGCTGGTTGAATGCATTAAAGATTTGGGCACAGTTGTAGTTGTTGCACCAGATAAGGCACAGAGCGGAATGGGGCATGCAATAACAATCGGTCATCCGTTAAGAATGCATGCATACCATGCATTCGAAGGTATTGAAGCCTGGCAATGCAGCGGTACCCCTGTTGACTGCGTTAAATTGGCCGTAGATAAGGTTTTGCAGGGCAAGCCTGATATTTGCCTCAGCGGTATAAATCATGGCGCCAATCATTCCATCAATGTTATTTATTCCGGTACCATGAGTGCTGCACTTGAAGCATCTATTGAAAGCATTCCCTCCATTGGTTTTAGCCTGCTCGACTATAGCATTGATGCAGATTTTACCGGTGCGCAAAAATTTGCAAGAATATTAGTTGAATACCTTCTGTCTCATAAAAATGACAAGCATTTGTGTTTAAACGTAAATATTCCTGCAATGCCCGCTGAACTTTTAAAGGGTATGAAGGTTTGCCGGCAGGCATATGCGAAATACGAAGAAAAATTTGACGATAGAAAAGATCCGCATGGTAAAAATTATTACTGGCTTACAGGCGAATTTGTAAATTTTGATAAAGGCAATGATACAGACGTCTGGGCTTTGGAAAACAGTTATGTAAGTGTTGTACCGGTTCACTTTGACCTTACCGATTATAAACAAAAAGAAAAGCTTGAAAAAAGCCTGATTGTATAATGTTTAGGAAAGATAATTTCAAACTTGGGTTGGTTATAGGCGTACTTGCGCCATTTGCCGGAATGCTGGCTTTTTATATCTGGAAATTTTATCCTCAATATTCATTGGGAGATTTTTTTCGGGTGCTGATGATACAGAAATCTTTAATAACCGGCATCATTAGTTTCTCGCTTTTTATTAATGCCGTAATTTTTACTTTTTTCATTAATGCAAGAAGTGATAAAACCGCTAAGGGAATTTTTATAATTACATGCGTTTATGCAGTTACTGCCCTGCTTCTTAAATGGCTGGTATAAAAAAGGGTTGCGATAAAGCAACCCCTGCCCGGGTAAATAAAACCTATTTTTTGTTTAGTTTCTTCTCAACCTCTTTTCTTTTGTTTCCAGCTTTTTTAATTGCCTTTTTTACCTGCTCTTTTGATGCACCTGTTTTTTTACTTTCATAATTTACCTCGTGGTCTTGTTGGCCAGCCACTAACTTTCTGTCCCGGCTGGTGCCTTTTGATGTCGATTTGGCCATAGTACATTTTTTAATAGTCTTCAAAAAAACTATGCCAACACTTTTATTATAAAATTTTTAGGTGCAAAATAAAAGCGATCTTCTTTTTGAGGGTAAGAAGATCGCACCATTAATAACCAATATGAAAGAAATACATACGTAAGAATAGCTTGCGTGGTTTTATTGCAAAGCTGTTTCAAGCACCTGCTGCATAGTTTTTACATAATGAAACTGAATGCCTTTTATAAAAGTTCTGTCAATTTCCTTCACATCCTTTTCGTTAGCGGCGCAAAGCAGAATTTCTTTTAGTCCAGCCCTTTTTGCAGCCAAAACTTTTTCTTTTATTCCACCCACTGGAAGTACCTGACCACGTAAAGTAATTTCTCCGGTCATCGCCAGGTAAGGCTTTAACCTTTCTTCCTGTTAAAGCTGAGGTAAGTGAACTTAGCATGGTAATTCCTGCACTGGGTCCATCTTTCGGAACAGCGCCTTCCGGTACATGAATATGAATATTTTTTTTCTGAAAAATATTCACGGTCAATGCCATACTTTTTTGCATTCGCCTGCAGGTAGCTTAAAGCCGTGGATGGCACTTTCTTTCATTACATTACCAAGATTACCGGTAAGTTTTAATTCGCCTTTACCATCGCTTAAAATAGATTCTATAAATAAAATATCTCCACCGACATAAGTCCAGGCAAGCCCAACTGCCACCCCCGGCATATTTACCATTTTGTAAATTTCGTTGCTATACTTCTGTGGACCTAATATTTTTTCAATATCTTTTTGTGTAAGCGACGGTTTTATTTTTCCTTTAATAGCATATTCCTTTGCCTGGTTACGCATTATGCTGGCAAGCTGCCTGTCAAGTTCACGAACACCACTTTCACGGGTATAATTTTCAATTACCTTTTCCAGCACCTTATCAGTTAATATTAAGATTTACATTATTTAACCCATGTGCTTCTTTTTGTTTCGGTACAAGGTGTCTTTTTGCAATCTCAACCTTTTCTTCAATGGCATAGCCGCTCAGGTCAATTATCTTCAAGGCGGTCTCTCAAGGCAGGTTGAATATTGTTGAGATTATTTGCAGTTGCAATAAACAATACTTTGCTAAGGTCGTATTCCAGCTCAAGATAATTATCGTAAAAAGTATGGTTTTGTTCAGGGTCTAAAACCTCGAGCAAGCGCTGAAGATGGATCTCCACGAAAATCACTCCCGGTCTTATCAATTTCATCCAGTATCATTACCGGGTTAGAAGATTTTATTTTCCGTATGTTTTGAATTATTCTTCCAGGCATTGCTCCAATATAAGTTTTTCGGTGCCCGCGAATTTCGCTTTCATCATGCAAGACCTCCAAGGCTAACCCGAACATATTTTCTTCCTATGGCATGTGCAATACTTCTTCCTAATGAAGTTTTACCAATACCCGGTGCCCCAACAAAACAAAGTATCGGACTTTTCATATCGCCCTTTAATTTTAAAACAGCAAGGTATTCTAGTATACGCTCTTTAATTTTCGTCATACCGTAATGATCGGTATCTAAAACCTTTCGTGCATTTTTCAGATCGTAATTATCCTCTGAATATTCCTGCCAGGGCAGGTCGAGCAACAGATCTAAATGATTGTACACAACAGAATAATCAGGGGTACTCGGGTGCATTCGTTCCAGCTTTTGAATGCCTGTTTTAAACATATTTTTCGCAGCTTCGGGCCATTTTTTATGTTCAGCCTTTTTCTTCATTTCAGCAATTTCCCGGTCATTGGTATCACCACCTAATTCTTCCTTTATACTTTTTAATTGTTGTTGAAGAAAATAATCACGTTGTTGCTTATCAATTTCGGTTCGCGTTTTTGTAGCCACTTTATTTTTCAGCTCAGCAAACTGAAGTTCAACCTGCAGTATGTTCAACAAGTTTTTCTGCACGCACATTTAATTTCATCAATTTCCAGCAACTTTTGTTTTTCAGTTATGTCGCTATTCAGGTTACTGCTAACAAAATTTATTAGGAATGAAGGGTTCTCAATATTTTTTAAAATGATGGAGGCTTCGGAGGGCAGGTTTGGTGAAAGCTGAATGATCTGTGTAGCAAGGTCTTTTATAGTTACTTGCATATGCAGCAAAGTCTTCAGCTTCTGTTTGTTTATCATCAGGAAGCAGATCTGATTGCTGCTTTAAAATACGGATCTTCAGCCACAATAGATGAAATACTGAAACGCTTTTTACCCTGTATAATAATGGTGTTTCCACCATCAGGCATTTTTATGAGTTTTACAATTTTTGCAACTGTGCCTACAGCGCAAAGGTCTTTTGACGTCGGGCTCTTCTATATTGCAGGTCTTTCTGGGCTATCACGCCAATTAGCCTGTCTGCCTTGTAAGCTTCACTAACTGCTTTATTACTTTTATCCCGACCCACAGTTATAGGTAAAACAACACCCGGAAAAAGAACTGTATTTCTTAAAGGCAATAATGGTAAAACATCTGGTATTACCAGGTTTTTATCTTGGTCAACATCATTTTCGTTTAAAGGAATTATTGGCAGAAAATCTGAATCATCATCCGTAGGGAAAAAGAATTTTTTTGTATTCATTCGTTTGTTATTAAGGCGACATAACGTCACACTCCAATGCTAAATTTAATTGTTCTTGTTATTGCCCTTATAGGTTCAATTAAAGTGCCAAGGAACTATCAGGCTCTATCCAGGATCAAAATTGGCATTTTGATCCGATAAGATTTTATCAATAAAAAAGCCGGTATTAATACCGGCTTAACTAATATAACTTAAATTTTATTAATTAAAGAATGGCTAAACCCAACCCAAGCTGTACTTGCTGGCTTCTCCATTTATTCTGATCATCAATATCGTTAAGATTTGATAAGCCAATATTATATCTGCCATAAACCCTTAATCCGCCAAGGTTTATTTGCGCACCTAGAACCGCCGCAAGATCGCCTCCCTTAAATGCTGCTTTGCTGTTTGCCAAAAGTGTGTTGTCTTTATTTGTAATTACACTGAATTGAGGCCCCACATGCAGGGTTAGCAATTTACTTGCATTTATTCTTAGCAACACAGGAATGCTTAAATAATTAAGTGCCACTTTTTCACCAAAAACTGCATTATCGATATTGCCATAGATGGCCGAAAAACCAGAATCAACCCTGGTATTTGATTGACTAAATAACAGCTCTGGTTGTATGCCGAGGGTTTTGCTAAAGTCAAGTTCCATAAAAGCGCCCAATTGATATCCGAGATCAAAACCGTCGTCGAATGACTTGCCGTTGATCTTACCAAGATTTGCACCGGCCTTTGCTCCTAAATGAAAGGTTTGGGCAGATGATGCAGTTACAAAAAACAACATTGCAAGAACAGGGAACAAGATTTTTTTCATAAATTATTTTTTTTGATGATAGCCAATTGTTATGCCAGAATAATCATGAAACGTTGAATGTTTGCATAGCGGTTAAAAAAAATCTTAAACTATCGTTAATGAAAAAGCATGAATTATTTGGGACCCGGCAATTGCATTCTTTTTTTAAACCGGCCTTCCCTTTGCCTGTTGCCATACGCCAATACTGAGTCGAAGAGTTGTTTGTTTAATAGGGGATGATCTTCATAATAGGCAAAGCTGTTGTAAAACTTTTGTTTATCTGTTTTATGCAACGTTAATACCTGCTTATATATTTGAGTTGTGGTATCTAAAATTTCAGTGGTATCGTTCTCTTTATAAACATCTGCAAGTTCACCTGCCTGCATCATATCCCAAACCAATAACTTCATTTCATTTAAAGGAATTACGTCTGATGGAATAGTTCTGTCTGAAGATGTGCATGCGTACAAAAAGATAAAAATACATAGGGCAACAAAGGCACGCATTATTTCAATGAGGTTTTATAGGTGGCGGCATTCGGTACATCTATGCGGGCCAGCACCTCAATGGCTTCGGACCTAGTGGGTGGGGTGGCTTTTTTAAATATACCTATATACTCCTGGCTTTTACCCTGCACGAAAATTTGAGAAAACATGGTGTTGGGGTTTTGCTGGTTAAAATCCTGCAGTTGCTGTAAGACCTCTAAAATGCTCGAGCGAGCCGTTTCATCCTCTTCATATAAATTATCTAACCCTGTTCTAAAGTAATTATATACAATATCGTGAATAATGTTGTAACGGTTATTCATCATATTTTCTGCAAGCCAGTAACGGTTGCGTGTTCCATCGAAAGCCTTCCAACCTGTTAACTGCCTGTCTTCGGGTGAATTGTTCACGATATTTTGTGCTTTCTTAAAAAAATCTTCTCCGCCTTTTGGTGAAAAGGAATCGTAATCCAAACCAAGAATAAAGTTTGTATAAAAGGCGAATATTGCAGTAAGGTTACTTGTTAAAGGATCTGTTCCCCCCACCCGGTTTTCATTAAATTCTATTGGTTGAAATTCCAGGTATTTAAACAACACATCCGCATCCTGGTAATTAAACAACACCGACTGGTAAGCTGATTTATACACAGGTCTTGCAGCCTGAACCGTTAGTGTTGCTTTATACACATTATTTTCCAGCGCTGAGGTGATGTTCAGTAAAAAATTACACTGAATTTTTTCCTGTGGCTGAAACGCATCATTTGTCCACTTTCTGCTGTTTAAAAAATTGGTTAGCTGGGATTGAAGCGTAGTAAAAATTTTTTTATCGACTGTTGTACCAATTTGTTGGGTTAGTACGGATACTTTAGCCTGCAGCTCCTGCCCGTTAACTGCAATAGCCATTATTAAAGGAATTATAAACAGGAAGGATTTTTTAAACATGGTATATTTTTTCTACTAGTTCAACTATTTGTTTTGCCAGCTTTATTTTTGATTGCAATTCAAAATTATGTTCCTGCCCGTCTGCCTGAAATATGGTTACTTTATTTGTATCGTAACCGAACCCGGCGTTGACATCTCTCAGCGAATTTAGCACTATCATATCAGCCCCTTTATTTCTTAGTTTTTCCTTTGCATTTGCCGCTTCATTGTTGGTTTCGAGTGCAAACCCAACTAACAGTTGAGATGGTTTTTTTATAGTTCCCAGCTGCTTAAGAATATCTGCGGTTTTTTTTAAGGGTAAATTAAAAATTTTGTCATCTTTTTTAATTTTTTTCTCTGCGACCGTTTCCGGAGTAAAATCGGCCACAGCTGCACTCATTACTGCTATATCAGACTGTTCGAAATGTTTAATACATTCTGTATACATTTCTTCGGCGGTTGTTACTCTTATTAATACAATATTCTTATTAACCGTAACACAATGTGTGGGTCCGGAAACCAGGGTAACTGTTGCTCCTTTTTCTGCAAAGGCTTCCGCCATTGCAAAACCCATTTTTCCTGATGAATGGTTCCCCAGAAAACGCACTGGGTCTATAGGTTCGTATGTAGGGCCTGCGGTTATCAATACCTTTTTTGTTGAAAGGGGTCCGGCAGGATGTAAAAATTGATTTACGTATTCAAAAATAGCCTGTGGTTCGGGCATTCTGCCTTCGCCAAATAGCCCGCTTGCCAGTTCACCCGATTCGGCATCTATTACAATATTGCCTCTTTCCCGGAGAATGGTAATATTTTTTTTGGTAGAAGCATGTTTATGCATGTCTTCATCCATTGCAGGGCAAACGATTACTGGGCAGGTGGCTGACAGATACACCGCCAGCAGAAAATTATCACATTCGCCGGTGGCCATTTTGGATAACGTATTACAGCTTAGTGGCGTTATTATCATAACGTCTGCCCACCTTCCCAGCATTACATGATTGTTCCAGTTATCTTTTTCGAATATTTCGGAATAAACTTTATTTCTGCTGAGGGTTGATAGCACCAGTGGCGAAACAAAATCTTTCGCAGAGGGTGTTATAACTACCCGGACCTCTGCGCCGGCTTTAATAAATAGCCTGACAAGCTCCACGCACTTATAGGCCGCTATACTGCCTGTAATACCTAATAATATTTTTTTATTTGCCAGCATAATGCTGAATTTAAATGGCGGAGATATAAATCTAAAATAAAAAACGACAGCGTTTTGATCTGTCGTTTTTAATAATGTTATAAAATATTATCTAAACAGATCGTCCTCGTTCTCGCGGAAATAAATTTTTCCCTGTGCAAACTCCTGTGTGGCAAGAATGGCCGGGTTGGGCATTCTTTCATAAGCGCGGGAGATCTCTATTTGTTCTTTATTTTCATGAATTTCTTCCAGGCTGTCGGTATGGCTGGCAAACTCTTCCAGTTTATTATGCAATTCATCTTTAATTGCTATATTAATCTGGTTGGCTCTTTTGCCAATTATGTTGATAGACTGGTACAGGTTTCCTGTAGCTGCTTTAATTTCAACAAGGTCCCTGGTTTCAACCACATTTGGGGTATTAGCGCCCAGTTGTCTCCGTAGTTTGCTCATTTTGTAGGTTTTTTAATTTTTGTTCTGTGTCTGTTTTATATTCATTTACCTGCGTTAACAATTCACTGTCTGAAAAACGCTGGTTAAACTCATTTATTTCGGTAATAACTTTTTCGTAGCGTTCGGTTTGCTTTTGCGGTACGCTCATTTCAGCGTATTTAATGTACGATTTTATTTCTTTAAGTTTGTACACATCACTTTTTTCTGAATCGGGATAACTGTTATTCAGCGCTTCAAAAGCAACGGCGGCAGATTTAAAATAACCTAAGTTATAATACAGTTGTGCACTTTTTTCTTCTTTGCTTTCTAATTTTGCCCTGCATTGATCGATAATTTCTGTGGCATCTTTAATACGGGACGACCCCGGATGTGTATTGATAAAAGCCTGCATCAACGCCATGGTCTTCATTGTATTGGTCTGGTCTAATTCTACCTTAGGCGATTGTTTATAATAACTCATTGCCCGCATATATTCAGCCTCCTCAGCCCTTGTGCTGTTCGGGAATGTTTCAGTAAAACTTTTAAATAAATTTTCAGCATTCAGGTAATCCTTATCGTAGTAGGCGCAATAAGAATATTTATAGAAAATGTCTTCAAAACGTGCATCGCCTTTAAAAAAGGGCATAATATCTTCGTAAACCTGCTGGGCAAGATCGTATTTTTGTGCCGCATAATATTGCTCTGCCATTTTTAGCTTGTATTCCTTATCAGTACTTTTTAATACTTTACCAAACTTGCTGGTGCAGGAAAAGAGAACCGTAGAAACCAATATAAGGCTTAAAAAAAATTTCATAAAGTGGGCAAAGGTAGTTTATTCCGGCAAATTAAACATATGGTTCAGGTTTGAAGATTAGCGGCCGTTAATAAATTGAAAAATTAGTTCCAGCTCATATAATTTTAAAAATCAGGCAGCATTATTGAATATGTGTTTATACATTTTAAAAAAGGAAAAATTACCACATAAATGAAAAAATTTTTAACATTCATCGTTGCTTTTCTTACTATAACAGCAATAAATGCGCAAAATGATCCTAATGCCAAAAAAGTGCTTGATGATCTTAGCGGAAGATTAAAGACATATAAAGGTGTTTCTGCCGATTTTTCATATTCTACAAAAGACAGGAATGGTAAATTAAAAGGATCAGTAAAAGGAAATATAAATATCAAAGGCGATCAATATTATATTAAACAGGGGGGCTCAGAAATCTACAGTAACGGATCTAAAATCTGGAATTATGATGGCGATGGTGAAGTAACTGTTGCCACAGTAGATAAAACCGATGACAAAATGTTAACGCCTCAAAAGTTTCTAAGCAACTTCTACGATAAAGATTTTACATACAAACTGGTTTCATCCACGTCTGCCTACCACCAGATAGCACTTACCCCCATAGATAAGCGAAAAAACTTTAAATCTGTAACTGTATTTGTAGACAGGGCTAAAAACCTGGTTACAAAAGCGAAGGTTATTGATAAAGCAGATAATACAATCGAGTTTGTACTTACCAATGTAAATACAAATGTTTCTTTGCCAGACAGCAGGTTTGTATTTAATGCCTCAAAATATCCGGGTGTTGAGGTTATTAATGAATAAACGTTTTTAAGATTTGTTTCTTGGGCGGGAGGTAATTTTTCCTCAATTTTATGGGCGATGAAAAAAATCCTCATCACCATAGACGGTTATTCTTCCTGCGGTAAAAGCACAATGGCAAGGCAACTTGCCAGGGAGCTTAATTACATCTTTATAGACAGTGGTGCCATGTATCGTGCCATCACCCTTTATTTCCTTCGCAATCATATAAACTGGAGTAATCCAAAGAGTGTGCAACATGCACTGGATAATATTACTCTAGAGTTTAATTTTAACAGCCATACAGGTAACAGCGACATTTATTTAAATGGTGAAAACGTGGAAGCTTTCATCAGGGATATGGTCGTGAGTGAAAATGTGAGTGAAGTTTCTGCCATAGAAGCTGTACGTAATTTTGCAGTGGAGCAGCAGAAAGCAATGGGCGATCAGAAGGGCATAATTATGGATGGCAGGGATATAGGAACAACGGTTTTCCCAGATGCCGAGCTAAAGATTTTTATGACGGCTGATACAACGGTTAGGGTGCAAAGAAGATTTAAAGAATTATTTGCGAAAAATCCATTTGTAACACTCGACGAGGTGAAACATAATCTTGAGATGCGTGATTACATTGACAGTAACCGCGAAATTAGTCCGTTGCGAAAAGCAGATGATGCGCATTGCCTTGACACCTCTAATATTACACAGGAAGAACAGTTAAAAAAAGCCCTTCAATGGGTTAAAGAATTAAAAAAAAGTAAAGAAAAGATTTAAAGTGGTATGCATGAAATAGAACCTTTTTATAACTGGCGGCATATTTACGTTTCTGAAGAAGATGAGCGTTCTCCGTTTTATGGTCGCGAATACAGTGAATTTGAATTTACACAAACAGTTTACAACTATTACATCCATCCACAGTGGGATGATTTTGGAAGCAAAACCCTGTATTTAAAGGTAATTGATGTAGATTATGAATTGAACTTTGCCATCATTGAAATGCTTGGCGAATGGAATGATGCCATTGAAAATGATATCATGACGCTAAAGCGCGATGTTATAGATGCTATGATGGTTGAAGGAATAAATAAATTTATCCTGATCACAGAAAATGTGTTGAATTTTCATAGCGGCGACAGGGATTATTACCAGGAATGGGCAGAAGAATTAGAAGACAACAACGGTTGGATGGTAAGCCTGAATATGCCCGACTCTTCTCAGTACGATTTTAAAAGAAGAAAACTCGACCATTATTTGCCTTTAATGGAACTCCCTGAATGGAGAACCTTTAAACCTTACCATCTTTTTAAAATTATAGACAATCAATTCAGCCGGCGGCTGGGCACACAACAAAGCTCTTAGATCCATGCAACATGTGCAATTAATAGAATGCCCGCGGGATGCCATGCAGGGCTGGAAGCATATTATACCCACCGGTCAAAAAATTAATTACATAAATGCCCTGCTACAGGTGGGGTTTCACACGCTTGACTTTGGCAGCTTTGTTTCGCCAAAAGCTATTCCGCAAATGGCTGATTCAGCGCAGGTAATGGATGCCATCAATCACCAATCTTCGCAAACAAAATTACTGGCTATTGTTGCCAACACGCGGGGCGCAACCAATGCGGCACAGTTCAATGCTATTGATTATTTAGGTTTCCCCTTTTCCATTTCTCCCACTTTCCAGTTAAAGAATACCAATAGTACAATTGAAGAAAGTCTACAACGGGTAGATGAGATTCAGGACATATGTGTTCGTACAAATAAACAACTGGTTATATACCTGAGTATGGGTTTTGGCAATCCTTATGGCGATGAATACAACCAGGAAATATTATTGAAGTATGCTGATGAAATGGTATGCAGGGGTATAAAAATAATATCCCTTGCAGATACCGTAGGGTTAGCAACACCCGATCAGGTTACATTAGCGCTAAATACTTTAATACCAAAATATCCAGGGGTGCAGGTAGGTGTTCACCTGCATTCAGCCGTTAAGGATATTGAACCTAAATTACAGGCAGCAGTTGAGGCCGGTTGCTTTAGGTTTGATGGAGCATTAAAAGGCATTGGCGGTTGCCCCATGGCGCAGGATGAACTGGTAGGAAATATGCCCACTGAATACATGATAAGTTTTTTCGAAGGCAAAGGCATGGTGCCACCTATAAATAAAGAGGCCTTAAATAATTGTCTTTCCATTGCCTCCGAAATTTTTGAATAATGATGGAAATAACTTTCACAAAGCATCCAGATAATTCCAGCAACATAAGTTGCATAAGAAAAGATGGCAGTACAGCCTGGATGAAGTGTACTGACTTTTTTATTCGCCACGACCTGATGCATTTTGCACTGGAGACCACCTTTAATTTTAGAAATGCTTTTTATGGAATGATCGCAGGCGGTATATCAATATCAGATTTTAATCTTCCGAAAGAAGAAAGAAATTTTATTATTTCAGATGAAGCAATTTTGGTCGAACACATTATTAATTTAATGTTGATTGAAGCAGGACAGGGTAGTGTTGAAAATTTTCAGGAAACACTTTCGCAAGGATTGCGCAACAACAACCATAATTTTGATATTTCATTTTTAACCAGAGAAAAGCTGGAAGAAGCAAAAGAATTGTATGTGCAACTGTTATATCAATGGGTAATGCTTCCCGATGATGATAGTATGGTGTTGCATTTCAAGTGAATTGATTTATGCAGTTTCAGTTACCCATACATATAGAACCCATAAACCCGCCTGTTTCTTACACCGATAAAATAATGCTTATAGGCAGTTGTTTTACAGAGCATATAGGTAATTATTTAGGAAAAGTAAAGTTTAATGTACTGCAAAATCCTAACGGTATTTTATTCGATCCGCTGAGTGTTTGTAACAGCCTGATCACCTACATTGATAACAAACAGTATAATGAAAAAGAAATTTTTTATCTGAATGATGGCTGGCATAGCTGGCAGCACCACAGCAGGTTTTCAAACCCTGATAAAGATGATTGCCTGAATAATATCAATACATCTCAGGAAAAGGCCCATCAATTTTTAAAACGGGCTGATTGGCTTATTATAACACTTGGAACTTCTTTCGTTTATAATTTTACTGAAATTTTACCGGGAGAATTTAACCAAAATCAGCAACTGCATGCAGCCAATTGCCATAAGGCGCCTGCCAAACATTTCAATAAAACACTTTGCACTATTGAACAAATTGTAGCTGCTTTCGATGAAGTTTTATACCGGCTGTTGCATTTCAATGAAAATCTGAAGATCATATTCACAGTAAGTCCTGTTCGCCATGCAAGAGACGGGGTGGTAGAGAATAACCGCAGCAAAGCGAGGCTGATAGAATCAGTGCACCACATGGTACACAAGTTCGATAACCTGTACTATTTTCCAGCCTATGAAATTGTTATAGATGTATTGCGCGATTACCGGTTTTACGATATAGACCTGGTGCATCCCAATTACGCCGCCACCGAATATGTGTTGGAAAAATTCGCAGAAAGCTGCATCAGCAGGGAATCGCAGGTAATGATGGAAGAAATAAGAAAGATAATCATTTCAAAAAATCACAAACCTTTCAACCCGGCTTCTGATCAGCACAAAGCCTTTTTGCAACGGTTGCATTTGCAAACCAGCCGGCTACAGGAAAAGTACCCTTACCTGGATTTGGAAGAAGAAATCCGGTACTTTAATACGTTTTCAGGTTAATTTTGCTTCGTACACAATTTATCCTTACTTTTGCCGCCCATTTCCCACAAGGCCAAACAAGTGCGCTGCGACTATGCGGTGCCGCCAGCAGGGAGTAATCATTAAGATTATATAATGCCAAAGGTAAAAACAAACTCAAGCGCAAAGAAGCGCTTTAAAGTTACCGGTACAGGAGAAATTACGCACCAGAAAGCGTACAAACGCCACATCCTTACCAAAAAATCAAAAAAACGTAAAAGAGCCCTTCGCAAAAAAGGTTTGATCGCAGCACCAAATAAAGATTTTGTAATGCGCTTACTCCGCCTGAAATAAACACTTCAGCAAACAGGTACCACAACTTTTAATTTTATAAACTTAATATATGCCACGTTCAAAAAATGCGGTTGCATCCAGGGCAAGAAGAAAAAAAATTCTTAAACAGGCCAAAGGCTTTTACGGCAAACGTAAAAATGTATATACCGTTGCCAAAAACATTGTAGAAAAAGGTATGACCTATAGTTATGTAGGTCGTAAAAATAAAAAGCGTGAATACCGTGCTTTATGGATTGCACGTATCAATGCTGCTGTTCGCGAAGAAGGGTTTACCTATAGCGAATTTATTCATGCATTAAGTGTAAAAGGTATTGATATTAACAGAAAGATACTTGCAGATATGGCCATGAATGAGCCTGTTAGTTTTAAAGCGCTGTTAGCTTCTGTAAGATAGTTTTTTAAAGAAAAATTTTAAGCCGCTTCATTAATTTAGGAGCGGCTTTTTTATGCGGTCTATTTTTTTGTACCGGCTTAAAAGCAGGTGGCATCGCCTGTTGTGTCACTCACTTGTACGTTCGGTTTTTTTGTCGGCAATTATGAAACAGCCCTTCACCACCATGCACTAAAGCCGAATAGCGAACAACCCGGAAACGGGCTGTACATCGTTTCCGGGGTTGTTTACCCCCTTGCTTTCCATAAAAATTTTCTGTAAGTTTATACTCTAAACCCCCGCGTATGTTTAAAAGTTATCCCCCCCCCGCATTTAATTTGTTTTATTTTTTTATGCATGAGTTATAATGCATTTCCTCAAATGCCGGATTGCTCTTTTACCTGCAGCACAGATGTAATTATCCCAATCTTTACCGACATTGATACCCTTTAAATATCTTATGCAAAAAGCGCCAGTCCTGAGAATTAAATTAACCAACATCATAAACAACCTCGGGCAAACGGCATTTATTGAATGTCGCCAATGCACGCTATGGGTGCACTACCAATTACCATAACAGTTGTGAAGACAGCACCTGTAATTAATTATTAAAATATTAAACTTATGAAACAGTTACTCTTATTTTTCGCATTCATTTTTTGTTTTACTTCTGCTTTTTGCCAGCCCGGCACTTTAGATGCAAGCTTCGGTAACTGAGGGTAAAGTGGTTACCGGCAACGATCAAAGCAAAAGTTACCAGTGTTTCTCGGCAACTCTGCAGAACAACAATAAAATTATTTTAGGGGGAAATATCGGAACCTTTGAATACAGCGGCTTTGGATTAAGACAGTATTTGCCCAACGGGCAAACTGATGTTACGTTCGGAGAAACAGGGGAAGTAATTACCAGTTTTGCTGATTTAAATTATTTCTATTCAGAAATTCTTGCCACCCTGGTTCAACCGGACGGTAAAATTGTGGCGGCAGGACGGGGGAATATTGATGATGACAGTTTTCCCGATCCACGTGTAAATATTGATGTTCTGTTAGCCCGCTATATGCCTGATGGCAGCCTGGATTCTTCTTTTGGAGAGAATGGTAAGGTAACAACAGATTTCAGGCTGTTTGAATATGGCAATGCAGTTGCCCTTCAGCCCGATGGCAAGATCGTGGTGGGCGGCAAAACAGGGCCTACTGCACTGGGTACATTCAATTTTTTACTGCTGCGCTATATGCCTGATGGCAGGCTCGACGCTTCTTTTGGTGATGGAGGAAGGGTGGTCACAAATTTTGCGTACGGTTATCAAAATATTATCAATTCAATAGCCATTCAACCGGATGGTAAAATTATCGCCGGGGGAAGTTCTACAGAGGTTGGTGCGCCTGAAAATAGTGGCAGGTTTGCCCTTGCACGCTATAACACTGATGGTAGTTTGGATGAATCTTTCGGCACCGGAGGCATTGTTATTACAGATTACAGTTCAAGAGGAGATTTTTGCAGCTCAATAGCCTTACAGCCTGATGGGAAAATTGTTGCAGCAGGAATTGAAGGACATCGGTTTCCAGGAATAGACAGAGAAAACATGGCCATGTGCCGGTACAATGTTAATGGTACATTAGATAAAACTTTTGGAAACAACGGAAAAGTAACAACGCTGTTTGAAGAGGGGAACTCCGTTGCAATGTCTGTGCTGCTTGACTCCAGAGGTAAAATTCTGCTTGGCGGAGGAGCAGGCGGATATACCGCATTTAATTATCCTTTAACCGAATCTGATAATTTTGCCATTTGCAGGTATTTGCCAGATGGCCGCATGGATTCTACCTTCGGTATAAGTGGTATGAATACCACAGACTTTGGATTAAACGACCGGGTGCAAACATTGCTCCTTCAGTCAGACGGTAACATAATTGCAGCCGGCCAGTCGCTAAACTTACAAGATGGGTTATTTAATTTTGCCCTTGCCCGCTACCACGGCGACCCTGTAGAAAACCCGGTAATAGCACAGCTAAAAACCTGGCTGCGCAACAACACCCTGGGCTGGTACACCAGCAACAACAGCAGTGTTAACTATTACAGCATACAGCGCAGCACCAACGGCAGCAGCTTTACAGAAGAAAAAAGGGTGCAGGCAAACAATACACCCCGTTTACTGCAGCAGGCAAACACCCGCGAGCAGCAAACCTTTACCTATGCCTTAAACACTGCAGCCACCAACAGCTACTACCGCGTGGCAGCCGTATTAAAAGATGGCAGCACAGCCTTTTCACCCGTAGTGTATTATGGCAGTGGCAAACACATTACCCTGTACCCCAACCCCGTAAAAGAGGTGCTTACGGTAAAAGGGTTGCAGCCGGAGGTAAACAACCTGCTTACCATCAGCGATGTTGGTGGCAATGTGTTACTGAGTACAACAGTTACCTCATCAGCAACCTATAATTATAATGTAAGCCGCCTGAAAGCCGGGCAGTATGTGCTGCGGGTGCAAAGCACAGAGCAGGTGCAGAGTGTAAGGTTTGTGAAAGAGTAGTGTTACTTACTTTTTTTCTTGATAAAAAAAGTAACAAAAAGATCAAGAAAGAAACGATGTACAGCCCGTTTCTTTCTTACGCCCTGATGTGGCTTTTGTGCTACTGTGGCTTCAGCAGAAGAATTTCAATTGATCAGAAAAAGCTTTCGCTATGTTGAACTTGTTTCAGCATCTTGTATTTTAAATAATTTGTTCTTTAGCCCTTCACCACCATGCACTAAAGCCTATTAGCGAACAACCCGGAAACGGACTGTACATCGTTTCCGGAGGTCTTTTTTTGGTTCTTTTTTGACAGGAAAAAAGAACAAAAAGAATTGCCTATGCGAACTGCATTTCATTGAGACCATTAAAAAACTTAATCCCCCGAAATAAAAAGAATAATTAAACATCCTAGAAATAAGAGAACCAAAAAAGTTAATCGCAAATAACATCTAAACCTCAATAAACCTCGACCTGATTTCTGCAGAAGGAACCATGCATTGATCTTTTTTACCGAACCATTTGTACCGGTTCCTGGCAATTACATCGTACACTGAATTACTGATAAAAGAAGGGAATATTTTAAGGAGGCTTAAAGCCTTTGCGGGGTATGACAGGTAAGAAGCTATTTTGAATGCAGCGGCCGATTTAGTATGTATTATTCCATTCTCCAACAATAAAATTGAGTCAATATTTTCCGGAACGACATACTCCCGGATAAGGGTTTCTCCGAACGCTGACTGCAGTGATGCAAACTTTATTTTTCCCTCCTTATCATTACGTATTACGAAATTAACCATGGCATTGCAGAAATTACAAACCCCATCGAATAGCACAACGGGGTTATTATTTTTTACAGGATCAGCCATGTATAAATATACTGCTTATGCCATATTATGAAACACCTTGCTTACATCCTCATCCTGTTCCAGGCGTTCAATAAGTTTACTCACATCTTCTGCCTGTTCATCATTAACGGGTACAGTTGTGGTGGGTATCCATTCCAATTCAGCGCTTAAGTGGGTGCAAACCTTTATCTTCAAGTGCTTTTTGCATATTTCCGAAGTCGGTAAATCCGCACCGAAACACCAGTACCTTTTTATCATTTTCATCGGTGCTTTCACCCATTTCTTCTAAACCAAAATCAATCAGTTCAAATTCAAGGTCCTCGGTATTTAATCCCTCTGGGTTTAATTTAAAAACCCCCATTTTCTTAAACTGGAAGCTAACGCTGCCGCTGTTTCCAAGTGTTCCGCCACCTTTATTAAAATGACTTTTTACATTGGCAACCGTACGTACATGATTATCAGTTGCGGTTTCTACCAATATAGCCACACCGTGCGGACCATAACCTTCATACAATATCTCTTCATAATTTTCCATCTCCTTTCCCTGTGCCCTTTTAATTGCTGCTTCTACACGGTCTTTGGGCATGTTTACGCTTTTTGCGTTTTGCATGCAACGCCGAAGTGCAGGGTTAATGGCAGGATCGGGACCACCTGCTTTTACCGCAATGGCTATTTCTTTTCCAATGCGGGTAAATTGTTTTGCCATCCTGTCCCACCGCGCAAACATGGTGGCTTTTCTTACTTCAAAAATTCTTCCCATAATTATTTACTTCAATAGTTTAAAAGTGTTGAAGGGGTTGCGAATTTAATATGTTACCGGCAATAAAAAACCGGTATGCAAATGCACACCGGCGTTTAATATAGAAATTATTTTTTTATTTATGAATCCCATGGTTGTTTATCCTCTGCAGGCTCGGGCAAACGGAGTTTGCGCCCATAAACAAAGAAGTGTACAACGGCAAATACAAGCGAAATATACATGAGGGATCTGTCTTCATCAAAACCAATTCCTGACTGGTGCAAAAGCCCTACAATGATAAGAAGTATGGCAAGCGCAATACCTGTATAACGGGCAATGCTCATTCCTTTACGCGATGAAGTGCCATTGCCCAGTTTACTGTGTTTGGCGCCATACACTAAATAAATATCAAGACCGATAAGCATCCAAACCAATAAGCGTATCCAGGTATCCATGGGTAAAAAAACCATCATAAATAAACAGGTTATGATACCAAGGATAGGAACCAGTGGAACCATTGGGGTTACAAAAGCGCGTGGAATATTTGGCATTTTTTTACGCATCACCCAAATACCAACACATACCAGAATAAATGCGAATAATGTACCTATGCTCGTCATTTCGCCTACTACCCTTGCAGGTACGAAGGCTGCAAACAGGCTAACAAAAACCATGAAAAGCAAATTGTTTTTTGCAGGTGTTTGAGTTTTGGGGTTAACGGCTGAAAAAATGCGTGGTATTAATCCATCTTTACTCATGCTAAAGAACACACGGCTTTGCCCCATCAGCATTACAAGAATTACAGAAGAATATCCCGCAAGAATTGCCACAATGATAGCCCTGTTTAACCAGGGGTAATCAGGTTGAATAACACCGGTTGGATCAGGTGAACCCATATGATCAATCGCTACCGCAACGGGTGCAATACCATCTTTACCTGCAAAGGAGGTATAATTGGTAACACCTGTCATAACGTGTGCGAATAAAATGTATAGAACGGTGCAAATGGCAAGTGAACCAAGAATGCCCCATGGCATATCTCTTTTAGGATTTTTAGCTTCCTGTGCTGCTGTACTTACGGCATCAAAACCAATGTAAGCAAAAAATACAATTGCTGCTGCGCGTATAATTCCACTAAAACCATACTCGCCAAATGTGCCGGTGTTATCCGGGATATAAGGATTGTAGTTGGTGTCGTTAATATACTTCCATCCAAGAATAATAAAAACTAATACTACCGTTACTTTTAAGGCAACGATAATTCCGTTTACCAATGCACTTTCTTTCGTGCCTTTTATAAGTAATAAACTCATTAAAACAATAATGAAGACGGCAGGCAGGTTTACGATTCCGCCATCCCATGGCCCAACGGTTAATGAAACCGGTAAATGCACATCAAAACCTTCCATAAATTTTACAAGGTAACGGCTCCAGCTAATGCCAACGGTGGCGGCGCCAACAGCATATTCCAACACTAAGATCCCAGCCGATTATCCATGCAATAAATTCGCCCATGGTTGCATACGAATAGGTGTAAGCGCTACCTGCAACGGGAATCATGGATGCAAATTCTGCGTAGCATAGTCCTGCAAAAAGACACCCTGAGGCTGCTACAATAAAGGAAATTGTAATGGCAGGCCCGGCATGATTGGCCGCTGCCATACCGGTAATTGAAAATAACCCGGCACCTATAATAGCCCCAATTCCCAACGCAATTAATCCAAACGCCCCTAAGGTTCGTTTAAGTGTATGTGTTCCGGTTTCCTGCGCTTCATTCATTAAAACGCTCATGGGCTTTCTTACAAATAAACTCATAGTTAAATGGTACTTTTTAGTGAGCTGAAAAATAATGAATTATTTAAACCCCTGTTAACTTAATTGCTAAGGTAGGAGAATAAAGCAGATGAATACGCTACCACATTTAAGGATTGACAATGAGAACCGCATTAATAAATTTTAAATGTTTAATCAACAGGTATCCGTTATTGCTACCCTTAAACAAATCATCTTTATTACATTGTACTTTTACAGGTGGTAATGAATTGTGTTACTTTTTAAACATTATCTTGCAAGCCATTCCTTTCAGGCGATGCAAAATAAAAACAGGCTTACATTTTATATATTGGTGGCAATGGTTTTGGGGGCGGCTGTGGGTTATTTTATTTATAAAGATGCAGGCAACGATTTTAGAAATGCCTTTGCAGGCAACATCAAATTGCTTTCAACAATTTTTTTACGGCTGGTGCAAATGATCATTGCTCCATTGGTTTTTTCTACCCTTGTAGTTGGCATTGCCAAACTGGGCGATCTTAAAAGTGTGGGGCGTGTGGGTGGAAAAGCACTTATTTGGTTTATTACAGCCTCTCTTGTTAGCTTAATGCTTGGTATGCTGCTGGTAAATGTGTTTCAGCCAGGGGCAGGTATTAATTTAAGTCTTGCAGACACCTCGGGTGCAGCAGAACTTATAGGTAAAACTCAGGTTTTTAGTATTCAGAATTTTATAGAACACATGTTTCCGAAGAGCGTAATAGAAGCCATGGCTTCCAATGAAATTCTTCAGATCGTAATTTTTGCCATTTTTTTTGGTGTTGCCACCGCATCATTAGATAAATACAGCGGCACAATAATTAAAGGGCTTGAGGCTGTTTCTCATGTTATTTTAAAAATGGTAAATTATGTAATGAACTTTGCACCACTTGGTGTGTTCGGTGCCATTGCTGCCGTAATGGCCATTAAGGGACCCGCAGGTTTTTATATTTTATGCGCGCTATTTTGCTTATTTTCTTTTGGGGATAGGGCTGCTTTGGGTGGTATTGATCTCTGTTGGCTTTTTAATATTAAAGAACAGGATGCCCGCCCTGCTTAAAAGAATTGTTCAGCCCTTAATTATTGCATTCAGCACAACCAGCAGTGAAGCAGTGTTTCCAAAACTTACCGAAGAACTGGAAGATTTGGTTGCAAAAACAAAATTGTAGCCTTTGTATTACCGCTCGGTTATTCCTTTAACCTGGATGGCAGTATGATGTACATGACGTTTGCCAGCCTTGCCATTGCCCAGGCCTACGGCATTCACCTGGATTATGGAACACAAATAACCATGCTGCTTGTTTTAATGTTAACGAGTAAAGGTATTGCGGGTGTTCCGCGGGCCTCGCTGGTTGTTGTCACCGCAATTTGTGCTATGTTCAATATTCCACCAGAAGGCATTGCGCTTATTTTACCCATCGATCATTTTTGCGATATGTTCAGATCTATGACCAATGTTTTGGGTAATGCCTTAGCCACAACTGTTGTAAGTAAATGGGAGGGAGAACTTGGCATTGAAAATGAAGACTTAAATATGGAAATTTAATTTGCAGATTAATTAATTTATTCAGAACCGTAGTATATGCACCACTTCTTACTGGAATTTCAATGGCACGATCTGATTAATCCACAATTCTATATAGAATATGGAGGTTTATGGTTATTAATATTTATCATTTTTGCTGAAACCGGTTTATTTGCAGGATTTTTTTTACCGGGAGATAGTCTTTTATTTGTTGCAGGCATTTACAGCAGCGACCTGGCCAACGAATTTATTCCAACAGGCAATGAATATATAGACCTGTTTGTTCTGTGGTTTTTATTATCCATTGCAGGCATAGCGGGTAATTATGTGGGTTATTGGTTTGGCAAAAAAAGCGGTCGTTACTTGTATGAGCGAAAAGACACTTTTTTGTTTAAGAAAAAATATCTTTTGCAGGCAGATGCTTTTTACCAGCGCTATGGTGGTTGGGCCATTATTGCCGCAAGGTTTGTACCCATTATACAGAACCTTTGCACCCATTGTGGCAGGTATAGTAGAGATGGATAAGAAAAAATTCACTTATTTTAATGTTGCCGGTTGCATAGCGTGGGTTTTCACTATGTTATTTGCCGGGCATTTTTTATATAAATGGGTGCTTAACCAGTTTGATGTAGATCTGAAAGAACATTTAGAAATGATCGTAATTTCTATTGTACTTATCTCCATGCTACCCATCGCTTATAAATTCTTCTTCAGCAAAAACGACGAACACAAAAAAGAAAAAGTATGACAAACAGGCAACAGGCGGCTGTATTCAGCTTACCCGTAATTGTTGCAGCCCTTGGGTATTTTGTTGATATTTATGATCTGCTTCTTTTCAGCATAATTCGGGTTACCAGTCTTAGAGACCTGGGTTTGGATGATATTCAGATAAGAGATTTTGGTGAAATGATTATTAGCCGGCAAATGTACGGACTACTGCTCGGCGGTATAATTTGGGGTGTCGTAGGCGATAAGAAGGGAAGATTAAGTGTTTTATTCGGTTCTATACTTTTATACTCTCTTGCGAACATAGCCAATGGTTTTGTACAAACCGTTGAACAGTATGGCTGGATACGATTTATTGCGGGACTTGGTTTGGCAGGAGAACTGGGCGCGGGAATTACCCTTGTTTCAGAATTAATATCAAAAGAAAAACGCGGGCTCGCCACCAGCCTTGTTGCAGGGCTTGGTTTAACCGGCGCCATTTTCGCCTACTTTATTAAAGAAAATTTCGACTGGCGAACATGTTACTTCATAGGTGGCGGTTTGGGAATTCTCTTACTGCTTCTTAGGGTATCGGTTTTTGAATCAGGCTTGTTTAATCAATTAAAAAAAACCAGCGTGCAGCGCGGAAATTTTCTGATGCTGTTTGCAAATACTGAAAGAATGAAAAGGTATGTCTTCAGTATTCTTATTGGTTTACCAACATGGTATGTTGTAGGAGTTCTGGTAACCTTCTCAAAAGAGTTTGGAACAGAAATGAATATCGTCGGCACCATTGATGCAGGTAAATCTGTAATGTTTTCTTATGTAGGTATTTCTTTGGGAGGCATTGCCTGCGGGCTGGTAAGCCAATGGCTGAAAAGCCGAAAAAAGGCGCTCTGGATATTCTATGCCATCACTATAATTGGCATTGTACTTTATTTCACCACCTTACATAACAGCACCCCCGCTGCCATGTACTGGGTTTGTGGTTTACTGGGTTTTGCAACAGGCTTCTGGGCAATATTTGTAACCATTGGTGCAGAACAGTTCGGAACAAACATCAGGGCAACTGCTGCCACCACTATTCCTAATATGGTTCGCGGTACATTACCCCTTATTCTGTTATTGTTTCAGTGGCTCAGAACCGTTAATGGCAATTACATTACAGGTGCGTGGATAACAGGGGTAATTGTAATGGTTATTACCATCTTTGCATCGTTGGGAATAAAAGAGACCTTTAATAAAGACCTTGATTATATTGAAGAATAAACACATCAGTAAAAATCAATTCCATTTTTAGAGATATGAAGTTTCTGATCATCAGGCTTTCCTCCATTGGAGATATTGTGCTTACAACGCCTGTTGTTCGTTGTTTAAAACTGCAGGTGGCCGGGGCTGAAATTCACTTTCTTACAAAACCTTCTTTTGAGCCTATTCTTTCATCCAACCCATATATTGACAAAATACATCTATGGAGTAAGGACAGAAAAATGCTAACCGCAATATTAAAAAAAGAAAACTTTAATGTAATTATCGATCTCCATAATAACCTTAGAACAATAAAAATTAAATCTGCATTCCCAATTATTCCACATTACAGTTTTAATAAACTTAATGTTGAAAAGTGGTTGCTTACAGCGCTTAAAATAAATGTAATGCCCGGGCTGCACATTGTAGACCGCTACCTGGCAACGCTTAAAAGTTATGGTGTAAAAAACGATGGGAAAGGTTTAGATTATTTCATTCCGGAAAACAACCTCGTATCGTGGAATGAGCTGCCCACAAGTCACCAGCATGGGTATATCGCCATTGTAATTGGCGCGGCGCACGAAACAAAAAAACTTCCTGTATTAAAGCTGCAGCAACTTTGCAAAAGCATCAGTCATCCAATAATACTAATTGGCGGAAAGGAGGATGCAGTCAGTGGAGAAATGATTAAAAGCATTGATCCCGTTAAAATATACAATGCCTGCGGAAAATTTTCATTGAATGAAAGTGCCGACCTCATACAAAAATCAAAGGCCGTAATCACACACGATACCGGCATGATGCACATTGCAGCTGCATTTAAAAAACCCATAATTTCTGTATGGGGCAACACTGTACCTTCATTTGGAATGACACCTTATTTCGGTGACGGAACTTCTTCATACTCCAGAATATTTGAAATAAAAAAACTGTATTGCCGCCCATGCAGTAAGATCGGTTATAAAAAATGCCCGTTAGGTCATTTTAAATGCATGCAATTACAAAACGTAGAAGAGATGGCAGAAGAGGTGATGCATCTTATAAAAAAATGATCATCAGAATTTCGGACACGGAAGTTCTTTTGCATCAGACGCATGGCTGATATAAATTAGGGAAAACTCAATGCCACCCCGGCTCTGCGATGCCGTCTTAAGATCAGAAATATTTATGTCGTAGGTAACGCCAAACCGCAGATCACTAAATTCAAGACCTAAATAAGGTATCAGCGCATCGCCAAAACGCATCCAGCTGCCTGCGTAAAAATTGGTGGGCTGTAAAGCATCGGGGTTGCCCAGGGCAAATTGCACCGCACCGCCTGCAACAGCTTCACTGGCTTTAGCCTGCGTACTGTATAAACCACTTAAATGTAAAGTGGTAGAATAACCGATGGGGAAGTAGCCACCGGCATGCATGGTTGCCCGTGGGTTAAGCATATAATCAGCGCCCGTAAATTCCTGTTTTGGACGATTGATGTGGTACAGACTTAATCCCGCATAAAAATTATTCTGTTCATTGGTGCTGGCAGTATAAATAAGACCTGCATTTACATCTACATAACTTGCCTTTAAAGTTGCATTGTTGAACAGCTCGCTGGTGACCCCGGTAAACCCAAACGGCGTTAACTGGTCCTCAAATTTTAATGAGGATGTGTTAATGAGCATGTTACTGTATGTAACCTGGAAGCCAGTACCGATCTGGTGAAAACCATCTTCGTCCAAACCTTTATGAAACGCTGTTGACAGCGATATATAATTAAAAGAAACGGCGCCATCGGCACTCTTATCAGTATATCCCATCAAACCTACACCCCATGTGTCGGTATATGCTATTTTGTTGCTTAGAATATGAAAATCGGCAGAGGCCGTTGCAGTTTGATATGCCCTGTTTATAGTTGGCCACTGGTTTCTATAATTGCCTGCAGCACGAACTATTCCATTAAATTTACCTGTAAAAGCGGGGTTTAATGTTAGAGGCGAAGAAAAGAATTGCGAGAAATGCGGATCCTGTGCGAATGCGCTTCCGGCATAAAAAAAAATACAAAGAATTAAAAGCAGTCTGTTCATCATGAACGTAATGTTGCGAATTTTAAAATTAACCAAATTATCATAAGAAAACAGGGGTTATAAAGGTATTAACAAAAAGCTTCAGAACTGCATTTTGTTACCATAGGCCAGGTCGCCGGCATCGCCGAGGCCCGGAACAATGTAGCCTTTGGCGGTGAGCTCTTCATCAATATCACCACACCAAATACTTACATCATTACCGTATTCACTTAACACATACTCGATCCCAACCGTACAGGCAATGGCCGCAACAATATGTATTTCTGATGGCTTGCCCAGGTTTTTTATAGCCTCAAGGGTTGTAACGAGAGAAGCACCTGTCGCCAGCATCGGATCGCATAAAATAACAATGCGGTTATCCAGCGACGGGCAACTTATATATTCCATTCTTATTTCAAACGTGCCATCGCGGTGATGTTTTCGGTATGCGGATATAAAAGCATTGTCTGCCCTGTCAAAATAATTCAGCATGCCATGATGCAAAGGCACGCCAGCCCGAAGTATGGTTGCCAGAACAGGTTGTTCAGAAAGCACCATGCTGGTATGTGTACCCATGGGTGTTTGAATTTCCTTATGCTCCCAGCGCATTTTCTTACTTATTTCGTAGGCTGCCACCTCACCGATTCTTTCCAGGTTGCGGCGAAAACGCATGCGGTCGATTTGTATGTCAACATTCCTCAGTTCACCTATCCAGTTATTAACCAGACTGTGCTGCTGACTTAAATTTATAACCATGGCCTAAAATTAACGGCAATTGGCAGAATAGGAAATTTAGGTGAAGGTTTGTTTTAAATTTTTTATGGCTACAATTAATTACCAGAAAAAATCATTTAATATTCTTTTTAAAATGAAGTATAACAGCAAATAATATTGATAATCTTTGCGCAAACAAGCAATATGGTTTACAGGGTAATCGGTGTTATGAGCGGATCATCTTTAGATGGATTGGATATTGCCTTTGCTGAGATTGAAGAAAATGGTGGCAACTGGACCTTTGAAATAATTGCTGCAGATTGTTTTGCTTATAATGATGAATGGCTGACTAAACTGCAGCACGCAAAAAATCTTAACGGTTTTCAATACCAGTTGTTGCATTGTGATTATGGTACTTATATTGGTCAGCAAATAAATCATTTTTTTGATCAGTATAACCTGCATTACAAAGTGCAGCTTATCAGCAGCCATGGGCACACGGTTTTTCATTCACCTGAAAATAAAATGACGGCACAGCTAGGCAGTGGTGCGCACATAGCAGCTGCAACGGGTATTAATACGGTAAGTGACCTGCGCAATTTGGATGTTGCTTTTGGGGGTCAGGGCGCGCCTATTGTTCCAATGGGTGAATCTTTATTTTGGAAAGAAATAAGCCTCTTTTTAAATCTTGGCGGTATCGCAAACCTGTCTATTAATAATGAAAATGAATTTATTGCATTTGATGTATGCCCCGCCAACCGCGTGTTGAATTTACTGGCTGCAACGCAGGGAAAGGAATATGATGAGAGATGGCAACATGGCTGCATCGGGTAATATTTTGGAGCCATTGCTGTCTGCGCTAAATGCCATGGATTACTACAAAAAACCTCACCCGAAATCACTGGCGAACGAATTTGGAACCGATGTAATTTTTCCTTTAGTGCAGTCTTATAATGCAGATGTATTTGATGCTTTAAGAACTTATACCGAACACATTGCATTTCAAATTGCAACAGCTATCCGTAAGCTGCAACCCAATAAAATGCGTGATGAAAAAAATTTAATGATTACAGGAGGAGGTGCCTTTAATACATTTTTAATTGAAAGAATAAAGCATCATATTTCATCTTCTAATATTGAAGTACTTATTCCTGAAAAAAATATTATTCAATACAAAGAAGCCCTTGTGATGGCCTTGCTTGGCATACTTCGCTGGCGAGAAGAAAATACGGTTCTGCATTCTGTAACAGGTGCAACAAGAAGCAGCATTGGAGGTGCCGTGTGGATTGGGCAAGAAGCATAGGAGGGGGAAACGGTTACAAATTTTTCACAGCAGCAGTTTTCAATCAAAATTAAAGCAATAAAAAACCGGATATAAACTACCCGGTTTCTTTTATCCAGAAAAAAATACGGTTGTGCCTGTACTATGCAATTTATTCTTTCACAAACTTATTTACACTTACTTTCCCATTTCCCTCAACTCTTACATAGTAGGTGCCTGCAGACAATTGATTTAAATTAAAATCATAGCTACTTGCATTTACAGAAATCTTGTTGATTATTCTACCCTCTGAATTAAAGAGTGAAAGTGTAGTGACAGCTAATGCATTTAACCCTGCTATATGCAGCACGTCTTTTGCGGGGTTGGGATATAGCTTTACAAGCGAGTAGGCAAATGTGGCGCTTACAGTTTTGGAATAAGTAAACTTGCCATCTTTATCCACCTGTTTTATGTGGTAAAAGTTGTTGCCGGTAAGCGGAGCACCATCTGTGTAAGTATAGTTGTTGCTGTTATCGCTCTTTATCTTGCTAATGGTTGCGAAGCTGCTGCCTGTGGCGCCCCTTTCTATGGCAAAGTAATCACTGTTGGTTTCATTAACCGTTTGCCAGTTAAGCATTACGTTGTTGCCGGTATTAGTTGCGCTTACCTTGCTGAAAGTAACAGGCAACACAACATCATTATTGTACCGCGCAAGGGCAAAGCTGTATATGTCATTAGAAATGGACTGCCCTGCAAGCACTATTTTGCCGTCGCTTTGTAAAGCCAGCGATTTACCTCTTTCGTCTCCTCCCAGGTCGGTAGTTTGCGTGCCGTTTACACCAAAAAAGGCATCTAAGCTGCCATTGCTTTCGCAGCGGGCTAAAGCTAAATCCACAAAAGTGCTCGCTGAATCATAGACTATACCTGCTGTCACTATTTTTCCATCCGGCTGAAGCAGCACAGATTCAGCCTGAGACCAGCCCTCCTCATATACAATATTTGCTATTCCTTCCTTGCCAAAGCTCGGGTCAAGGCTGCCATCAGTGTTGTAGCGGGCAAGCACCATATTTGCATTTATGTAAAAAAAGATGTTAGTAGTGCCTGCCGCTATAATTTTGCCATCAGGCTGCAGGGCTATACTATATAGCTCATCCCCATTTGGTCCCACATCAGATAATACCTTTCCTTCATTTCCGAACGAAGCATCTAACTCACCATTTGCCTGGTAGCGCACAAGTGCAAATTTGCCCGAATTTGAATTTGATACATGGGTGCTTTTTCCTCCCGCCACTATTTTGCCGTCATTTTGAAGCGCCATAGATAAAATTATATCGCGCCTGCCTTCGTCACCTAAAATAGTAATTACTTTACCGCTGTCTCCAAATGAATAGTCTAATCTGCCATCGGGCATGTAGCGCACTAACAGAAAGTCCTGGGCTCCGAGAGGACCCTCACTTTCAGGGGAGCTGCTTCCCCCCACCACTATTTTTCCATCAGGCTGTACGTGCCATGGCATTACCAAATTCATAGCCTCCAAAATCTGAAGTCATATATGCCATTTGTCGCCAAAAGAGGAATCAAGATTGCCCTCCGGCTTGTATAGCGGCCAGCAGCAACATTGTGGTTCGCATGCTGGCCTTCCTCATCATGAAAGTAATCTGTAAACGCTGCGCCTGCTGCTAAGAATAAATTCGTTCTTAAGAGCGGCTAAAGCGATCTAACTTCGCTCACCGGAAGCCAAAGTCCGTCAATGGATTTGACCATCCTTTCCAAAGAAAGAATCTAATGCCACCATCTTCATAGATACTGCAGCTAATAGAAAACCCTCAGGATTTCCCGTCAAGGTAATTCAAAACGTCCGCGTGATAATCTTGTCATCCGTCCTGAATGGCTGACTGCATAACAGTTCAGCCAAATCGCTTCCTCTAAATTAGTAAGTACTTTTCCCTCTTCTCCAAAACTTCTCATCCAATGTGCCTCCGAGCAGGCGCTGCGCCGTTATTTACTAAATGTGCAAGCACTGCACTTTTGCCTATAAAAGAACTTAAAATATCAATTTAAGCTTTTTCATTGTATTTATTCTAAAAAAGTGCATTGTAAATAATTAATAAGATCTGGTTTACTCGACTGCAATTTGCCTAAGGGGTCGCAGTCATCGTTGTCGTCTGTAGTGCTGCAGCCGTACCTGTAATTCTCACAATCCAATAATCGTCTTGTATCCAAATCATCGGCTCTGCCGGTTAACACGGCCTGAAAGAAAATGGCAGCCCGCTCAGCCATGTATATGTTTACAGCACTCTTAGTGGTTTCTCCGGTGCCAAAATCGCTATCGAAAGTTGACCCGTCAATATCATCTAATCCATGCGACATTTCACAGTCGATATACACTTCCAGCGTGAAACAGGATAACCGCCGGCAATCTGCAGACATAAGAATATTGTGAAGGAGAAGGGTAATACACAAAATATCTTAAGGTATCTCTTGCATTAGTTAAACAATCGGTGGTTTGAGGACCACAATTACCCGGGTATCTTACATCTTTATAACCGGAAGGGTTTGTTTTACCGTAGGAAATTCCTCATTTGGATTGCTGCCAATTTCTCTAATGGTGTCTATGTTTGAAAAAATATAACCTCTCAGGTCTGCACTGCAAACTGGGTCGCATGATACCTGTGCCTTTGCGGTGCAAGCTGAAATTAGGAAGAATGAACTAAATAAAATGATTTTGAGTTTTTTCATTGTTTAAAAATTTAAAAGTAATTATTTTTTTCTTTCGCGAAAGAAGGGTGCAAAGCTGCATTAATAAATACCTTAAACAAATTTGCTTTTCTACATTTTGTGCTTGTTGTTTCCCACAATTACAATGTGATTGCCCACATATAAAAGCCTAAACAGTTTTTCTGTTACTTGTTCACAGGAAAGGCAAATGATTCTTAGAAAAACTATACATGCGAAGAGTAGTTCTATTCCAGATAAACTTTTTTCCAGGCAAACAAGCCATAACAATTTAAGCCACAAATAAAAAAAGCCGCCTTGTAAGGCAGTCTTTAAATAATTATCGTTTTATTTCAAAAACCACACGTCGCCTTAAAACTTCAAACTGCTACTTACATGTACCCCAATATCTTCAGCATACTTTGTGCAGTTTGCTCTTTTGCATAAACCCAATCTACCAGCTTGCCATTTTTATCATAGCCGACAATAATATGTTTGGGTGAAGGTATAAGGCAGTGCTTAATGCCGCCATAGCCGCTTATCTGGTCCTGGTAAGCACCGGTATGAAAAAAGCCAACATACAGTGGTTCTTCGTTAATGGCATCACTGCCATTATTAACCGTAGATAGTTTCGGTAAGAAACACTTCATTAATGTGTTCTTCGCTGTCGTAATAATCATGGCTGTCGCAGGTAATGCCGCCCAGTACCACGCGCTGGTATTCTTCTCCCACTTGTTGATGGGTAACATTAAAAACTTTTCGCCAATGCCCCAGGTATCGGGCAAAGTAGTAATAAAAGATGAATCGATCATGTACCAGATCTCCCGGTCGTTCTGCACCTTTTGCGCCAATAACACTGTAAATGTGCGCCATGCTTTCGCCCACAGTAAAACTTCCAAACTCGGTAAAAATATTTGGCATCGGCACCTTTGCTTTTTTGCAGGCCTTTTTAATATTACCCACAATTTCATTGATCATGAACTGGTAGTCGTAATCAAATCCCAGCGAATGTTTTATAGGAAAACCGCCACCAATATTTATGCTGTCTAGTTCAGGGCAAATCTTTTTTAGCTGGCAATACAGGTTAATTATTTTGTTCAGTTCACTCCAGTAATAAATATCATCTTTAATGCCTTTGTTCAAAAAGATGTGCAGCATTTTCAACTGAAATTTATCTTCATAACCTTCAATCTTATCAACATAAAATTCCAGTATATCTTTTGCTCTAATGCCCAGCCGCGATGTATAAAAAGGAAAATTGGGTTCTTCTTCCGCAGCAACTCGTATACCCAGTTTAAAAGGTTCTTTTACACTTCTTTTATAAGCATTTAGTTCATCTTTATTATCCAGTACCGGAATCACATTTTTAAAGCCGGTGTTAATAAGTTTCGCAATACGCTGCGTATAGCCTTTTTGTTTAAACCCATTGCAGATAATAAAAATGTCTTTTGTGATCTTCTTCTTCTGGTACAGCTTGTTGATGATCTCAATATCGTAAGCATAAGAGGTTTCAAGATGTATGTTATGCTTCAGCGCTTCTTCAACAACAAAAGAAAAATGTGAGCTTTTAGTGCAGTAACAATAATAATATTCACCTTCATACTTATGTTTTTTAATGGCATTGGCAAACATTTTTTTCGCCTTGTTTATCTGCATGCCGATCTTGGGCAGGAATGTAAGCTTTAGGGCGTTCCATATTTATCAATCAGGGCTTTTAGATCAAGATCATTATAACTCAGGTAATCATCCTTTACATTAAAACCTTCCTGTGGAAAATGGAAGGTTTGCTTCACCAGGTCGGTGTAAGTATTATTCATTCTTGGGGTGTTGTTTTTTGTATTTTACAAATGATACCGGCTATTGTTTTTTATGGCATCACCTGTTGCGTCGCAATCCTTTCATCTTAAAAACTATGGGCAGCATAGTTTTTCCCGTCATTTCACGTACAAAAATAATTGATTGTGCATATTTAAGCCCATAAAAAAACCGGCGTTTAAAAAGAGCCGGTTGTAAACAATTTTATTAATCATTATGGAAAACACATGTACGCCCAAACGGGTTTGTAAACAGGTTTGCCATTGCCATCCAGTGGCGAGGCATCGTCTGTGCAAATGGCGCTGTGTTCATCAGGGAAAGGCGCAGAAGTGGTTAACCTGTGCGACCCGTTTACCCTTCTGTCATCAACGCTGTTGGGCTCTCCGGGTATAGAAAGCACTTCCCATGTTTGACGAACATCATTCCACCTGCGTACAGCATCTTTGGTGTGGTTAAAACCGTATAAATTATCTGCGGGAGTTTCACCGGGTTGCTGCATAAAAGTGGGGTATTGACCATTATTCAGCTTAAAACTCCCTGGTCCCCCAAAGAAACCTGCGCGGGCAACGTTATGCGCCTTGCTCATATACATGGCGTGGTCGCTGCCCTGCGAATGGCCTGCTACGGAAATTTTATCCCATATCAAATTACCGTTCGGGGTAATAAACCTGCCCCAGCCTTCTGTAACAAACGACGAGTCTAGGTACATGATCATCTTAATTATCCGGTTCTCAAAACTATTCGCCCTGCTCACATTTACCCTGCCAGAAGTGTTATTTCCTGTAAGGTATTCATTCAGAATATTCTCGACCGTTTTGTCGTTGGGGTTAAAGGCATAAAATTCAACAGCGCTTAAATTGCTGTAAGCCACTCCAAAGCTATAATAACCTGTTTGGGCTGCCGCCTGCAATATGTAATCGTAGTTCTGTGGAACGCCAAAAGTGCCGGGAATGAATATGAACAGTTTGTCTTTACGCAGCTGTGCATATTGCGGCAGGTATGCGGTCTGAACGGGGTTACCCAGTGTTTGTGTATTAATATTGGGGTCCGTCGCGGTAGGCTGCACTGCATGAGAACGTATTGGAAAGTCCCGCAGGGCAGTGATGCTTTTTAATTCAGAAACATCATTTGCAGTGGCATCGGTGTAAGCTGCATCTTTTTTACACGAGAATAGCACAAGGGCAATCCAAAAAAAGGGTAATATCTTTTTCATAGCAGTAGGTTTGTTTGCCTGAATGTAACAAAATTATTTTTTGGGTTGTTTTATTGTTCTTTTTTATTTCGGGGAAAAAGTTTTTTAAAGGTCTCAATGAAATGCAGTTCGCATAGGCAATTCTTACGTTCTTTTTTGTTTGTCCAAAAAAGAACCAAAAAAAGACCCCCGGAAACGATGTACAGCCCGTTTCCGGGTTGTTCGCTATTCGACTGTAGTGCATGGTGGTGAAGGGCAAGAACAAGATGCCGTAACAATTACAGCGACGAACGTTTTTTATGATCAATTGAAATTCTTCTGCTGAAGCCACAGTAGCACAAAAGCCACATCAGGGCGAAGGAAAGAAACGGGCTGTACATCGTTTCTTTCTTGACTTTTCTGGTTCGTTTCTTTTGTATCAAGATGAATGAACATCTCTTTGGACAAAAAGTACAACACACACTACTCCTTCACAAACCTTACACTCTGCACCTGCTCTGTGCTTTGCACACGCAGCACATACTGCCCGGCTTTCAGGCGGCTTACATTATAATTATAGGTTGCTGATGAGGTAACGGTTGTACTCAGTAACACATTGCCACCAACATCGCTGATGGTAAGCAGGTTGTTTACCTCCGGCTGCAACCCTTTTACCGTAAGCACCTCTTTTACGGGGTTGGGGTACAGGGTAATGTGTTTGCCACTGCCATAATACACAACGGGTGAAAAGGCTGTGCTGCCATCGTTTAATATGGCTGCCACGCGGTAGTAGCTGTTGGTGGCTGCTGTATTTAAGGCATAGGTAAAGGTTTGCTGTTCGCGGGTGTTTGCCTGCTGCAGTAAACGGGGTGTTTTGTTTGCCTGCACCCTTTTTTCTTCTGTAAAGCTGCTGCCGTTGGTGCTGCGCTGTATGCTGTAATAATTTACGCTTGCATTGTTACTGGAGTACCAGCCCAGGGTGTTGTTGCGCAGCCAGGTTTTTAGCTGTGCTATTACCGGGTTTTCTACAGGGTCGCCGTGGTAGCGCACCATGGCAAAATTTGCAATATTAATACCATCGTAAGCCTGACCCAAAAGAATTATTTTTCCATCCTGCTGTAATAGGGAAGAGTATGTGTTATCATACAGGCTTATATCTGTAGTTGTTTTTCCCTCTATTCCAAATTCAGCATCCAAACTTCCGTTAGCAAGGCAACGTGCTATTGCAAAATCGGAATTATCAGTAAAAATATAGGCACTTCCCGAAATGATTATTTTTCCATCGTTCTGTATAAGCAATGATTGCCCTCTTGATCGGCCTTTCAAAATAAATTGTTACTTTTCCGTCCGTTCCAAATTTATTATCCAGGCTGCCGTCTGTATTATAGCGGGCTATTCCCATGTTCCTGTTCAGGCTCAGGCTGTAATTCACATATCCGCCAGCTACAATTTTACCATCCGGCTGCAGGGCAATGTCGTTTATTTCTTCAGAGTTGGCGCCAAAATCAGTAACCACTTTTCCACCTGTGCCAAAGCTTTCGTCCAGGCTTCCGTCTTCATTGTATCGGGCCAGTGCAAATTTGAATTTTTGTACCGCCGCCTATCTCTGCCGTTCTTCCGGCGGCTATTATTTTGCCGTCTTCCTGTATGGCCAGCGTTTTTATAAAATCTTCGTTGCTGCCAGCTTCAAAATTTGTTTTTACCGTGCCACCTTCTCCAAAAGATTCATCCACCCGTCCATCGGGTAGCAGCCGCACCAGGAAAAAGTCTTCTATCAGTTCAAGCGGCTCATTAAAAAAATTGGCCGAAGTGCCTCCGATAATGATCTTGCCGTCTGCCTGCACAGCCACGGCATACACCACTTCTATAGTGCCAAAATCATAGGTAACATTTCCATCGCCCCCAAAGCTCACATCAGGAGAGCCGTCAGGCAGGTAGCGGGCAACTGCAAGGTTATAATTGGGCGACCTGTTGCCTTCCCCGTCATCCGTATTGCCATTGCTGCCGTAGCCTGCCGCTACAATTTTATCATCCGGAAGCACCACCAGGCCGTATATGCTTTCGCCTCCAATATTTTCCACATCGGTAAATACATTACCCTCGGCGCCAAATGAGTAATCTATACTACCATCCGGCAAATAACGGGTCAAATAAAAACCTCGGGTAGCCCATACGCCACCTGCTACAATTTTTCCATCGCTCTGTAACGCTATATCTTTAATAGCTGCCACATCAAATGGGGTAACTACTTTACCTCCTTCTCCAAAGCTTTCATCGAGGGTGCCTGGCTGGGAAAAGGCTGCATTGATAAATAAAAAAGTAATAAAAACGATAATAAAATTTTTCATAATAACTATTTTAAATTGAATGAACTTGTTGTAGGGTGGATGTTTTATTGAGAACATGTGTTGGTGTTGCTGCAGCCTGCATTGTTATTGGCCGGGTTGCAGGTAATGCCGTTATGCAGCCCGTTGTGCCGGTAATTCACGCAATTGATAAATGCCCTTGTACTTATCTGAGAGGCATTGCCATTTACAATAGACTGGAAAAAAGTTACGCTGCGCTGCACCTCGTACTCCACCACAGCCGCCCTGAACTTGAACCCGGTAGCAAAATCAGTAATGTAAGTAGCGCAAGAATTCAGCGCAGCCGCACCCGGTGAGCATTTGTTTAGATTACAGGAAAAATCCAAACCATGTATCATTTCACAATCCACATAAATTTCATTGGGAACATACAAAGGTGCATTGGGGTCATTCAGCATCTCATGAAGGGTCTGGGAACCAAACGAATAAAGGTCAGGCTCCAAAGGATCTCCATCTTGAGCAACAAAAGGATTTGTATTGCCTGACGGAATGCAATTATTTTCTGAATGGTATGGTATGTGGTCTCCCTCATCGGGCGAAAAATAGACTTCCTGAAACCCAATAGGCGCTATATTATCCTTTTTCCCGTGAAAGGAAATCACCCCGGGAAAATTGCCATTGTCTTCAAAAAAAGAAAAAGGATCACTGCCATAGCTTACAGGCAAAAATGCATTGCCCCACAAATGCATCACGCCTTTAATCTTGCTGAAATATTCGATCGTTGTGTCCCCATAATAAAAATGCTGGTCCATGTCGCCCAAGCTTGCTTTTGCCCCCGGGGCAATGGCATCATTCATTTGCTGTGTGGGATAGTAAGATTAAGTGCAATTGCCCCGCCGCGCCTGCCCCGCCAACATAGATGTAATTCGTATCTATCTGAAAAGCGCTGTTGATGTTAGCCTGCCGCTGAATCTTTATGATGCTGCGTAAAGCGCCCCTGCCATCCTGAAATGCCCGGTAAAAACAAAGTATGCGCTGAGCGGAATAAAATTTGTTTCCAAAAGGAGAGCTTCCAATTGTATCATCAATTACACCCCGGCGGTATTCCACATTGTAGCAAACAAAACCTCTTTTGGCGTAGGAGCGACAGTATTCCCTCATCAGTTCTCCAAATGCCCCTGTGCAGTCTGAATACCCACCGGGATGGAAGAGTACCACAGCAGGCAATGGGCAGTTTGCATATTGCGCTGGTGTACGCTTCGGAAAGTAAATCTCAAATTCAAGCTAATCATCGGCATCCTCCCTGCAATATTTTGTTGTTACAGAATTTCCATTTGTCTTTACCGCAATCTTCGGGAAAGTCCGCATCCAAATATTCAAAATTACTGGCATTGGTTCTGCCGTAAGGTATGCGGGTAGCCGGAGTAGTGCCGATAGAATCTACAGTCAGATTTTTTGTAACAAGGTTTTCACAGCTAAACCAGCAGGGTTCCTGTTGTGCTTCCGCTTCAGCCATGGAAATTAATAGGGTTAAAAAAATATTCATTACTGCAAAGCCGCGGGGGGGGGGTAAATAACTTTTAAACATGTACCGGGGGTTTAATTGTATAAACTTACGGAAAATTTTACTGGAAAGCAAGGGCGTAAAGCCCCCCGGAAACGATGTACAGCCCGTTTCCGGTGTTGTACGCTATTCGGCTGTTGTGCATGGTGGTGAAGGGCTATGGAATAAATTCTTTTAAAGAGAAGATGCTGAAACTAGCAAGTGATAAGAAAAGATCAAATAAATCTTCCGTTAGACCCCAACAAAAAAGCCCCCGGGCATTCCGGAGGCTTTTTTAAAATACAGTCAATTTAATCCATTGCCATGGCACCTTCCACCAATACAGTGGCTTTATTATTAAGTACCTCTACAAAACCGCTTTGAATACTGTAATAGCTGACTGAAGTTTTATCTTTTAAAACTTTTATTTTTCCTTTACCTAAAGCACTTACTATAGGTGCATGTTTGTCCAACACTTCAAACAAACCTATCAATCCGGGCAAGTTGTACACCATACACTTCGCCACTGTACAGTTTTTTTTCCGGAGTTAATATTTCTAAAGTCATAACGTATTAAATTTATAGTAAGTCAACCTCTTATTAATCCGCTGCTGCTTCAAGCCTGCATTTTTTTACCTTTTTCAATAGCATCTTCAAAGTTCCTACAAGGTTAAATGCAGCTTCAGGATATTCATCAACTTCTCCATCCATAATCGCATTAAATCCACGGATTGTATCTTCTATACTTACAAATACACCTTTTAAACCTGTAAACTGCTTCTGCCACGTGGAAAGGCTGTGATAAGAAAACGCTGAACCCTTCGTGCACGGTGATACGATTAATTTATCTTCATCACTCAATTCATCCATACCAAGAATGGCAATGATATCCTGTAATTCTTTATAACGTTGTAATATTAGTTTTACCCGGTTGGCACAATCGTAATGTTCATCACCAACAATAGCGCGTGTAAGAATTCGTGAAGTAGAATCCAATGGATCCACCGCAGGATAAATACCTAAGTCAGCAATTTTACGGCTCAATACTGTTGTTGCATCCAGGTGAGCAAATGTTGTTGCCGGAGCCGGATCGGTAAAGTCATCCGCAGGTACATAAACCGCCTGTACAGATGTAATTGAACCATTTTTAGTTGAAGTGATACGTTCCTGCATTAATACCCATTTCAGTAGCAAGTGTTGGCTGGTAACCTACCGCTGATGGCATACGACCAAGAAGTGCTGATACCTCAGAACCTGCCTGTGTAAAACGGAAGATATTATCAACAAAAAATAAGATGTCTTTTCCTTTACCTGTTCCATCTCCATCACGGAAATATTCTGCAATGGTTAATCCGCTTAATGCCACACGTGCACGAGCTCCTGGTGGTTCATTCATTTGTCCAAATACGAAAGTTGCTTTAGATTCTTTTAATTCTTCCATATTCACTTTGCTCAAGATCCCATCCACCTTCTTCCATGCTATGTTTAAATGCATCACCATATTTCATGATGCCTGCTTCAATCATTTCACGTCATCAGGTCATTTCCTTCACGGGTTCTTTCTCCCACACCTGCAAATACCGACAAACCACCATAACCTTTGGCGATATTATTAATCAATTCCTGAATCAATACGGTTTTACCTACACCTGCACCACCAAACAAACCGATTTTACCACCTTTTGCATAAGGCTCAATAAGGTCAATAACTTTAATACCTGTATATAAAACTTCTGTAGCGGTACTTAGATTTTCAAATAATGGAGGCTTAGCATGTATAGGGCGACCATTTTCTTTGCTTACCTGTGGCAAACCATCAATCGCATCGCCAGTTACATTAAACAAACGACCATTAATAGCCTTCACCAATTGGCATTGCAATAGCTTTTCCGGTATCAATAACTTCAGTACCGCGTACCAGACCTTCAGTACCATCCATTGCAATAGTAGCGTACACTGTCTTCTCCAAGATGTTGCTGAACTTCCAGTACCAAGTTTTCGCCGTTGTCTCTGTTAGTTCCAGGGCGTTATAAATTTCAGGAAGTTGTTTTCCTCAAATTGTACGTCAACAACGGCGCCAATAATCTGTTTTATTTTTCCAGTATTAGCCATAAATAAAAGAAATTAATGGAATATTAAATCGTTTTTAATGAAAATCAACACGTTGTTATGCTATGTTTTTCATTTTGCGGCAAAGGTAAGGGAATACACTATTTAATATTTAAAGATTTGATGTTATTACCAATATTTCTCCACAGTCACATATGATTAGAATTTCCCGTAAAACAGGTCTAAGATTAACATCGGAGAATATAAAAAATGAAAATTCATCGCTTACTTTTGGCACGATGAATAAAACTAACAATGGTTTGCCTGAAATTTTAAATAAACCTATTGCTGTAAACTCCGAGATTGGTCAATTGCTTAAGGTGCTGGTTCACAGCCCCGATGGCGGCATAGGTAATGTGCCCACCAATAAACTACACGACTGGTTGTATGATGATATTGTGGACCTTGCAAAAATTCAGGAGGAGTACGAACGCTACCAGATTTTATTATTGTTGTTCCTGGATACCGCGGTCTTATTTGATGATGAAGGCAATTTTATAATGAGCAGGGAAGACCACCGCATTGGTAAAAGGTACCTGCAAAACAACCCCGGTAAGCCCAATTATTTTGTGGATGAAGATCACATTCACCAATCACGCGTGCTGGATATCCAGTTTTTGTTGCAATACCTGTTTAAGTTACACCATGAAGATGCTAAAGAACTGGTGGTGGCAATTTGCGCCTTTGAAGGGTTGCATACCTGCCGCCGGAAAGACCTTTTAGGTTTATTGGAAAAAGGAAAAGAAGACAGTAAATATTATGTTGAAACGGTGAAAACATTGCTTACGGGCAAACTTGAATACGAGGTAGACCCCGAACTACAATTGCTTACCGGGGAGGATGTACGTTTTATTTTTCCACCCATTCCCAATTTTATTTTTACCCGGGATATAAGCGTGACTGTGGGCGACCACATTCTTATTACCAAACCTAAATTTTATATAAGGAAGAGAGAAGTGATGCTGATGCGTTTTATTGCAGAGCATTTCTTTTATCCTGATAAAAAAGATCACCACAAAATTATTGATGTTTCTGAAGATGATGAGTTTTTCAGGGATGAAGTAAAAGACCAGGATGAGAAAAAAGTAACGTACGAAGGTGGTGATATAATGATGGTGAGCAATCGTCATTTATTATTGGGTTGCAGCGAACGAACCTCTCCTTATGCTATTCAAAAATTGATCAACCGTATTTTCTGGGAGAAAATAAACACCGGAGAAAGCGATGGCGTAGATATAATTACGGTGATTAAAATTTCTGCCAAGCGATCGCAAATGCACATTGATACGATCTTAAGTCATATAAGAGAAGACGCATGGGTAATACACAGTTCGCTCTCAGAAGAATGGCAGCGCGAACAGGAAGAGAAAGAATGGTACGAGAAAAAATATATTGACGAGTTGGTTCAGAAATCTGAAAATGAAATAAAGAAAGAGCAGGATGTGATCATCTTCCAGTTCTTTTTAAACAGCGAAGGCAAAGCCATAAAGAAAGAATATATAGACGACCCGCAAACAGAAGAAGAAAAACAGCATAATAAAAAACTTAAAGGTCAGTTTAAAAAGATTGATTTTATGTTGCGCTCGAAAAATGGCGATACCTATTTTAATGCTGAAGAAAATTGCCCGTACACAAGGCCGCCAAAGGGTTTGCAGGATTTTCTTACCCAAATATCAAAACTTGAATTTGGTGCAGACGATGTAAAATTTATTTATAGCGCAGGCGGAGACATTTCCCACGAAAGCCGTGAGCAATGGACAGATGCATGCAACCTGCTGATATTAAAACCCGGAATCGGTGTGGGGTACGACAGAAACTATAAAACGGCTAAAGCATTTAATGCAAAATTTAAAAATGAGCCTGTTTCAGAAAATAAAGCATTTATAAATTTTGTTATGGAAAGAAACAGGCAACGGTTTAAATTAAAAGAAGATGAATTACCGCTCGAGCATGTTTTGCATGTAAACGACCTTACAGATTTTATTATAGAGCATCATTTAAAATTAGAAGAAACTAAAACGTTAATTGATAGTATAAAGAACACGCTTGTGCTGCTGCCTTCCAATGAATTATCAAGAGCAAGGGGAGGATCGCATTGTATGAGCATGCCAATAATTAGGAAAGCCCGATAAGCAAATACATTAATAACCGATTTTATGTCCCAGAGCGCCAAAAAAATTATTCTTGTTCGCCCGTTCAACTTTGTTTTCAATCATGAAACAGCATTGTCAAATGCTTTTCAAAACCAGGTAGATGAAAGTAACGATGTGATCATTAAAAAAGCTTTTGATGAGTTTGAACAAATGGCGCAGAAATTAAGACAGCATGGGGTTGAGGTAACCATATTCGACGACACACCTTTTCCTGCCAAGCCTGATGCAGTTTTCCCAAACAACTGGGTTACTTTTCATGCAGATGGAAAAGTAGTTCTCTATCCTATGCAGGCAAAGAACCGTAGATTAGAAAGGAGAATAGATATTATTGAGGCCCTGCGTAAAACATATCAAGTAAGTGAGGTTTGCGACCTGTCTTATTTCGAAGAAGAAAATAAATTTTTAGAAGGTACTGGCAGCATTGTGTTCGACCATTTGAATAAATTGGCCTATGCCTGCCTATCTCCGCGAACAGACAAAGAAGTTTTACAAAAATTGTGTGATTATATAAACTATGTACCCGTTGCATTTTATGCGCATGACGCCAACGGGCAGGAGATCTATCATACCAATGTTATGATGTGTATGGGCAACCAATTTGTTGTTATCTGCTCAGAAGCTATTACCGATATCGAAGAAAGAAACACCGTGTTGTCATCTCTAAAAGATAATGGTCACGAGGCGGTTGAAATTTCATTTGACCAGATGAATCACTTCGCGGGTAATATGCTGGTGGTAAACTCAAACACAAATGAAAAGGTGATAGCCTTGTCGCAAAGTGCTTATGATATTTTGTCTGATGAACAAAGGGCAACTTTGTCAAAATACGCAAAGCTTTGCCCACTGCCCATTACCACAATTGAAACCATAGGTGGTGGCAGTGTTCGATGTATGATGGCTGAAAACTTTCTTCCTTTAAAAGATTAAACTATCCTACTTCCTGGTTAGTTAAATACATTTCTTCGCGCAGTTGCTGTACCCTTTCATTCTGCATATATTCATCAAATTCCATCAGCCTGTCTATAATGCCTGTTGGCGTTAATTCAATTACCCTGTTAGAAACAGTTTGCATAAAGGTGTGATCATGAGAAGTGATCAGCACGATACCGGGAAAGTTTACGCAACCCTCGTTAAAGCTCTGTATGCTTTCCAGGTCAAGGTGGTTTGTTGGCTGATCGAGCATAATGAGGTTAGGGTTTTGTAACATCATGCGGCTAAGCATGCACCGTACTTTTTCTCCTCCGCTTAAAACATTGGTCTTTTTAAATACGTCATCCCCGCTAAAAAGCATTTTACCGAAAAAGCCACGTAAGAAACGGCTCATCTGCATCTGTAACATGTGGTGGAACATATTGGCGAAGCCATTCCATCAGTGTTAATTTATTTTCGAAAAATTCCTGGTTCTCCAATGGCAGGTACGCCTTGGTAATCGTTGTGCCCCACTCAAACTTACCGCCATCTGCCTGCATGTTATCATTCAAAATTTCAAAGAATGCGGTTACCGCCAGAGGGTCGCGGCTTAAGAAAGCAATCTTTTCATCTTTTATGAATGCTGAAAGTTACATTGCTGAAAAGCTGTCTGCCTTCTATACTCTTGCTTAAATTTTCTACATTCAAGAATCTGGTTTCCTACATCGCGCAATGGTTGAAAAATAATGCCGGGATATTTTCGGTTACTTGGTTCAATATCTTCAATAGATAATTTTTCAAGTGCTTTTTTACGTGAGGTTGCCTGCTTGCTTTTAGAGGCATTTGCAGTGAAACGTGCAATAAAATCGAGTAAAGCCTGTCGTTTGTCTTCAACCTTTTTGTTATGGTCGCTTATCTGCCGGCTCATAAGCTGGGAGCTTTCGTACCAGAATGTATAGTTACCGGTAAAAATTTTAATTTTTTGCCTGTCTACATCTGCCACATGTGTACATACTGCATCTAAAAAGTGACGGTCGTGACTTACGACCAAAACAATGTTTTCGTAATCGGCCAGAAAGTTTTCGAGCCAGCCGATGGTTTCAATGTCCAGACCGTTGGTTGGTTCATCCATTAAAAGAATATCCGGATTGCCAAACAATGCCTGTGCAAGCAGCACACGCACCTTCATATTACCGGGAATATCTTTAACGAGTGTTTGATGATACAATTCGGGAATACCCAGGTTGCTTAAAAAACTACCAGCATTACTTTCTGCCTCGTAACCACCCATTTCTCCAAATTCACTTTCCAGTTCGCCTGCACGCATGCCATCTGCTTCGGAAAAATCTTCTTTAGCATAAATAGTTCTCTCTTTCGTGCATTAAATCCCACAAGTGTTTGTGCCCCATAAGTACCGTATTTAGCACGGTAAACTCATCAAATTCAAAATGGTTTTGTTTTAAAACCGCCATTCTTTCGCCGGGGGAAATTTCAACAGTGCCTTTATTAGGTTCTATTTCTCCGCTTAGTATTTTTAAAAAGGTCGACTTACCGGCACCATTGGCACCAATTATTCCGTAACAGTTTCCTTTTATAAAATTGATGTTTACCTCGTCGAAAAGTACACGTTTGCCATAAGCGAGGGTAATATTTTTTGCTGATATCATGCGATGAACTAATGCTTTAAAAGGCTTGAAATTTGGCTGCGAAAATTTAATAATTATAAGATTGCTGTAAAGGGTGGCAAAAGTCAGCTCGTTTCCCGTTTTTTATATTGTATCCATAGTTTTTTGGGAATTTGTTTACAGGATATTTTACAAATGCTTAATATAGTGCCATAATTCAGCATTTTTAACCAAATAAGTTCATAGAATCATCTTTTCACGTTAAATCTACGCAGCTTAAATGCCTACGCCACTTTACCCCAGGTATATAAAGTATATTAAATATTTATTCCTGTTCTTCACTGCTGTAACCATTGTTTTTATTTTATTCACTAATTCTATTTTGGTACCTCTCAAGCCAGGAGATATTGTAAAGTTTGAGCTTCAAAAACAGAACAGGCTGCACGGGCAATAATTAATAATTGGAGGGCTACCGGTAAATTTGAAAAAGCTGTAGAAAGCATAAACCTAGATAACATATTTGTGGTTTTGTATTGCATAACCATATGGCTGGGCTGCAGGTGTTTTTCTATTCATACAAGAAATAAAGCATTGAGGCGTGCCGGAAGTATATTTTCTCGTCACTGATTTTTGTGGGTGGTATTTGTGATGTGATCGAAAATCTTTCCATGGCAAAATCGTTGGCCACGAAATGTAATTCGGCACATACTGCAAATCTTGCCTATATGATGGCGGGTATAAAGTTTACTATAATTATTGTTTGCCTGATTTTTATTCTGGTATGTTTTTTAATCTGGGTTAGAGAAAGTTTCAGCAGTTTGGCATCAAAAAAATAATTACATACGTGAGGTTGCCATTTATTTCGGGAATGCTGGCTTTGTATGCAATATGCCTGGCTAATACAAAAAGATAATCACTTAACCGGTTCAGGTATTTTATAACCTTACCATCAATAAACATTTGATCCTGCTGCATGTGAACGCAGTTTCTTTCCGCGCGCCTGCAAACACATCTTGCCACGTGGGTTACAGAAGGACTCCGGGGCTTCCACCGGGAATAATGAAGTGCTTCATTTCAGGAACTATGTCATTCATTCTATCAATTTCTTTTTCTAAAAATCTATATCCGATTCTTCCAGGTCAGGAAGTTTCATAGATGGTTCTTTTTCCGGATCTGTAGCCAGTGATGAGCCAATAATGAACAACCGGTCCTGTATGTCTTTAATGGTAATTTTTTGGGTTTCATCTTTAAGCAAATGCATTTACCCAGCCCGGTAAAGAATTTAATTCATCAAGGGTTCCATAAGCTTTCTATCCGCAGGTGGCTTTTTGCCACCTTCGTTCCACCGATAAGTGAGGTATTGCCTGCATCCCCGGTGTGGGTATAGATCTTGGTAGCCATTCATGAAGCTACAAAAATATAGATGAAACGGAGTATTTGCTGCATGAATTGCATGCGATGAAAGGAATGCGACGCAACCGGAGATGCTGGGCGTGATGCCGGTACCCAAAAAACTTACGATTGGGTAATTAATATTTCTTCTTTTAGTGTCAGATTCCACAAGTCCATCTTTAAGTCTAACTGTTCTTTTAGCGTAAGCGGCAATATCCTCCTCATGCGTTACCAAAACAACTGTATTTCCGGCAGACTGTAAATAGTCTCAAAAATTTCCATTACTTCTTTTGAGGTTTTGGAATCGAGGTTACCTGTAGGTTCATCTGCAAGTAACAAAGATGGATTGTTTACCAGGGCGCGGGCAATAGCCACACGCTGAATTTGACCGCCACTCATTTCATTGGGTCTGTGATGGCTTCGGTCTTGCAATCCTACCTTTTCCAATGCTGCAAGCACCTTTCTACGCGTTCTTTTTTTGGCAATTCCCGAATATATTAAGGGTAAAGCCACATTTTCTGCGGCTGATAGCCGGGTAACAAATTAAACTGCTGGAAAACAAAACCAATTTCCTGGTTGCGCACTTCTGCAAGATCATCATCAGGCATTTTACTTACGTCCTGGTTATTCAGAACATAAGTGCCGGAAGTAGCTGTATCGAGGCACCCGATAATATTCATTAAGTGTACTTTTGCCACTTCCGCTAGGTCCCATGAGTGCAACGTACTCATTCTTGAAAATATTGAGGTTGAATCCTTTTAATACTTCAAGGGAGTGGGAACCCATAAAGTAACGTCTTGCGTAAATGTTTCAAAATAAATAACCGGTTGCATGGGTATTCGATAAGTTAGGGCGAAACTTATTTTTTAATCACTTTCGGTACCTTAAAAAATACTCCATCGGTATGTGGTGCATTTAATAAAGTGCTCCTGTTCTCGGGACATAGATTGACTACCTTGTCTTCCCGAAGTATGTTCAGGTATTATCTGTCATATACATGGTTGGAACTATTCCGGAAGTATCTACTTCCTGTAATTTTTCAACGAAAGAAATCATCTTTTCCAAGTCTTGTTCTTAAGTTAATCTTTTCATTTTGGGAAAAGTGCAATCGTGATAATCGTGCAAGGTGATCTACAAGTTCGTCCGTTATTTTCATATAACAAAAATAGTTTATAAGGGTTGATTGCAAAAAGTACGGTGCATGCATTTTAATACCAAATTATGAGGATTTCAAAAAACCCGGAAAGACATATAATCCCAAAGATTGGAAAATGGCGTAATATAATCCTAAAATGTTATATTGTACTTAATTCCAATATGCAAAAGAAATCCATCAACATTTCGTGGTCGATGACGACGTTCATCTACAGCGCCACATTGGCTCACTTTCTATCCCTAAATCCCGATTATAACGTACAGAAATTTAATACGGCAAAAGATTTTTTAACCGCATGCTGCACTGAAAAGCCTGAAATAGTTACACTGGACTACTCATGCCGGAAACTACTGGTGAACACCTGCTTCAGCACAAATTCAGGAACATAAGTCCCCGAAACCAAGGTAATAGTTATATCTGCCCAGGAAGATATAAAAGTAGCGATAACCTCTTTAAAAAGGGTGCGTACGATTACATAGTGAAAGATAAAGATACTCAGGAAAGACTTTGGATGTCTGTACAGCACCTGAGAGAAACATTTCTCCCTTCAAAATGAAATAGAAGACCTAAACAGGAAGTAGAGAAGAAATATGATTTTCAAAAAGCCATAATTGGAAACAGTCTCGCCGATAAAAGAAGTATTTAGCCTGATGTCCAAAGCTGCCACCACCAATATAACTATATCAATAACGGGTGAAACAGGAACAGGTAAAGACCTGGTAGCAAAATCGATCCATTTTAATTCTAACAGCAAAAAATATTCCTTTTGTACCCGTAAATGTAGCAGCTATACCCGAGATCTTTTGGAAAGTGAACTTTTTGGACACGAAAAGGCTGCGTTTACAGGAGCCTCTTCCAGAAGAATTGGCAAGTTTGAAGAAGCGCATAAGGGAACACTTTTCCTGGATGAAATTGGCGAAATGGATATAAGCATGCAGGCTAAGCTGTTACGTGTGCTACAGGAAAAAGAAATTACCCGTATAGGCAGCAATGAGTTAATAAAAATAGATGCACGCATAATAGTAGCAACCCACAGAAACCTGCCTGAACAGGTAAAAAAAGGGAACTTTCAGGGAAGACTTGTATTACAGGCTTGCTGGGTTTAAGAATACACCTGCCTCCTTTACGCGACAGGGGAAATGATGTGCTACTGATAGCCAAACATTTTGTAGACCAGTTTTCTGCAGAAAATGGATTAGGTAAGAAAAATCTGACCATGGATGCAAAAAAGAAGCTTATGCTGTATGCGTATCCTGGAAATATACGGGAGTTAAAATCGCTGATGGAACTTGCCTGTGTAATGTGCGATGAAGAAGAAATAAACGCGGATCATATTCAGCGACAAATAGAGTGCGTCAGGATTTACAGAAAACTCGGATAATTTATCGCTTAAACAATTTACTTTGCAACTTATACAGCACTTCCTGGATAAGAATAATTATGATGTAAACGAAGTTGCAAGAAAGCTAGATATTGGAAAATCAACCATTTATAGAATGATTAGTAACAACGAACTAACATTACAAAAAAAACAAAAAGCTGGTGAGCATTAATCAACTGTACAGTTTCCAGGGAGATGATGATGATGGATTTGACGATGAGTTTAAAACCGAGCTGGCTAAACTGTTTGTTCAGCATGTTCCGCCCCTGGCCGATGAAATGGTGCAGGCCTATAATGCGGGAAACTGGAAACAGGTTTTTTTCTGCGTACATAAGATGAAACCCAGCATTGAATTGCTCAATATTTCCTCCATCCTTCAAAAGGTTTACGCTCTTAATAAACTAGCTGGTACAGAACCCAATACTGACCAGGTAAAAGAAGATATACTTTCGGTTCGCACTACTATCAATGAATGCTCGCTTCAGTTAAGGTCAGATTTCAACATTTAATTATTGTTTTTTCCGCACATCTGCATTTTTAAAAATTGGTATATATTTAAACTACCAAACTTAAAAACCGCACATGAGAAAACTATCAGCAGCCTGTTGCGGGCTGATATTGCTGTTAGCATCCTGCCAGAAAGATGCACAAACAATCCATCAAAACAGGCAGGTGCAAAAAGGAAACAATCCGTTGTATACGGTTGAACAAATAAATAATTTTATTAAACAAGAAATTGAACAGCATGGCGTGTTCATTTGGGCTGCTGCATCAGATGAAATGTTATGGAGCGCCCTTATGCACAGCGATGATAAAATTGTTTCGGTGGGCTTTAAACCTGCGGATGAAAGAAACGTGGAAAAACGCTTAACCAAAATAGATATTCATTCTGCAAAATGGATGCAGGCAAAACAGCAGGTACTACATCTAATATTCCAGGAAGAGAGAAAAGGAAACCGATCATTAAAGCTAGAAAATCTCGAGGTGTGGAAAGAAAATTTTTTGCCTGTTACAGATGTTATCATAATGCAATTAAGCACCATAAAATTGCTGCGTAAAAGTAATTTAATCAGGTATGTGGAGCCAATGGGTTACGACCCTGTAAAATATGCTGAAAGAGAAACAAGCGGTGGGGGTAGTGGTTGTGGTGGATATTTTGGAATAAACAACCTGGTAGATAATGTTGATTATACCATTGCCCAGCCCAATACAAAAGTTTCATGGAATTATTCTTTTCATGGTATACAAAACGCATGGACACGCACATCTGGTTCCGGCATTAAAATAATGGTGATTGATTCGGGTGTGAGCGACGACCAGGAAAATTTAGGAAATGACTTTAACCAGGGTTACTCTGCCGGTAGAACGCTTGAAAAAATGGTTACGCTGCCCCGTTCAAACAGCACAAACGATTTATGTGGTCACGGCACTGCCATGTCAGGCGCCGCAGCTGCACCAAGAGGATCTGATGGTAATGCCTGTGGTGTTGCCTATAACAGCAATCTTGTTGCCTGCCATGCAGCACTTGATGTATTAATAGACGACAGCCGGGAAGTGAAAGGCGTAAGCGATGCTTTTGTTTTCGCAGGTAATGATGCTTCTATTAAAATTACCAGCATGAGCATGGGGCGTATTACCACATCATCTCAAATTAAAGATGCCATACTTTATGCATACGATAAGGGTAAACTAATGTTCTGCGCAGGCGGTACATCATTTAGTTTAACCTCCTTTTTTATGGGGTAATCTTTCCTGCAACGATGGATGAAGTGCAGGCGATCACCGGTATTAAAGATTATGATGACAGAATAATTGTATGCGACGACTGCCACAAGGGTAAGCAAATTGATTTCGTAATTGTAATGGAAAAAAGATTCAGTGGTTTACATGCCCTTACAACTGCAATGCAGGGAGATGTACCCACCATTGTAGGTGGTTCTTCTGTTGCAACTGCAACTTCAGCAGGTATCGCCGCGCTTGTTTGGAGCCGGTTTCCAAATTTTACACGGGAGGAGGTGGTAAATAAACTGGTTACAACATCAAGCGAATACCCCAGGAAAAAAACCTATACAGGCTGGGGCAGGTTAAATGCAGACCTCGCAACACAGTAAAATCGCTTCACTATTTATTGGGTTAATAAATAATTTTTAAAGTTGCTGTAATCAGCTTCCATGGTAACAGATAATTTTTCCCTGTTCATATAAGGTTGAATGGATGATGGAATTTCTATTTGCCGTTTAATAACCGGTTCAACAGAATCATTAAACTTAACAGGGTGTGCTGTTTCTAAAAAAATTCCTTTTTCGCCCGGGTTCTTATCAAGGTACTCGCTGTAATGAAAGATACCCCACAGCACCATGGGGGTCAAGTAAATATTGGTGTTCATTATATACTTTGCGAATGGTATCTTTTGTTTCATCATCAGAAATGCTGTATCCCGAAACGGATCGCTTCATTGCAGGAATGTCGTTATTATATAATTCTATTAACCGGTAAAAGTTACTCGGATCTCCAACATCCATCGCATTTGAAAGCGTTGCAACAGCAGGCTTTGGCGTAAATTTCTCAGTCTTTAAGAATTCTGGAATAACATCATTGGCGTTGCAGGCTGCAATAAAATGTTTAACAGGCAGCCCGCTTGCTTTTGCAAGCATTCCTGCGCCAATATTTCCAAAATTTCCGCCCGGTACAGAAAATACAGGTGGGCTGTCGAACATCCATTGCTTTAATGCAAGAAAGTAATACAACTGTTGAGGCAGCCACCGTGCAACATTGATTGAATTGGCCGAGGTTAAAAACATTTTATCATTTAATTCTTCATCCATAAATGCCTGCTTAACCATTGCCTGGCAATCATCGAATGTTCCGTTTATTTCTAAAGCACTGATGTTTTTTCCCAAAGTTGTCAATTGTTTTTCCTGGATGTTGCTCACTTTACCTGAAGGGTAAAGAATTATCACATCAACATTATCAACTTCATAAAAACCGTTGGCAACTGCGCCACCGGTATCTCCCGAAGTAGCAACCAGCACGGTTATTTTACGGTTATCGTTCAATGAGAAATACCTCAAACACCTGCTCATAAATCTTGCTCCTACATCTTTAAAAGCGAGTGTCGGGCCATGAAATAATTCTAGGGAAAAAATATTGTCAGAAACCTGGATTAACGGAATGGGAAAATTTAATGTTTCACCTACTATACGTTGCAATTCTTTATCAGGTATTGAGCCAGCGACATAAGGTTGCATAACCCTGAATGCGATTTCGTGGTCGGGCAAATTTTTTAAACTGCTAAAAATTTCCAGGCCGGGTTGAGGAATGTATGAAGGAAAATATAATCCTTTATTGGGCGCCTGTCCGCGTATTACTGCTTCTTTAAAATGAGCATTATGATTCCTGTTATTGAGACTAAAATAATTCATGAATTATTCAAAAGTTTAATCGATTATCTCCACACCATTCGTATTGATGGTGGTAACGTAGGTTTTATAATCAATGCCTATTTTGCTGTAGATATCGTTCATAATTGTCTGCACGTTATTCGCAGTATTTTCTTCGCTGCATAACATAAATACAGAGGGTCCGCTTCCGGAGATTCCGCCCCCCAGGGCACCGGATTCTAATGATTGTTTTTTAACCTGTGCAAAGCCTGGTATAAGTATACTTCTAACAGGTTCAATTATTACATCTTCCAGCGACCGGCCTATGAGTGCGTGATCGTTTTGAAGAAAACCTGTTACCAGCCCCGCAATATTTCCCCACTGTCGTATGGCATCTTTCAATTTTACTTCCTTCCTTAATATTTGCCTGGCATCAGAAGTTCTCACTTCTATTTGCGGGTGTACAACTGTTACATAAATGGGCTGCACTTTGAGCGGAATAATATCTAATGGAAATATAGAACGGATAAGCACCACACCACCATAAATGCAGGGTGAAATATTATCAGCATGTTTAACACCGCTTGCTACTTTTTCTCCGTGCATTGCAAATCGAACGAGGTCTTCATTAGAAAAATGATTGCCCAACAGTTTGTTTGCTCCAACAACAGCGCCTGCAGCACTTGCAGCACTTGATCCAAGACCGCTCCCCGGCTTAATACATTTATTTATTGTAACCTTAAAACCAACGGGCTTACCATAAGCCTCCTGCAATGCAAGCAGGGCCGCACCTGCCACATTTTTTTCAGGTTCTGCCGGAAGGTTATATTCATCGGTATGTTCAATAAAGATGTTGGGTTGATCTAAAAGTTCCAAATCCATAACGTCCCACGGTTCTTTTAAAGCCATTCCCAAAATGTCAAATCCACACACAAGGTTGGCAACAGTTGCGGGCGATTTTAATGTGATTTTTTTCATGCGTGTTAATTAAATCTGGCGGCACGCATAATATCTGCAAACACCCCCGAGGCAGTAACTTCAGCACCGGCACCGGCGCCTTTAATTACAAGGGGTTGCTCATTGTACCTGTCGGTATAAAATAAAACAACATTATCCTTACCATATAAATGATAGAAATCGTGTTGCGCATCTATATGTTGCAAGCCCACCGAGGCTTTGCCATCTGCATATTTGGCAACAAATTTTAGTTTGCTATTATTGTCTGCTGCCTGCTGGTAAAGTTTTTTAAAATGATCTTCATGCTTCAGCATTTCAGCATAAAAATTTTCAATGCTGCCTTCCATGCAAGACGGAGGCATGAAAGATTTATTGGCAATTTCATTCAGTTCAAATTTCTCTCCGGTTTCTCTTGCGAGAATCATGATCTTGCGCATTACGTCTGTTCCGCTAAGATCGAGGCGGGGGTCGGGTTCAGTATAACCTTCAGCCTGTGCCTGCCTCACAACTTCTGCAAATGGACGTTCACCATTATAATTATTAAAAACAAAATTCAACGTGCCGCTAAGCACTGCTTCAATTTTGTGTACAATATCGCCGCTGCGTACAAGGTCGTTCAGCGTGCCGATAACAGGCAGACCTGCACCGACATTGGTTTCGAATAAGAAGCTGGTATTAAATTCACCGGCAAGTTCCTTCAACCGCAAATAATAATCGTAGGAAGATGAACATGCTATTTTATTACACGCAACCACCGAAATACTTTTTTGCAATAAGCGGTCGTAAACTTTAGCCACCTGGTCGCTTGCAGTAACATCTATAAAAACCGAATGGCGTAAATTTTTACTGATGATCTGGTTGCAGAAAGTTTGTATATCACCACCCTCTGAAGCATCGAGTAACTGGTTCCAGTTGTTAAGGTCAATTCCATCTTCTTTAATAATGTTTTTTCTGCTATTTGCTATGCCCGCCACCTGTATTTGCAGGTGCAGGTTTTGCTGTATGAATTTATGTTGTTGCTTTAAGCTGGTTAAGCAATTTGCTGCCAACATTTCCTGTACCTGCAATAAAAAGATTTATTTGTTTATATACCGTTTCAAAGAACTCTTCGTGCAAAACATTAATGGCTTTACGCACATCTTTTGTGGCTATAACTGCACTTATGTTTCTTTCTGATGAACCCTGCGCTATGGCCCGAACATTTACGCCATTGCGCCCAAGCGCGCCAAACATTCTACCACTTATTCCGGGATGGCTTTTCATGCTTTCCCCAACGAGAGCAACTATTGACAATTCATTTTCGATATTCAATGGCTCTACTTTCTGTAATTCTATTTCTGTTGAAAATGCAGCGTCAATTGCCTGCCTGGCTTTTTCTGCATATGATTTTTCTACGGCAACACAAATGGAATGCTCTGAAGAGCCCTGGGTAATAAGAATAACATTTATGGATGCATTTGAAATGGACTCGAACAATCTTTTTGAGAACCCGGGAACCCCCACCATGCCGCTACCTTCAAGGCTTAGCAGTGCAATATTATTTATGCTTGAAATTCCTCTTATTATATTTCCGTTGCTTTCGGGATCGTGTTTAATAAGGGTACCGTAATTATCTTTTTCAAATGTGTTTTTAATCCAGATAGGAATGTTTTTATTTAATGCAGGCTGAATGGTGGGCGGGTAAATAACCTTGGCGCCAAAATGAGACAACTCCATAGCTTCCTGGTAAGAAATGTTAGAGATAATTTTTGCGTTTAAAACCCATCGTGGGTCGGCAGTCATCATACCATTCACATCTGTCCATATTTCTAATGCATCTGCATTTGCAGCTGCCGCAATAATTGCAGCCGTGTAGTCTGATCCTCCTCTGCCAAGTGTTGTGGTTATATTGTTGGTGTCGGATGCAACAAAACCCGGTATCACTAATAATTTATCTGCATGTTCTTTTAAAGTATTTTCAATATTACTGTCAGTTACACTAAAATCAACCACGGCCATACCATGGTTTGAAGTGGTTTTAATAAGTTTCCTGGCATCTACGCCTTCTGTTGCAATACCCCGTGATGAGAATGCACATGAAATTATTTTATAGGATAAAAGTTCTCCATAACTGGAAAGCCTGTCTATAGTTCGGGGAGAAAATTCACTCAGCAAAAAAATACCGTTACAAAGGTCTTCTATGTCGTTACATGTTTTTTTTACAAAACTTAAAAGACTGCTTTGTTGTTGAACGGGTATAAGCGCTTTAACAGCATTCATGTGCCTTTGTTCTATTTGCTGCAGATCTTCTTTGTAGTTCTCATTACCTTCTGCGGCCATAGTGCCGCACCGCAGTAAAGCATCTGTGGTGCCGCTGAAAGCCGAAACAACCACAACCATTGTTTTACCACTAAATCTTTCCTTTACAATTGATATTACTTTTTCAATACTTTCAGGTGATCCAACTGAGGTTCCACCAAATTTCAATACCTGCATACAGCCAGTTTACATTTTTTATATGATGATCAGTGCTTTTACCATACAGTGTAAATCTATTAGCACAATAACCTGTAAATATAAAGCCTTGAAATGTATATATGCAGAATGGGCAGCGTATTCGCTGCATTTATTTAGCGCACAACAATAATTAAAAAGAATAACAAACAGTTGTTATTGGTATTGTATATAAACAGGTTTAGGGGTTAATTGCAAAAGCTGTTTTGGTTGCATTACTTCTTTTTCTCCCTGCCCCCGAATATCATTTTTATAAAATATTTTAAATCCGGCGTATTCAACAGGTTCATTGAAAATAAAACGCTGGTAAGTATTAATTTTCTTTGCTGAGAAACCCCATCCATCCATATCCATTACCACCTGAACCGAGGGATTATCATTTATTTTTTGATAGTTGGTAACCATGCCCTGTGTAAACCGGTGAATAACCAGAATTTTCGGAGGCAGGTTATTTTTTTTAACCAGTTCTGCAAGATAATCCTGGGTATAATTAATGTCCGAGGCATCAAAAGTTCCGATTTCTTTGCCTGGGCGCGCACCACTTTTCATTGAAAACTCGGGGTCTATGCCAAGGTGAACATTGGGCATAGATAAATACTTTTCCAGTGCGGGTAATTCTGCCTGCAGGGTACTTAATCCTATTTGAATATCTATAAATAAAATGGCATTAATTTTTTTTGCAACTTCAAGTGCATAATCAATTTGCGAAGCAGGCATTCGCAACCGGTATTTTCCACCATCGCCCGGTGCAACCTGTGCGGTTACTGCGATATAATGTATTGCTGGTATTACAGGCATGGTAGAATCTGCAGCCTTCCATTTATCGACCTCCTGCTGTAATCTTTGCAGCATTTCTTTTTCGGGCAGTTCTCCCAATATGCCCATTCCCTTTGAATAAAAATTTCCATAGTAAGCTACGATGCGGTTAAATGGTAATAAAGGTTTATTTGAAGGAATAGTATGATTCAATAACCATTTGCCTGTAGAATCTCCATTAGATAATGCCTCATATTTTTTGGCATATTCTGCAGTGTCAAATGGATCATTATTCTTTTCCGGATCGGCTGAGTGAATTATTGCGCCGGCAGTATCGGATTTTGTTTGAGATTTTTTCGCCGTTTTGGTTTCGGAATTGCATCCCCAAAAAATTAAAACAAGGAAAAAGAACTTCCTGAAATGATAGACCATCATTAATTATTTAAGCAAATAAAACGAAATAGTGTGCCGCTTTGCTTTCCCTGCTGATTTATTTTGATATAGGCTATGGCTATATGGAAGCAATAAAAAGTCATTTGTGTAGAAAAGCAGCAACGATTTATCTTTTTTTATACGGTAAAATCCTGAAATTAGACGGTATAACCTATGGGTGTGAGGATATCAGGTGGATAAAACCCTCTGCAGGATTTGGCAAAAGAATTGTTATTTTAATTTTAATCCTTTTTAAAATTAGCCGTTGGCATTTAGGAAGAAGAGATTTTTTAAGCTAACAACATCATCTAGAATTTAATGGTTAACCTATGAGAAGAAAATTTACACAAACTCTTTCCGGAAGAAACATTCGTATTACCCCAACAGACAAAAGGCATAATTATTTTATGTTATTGAAATTGTATGAAATGGATGCAGTTAAAAAAAATATTGCAATGCCTGTTCTTCCTGCAAGGGATCCGAGAAATAAGATTGCGATAAACTATCGTTCAACTTACCAGAAGCCAAAAATCTCATTCAATAATTTACTTGCCGTATTATCTTTTAGAAAATATTTGCCGGGTTAGAATTAAGATTTTTGCTGAAAAATTATAATCCAAATCTTAAACCTGCCTTAATATTCCACCAGGTTAACCAACCCACCGGTGCCCGTTCTTTTATTGCATCTAAACTGGTTAATACTTCAAATGCTCCCAGTTTTACACCAGCGCCGGCATCTGCTGCGAAGCTTGTGTGAGAACTTTGATCTGAAGCATTTTTTAAAATTCCAACCCCTGCATTTGTATTAATGAAAAGAAGTTTAACCGGCAGCGGTAAATAATACCTGATACCCGCTTTTACCGGAATATATTTTAAGTCACCATTTATATTTTGAGAGGTAGAAATAAAGTTGGTATATCCTATTGTGCCATTGAAAAAAGTGTTGTTAGCCCCAATTCCTACCCCTGCCTCTGCCCCGATACCTGCTGTATAATTGTTGCTTCCGCTGTTATCTAAAGATGCCGCGTCGTACCTGCCATGTGCAAACACATAAAACAATTTTTGGGCAGATAATTTTTGGAATGCAGTTAGGTTGGTAATTAAAATCAGGAGTATTAATAAAAAGTTCCTTTTCATTATATAAGCATTTTAGTGGAGTATAATATAACAACGCTCTTTAACAAGGTTTTGTATAAGGCTTATTAAATCTATTAATCTGTCGATAATCTTATGATTATTATTTACAATAATAATTATACCACATGAAAAAAATTATACTTTTTATCCGCGAGTTTTTAAGCGTTGAAAACGGCGGGGTATTGTTGCCAAGTAATTTCTAAAAAAAAAGCACCTTAAATGGTGCTTTTTTCATCCCGAGCAAAAAAAAACCGGCAATCGCCGGTTTTTTTCGTTTAAAAAACTAGTTAGGTTTTTTGTGCGTGCTATCAGTTATAACATCTTTCTGATGATTCAATTTTTTCTTGTCCTCAATGTAATGTTTTTTGTCCTGCATATATTTTTCATGAATTGCAGCCCTTTCTTTATCTGTCAAACCATCTTCTAATGCCTTGTCCAGTTCACGGTGCTGGCGGTGCAATGCAGAAGAATCTTTATTAAGTTCTCTTCTGTTGTGATTGTATAGGCGAAGTGCTTCGGCGCTGTCTAATTCATTGTTTGAATTTAACTGCTTAATTGCCTGTTGTTTGTTGAATTCAATTTGCCTTTCTGCAGTATTGTAATCTTTATTCAATACTTCTTTTTCCTGGGCAGTTGCAAGATTACTGTTCTTAATTGAATCGCGGTATTTTTCAGCATCGCGCATTTTTTCTGTAGCCAGTTCATTAGCTCTCTGAGCTACCTTATTAATGGAGTCTGCCTGTGCAGATGCTACAGTAAAACCTACTGCTGCCGAAACCATAAATAATAAAAATTTCTTTTTCATGACGTTTAATTTAGTGTGGTAAATATTGTTGGTAAAAAGCATTTTGCTCTCTATCTTTTCTAATGCGGATTATTCAATAACTATACCACAATGCCAAAAATGAACCCTTCGATTATTTAATTTTGTTAAAGCGAAAAATATTATTTTTCATGAACGTTTTTTTGATTTAATCCGGGCATTTAAGGCATAAAAAAACCGGCTAAAAGCCGGTTTTTTTATTATGAAAACTTAATTAGGTCTGTTATCACGCACCTCTTTTTTCTGACGTTCTAACTGTCTTTTATTTTTAATATAATGTTTTTTATCCTGTTCGTATTTAGCACGCATGTGTGCTCTTTCTTCTGGCGTAATAACACCATCAGATTTTGCATGGTTAAAGGTTCTTCTCTGTTTTCTCAATTGCCTTTTATCCTGGTAGAATTCTTCTTTATCCATGTTGTATTTAGCCAATGCTTCAGCACTGCTTTTTCCATTTAATTCTTTCCGGGCTAAACGCTTGTTTTCATTATAATCACCTTTAACTGCCTTGTAATCATTATTAAGGTTTTTTTGTTCATTATCCCTTAAAGCACGAACACGTGAAGCAGAATCTCTTAATTCAGAAATTTCACTTTCCCTGCTCATAATTTGACCATTTGCATTATTTGCATTGGTGGTTATAGTTTCCTTTTCAGTTTGCGCTGATACTGCCGTTAAACCAACGAGGGTTGAAAAGGCAGCCAAAAAAATTGTTTTTTTCATAAAAATTATGTTGTTTTTTTTAATTGATTTAATTAGGACAAGTAAACTGATAACAGGTTTAATTTGATTAAAACTATTATCATGCATTTGTAATACACAACATAATTTTCAATAACTATACCAGATTAATTCTGCAAGGGTAAAATTGATATTCTTTACTTTACTTATTGTTTATTTTAAGTTTTATAAAACGTGGCAGGTAGATGTGCCCGTTTTTTTTAATGTCGTTCCAGAAATCAAGGGTTATTGTATTGTAGCTTATTAACAATTCATTCGGCTTTGAAAGATTGTAATGTGCTTTTGCATTGTAGGTGTAGATACCAGAATCCATTTCCGGAGTTTTCCAGATCTCAACAATTTCGCTAAAGGGCCCCACAGGTGATTCTGCTATTCTCATTCCTACTTTTTCAGATAATCCAAGCACCTGGAAAACCAGTAAAAACCTGCCATCATTTAAGGGGGTCATGCTTAGCTCATTAGATGCGGAGTTGGTAATGGGCACCACATCATTTACGTTTGTGCTCCATTCCCTGCCATTCCAAAACCTCCATGCTGGTATTTCTTCATAATCCGCTGGCTTTACCCTGGCAACAACAAGGTTTTTATCCTGCCCTAAAGTTGCATATACGTATATATATCCATCAGAACCAGGTGCACCACTCCATTTGGTATTTACTAAAACGCCTGCACCAAAATTTCCTTCTCCATATTTATTATTTATATGAAATGGGGTTTCAATTTGTCTCTGTTCTTTAAAGGGGGGCTTGCTGCCTGCCGGCAGTGCAATGATAGAAACCCCTGGTTCTATAAAATCAAAAACACCTTCGCCGGTGCGTTCTATTTTATAGGCAAAGAGATATGTTGTGTTGTTTTTTTCTTTATTTACAAAGCCGTCTCCTAACCAAAACAGCTGCGGCTTTTCTTCAGTAGAAGTTTGGGGAACGAAAAATGCTGTTGGCTTTCCCTCAGCGTTTGAATTATTATAAAAGTGTAATTTGGAAGCATCCGGTTCATTTCCGGTTAAATACGCTACCGTGTTATTTACCATTACACTTCCTGGTAAGGGTGTATCGCCGTTCAGGTTGCCAATAAAAGTATCGCCAAATAACAGCAGCGTAGAATCGTTATCCTCGTTGTTATTTTTATCTATCCCGCTTAAAGGAATAGAAAAAATGCCATCTGCACCATACCACCCGCTTGAGCGGTAGAACAGGTTGGTCCATTCCGGTGCCGGTTCAACTGAAAATGTAAAAGGAAGATTTAGCTTATCGATATTCTCATTCTGGGCGAGTACATTAAACTGAAAAAATATGATGGTTAAAACCAGCAGGCAATATTTAAATAATTTCATGTTCCGGTATTTCGCCGAAAGATAAAAATTAATCTACAGTTTTAAGGGCTTGCAATATATCGTCCAGTATATCCTGGCTGTGTTCCAATCCTGCTGAAATTCTAATGAGCCCGGGGGTTATACCTACAGATAATCTTTCCTCTTCAGAAAGTTTGCTGTGCGTGGTGCTTGCGGGGTGGGAGGCAATGCTGCGGGCATCGCCCAGGTTTGCAGTCATGGATATCATTTTAAGGGCATTTAAAAACTTTCTGCCGCTTTCAATTCCACCCTTAATTTCAAAACACAAAATACCTCCACCATTTTTCATTTGCTTTATTGCGATTTCGTATTGTGGATGGGAGGGAAGAAAAGGGTATTTCAGCCAGCTAACAGCGGGGTGGCTCTGCAGGCTTTCTGCCAGGAATAATGCATTCTCGGTATGTCGTTGCATTCGCACATCCAATGTTTCCAGGCTTTTACTTAATACCCATGCATTAAAAGGCGACATGGCCGGACCTGTATTTCTGCAAAAAAGGTAAATTTCGTGCACCAGCTTTTTATCTCCAACTATAACTCCACCCAGCACCCTGCCCTGGCCATCAATCCATTTTGTTGCTGAATGTACAGACAGGTGTGCGCCCAGTTTTAATGGTTGTTGCAAAAGTGGTGTGGCAAAACAATTGTCTACGTTTAAAATCAGGTTATGTTTTTCTGCAAGTTTTCCTGCCCATTCCAGGTCAATAATTTCCAGCTGCGGATTTGTAGGTGTTTCCAGGTATATCATTTTGGTATTGGGCTTAACAGCTTCTTCCCATGCCTTCATGTTATCTGCCGGTACCAATGTGCATTCTATGCCATACCGGGGTAAGTATTTATTAATTAGTGTATACGTACTTCCAAAAACCGAACTGCAACAAATAAGATGATCACCGTTTTTTAGTAACGCCATAAAAGAAGAAAACACTGCTGCCATGCCGGTTGCCGTGGCAAAGCCAGCCTCAGCGCCTTCAAGCGCACACATTTTTAAAATAAATTCGTCTGTGTTTGGGTTACTGAATCTGCTGTAAATGTTTTCATCATTTTCATCGGCAAAAGCATCCCGCATTTCTTCTGCATTATGAAATGTAAAACTGCTTGTTAAAAACAGCGGTGTTGAATGTTCCATTTCACCCGTTTTAGGGGTTTGGATACGGATAGCTTTTGTGGATTGATGCTGTTTTTCGTGGTTATCCATAATCAGTTTAAGTAAAAATGAGAAAATTTAATAGAAGTTAATTATGGATGAACACCTGCCATTTGATCTCGGTGCCTGAACCGGATAAGGTAAATGCAACCGAGCAATATTTGTTCATGGCAAGTTCGGCTGCTCTTTCGGCTTTGTCTTTATCTATATCACCATATAAATGAAACTCCACGAGTATAAATTTCCATAACGAAGGTTCTTTATCGTGTTCCCTTTCTCCGCTGATTACCATTTTATAATCGGAAACGGTTTGCCTTTGTTTTTTTAAAATGCTGATAACATCGATGGCGCTGCAGCCACCTAAAGCCATTAACAATAATTGCATAGGCCTTACCCCAAAGTTTTTTCCACCGGTTTCGGGGCTTGTATCGAGATTCACTTTATTTCCATAAGCATCTTCTACGGTAAAACCGTAATCTTCCTGTGCCCTGGTTAATTGTACTGAAATCATAAAAATTTTCTGAAGCACAAAAGTATTTCATTCTGTATAGCAGAAAACAATAATTCTGAAACCTGAAATTACCTTATAATTGAAACATCGCCACGGTGTATAAAGGTCTGCCCATTTGCGCAGGTTATTTCCATAACATAAATATAAACGTCCGGTGGTTGCAATACTCCCTGGTATCGCCCATCCCAACCAGCACGTGCATTATTTGCCGGAAAATCTGTTTTTTCGTACACCTTCTGCCCCCACCGGTTAAATACCCTGAATGATTTTATATTTAGGCTAACATTACTGCGCGGAAAGAAGTCATCGTTAACCCCATCCTTATTGGGTGAAAATGTATTGGGAACAAATACGGTTTCTTTATTACAAACAAGAAATATGGTAATACTGTCTTTGCTTATGCAGCCAAAGGAATTTGCAGCATTTAAATAATAGGTAATATCTGATGGAGGCGTTGCAACAGGCTCCGGACAATCGCTGCAGGATAGGTCTTTTGAGGGAACCCAGTTGTATGAAATAACATCGCTGCTCGAAGTGGAATTTATCTGAAATGATGTGCCCGGTACGATCACTACAGAAGGTACCGAAATATCCACCGAGGGGGATGGGTTTACGGCAACAGGTATATCAATTTTATCTGTAAAGCATCCACCTTTGTCTGTACCCGTAACCGTGTAAGTTATGTTTGAGGAAGGAGTTGCCACGGGGTCTGGTATACTGGCATTGCTTAAACCCGTTATGGGCTGCCACGAATAGTTTTCCATACCCGATACATTAAACTGTATAGTTTCACCTTCACAAATTGTATAACTTGATGGCTGTGCAGAAAGTTTTTGTTTGGGAATAACGGTTACGGTAATAGTATCTTTTTTTGAACAGCCCGAAGGGTTATACCCAGTTACAATATAACTGGTGGTAACCTTTGGGTTTGCGAGAGGGTTATTGCAATCTGTACAGCTTAATGATGCATCGGTGCTCCATACAAATGAGGCTGCACCGGTTGCCGTTAACCGCACCGATTTTCCCTGGCAAAGCAGGGTATCTTTACCTGCATTGGTATTAGGAATATCGAAAACTTTTACAATTTTTGCGACGGTATCCTTACATCCGTTAATATCTTCTACCTGCATACTGGCAGAATAATCTCCCGGAAACACATACGTATTGGTGAAGGGTGGTGCCGACATTGTTGCGAAATTCCCATCTCCATAATTCCAGAAATAACTTTTTATAGGTGGACCTCCATTTAAATTAGTATTGTCGCTAAACGTTACAGGTGTATTAACACAGGCCGGTGATGTAAAACTAAAACGGGCTGTGGGCCCATTTACCACAATGGTTGTTCGGGTGGTATCTACACAGTTAGACTTGTCTTTAAAATACAAGGCTACTCTATAGCTGCCCGGCTGGGAATAGATATGTGAAACTGAAAAAATATACGCACCGTAGCCGGTTGAATCTCCATCTCCAAAACGCCAGGAGCACGATTTTGCCGTGGCTGAATCGTAATTTGTAGCCTGCAATAAAATGCTATCTCCCTTGCAATAACTGCTTTTTGATGGAGAAAGACTAATCTGCGGATTTTGAATAATAATAAAAACAGAATCAGTTGTTTTATCTGAACATGTTGCTCCCTTTACAGTTAGTTCCGCAAGATATACACCTGGTTTTTTATAGGTGTGAACAGGATTTTTTGTTGTTGAGGTATCTCCGTCACCAAATTTCCAGGACCACGAACGGTCTCCTATAGATTTATTTTTTAAGGTTACGGTATAACGGTCAGAACAATCTACGGTTTCGCTAATAATGGCAATAGGACCAATTACGTGCATGTAATTATCGCGCTGAAAAGAATCGATGCACCCGTTACTGCTTACTTTTAGTTTCACGTTAAACCAACCGGTATCCTGAAAATGATAATTTGGGTTTTGTTCAGTTCTTAATCCACCATCACCAAAATCCCAGTTCCACCCCGTTATATTTCCGGATGATTCATCGGTAAAATTTCTTATCACCGAACCGCAGCCATCTGATGGGGTGCCGCTAAACCTGGCGACTGGCTTTGTACCAGCCCTGACCCCATCTGTTTTTAATATGGATGAAGTACAACCGGAGGTTGTTGTAACACGTAAAAGAACGCTAAAAATGCCGGCTCCATATGTATGAGAAGGGTTTTGAAGATTTGAAAGACTTCCATCACCAAAATCCCATAACCATTCGCTAACAGGCTCACCAAACAGGCTGCTTGTATTGGTAAAATCAACACTCAAAGGTGCGCAACCTGAATCGGCAGATTGAGAAAATGACACGAGAGGCGTTGCTGAAACTTTTATGTAACCTGGTTTTTCATTAAAATCCTGCGAGGTGCTGTTTTTTACAAACAGCTTAACGGTATAAGACCCCCCATTTATATAGGTTGTAACAGGATTTTTTTGGGTTGAAGATTGTCCGTCACCAAAATCCCAATACCATTGGGTAGGACTTCCCGAAGAAAAGTCATTAAACTGAACCTGTAGCGGAGAACAACCGGAAACAACAGTGGCCGAAAAATTAGCCTGAACCTGCGCCTTTAAGGCGGTAGAAGCTAATAAAGTAATGAGGAATAGGTATAGTGGAGCTCTCAAGATTATATTAAAGTAAATGTATGAGGTATTCAACGCAAAAGTAGGTCAATCTGGTATGTTATAAGACCTTCTGTAAGCATTAAAAGCACTGAAGCAGGGGAACAATAGAATAATCCCAGAATTTCCTCCCAAAATGAATTGGAATATTTCTATTTTCTGGAAAAAAAGTAGCATTACAGGCAGAAACCGCTTAAATAATAGTTGGTATGCCAATTGATTAACTATTAACGGATTTTCATAGGATATTGGAATTTAACAGGGCTGGATTTCTATTCAGGCCCTTTTTTATTTTTAGGTAACCCTATTCCGCTACTATGGTTTTAATATTTACAAACTCCATCATGCCTTCGTTGCCCAGTTCCCTGCCAAAACCCGATCTTTTAATTCCACCAAACGGAAACCTGGGGTCAGATTTCATCATTGAATTAATATAGACACTCCCAGCCTCAATCTTTCTTGCAAGGGAAATGCCCTTATCCGTATCAGTGGTCCAGATACTGCTTCCCAAGCCAAATGAAGATTTATTGGCCATGCTTATTGCTTCAACCTCATTTTTTACGCCTATTATAGGGGCAAGGGGTCCGAAAGTTTCTTCGCAAAAAGCGGGCATATCTTCTGTAATTTGAGTAACTAATGCCGGGGAAAAATTCGCGCCATTCATTTCACCGCCCACAATAAGTTTGGCTCCTTTCTTTATCGAATTTTTCATTTGTTCGTTTAAGGTTTCTGCCAGGTCAATTCTTGCCATGGGACCCGTAGTGACATTAGCATCAAAAGGATTTCCCTGGTGAAGTTTCTCTATGATTGAGGTTACTTCATTTATAAATTGATCTAAAACATTTTGAACCACAATAAACCTTTTTGCAGCAATACAACTTTGCCCTGCATTTTGCATGCGCGATTGTACCGCTACTTCCGCCGCCTTTTTAATATCTGCATCAGCACAAACTATAAAGGCATCGGAACCGCCTAATTCCAGTACCGGCTTTTTTATATTTTTTGCAGCGAGGGAGGCGAATGATGCCCCTGCTTTTTCACTTCCCGTTAGGGTAACCGCTTTTATAGCATTATCTGCAACAATATATTCCAGGTCTTCTACTCCCACGATCACATGTTGAAAAAGACCATCCGGGGCACCCGCTTCAAGTAATACCTGCTGAATGGCATTACCACAACCCATTACATTGCTTGCATGCTTCAGCATGCCGGTATTCCCTGCCATGAGGGTGGGCGCAGCAAACCTAAAAACCTGCCAAAAGGGAAAGTTCCAGGGCATTACCGCCATAACAGTTCCGATGGGTTCGTATGCAATAAAGCTTTGATTAAGCCCCGCATCCACAACTTTATCTTTTAAAATTCTTTCAGCATTTTGAGCATAGTATTCACAAACCCAGGCGCATTTTTCAACTTCACCTACCGCTTCTTTTTTTACCTTGCCCATCTCGTTGGTAATGAGGGTTGCCAGTTCACCTGACTTTTCTTTTAAAATTTGCCCGGCTTTCAATAATATTTCAGCCCTTTTATTAAAGGGGAGGTTTCGCCAGTGTTCATAAGCCTTGCCCGATGTTTTTAATTTCTTCCCGATCTCTTCTCTTGTAATTAAGGGATATTCCTGGATCAGTGTTTGGTCATAAGGAAATATCGACTTATTGGTTTTCGTCATCTTTCAATTTTTTCTATTCATAATGGCATCCAAAGCACCTGACACATATACAAGCGGTGCATTCCAGTTTATAGCAACCTCGTTAGATGCATAGCTGCAGTCTGTATCACTATAAGCCGTTTCCGGCTCAAAAAAATCATAATGGCATTTATCCTGCATACCAGGGTTTGGCCCACCTACCAAAAGCCCCGGAACGGGTTCATCAATTCCATCTGCAATGGAAATGCGGTGATGCGGGTATAAGGGCGTTTTTGTTCCCATGCCTGTTACAAAACTGTAACCCGTTGCATTTCTACCCAGAATATAATCCATATTGCTTAAAGCCCCATCCGCATATTTTTTTTCACCAGTAATATTGAAAGCTTTAATTAAAATCATACCCTGGTTTAATGCATTTGAATTGCTTCCCCAGTTAAAATCAGAGACTGAGGTTCCCATGATGGTTTTAAAGGCATTTGCACCGGACGATGCGACCATAGTATCAGCAAAGCTGGTCACCATTTTTTTAATGTTTCCCGACAGGGATGCATCTAAACCTGAATCGCTTAATAATGAGAAAAAGCCAAGTGCATAGGTATTGTTCCAGGAAGGAACAGAAAAGGTCGCCGGTAATTTGCTTTTAACTGCAGCAAGAAACTTTTCATCATGATTTAAAAGATACATTTCGCTTGCACACCAAAACCATTCATCGTTTAACTGCGAGTCGCCGTATTCGCCAGTAGAAATATCCGGTTCATATATATTGTTCATCAATTGCTGATCATAAATAACTGATGGGTTTTTTTCTGCCCAACGCCATGCATTTTCTGCTGCATGCAGGCAACTGTCTGACAAGCCGGGCAATTCATTTTCAAAAGCTTTAAACACGCGGTATGAATGTGCCATAACAGCCGCAAAATTCAATGCAGCTGCAGTACTTTTTTGCACTACATAACGGGGCAATGTTGCATTGGCAGGCATAATCATTTTATCGAAGGCAGCATTGGTGCATTTGTGATAAACGCCCCAATCTTCAGGGTCCTGCATGGTTAGCATCCACCTCAGGTTATATAATATCTCATCCAATATATCTGGCAGGTTGTTGGCACTTTCCGGAATGCTGGTAGATAAGGTATTAAAGTACTTTGGAAAATCGTCATAAGCCATTAAAAGTGTAGCCATGGAAATGCCAGAGTTTACAATATACTTATTGTAATCTCCTGCATCGTACCAACCGCCCGGGCATGCTATTATAGTGCCTTCGGGCCTGGAGGGGGAAGCCGCTGAAGCATGAACAACTATACTATCATCAGGATGACCTTTTTCCCTCTTCCATTTACTTGCATACTCAGCACTTAATGGGATAGAGGCACGTTGAAAAAAATATGATTTGATGGCTGATGTAACCACCGGGTTTAGGTAATCATCGTTAATTATAAAATCGTACGACCTGCTGCCATCCTTTGTTTGTAAAAAGTATTGCCCGGGTTTTGTATAAAGTGAAAAGTCAGCAATACGGGTAGTTGTTGAAGAATTTTTAGAATTGATTTCTTTAGAAAATTCTCCTTTATATACGTGATCACCGGTATTCTTATTTACCAGGGTGAAATCTTTTTCTCCATGCCAGTTAATTATTACAGCTATTTTATCACGCGAAGTAAAATATCCTGCCTGGTTAATTCGGAAACTCGTTTCCTGCGCAAACAAACTTTCGGTTAGTAAAAATCCGAAAATACTTAGGATGATTTTTTTCATTGTTAAAAGGGCTTTATTAGGGAAGATACAATGCGTAGAAAATTAAAAATTATTAAAAAAATAAACCCCGGAAAAACCGGGGAATATTATTTGTGCCCAGGACTGGATTCGAACCAGCACATCCTTGCGAACGCTGCGACCTGAACACAGTGCGTCTACCAATTTCGCCACCTGGGCAATTAATTTGCCGGTGCAAATATATAGTTAGATCGTCATTAAACTGCAACCTCTCACATCGCTGCTGTCAATTCTACCAAGCACTTCGAACGAACCATCCGTAAAAACAATTCCAAGGTCGTCGGTGGCAATAAAGCAACAGCTGTAAATGTTTGCAAGATCAATAATATTTAATGCCCCCCTGCCTGTGGTTAGTACACGAAAAGGGATCATCTTCGTCGCGAACAAAAACTTTAAGCCAGGGTGGGGGAAAAAACCGGCCATTGCCCTGAGAATAACACTGGCTTAATAATTCTGTCATACCATATTCTGAATGAATAGCCGAAGTCTTAAAGCGCGATTTAAGGATTTCATGCACCTCGTTCCGTGTTATTTCTTTACGCTTTCCTTTCATTCCACCTGTTTCCATAACAATGGTATTGGATAATGGTATGGGATGTTTTTCGGCAAAATCCAGCGAGTGCATATGTTACACCAATTAGAAGCGTTTTTTGTTTGTTTTTCTCTTGGAGGGATAAAGCCTTTTCTAAATTTTCATGATCATACAAATAAAATCCACTTTGTGCATGCCCACTTTGTTTAATGAGTTCGTTTACCATATAAACGAGTGATGAATTTTTTCTTTCCAGGTATCCCGGAAGCAAAGCCAGTATGCACCAATCTTCTGGTTGTCTATAAAATAACCTGAAGCCTTTGGTAAAGGATAATTTATATAAGTCCGGATCTTTTACAAAATGGCTGCTTGTTAGTTCCCCTGTGGTTCCGCTGCTTTCAAAAACTGTGGATGTGGCCTGCCCGCCACTTATAACTTTATGGCTTTTAAAAAAACCTATTGGTAAAAATGGGATCGAGGATAAATTTTTTGGTGGCAATGTTTTTGAGATTGCATTGCACCAATGCCTGTATACATTATTTGTTTGAAATTGATGGTTCCATGCTTCAAATGCAAGTGAAGTAAAATCTCCATTCCGGAAAATATTGTTAACAAACGCGTCGTTCACAATTTAAGGTTACTTTGTTTTGTTTAAATTTGAAATGTAATTACAAAAGATGAAAGCAAAATTATCACTGGCAGCCAGCCTTCTCATATTTTCTTTAGCGTGCAATAAAGATACATTTACCACGAAACCTCAATTAACATTTACCGGTGTTAACACTACGGTTTTATACCCGGATCAGTCGATCATTTTTACCCTTGATTTCACTGACAAAGAGGGCGATATACAGGATTCTCTGTATGTTCAGAAAGATGCACCAAACTGTGCCGAAAGCTTTTTTGAATTTTTATATCCCATACCAACCGATTTGCCCGAACAGGGAAATGCAAAGGGCGAAATTCAGGTTAGATTTTCCTACGGTATTAACCTTGGTTACCCTGCAATAAAAGAACCTGCCTGCCCCTCTACAAATGACACTGCCGTATTTAAATTTGTGCTGCATGATAAAGCCGGTAATGCGAGTGATACAGCATACTCACCCCCAATAGTACTTATTAAAAGATAAGCTTTGATAAGAAAGCTTCGTGAAAGTATTTTCTATGGCAACCATTTTTATGGTATATGTGCCGTAGCCCTTTCGGTAGAAGCAAGCCTTCAGCAACAGGTAAAACTAAACAGTGTTTGGTATTACTTTTTATTGTATGCCGCAATTGTTGTTTTTTATATGCAGGCATATTTGGGAGAGATCAATCCGGAAACATTAAACAGGCGGTCGCAATGGTATTTAAGAAATCGACGCTCTTGTTAAAACCACGCAGGCATTATTTGCAATGATTGTAGCCGGTATCGGAATTTACTTTGCTATAAATTATTTTACTAACCTGCAGCATTTTTCCATGCTTCAATGGGCAGAAACAGTGGTTTTCCCTATCATAGCGCTTTTGTATTATGGTTTATCATTCAGCAATCTAATTCAGTTAAACCTCCGGCAAACCGGTTGGTTAAAACCTTTTTTTATTGGATTTTCATGGGCGGGATGGTTACGATATATCCACTTCTATTTAATCAGCTGGAAACAGGTATATACCATCGAGCTTACTTTGTATGGCTTTTTCCTGTTTATAAAGAACTGGATGTTTATCACCGTACTCAGTATTATGTTCGACATTAAAGATTATGCTGCAGATCACAACCAACAGCTCAAAGACTTTCGTGGTGCGAATTGCAGGTCTACGACAAACTCATTTTCTATATAATTATTCCCCTCAGTGTGATTGGATTGCTATCAGTTACATACTGTTTGTATCTGCCCTACAATTTCCTGCCATTCGAATCGCTTTTAAATTATTGACCTTTTATTATGTTGATTATGGTAGCATGGTCTCTGCAACAACGGAAATCAATTCTCTATTATCTTGCAGTTATAGACGGGTTAATGCTGGTAAAAGCAATTTGCGGCATTTTCGGTGTTTTAATTACTAATTAATTGTTCAAATGGCAAAACAAAAGAAAACAATAACCAAACACGTAACTTTTAACTGAAACATCCTTACATTTTTTAAAAATTACATTAATACGCCATCACCTGTTGGGTTTGAAAGTGCGGCGGCAGCGCGTATGGTTAGATTATGTTTCTCCATTTACGGCTCGCAATTCACCGATCCTTACGGAACGGCGGTTGGTGTAATAAATCCTGATGCACCTTTTAAAGTAGTAATAGAAGCTCATGCTGATGAGATAAGCTGGTTTGTAAATTATATTACTGACCAGGGTTTGATTTATTGCAAACGTAATGGTGGTGTAGATCACCAGATTGCTCCTGCAATGAGGGTACTTATACATGGCAATAAGGGTCCGGTAAAGGCAGTGTTTGGATGGCCCGCCATTCACACCCGTATTAAGCAACAGCGACCATAAAGAACCGCAACCAAAGGTTGAAAATCTTTTTCTGGATTGTGGTGCACGAAATAAAAAGGAGGTAGAAGATTCAGGCATTCACATAGGTGCTGTAGTAACCTACCAGGATGGTTTTGATGAAATTGGTTATGATTACTATATTGGTCGTGCTTTTGATAACCGTATAGGTGGTTTTATGATTGCAGAAGTGGCGCGTATGCTTATGAAGAACAAAATAAAATTGCCCTTTGGTCTGTATGTTGTAAATGCAGTGCAGGAAGAGATTGGGTTGCGTGGTGCTGAAATGATAGCCCGTCGCATAAAGCCTAATATTGCCATTATAACTGATGTTACGCATGATACCCAAACCCCTATGATCAATAAGATTATTGAAGGAGATATTGCCTGCGGTAAAGGTCCTTCACTTGCTTATGGTCCTGCAGTGCATAACAAATTGTTACGGTGGTGCAGGATGTTGCCAAGATAACAAATATAAATGTACAGATGCGCACTGTTAGCAGAAGTACCGGTACGGACACCGACAGTTTTGCCTATGCAAACGACGGTTGCCCTTCAGTACTTATTTCTATCCCGTTGCGGTATATGCATACCACTGTAGAAATGTTGCACCGCAACGATATTGAAGAAACCATTCGCCTTATGTATGAAACACTGTTAGTTCTGAAGCCCACAACCAATTTAAGTTATTTGTAAAGAATTATATAATGAATAGACTTCTGCCCTTAATCATAATAATATTTCTGGTGCAGGTTCAATAACTCTGTGTTTACCAAATAAAGTAAACGTAGCGGCTTAATCATTATCTGATAAATGTGCACTTTTCGATGGTATGAGCATCAGTGATTTTTGCCTGCCATCCATATAATACACCCCTTTATTTGTAAAGACTCCTTGTTCTTCAAGCATAATTCTTATCTCTTTGTTATTCCATTCAGGTATTTTAACTGCAGCATTTAATTCAATGGCATAAGCAGTGTTATTTTGAAATAAATAATCCCCGCTTCCCTTTACTCCATCCTGCATGTCCCACATACCAATGGATGGGCCTGAACCATGACCATGGTAACCGATTGGATGGCTGTAAACAGATGCTTTTATATCTTCCTTTTTAGCCTGTGATAATGCAGAAAGCAAAGCCTGGTTTCCGCTTTTGTCAGTGGCGAATTGGCGGGTAAGTAAATCTTGTAACCTGTTGCCTTTTTCAAGTGCCTTTATCAGATATTCAGGGGCATTCTTTTCTCCTCTTTTTAATACATATGCCAGTTGCTGCATGTCGGTCTGCAATCCCAAATAAGATATGCCGAAATCACAATGCACAAGATCGCCGGGAAGTATTATTTCTTTATCGGGTTGTGTAGCGAATGATCTTCGCGAATCCCCACTATTCACATCACTTCTTTGCACATCTACCGTGGGGTGGAACCACGTGTCTAATGAGAGTGATGCTACGCGTTCCCTCATCCACCATACAATATCTTCTGTTGTTGTTATACCGGGATGAATTACTCTCTCTGAAAAGGCTTCCGCAATTATATCTTTTGCAATGCGCGCTATGCCTTCATAAATTACCAGCTCTTTTTCTGTTCTTATTTGCAGCCAGTCCACTGCTAATTTTTCGGCACTTACTACTTTACTCCTGCTCGTTATGGGTACATACTGCATTAAACTATCGTACTCAGATTTTGTTAACCCGTCGGCATGTGCAAATTCAGCAGATATATTAATTCCGATTTTTTGCGGTGCTCTTTCCTGTATTATTTCTGCCAGCCTTTGCCATTGATTAGGTTGTTGTTCAGGGTTCCACGATCCTTTAAAAATGTCACCTACATCATACCGTGCAATGGCGCAACCGTTCAACCTCGTTGCCCTTGTCAGTAAAAACAAAAATAGTCCGGCGGCGTGCATGCAGCCAGGTAGCAGGCAGCATGGTGCTTGCTACCGGGTCTTCGTTATATTCCCTGGCTATTATGATCCACATGTCTATTCCATTTACGCGCATTAAACCGGGCAACAAATTATCGAGCCTTTCTTTCAGTAAGTCATCCTGTACCACTGCCCGTTCCTTTAAAGAAAGTATTGGCTGACCTTGTGCGAACAGGTTTATACAAAGCATTATTAATACTATAATTACTGGCTTATGTTTCATCAATTTAATTATTGGTTAGTGTATAATGGAAGTATAAATTTATTGTGATAACTCAATGCAGTTTCGTAAGAATACACACTGTCTTTTATTTTATTAATATATCTAATTCCATAAGTGCTGTTTGTTACAAAAACTTCATCTGCCTCAAGCATATCTGTTATGGAAATTTTCGTTTCATCAAACGCTATAGCGTTTTTCATAAATGTATGCAGCAAAAATTTTCTCATCACTCCACTTATACATCCTTCTTCCAGCGAAGGCGTTTTTATTATACCGTTCGATATTATAAAAATATTTGAGATGGTTGCATCAGCAATTCGGCCGTAGGCATTAAGAATACAGGCTTCATCTGCCTGATTATTTTTGGCCCAGAGGGCGCCCATTACATAAGGCAGAAAATTGTTGCTTTTTATATTGCTGAATTTGTCACAACTCTTAAATGCATCAGGGTATATATCCGCAATAATTCCTGCATGATTAAATTGAACAAATGCATCCTGTAAGCTATAAGTTTCTATTAGAAAATTGGTTGCCTCGTCCCCGTCATCAAACAATCCTCCATTTCCGCGATAGATTGTTAACCTGATTTTTGACATAGATGAATGCCCGTTTTTATGTGCCAGGTCCTGAATTTGCTGCGAAAGAAAACCAGCCGTAAGAAAAGCGGGGCGGGTAAAATGAAGAATATCTAATGAAGCGAACAATCTTTCGAAATGATAACTTATTAAGGGTATTTCACCGCTGATCATTTTCATTGTTTCAAATAACCCATCACCATAACGAAAGCCGCGATTGTTTATGGGTATTCCTGCTTCTTCATGCAAAAGAATTTTACCGTTTATGTTTACATAGTTTGCCATAGCTGTAAAATTAACCGGATTAGCTTCATTGAAATTAAAATGATATTACTTTTACTTTTAACAACGGATTCATGAACATAAAAGATGTTGTAAATTTTCTTGAGACACTTGCGCCTCCTGCTTTGCAGGAGCCATATGATAATGCAGGGCTTATAACGGGTTGTAAAGAATGGCCATGCACGGGCATAATCTGCACACTCGATGTTACTGAAGATATAATTAATGAAGCCGGCGAAAAAAATTGCAACCTGGTGGTAGCGCATCACCCCATAATATTCAGGGGTTTAAAAAAATTGAATGGCAGCAATTATGTAGAGAGAACCGTGATCGCAGCTATAAAAAATGATATAGCCATTTATGCCATTCATACAAATCTCGATAAAATGATCAGGGGAGTAAGCGACACCATGGCGCAAAAACTGGGGCTGTTAAATCGTCGCATACTGCAACCCGAAAAAAATCTTTTACAAAAATTATTCACCTACGTACCAGTACACCATGCAGAAAAAGTACTTAATGCATTATTTAAGGCGGGCGCAGGAAATATTGGCAACTACAGTGAATGCAGTTTTTCTTTACAGGGTGCCGGAACCTTTAAGGGAAATAGTGAATCCAAACCTTTTGTAGGGGAGAAGGGAGTAAGGCATAATGAACAGGAACAAAAACTTGAAGTGATCTTTCCTGCCTACCTGCAGCCAGAAATATTAACTGCTTTGCGGGGGGGCCACCCTTATGAAGAAATTGCCTTTGATATTATATCTCTTCAAAATGAAAATTACCAAATAGGGCTGGGAATTATAGGTGAGTTACCAACCCCACTACCCATTTTAGAATTTCTCCAAAGAATAAAAGAAATTTTTATGGTGCCTGTTATACGGCATACCCAAATAGTGAACATGAATGTTAAAAAAATTGCCGTTTGCGGCGGATCAGGGAGCTTCCTGATTGCCCAGGCTATAAAACAAAATGCAGATGTTTATATTACAGCGGATATTAAATATCACGAATTCTTTGATGCAGACGGTAAAATAATTTTCGCAGATATAGGACATTGGGAAAGTGAACAATTCACGATTGACCTCTATTTATGAGCATTTACGTCAGAATTTTCCTAACTTTGCCGTCCTTAAATCAGGCATGGAAACAAATCCGGTTCAATATTTTATATAAACGTGAATTGATTTTAAATAATATAAGTTTAGTAAAAATTGATTTTCAGGATCTAAGAAATTATAAAATACATTACTACATATTATGGCCTACAGTTAAAGATTATTCAGTTCAGGAAAAACTTGCAGGTTTGGTAAAGCTGCAAAAAATAGATTCTAAACTGGGTGGAATAAAAATATTAAAAGGAGAACTTCCTATTGAAGTAAGCGACTTGGAAGATGAAATTCAGGGTTTAAATAGCCGCAAAAACCGTATAGAAGAAGAAATTAACGGAATTACAGAATTTATTAGAACAAAAAAAACAAGCTATTAAAGACGCCGAAGCTTTGGTGGCAAAAATATGAAAAGCAAAGTGAAACCGTAAAAAATAATCGTGAATTCGAAGCAATTAATAAAGAAATCGAAATGCAGCAGCTTGAAGCAAAGCTTGCAGAAAAGCATATAAAAGATGCTAATGAAGAACTTGCAGAAAAAGCAAAATCCCTGGATGCTGCGAAAAAGCAGGTATCTATTAAAGAAGGTGTTTTAAACAATAAAAAAGGAGAACTTGAAAAGATAATTACGGAAACAGAGAAAGAAGAAAAGCACTTTGATGAAGAGGCTGCAGATGCACGAAAGGCTATTGATGAACGCCTCCTGTATTCTTACGACCGCATTAAAAACAGCTATCGCAATAATCTAGCTGTGGTTCCAGTAAAAAGAGATGCTTGTGGTGGGTGCTATAATGCTATTCCCCCACAAAAACAAAGCGAAATAAAACAGCGCAAAAAAATAATTGTTTGCGAAAACTGCGGTAGAATTCTTGTTGACGATGATTTAAATAATCAGATAGAACTTACATAGGAAAGTTAAACAGTATAAAACTTTTTAAATAGAGGGGTGAATATGCGCCCCTTTTTTATTTTCGTTTAATCAGATAGTATTGAGCAAATCCCCTGCAGGTAGAAAAAATCATCAATAGTCCACTCTAACAAATATCGAATAAGATTTATATGCTTTTTTGAGTAAACACCTGCTTACAACCTTGAATAAAAAATCTGCATGGCATTATAAAATCATCTTTAATGACCATGCTATTTGCCGTCATTGTAAGTTTTCAGGCGGTTGCTGAAAAGGTTTATGATTTTAATGCCACTTGCCAGCAGGCGTATCACGATATCATTTCCTTAAAAATAGCTTCGGGCAAGGCGCTAGTAAATAAAGCAAGACAGCAAAATCCGGATAATCTTATTCCGGATTTGCTCGATGGGTATATTGATTTTTTCATTCTGTTTTTTAATGAAAACCCGGCTGATTATAAATTGCGTAAATCCAGGTTCGATCAACGTTTAAGCAGACTTGCAGAGGGTCCTCAAAGTTCACCGTTTTACAATTATGCTCGCAGCGCAGTCTATATCCAAAAAGCCTGTGTAGAAATAAAGTTTGGCGAAAAATGGAATAGCGGCTGGGATTTTAGAAAAGCCTTTAGCCTTATAAAGGATAACCGTAAAAACTTTCCCGACTTTAAGCCTAATAATATGATGTATGGACCTATGTTAGTTATTGCCGGCACTATACCTGATAGTTATAAATGGCTGGCAGGTTTATTAGGTATAAGAGGTTCTATAAAAGAAGGCATGCAGTTGATGACGCATTTTGTAAACAGTGATGATCCTTGTGCAAAATTATTTTTCAACGAAGCCAGTTTCTACTATTGCTATGTTATGTTTTATGTAGAAAATAAGCCCAGAGAGGTTTTTGAATACATCTCAAAGAAAAGACTTGATCTGGTTAATAATCATTTGTTGGCCTACATGGCGGCAAACCTTGCACTTAATAATAAAATGAATGAGTATTCTAAAAATGTAATAACAAACCGCAATACTTCTTCAGCATATTTAAACAGTCCGGTGTGGGATTTTGAAATGGGATATCTGGAGCTAAGGCAACTTCATTTAAACCAGAAGCTGAAAAATATTTTAAAATTTTGTATCGAAGTTCCGCGGAAAATTTTATGTAAAAGATTCTTATGAAAAATTAAGTTGGTGTTATTATCTGCAGGGTAATCAAAAGCTGCGGCTAATGCCCGTTCACTGGTATTAAAAAATGGCAGTATGGAAACTGATGCCGATAAACAGGCCTATAAAGATGCAAAATCTGGCAATTGGCCGAATAAAGAGTTACTGAAAGCTCGGCTGCTTAATGATGGCGGTTATTATCAAAAAGCCTTAGCTTTGCTGCATGGAAAATCTTCAGCCGACTTTCAAAAAACAGAAGAAAAGCTGGAGTTTTACTACAGGCTTGCCAGAATTTATGACGATTTAAATAAAGATGAAGAAGCCATTAAAATGTATCTAACTGCTATAGATATAGGTGAAAACAGAACTGAGTATTTTGCTTCGCGTGCTGCTTTGCAAATAGGAAATATTTACGAAAAAAAAGGAAGTAAAGCTATTGCCATAAGCTATTACCAGAAATGTATAAATATGGCTTCGCATGAATATAAAGACTCTATAGACCAAAAAGCAAAAGCCGGAATAGCGCGGTGCAATGGACAGTAATTATTCCTAATTAAACTTTTTTTACTTACATTTTTGTCTATATGTTTTTATAACAAAATGCGATTATTTTCCAAAATTTGCGCATGCTGTTGTCGCTTTCCATTCAGAACTATGCAATCATAGACGAAATAGAAATAAAATTTTCTCCTGAACTCAATATTATTACCGGAGAAACCGGTGCGGGTAAAAGTATTTTAATAGGCGCACTCAGCCTTATACTGGGAGAAAGAGCAGATACCTCTGTATTATTACAACCAGAAAAAAAATGTTTTATAGAAGGAGTTTTTTCTATAGAAAACCGGAAAATATTAAGCAATATTTTACCGAAAATAATACTGGAAGAAGATACGGAACTTATATTAAGACGAGAGATAAATGCTTCTGGAAAATCAAGGGCTTTTATAAATGATACCCCCGCATCTTTACTTCAACTAAAAAAGCTTGCTTCTATGCTGGTCGATCTGCATCAACAGTTTGACACACTTGAATTGGGAGATGCAGATTTTCAGTTAGAGGTTATTGATGCGCTGGCCGACAATCATATGTGCCGAAATTACCAGGCTTATAAATCGAACTACCTTTTAGGAAAAATGCAAGCAAAGCTTATAATAATTTGTTAGACAAAAAGAACAGTTTTATAAAAGAGTTTGATTACCATCAATTTCTTTTTAAAGAGTTGGAAGAACTGGATTTTAAAGAAAATGAACTGGAATTGTTAGAGGATGAATTAAAATTATTAAGCAACGCAGAAGAAATCAAATTAAAACTTTCACAATCAATTTTTCGTTTAAAAGAATCCGATGAACCCTTAACCCAATCCATTAAGCAAATTATACAGCAATTGCAAAGCGTTGCTGGCTATCACAGCGGTATTGCCGGGATAACAGAAAGAATGCAAAGTGCATATTTAGAACTTGCCGATGTTGCCGGTGAATTAGAAAATGTTTCATTAAGCATACACTTTGATGCAAACCGTATAGAAGAAATAAACGAACGCATTTCTTCCGGTTACAGGTTACAGAAAAAACACGGTGTGCAATCAACCCGGGAATTAATTCAAATAAAAAATGACCTGGAAAACAAACTGCTGCAGGTAATGAATATTGACAGCATTATTCTTGAAAAAGAAAGCACGACTGCGAAACTTTATTCGGATGCGCAGCAATTCGCAGAAATTTTATCTGCTGAACGAAAAAAAATTGTTGCACCTTTTACCAAAAATGTTAATGCATTGCTTAAACAGGTGGGTATGCCGAATGCAAAAATTGCTGTATCTCTTACTCCTGTTTTTTTAAATGATTACGGCCTGGAAAATATAGAATTTCTTTTTGACGCGAACAATACGGGGCGTATGCAACCGCTTAACAAAGTGGCAAGCGGAGGCGAGCTTAGCAGGCTAATGCTTTGCATTAAATCTCTCGTGGCCGAAAGCATTAACCTCCCTACGCTAATTTTTGATGAGATAGACAGCGGCATTTCAGGTGAGGCTGCTAAACAGGTGGGTATAATAATGAAAAGTCTTGCAGATAAGCGGCAGGTAATTTCCATCACCCATCAGCCCCAGATTGCAGGCAAGGCAAACAAACATTTTTATGTGTTTAAAGAAATAAAAGATAATGCTATTGTAACCCGTTTAAAAGTTCTTACACAGGAAGAACGCATTGTAGCCATTGCCAAAATGTTAAGTGGCGAAAAACCCACTGCTGCAGCGCTTGAGAATGCACGTGAAATGGTAATGAACTAAAAGCATATGCACAAATGCTGCATTTCATAAAGCAAATAACCCCGTTCATGTAAGCATGTTGAGGTATTGGTTATATTAAATACTTTTAGGCATAACATCATGAGGGCGCAAAAAAAATATTGGTTATACCATGTGTTATTCTGGGTGTTAATATTCGGTACATGGTATTTCTTCAGGTACGATGATTATTATTCTGTTAGTGAGGCTGTTCAGGTTACATTAATTAAAGTGATTTTTCTCGCCGGTCTTGTGTATGTAACCAACCTTTTGTTGCTTCCCGTTTTTTTATACAAGAAAAGATATGTTGCATTTGGGGTTTTATTTGTAATGATGGTATTTTTTTCCAGCGCTTTAAAGATGCATCTTGAAGGCATTATACTTTACGGCCAGGAAAATTTTAAAGTATGGTATAGTTTTAAGCAGCGGGTGTACGATAATATTATCCCGCATTTTTTATTGGTGAGTACAGGCGCCGCTATTCAATTATTATACGATTATGGTAACACGCAACGATCTTTAGCTTCAGTAACAAAAGAAAAAGCTGAAGCCGAATTAAATTTTCTTCGCGGCCAAATGAACCCACATTTTCTCTTCAATGCCATTAATGCCGTTTACTTTTTGATAGATAAAAATAATAGGCAGGCACGGGAGGCACTGCACACTTTTTCTGAGATGTTACGTTACCAATTATACGAATGCAATGTGGAGAAAATTAATATTGAAAAAGAAATTGAATTTCTCACAAATTATGTGGCCGTGCAAAAAATGAGGATGGCCGTTAATACAGCTGTTTCTTTTAAAATTGATGAAAATTTTGCAGCCGTTTTAATAGAGCCACTTATACTTCTCCCTTTTATTGAAAATGCATTCAAGCACATTTCGCACTTCGACGAAATGGAAAATTTTATTCATATTAAATTAGGCATAAGTGAAAAAGAAATGACTTTAACTGTTGAAAACTCTACGTCATTCGCACAAAAACATAACCCGGGACTAGGGTTGGCAAATGTAAAACGCCGGTTACAGTTATTATACCCCGGCCGTCATGTTCTTATAGAAGAAGAGAAAGAAAATCTTCATAAGGTTATACTTCGTTTACATTTAAATAATAAAGTCGCATGATTAAATGTATAATAATTGATGATGAACCACTGGCTTTAAAAGGATTAAAGGAATACCTCGCAGACATAGAATTTCTGCAACTTACCGGTGCGTTTAATAATACAATGAAAGCATTGCCATTTCTGCAATCCGGCGAAATAGATCTTATTTTTTTGGATATAGAAATGCCACAAATATCAGGGCTGGAATTTCTTAAAGCCTTATCACACCCGCCAATGGTAATAATCACCACAGCATATCCTCAACATGCCGTGGAAGGGTTTGAATTAAATGTAATTGATTATTTATTGAAACCTATTGCCTTCAACCGTTTTTTAAAAGCCGTGCTTAAGGCTCAGGATGCATTTGCCATACAAGGCAATGCCCAAACCTTAATAAAAAACAATAACGATCACATCTTTGTAAAAAGCAATAACAGGATTCTTAAGGTTTCTTTTGATGACATTTTATATGTAGAGGCGCTTCAAAATTATGTGGCAATTTATACGGACAAGCAAAAGATCATTTCATATCTCACTTTTAAATCAATGGAAGAAAATCTTCCGTCTGAACATTTTTTAAAAGTGCATAAATCTTATATAGTACATCTTGTAAAAATCACTGGTCTTGGTGCCAACATTGTTTATATAGGCGATATTGAAATTCCTATAAGCAGAACGCTTAAGGAAGAAGTGACAAAGAAATTATTAGGAAGAAATTTTTTAAAGCGATGATTCACACTTTTTATATAACCATAATTTTCGGAATATGTTCAATAGCAAAATTTACAGAGTTGGCGATAAAACACATTTTTTTTGCTTCTGTATGCAAGGCATAGGCTACATCTATTTTATCAATATTTGTTATTTGTATTTCAGGGTGTAATGCTACGCCGGTGAAATGCCCACTTCCATTTTCGAGGGTCTGCATAGTTCCTGTCGCATTATCTGTGTATGCAGTTACAACTATGCCGTTATCGGCACACAAATGCAGATACCATAACATGTGGCAGGATGAAATCGCTGCTACAAGCAAATCTTCAGGGTTATATTTTAATGCATCGCCCCTGAAGGTTTTATCAGAAGACATATGCACGGATGGTTTGTTTTGAATGGATAGTTTGTGGTTACGGTTATAAGCGCTGTATGTTTCAGTTCCTTTACCCATGTTGCCCAGCCATTCAATAGTTGTTTTATAAACATGATCTTTAGGCATGCAAAAATATTTTGTATGAAAATAAATTTACTGCAAAAAAAAGGTCAGCCTGTACAGACTGACCAATATTTCATAGTTAACAAACTTTGATATACGCTAATAAGCTATATCAATAGCTTCAGGCTGGAATGAAGTTCCGGTAAACTTATAGGGTACTGCATTACCGTTGTCATTTACCCTGAAAACAATTAATTTTTTATTTGCTTTTTCTGCTGCGATCATTATGGTGTATCCATTAACATTCGCTGTGGATATATCTACAGGATTACCCAGCATGGTATTGCTTCCGTAAATAAATGCATCTGCAGCATAACTTCCACCTTGTGATAATTTGGCGTCAGCATTTTTAATGATATAAATTCCGCCATCTGCATTAAAAGCTGGTTTGCCTTCTGTTGGCACTGCCGGTGCGGTTGCTTCGCCAATTTCAGTTACAAACAAAATATCTTTTTCAGCATTGTAGGTTAAACCATGCAACCTGCTGAAAGTGCCATTTGGCCTGTCTGTGATATTTAAAGAACGGCTGGCTGTTACGTTTCCTGAAAGTGATCCCGGTTTATCAAAAATATCCAGGCGCATAGCAGCCTGATCTATTACAACGATAAGCCTGTTTCGGGATTCATCAAAAAAGATTCCCCATGGCTGACCCTGAATTTTTATAACTGTGCCGGTAACATTTCCTGAACGGAATGAAAAGTTTTTATACACTCTTATTGTACTATCGGTATTATTTGCGATATATAAAATATCCCTTATTCTATCATAGGTGATTTCACGACCACTTGATAAAGTCGGGTCTGTAATTGTTCTTGCAGGTATGGGCATTGGCGAAAGAGAAGATGCATTTGTAAAGACATATACTGTTTTATCTCTTCTGCCTAACTGGTATAATTCATCTTTTGCGCTAAAGTAAAATATACCGTTGCCATCTTTTGCATTAGATGCATAACTGGTGGAATCGATCATTTCTGGTGGAGTTAATCCGTAAAACCATAAATTTCTTGTTGCGGCAGCAGTATCGGCAGCGGAAACGAATAATCCTTTAGACATGCCGGCAACTTTTTCTGAGGATGCAGTTTCAGGTGTTACCACTTCATTCATCTCAGATTTTGAGCAGGATGCGAGTACGCTGCCTGTTATTCCAAACAGTAGGGCGTAATAACTTGTTCTTCGGAGGGAGGTTGTTTTCATAATTAAGTTTATTTCCCCCATATACGATGTTTCAGGCAGTTAAGATTTAGGCTTTATGATTGTTAAATCTAAAAGTCACGTTTTCAGTCAGCAACTTTTACTGTTCGTGTAATCAAATTAGCGGGCGGAATTTGCTTTACCTTTTAGTTAATTAATAAATTTATCACCCGTATATTCTTATTTCAATTAAACATATCAATGGAAAAATCCCTTGTACACCACGAGCATCATGTTACAGGTTCAGAAATTTTACGAGATATTGTAATTGGCATGAGCGATGGGCTAACGGTTCCCTTTGCGCTGGCTGCGGGACTAAGTGGTGCGGTAGACAATTCATCACTAATCGTACTCGCAGGGCTGGCAGAGATCGCTGCCGGTTCTATTGCCATGGGGTTGGGAGGTTATCTCGCAGGCAAAACAGAAATTGACCATTACAATAACGAGTTGAAACGCGAATACCATGAAGTAGAAAATATGCCTGAAAAAGAAAAAGAAGAAGTAAGAGAATTTTTTGAAGGATTAGGATTAAGCGAAGATGTACAACACCAAGCAGTGGAAGAACTTACACGCGATAAAAAACGATGGGTAGATTTTATGATGCAATACGAACTTTCGCTCGAAAAACCCGATCCGAAACGTGCCCGCAAAAGCGCTTTTAATATTGGTGTATCGTATGTAATAGGTGGAATGGTTCCGCTAACGCCATACTTCTTTTTGGATGATTCTTTTAAGGCGTTACAAATTTCAACGGTTATTACATTGATCTGCCTGTATGTATTCGGCTATTTTAAAAGCCGCATGACGGGGGTTAATCCCTGGACAGGCGGCTTTAAAGTTATGATGATAGGCGCGGTGGCGGCTTCCATTGCCTTTGCCATCACCAAAATTATTGAAGGTTAAATCACACTGCCTTCAACGTGGTTTTTTCTTTTTTCCATATTTATACAGTGCAAATATTATTAGCAGCCATGCAAGTATGTTTGCTATAATAGAAATGGTTTCGCTGCTGTAATAAGATGAAGGTTTAAATTCAAACCTAATGTTATGTTCACCTGCGGTCACTGCCAATCCGCGTAACGCGTAATTGGTTTTTACAATTGGCGCTTCTTTATTATCAATAAATGCTTTCCATCCCCGGTCGTAATATATTTCGCTGAATACTGCGAACTGGTTTGTTTTAGATGCGGTTTTATAAGTGATCTCATCATTATCATTTTTAACCAGTTGTATACTTGCAGTACTATCAACAGCAGGTGCAAATGGAATGAGCGATTTAAATTCATTTTCAACAATAGCAACAAACTTCGGATCAAAATCATTCAGTGCCTTCATTGCTGTTGCACCATCACTAACATACTGAATATCCCTTACAAACCAGGCGGGGCCGAGTGCACCGGGGTTCTGCTGTACAACAGGCTGGTTTTGTTCTCCTGAATTTATTACATACTTCGTGTTAAGCATGTTAAGCACCTGTACATTCATAGGTTGCTTGCGCAGCTGAAAGTTAAGCAGGTCTTCTGTAAGACTAAGCTTTGCAGGGTGATAACCACCAACGGAATTATGGTGATAGGAGGTAAGCGCATCATTAAAAACATCCTGCGTTAAATTCAATACACGAAAATAACCGGGGTCTTGTTTTATTTGTATATCTGCCTGCGTGGGCGCAAAGTTAGTTTCATCGTAAGCTGTCTGGTCCTGGAAATTATCTTCATTCAAATATCTGCGGCTTTCGGTTATCACATCCAGTGAGCCAAATAATATCACAGCCCATAACGCATATACCGGTTTTATTTTTTTCTTTAGCATCAGGAAAATGGCAAAGAAGGCCGCTGTAATAAACAAAAAAGAACGCAGCAGGTCACTGCCAAAAACGGATTGCCTGTCTGCTTTAAATGCATTAAATAAAGTAGTCGCCTGGTCTGCGCCGCCTGCTGTGTAAGTGCGCTGATAATACGGTCATCATTATTTCCCTGGTAAGAAAAGCTTGTATAAAACATGGCAATGATCGCGAATACACCAATTGTTATAAAGCCTGCCATTTTAAATTTCTTAGTAGCCTCTTCACGGTTCTCTTCATCAAAAAATAATTTATGTAAACTTAACACCGCTGCGAAAGGAAAAAGTAATTGCGGAATTACCAATGCCATGGTTGGCGCCCTGAACTTGTTATACATGGGCAGGTAGTTAAATAAAAATTCGTTGAAACCCATCAGGTTCTTACCCCAGCTCATAAGTATGGCCATAAAGCATGCGGCAAGCATCCACCATTTATTTTTACCGTCGAGATATACCATGGAAAAAATAAACAGGAAACACATAATGGCACCTATATAAACGGGTCCGGAGGTAAATGGCTGATTGCCCCAGTACAGCCCGCCTACATTTCCGGCAAAGTCTTGTGCGAAGTTGGTTGCCTCTTCATCCGATGCACCCTGAGAAGAAGCCAGCTTAGCCAGGTTCGAATTTTTGCCTAAAGCTTTTGCCTGTCCGCTTGCGCCGCCATAAATATTAGGCACCATCAGCGAGAAAGTTTCCGCTGTACCGTAACTCCAGCCAAAGGCGTAATCTATTGGCAAGCCCGATGAGGTGCGTTGCTGGTCTGTAGCAGTATCAAGGTTAAGGGTGCCGCCACGCATGGTTGCCTTACTGTAATCGTATGTGGTAGCCAGGGTTACCATGTTGGTGGTAACACCAATTATAGCGGCCACGGCAAGTATGCCGAAAGACATTGCCATATGCCTGAATTCTTTGGTTTTAACCCAGTGAATGATATAAGCAACAGTTAGGCAAACTGCCACTAACAAAAAGTAATACGAGATCTGCGGGTGGTTCATCGTTATCAGCAAGGCTTGCAAACAAAGTAGAGAGCGCAGCGCCGATCCAGTATTTTTTCTGGTAAACTAAAATTATAGCACCCAATAAAGCAGGCATATAACCCATTGCCTGCACCTGTGTTTCGTGCCCGACCGCAACAATAATGGCGCTGAATGATGCGTAGGCATATGCAAGCGAACCCAAAATGCCGATCCTGAAATCTGTTCGAACCACCTGCGTTAAAAAATAAAAAGACAAGCACAGTAACAGGAAAAAGCTGATGGGTTTGGGCATGAACAGCGTAAACAAAAAATGCAGGTAACCAATTGGCACAGGGTTGTTACTCTCCATGGCTATCTGGTATGCCGGCATACCACTGAACATGCTGTTGGTCCATAATGGAAAATGGCCATGCGTTTCTTTATACTCAAAAGAATTCTGCGCCATACCTTTCCAGTGAATAATATCACTTTGCTGCAAAACCTTTCCCTGCAGGGCGGGTCTGCAATAGATCACAGCAATAACTAAAAACACCCCCACGGCAATGGCGTGCGGTTTAATATTCTTCCAGCTTAACAGGCTCATGTAAAATGTATATAGTGGCAACAAACCTACAATGAAGTAGTTGAATTCTCAAAAGCTATCCTGCCTGTTTCAGGGTTTTATAACAATAAATTTTTTTTATACCCGCTGCAGATATTTTATGGCATCTTCCGTTGCGTCGCAATCCGTTCATCTTTCTTTTCATTGGTCGGCTAAATAATTATCCGGCTAAATAAAAATTGTTTATTTGCATTTATGGAAAAGGAGCCTACGCAACCCGGCAAAACTTACAGGATCATTACCTTCTGCCACCGCCTGGCATTTATTGTAAACCTGTTCTTTTTTGTTTGCCTGGTGTTACTTTATACATCCATAAAACTGCCTGAATTTTTTAATGGACTTTCCATTACCCTGGGATGGTTTGTTTCGCCGTTCCTGAATTTTTTTGTACTTACTGCTACAACAATCCTGGTAATAAAAAATGGACGGCAGGTAATACAATTGCCGGTTATAGCATCCTTTAATTTACTGGTTTTTCTTTTCCAGGTTATTTACCACCTTATTCTTTAAACATGATAAGCGACATTTTAAATAACAAGCCGACCAAATTATTTGTAGGTATTGCAGCCTTCTTTGTTGCCAATGCACTTATTGCAGAATGCCTGGGAACAAAACTTTTTAGTCTCGAAAAAGTGTTTGGGTCAGAGCCGGCGAGCTTTAGCCTTTTCGGGGAAAAAGGATTGTCTGTTACACTAACTGCCGGTGTGTTGCTATGGCCACTTGAATTTATTATCACAGACATTGTAAATGAATATTACGGACCAAAGGCAGTGCGCCGCATAAGTTATATTGCCATTGCTTTAATACTGTACGCTTTTGCAATGTTCTACATGGCTATGCGTTTGCCTGCAGATAATTTTTGGATTGGATACAAGCAACCAGATGGCGTGCCCGATATGCAGCTGGCGTTTTCTGCCATCTTTGGCCAGGGCATGTGGATCATCTTCGGAAGCCTGGTCGCTTTTATGGTAAGCCAGATTGTTGATGTTACCGTTTTTCATAAAATAAAAAAAGTAACAGGGGAGAAGAAGGTTTGGTTGCGGGCGACCGGTTCGACTGTTGTTTCTCAACTTATAGATAGTTATATAGTATTATTTATTGCATTTAAACTGGGGAATAACTGGAGCTGGCAGCGTGTACTTGCCATAGGCATGGTAAACTACGCCTATAAGTTTTCTGTAGCTGTTCTGCTTACGCCCTTAATTTATTTTATGGAAAACAGGATCGATCATTACCTGGGGAAAGTAACAGCAGCAAAAATGAAACGGACGGCCATGGGTTTAGCAGAAGATGATTATCATTCAATTCCATCAGCAGGTTAACCTTTATTATATTCTTCGATGACCATTGCAACTACCAGTTTATCAATCGGTAAGGTTACATCGCTTTCTTTTAATTCACTAATTCTAATCCACCTCAATACTTCCGCCTGAAGTTTAGGGTTGGCCATTTGTTCCTCAGAAAAATCAAAGGGGCGATGTTTGGTTTCCAGCGCAGAGGTATCGGCTGACACTTCGTAATAAATAGAAATGATCTGTTGTTCGTTATTAAAAGCAGACCGTTGAAAATAATCGGTCGTATACAGGTGGCGGCCAACAGTAACTGTAAGCCCTGTCTCTTCAAAAAACTCCCTTGCCAGGCATTCGCGTGTGCCCTCCCCAAATTCTAAACCACCACCTGGGAACTTAGTATAATATTTCCCTCTTATCAATTCATCACTTAAAAGAACCCTGCCTGCTTTATCAATTAAAACACCGTATACCCTGATTACAAAAAACTGATTGGTGGGTTGAATTAGATCACTCATTATTAAGTATTTGCAAATTTTATATTAATACCTGTAAGATAGGCGCACAAAAAAAGCCCCGGTAAAATTTTTGCCGGGGCTTAAGTTATACATTATAATTAATGAATAGTGTCATGATCAAGTCCAATGGCATCGCCAGTTTTTTGGGCAGCTTTTTCCACAGCTCTTCCTGCATCTTTCACACCATCTTTAGTTGCGTCCCATGCGTTTTCAATAGCATTACCTGTATTATCAAAAAATCTACCGGTGCGGCTAACAACTTCGCCATCGTGTAAAACAACTACTTTACCATCTCTTTTAACTTCTCCGTTACGGTAAACAACAACATTATCATCCATATTCACATCATTGTCAGCTTCAACCCAGTCACTGCCTTTCCAAACCATAACCTTTCCATTACGATAGGTTGCATCACCTTCATTTGGCGTATAAGCCGTTGTTGTTGTGGTTGTGGTGGTAGCATCTTCTGTTACTGTTGCATCAGCATCATCAGCATCATTATCATTACAAGCTGTGAGGGATGCAGCTACAAGTGCCATGATAAAAAACTTTTTCATAATTTTTTTGGTTTATTGTTTTTTAAAATTCGCAGGCAGATTTATTTCTAGCCTGAAATACTCTATGAAATATTGTGCCAAAGTATTATTAAAATGTTATGCATTTTAAAACCACCGTTTTTTCATAAAGTACCCTGCAATTATAATTGAAACCAATAACGAAATGAAAACGGGTATATAAAAGGCATGCTGTGTATTTGCATAGGGAATTTCTACATTCATACCATATATGCTGGTGACAAGAATGGGCAGGGAGAGAATGATGGTGATGGAGGTCAGCCGTTTCATTACACTGTTAAGGTTATTACTGATGATGCTGGCAAAGGCATCCATGGTGCTGCTAAGAATGGTTGTGTAAATATTTGCCATTTCTAATGCCTGGCTGGTATCTACTATAGTATCTTTTAATATTTCTCTTTCATCTTCGGTTAAGCCCAGAAAATTTGTACGCTCCATTTTCATCATCAGTAATTCGTTACTGCGAAAGGCGGTAACAAAATAAACCAGGCTTTTTTGAATGCGCATCAGTTGCAGTAATTCTTCATTGCGGTTGCTGTCGTACAGCTTTTGTTCGTACAGATTCCTTTTTTGGTTAATTTCTTTCAGAAACTCCATAAAATTTTGAACTATCTTTTCGAATACCTTTAAAACCATCATATTTCGTTTATCGGGATGCCCTTTTTCAAAGCTGTTTAAAAATTTTTTTATTGCACCATTATCAAATGAATTAACGGTTACAATCTGGTTATGGGTAAGAATGATACAAATGGGAATAGTAATATAATATGCATCACTATCATTAAAAGAATTGTTTTCGGCAGGTGTTTTTATAACGATGAAGCGAACATTATCTTCCAGTTCGTAGCGGGGTCTTTCATCAATATCCAGTGAGTCTCTTAAAAATTCAATGGGAATTTCTAACTGGTTACTCAGGTCTACAAATTCTTCTTCTTTAAATGGTGGAACAACATTTACCCAGACACCGCTTTCTGCTTTTTCAATCTCTACGGTCTGGTTATTTATATTTTTAAAATACTGAATCATAAAAAAGGAGAAAGCATTAGGTTATTTTACCGCCATGAAATTAGGGCAAAGGACATTATAAATTTTATTCTTCAAATGCGGCAAGAATTTCCATCTCTCCCTTAAAAACAAATTTTGCGGGGCCGCAAAGCCAAATATTTTCAAACTTACCATCTGGTTTTTTTTCAAATTCTACTGCAAGATTTCCTCCCGGAGTTTTTATGTTTACCCGGTTAAAGCCAAGTGCATTATGTGCAAATACCAGTGCTGCTGCTGTAACCCCTGTGCCGCAGCTAAGTGTCTCATCTTCTACGCCGCGTTCGTATGTTCGTACATATAATTTATCTCCCGAGTCTTCTACAAAATTTACGTTGATGCCTTCTTTTGCATACACCTCATTATACCGTATATTTTTTGCTTCTTTTATTACATCAATACCCCAAATGTCGGTGACCGGTCTTATATAGTGTGGGGAACCGGTGTTTAGCATAAAGTCGCCATGTTTTTTTTCCACCACATCTACATTCTGCATTTTTAAAAAGATCCATCCACTCTTATCCTGGTAAGCTTCATGTTCGCCATCTACTGCAAAAAATTTATACTGCATTTTGTTAAGCCCCAGATCCATTGCAAACTTAACCATGCATCTTCCGCCGTTACCACACATACTGCTTTCCCTGCCGTCTGCGTTGTAGTACTTCATTTCAAAATCGTAACCGTCTCTGTTATTCAGCAACATTAAACCATCTGCACCTATTCCTTTTCTTCGTTCGCAGGCTTTCTTAATTTCCTGCTCAGTAAGTTTTATGGTATTATCCCTGTTGTCAATAATAATAAAATCGTTTCCGGTACCATGGTATTTATAAAAACTGATTGTCATTTTGTTCATTACATTTTTTCTATTATCTCCAATGCCTTTTCAATAAGATTTTCTACCGCAAGCGCACCGTTGCCTGAAAAAGTATGATTAACCCTATTGGCCACTATGGCGCTTAGGCTAATACACTGGTGACCGAGTAATTTTCCCAGCCCGTAAATAGCGGCGGTTTCCATTTCAAAATTAGTGATGCGATGGTTACCCATCTGAAATTCAGTTAAGCGGTCAATCAAATCCGGATGGCTTATACCCAGTCTAAGCACCCTGCCCTGTGGGCCGTAAAAACCGGGGCAGGTAACTGTTATACCATGATGAAAGCCTTCTACAAAATGTTTTAATAATGCAGAAGAGGCAGTATTTATATACGGTTGAGACACCTGTTCATTTACCTGCGTATGTGTTATAAATTGTTGCAACAAATTTTTTTCTTCATTATTAATATCATGGGTATAAAAATTAAGAAGGTTGTCTATACCCAGACCATGTGTACTTACAACAAAATCATCTACCGGAATATCGGCCTGCAAGGCTCCGCTTGTTCCGATGCGTATTATATATAAACTTTGTAAAGAATTTTTAACAGTGCGCGAGGTTAAGATCTATATTTACAAGGGCATCGAGTTCATTCAATACTATATCAATATTATCTGGTCCGATACCGGTAGAAACAACCGTGATCCGTTTACTTCCCAGGCGCCCCGTGTGGGTTACAAATTCGCGGTGGTTTGTGGTGAACTCTACCTCATCAAAATGTTTTGATACTTCCTGCACACGGTCGGGATCGCCGACTGTTATAATTACAGGTGCAAGTTCTTCGGGTAATAAATTGAGGTGATAGATGGCCCCGCGGCTGTTTAATATTAATTCACTTGGTGCAATTGGTTGCATACAGTGTACTTCGATTTTTTAGTGCGCTCAAATTTCGGATTTCTATTTCAGTAGTTTACTTTATTTTCGCACGCAATTCAGGGTTCCGTGGCCGAGTGGCTAGGCAGAGGTCTGCAAAACCTCCCACAGCAGTTCGAATCTGCTCGGGACCTCCAAAATAAATAAAATGACCTATAAGGCTTTCTAAACCTTGTAGGTTTTTTTGCAAATGAAATATTCTCAACAAATAGGTGTAGCGGCGGTTTTATTAATGGTGGCGGTATGTTATATGCCGTGGAGTTATGTTGCCAGCCAGCAGCTTACAATAACCGGCATGGATACCGGCAAAGCCGCATTTGGACGACCAGGTATTTTAAATATTTTTTTTGGGGCAATTGCCCTTTTCTTTTTTTTATTTCCAAAAATCTGGGGCAAACGAACTAATGTATTTATTGGGGCACTAAACCTTTCATGGTCTATTAGAAATTACATATTGGTTACCACCTGTTATTTTGGAGACTGCCCCGAAAAAAGATTAGGTATATACCTTTTACTTTTTACAAGTGTTATTATTTTTATTATGACCCTTGTTCCGAAAATAAATCTTGAAAAAAAATGATCAGAGCATTACATAGAAAACGTTTTTTTTGCCTGCTTTTCCCCAATCTTTCATAACAGGATTTAACTGCTGAATTAAACCCGAGTACGTTACTTTTTTGCCTTTTGTTGGTGGTGCAAGGTCTGCCGGTTTTATTTCTGTTAATTCAAGTTTTGTAGCGAACAATGTGTAATGCAGCCTGGGTATTGCAATTCCCAGTATCATGCCAGGCAATCCTGCAAAGGATTCTGGTCCGCCGGATACAATTATATTATCTGTGTAAAAGGCAATAATATAAACCGAATCCATAATTATTCCCACGGCTTTGCGGCAATCAAAGCCAGCAATTGTTCTAAAGTCGCTGGTTATCTTCCATTTTATTTTGCGCAAACTGTCGCTAATTAAAAAGGTATTTTCAAAAACCTTTTTTTGCGCAATAACCTCTTTGCCGGGCAAATTACTGAAAACGATGTTGGCTGAGGCAGGCCCTATAAACCACTCCGGCACTTTACTCATTCCCTCTGCTTCCCTGCCTGGTTTATACAATGTTTTTTCTGAATTAAAAAAAAGGTTGAAATAGGAGACGTGTGTTTCAGGCATGCTGTTTTTAATGGAAGACAGCCAGTCAAAACCCCCGCCTTCGCTATTATCTTCCATGTTTTTAAAAATATTTATTTTTTTCTCAAATTCTATTTTGCCTTTAGAAATAAATATATTTTGGCCCTGCGAAATTTGCCAGGAAAACAGAAGGAATAAAAAACAAATTCTTTTCATATAAACTAATTTGGTGCAGGGGCAGGTGCACCTGCTGCGGTTTTAGAAAAGTTGTATGTAAAACTCAACAGAAAAAACCTGCCGATGCTTGTATACCGCGTTTCGGAAATAACGTTGGTGTTAGCGTTGCGCATATAACCCCTGTTCTGGTCTAATACATCATGTGCCACTAGTTTAATAAGGCCTTTATCCTGCTTAAATATTTTTTTACCAATATAGCCATTCCACAATACAAGGTTATTGTTGCTGAACAGGTCGGTCTTTTGACGGATTTCCACTTCAATAGAATTATTTAGTTCCATTTTCCAGGGCAAGTAAACCGTGGCGTCGAAATTATGGTTTTGTATAAAGTAATTAGTGGTAACAGCAGCGTTTATAGACGATGTTGATGTGGTATAATTTACATTGCCGTTATAGCTGGCGTAATATTTTTTTTCTTCATTTTTATTGGCGCCAATATTAATACCAACGTTATTGTTGTTGGTTGTATTTATTTTATCATTAATAAAATTTACATAACGCGATCTGTTATAATTTACCCCTCCATTTATATCTATACCTGGCTTTTTTAATTTTTTAAAGAAATACCATGATGCATTAAAATTAAAATTGCCATCCGAATTTATGTACCTGTATATTGTTCTGCCAAGTGTGTCCGTGGTTGTGCTTGTTACTATTTGATTGGATGTTGAAGAAAATCCCCCGTAACTGTACATACCACTTTGTGTGAAGACTTTATATGTATTGAAGTTGAAGTAAATATTATTTCTAAATTCCTGTTTCAGGCCGGGATTGCCTATTCTTAGTATAAGAGGGTTAGTATTGTCTGCAACCGGTTGAATTTGCTCAATGGTGGGCTGACTAGTTTGCCCGTTATAATTAACACTGAATCGCGACGACTGGCTGAATTTATATACAAAGTTTGCCCGTGGAAAGAAGTTGATGTACTCCCTCTTTTGTTCACTTTGCTGTAAAACGTTTTTTTGATTAAAAGTTGTGCTTGCAATATTTGTTCCGGCACCCGCAACAATTTTTTTGCCATTATATTTTAACCCTGCACCACCGGAGTGCGTAAGCACATCGAAAAGGTAATGGTTGCTGAAAGTGTCGTTTAAAATGTTGTATTTATCATCTGCATTTTTTTCGTAGGTATATCTTTTTGCTTCACTGTTGGTTAAAGAAGTGGCATAACTGAAATCACTAAAAACATTTTTTATAAGTGGTTCGGTATAACTAACCTTACCATTAAATGTTGATGTGTGGTAGTCGTTCAATTTGTTTTGATCAACCGAATCCCGCAGAAAAATTATACCGCCATCATCATAAAATGAATTCAGTGCAAAAAGAAAACCATTTTGTTCGTTGTTGTTGGTTTCCTGCGAGAGATTTAAAGACAATGTTCTGCCTGCCTTTCTAAATTTTTTACGAAGTAACAGGTTGGTATTTATATTACTGTTGTCGCCTGAAAGAAGCGTTGTGCGCGAACTTTGATTAATGGGTGCCTTAATATCATTCAGTGCTTCGCTAATATAATTCGAATTAGATTCATTGCTTCCCTTATACCCCGATGCAGTTACCTTTACAGAGGTAAAACTATCCACTTTCCACTCGTAATTTAACCCTGCAGAAGAACGTAATTTACTGCTCGATGTGTTTGAAGACTGGGTATTGTAAAACAGGCTGTCGGGTAATACTGATTGTGAAAATGTATTTGATGCCCCCAGGGAATTTAATTTATACAGCCGTACATTTCCATTAAAATTTTGTTTTTCATTGTTGAACTTATCTGAATAATTAATTCCTGTACTCCAGCTTTTAGGAAATCCTTCTCCCCTGAAAGATGGGCTTGAAAACTCATCATTGTCACTCCAGATCATTACACCTCCCATGTCTTCATCAAATTCAATGCTGCTGTTCTGGTTACCATAACTGTTTTGTTCTTCCCAGTTAAGGCCGGTTCTTCCTGTATTGCTCATTATGCCAAAACCAGATAATTTCTTTTTTCCTTTAAAGTTATTCAGCATGGCGCTGTTGTTCCATTTATCACCCGGTCCTGCGCTTAATTCCACTTTCCCGAAATATCCTTTCTTTTTATCTTCTTTAAGTGTAAGGTTTATTGTTTTATTTTTTTGTCCGTCATCAATTCCCGAAAATTCGGCCTGTTCACTTTTTTTATCAAAAACCTGAACCTTGTCTATGGCATTTGCCTGCAGGTTTTTTGTGGCAATAGTGGGGTCGTCTCCGAAAAATTCTTCCCCATCAACCATTACTTTATTTACTTTTTCGCCCTGGGCTGTAATGTTTCCATTTTTATCAACCTGAATGCCTGGCAATATGCGCAGCATTTCCTCTACAGTGGCTCCCTCTTTAACCTGAAAGCTGTCAGCATTGTATTCCAGGGTATCTCCCTTCATTCTCATGGCGGCAATTTTTTGTCTTACCACTACCTCCTGCAATAAATTTTCTTTTAGAGTCATTAATATCTCGCCAATATCTTTTACGCCTGGTTGCAGTTGAATTTTATCAACGTAATCTGCATACCTGTTTTGGGTAACAAGCAATATGTAATTACCTGTGTCTGCATTATCAATTAAAAAGGCTCCCTCATTATTACTACGTGTAAAAGAATGTAATACAGAATCTGTGCGTAATAATGCGATTACTGCATTTGAAAGATTTATGCGGGATGAGGTATCTGTAATTTTTCCTTTTATGCCAGACTGTTGAGCCATAGCAGTAAAAGAACTAAGGGTTACTAACAATAAAACAAAACTTAATCTTGGCATTAATAAAAACTTTCTTAGTCGTGCAAAGTATAAATAATTTGTATAAAAATTTTTTACTAACTTATATTTACGTTAATGGTTCCTAATATATTTAAATGGCAAAAGCATGTCTAAAAAATCTTCTGATTCTTCCGGGAAAAACACATCTGATGCCGAAAATCAGGAAATCACAAAACCCGCTTCCGGAAAAATAAATACAACCTCGGGCAGTAAAAATAAATATGAAGAAAAATTCTTTGTCGATACATCTAAACCAGTTTGGAACTATTCGCTATTTACAGAAGATGATATAAAAAATTTTCAGCAGGGTACACATTACAGCCTGTATAAAGTTTTTGGAAATAAACAACTAACAGTTTTGAATACAGCAGGAACCTATTTTGCCGTTTGGGCTCCAAATGCAACACAGGTAAGTGTTACAGGTAATTTTAATGACTGGAATAAGGAAGTTCACATACTTTATTTGTAAGGATGGACAATTCCGGAATATGGGAAGGCTTTATTCCAAACATTGGGGCGGGCGAAGCTTATAAATACCATATTCATGGTTTTGGAGGTTTACACCTTGATAAAGGCGATCCCTTTGCTCATTTATGGGAACAACGGCCGCAAACAGCATCCATAACATGGGGCACATATTATGAATGGGAAGATGAAGAATGGATGAAAAAACGAGGCAAAATACAATGCTTTGAATGCACCATTTTCAGTTTACGAAGTGCACCTCGCAAGCTGGATGCGACCTAATAAAAATGATGAAGAAACGATATAATACATATGCGCAAATAACAGAACGACTGGTTCCCTATGTAAAAAAAATGGGATTTACCCATGTTGAATTTATGCCCGTAATGGAGCATCCTTTTGATGGAAGCTGGGGTTACCAGGGCACAGGCTATTTTGCACCAACATCACGCTTTGGAAGCCCGCAGGATTTTGCTGCAATGATAGATAGCATTTCACAAAGAAGATATTGGCGTAATATCTCGATTGGGTACCTTCTCATTTTCCGTACGATGCGCACGGTTTGTTTATGTTTGATGGTACACATACTTACGAATATGCAGATATGCGCAAAGGCTTTCATCCTGATTGGAATAGCTACATATTTAATTATAAAAGAGGAGAAGTAAAAAGTTTTTTAATAAGCAATGCCCGTTTTTGGTTCGAAAGATTTCATATAGATGGCATTCGTGTTGATGCAGTAAGCTCAATGCTGCGGTTAGATTACAGCAGAAAGAAGGGCAGTGGGAACCGAATGAATTTGGTGGCAATGGAAACCTTGAAGCCATCGCATTTATTAAAGACCTTAATGAAACCATTTACCGCGATTTTCCTGATGTACAAACCATTGCCGAAGAAGCAACAGACTGGCCAAGAATTAGCAGGCCAACATTTGAAGGTGGTTTAGGTTTTGGAATGAAATGGATGATGGGCTGGATGCACGATACGCTCGATTATTTTAAAATGGATCCTTATTTCAGGCAGTTTCATCAAGATAAATTTACTTTTAGCATGATGTATTTTTATGATGAAAATTTTATGCTGCCGCTCAGTCATGATGAAGTGGTTCATGGCAAAAGCCCAATGCTATATAAAATGCCTGGCGATGAATGGCAAAAATTTGCAAACCTCAGGCTTACTGTATACTTATATGTTTACCCACCCCGGCGGTAAGTTGCTGTTTATGGGCAATGAATTTGGGGCCACACAATGAATGGAATTATAAAAGTGAATTGCAATGGGATTTATTGCAATATGCTAGTCATGCAGGTGTGCAGCATTGCGTTCAGAAATTAAATGAATTGTATAAAACGTATCCTGCACTTATATGAAAAACAGTTTGATGTGGGAGGTTTTGAATGGGTAGATCTTAACCACCGCGAAGAAACAGTGATGGTTTATAAAAGGATGGGTGTAAAACCCAAAGATGATGTTTTGGTAATTTTAAACATGACCCCCCAGGTTAGAAATAATTGGGAAGTGCATGTTCAAAATAAAAAAAATTGGAAAGAAATATTTAATAGTGATAGTAAAGATTTTTGGGGTACCGGCGATGTTTATAATCCAGACATTCAATCCGAGATTGTAAACCGCGACAGTAAATGGTATAAGCTTACTGTAAACCTTCCCCCATTGGGCGGAATTGTACTTATTTAAAAATAAATCTATCTTATTGTATGTCTTCCACCATCCCCAGGCAAAATGTTTTTATCTCTTATTCGCACGAAGACGAAGCGATGAAAAAGCAGTTGGATAAACACCTTATTATGCTTAAGCGTTCAGATAAAATAAATGTTTGGAACGACAGGGAAATAATAGCAGGCGAAGAATGGAATGAAGAAATAATAAATGAGCTTGCAAGGGCACACATTATTTTACTTTTAGTGAGTGCAGACTTTAATAATTCGGAATACATTTGGAAGAAAGAACTCGCTGAAGCAATGAAGCGCCACAATGCAGGTACCGCGCGGGTTGTGCCCGTAATTTTGCGCCGATGCGAATGGAAGGAAATGCCTTATGCCAAATTGCAGGCATTGCCGCAGGGAGGCAAACCCGTTTCTTCTTTTGATGACCCCGATGAAGCCTATACAGCCATTGCAGCAGGCATAAGAATTTTGGTTGATAAAATGACCTCAGGTTAAATGGTTGATTTTTTTTACCCTAATTCGGTAACTTAGTATTTAACCCCTCAACTTTCTGGTATGGCAACCCTCCATGATATTCTTCAATCGAATTTTGTTGCATTAATAGGCAGCAGCAACGAAAATGATGTTGTTTTTACCGACCCCGAAACATCGCCCAGGCATTGCCAGATCACTAAAATTGATGCCGGAAAATATCTTATTGTAGACCTTAATTCAGCAACAGGCACGTATGTAAACAACAAAAAAATTGATAAAGAATTTATTTCTGAATCTGATTTTATAACTGTGGGCAGTACCATTTTTCAAATTAAGAAACGTACACATGCCAACAGTGAAGTAAAGATCGATAAACCGGAAGCCCCCGAGCCCGAACAAAAAGTAATACAAGACCCTATGCCACCACCGTTTGTGCATGAAAGGGAAACACGTAACGCAGAAGATTTGATGGATAATCGGTCTGGAGAAAAGTCTTTTTCAGGAGATAATAAAAATTCAATAAAAGTTTATTTTTTATCAGCCCCGGAAGATGAACACATGAGCCGTGCCATTGATAAACATCTTTCAACAATACGATTCAGTGCACCGCGCCCCATTGAAATACTGGGTGATTTTAAAATGCTCGCTGGTGATGATGTTAGTAAATACTCAGAACAACTATTTACTGCAGATATTGTTCTCGCTTTTATAAGTGTAGATTTTCTGAATAATGATAATTGTTATGCGCGCATTAAGAAAGTTATTGCAAACCATAACAACCGCAAAACAATTTTACTGCCCATACTTGCCCGCAATTGTATGTGGAAGGCAACGCCCTTTGCAAGCCTGCCATTATTACCAAAAAATCATCAACCTTTAAACAACAAACAATTCTGGAATAGTGAAGATGATGCATTAACCGAGGTGGTAAATGACATTTATAATTCTATAAATCAATTTACAAAACAACCTTCGCCAGACAGGCCTCACGAACCTCAAATTGTTTTACCTAAACTTCAGGTTGACTGGAGAAATAATTATTTATGGATCGTATTTTGGAAACGTGTTGCTGCATCTTTAATTGATGGCGTTATAATCGGTGTTCCTTTGTTTATATTTTTCTTTGTAGCAATTTTTTCTTCTCTTCAAAATGATAACGATTATTACAATTATGGAACTCCATCTGCCGCAACCGCGGCTTCTACCATTTTTTATTATATTATAATGGTGGTAATTCAAATTGTGATTTATGCAATTATGGAATCGAGCAGCTGGCGCGGCACACCTGGGAAAAAAATAATGAAATTGCAAATAACAGATAACGCCGGCAACCCAATTTCATTTTCAAAATCAGTTATACGAAATATAATTAAGCTGTTAATTTCAGCGTTTGCGGGCGTTGGTGGTGGCATTTTGTTTTTTCTGTACATGATTGCGCAAATCATCAGTTATGCAAAAACAAAAAAGTTTTTTCATGATCAATTATCCAATACGATTATAGGCGAAAGATTAACCAATACTGTTATAACCGGCCGGTAGCCGCAGGGTTTATACACTTACATTAAAATCGCGCAAAGCATTATTCAGACTCGTTTTAAGATCAGTGCTAGGTTTTCTTTTTCCAATAATTAATGCACAGCCAACACCGAATGAACCAGCGGGAAAATCTTTGTTATATGTGCCGGGAATAACTACACTTCCGCCGGGCACCCTGCCCCTCATTTCAAACGGTTCATTCCCGCTCACGTCAATGATCTTTGTAGATTGGGTTAATACGACATTTGCGCCAAGCACAGCTTCTTTTTCAACGTGCACACCCTCCACAACAATGCACCTGCTTCCAATAAAACATCCGTCTTCAATTATCACGGGCGATGCCTGTAGTGGTTCAAGCACGCCTCCAATTCCTACGCCGCCGCTCAGGTGCACATTTTTGCCTATTTGTGCGCAACTGCCCACAGTGGCCCAGGTATCTACCATTGTTCCTTCATCTACATACGCACCAATATTTACATAGCTTGGCATCAATACAACGTTCTTTGCGATATATGCGCCATAGCGTGCAACCGCATGTGGTACAGCACGCACACCGAGCGATGCATAATCTTTTTTAAGCAGCATTTTATCGTGAAATTCAAATGGGTCAACACTCCATGTTTGCATTGGTTGTATGGCAAAATATAACAGTATGGCTTGTTTCACCCATTCATTTACAACCCAGCCATCAGCACCCGGAGAGGCGGTCCGCAGGCGACCCTTGTCAATTTCTTCCATCACGGCACGAACAGCACTTGAATAGGTATCATTTTTTAAAAGTTCGCGGTTACTCCAGGCCTCTTCAATTAATTTTTTATTTTCCATACTTCAAAAATTTATGCAAACTTAAAAGCAATTCAATTCAGGGAAGAATGATTAATTTATTTTTGATGAAAACTGCTTCTAAAAAATGAAAATCTTAGTAAGGCTGCCAAACTGGTTGGGCGATGTAGTTATGAGCCTTGCGTTCATTGAAAAAATTTCTCTGCAGTACCCGGAGGCAGAAGTTGAAGTGATTGTTAAAAAAGGATTGGATGCAGTGTTGTTTCATCAGCCCCGCATTACCAAAATTCATGTGTTTAATAAGAAACAATTTTCTGGTCTGAGAGGCGCATATGCATTTGGCCGCAAAATAAAATCATCCCGGAAATATGATTTGTTTTTTTCTTTGCCAGATTCTTTTTCTTCAGCGCTTATGGGTTTTGGGGCTGGGGCAAAGCACAGGGTTGGTTTTAAGAAAGAGTTTCGATCTTTTTTATTAACCCATGCTTTTAAACGACCGGAGAATATGCATCGCGCCAATGAATATTGTTCACTTATTTCACTTTACCTGAAGAACAAGAAAGTTAGAACCGATTGTAGCTATCTTTTAAATCCGGGCTTCGTGCCAATGGAAGAAGAGTATTGTGTTATTAATTTAAATTCAGAAGCCATATCCCGCAAAATTCCGCTTTTAAAAAGTATTGAACTTGTGAATGAGATCTTATATACACATCCGTTAAAAGTTAAGCTTACCGGAGGGCCGAAAGATAATCTGTTCATTGGGCAGGTATACGCTGCGTTGCCCGATAAAGAACGTGTGCAGAATGTATCCGGGCAAACCTCTATTAACGATATCATAAACCTAATGGCGGGTGCCCAATTTATTGTAAGCTCAGATTCAGGTCCTGCACATATCGCAGCCGCATTGCATAAGCCATTAGTTGTTATTTTTGGTGCAGGAGATGAAGCAAATACTGGTCCTTTACACAGGGCAACTTCTATTGTGGTAAGGCATGGTAAGTTGCCGTGCGAACCATGCGTAAAAAATACCTGCAAACTTGCACCGCTTCCGGTATGTTTAACCGAACTGGATGTAAAGAAGATAAGCAGTGCTTTATATTCACTTAAAAATATTTATTAAAATTTGAATGCAGGAATTTAAAAAAGATATTGATGCGTGCCTTCAGGTTTTGCAGGCGGGTGGTTTAATACTTTATCCGACAGATACAGTTTGGGGTATTGGTTGTGATGCTACCAATGCAAATAGTGTTCAGCGGATTTTTGAACTTAAAAAGCGAAACGCTTCAAAAAGCCTTGTAGTATTACTACCCGGAGTAGGAGAAATAATGAAACATGTTGCTGCGCCCGACCCTTTATTATTTGAGTATCTTACAAAATGTACGCGCCCCACAACAGTTGTTTATGATAATGCTTTGGGCCTGGCTGAAAACGTAATTGCTGAAGATGGATCAGCGGCCATACGTATTTGCAAAGAACCTTTTTGCGCGCACCTCCTTAAAAGGTTTAAAAAACCCCTTGTTAGTACATCTGCAAACATTAGCGAAACAGCCACCCCCGCAAATTTTATTGAAATTTCTTCGGCTATAAAAAATGGTGTTGATTACATTGTAAAATACAGACAAAATGATGTGGATGTATTTCAGCCTTCCACTATAATTCAATGGAAAAATGGTAAAACCCTGGTGTTAAGACCATAATTTACGAATGCTCTCACCATCCCTTTTTATCTTTGCACCTATGGAAATTGACCTGTTGCCAAGTGAAAAAGAATTATTGAACATTATTTCAAATGCTGCTGCAAAATTACAGGTGCAGGCTTATATGGTAGGTGGTTTTGTGCGCGATAAAATTATTGGCAGGGCTACAAAAGACATGGATATTGTGTGCATGGGCGATGGTATTGAACTTGCAAAGGAAGTAGCAAAATATTTCGATCCAAAGCCACCAGTGTCAGTATTTAAAAATTTCGGTACCGCGCAGGTTAAATTAAAAGCTGACCATCATCACAAATATTTTGATAACAATGAGTCCGCAAATAATGTATTTGAAATTGAATTTGCAAGTGCAAGGAAAGAGAGTTATCAATTGGAGAGCCGTAAACCTGCTATTATACAGGGCACACTTGAAGACGACCAGAACAGAAGGGATTTTACCATAAACGCATTGGCTATTGATTTATCAGAAAATAATTATGGTAAACTAATAGACCCCTTTAACGGGTTACAGCATATTGAGGATGGTATAATAAAAACCCCTTTGCATCCATCCAAAACCTTTAGTGACGATCCGTTGCGAATGTTGCGCGCCATAAGGTTTTCTGCCCAGTTAAAATTTAATATTGATGACGAAACCTTTTCTGCAATAAGGCAAAATGCAGAAAGGATCAACATTATTTCAAAGGAAAGAATTAGCGATGAACTGAATAAAATAATGATGGTAGATAAGCCTTCTGCAGGCTGGCATCTTTTAAGCGAAAGCAATTTGCTCCAATTTTTTTTCCCTCAGATGATGGATTTGCACGGCGCAGAGAACATTGATGGAAAAGGACATAAGGATAATTTTTACCACACCCTTCAGGTGCTGGATAACATTTGCGATCATTCAAATGATCTGTGGCTCCGCTGGGCGGCTTTATTGCACGACATAGGCAAGCCCGCCACAAAAAGATTTGAAAATGGGCATGGCTTTACTTTTCATGGTCACGAAGTAGTGGGCGCGCGCATGGTGCCTAAAATATTCGCACAGCTTAAATTGCCCATGAATGATAAAATGAAGTTGGTTCAAAAGCTTGTGGCCCTGCACCTGCGACCTATAAGCCTGACAAAAGAGAATATCACTGAAAGCGCAATAAGGCGTTTACTTTTCGATGCCGGTAACGATATTGATGACTTAATGCTGCTTTGCCATGCAGACATTACCAGTAAAAACAAACAAAAAGTTTTACGCTATAGGCAAAATTTTGAATTGGTAAAAGAAAGAATGGCAGAAGTAGAAGCAAAAGATCACCTTCGAAACTGGCAACCACCGGTAACAGGCGAATTGATAATGGAAACATTTCACCTGAAACCCGGCCCAAAAGTTGGGATAATTAAAGACGCCATTCGGGAAGCTATTCTAGACGGAGAAATTGAAAATAATTTTGAAGCAGCATTTTCATTTATGCTGCAAAAAGGAAAAGAATTAGACCTGCAGGCAGTATGATTTTTATATAATGCCTTTTATACCTTTTTTAAAAATAATATCTTTAATGGCTAACAATTCTTTTGATTTTTCATTTCCATTAAAGAATAATAATTTTATTCGTTGCCGAAGACCTTAAAAATTATCAGGCTTAAAATTTAAATAAGAATAAATGGCGGTATTAAAATTTAGAATTTATTTTGAAGAAGATGAAGCGGTTTACCGGGATGTGGTTATCAAGCATACTCAGAATTTTCATGATTTTTTCCAGGCGATCTTAAAGTCTTACGATTTTGACACGAAACACGATGCCACCTTTTTTCGCAGCAACGATAACTGGCAAAGGGGCAGGGAGATTTCTTTGCAAAAATATGATAAGGATTATCGCGCAGAACCTTTAATAATGCAGGATACAACTATAGGGAGCGAAATAAAAGACACCAACCAGCGATTTATATTCGTTTACGATTTTGCGAAAAACTGGACCTTCCATATAGAACTTATAAACATAACCAAAGAAGAAAGCAGTAAAATATCCTACCCTTCTGTAAGCAGGGTAGAGGGTATCGGGCCACAGCAGTATGGCACAAGAAGTTTACTCGGCAAGAAATTCGTTGATATAGAAGAGAAATACGACCTTGATAAGTCTGGCGAGGGCTTTGGGGTTGAAGGTAATGATGGTGAGGATACCGGCGACGGTGAAACACACGCCGAAGAATCTGCAGACGAGGAATAATTACTTGTATATAGTTTCTTATGAAAATTTTAATTACAGGTGCAAATGGTTTTCTGGGTCAGCATCTTTCTTATTACTTTTCTAGTACTGAACATACTGTTTTTGCTACAGGAAGAGGAGATAACCGTAATACAAAAGTTTCTTCCTTAAAATACTTTTCATCAGATATTATTGACCAAGGTTCTGTACGCAGCGTTATTCAACAGGTAATGCCGGATGTTGTTATACACACTGCCGCCATGAGCCGGCCTGATGAATGTCATAATAATAACGAGGAATGTATAAGGCAAAACGTAGATGCCACACGTAATGTACTGGAAGCTTTTAAAAGTGCCGGAAATAAGCACTCCATGTTTGTTTATATGTCTACAGATTTTGTTTTTGGAGAAAACGGACCGCATAAAGAAAATGATAAAAAAGATCCGCTGAATTTTTATGGGCATTCAAAATTACAGGCAGAGAAACTAGTTGAAAACAGCAAAGTTCCCTATGCAATAGTACGCCCTGTTTTTATTTATGGACCTGTGTGGGAAGGTATGCGAACTAGTTTTATTCAATGGGTGTTAAATAATTTAATAGAGCAAAAAAGCATAAAAGTAGTGAGTGACCAGCAGCGCACCCCAACATTTGTTTATGATATATGTAGGGGAATAGAATTAATAATCGGGAAACAGATCTCAGGGGTTTTTCATCTTGCTGGCAAAGATATTTTAACACCCTTCGATATGGCTGTAACCACTGCAAAAGTTGCAGGATTTGATGCCGGTTTAATTGAGAACGTAACATCAGAAACCTTTCCCGAGCCCGTTAAACGCGCTAAAAGATCAGGTTTAAAAATTGAAAAAGCCATCCGCATTTTACAGTACGATCCTGTAAGTTTTGAAGAAGGTGTAAGGCGCTCGCTACAGCAGGGTTAGTATTCCATCTTTTTTAATGATGGTGCTTTAAACCACGTGATTATTACAACAATTAGCGTCATACAACCGCCAAAAATTACAGACGGTACAACCCCCATTAATTTACTGGTAACCCCGCTTTCAAATTGCCCGAGCTCGTTGCTTGAGTTTATAAACATAGAACTCACACTCATTACCCTGCCACGCATTGGATCTGGTGTTTTAAGTTGCAAAATTGTACCTCTTATTACAACACTCACCCCGTCTACCATCCCTGCAATTAACAGCGCAATAAAAGAAATCAGGTAAACTTTTGATACGGCGAAAACAATAATGCAAATGCCGAAACCCGCAACTGCAAAAAACAATTTTCGCCCCTGTTGCCGTTTCATGGGAAACAGGGTTAAAACAATTACTACCAGTATGGCCCCAATATCTGTTGCAGCATTTAACCATCCAAATCCTAAGGGTCCTGATTTTAAAATATCACGCGCATACACCGGAACCATTGCAACTGCGCCACCAAATAATACTGCGAATAAATCTAATGTTAAGGCACCCAGCACTTCTTTTGTTTTAAAAACAAAACGCAAACCTTCCTTCACACTTTCAAGTGTTGGTTTCTCCTTTGCACCCTCAACAGGTATTTTAGGTTTAAGATTAAATAATATAATAAAGGCAATAATTATTAAAGAACATATGGCAATAAGGGTTCCTGTGTTACCAATGTAGGCGATCAACAAACCACCAATAGCATGTCCGAGTACGGATGCGGTTAACCAGGTACCCTGGCTCCATGTAGTTGCATTTTGTAATTTATTTCGCGGAACTATAAGTGCAACCATTACGGAAAATACGGGACCTGTAAAAGCGCGGATAATTCCTGTGCAAAAAATAACGAAGTATATAACATAAGCAATTTGTTGATTGTTTAGTTGATGGTCGGAGGTTGAAGAAGAAAGAAATAATAAAACACCTGCACATATACCATAGAGCAATACTCCACGTAATATCATTTTGCGTTTCTCGGTTTGATCAATTATGTGCCCTGCATACAATGCCAGAGATATAGCGGGTATAACTTCTGCAAGCCCTATAAGACCTATGGCAAAGGGGTCATCAGTTAAATTGTATATCCACCATCCTACTAACGTTCCCATCATCCGCAAACCCATAATAAATAATAGCCTGCCTGCCAGCAGGTTTCGGTATTCAACAATTTTTACCGAGGCGAAGGGTGACTGGTCTTGTATTGTGTTCTCCAATAGAAAGTTCAATTAAAGGTTATAGCCACAGCATTTAAGGCAGAGAGAAATAATGTTGCCCCTTATCAAGGTCAGCATTTAGTGCATCCAATACAATTTGTAAATGTTTTTCATTGCCCAAAAAATCTGCATTGGATGCATCTATAAAAATCGTTTTTATGTTATGTTGTTTTATGTAACTAGTATAAGTCATTTGCAGGTTATATAAATAGTCATGAGGTATATTTTGTTCGTACACCCTGTTTCTTTTTTTTATATTGGCCTGTAATTTTTGAATAGGGGAATGCAGGTAAATTAATATGTCCGGATAAATAAGTTGCTGATTTATTATTTCGAATAATTTTTGGTATAACCTGAATTCTTCATCAGACAAATTTACCCTGGCAAATAATAGACACTTTGTAAACATGTAATCAGAAATAGTAACATTGTGAAACATGTCTTTTGTGTGTAGCATTTCTTTTAGTTGTTTATAGCGTTCTGCCATAAAAAACAGTTCCAGCGGAAAAGCGTATTGAGTGGGGTTCTCATAAAATTTCGGAAGAAATGGGTTGTCGGCGAACTCTTCCAAAATCATTCTTGCATTTAATTTTTTTGCCAGTAAGTGCGCAAGGGTAGTTTTACCGGCGCCAATATTTCCCTCAATTGTTATAAAATGGTGTTGCATTGCCAATGTCAAAATTATTAGCTAACGTTTTATTCGTTTAAAATTTTATGCACAGGCAGGTCATCTTTACATTCATCTAATAATTCTCTAACCCGTTTTTTATTTTGTGGATGAATGTATTCAGCCGCTATTTCAGCCAAAGGTGTAAGTGCAAATTTTCTGAAAGGCAACTGAGGGTGGGGAACCTGTAAGAGATCCGAATTAATAATCTCCTGGTTATAAAACAACAGGTCTATATCAATCAGCCGTGGTCCGTACTTTTCATCCCTTTTTCTGCCAATCATTTTTTCAATCTTTAATATTTGCCCAAGCAAACTTTCCGGCTCCAGGTTTGTTTCAATAATTAAACACTGGTTAAAATAGTCGGGTTGATCGGGTTTACCCCAGGGGGCTGTTTGGTACAGGTGAGAATATTTTAAAACATTGCCGCAGAATTGTTGAATTAAAGTCTTCGCCTGAAAAAGGTTTAATGCGCGGTTGCCTAAATTGCCGCCTGTAAGTAGATAAGCTTTATTCATAAATAAATAAGAATGCGTCGTTTCAAATATCTTTATTTTTAAATGCTTTTAAATATTTAATACAGCGTTTTCCGGTTACCCCGTTCCGGCTTAACTTCATCACATATAATGAGAAACTTTTTTAAAACCTTTTTTGCCGTATTACTTGCTTTGGTGGTCTTTATGCTATTGGCAGTAGGCATTATTATAGCCCTTGTATCTGCATCATCATCTTCCAGCCAACCTGTTGTGGCAAGTAACAGCATATTATTCATCGACCTTAACGACGAGTTTAAAGAGCAGGGCGACGAAAATATGATTGGCGCATTCCTTGGGGATCCCTCATCTGACGTTCCCGGTATTTATGACCTGGTACGTTTAATTGAGTACGCAAAGAAAGATCCAAACATCAGGGGTATTTACCTTAAAGCAAACAGTAACGAAAGCGGTTTTGCGTCCAGCGAAGAAATGCGGAAAGCCTTGCTCGATTTTAAAAAATCGCAAAAATTTATTATCGCCGGCGGAGACGTTATTAGCCAGAAGGCATATTATGTTGCCAACCTTGCCGACCGCATTTATTGCAACCCGATGGGCAGTGTGGAATGGGACGGTTATGCGGCAAACATGGTTTTTATGAAAGGGCTATTGGATAAACTTGAAATTGAACCGCAGGTATTTTATGCGGGTAAATTTAAAAGTGCTACCGAACCATTCAGGTATACCGGAATGAGTGAGCCTAACCGCCTGCAAACATCAGTTTGGCTAAATGAATTGTACAGTACACTGCTGCAAAAAACAGCTGCTGCCAGGGGTTTAGACACAGCCTACCTGCACGGTTTAGCCGTTTCTGGTGCTGTACAATCTGCACAGGATGCACTTACATATAAATTGATTGACGGGCTAAAATATAATGATGAAATACAATCAGAGATATTAAAAAGAACAGGTAAAAAACCTTCTGATGAAATTAGCTTTGTTACACCGGGAGAGTATGCGAAGGCTGTTAGTTATGCCAAATCGGGCGATAGTAAAATTGCTCTGATTTTCGCCTCCGGCGATATTGTAGACGGAGAGGGGGAAGAAGGCCAGATTAGCGGTGATGAATTTGTAAAAATAATTAGAAAAGCGAGGCTCGATAAAGAAACAAAAGCTATTGTGTTCCGGGTTAATTCGCCCGGTGGCAGCGTTTTGGCGAGTGAAAAAATATGGCGGGAAATTGCTCTAGCAAAAAAACAAAAACCGGTTGTCGTTAGCATGGGTAACCTCGCCGCATCCGGGGGGTATTACATTTCCTGCGCAGCCGACAGTATTTATGCCAGCCCCTCAACCATTACAGGCTCTATCGGTGTCTTTACATTATTACCTAACATGGAGGGTTTCTTTAATGAAAAATTGGGAATCACTTTTGATGCTGTAAAAACTGCCCCTTATGCTGATATGCCAAACGTAACCCGTCCCCTTAAAGAAACCGAAAAAAAGTTCATACAAAATTCAATAGATTCTATTTATCATGTATTTATTAGTCGTGTAGCACATGGTCGTAATTTGTCCCCATCTTTTGTAGATAGTATTGCGCAGGGCAGGGTTTGGACAGGCGAAACAGCAGCTACGCTGGGCCTGGTTGATAAAATTGGCACGCTTCAAAATGCTGTTGACTGTGCGGCACGCATGGCTGGCGTATCTTCTTACCGCACCCGCGATTATCCTGAAAAGAAAACCTGGCTGGAAGAAATTTTAGACAATTCCCTGTTAGAATCCATCAAAATAAAAAGCATAAAAAGCGAGGTGGGCGAAAAGCAGTACGATCTTTTGTTGCATGCAAAAATGGTACAGCAAATCATCGGAATTCCGCAGGCAAAGCTGCCATTCATGTTCTCTATCCGTTAGTGTTATAACATTTTGCTGTACACATACGTTAGCATCTTTATAACAAGGCAATTGAAAACCAAATAATACATTTGTTTTAATGAATATGGATGCGCAATTTGAAAAAGAAAAAAACTTTAAAGCACTTGGCATTACGGCCATGATATCGCTTTTGGTTTTTATGATTTTCTTTCTGATAAGCTGGACTGATCCTGGGGTAATAGAACCCATAACCGATAATGGTATAGAGGTAAACCTTGGTAACAGTGATGCCGGCTTTGGAAATAACGCACCAATGATGCCTGGCCCGCCATCTGAAGCAGTTCAGTCAAACTACACGCCTCCTGTATCATCCCCTGCTACCGCCGAAACACAAAAGGAAGTGGTTGAAAATAATGATGCAGATGCCGCACCCATAAATACCTCGGCCAAGCCAGAAGTTAAAAAGAATAATGCCCCTGTAAATAATATCACCAAAAGCAAAACCACCACGGTAACAGAAAAAGTAACAGCCCCTCCAAAAGCAAAAGCAGTGTATGCTGGAGGCAGCAGCACTACAACCGGAGGCAATAATGCAGACAGTTACAACAAGAGTGCAAATCAGGGTATTGCCGGTGGTACGGGAGATCAAGGAAAACCAAATGGCAATCTCAACAGCGATAATTATGATGGCAATGGAGGAACCGGAACAGGCGGTGTATCTATTTCAGACGGACTAACCGGCAGAAGGCTGGCAAGTACCACCCGTTTTGAAGATGAATACCGGTATGGCGGAAAAGTTTTGGTTAACGTTTCAGTGAATGAAAGCGGAACCGTTACAAGCGCAAAAATTAAATTAGGTAGCGCCTTTTCAGACATTAATGCGATCGCTGTAAGAAGGGCTTACCAGTTAAAATTTACAAAAGGTACAGAAGTGCAAACAGGTACGGTAACCATTATATTTCAGACGCCCAAAGGATAACTTACTCCATATTCTTCTCATTTTATTAAGTTGAATAATTCCTTCAACCGCTTAATCAGTTGTTTAATAATTTTGATTTTAAGGAATAGGTTTTCACTTAATTTCATTTCATTATTTCTTCCAAACCATCCATACTAGATTCCCCTGTTGAATACCTGAAAGGTGTTGGCCCGTTGCGCGCAGATATGCTGCGAAAAGAGCTTTCCATTTTTACTTTTCGTGACCTGCTCGAACACTTTCCATTGCGGTATGTAGATAAAACCCAGGTCAATAATATCCGCGATATAAATTACCAGACTGATTATATACAGGTTGCAGGTAAAATTTCAGGTATAAGAACATTGGGTGAGAACCGCGCAAAACGTTTAGTGGCAGACCTTACAGACGCATCAGGAGAAATGGAGCTTACCTGGTTCCAGGGAATAAATTGGGTGCAAAAAATTCTTAAAGAAGGGGGGCATTACCTGGTGTACGGTAAGGCTGGATTTTTTAATGGAAACCCACAAATAACCCATCCCGAAATTGAGTTAATTCAGGAAACTTCCACCCCGGGTAAATCATTTCTGGAACCTGTTTATCCCACAACCGAAAAATTAAAAGCGAAAGGGTTAAATGCAAGGCAATTGGGAAAGTTAACCGAGGCTTTAGTTCTACAGCTTTCAGAAAAAGACATCCCGGAAAACCTGCCCTCATCAATTGTAAACAAATTGCATTTTGTAAGCCGTTTTGAAGCATTTAAAAACATTCACTTTCCACGGTCCCCTCAAGAATTTCAACAGGCAGTTTACAGGCTTAAGTTCGAGGAGCTTTTTATAGCACAGGTGCGGTTACACCTTGTAAAAATTGGCCGGCAACGGCATAGCCGTGGAGTGATTTTTGAAAAAGTAGGACAAATTTTTAATTCTTTTTACAACGAACATCTTCCCTTTGAATTAACCGGCGCACAGAAAAGAGTTTTTAAAGAAATAAGAAGTGATACTGCCCGCGGTCACCAGATGAACCGCTTGCTGCAGGGAGACGTAGGAAGCGGCAAAACCATTGTGGCATTGCTAACTATGCTGCTCGCCGCAGACAATGGTTATCAAAGTTGCATGATGGCGCCTACTGAAATACTGGCAGCACAACATTATGAGGGTTTATCTTTCTTAATTCAAAACCTTCCATTAAAACTGCGACTGTTAACCGGAAGTACTAAAGCAGCGGAACGCAGGGAGATTTTGGCAGGATTATTAGATGGCTCCATCCAGTTTTTAGTGGGTACGCATGCAGTAATAGAAGATATTGTTCAATTTCAAAACCTCGGGTTGGTAATTGTGGATGAGCAACACCGCTTTGGAGTTGCGCAGAGGGCCAAGTTGTGGGAGAAGGCTCCGATTCCACCCCATGTCCTTGTAATGACCGCCACACCCATTCCGAGAACGCTGGCTATGACGGTTTATGGCGATCTGGATAGCAGCATTATGGATGAACTGCCACCGGGCAGAACACCGGTAACCACTGTGCATCGCAACGAAATGCAACGTGCAAAAGTGATGGATTTTATTCGTACAGAACTCTTAAAGGGCAGGCAAACGTATATTATTTATCCCTTGATAGAAGAAAGTGAAAAACTGAGTTACGAAAATCTAATGACCGGTTATGAACAGGTGAAAAGTTATTTTCCCGAACCTGCTTACAGCATTAGCATGGTTCATGGAAAAATGAACAATGAACAAAAAGAAATAAATATGCGGCGGTTCGTTACGGGCGATACCCATATTATGGTAAGTACTACAGTAATTGAAGTTGGGATTAACGTACCCAACGCAACCATAATGGTTATTGAAAGTGCTGAAAAATTTGGTCTGTCACAGCTTCACCAGTTAAGGGGCCGGGTAGGAAGAGGAAGTGAACAGAGTTATTGTATTTTGATTACGGGCGCAAAAGTTAGCCAGGAGGCAAAAGAACGCATTAAAACCATTTGTGCCACCAACGACGGTTTTAAGATTGCCGAGAAAGATCTTGAATTGCGCGGTCGGGTAATATCGAGGGTACAAAACAAAGCGGCGTGTTAAACTTTAAGTTGGCAAGTATAGTCAATGACAAGGCTTTATTAGATTTGGCTAAGCAGTATGCGGGTGCTATTGTTTCGGCAGATGAAGGGCTAAATTATCCCGACAACCTGCCACTAAAAAACTATCTGTCCCTTCAAAAAGGAAAGACCGTGTGGAGCAAAATTTCATAACAACAAAATACGCCCGCATTTCGTTTAAATTACGGCAAGGTTTGCCATATTTATAAATGTCAAAAGGGTCAGGAATTTTTGGAGTACCGGCTTTGGAATAAATGGCATCGTTCCTTGCGTCGCAATCCGTTTATCTGTATAACAATTATCGGCTGTAAATTGTATAATGATTGCATTAAATTTTATAAAACACCCTGATTGAAATATAAATTTTTTATAGGTTTTTGTTTAACGGTGCTGTTTTCAGCTACATCAACAGCACAGTACCTTGAATTTGTTGAGAATAAAGGACAATGGAATGGAAAGGTACAATTTAAGGCAAACATCAATGGCGGTTCAGTTTACCTTCAATCCAATGGCTATAAAGCCGTAATGCATAATGGCGACGATGTAAAAGAGATCGCAGAATTTTTTGGCGGTCACGTGCATGGCGATTCAACAGCTAAAAAAAATCCTTCACCTCATCCGAATAAAACTTTTCGTGTTCGTTCTCATGCATACGAAGTAAGTTTTTTAAATGCTTTACCCCAGGCCCAGGTGCAGCCGGAAAAATACCAGAATACTTATAACAATTATTATTTAGGGCACGATTCTACCAGGTGGGCAACCCATTGCCGGCTGTTTTCCGCCGTAAGCTATAAAAACATTTATAAGAATGTTGATGTTCGTTACTATGCAGAAAAGGGAAATCTTAAATACGATCTTATTGTAAAGCCCGGGGCTGATCTTAACAAAATTGCTTTGCAGTTTGCCGGTGCCGATAAACTTAGTGTAAATAAGCAGGGCAATCTAATTATAAAAACATCAGTTGGGGAGGCGTATGAATTAAAACCATACACTTACCAGGTAACAGAGCAGGGAAAAACGGTTATTGATGCCAAATTCGAATTATCAGACAATATTGTAAGGTTTAAAATCGGCAATTACCTTAAGAACGCAACCCTTATTATAGATCCATCACTTATATTTTCAACTTTCACTGGCAGCCGGGCAGATAACTGGGGGTACACAGCCACCTATGATAACGCTGGCAATTTTTATGCTGGTGGCATTGCTTTCAGCGACGGGTACCCAGTTAGCACTGGCGCATTCGATGAAACCTTTAATGGTGGTGATAACAGCGAAAATGTGGGTCCGTACGACATTGCCATCATGAAATTAAATTCCAACGGTTCTCAACGATTATATGCCACATATATTGGGGGCAGCGGAACAGAACAGCCCCACAGTATGATTGTAGATTTAAATGGCGACCTTGTTTTCAGCGGCAGAACTACCTCAACCAATTTTCCGGTTACTGTAAACGATTATGGACCATGTGGCGGGTTCGATATTTTTCTGGGTAAGCTTAATGCTGATGGTACCCGGCTATTGTCGAGCCGCAAATTTGGAGGTGCCGGTTCAGACGGGGTAAACATTCAACCTAAATATTCAACACTGGTCAGGGGTGCTTCTGCCACCCGCAGGAATTATGGAGATGATGCCCGCAGCGAAGTGCTTACCGATAATAGCGATAATATTTACCTGGCAAGTTGCACACAGTCAGCAGATTTTCCCACATCATCGAACGCGGTTCAAAATGCATTAAAAGGTAAACAGGATGGCGTATTAATAAAAACATCCCCAGACCTGGGAGTGGTTTATACCAGTACTTATTTAGGAGGCAATGGAGATGATGCAGCTTTTGTTCTTACACTTAACCCTCTTACCAACAATATTTTTGTGGCAGGGGGAACTACAAGTACCGATTTTTCAAAAAATGCATCAAATGCTGACGGAATTTTATCTGCATCTTATAAAGGTGGCGAGTGTGATGGATTTGTTTCCATTCTTTCAAATGATGGTTCAGCTTTAATCAGAACCACTTATGTTGGTACCAATGGAAATGACCTTATTTATGGCATTCAGTTCGATAAAAAAGGTTTTCCGTATGTTACGGGAACCACAACAGTAAGTTTTCCCTTAAAGAATGTAGCATTTACGAGCCAGGCAAACGGAAAGCAGTTTATAACCAAATTGCAGCCCGACCTAACAAGCGTGGTGTACTCCGCCAACTTCGGAAAAGGTTTAAGTGTACCCGATATATCACCTACAGCATTTTTGGTAGATGTCTGCGAGAATGTGTACGTTTCCGGTTGGGGTGGTGGTATAAATACGCAGGATGGGTATCCAAATGCAAATACCTTCGATCTTTCGTTAACACCAAATGCCATTTCTAAAATTACTGACGGAGCAGATTTTTACTTTTTTGTACTCGAAAAAAATGGATTGAGTCAATTATTCGGAAGTTATTTTGGTACCGATGCCAGGAATGATCCATCAGTTTTGGGCGATCATGTAGATGGGGGTACCAGCCGCTTCGACCGGAGGGGAACTATTTACCAGGCCATTTGTGCCAATTGCGGGCAAAATGGCGTTTTCCCTACCACGGCAGGCGTTTGGAGTCCCGGAAATCCTTCACAAAACGGATCTAAGTGTAACGAGGCTGCGGTTAAGATTGCGCTGGAGCTCGCAGGTGTTATCTCATCTATTCAAACATCAATTAATGGAAGAGTACGCGACAGTTCAGGTTGTATTCCCCTTACTGTTCAGTTTACCGATACTCTAAATTTGGGCACCAGTTATAAGTGGGATTTTGGGGACGGTTCTGCACCAGTGGTAACCACAGAACCAACCATAAGCCATACCTATAATGCAGTGGGAAATTACCGCGTAATGCTTGTTTCAAGAGATTCTGCCACATGTAATATGGCTGACACGTCTTATGTGGTTATTAAAGCGAAAGATAATAAGGCACAGGTTCAGTTCACCGAAAATAAATTACTGCCCTGCGATTCGCTGAACTATCAGTTTAACAACACATCCATTGCTCCGCCAGGCCTGCCTTTCAGCGCAAATTCTTTTACATGGGATTTTGGTGATGGCACAACCCTGGCATCTAATGCAGCCTTTGTGCAGCATACATATGCAGCACCCGGCACTTATAATGTAAAACTGCTTATAAACGATACCACTTACTGTAATTCGCCAGATTCTGCAGTGTTGCAACTGCGAGCTTCGCCATTGCTTATAGCACAATTCATTACTCCGGCCGCAGGTTGTTTGCCTTATAATGCAGTTTTTACTAACACATCGTTAGGGGGCAATAGTTTTATTTGGGATTTTGGCGATGGAACCACCTCTACCGAAGTAAACCCAACCCATTTATATAATGCTGCAGGCACCTATACGATTACACTGTCTGCTACAGATCCTAATACCTGCAACCCGCAGGATGATACCACCATGACCATTCAGGTGTTTCCGGGGCCGGTGGCTTCTTTCCAGTTTGGGCCTGTTCCGCCAAAAGAAAATGAACCAATTCAATTCATTAATTTTTCTTCGGGCGGTCAAAGATTTCGCTGGGATTTTGGCGATGGCGATACATTGATAACTTTTAGAACAGACACTACTGTAAATCATATTTATAATAAAACCGGTACATATAAAGTTTGCCTTACTGCATACAACGACCAGTCAGGGTGCAGCGATGATACCTGCCAGGAAATTTCGGCCGTGGTTATGCCTTTGCTTGATGTGCCAAATGCATTTAGTCCGAATGGAGATGGCATTAATGATGTAATCCGTGTGAGGGGTTACGGGGTGGAGAAAATGACCTGGAGGATCTATAACAGGTGGGGTGTTCTGGTGTTTCAGTCTAACAGTATTTCAAATGGATGGGATGGAAAAGTAAAGGGTGTATTACAACCCATGGATGTATATGCGTACGTGCTGGATGTTACGTTCACCGATAGCAAGGTGTACCGGAAAAAAGGTGATATTACACTATTGAGATGATGCAATTTTGCACAGGTGATGAAAGGATTGCGACGCAACCGGGATGCCATGAAAAACAATTGTCGGAATTAAAATAATAAAGGAGCAGAGATAAACATGAAAGCAATTATTATTTTTTTATTGGGTGTATTTGCCATCGCAGTTATACATGCGCAAGACCTGCATTTCTCCCAGTACTTTAATGCCCCGCTACTTGTAAACCCTGCAAATACTGGCTTTTCGCCAGATGTTGATTACCGGGTAGGGATTAATTACCGAAACCAGTGGGCAGGGGTAATTGCTAACCCATATAAAACCATGAGTGCATGGGGCGATGCCCAGGTATTTAATAATAAGTTCGAAAACGGCTGGATGGGTTTAGGGCTTTCTATATTACGCGACCAGGCAGGGAGCGGAAATCTAACTTCTACCAAAGTAAACGGTTCAGTTGCATATCACCAGCTTATTGGTTACAAAAGTTTGCTGAGCGGAGGTTTTGCCATAGGTGGCGTAAACAAACGGGTAGACCTGAGTAAACTTACTTTTGATAATCAGTGGAACGGCCAGTTTTTTGATGTTACCGTACCCAGCAATGAGCCCTTTGCCAATAGCTCTGTGTGGTATATAGACCTGCAGGCTGGTTTAAATTACGCCTGGTTTCCTTCGGAAAATGCTTATGTAAATGCTGGTTTTAGCGCTATGCATCTCAACAGCCCCAGTGAATCTTTTTTTGACAACGCTTTGGCCGATACAAAAGTACCTACCCGGGTAAATGCTTTTTTTAATGGTAGTTTTAAACTGAATGACAGGTGGATATTAAACCCCAATGTTTATGTAAGTAATATGGCGAAGACCACTGAAACAGTTGCGGGTATGAACGCGCATTATAACCTGAGCGGGGATGGATCTATGCTGTTGATCGGGGGTTTGTATTACAGGCTGAAGGATGCGCTTATACCAATGATAGGGTTTCAGCTAAATGACCTTTCTCTTACTGTTAATTACGATGCCACCACATCATCCCTGGGTACTTATGCGCAAACAAAAGGTGCCTATGAATTATCAATTATAAAAACAGGCGTGTTTGATTCTTTTGGTAAAAGTGTGAAATGCCCTACGGTTTCTTTTTAATTTACACTTATTCCATTTCAAAATTGTCTAAAAACTTGGTGGTAAAATTACCCGAAATAAAATCGGGGTGTTTCATTAACTGCAGGTGAAATGGAATAGTTGTTTTTACCCCTTCAATTACATATTCGCTTAATGCACGGTACATAGTATTTATAGCTTCTTCACGGGTTTGTGCAATGGTAATTAGTTTGCCAATCATTGAATCGTAATAGGGAGGAATTACATAGCCTGCATAAACATGGCTGTCTACCCGTACGCCATGTCCGCCTGGTGTATGCAGGGTTATTATTCCCGGGTGAAGGACGAAAATCATTATAAGGATCTTCAGCATTTATACGGCATTCAATGGCATGCATTGTGGATAATAATTTTTACCGGAAATTCTTTCTCCCATAGCAATTTTTATCTGTTCTTTTATAAGATCATAGTTGATCACTTCTTCCGTAACGCAATGTTCTACCTGTATACGGGTATTCATTTCCATGAAGTAAAAATTGCGGTGTTTATCTACCAGAAATTCAATGGTACCAACGCTTTCATAGTTAATGGCTGATGCTGCTTTAATAGCTGCTTCGCCCATTTCTTGCACGCAAGTTCATCTGTCATAAAAGGTGATGGGGTTTCTTCAACCAGCTTCTGATGACGGCGTTGAATAGAACAATCTCTTTCACTTAAATGGCAAACTGTTCCGTACTGGTCGCCGGCAATCTGTATTTCTATATGGCGTGGTTCTTCAACAAATTTTTCCATGTATAATGCCATCATTTTTAAATGATGCAGCAGCTTCTGTTTTGCCGTGTTGATAGGCTTGTTCCATTTCACTTTCTTCCCAAACCACACGCATACCTTTACCACCACCACCTGCTGTTGCTTTAAGAATTACAGGATAGCCAACTCATTCTTTGCCAGTTCTTTTGCATGTTCCAGACTTTTAAGTAAACCGCCACTTCCGGGAACAACAGGTACGCCTGCTTTTATCATGGTTTCCTTTGGCAGTTATCTTATCACCCATTGAATTGATCATGTCAGGTGTTGGTCCGATAAATTTTATTCCATGGTCGTTGCATATTTGAGAAAACTTGGCATTCTCTGCAAGAAACCCATAACCCGGGATGAATGGCATCTGCATTGGTAATTTCTGCCGCTGCCATAATATGAGGAATATTCAGGTAAGACTCGCTGCTTTGGGGTTTGCCAATACAAACAGCTTCATCGGCAAATTTTACATGAAGGCTATCTTTATCTGCAGTAGAATAAACAGCAACCGTTTTTATACCCATTTCCCTGACAGGTTCTTATAACACGCAAGGCAATTTCACCCCGGTTGGCAATCAGATATTTTTTTAAACATCTTTTTTAAGTCATTTGTAATGAATGTAAATAAATTACATAGCGTTAAAGGGTATAAAACAGGAATGTATAACACTTAGCCGCCGTTACAGTTGTATATTAAGCCGGTTCAACCAGAAACAACGGTTGATCGTATTCTACCGGGCTGGAATCATCTACCAGAATTTTTACAACCCTGCCTTTAACTTCACTTTCTATTTCATTAAAAAGTTTCATGGCTTCAATTATGCAAATAACTTTTCCGGTTGTAATATCATCACCCACCTCTACAAAGTTGGTTTGTCAGGTGAAGGTTTGCGGTAAAAAGTGCCGATCATCGGACTTTTAATCGTAATAAGGTTATCAGTTTAGTGCGGCCTGTAATGCCTGGGATTGATTATGCTGTGGCTGCTGTCGAAAGACGGCTGATTGTTTTGCTGCATTGGCATTATTGTTGCTGTGCAGCGTTGCGGGCCGCCATAAAGTCTGCGTAACATTTTCTTTTTTCTGCTTGATCGTTATTTTAAAATCCTTTTCTTCGATACATAATTCACCTATGTTGCTCTTGTTGATGAGCTTTATAAGCTCCTGGATTTGTTTATAGTCCATGTTACGATTTTTGTGAGTTTTGATAGTTTTTGCCACGTTTTTAACGTAAAAGGGGGCAAAATACATAAAATTTAATAAAAAAGGTTTTTTTCTCTAATTAAGATGAAATCGATGGAATGAAAATTTTTAAGCTCGTAATCCGGGAATTCAAAAGCAGAAGGAAGCAGATACTTTAAATAAGTTTTATGAATTAAATTAGTTGAAGTTAGGTATAAAAATACCCCCAATGAAAGGGGGAATTTTTTCGTAAAATTATATCACCAGCATCGCATCGCCATAACTAAAGAAACGATATTTATCTTTAATGGCTTTTTTATAAGCTTCCATGGCTAAGATCGTAACCTGCAAAAGCACAAGTCATAATCAACAAACTTGTTTTTGGAAGATGAAAATTAGTAACCAGGGAATCTGCAATATTAAAATTGTAAGGAGGATGAATAAAATATTTGTCCAGCCTTCAGTTGGTTTTAAAAATTTTTGTGCAGTAAAGCTAGTTTCCATTGCCCGCATGGTAGTAGTACCAATAGAGCAAATGCGACTGTCCGTTTTCTTTTGCTTTATTTACAATTTTGCAGGCAGTTTCATCAATTTGATAATATTCTGCATCCATTTTATGTTTGCTCAGGTCTTCTACTTCAATTGGTCGAAAAGTGCCTAAGCCGGTATGCAGAGTAACTTCAGCAAAACGAATACCTTTTATTTCGCATCGTTTAATAAGTTCTTTGCTAAAATGCAAACCTGCAGTTGGTGCAGCTACAGCACCTTCATGCTTTGCATAAACAGTTTGGTAACGTTCTTTATCTTCTTCATCTGGTTTACGCTTAATGTATTTTGGTAATGGTGTTTCTCCTAAAATTTCAAGCATTTTTCGAAAACTCTTCATCATCACCTTCCCATAAAAAACGAATGGTACGGCCACGGCTGGTAGTATTATCAATTACTTCTGCAACCAGTTCATCATTTTCACCAAAATATAATTTATTACCCACACGTATTTTACGGGCAGGATCAACAATTACATCCCAAAGCGTTTATTGGCTTTATTCAGTTCACGTAAAAGAAAAACTTCAATTTTGGCACCTGTTTTTTCTTTGCGGCCATACATACGTGCAGGAAAAACTTTGGTGTTATTTACTACAAACACATCTTTATCATCAAAATATTCAAGAATATCTTTAAAATGTTTGTTCTCCATCTTGCCCGTTTTGCGGTGAACAACCATCATGCGGCTGTCTTCTCGTCTTTTGGTAGGGTTTTGGGCAATAAGATTTAGAGGAAGGTCGAATCGGAATTGAGAAAATTTCATGTTTGTATAGAAAGTTTTTCAATGCCTGGTACCCATCGCCGCCGCCTTACGGGGCGGTTTTGTTTACATTTGGCGTATTTAGAAAGTTTGCAAAAGTAACGTAAAGAAGTGACAATATGTTTTTTGAATTTTTTAAAACCGCAAGTGCCTAACCGTTAAGCCATTATTCATTAATTGCTTTAAAGAATCAATTCCAATTAATAAATGGGTTTCTGCGAAGTTTTTTGTAATAAGTTTATCGCTCTCTTCGGTCTTTACCCCTTCGGGAATCATTGGCTGGTCACTGACCAGCAATAAAGCGCCGGTAGGTATTTTATTATAAAACCCCACGGTGAAGATGGTGGCAGTTTCCATATCAATGGCATAGGTTCTAATTTGCTCCAGATATTTTTTAAATTCTGAATCATGCTCCCAAATGCGCCGGTTGGTTGTATATACAGTGCCGGTCCAATAATCTACCTGGTAATCGCGAATGGTAGTAGAAATAGCTTTCTGCAGGGCAAATGCAGGTAGTGCCGGCACTTCTTTAGGAAAGTAATCGGCTGATGTACCTTCTCCCCGTATTGCGGCAATGGGTAAAATAAGGTCTCCGAGCTTGTTGCGCTTTTTTAATCCCCCGCATTTGCCCAGAAAAAGTACTGCCTTTGGTTTTATGGCAGATAAAAGGTCCATTATGGTTGCAGCGCCGGGGGAGCCCATACCGAAATTTATGATCGTAATATTTTCAGCGGTAGCGCATTGAAAGGGATGCTCGGCACCCATAACCTTCACTTTAAATTTTTTTGCAAAAGCACCAACATAATTGCTGAAGTTGGTAAGCAGAATAAATTCTCCAAAATTCTTCAGTTGTTCACCTGTATATCGGGGCAGCCAGTTTGTAACAATCTCTTCTTTTTTGGTCATATATGGGGAAAAAGCAGTTTTAGATTTGGCAATATATTAAATAGGTTTGTCTAATGGTGAAAGTTACCTATGCTGAAAGCGATTTAAAAATAAAGAATGAAAACCAGAAGGCGTGGGTTTTTGACGGTATTAGAAAAAAATGGGTGATTATAACACCAGAAGAATGGGTACGGCAAAACCTGTTACATTTTCTTGTTGGCACTAAAAAATACCCGGCATCATTAATTGCTGTGGAGAAAGAAATTGTACTCTCAGGCTTGCAAAAACGCTGTGATATTGTAATTTATAAAGACGCAGCCCCATGGATGATTGTAGAATGCAAGGAAATAAATACCCCTTTATCAGAACATGTTTTAAGGCAGGTTATACATTATAATATGGCCATTCCCTGTAAATACCTCGTAATCTCAAACGGGTCTACGCATTATATATTCCATTGTGAACAAGGTGACCTGAAAGAAATTTCGGACTTCCCCGATTACTGTTAAGCAAAAATACTTCTAACGCAACAGCCCAACATTCAGCGTATTAATTTTTTTTGATTATGACTAAACTTTGGATTATTATTTTATTATCTTGCCTGACTAAAACTTTTACGCTGAAAATTCTATTATGAAAAAAATTGCTACTCTTCTGGCTTTTGCGGGGGCTCTTATTCTGCAAACAGCCGATGCTCAAAAACCATTGGATGCTAATCATGTAAAACAGCTTGTATTAAATAATGCCTCGGCGCTTGGTTTTACCAAGGCTGATGTTGAAAATTCACGCATAGCTAATGCATTTTACGAAAAGCGTTCTAATCTTATTATGGCTTACCTGCAACAAACCTACAAAGGGGTTGATGTAAGTAACGCTATAACCTCCATGACGTTTAAAAACGATCAACTTATTGCCAGCCAGTCTTCAAGATTAAAAGATATTGAAGAAGTTGAAAAAACTGCATCTGCAAAAGCATCTATTACCCCGATAGCTGCCTTGCAAACTGTTATTAGAGATCTGGAACTTCCGGTAACCCAGCCTGTTATTAATGCAGTAAAAATTTCGGCTGATGGCCAGGAATTTGAGTATGATAAAATGAATGTTGCCCTAAACAATATTACTGTTAGAAAAGTCTGGACAAAAACAGACAACGACTTTCGCTTAACGTGGCAGGTATCTTTAATATCAAATAAGGATAATGGTTCATATATTATTAAAGTGGATGCACTTACGGGAAGGATAATTAATAAACAAAATCTTACGAGTTATTGTAATTGGACACTTCCTGCCGACAAGCACGCAGCACTTCATAAAAATGCCGCTGCCAGCGGGTCTCAACTCCATCCTTAATTAATGCACCATTAGCCGGTTTCGGACCAACCGATGTTACAAATATAAATTCAGCAAAATACAATGTGCTGCCTTACCCGGTTGAAGACCCTAACCATGGTTCTGCTACTTTGGAAACCAATCCCTGGACACGCAACGGCAACCCGGCAGCTTATACATTGAAATGGCATACAGATAACGAAAGAACCTATGACAGTACACGTGGAAACAACGTGTATGCTTATGAAGATCTTGATGGAAATAACCTGCCCGGTTATGTTCCTAAATCACCAACAAAATCTCCCGACCTTACTTTTAATTTTCCTATTAATTATGGATTGGATCCTGTTGAAAACATCTTCAACCAGAGTTTTGGAATCACCAATCTTTTTTATTGGGATAATCTTATTCACGACCTTACCTATAATTACGGTTTTGATGAGGTTGCAGGAAATGCGCAGGCTTATAACCTTGGAAGAGGTGGTAAAGAAAACGATTATGTGATCGCAGAAGCGCAGGATGGTTCAGGCACTAACAACGCGAATTTTGCACCCGCTCCCGACGGGCAAAAGCAATGGCAACAAATGTTTCTTATGGGATCTTGTTTAATCCAAATACATTGTATTTAACTCACCCGACGATTTGAAAGGACCAATGAATGCTGCTGAAAGCACAGTGAGTACGAGAAAATAAATTAGCCGAAAAAGGATCTACTACAGGAGATGTAGTTTATTTTAAAGACTCCAGATCCAAATTTTCACCGTGCTTGTGCCGGTGCCTCCAATGTTAGTGAACTTAAAGGTAAAATAGCCTACATAGACAGGGGTGGTTGCACTTTTGTTATTAAAATAAAAAATGCCCAAAATGCCGGTGCAATTGCAGTAATAGTGGGTGACAGCCTGGAAGTAGACAGTCGCCTCGTAACTATGAGTGGTAATGATAACACTATAACCATTCCTGCCGTTTTTGTAGTTTATGCCGATGCAAAAGAATTAAAGCCAACCTAATGCTGGTAAAACTGTAAATGCTACAATGAACCACCGTGTTAGAATAGATGGCAGTCCTGGATGCTGGTGTTGTTTGTCATGAGTATGCACACGGCATTTCTGCCCGCCTTGTGGGTGGTGCTCAAACTGTAGGCTGCGAAAATAATGGTGAACAAAGAGCTGAAGGTATAAGTGATTATTTCGGATTAATGATGACAACAGACTGGGCGAATTGCAGCAGTTACCGATGGAGTAAAATCCCGCCCGATAGGTAATTATGTAGTTGGCTTTACAAAGAAGAAGGTGGTATAAGGCGTTATCCTACAGCACCAATTTCGGTATTAACCCATGGACATACGATACCTTAAGAACCAGTTCATGTGTTCAGGAAGCTAAATATAACCTCTTCTGGTATAGATACCGATACTACGGCAAGTTTCTATTATACCGGAGAATTCTGGTGTACAGTTCTTTGGGAAATGACATGGGAATTAGTAAAGAACCATAGGCATAAACAAAACTTTTTTGATGCCACACAGGCAAACCCTGGTGGAAATTCAGTCGCTATGAATCTCGTGATTAAAGGTTTGCAACTTGAAAAATGTTCGGGTGGCTGTGTCGATGCAAGAGATGCGATATTACAGGCTGATACTGCTTTATACGATGCTAAATATAGTAATGAATTGTGGGCAGCTTTTGCAAGAAGAGGATTGGGTGTTGGTGCAGATCAGGGCAGTGCAAATAAGCGTAAAGATGGGATTGGCGATTATGGAACACCATTGCCTGTTATCTGGGGTTCGTTTACAGCAGAAAAACAAAATAAAAGTGTTTTGTCTGAAATGGACCACATGCACAGGAACAAAACACAGATAAATTTGTGGTTGAAAGAAGCAGCAACGGTATTGATTTTAAAGAGATCGGTTCGGTTAAAGCCGCAGGAAACAGCAACAGCTGTTTCTTCTTACAAATACACTGATTTTAAACCATTAAACGGTAAGAACTATTTCCGAATTAAAGAAGTTGATCTTGATGGAAAGGCATTCCTATTCAGCGGTGAGAGATGTTACAATGAGCGATATTAAACGCTTGTTTATTACGCCGAATCCTGCGAAAGATAATTCATCACTATTACAGTGAATGGAAATACCCAGAGTTTGAGGTTCAGTTGCTGAATACGAATGGTACAGCAGATTGAAGTACGTACAACATGAAAGGTGAAAATCTTAGATTAACCTGCCTAACCTTTCTTCAGGTGTTTATTATCATCAATATAACCGGTGAAGGGTTTACTTCAAAAGAAAAACTGGTGATTAAATAAGCACATGTTTATCATAAAAATAAAACCCCCGATTACTGGGCAGTTTTTTTATGCTTCGAATTAAAGTCAAGTAATTATATTTTTTACCCCACCGGCTTTTTAAAAATTTTCGCATTTCATCTTCCCGTGGCATTTTTGCCTGGCTCATAAAATGCGGTAGATGATAATTTTTCCGGCAAAAATTCCTGTTCTGTAAAATTGCCTTCAAAAGAATGCGCGTACTTATATCCTTTGCCATAATCCAGGTCTTTCATTAAGCCTGGTTGGAGCATTGCGAATGTGTAAAGGAACCGGAAGGTCGCCATGTCGTTTACCGCTTCCAGTGCTTTGCCAATGGCTTCGTAAGAGGCATTACTTTTTATACTCGAAGATGCCAAATAAACAGCACATTGAGATAAAATGATCCTGGATTCGGGATAACCGATTTTATTTACTGCATCAAAAGTTGCATTTGCAAGCAGTAATGCATTGGGATTGGCATTGCCAATATCTTCACTTGCAAAAATTACCATTCGTCGTGCGATAAATTTTACATCTTCACCGCCTGCAATCATTCTTGCAAGCCAGTAAACAGCAGCATTAGGATCGCTGCCTCGCATACTTTTAATAAAGGCTGAAATGATATCGTAATGTTGCTCGCCCTGCTTATCGTACAGGGCAATTTTTTTCTGGGCAACCTTCATAACAAGTTCATCAGTGATCATTATTTCTTTGCTGTTTGCTGATGTCACGACCAATTCAAACAGATTCAATAATTTTCTTGCATCCCCCCCGGAGATATTAAGCAAGGCATTTGTTTCTTTCAGGTGAACTGAATGTTCCTTGATCTGACCGTCGTTATTTATTGCCTGTTGAAGTAGTGATATAAGGGCCTGTTCATCCAAAGGTTTTAAGAACATACACCTGGCACCTGCTTAACAAGGCAGATATTACCTCGAAGGAGGGATTTTCTGTAGTGGCGCCGATCAGCGTAATAATGCCTGTTTCTACGGCGCCGAGCAAAGCATCCTGCTGCCCTTTATTAAAACGATGAATTTCATCAATAAACAAGAATTACGCCAGATTGTTTTTTAGCTGCCTCAATTACTTCCCGAACATCTTTAACTCCGCTGCTAATGGCACTTAACTGGTAATAAGGCACATCTAATGTATGTGCAATAATATTGGCAATGGTGGTTTTACCGGTACCGGGCGGCCCCCATAATATCATTGATGGAATCTTACCTTTTGTAATGGCGGTACGTAGTATGCTGCCTGTACCTGTTAAATGTTGCTGCCCTGCCAGATCATCCAGGGTTTGCGGGCGCATTCTTTCTGATAATGGCACACTCATTTTATCTCTTTTAAATTAATATCTTACTTATAAACCTAATGAAATATTATGCCATCATTTTTAACTAGATCATTAATTGCATGTTCTAATGTTGGATAATTAAAAGAAAATCCTTGCTTTCTTATTTTTTCAGGATTTACTGTTGTTCCTTTTAAAATTTCAATACTTAATTCCCCCAATATTAATTTTAGCAAAAATCCGGGCACGTAAACAGGAATAAATACTTTGCCTCTGATTTTAGCAGCCATAGAAAGTATTAATTCTTTATTGCTTACCGGCGTAGGGGCCGCGGCATTATATATGCCATGCAGTTCCTGGTTTTTTACTGCAAACAAATACATTTTGCACAGGTCTGCAATATGTATCCAGCTTATTATCTGTTTACCGCTTCCTATAATAGGGGCAATGCCTTTGCTTATTGGTTTTTTAAATTCCGCGAATGCACCTCCTTCATTGCTAAATACAATACCTGTTCTTAATATAACCAGTCTTGTAAAATTTTCAGCAGGTATAATGCTGTCTTCCCACAAGGCACAGGTTCTTCCTAAAAAAGAATCATCTGCGGCAGTGTTTTCTGTAAATCCTTTTTGGGGCGAACCTTTGGTATCAGGTCCATACCAACCAATAGCAGAAGCACTTATTACCGCCTTAATTTTATGGGGTAGCGTTTTTAACGAATCAACTATTAGTTCGGAACTTTGGGTGCGGCTTTCAATAATTTCCTTCTTTCTTTTTTTTGTCCATCTTTTTTCGGCCACGTTGGCGCCGGCAAGATGAACAATGTAATCAGCACTGCAAAAGGCCTGTTCATCCATTATGCCTTCTTGTACATTCCATATAGCATATTGTATATTTTCTTTTGATTGTTTACCCGGGCTGCGCGAAAGAATAATTACCCTGTAGCCCGAAGCAATAAGTAAAGAAGATAAATGCTGACCAATAAGCCCGGTTCCCCCGGAAATTAAAACTGTTTCCATGCCTTAAAATTCATTGATTGCTCAATTCTAGGTTATAACAATTAAAAGCAAAAAAGTGTTGAAGGTAAACAAAGCAAATTTGTTTGATTGGGCTGTAAATAGTTCGAAAAATAATTCATTTTATAAGATAAACTTCCTAAATTTAATGCAGTTCAAATCCTACCACATGCCTAGTTAAAATTATTATCTCACCTTCTAAATTTTAATCCATGGTTCAGACAGACATCTTGCAAATTTCAAAGGAATGCACAAACTGGAGAGAAGCATTGCATTCCTGGCGTGATGAGTTTAATAACTTCAAAAATGAGCTTCGCTCAATTACTTCTCCTTCTCTTTCCAAAGAACAATGCGCGCAGATAGAGCATTACCAGAACCTTATTCATATACAGCTTATCAACATTCACGATCTAAAGCAATCGGTAAAAGCCCACGACAGAAAAGTAACATTCGAAAATTCAAATAACGGGCAGGTATCAGACGAAACCGTTAATCACCATGAAAATTTGTTTGATGAATACCAGATGCTGGAGCATACATTAAACGAATTGCGCAGTGATTGCCGCAACTTCATAGATACCTTCTAGTAGATATTATGTTTATACTTCGGTAGTTCATTATAGCTATGCAGCTGCTGCAAGGCTTTCTAGCTATTGGTGTAATCCAATAACCTTATGAATAACGCACTATTACTTCATAAATAAATTGGTTAGCCATGCCAGAATTCGATACCTCACATGTAAAAACAATTGTTTTACTCGGTCATTCCGGTGCCGGTAAAACTTCCTTAGCGGAATGTATGTTATATGAAGCCGGAGCCATTACCCGCAAAGGCAGCGTTGCCGAACGAAATACAGTTTCAGATTATCATGAGCTGGAACAAGCCCGCGGAAATTCCATCTTCAGTACATTGATGCACGCTAATTGGCGCGGCTACAAAATAAATATACTCGACACCCCCGGCTATGATGATTTTGTAGGTGAAGTAATTGCCGCCTTGCGTGTGGCTGATACCGGGGTTATGGTTATAAATGCTGCGGCAGGTGTTGAGGTAACAACAGATGTAATGTGGGAGTATACTGAACGGTTTAAAACACCCATGATTTTCGCCATAAATAAACTGGATGACGACCAGGCCGATTTTGATAAAACGGTACAGGAAGTAAAAAGCCATTTTGGCAACAAAGTATTAGTGGTGCAATATCCGAGGCAGCAGGGTGCCGGTTTTCATGAGATCATCGATGTATTGCGGATGACCATGTACAAGTTTAAAGGAATAGGTGGCAAGCCTGAAAAATTACCGATTCCTGAAGAAGAAAAAGAAAGGGCAGAAACATTGCATAAAGAATTGGTTGAAGCAATAGCTGCCAATGATGAAACCCTGATGGAAAAATATTTTGACCAGGGAGAACTGAATGAAGATGAAATGAAAATAGGATTAAAAAAATCCATGATCAACCACGACCTGTTCCCGCTTTTTTGCCTTTCGGCCGAAAGAAATATGGGTAGCGGTCGCCTAATGGGTTTTATAGATAATGTTTGCCCCAGCGCAAACGAAATGCCTCCACAGGTTACAAAAAAAGGGGAGAAACTTGTGTCTGATGCTAATGCCTCTCCCTGCATATTTATTTATAAAACTGTAAGTGAGCCTCATGTAGGTGAATTGTCGTTTTTTAAAGTGTATGCCGGTACTGTAAAAAGCGGAATGGAATTAGAAAATGAAAACACGGGAGTTTCTGAAAAAATAAACCAACTTTTTTTAGTTGAAGGAAATAAAAGAACGGCTGTTAACGAACTTGTTGCAGGTGATGTAGGCGCCACCCTCAAATTAAAAAATACCCATGTAAATAACACCCTGCATGCCAGGGGAAAAACCTGCGATCTTCCGCCAATAGAATTTCCTTCACCCAATATGACCATGGCAATTGAAGCCGTAAAAAAAGGAGAAGAGGAAAAGCTTTCGCAGGCGCTTCACCAATTACGGGAAGAAGACCCAACATTAATTATTGAACATTCACCAGAATTAAAGCAAATATTGATACACTGCCAGGGCGATATGCATCTGGCGGTTGCCAAATGGAAAATAGAGCACGGGCAAAAAATAGAGGTGCGTTTTATAAAACCTAAAATCGCCTACAGGGAAACAATTCGCAAAATGTCTGAATCTAATTACAAACACAAAAAACAAAGCGGGGGGGCAGGGCAGTTTGCAGAAGTGTTTATGCGTGTAGAACCATTTTATGAAGGTATGCCCGACCCCCAGGGCTTAACCATTAGAGGCAGAGATACCTACGAACTTGACTGGGGTGGAAAGCTTGTGTTTTTTAATTGTATTGTAGGCGGTGCCATAGATGCCAGGTTTTTACCCTCTATTTTAAAAGGAGTTATGGAAAAAATGCACAATGGGCCGCTTACCGGTTCGTATGTGCGGGATGTACGTGTTTCGGTTTATGATGGAAAAATGCACCCGGTAGACAGCAATGATATCTCTTTTAAAATAGCGGGGTTGCAGGCTTTCAGGCAGGCCTTTAAAAATGCAGACCCGCAAATACTGGAACCCGTGTATTTGATTGAAGTATTATGCCCCGACGATCTAACCGGTGCGGTTATGGGCGATCTTCAAAGCCGCAGGGCAATTGTTGAGGGTATGGAGGCCGAAGGTCATTTTCAAAAGGTAATTGCGAAAGTGCCATTAGCTGAAATGGAGGGATATTCCTCCTCTCTCAGATCAATAAGCCAGGGAAGAGCAAAATTTAAGAGCTGTTTTAGTGAATATGCCCCATTACCTTTCGATGTACAAAGAAGGTTAATGGATGAATACCATAAAACTGAAAAAGAAGAAGTTGCATAGCAAAAATCATCGCTAATTTTTAGGAACCTGCTTTGAATTTAAGAATATAAGGTTTATTCTTGTGATAGAATTTTTCCCCTCAATAAGAAATATCCCATACTTTATAAATTAAAGGATAAGCATGTTTTACACATACCGAAAAACACTAAGGTTAGTATTGCTGTGTGCCATAATTGTTACTATTTCCTGTAATAAAGATTTTGATAACCAGCCTGTTATTGAAAAAAGCAGCAATAATTTAAAACCAGGCGCCAAACAACCCAATATCATCCTTTTTATTGGGGACGACATGGGCTACGAAATTCCCCAGTTTACAGGTGGCCAGTCATATTCCACACCTGCGCTGAATTTTATGGCCTATAATGGCAAACAATTTACAGATTTCTATTCCCATCCGGATGGGTTTCCTTCCCGCCTTGCCTTAATGACAGGCAAATACAATTTTAGAAATTATATTAATTGGGGAATACTTCCTTCACAGGAAAAAACGATTGGCAATCTTCTGCAGGATGCAGGATATGCAACCTGTTTTGTTGGAAAATGGCAAATGGAAGGGGGAGATGCCGGTATTAAAAATGCAGGTTTTCAAAAATACCTGGTCTTTCTACCAGATGATAAAGATTTGCCGGGTGATGACCAGCGTTTCCGGAGGTACAAAAGTCCATACCTATATTCCAATGGAAGCTATTTGCCTATGAGTACTACTAAAAATAAATATTCTGAAGACATGTTCTTTGAATATGCCAGCAATTTTATAGACAGTAATAGCTCAAAACCTTTCTGCCTTATTTTTTCTCATAACCTGGTGGGCAGGCCATTTGTTCCAACCCCCGATGATCCTGATTACGCGGACTGGAACCCAAATGATGATGTACGCCGGGAAAACAAAAAATACTTTCCGGGAATGGTTGCCTACATGGACAAACTTATCGGGAAAATGATTGAGAAAGTGAACAATACAGGCGTATCTAAAAATACCCTGTTTATGTTTACCTCAGATAATGCAACCACAAAAGTTATTACAACCCTGTATGATAGTATAATACCTACAGAAAACGGTGTAATACGCAAAGAAACAACTGTTAGGGGAGGAAAGAATAATGTAAACAAATCAGGCATACATGTACCTTTTGTTGTGTATTGGCCGGGTACCGTGCATCCACAAAAGAAAGATACCTCTTTTATAAATTTTACAGACTTTATGCCAACATTTGCCGATTTAGCGGGTGTTTCTTTACCTGAAATTTATGGTACCCTGGATGGTAAAACCTTTTACGATAATCTTCGCGGAGTTACAGGACCCGAAAGGTATACGAATTTTTGTCATTGGGATAATGATGGCGCCGGATCGAGAATCGCAGTGAGGTTTGTTCACGATAATAAGTACAAATTGTACGACTCCATCAATAAAAGTTATTTTTTTAATATTGAGGATGACGTTAAAGAGAAAAAACCTATTCCAGACAATAAATTATCACAGGTTGAGATAAACCGGAAGTTAAGCTTTCAGCAAATTCTTAATTCCATGCATTGATTCAAACTGAATTAAAAGAGTGGTAATTTCACATTTTCAGCTATTTATAGTATTTTAACCACGTTGAAATTATTTCCCCGCAAGGGATGAGTGGCTGAGTATAAAATGTTCCCCTTTAATTACCATACAAGGTTTAATATTTTCATTTCTATTGGCTTGATGGCAGCCGCCTTATATGGTTGCACTAAAGATGTAAAATCATCTTCCCTTTCGGGCAGTTCAGATGAATCCCATACAAATATCGTAGTGATTCTGGGAGACGATGTTGGGTACGAATTACCAACCTTTACTGGTGGAAGGTCCTATTCAACCCCCACGCTGGATATGATGGCCAACCAGGGAATTCATTTTTCAAATTTTTACTCTCATCCCGATGGTTCTCCCTCGCGAATGGCATTTTTAACTGGCAAATACAATTTCCGCAATTATGAAGGTTGGGGCTATTTACCACCCAACGAAAAAACTATTGGAAATCTTTTACACGATAACGATTATCGAACCTGTTATGTAGGTAAATGGCAACTTGATGGGGGGCATGTTTCTATTAAACGCGCAGGATTTGATAACTACAGGGTTTTTCTTCCCTTCGGTGCTGAGGAAACAGGCGCTTAATCAACGGCAATACCGGTATAAAAGCCCGCGCCTTTACGAAAATGGCGACTACATGCCCGCTTCTGAAACAGGCAATAAATATTCTGAAGATTTGTTTCTGCAATATGCAGTTGATTTTATAGATAATGGGGATGAACAGCCATTTTTTCTGGTGTTTTCCCACAATCTGGTGGGTCGCCCCTTCGTTCCAACACCTGATGATCCTGAATTTGAGGGATGGGACCCTTCGCAGGATGAGGCGCTGGATAACATGAAGTACTTTCCTTCAATGGTTAATTACATGGATAAAACCATAGGTAAATTAATAGATAAATTAAAGACCGGAAACCAGGCAAATAATACAGTTATTTTTTTTACGGGGGATAATGCAACGCCGCAATCCATACTTTCTCAATTCGACAGTGTTGCAGTAGTAAATAATGTTACCACGCACCGCATTGTAACGGTGAGAGGTGGAAAAAATAACACCAGCAAAGCGGGCACGCACCTGCCATTCACGGTCTATTGGCCAGGCAATGTTGTACCGGCAGCGGATGCTTCGTTAGTTGATTTTACGGATCTTTTACCAACCATAGCAGACCTTGCCCAGGTACCTCAGCCCACAACCTATGGAACACTGGATGGTAAAAGTTTTATTAAAAATATAAACGGAACAAGCAGGGCAGAGCAACGACCATGGGTTTTTTGCCAGTGGTCGTGGCCGTATAAAGACACATTATACAGGTTTGTTCACGATCATTCATACAAATTATACGACTCAATTAACAATAGTAAGTTCTATAATATAGTTTTAGATCCAAAAGAAAAAAAGCCATTAAACACTCAGTCTTTAAATGCCAACCAAATAGCAGTAAAAAAACGTTTACAATCTGTATTAGATCAAATGCACTAATTCCTAACCAATTTATATTTTCTAATCATGAAAAACCGCTTTAAAAATATCACCCTAATAGTTTTTTCCATTTTAATGGTTCCCCTGGTTTTTAGCTGGAACCATATTGATAATAGGGAAAGTGATGCAGAGGTTGATTCTACCTCTCCACCCAATATAATTCTCATTGTTGGAGATGATGTAGGGTATGAAATTCCGAACTTTACCGGTGGAAAATCGTACAGCACACCTGCATTAAATTATATGGCAGCCAATGGCATGCAGTTTACCAATTTCTATAGTCACCCTGATGGCTCGCCGTCCCGCCTTGCCCTTTATACAGGTAAGTATAATTTTAGAAATTATGAGCGTTGGGGTTTATTGTCTCCGGGAGAAAAGACTATTGGTAATATGCTGAAGGATGCAGGTTATGCAACGTGTTTTGTGGGTAAGTGGCAGTTAGATGGGGGAGATACCTCGATAAGAAATGCCGGCTTTGATAACTACAGGGTATTTCTTCCATACGCTCCGGGTATAACCGGTGAAAGCCAGTTAAATAACAGATACAAAAATCCCAGGCTTTACGAGAATGGCAATTACCTTTCAAATGCAGCGGTAAAAGACAAATATTCCGAAGATCTATTTTTAGAATACGCCAGGAATTTTATTAGTGCAAATAAAACCAAACCATTTTTTCTTATTTACTCGTGTAACCTTGTAGGTAAACCATTTGTTCCCACCCCGGATGATCCTGAATATACAACCTGGAATTCAAACAACGATCTTACTGCACAGGATTCAAAGTATTTCCCGGGTATGGTTAATTATATGGATAAAATGATCATGAATCTTTTATTAAAAGTAAAATCTTCCAAAGTCTCTGATAATACCGTTATTATGTACCTGGCAGATAATGCCACGCCGAAAAACATATCCTCAAAATTTTATAACGGACAAAAAGTAGTGAAGGTTAACGGTGGGAAAAATAAAACCACTAAGGAAGGAACCCAAACACCATTCGTCTGCATGTGGCCGGGTAAGGTTTTACCGAAATCCATTGATACCACATTGGTTGATTTTACAGACGTGCTGCCAACCCTTGCGAGCATAGCTGGTATAGCCACCCCTACAAACTATGGCACATTAGATGGAATAAGTTTTTACGATAACTTAATAAGTAATGTAACAGATGTGCGGCCCTGGGTTTTTTGCCATTGGGAGCATCATGACCTGGCAGATACAGTTTTCAGGTATGTGCATAGCAATAATTACAAACTTTATGATTCGGTTAATAATAGCCGGTTCTTTAATTTATTGACCGACCCCTTCGAGAGATCGCCAATACCTGATAATAATTTAACCCCAGAAGAAGCTCTTATAAAGTACAGGTTTCAGCAGGTATTAAACAAAATGCAAAAAAATCAATCAAAGAGATTGTACAGCAGAAAAGTTCCGACAAAAAATTAAACCAACCAACCAAATTTTATCGCCGGCTAAGGAAGACAATTAGGCCGTTAAACAATGTATGTTAAATCTATAAGCTATAGTTGGCACTTTTTATGCTGATTTGTGCAATAGTATTAACCCCTCAAACAAGATTTTTATGGAAAGATTATTTGTTTTAATGTTTTTTTTCACAGGTGCCTGCCTTTCAAATAAGAATAATGGCGACTCAAATGATACTTCATCATCGCAGGTAACAACCACGCAAACAACTTTAACCGAATCTGGTGAGGATGAAGAAGCAGTTGCCTCCAATGCATCATTTACCACAACATCAAACATCTCAAAAGGCACTAATGTAGATACTTTTAGAAATCCATTCGGTGTTTTAATAAGCGCTGGTCCTGGTAATAATACAAATCCAAAAGTTCGTCTTAAAGCTTTTAAAGCCATTGCACCACCATATGTAAGGCACGGTATAACTTTAAGCAGCTGGGACGGAAGCAATGCTTTTTACGAAAGTCTTGTTGAAAACGGATTTAAAGTAGTATTGAATATTACCAATTCACCCCAGAACGGTACGCCACAGCCATTTCCAACAGATTTGGAAAAATACCGTACCAAATTAAACGAGGTGTTAACGAAATATAAACCTGAAGTATTGGTTGTGGAAAATGAAGAATACAATCTAAACTATCACACAGGTTCAATGAAACAGTACCTGGATGAATTAAAGGTTGCTATTGAAGTTGCCCATTCAAAAGGAATTAAAGTTACCAACGGCGGGTTAACCAGCCGGCACATGACACTGATGGTTTGGAAAGATTATATGGATCGTGGAATGAAAAAAGAAGCGGGAGATTTTGCACGCAGAACCATTCCTCAAAATATCATAAATGACCTTCCTTCCCTCGCAAAACACCAGCCGCTGAAAAATGCGATGAATGCTTTTGATACTTTATTGAATGCATACAAAACAATGGATATTGATTATGTAAATTTTCATTGGTACGAACCTATTTTGTTGCGCTTTAATAATAACAAACAAGGAGTGAATATAGATACCAATCGTCTTGAATTGAGAGCTATGGAAGAAGTGGTTACATTCTTAAGAAGAAAGACCGGTAAAGATGTTATGACGAATGAACTTGGCCAGGTTACGAAATCCAAACAGGCTGTAATTGATGTGCTTAGAAAAGCATACGAGCTAAAAATGCCTTATGTTATCTGGTACAGCGGCGATGGGCAGGGCAAATCCGATGCTGTGGCGCTAACCAACTACGATGGTACTTTACGTGAGAATGGAGAAGCTTTCAGGGAATTCATTAAAAATTATTTAAACAGCAATAAGTAAAATTTTGCAAACTTAAACGGGAGGCGGCGTCTGTAATGGGCGCTGCTTTTTTTATTTGGTTGATTGAGAAGCGGCGTACATTCTTTCGATAATGTCAACCATTTTGCGTGCATCCTCTGTATTTGCAAGAACGGTTTCGTTACCATTTAAGGTGTTTATAATATTATCGATTACAAATTCATGGTTAGATGCAGAACCTGTGTAACCTCCGTAATCATTGGGTTTTTTTGATGGTGGAAGGTTAGGAATTTCTAAGTTTTCGATGTGGCAATATTGCAGTTCATTCATGTATTGCCCACTGATCTTTACTGTTCCCTTTTCGCCGATTACTACAATGCTGCTTTCCATATTTTTATCATAAGCGCAGGTAGAAAAACTAAAACTTCCCATTCCACCTTTTACCAGGTCAAAGGTGGCAATGCCTGAATCTTCAAATGCGGTAGTATCCGAATGATTGAAATTTTGTGTACGCATTTTTATATTGGTAATGTCTCCAAAAATCCAGTACAACAAATCAATGAAATGTGAGAATTGCGTAAACAACGTGCCTCCATCTAACTGTTTGGTTCCATGCCAGCTGTCTTTTTTGTAATACCTGCTATCGCGGTTCCAGTAGCAGCTAATTTGTACCATAAAAATTCTTCCTAATAGATTTTGCTCCACGGCATTTTTCAGCCATTTGCCTGGTGGCGAAAACCGGTTTTGTACAACTATAAAAACCTGTTTATTTTTTTTATCGGCTGCTGCCAATACTTTGTCAGCATCAGAAGTATGCAGCGTAAATGGTTTTTCTACCACTACGTGAAACCCATGTTGAATACAGGCAATGGCATGTTCGGCATGTAACCCGTTTGGTGTGGCTACAGTAACAATATCACATTCAATGGCAGATGCAAGAAAAGCTTCAATACTTTTAAAAAAAGGAATATCAGGGTTTGGCAAAACCAATAGCTCTTTGTCTTTTCTGTCAATTAACGCGACAAGCAATGCACCAGGGTGTTCGTATACAATTTTAGCGTGGCGGCTGCCAATATGCCCGCAACCAATTATTGCAAACCTTATTTTCTTCATGTAGTTGTTCGGCTAAGATAAGGAGTTAAAGAAAAGTTTTAACGGTACAAAAAAATTTATGATGCCATGAAATATAACTGTACAAGAGAGTGACACAACAGTCGATGCCATGAAATAATTAGTTCGCTACAAAAAGAAAATACTTCGCTTTCTATTATATGTAAGAATTACTTTATTTTGACGGAGTTATAAACCTTCTAATGCAGAGACCGCTGGTAAGTGTTATTGTACCCGTTTTAAATGAAGTCGCATACATTGAAAACATGCTGAAAAGTGTGCTGGCGCAAAACCGCGGAAATTTCGATATGGAATTACTCGTGGTTGATGGCGGATCAACAGATGGTACACGGGAAAAAATATCTTTACTTCAGCAGCAAAATAACACCATAAGGCTTATAAATAACGAGCGAAAAATAACACCCGCCGCATTTAACAAAGGCATTGAACATGCACGTGGAGAATACATTTCAATTTTAGGGGCCCACAGCAAATACGACCCGGATTATTTGCAGGTTTGCTTAACTGAAATGCAGCAAAACAATTGCTCCGGATGCAGTGGTAAAGTGCAGGTGGTGAAGAATGATGGCAGCCTGGAGGGTGTGTTAGTATATCATTTGCTCACAAGTAAATTTGGTGTAAGCAGCAAGTCGTACCGCACGGCGGGAGAGGGCATAAGCGAACATTGCCCTTACCCGGTATTTAAACAGGTTGTATTTAATGAGGTGGGTTTATACAATGAAGAGCTGGTGCGCAACCAGGATAATGACATGAACTACCGCATAAGAAAGGCGGGGCATAATTTGTATTACACGCATAAGGTAAGCGCCTATTATTTTCCAAAACAAAACCTGCGCGGGTTGTTTGTATATGCTATTTTATCGGGCGAGTGGAACGCTGTTTCATTACGGGTAAATTTTCGATCCATGCAACTGCGGCATGTGATTCCGTTATTTTTTACTTTTGGTATAATTGTTCTGGGACTGGCTTCGATAATTTGGATGCTTGTAAGCAGGCAACTGCACAACGAACTAAATATGCTGCTGAACATATTGGTTTTACTTCACTTTTTGCTGGGATCAATTACTGCTTTTGCAAGCCTTAAAGAAAGTAAACGCGCTGGCATTTTAGCATTGCCCTTTTTGTTTTTTGCCTTCCATTTTTTGTATGGATGGGGAACATTAAAAGAACTGTTCACAGGAAAAAGAAAGCATTATTGATGTGGAATACTTTCAATTAGTTGTTTCCATTGTAACGCAATGTTTGGCTGATTGTATTGCTGCGTGTAGCTATTTGCCTGTTGGCTGAGTGCTTCGCATTCATCGGGATGATGTAGTAAGTAAGCAATTTTTTCTGCGAAAAATTCTGCCTTACCCGGAGGTAAAAGCACTCCATTCTTTTCATTTATTATAAATGGTAAGCCACCAACATTGGTACTGATTACGATCAGGCCCAGCGCCATTGCTTCAACTACACTTACAGGTGCATTATCAATATTGGTGGTGTTTAAGAAAATGTCATGATCAGCTGAAAGTATTATCCACTCTGGCTTTGGGAGCAAGCCGGTGAAGGTTACTTTTTCTTCAAACCCATATTGCATTACAAGGGTTTTGCAGGCATCTATACTTCCATCTTTATCTGGTCCGACCATAGTAAGGCTAACTTCAGGATGGTGCTCAATTAAAATGCGAACAATTTCGATGGCTAATTGAGGATTATATAATTGATGAAAAGATCGCACCCACAATAAGCGAGGCTGAATATTTTTTCTTTGTTTAAATGGATAATCATGCAAAGCAATGCCATTAGGAATAACAACACATTCCCATTTTTTCTCAATAAAAATTTGGTACAAATAACCCGAAACAGCAACGTTCATTTCACTGCGGGTAAAAATAATTTTGCTTAGTGATGCTGACCGTTTAATACGATTCGGCAGGTTGCCGCCATGCAGCCATGCTATATAAGGCATACGTAAAGCTTTGCAAAGGGCAGCACAGGCTACGGCAAAATAAAAAGCCTGCGTGCTGTATGTGGCAATGATAACCGTGGCTTTTCTGCGATGTTTCCAAATGGCAGATAGCATTTGCAATAACCTGATAAACTTATTTTGGCTTTTTCCTGCCTTTACAACCGAATAATTCTCACCTGATAAAATTTGCGCAAGCATTTCTCCCGCACCCGGCGTGTAACCTAATTCAGAAAGAAAATTATCAGCTATAATTATTTTTCGAACCATGTTGTTTAAAATGAAACTGCCGGCAATATACACGCCGGCAGTTATTATGTAAGGTATAGAACCTATATTTTTACAGTATGGAACCTGAAGTAAAAGCCTTTTTGCAGCGCATCGCAAAGTCTTTGTTGGTGGTTATAGTTTGGATGGCGCTCAATTCAACTTTTGGCATCATGTTCAATTATGCTTTTTACGGTGAAAGCCCAACCGCAGGCAATTTTGTGTTCTATATATTCTTTGCTGCAAGTTTTGTTTATATGGTCTGGCTGCTTGTTCGTTTATGGAAAGAGCCCATCCAAAATCCAAATTAATTTACCAGCCCAGCACCCATGCAAATATCAGCGGCGCAACAATGGTGGCATCACTTTCAACAATAAATTTTGGTGTGTGAATGTCTAACTTTCCCCAGGTTATTTTTTCATTGGGCACAGCACCAGAATAAGAACCATAAGAGGTTGTGCTGTCGCTAATCTGGCAGAAGTAGGTCCAGAAAGGAATGTCGTGCATCTCCAGATCCTGGTACATCATGGGCACCACGCAAATCGGAAAATCTCCTGCAATACCGCCCCCGATCTGGAAAAATCCGACGCCTTTTCCGCCACTGTTTGCTTTATACCAGTTGCTTAAGTCACACCATGTATTCAATACCGCTTTTCATGGTGCTTGCTTTCAGTTCGCCTTTAATTACATAACTCGCAAAAATATTTCCCATTGTACTGTCTTCCCAGCCCGGCACAACCATCGGAATATTCTTTTCGGCTGCTGCAATCATCCAGCTATCCTTCACATCTATTTCATAGTCATCCTTCATTACTTCACTCAGTAATAATTTGTACATGTATTCATGCGGAAAATATCGTTCACCCTTATCTTCTGCATCTTTCCATATCTTAACAATGTGCTGTTGTATTTTTCTAAAGGCTTCTTCTTCCGGAATGCAGGTATCAGTCACACGGTTCAATCCGCCTTCCAGTAATTCCCATTCCTGCTCGGGGGTAAGGTCGCGGTAGTTTGGAATGCGTTTATAATGACTGTGCGCCACCAGGTTCATTATATCTTCCTCCAGGTTTGCGCCGGTGCAAGAAATAATATCCACCTTATCCTGCCTGATCATTTCTGCCAGGGAGATGCCTAATTCACCTGTACTCATTGCACCGGCCAGGGTGATCATCATTTTTCCTCCCTCATTCAAATGTTGTTCGTATCCTTTAGCTGCATCAACCAAAGCCGCTGCATTAAAATGCCTGTAGTGGTGTTCTATAAATTTTGATACCGGTCCTTTATTCATATGTTTCTTTTTTTGTAAGGGCACAAATGTAAAATTTTTAAAACCAAGTTGGTTGCCGGCAAAAGGTTAAATGGCATCGCCTCTTGCCACGCTCGGTTCATGGTTCCGTTTTCATGGCGGCAAGCCTATTTCTTCGTTCTTTTTTGTTTGTCCAAATAAGAACCAAAAAATGACCCCCGGAAACGATATACAGCCCGTTTCCGGTTGTTCGCTAATGTGCTGTAGTGCATGGTGTTGAAGGGCTGAAGAATAAATTTTTAAGAAGAGAGGATGCCAAATCAAGTTCAGCATGGCGAAAGCTTATTTTTGATCAATTGAAATTCTCCCGCTGAAGCCACAGTAGCACAAAAGCCAGATCATGGCAGAGGAACAAATGTGATGGATATCATTTGTTCCTGATCTTTTCTTTGGTTCGTTTCTTTTATTTCGGGGATAAAAAATTTTAAAGGTCTCAATGAAATGCAGTTCGCATAGGCAATTCTTACGTTCTTTTTTGTTTGTCCAAAAAGGAACCAAAAAAAGACCCCCGGAAACGATGTACAGCCCGTTTCCGGGTTGTTTGCTATTCGGCTGAAGTGCATGGTGGTGAAGAGCTGAAGAATAAATTCTTAAAATACCAAGACGCTGAAACAATTACAGCATGACGAAAGCTTTTATCTGATCAATTGAAATTCTTATGCTGAAGCCACAGTAGCCCAAAAGCCAAATCATGGCGAAGGAAAGAAACGGGCTGTATATCGTTTCTTTCTTGATCTTTTCTTTGGTTCGTTTCTTTTATATCAAGATAAAAGAAATGAACAATCTCTTTGAGACAAAAAGTACAACACACACTACTCCTTCACAAACCTTACACGTCTGCACCTGCTCTGTGCTTTGCACCCGCAGCACATACTGCCCGGCTTTCAGGCGGCTTACATTATAATTATAGGTTGCTGATGAATGTACTGTTGTACTCAGTAACACATTGCCACCAACATCGCTGATGGTAAGCAGGTTGTTTACCTGCGGCTGCAACCCTTTTACCGTAAGCACATCTTTTACGGGGTTGGGGTACAGGGTAATGTTTTTGCCGCTGCCATAATACACTACGGGTGAAAAGGCTGTGCTGCCATCTTTTAATACGGCTGCCACGCGGTAGTAGCTGTTGGTGGCGGCTGTGTGTAAGGCATAGGTAAAGGTTTGCTGTTCGCGGGTGGTTGCCTGCTGCAGTAAACGGGGTGTATTGTTTGCCTGCACCCTTTTTTCTTCTGTAAAGCTGCTGCCACTGGTGCTGCGCTGTATGCTGTAGTAGTTTACGCTGCTGTTGTTGGCGGTGTACCAGCCAAGCATATTGTTGCGGAGCCATGTTTTTAGTTTTGTAATTACTGGCTGTTCTATGGGATCTCCGTGGTAGCGGGCAAGGGCGAAATAGGTGCGATACTCAGGCGAAAATTTAGTACCGTAACCGCTTAATATAATATTACCATCACTTTGCAGTGACACTGTTTGCGCAACTTCATAAGACCTATCACCCTCAACTACATCACTAAAATCTGTGGTTGTTTTTCCATTGTTACCAAAAGTGGAATCAATACTTCCGTCTCTATTAAAGCGCGCTACCAAAAAGTCCTGCATAGTTGCGGCATACAAATCTTCTACTGAACCTGCAACTACAATTTTACCGTTCTTTTGAATGAGTACATCATTTGGTGCTGGGTATAAATTATCTACTCTAATAGAAGCCTTGCCGTTAATTCCAAATGTTTTATCAATACTGCCATCTTCGTAATAACGAGTAACATTAATAGATTTGTTACCTCCACCAACACCTAACATTTTATCATCAGGCTGTATAGCTAATTCACGCATAGAAGCATCGGAAGTGGGGTCCGGGTCCAGCACGCCATTATTGCCAAAGCTTTTATCGCCAGTGCCATCTTCTAAAAGCCTAAGAAATAAAGGGTTCGAGCCGCTGTGTTGGATTATAAGCATAATTTTTCCGTCACTGCGCAGTTCCATATCCAATACATAATCTTGGGCTGCCAGATCTAATATGGTTATTCCTTTCTCTCCAAAACTATCATCGTGTCTGCCCTCCGGCGTGTACCTTATTACAAAAAGGTCGCTGAAAGCTCCCTGCCAATCAGGATTGTACTTCGCCGTCTATTAGTATTTTACCATCAGGCTGCACAATTAAATTATCAGCGGTTACACTTGGTTGGGTAATTCCATTGCCGAAAAAACTTACAGCTAACCCGTTTTCTCCAAAAGAAGAACCAAGTGTTCCATCGCCTTTATAACGCAGTACTCCAATGCCTACCCTTACCACAAAAGTGGTTAAATCGAAATGCCTCATTGTTGCCAGTACAAGTATTTTGCCGTTTTCAAGTGCTGTGACTTTATATGCCATTTCACTATAGTATGGAGAAAGGTCTGTTGTAACAAATCCACTATCTCCAAATTGAGTATCCAATTCACCATCCTTTTCATAACGTACCAGCAGTATGCCATTGAAAGTATCACCGTAATTCCCCCTATTTGTAAAATTTTATCATCCTGCTGAACTGTAGCATGGTTTACATTTCCCGTAGCAGAAAATAATACATATTTTCCTTGGTTCCCAAAGTTTTCATCAAGTGTGCCGGGGCTTCTTGTCATATTTTTCTGGGCAGTGGCTTTAATAGCAACAAATATTGTAATAAAAGCTATTAATATTTTTTTCATACAATAAGTTTTAGTAGAGAAAGAAATTAATCGTTGGTTGTGCAGAAGTTTTGAGGTTCGCTGGTGCTGCAATCGTGATTACTTTGATTACCGCATCCCCAGCGGTAATTTACGCAGTTAACAAAAACTTTGCGCGAACCCTTTAGAGTATTAAACCAAGTAGTATTAGTTTGACCATAAAGAATTGCCTGGAAAAATATTGCTGTTCGTATAGCTATATAATCATAAACTAAACTTTCAGTATTTAAGCCTGTTCCAAAATCATCATTAAATGGCGTTTCATTTCCCTTAATGCCATGCTCCATATCTGTATCTAAATATACTTCGCTATAAACACCTATGCTGTTTAAAAGGCAAAAGAATTTTTTGCTTCCAAAACGCCAGGAATCAGGCACTGATAAGCCGTTTACATTATTTAAAGTAAAAGCTGCATTATCGTCCGGCAAACACCTTGTTTCCGGATTAATTACAAAATTTGGATGAAGGGGGTCATTTTGGGTTTTAGATGAAAAACCTGTGGTTAAGGGATAAAAAGCCGGCTGATTATTAAAAGGTGAAACCAGGAGGTCTTGCGTGCCATGAAAAGAGATTACCGGAACTTCGACACCTGCAGTAAAAAAATCAACCGGATGTGTTATGTAGACTATAGGGATATAGCTGCTTCCCCATCCGTTTAATATGCCTTTAATTTTACTTTGATACTCTATATTGGGAGCGCCTATATAAAAATCAGCATCAACGGGCCCTAATACATTGTGAGCCCCGCCATCAACCTGGTTTATCATGCTTTGGGTATAATATGCAGCGCCTATAACCGTACCTGCGCCGGCGCTGAAACCTCCTAAAAAAATATTGTTTCCATCAAATTTGTATGGTACATCTGTAGTAGGCGCAGAATTGTTTCTTTGTATAATGGTGCGTATTGCGCCCCGGGCATCCTGCTGGCCACGATAAAAAGCAAGAAAAAGCTGCGCAGAAGTAAATGTACATTCCTCATAAGTATAATCCTGATATGCATCGTAATAATCGAAACTAAAATGACTAACAACCCGGCCCTGCGATATTCTACTGAGAAGCAAATAAAGCCTCTGTGGGCAAGAAGCTCTGCTATGTCTTCTATATGACCTGCGTCTGCAATGCTATTGCAGTCTGAGTAACCTCCGGCATGAAAAAATATAACGCAGGGAGGAAAAGTGGAGCAGTTATCATACGGGTAATTGAGTGGGTAAGTAACATTATAAATTAGCAAACCTTCATCTGTAGTGCAATCATCAGGGTACTCGCAACCCTCCTCTGCTTCATACGTTACATCTTTCCAGGGATATTCAGCATTAGGGTCGGGGTCTTTCCCATAAGGAATGCTTGTTAGTGTGGTTATTGAAGAAAATTCCTCAGTAGTAGCTAAATTTATATTGCAATTAGAAGGAAGCTTTGCAATTGCGTTTTCACAGGTGAGAGTTTTAGAAGGTTCATAAGAAGGCTTAAGTTGTTCCCTATATGCTGTTAAACCATGAGAGCGATTTGTTTCAGGAGGCTTTATTAGATTTTTTTCAAGCTCTGTAATCAAAGGAGATTTTACGCCCAAGAAATAATACTGAAAGTAGCTTGGCGAAAACATAGAGGGGTTAAAATTTTTGCCCCCCCCCCACGAAAAGAAATGGGCCTACTACCGATGCGGTGATTAATAGAATGATAGAAAATTTCATATCGAATGAATTGGGTTGAAAAATTAATGGGTAAGAATATAAATATACAATATTTCAGGCAAGTTTTATAATCTTTGGAATGGTGGTGAAAAGGGGCAAAAGAAAAATTTTTTTGTTGAAGCCACAGTAGCACAAAAGCCCAATCAGGGCAAGGGAAAGAAACGGGATGTACATCGTTTCTTTCTTGATCTTTTCTTTGGTTCGTTTCTTTTGTATCAAAACAAAAGAATTGAACAGTTTCTTAATCAGCGATGTTCAATTACTTAATATGTATTGTTTTATCGTTCTTTTTTGCCTGTCCAAAAAAGAACCAAAAAAAGACCCCCGGAAACGATGTACAGCCCGTTTCCGGCTGGTTCGCTATTCGACTGAAGTGCATGGTGGTGAAGGGCTGAGAAATAAATTCTTTTAAAGACAAGATGCTGAAATAAATTAACTGATCAATTGAAATTCTTATGCTGAAGCCACAGTAGCACAAAAGCCACATCAGTGCGTAAGAAAGAAACGGGCTGTACATCGTTTCTTTCTTGATCTTTTTGTTACTTTTTTTATCAAGAAAAAAAGTAAGTAACACTACTCTTTCACAAACCTTACACTCTGCACCTGCTCTTTGCTTTGCACACGCAGCACATACTGCCCGGCTTTAAGGCGGTTTACATTATAATTAAAGGATTCTGATGAATGTACGGTTGTACTCAGTAACACATTGCCACCAACATCGCTGATGGTAATCAGGTTGTTTACCTCCGGCTGCAACCCTTTTACCATAAGCACATCTTTTACGGGGTTGGGGTACAGGGTAATGTTTTTGCCGCTGCCATAATACACTACGGGTGAAAAGGCTGTGCTGCCATCTTTTAATATGGCTGCCACGCGGTAGTAGCTGTTGGTGGCTGCTGTGTTTAAGGCATAGGTAAAGGTTTGCTGTTCGCGGGTGTTTGCCTGCTGCAGTAAACGGGGTGTATTTTTTGCCTGCACCCTTTTTTCTTCTGTAAAGGTGCTGCCGCTGATGCTGCGCTGTATGCTGTAATAGTTAACACTGCTGTTATTGCTGGTGTACCAGCCCAGGGTGTTGTTGCGCAGCCAGGTTTTTAGCTGTGCTATTACCGGGTTTTCTACAGGGTCGCCGTGGTAGCGGGCGAGGGCATAGTAATTTATAGCCGCATTGGAATAGCCGGCTAAAATAATTTTTCCGTCTTCTTGTAAAAGGCAGTTCGTTTTATAATCTTCACCCCCCATATCGGTTATTACTTTGCCATTTATTCCAAAAATCGAATCTAAACTGCCGTCCTGCTCGCAGCGTACTAATGCAAAATCTGCGGGAATATCCAGGGTATTAATATAGCCACCAATAAATATCTTACCATCCGGTTGCAGTATAACTGATTCTGCCTTCGAAGCCCGTCCTTCAAATTGTATATTTACCTTTCCTGCTTTCCCAAAGTTTTGGTCGAGACTACCATCTGCATTGTAGCGGGCAACGGCCATATTAGGGTTTATGCCATAAAAGCTATTGGTATTGCCTGCCGCTACAATTTTACCATCAGGCTGCAGCGCTATATCGGTTATCTCATCGCCATTTGGCCCAAAATCAGTGAGGACAATTCCTTTATTGCCAAATAATGCATCCAAATTACCATTGGCATCGTAGCGGGCAAGAGCAAACTTGCCAGAATTGCCATCTCCTACAAAAATGTTGATTCCCCCGGCTACTATTTTTCCATCACTCTGCAAAGCTAATGCTCTGATAATATCGCGGTCATTGTCATCTAAATCTGTTATTACCTTTCCCTCGTCTCCAAAAGAGGCATCAAGCGTACCATCAGGCAAGTAGCGTGCCATCAAAAAATTTACAATACCGCTATCTGTTGCGTTAAGAGGTTCACTACTTCCAGCTACAACTATTTTTCTATCTGATTGTATTATAATCGCGTACGCTGATTCATATCCGCCAAAGTCAGTCATTACTTTTCCATTTACTCCAAAAGCTGAGTCAAGTAAGCCGTCAGGAAGATAACGGGCTAACGCCAAATTCCAGTTAGGGTGTGCTCCCTCATCGTCATAAAAGTATTCTTTAAATCCATAGCCTGCACCGATTATCTTATTGTCATCCTGTATGGCTAAGCAACTAATAGCTGAAGAGCCAAAGCCACTTTCATCAAGATCAGTAATAGCTTGTCCATTTTTACCAAATGAGGAATCAATGCTGCCATTTCTTAGATAACGAGTAATAAAAAAAATGCCAAAGGGGCCTTCGCTGCTGAAAGCAGAGCCTGCAGACAATATTTTTCCATCTTGTTGCAAAACGCTGGCTTCATATGAAGAATTCCTGATACCGAAACTTGTAAGCGACTTACCCCTATCGCCAAAGTTTTCATCAAGAGTGCCGGGTTGCGCTGTACTTATTATGCTGAAGAGGGGGAATATAAATAAATATATAAATGATTTCATAATTTTAATTTTAATTAATTAATTATAATTAGTTGTATTTAATCAGTACAATCAGGCGGGCAAGTTTCATGGTCATTGGATGTATCACAGTTATTACCATTGTCCCTGTTATTTTTACACTCTACAAACCTGTCTTTTCCCAGGCTGCCCGCAACATTATTTATTACTGCCTGAAAAAATATAGCGGTACGAAGGGCCATGTAATCGGTAACAGCTACTTTGGTCGTATAGCCGGTGCCAAACTCGGTTTCATAGCAGCCACTGCCGGTGCAATTATCATCGAGTCCGTGTCCCATTTGGCAATCAATATATAGCTCCATAGGTACATTATTATGAAAAAGGTCGTAAATATATTGTGAGCCACCGGAGATTAAATCGGCGGTAGCATCGTCACCCGGTACCGTATATGTACCTCCATTGGTAAGGCAGTCATCCTCAGAATGAAAATAACTGTGAAGCGACTCGTCAGGAGAGAAATACACATCTTGTGAATTAATTGGAGCAGTCCCGTCGAGGAGGCCATGAAAGGAAATCATTGCAGGAAAGGTGGTATTGCTTGAAAAAAAGTCGAGTGGGGCCGAAGCGCTAGTAACAGGCAAAAAACCATTTCCCCACATGTTTAACACACCTTTTATTTTGCCAAAATAAGCAATATTAGTTCCCCCATAGTAAAAGTCAATATCTACATCTCCCAGTCTGGCCTGCGCACCGGGGCAAATAGCATTTACCATTGTTTGTGTGGGATAATAACCAAGATTAATAGCAATAGCGGCACCTGCACTTGCACCCCCAACAAAGATGTAATTTATGTCAATCTGAAAGTTGCTATTTGCATCCGCTTCATTCTGTCTTTTTATAATACTGCGAAGTGCACCCCTCCCGTCCTGAAAGCCACGATAAAAGGCGAGTACCTGCTGCCCCGAATAATAGGATTGTGGGCCAGGTACTGCATCTAACAATCTGCCGGTTCTATATTCCACGTTAAATGCTACATATCCAAGACGGGCATATGTGCTGCACATCTGATCAATAGTAAATGCCTCGGTTATAGGATTGCAATCAGAAAATCCACCAGCGTGAAAAAGGACAATTGCTGGCAAAGGACATTCGTCATATTCCGCCTTGCTGTATTCTGTGTGTGAGGGATAATAAACAATATACTTCAGGTAACTTTGAGCATTTGTTAAACAATCTTCCTCACTCATCGGGTCAACATTTACACCGCAGTCATCGAGGTAAGAAACTGAATTATGATATTCTGCGTCTTTATAATTAGTGGCGTTGCTCTTGCCGTAAGAAAAGGGAGGGCTTACGGTAATGTTCGATACTTTGGGGTTTCTAAACTTAAAACCTCGCATTCGGCATAACAAGGCGGTTGCGAGTATGCAGCAAAACCAAACCATAGCAGGCATACAGCAAATAGTAAAAATGCTTTTGTCATGTTTTGGAATTGTTTAAAAGGTAGGTAAATCTTTGTTTATTTTACTCCTCCTGAAAAGTATAAATAAAGCTACGTTGCGGGGGGGGGGGGATAAATAACTTTAAACATACGCTGAGGGTTTAGAAGTATAAACTTACGGAAAATTATTATGGAAAGCAAGTGGGGTAAACAACCCCGGAAACGATGTAAGCCCGTTTTCGGATGGTTCGCTAATGGGCTGTAGTGCATTGTGGGGAAGGGCTAAAGAATAAATTCTTAAAATACAAGACGCTTAAACAAGTTCAGCATGGCGAAAGCTTATTTATGATTAATTGAAATTCTTCTGCTGAAGCTACAGTAGCACAAAAGCCAAATCAGGGCGAAGGAAAGAAACGGGCTGTACATCGTTTCTTTCTTGATCTTTTTTTTGGTTCGTTTCTTTTATTTCGTGGATAATGTTTTTTAATTGCCTCAATGAAACGAAGTTCGCCAATGCAATAATATTTATATAGACTCAATTGGCAATGCTACGCATTTGTATCAAGACAAAAGAAATGAACAATCTCCAAGTTATAACGGTGTTTGCAATTCAAAATTTAGAATTCTTCGTTCTTTTTTATTTCGGGGATAAAATTTTTGAAAGGTCTCAATGATACGTAGTTCGCCATTCAAAAATTCATAATCTTCATCGGCAATGCTGCGCATTTATATCAGGACAAAAGAAATGAACAATCTCTTAATGAAGCGATGATCGAAATTGCAATCAAACAATAAAACCTTTTGTCAATTCTTCACATTTGTGAAAGACAAAAAATGTCAAGCACATTTACGTAATGCTTTCCTTCTTTGTTTTATTCACGAGGTAAACACCAGCAAGAATAATAGCGAGGCAGCCCAACTGCAGTACAGTGATCTTTTCTCCATAAATTAACCCCCAGGCAACAGCCACCACGGGTATACCGTAAGTTACCAGCGAAGCAAAAACAGCACCCGCTTTTTTAACCAGTATATAAAATAATACGGAAGCGATGGCACTGCCCAATAAACCCAATAGTATGGAATAGCCGGTATCTTCTAATATGTTTGGATCATTGAAATCAAGATTAAAATAACCTGTTGCTGCAAGAATTAAAATACAGGGTATAATTAAAAAAGTGAATGCCACAGAAGCAATATTCAGCGCATCGATTTCGTGTAAATATTTATGCACCATGTTAACGTTTACGGCATAACAGACTGTAGCAGTTAATATTAGCGATGCATACGTAATATCAGTTAACTTAACCGGTTCATTCGCTGCAAAGGGCAGTAGTAATAATCCAATAAAACCCACCAACACACCCACAATTTTTTGCCGCGTAACTTTTAGTGCAAAAAATGAAATACCGATAATTATAGCAAACAACGGGGTTAATGCATTAAAGATAGAAGCCAGGCCGCTGCTTAATTTGGTTTCGGCAAAACAATATAGAAACGATGGAAAAAAACTGCCGAATAATCCGGATAGAATCACAAATGGCAATTTTTGTTTTGGTATTTTTTTTATTGATTTAAAAAATGCAGGGAATAATAATAAACCGGCACTCAACACCCTGATGGCAGCCACCTGTTGCGGGCTTAATGTACGCATACCCAGTTTTATTAAAATAAAGGAACTGCCCCATACCATACACAACAGTATGAAGAGAAATATATTGAAGCTTTTAGTGCTCAAAATGTAAAGTTTGCGCAAATGTCATACTTTCAGCTATAGTTGTACCCTAAAATTTTCTGCATGAACCTCAAAGAGATCAGCACCCGCGCACCGAAGGAGTTTGACAAGGACAAAACAAAAGAGAATAACCTGGAAATATTGAAAGATCTGCAGGAGCTCCAAAATCTTTTATATGCAGAGAGTAAACATTCGGTGCTGGTGGTAATACAGGGTATGGACGCGAGCGGTAAGGATGGGGTAATACGCAATGTATTCGGGTGGTTAAACCCGCAGGGTGTAACTGTAAAAAGTTTTAAAGCACCATCTGCAGAAGAACTGGCGCACGATTTTTTGTGGCGGGTACACCTAAACACACCGGCGAAGGGGATGATACAGGTATTTAACCGGTCTCATTATGAAGATGTATTGATAACCCGTGTGCATAAATGGATAAATGATGAAACAGCGCTGCAGCGCATGAAAGCCATTAATAATTTTGAAGAATTATTGGTTACACATAACAATACAACCATTTTAAAATTTTATTTGCATGTGTCGCAGGAAGAGCAAATGGAACGGCTGAATGAGCGCATTCACGACAAGCGCAAACAATGGAAATATAATGAGCAGGATTTTTCTGAAAGCGGTTTATGGGAAGATTATATGAAAGCGTATGAAGACTGTTTTGAACATTGCAATGTTGTACCATGGACAATAGTACCGGCCGATCAAAACTGGTATAAAGAACATATAATTGCAACAACACTTCTAAAAAGATTACAGGAACTTGGCATGCAATATCCCGGCATTAAGCCATAACTATTGTTTCTATAAATTTTCTTATATTTCTTTTTTCGATAATTAAAAATTTTAGAACGTATGAGTTTTATTAAAGAATTCAAAGAGTTTGCCATGAAAGGCAACCTTATTGATCTTGCCATTGGTTTCGTAATGGGTGCTGCTTTTACAAAACTTACATCAGCTTTTATTGAAGGTATAGTTATGCCTTTCATTTCCCTTGTACAGGGTAAAGATCTTTCTGAATGGAAATATGTACTTAAAACTGCAGAAATGGCGGCTGACGGTACAGAAACAGCCGCTGAGGTTGCTGTTACTTACGGAAGCTTTATTACTACTTTTATAGAATTCATTCTTATAGCCTTTGTCATGTTTTTGGTAGTTAAAACCGTTAATAGAATGAAGCGGAAAGAATTGAAGAAACCAGTAGAAGAAGCAAAAGTTTCTCCTACAGATAAGTTGTTAATGGAAATACGCGATTCGTTAAATCGCTAAAGTTATTATCCACAATTTTTATTACCGGCTCAGGTTTGGGCCGGTAATTTTATTTTTGTAACTATACCATTGCTGCCTGTTGTACTAAGCGTACAAGTGTGCGACGCAACGGATGCTTAATTTATATTTCATCAGCCCGGCAACAATACACCATGAACACAAATACAGAAACATACCAGATTAAATTGCCGCAGTTCGAAGGTCCGTTTGACCTTCTGCTGTTCTTTATTGAGCGGGATGAACTTGATATTTATAACATACAAATAAATAAAATAATTAAAGACTTTCTTACTTATATTCAGCACCAGGAAAAGCTGAGTGTGGAACTTGGCAGCGAGTTTATTTTGTTTACCTCTACGCTTATGCGTATAAAAGCAAAAATGCTTTTGCCCCGTAAAGAAATTGATGCAGATGGAAATGAAATTGACCCTCGTTTAGAACTTGTTGAAAAGCTGCTTGAATATAAACGATTTAAAGAAGCATCGGTTAAGATGGCTGAGATGGAAGCAGAGCGCATGCTTTTAGTAAAACGCGGCAACCTGCAGAAAGAACTTTTGCAAATTGGCGAACAACATGCAGAGGGCACGGAAATCCAAAACATTACTTTGTTTAAGCTGATGAAGGCCTTCGAAAAAGTGGTGAAACGGCTGCATGATAGCAGCCTGAGACCGGTGCATACAGTTATACGGTATAATTATACAATGGAGGGCAGCAGGGAATATGTTTTAAAAACATTACAGCAACAAAAGACCGCATCGTTTGAAAAGGTGTTTCACATTTGCGAGAACAGGGTGCATGCCATTTTCTTATTTCTTTCGTTACTTGAGCTGGTGCAGCAACAATACATTGTGCTGATGACCGGCGAGGGTAAAAATAATTTTATTCTTGAATGGAATGCTGAGCGTGAAGATGATGTGGTGAGTGAACCACTGCAATAAAAACAATATTAAATTTAGTGATTTTTTAAAATTAAAAATTATGGATACTATTAATTCAATAGGACTGGATACTGAAAAGTCTAAACAACTTGCTGAAAAATTAAATGAACTGCTGGCTAACTATTCTGTTTTTTACCAGAATGTGCGTGGTTATCACTGGAACATAAAAGGAGAAAAATTCTTTGAACTGCATGTGAAATTCGAAGAACTGTATAACGATCTATTATTAAAGATAGATGAGGTTGCTGAACGCATACTTACACTGGGTTATGCACCCAACCATAAATATTCTGATTACCTGCAGGTAGCACAAATAAAAGAAAGCATGGAAGTTTCTGATGGGATGAAAGCCATGGAAAACATACTCGGTTCATTTAAAACCATCATATCATTTCAGCGGGATCTTTTGTCGCTGGCGGGAGATGCAGATAGATGAAGGAACCAACGCCCTTATGAGCGATTATATAAGAACACAGGAAAAGCTGGTGTGGATGTATTCGGCTTTTGTAAACAAGCAATAATGGAAACATCTACCGGCAGAAAAGGCATTGTATTTTTTGTGCTTTCTATTTTGATGTTAATTTACTGGGTGCTTGTAGATACCATTAAAATATACAACCACGCTGTCACAGGCGCGATTTATGAAATTCTCTGGTTGCCGATGATCGGTTTACTGTTCTTTTTACCCCTTACAGTGTTGGTATTATGGGCAGTAAATAAGTGGAGCTTAAAATCGTTTTATTTCTACACGTTACTTGTTTGCATATTTACTTTTGGCATGATCTATTTGCTTACCTACCTCAGGTAAATTTTTGAGAAACCATCACCGTTACATTTACCATTTCACGCACGGCTTGCGCAATGGAGGGCGCGTCAAAACCGCATTCTTTATGCAGTTCTTTAAGGCTGCCATGTTCTACAATAGCATCTGGTATGCCTAGCATTTTAACCTGGCTGGTGTAATTGTGCTGCGTCATAAATTCAACAACGGCGCTGCCAAAGCCGCCAACAATGGTTCCGTCTTCAACAGTTATCACCTTGTCAAATTTCCTGAACACTTCATGCAACAATTCTTCATCCAGAGGTTTAGCAAAGCGCATATCGTAATGCGCGGCATCAATGCCATCAGCCCGTAGTTCGCGAATGGCGGTTGCAGCAAAATTGCCGGGATGGCCAAAGGAAAGAATGGCGACTTCGGTGCCATCTTTCAATTTTCTGCCTTTGCCGATAGGAATTTCAAAAAATGGTGTTTTCCATTCAGCCATTACTCCCTCACCCCGCGGGTATCGGATAACAAACGGGCTTGTTGTTGATTCCAGCTGTGCGGTATACATGAGGTTGCGTAATTCGCTTTCGTTCATTGGGGCACTGACGATCATATTTGGTATGCATCGCATATACGGTATGTCGTATGCGCCATGGTGGGTTGGTCCGTCTTCACCTACCAGCCCTGCACGGTCTAAACAGAAAATAACAGGTAATTTTTGAATTGCGGCATCGTGCACTACCTGGTCGTATGCACGCTGCATGAAGGATGAGTAAATGTTGCAAAAAACCTTCATGCCCTGTGTTGCCAAGCCTGCGCTTAATGTAACGGCATGTTGCTCGCAAATGCCTACATCAAAAGCGCGATGTGGCATTTTCTCCATCATAAATTTTAAGGATGAGCCGCTGGGCATGGCAGGTGTAATGCCCATTATTTTTTCGTTTGCCTCTGCCAGCTCAATAATGGTATGCCCGAAAACATCCTGGTATTTGGGTGGCTGGGGTAAATCGAATTTCTTTTTATATATCTCACCGGTTACTTTGTCGAACAAGCCGGGTGCATGCCACTTGGTCTGGTCTTTTTCTGCCAGTTCGTAACCTTTTCCTTTAACAGTTATAATGTGCAATAGTTTCGGACCGGGAATTTTTTTAAGGTCTTTCAGCGTATCAACAAGTTTGGTAATGTTATGACCATCTATTGGACCGAAATACCTGAAATTAAAGGCTTCAAAAAGATTACTGCTTTTGCTTACCATACCCTTAATGCCTGCCTCAAACTGGCTCGCCATTTCCCGGCTTACCTTTTTGCCTACAGGCAGTTTGCCTAACAATTTCCATGCTTCATCGCGTACTTTATTATAGGTATGAGAGGTGGTGATGTCGGTAAGATATTCTTTTAAAGCACCAACATTGGGGTCAATGCTCATGCAGTTATCATTAAGTATTACAAGAAGATCAGAGTCGGAAACGCCTGCATGGTTCAATCGCTTCGAATGCCAGCCCTGCGGTCATGGCGCCATCGCCAATAATGGCTACAGATTTTCTTTTTTCCCCTTTATACTTGGCAGCCATTGCCATGCCCAGAGCCGCTGAAATAGAGGTGGAAGAATGACCTACACCAAAAGTGTCGTAGGGGCTTTCGGTTCGTTTGGGAAAGCCGCTTAAACCTTTGTATTTGCGGTTGGTGTAAAAATTGTCTCTGCGCCCTGTAAGAATTTTGTGCCCGTAGGCCTGGTGTCCAACATCCCATACCAATTGGTCGAAAGGGAGTATTGTAAACATAATGCAGAGCAACTGTAAGCTCAACAACGCCAAGGCTGGCACCGAAATGGCCGCCATGCACACTTACCACATCAATAATGTATTGACGAAGCTCGTTGCACAATACATGCAATTTTTCCCTGCTTAACTTTTTAAGGTCTGCAGGGCAGTTTATTGTCTTTAGCATTTCTCCGGCGGGTATATCCATGCATACAATTTGTGTAAAAATAATTTATTACGCCCTAATATACGCTTCCTTCCTAAAATAGTTTAACCCCCTAAGGGGTATTAACCCCACAAAATGCCAGATACCTTACATTTTTACCTTTAATCAAAATAGGTGTGTATACAGCATTAAAAAAATTATTTTTGATACCGAATGAAGAAAAAATTAGGAGCATATTGGTGGTGCCAGATAGGAGGGTGGACTTTTTACAGCCTTGCCTATATGTTTTTGGCATTTGTGTTTGACCAGAAGATTTCGGGATTATTTGCCCAGCGTCTGGGTCTTTCTGTCTTACTTGGATTTTTAATTACAGATGTTTTCAGAATTACGATTCACCGTTTTAAAATGTTTCCGCCCCTGTCGGGATCACAATGGATAAAACTTTTTTTAATAGTCGCTATTGTTTGTGTAACCTACAGTTTAATATACAGTTCGTTTGTAGAATGGTTTCAGCTATACGACCCAAACATGAAAACCACCGTACAAAAGCGGTTTATTTTCGACCTTTTCTACGATGCGCCAATTATTATTTCGTGGGTGGCCATTTATTATGTCTGGCATTACATTGAAGCCAACAGGCGTGGTAACCTGGATAAGGTAAGACTGGAATCGTTGGTGAAAGAGCTTGAATTAAAAACCATTAAGGCACATATAAACCCGCACTTTATTTTTAATGCCTTAAACAGCATAAGGGCTTTGGTAGATGAAAACCCTGCCCGGGCACGAACAGCTATAACCGCATTAAGTAATATTCTGCGTAGTAGTATGAAAGCTGAAAAATTAGAAACATCATCGCTGGAAAAAGAACTAAGCATTGTGAAAGATTATTTAGACCTGGAACATGTTCGTTTTGAAGACCGCCTTAACGTAGAATATCACATAGAAGAAGACACATTAGACCAGCAAATACCACCCATGATGTTGCAAACCCTTGTAGAAAATGCCATAAAACATGGTATAAGCAAGCAGGTGAATGGCGGTATTATATCAGTTATTTCAACCTACAGTAACGAGCATCACGAATTAATTGTGCGCAATACAGGGCAGTTAAGCGAAACAACAACAACTGAAGGGTTTGGCATTCCCAGCACGCAAAACAGGTTAAAATTATTATTTGGAAAGAAAGCATTATTCCACATTAAGAATTATAACGATGAAATGGTTGAGGCAAAAGTTATACTGCCTTTAAATACCAGTTTAATTTCATTAGAAACCAATAACTACCATGAATATTAAAGCGATTATTATTGATGACGAGCGGTTAGCAAGAACAGAATTGCGAAAGTTGCTCACCGCCTTTTCCGAAATTGAAATAATAGAAGAAGCTGCCAATGCAGACGAAGCCATTCAAAAAATCGAAACCCACCATCCCGACCTTATTTTCTTAGACATTCAGATGCCCGGAAAAACAGGTTTTGACCTGCTGGAAGAACTTGAAAGAATTCCACACGTAATTTTTACCACCGCCTACGACGAATATGCCCTGAAAGCATTTGAGGTAAATGCACTGGATTATTTATTAAAACCTATTGAGCCCAAACGCTTAACAGATGCCATTCAAAAATTGCAATACGAGCTTTCGAAAGACAGCGTGGGGGCAGGCAGTTTTATAAACCGTGGGCCACTAACAGAACTTGACCAGGTTTTTGTAAAAGATGGAGAAAAATGCTGGTTTGTAAAACTTGGCGATATACGTTTATTTGAAAGTGTAGGAAATTATGCCAAAGTGTTTTTTGGAACAAACAAACCCCTCATCTTAAAATCGTTAAATGCACTGGAAGAAAGGCTGGATGATAAAGTTTTTTTCCGTGCCAATAGAAAACACATCGTAAACCTACGCTTGATAGATAAGATTGAACCATATTTCAATGGAGGATTATTGGTAGAATTGAAAGGAGGAGAAAAGATTGAAGTAAGCCGCAGGCAAACAGTTAAGTTTAAAGAGATGATGAGCTTTTAAATAAAAAGCCCCGTTGTCGGGGCTTTTTTACTGAAAGTAATTTACTGCTTCAAAAACCTTGCTGAAGAATGGTCACCATTATTACCTTCTGCATTAACAACATATTGCCCGTTTGGAATAAGGCTGATATCAATTTTTTGAGTTGAATTGTTTTGAAGATCGATGTTTTTCTTAATCCATATTTTTCCATGAATATCAACAATTGAAAGGGTGAAACTTTCACCACCTGCCGGGTAGCGAATGTTAATGTAATTGTTAGCCGGGTTAGGAAAAACTGATAAAATATTAAGTTCTGTTGTACCATTTTCGGGTGCCATCAATGCCGGTTGTGTGCAAAGGGTATTTGCCATCGTAGGTACATTTTCTAACTTAAAAGGGGTGCGCGAAATGGAAGTGGCAGCCGGTGTAACTGGGGATACTTTTATTTGCGCCTTTCCATCTCTCGCACTCTTTATAGTACCTGTATTTTCTGCACCACTGCAAATCGTGCCACCATTGGGCACCTTATATAAATTCGGAAACTTACTTCCTACGCTAAATTGGTCGCTTAGTATTAAGTAATAATGATGATTGGCAGAAGTTAATCCAAGAACGCCTTTTGCATTATTCTCTTTTATAATTTTTGCGGATAACAATTTACCATTTCCATCCATTTTCACGAGGTATGGAGAAACTGTTGAACCTTTAATGCTTATACACCCGATCAACAGATTTTTACCATCATCTTCTATAATTGCATTGGGGCGGTCGTCATCTGCATTGTTCACCAGTTTAGACCATTTTGGTATAAAATTTCTATCCACTTTAAATGTCCATATAGAAAAATTTCCAACATAGCCCGATGTGCCGGAGACAACAAAACCACCATCGGCGGTGGCGCATGCCGCCTGAATAAAATGCAATCCATTTTCTACATCCAATCTGAACTGGTGGGTCTTTATGCATAAACCATCAGTAGCATTAATCAGGGATATATTTGCCGAGGTTTTTTCAGTTATTCCGCCTTTACCTATGGATCCCTGGTGAACCATTACAATTCCCTTTTCTGTTTCAAACATATTAACTACCCAGCGGCGATAGCCTTTATTGTCAAAAAGGTTAGACCAAATTATTTTACCTGTAGCATTTAATTTGGTAAGGTGGCAATAACTGTTTGAAATAAAACCCGGTTCAGTATACGTTCCACCCACCACAAGACTGCCATCGCTTAATTCCAGCAGGCTGTTGGGAATAAGGTTAGCGCCATAGTCTATGTAACTGTTCCAGAGTAATTGGCCGGTACTGCTAATCTTTACAACCACCATTCTCGAATTCATTTCATAGGTCGAAAAATCAAGGAAATATTCCGAAGCTGCTACCAGGTAACAACCATCTAAAGTTTCAATTGCGGTAAGTCCGTTTTGCTGAATATCGCCATTCAAAGCCTTGCTCCATATTACCTCTCCTGAGGTGTTAACCTTTGTAATTTGCAGCGCGTTGGAAGAAAACTCAGTTTTATTATAATCTCCAACCATTAACAGGTTGCCATCTTTTGTATTTATAACAGAACGGTAATTAAGTGTTTTGCCGGATGAATACTCTTTCCCAAAGGCTGGTTGTGCAATACCGGCATTACAAACCAATAAAAGAGAGACGAACAAACAAGCGTAGATATTTCTTTTCATGTATATGGTTTTGGCCAAAGTATACAAAAGAGGAAAAAAATAACAATTGTTATTTTCAATATAATTTACATATCAAATAAATTATAGTACTTTTTTATTTTTCATTCATTGGTTAACTGCAATAAAAAAGGTCTTTAATGCAATTAAAGACCTTAAAATATTTTGATTTTTTTTTAAACAGTTACAGCCCCTGAATGTATAGCATCACTCATTTCTTTAAGCAACGAAATATCTTTCTCAATAGCGTTGCCTACAACAATAATATCAGCGCCGGCGCGGCAGTTTAGGTATGCTTTTTCGGGGGTTGTTATGCCACCGCCAGTAATCAATGGAATTTCAATACTGGAAGAAACCATTTCTATCATGTGTTCAGAAAAAGGCTTTTTTGCACCGCTTCCTGCATCCATAAAAATTAATTTCATACCCAGCATTTCACCCGCCAGTGCTGTACACATGGCCACTTCACTTTTGTCTGAAGGTATAGGAGCAGCGTTTGAAATATAAGATACCGTGGTTGGTGCACCGCCGTCTATTACCATATAACCGGTTGGCATAATTTCCAGACCGCTTTGTTTCACAAACGGGGCGCTTATTACATGCTGTCCAATTAAAAGTTCCGGATTTCTACCAGAAATAAGAGATAAATATAACAGGGCATCTGCAAACTTACTTACCTGTGAATGGTGCCCCGGGAAATAGTATTACGGGGATATTGCAGGAGGCTTTTATTTGCTGAATGCATTCATCTAAATTATTAGAAATTACAAGGCTTCCGCCAACGAAAAAATAATCAACGCCTGAGTCAACAGCCAGTTGAATTAACTGGTCGGTTTTAGCCATATCAACCTTGTCAGGGTCAATTAGCACAGAGAATGACTTTTGACCTGACCTTTTTCTTTCTGTTATCTGGTGATAAAGCTTGTGCTTCATGCAATTATTAAATGGTGCTTGTTGCAAAAATGCAAAAAACTTTTGGCATTAATAGCATAAACCTAAAAATTACTTGCGTTGTCAAATAACCCATTTGTTTATAAAATCCTATGATTTGGGGGGTCGGATACCTGGATTAATTTTTACTGTAATTTTATAGTCAGCGCTGATTTGTATACCTAAATTTTACTTGAAAGTACGAAAAAAAATCATAAATCACTGCCTGAAAGGGTTTTCAAAAATGACCGTTTCCTTTTCCACATCTTGTGCATATTTACAAGATGGTTTTTCCAGGGCATAGAGATATTTTCGTTTTCCGCTAAATGTTTTTAGAACATAGCCAGTGATCTGAAAAATCCAATTGCTTAACAAAAAATTTTACCGAAAATGCCGAAAGCAAACCATGCACTTAAATTCCAGCGCCGCTTTACCCGCGAAGACGTACATCCGTTCGATCATGTTTGAATACGATTACCGTACCAGTATTATAAAAAATCCTACCGGTGAAATTGTTTTTGAAATGAACAATGTAGAGGTTCCAAAACAGTGGAGCCAGATTGCTACAGACATTATTGCCCAGAAATATTTTCGTAAGGCTGGTGTGCCTCAGAAAGATGGCACCATTGGCAGGGAAACTACTGCAAAGCAGGTGGCTCACCGTATGGCTAACTGCTGGAGGGTTTGGGGAGAATAAATATCGGGTACTTTAATTCTGACAAGGATGCACAAATTTTTTATGACGAACTTGTTATTTAGCATTTTAAACCAGGCATGTGTACCTAATAGCCCGCAATGGTTTAATACAGGTTTATACGAATCTTATGGTATTACAGGTAAACCCCAGGGGCATTATTATGTTGACCAAAACGATGGTGAATTAAAAAAATCTACCAGTGCCTATGAACGTCCCCAGCCACATGCCTGTTTTATATTAAGTGTAAATGATGACCTGGTGAATGAGGGCGGCATAATGGACCTATGGATACGAGAGGCCCGTATTTTTAAATATGGTTCCGGTGTAGGAACTAATTTTTCATCCATTCGGGGAGAAGGTGAAAAATTAAGCGGTGGTGGTACATCAAGTGGGTTAATGAGCTTTTTAAAGATTGGAGACAGGGCAGCGGGTGCCATTAAAAGTGGCGGTACCACAAGAAGGGCGGCGAAGATGGTTTGCCTGGATCTCGATCACCCGGAAATAATGAAGTTCATCAACTGGAAAGTGGAGGAAGAAAATAAGGTGGCTGCTTTGGTTTCTGCAGGGTACGATAACAATTATGAGGGTGAGGCATACCTTACTGTTATCGGGCAGAATTCAAATAATTCTGTACGTATCCCAAATGAATTCTTTAAAGTATTGGAAGAAAATGGCGATTGGGAACTAAAGGCACGTACCGATGGCCGGGTAATGAAAAAAATTCCAGCCCGTGAAGTTTGGAACCAGATAGCATATGCCGCATGGCGTTGTGCCGACCCCGGTACACAATTCGATACAACCATTAACGAGTGGCATACATGCCCCGAAGGTGGGCGCATTAATGCTTCCAATCCATGTAGTGAGTACATGTTTTTAGATAATACAGCCTGTAACCTTGCCTCGGCTAACCTGATGAAGTTCTTTGATGTAGAGACCAACAAATTTGATATAGAAGGTTTTGAATACACCTGCCGTTTGTGGACCGTTGTGTTAGAAATTTCTGTGCTTGATGGCACAATTCCCGAGCAAAGATGTTGCACAACTTTCTTACGAATACAGAACGCTGGGTTTAGGTTTTGCAAACCTGGGCACCATGTTAATGGTAAGTGGTATTGCTTACGACAGCGAAAAAGCCCGTGCTATAGCTGCCTGCCATTACAGCTATAATGACCGGTATAGCATATAAAACATCTGCAGAAATGGCCTGCTTCCTGGGTGCGTTTCCACAAGTACGATAGAAATAAAAACAGACATGCTGCGTGTAATGCGTAACCACCGTGCTGCAGCTTACGATGCAGACAGAGGCATACGAAGGATTGAGCGTAAAGCCTGTTGGCATCAATTCAAAATATTGTCCTGAAGATCTGTTGAAAGCCGCTACACAGTGCATGGGATGATGCAGTTCAAATGGGTGAAAAATACGGCTATCGTAATGCACAAACCACGGTTATTGCACCCACTGGCACCATTGGTCTGGTTATGGATTGCGATACCACCGGTGTTGAGCCGGATTTCGCACTTGGTGAAATTTAAAAAGCTTTCAGGTGGCGGTTATTTCAAGATCATTAACCAGTCTGTTCCTGCCGCATTAAAAAATATTAGATTACTCGCAAAAAGAATCAGAAGCCATAATTAAATATGCTGTTGGTTCGGCAAGTTTTGAGGGAGCGCCCTATATTAATCGCCAATCTTTAAGCGAGAAAGGATTTATTTCTGAAGAAATTGAAAAACTAAATAGTGGCGCTAAAGCTGCATTTGAAATAAGCTTTCTCTTTAATAAATTTATTCTGGGTGAAGCCTGCCTGGAAAGATTAGGTTTTAAGGCAGAACAATATAATGACTGGAATTTTGACCTGCTGGCATGCCTCGGATTTAACGATGAGCAAATTGAAGCAGCAAACGATTATATATGCGGAACCATGACTTTGGAAGGAGCCCCATATTTAAAAGACTGAGCATCTTTCCGTTTTTGATTGTGCAAATAAATGTGGCAAAAAAGGCGAACGTTTTATTCATCCTACAGGTCATATAAGAATGATGGCAGCATGCCAGCCTTTTTTAAGTGGCGCCATTTCAAAAACAATTAATCTCCCATTCGAAGCAACGACTGATGAGATTGCTGAATGTTATATGCTTAGCTGGCAGCTTGGTCTTAAAGGCCACTGCTCTTTACCGCGATGGTTCTAAACTTTCGCAGCCGCTTAGTAACAAAATCCGGTAAAAAGAAAAAGGCTGATGATGGTAAAGAGGAAGATAAGAAGCAGGAAGCTGCAGCCGTTTCTGAACCACAAATAGTTGATTTAAGCAAATTGTCTGTGGAAGATTTGTTGGATGAAGTTACTAAGCGTATGCAGCAAAGCAGCGATACGAGTTTGAAGCGACAGTTAAGCAGAATAGTTGAAAGAAAAACCCTGCCTGCAAAACGCTCTGGATTTACTCAAAAGGCAAAAATTGGCGGACAGGTTTTATTCCTACGAACCGGTCAGTATTCTGATGGAACATTGGGAGAAATATTTATTGACCTTGCTAAAGAAGGATCAACCCTTCGAAGTTTGATGAACTGTTTTGCAATATCTGTTTCTGTTGGTTTGCAATACGGTGTTCCATTAGAAGAGTTTGTAGAAAAATTTGTTTTTACCAAATTTGAACCCGCCGGCATGGTAGACCATCCGAATATTAAAACAACTACTTCTCTTGTTGATTTTGTTTTCCGCGCACTGGCGTATGAATACCTTGGAAGAACAGATCTTGTGCATGTTATTGACCGCCCTGAATTAACGCAGGTGAATGATGACAGCACGCATGATACACCGGGGATACCAGCTTTAAGCAATATGAAAATAACCGGTGGTTCCCCCAACGTTTCAGCTTCTGATATTCAACCTCAGAAATTGCAGAAAACAGCAAACTCAAAAAATGATATTGGCCTCGATGCTGTAAACGCAGCAGCTAAGAATATGCAGAGCGATGCACCTGCATGTAATGTTTGCGGGCACATTACCTTAAGAAGCGGTACCTGTTATAAATGTTTGAATTGTGGTAACAGTATGGGTTGCAGCTAATAAAGAACCTTTCCCTGCATAAAGAAAAAATGCCGTTAACCTTAGGGTAGCGGCATTTTCATTAAACATCAAAACCGTTTTAATATAATTTTTTGTTGTGCATGGCTGCCCATTCTTCAAACATTTTTGCAGCTTCGGTAGAACCTACCTGGTGCATAGGAATTTTCTTTCGCCGGCGGCACATGTAATTCTTCATAAATAAAAAGGTCATCAAAACCTATCTGTGCCGCATCGTTTCTTGTATTGGCAAAGAAAACCCTGTCTGGACGGGCCCAGTAAATAGCACCCATACACATTGGGCATGGCTCGCAGGTAGTATACACCTCACAACCTTTTAACTGAAATGTTTTAAGGTTACTGCATGCATCTCTTATAGCCATGACCTCGGCGTGTGCGGTAGGGTCGTTATTTTTAATAACAGAATTGCAACCGGTGCCTATAACCTCGCCATCTTTTATAATTACGCACCCAAATGGCCCACCCATTCCGTTGCGCATGCCTTCCATTCCAATACTAATGGCTTTTAGCATAAAAGCCTCATTGCACTCCATGAAAATTATTAATTTAATAACCCCATTTTTGCATTACCAGGTAATCTTCTTTAATGCTGTCTATTGGGTCCATGCCCTGGTAAGATTCCTGTTCAACGGTTAAATGTTTGGTGCCTCCTATTTTTATTGCTGTTTCTAAAACCTCTTTTACACCAACCACCCCTGTACCTAACACTGCACTTTCATACCCGCCCATTTCTCCTTTTTCGCTTTTTACTTCATCTTTTACATGCATTAATTCAAACCGCCCGGGATATTTTTTAATAATTTCAATTGCTCTTCCACCAGCGCCATACATGTTTCCAATATCAATTTGCTGGGTAACCAAAGATGGGTCGGTATTGTTCAGTAAAATATCATATAACTTATGTCCGTTAAGGCGTTGGCTTATTTCAAAATCGTGGTTGTGGTAACCGAATTTCATTCCATATTTTTTGCACAGCTCACCACTTTTATTAAAAACTTCCATATAGCGTAACATATCGTCGTATGTTTTACGGAGGCTCTCGTCAAGCCACGGACTAACGACATATTCCTGCCCTACAGCTGCAGCATCTTCAACTGTTTTTTTCCACTCGTCAGAGAAATCTTTTTCTGCGGCAACCCAGTGTCTCGCCCCATAGTGGTATGCCCGCTTGGCATTTTCAATCCCAGGTCGTTTAATATTTTTTTAAACTCCGCAGGTGTGTACCCATAAAACTTTCCTTCTCTGTAATTGGCATGTTCTACATTTTTATACCCAATAGCCGCAACTTTTTTTAATGTTTCAAGAGGGTTTGCGTCCATTGCATCCCTTACTGAATAAAGTTGTACACCAATCATTGCCGGCGTATGCTTTGCAGCAAAGATTTTTGATGAGAGCATAGCCGAGGCGGCAACAGCCATGCTGCTTTTTTTAATAAAGTTTCTTCTTGAAGTTTGCATAGATTTATTTTTTTTAAGCAATCAATTTTAAAAGTAAGCAATTTATAAAAGCGTTTACTGAATAGATTTCGTTTGAAATTTTTTTAACCCATTGTAAAATTGAATACATTTATAACATGTACAAATGCCTGGTTGTAATTATTTTTTTTATTTCCTGTAATTCACCTGTATCAACTGATCAGACCGGGGCTGATACCAATAACAATAAAACACAAACAGATAGGCAAATTCCCCCCGCACAAGAATCGTATTTTAACGACCGGTTTAAAGATGTTACCATTACTTCTATTTCTCCGGGTGTTTTTTTGGTTGAAGGCAGGGCAAGGGTTTTTGAAGCCGCATTCAGCTGGGTAGTTGAGGATCGCCACAATGAAATTTTACATGGGCATGAAACCACGAGATGCCGGTGCCCCGGAATGGGGAAAATTTTCATTTAAAGTAGAAGTGAATAATATTAAACAGGGAACGGTGCCGCACCTGATATTATTTGAATCAAGCGCTAAAGACGGCAGCCGGCAATCTGAATTACCGGTGCCGCTTAGATAATTTAAATAGCGGCTGCAACTTTAAGTAACAACGCTTTGGTTTTTCTTATTCCTTCTTCTTCGCTGAGTTTATCGCCTTCATACTCTATACCAACATAACCTTTAAAACCTGCATCTTTTACTATACGCATCATTTTATAATAATCGGTTTCGACGCAGTTTCCATTCTCATCAAAATCATATGTTTTTGCGCTTACACCTTTTGCATATGGCATAAGTTCTTTTACGCCCTGGTACCTGTCGTATTCTTCTAAACATTCACCGCCCCATACTTGTCCGGAGTCTCTTTTAATACAGAAATTACCAAAGTCTGGCAGGGTACCGACATTAGGTTTGTTTACAGCCTGCATTAAAGATGCAAGCCATTTTCCGTTTGAGGTTACGCCCCCATGGTTTTCAACAATAATGTTTATGTTTTCTTTAGCCCCATATTCACCCAAACGGCTTAACCCGTCAACACCTGCCTGTTTAACATCATCTGGCGAGCCCACACCAAATGCATTTACGCGAATGGTTTTGCACCCCAGGTACTTTGCTGCGTCTACCCACCTGTAATGGTTTTCAACTGCCTTAAGGCGGGTCGCATCATCGAGTTCGGCAAGACCTCCCTCACCGTCGATCATAATCAAATGGTTTGTAACGCCATTGTCTTTACAACGCTGAAGCAATTGATTAAGGTAGGTAGTATCCTTTGCCTTATCTGCAAAAAACTGGCTCACGTATTCCACCACATTAATATCAAATTTTTGTTTGGCTATGGCAGGAAAATCGAGGTTGGTTATTTCTTTTGCAAATAATTGTTTGTGCAAACTCCATTCTGCAAGAGAGATCTCAAAAAACTTTTTATCTGAAGCCATTACCTTCTTGCTTGCACAGGCTGATGCAAAAAAGGTGAAAGCAGCTGCTCCACCCATCTGTGTTATAAATTTGCGGCGTGATGATGTTGACATAGCTATCGTTGTTTAATAAATAAATTTGATTATCACCAACAAGATAAAAATATTCATCTACTAAGCAGGGAAAATTTACCACTCCTAAAAAATATTTCGTTTAAACTAAAACAATTAGTAATTTGCAGCTAAACGTATTAGTTATGAGCTGTGCAGCTAAAAACTTTAAATATCTCAGAAAATTAAGGGGTTGGACACAGGAAGAGTTTGCAAGAAAACTTAAAATAAAGCGATCGCTTATCGGTGCTTATGAAGAAGAGCGTGCAGAGCCTCGTTTGGAAGTATTGCAAACGGTCTGTAATATTTTTAAACTGAGTTTAGACGACATTTTATTAACAGATCTAACGCAGGTTAACCGTCCATTAAGCTACATAGAAAGAAGAAGAAAGCTAAAGCTGGAAGAAGCAAATCAGGAAATACATTTCGTTCCGGTAAAAGCCGCTGCGGGTTATATGGCAGGGTATGGAGATCCTGAATTTATAGATGAATTAAACACTTTTACACTGCCCATGCTTGCCCCGGGTAATTACCGCGCATTCGAAATTGTTGGAGACAGTATGTTACCCACCCCAAGCGGTAGTGTAATTGTAGGTGAAAAGATCGAAGATCTTGAAGAAGTAAAAAACAACAACACCTATATTGTCGTTACAAAAAAAGAAGGCATTGTATACAAACGCATAATGCGTAATACGCGGTATAAAAATAAAGTTAGCCTGATAAGCGACAATCCTCAATACGAACCATACAATATAAATTCAGAAGATATTCTGGAAGTATGGAAGGCTCAAATGACCATTACAAAAGCAAACACACAGCTTAGGTGGGATGTAAACCAACTCGCCGGTTTAGTTACGAACCTGCAACAGCAGGTATCAAGTTTAAAAAAGAAATATAATTAGTCTTGCCTTTTAACAAATAATCAGTTGGGTAAGATTCTTTGAAGATTACTTTTGCTGCAAACCAATTGAATGCATTTTTCTTTCAGGGTACTGGGCATTCTAACCCTTTATTTATTTTTCTGCTCACAGGTAAATTCACAAGCTCTTTTAAAAACACTTCGCGCTACAAAAGTTTCACAGCCACCCAAATTAGATGGCAGTCTTGCTGATGAAGTATGGCATAACGTTACTCCTGCAACAGATTTTATCGAAAATTTTCCAAACTATGGCCAACCCGCTATGGTTAAAACTGAAGTAAAATTAATCTATACAGATGCTGCCATTTTTATAGGTGCATATTTATACGATACACCCTCCCTGGTTAGAAAACAACTTACACAGCGCGACAGGGAAGCATTTCAGGATGTTGATAATTTTGGCGTTGCGTTCGATACCTACAAGGATAAACAAAACGCCTTTCAGTTTATTGTAACTTCTGTAAACGTACAAAGCGATGTGCGCATTGCAGCAACATCGGGCAGTGATTTCGATTATAACTGGGATGCTGTTTGGGACAGCAGAATTGGTATGACAGACAGTGGCTGGATAGTAGAAATGATGATACCATTTTCTGCCATCCGTTTTTCAAAAGAAGATATACAGGATTGGGGTATTAACTTTTCCCGCTTTATCAGAAGAACCAACCAGAATTTATTTTGGAATCCGATTAACCCAAAAGAAAACGGTTTTGTAAATCAATTCGGAACCCTCGAAGGGTTACAGAATTTACAACCACCCTTACGGCTTTCATTCCTTCCATATATTTCACTGGGCTACCAAAACATTCCAACAAACACAGGCGCAATCAATAACTATTTGTATAACGGGGGAATGGATGTTAAGTATGGAATAAATGAAAGCTTTACCATGGATATGACCCTTATACCCGACTTTGGTCAGGTGCAAAGCGATAATGTTATCCTTAATTTAAGCCCTTTCGAACAGCGTTTTTCCGAGAACAGGCCTTTTTTTACTGAAGGAACCGAACTGTTTAATAAAGCCGGAATCTTTTATTCCCGCAGGGTTGGCAGTACACCCGGTGGGTATTATAATGCCTTGCAGCTTGCCGACGACAGCGGTTATAACATAATTAAAAATCCGGCGCGCACACAACTCTACAATGCAACGAAAATATCTGGCAGAACAAAGAACAATTTAGGAATAGGCGTTTTTAATGCCGTTACTGCGCCTATGTACGCAAACCTTGAGACCAATGATGGAAAGACTATTTTGTTGCAGACCGAGCCCCTCGCCAACTATAACATTGTGGTTTTTGACCAGGCTTTGAAAAACAGGTCTTATGTAAACTTTACCAATACAAATGTTGTTCGAAGCGGTTCAGCACGCGATGCCAATGTTTCTGCACTAAGTATGTCTTTATTCGATCCGAATAATATTTATAACCTCGAAGTACGGGGTGCTTATAGTGTAATTACAGGAGAAGATCCGCATGAAGGTTTTTCCACTAATGTTGAGTTCGGGAAAGTAAGTGGTAATTGGCAGTGGGAGGTAGAGAATTCCATTTTCTCAGAAAAATTCGATCCCAACGATCTTGGATTTTTAAGGGTGCCAAACCAGATGGAAAACCAGGCTCGCTTACAGTATTATCAATTTCAGCCTGGTAAAGTATTTAATTACCGGCAGTATACACTTTCCGTCGAACAATCAAATCTCTTTCAACCATTTAAATACCAGGATTTTCGTTTTGCAGGAAGATTTCTTCATGTATTTAAAAACTTTTGGGATGTTACCGCACGTTTTGATATATCACCTGCATGGACGAACGATTATTTTGAACTTAGAACACCAGGAAGGGTAATGAAAAAAACCCCTTATGGCTTTTTTGCCCTGGGTGGCGGTACAGACAGCCGAAAAAAATTATTCGTAAATTATTTTTTAGGATTTGCTGATTTATCTCCAATTAAAAACGACCCGTTTTATTTAACCGAGATTTCGCTGCGATACCGTTTCAGCCCAAAATTCAGCATAGATATTTCTGAAGAAAGACAAGATGATAAGGGAAATTTTGGTTGGGTAACTTTTGAAGAAAATACAGGCGAACCCATTATAGGTTTAAGGCGATTTTTGCAGTTAACCAGTACCATGAATGCTGTGTATAATTTTAAGGCAAGAATGAGCCTTAATATGCGCATCAGGCATTATTGGAGTAACGTTCACTACCTTAGTTTTTACGATGTTAAAGAAGATGGGTTTTATGCATTAAGAGAGTTTAGGGAAGGATACGACAGAAACTTTAATTTGTTTAACATGGATATGTTTTACTCGTGGGATTTCAGATTAGGCAGCCGACTGCTTATAACCTGGAAAAATGCTTTAGGACCCGATGCCAGCATTGATGGTATGATGTATAATCAATATCTAAACAATTTCAAGCAAACATTTTCAATACCCCACAGTAACGAGGTTAGCGTAAAATTTGTGTATTATATTGACTATCTCGATTTAAAAAGAAAGAACAGAGATTAAAACATGGTTTGAATACCGTTCATTACTTTAAACTCGTGTTGTAATAACCATTTTTTGCGCCAAAGCCCCCCCGAATAACCTATAAGACTTTTATCACTGCCAATTACACGATGGCATGGAACAATAATGCAAACCTTATTTTTGCCATTGGTTGCAGCAGCTGCGCGTATGGCCTTTGCATCGCCGATTTTTTGGGCTAATTCAAAATAAGAAACTGTTTTTCCATAAGGAATCTGTAATAATTCACCCCAAACCCGTTGCTGAAACTCGGTACCGGGCTGGTTTACGGGCAGGTCGAAAGTGCGGCGTTTACCATTAAAAAATTCAATTAATTCTTCTGTGCACTGGTGCATTACTTCACTAATGCCCGGCTCTCCATGTTCCATTTGGTCGGCATTATCTACGAAAGACAAATCGGTGATACAATGATCTGTACCGCCAATTTTTATTAATCCCAGGGGACTTTTATAATATGTAAAATAGTTACTTAACAGAGGTATGTACTTTAATTTCTGCAGCCGGCTGTACCAGGATGCAATCATGAAATAAAAATATTTAAGTTTTCTTAAAATGAAGTTAGCCTATTTTATTTCCGTTAGAAACCGGTTTTTGGGGTTGCAGCAGCACTACTTCATGCTCATCGTCGTAAATTCCCAGTACAAGGCATTCACTTTTAAAGTTTGCTATTTGTTTTTCCGGAAAATTTACAACGGCAATAATCTGCCTGCCCACCAGTTCTTCTTTTGTATAATGCCTTGTAATTTGGGCTGAAGATCTTTTTATGCCAAGGGGGCCAAAGTCAATCAATAACTGGTATGCCGGTTTTCGGGCCTTTTCAAAATCCTTAACCCCGGTAATGGTTCCGCAACGCATATCAACCTTTTCAAAATCAGCCCACGATATCATAAGTTTGAAGTTTAAAATTTATAATGCAACTTGCAACAGTTAATCACCCCATAAAAATATAATAATATGAAACGACACGCAACAGCGGTTTGGAATGGTTCAGGCAAAGATGGCAAAGGAAAACTTTCCACCCAAAGCAGTGCAATATCTGAAACTCAGTATTCTTATAAATCGCGTTTTGAAGATGGTACCGGTACCAACCCCGAAGAACTGATTGCGGCTGCACATGCAGGATGCTTTAGCATGAAACTAAGTTTTGTTTTAGGCGAAGCAGGTTTTACTCCGGAATCAATAGAAACCACAGGTTACATTACTTTAGAGAATGGCGCAATTACTGCCTCTCACCTTGTACTTAAGGCAAAAGTGCCCGGCATAGACCAGGCTAAATTTGAAGAAGCCGCAAACAATGCCAAAGAAAATTGCCCCGTAAGTAAATTATTGAACGCTGATATAACATTAGAATCTACCTTATTGTAATGCAGGTAATAATTCAACAAGCAATGCCGGAAGAAGCGGGGATCGTTGCCCCGCTTTTTAATAAATACCGGTCTTTTTATGGGCAGGCCGACGATCCTGAGGGTGCGGAAAATTTTATTGAACAAAGATTGCTGAATAATGATTCTGTGATCTTTATTGCCTACGAAGATGAAAAGGCAGTGGGTTTCACGCAATTGTATCCCATCTTTACCTCTGTTGGAATGAAAAAGACCTTGCTTCTTAACGATCTTTTTGTCGATGAAAAGTGCAGGAATAAAGGTGTGGGTAAGATGTTACTGGATGCTGCTATGCAACATGCCAGAAATACCGAAAGCAAATGGCTTATGTTACAAACCCAGTCGCAAAACGAGGCAGCAAGAAGGCTATATGAACAGTGCGGGTGGAAGCAACTGGATGATGTATTTTATTCCATTGATGTATAATTTTTAATTGATTTGTGCTATGCAAAACCGAATAAGAAATAATTGGACTATCGCGGAGATTGAAGCCGTTTATAACACACCGTTATTAGAGCTTATATCAACAGCTGCAACAGTGCATAAAGCATATAACGATACAGCCGAAGTGCAGGTGTGTACCTTATTAAGTATTAAAACCGGCGGCTGTTCCGAAGATTGCGCGTATTGCCCGCAGGCGGCGCGTTATAATACAGGCGTTAATGTGCAGGCATTAATGAAAAAGGAAGAAGTGCTGGCCTATGCCCAAAAAGCAAAAGAGGCAGGCAGTACCCGTTTTTGTATGGGTGCAGCATGGCGTGAAGTGCGTGACAACCGCGATTTCGACCGGGTGCTTGACATGGTTAAAGGTGTAAATGCCATGGGCATGGAAGTTTGTTGTACGCTGGGCATGCTTACAGAACAACAGGCAGAGAAACTCGCAGATGCCGGACTGCATGCATATAATCATAACCTGGATACATCTTCAGAGTATTATGAAGAAATTATAAGCACCCGCACATTTGATGATCGCCTAAAAACGCTGGAAAATGTACGTAAAGCAGGTGTTACGGTTTGTTGCGGAGGCATAATTGGTTTGGGCGAAACGCATAATGACCGCATTAAAATGCTGCATACACTTTCTACCATGCCTAAACACCCTGAAAGTGTTCCCATAAATGCATTGGTACCGGTAGAAGGCACCCCATTGGCAAATAACCCGCGTGTAGATATTTGGGATATGGTTAGAATGATCGCTACTGCGCGCATAATAATGCCTGCAACAATGGTTCGCTTAAGTGCAGGAAGAAACGACATGAGCATCGCAGAACAGGCGCTTTGTTTTCTTGCCGGCGCAAATTCAGTTTTTGCCGGGGATAAATTACTTACCACCCCCAATCCATCATTCGATGAGGATAACGCAATGTTTCAATTGCTGGGTTTAAAACCAAGGCAGGCGTTTAAAGAAGAAAAAAACCTTGAAGTTGCTTTGGCAACAGTATAAATTAACTTGCCAAACGGTTGCAAATAATTTTATGCGGGGTAAAGAGCATTTACAGCATTTGATGTTTGGTGGTTTACATTAATTACGTAATCATTTACCCTTGCATCATTTTTCTGGGAATGAAATTTATAGGCGATCTTACAGATTTTATTTATTTCTTCAAAAATCTCATTTCCCATTTTTCTACGGTCTTCTAAGGCAATATCACAATCTGCGCTAAAATCCTCCAATGCATCTATGGCAAAATCATAGTCATGGTTGGCATTATCAAATTCTTTAAGCATATTATCAGTAAAACCTGCACCGTTTAAGGTTGACATATTGTTATGAGCACGCCTGCATATTCTTTTATACGCCTTAATTTTTTGCGCATCAGAATAGTTTGAGAAATTTTCAAAACCAAAACTTCTGAAACGTGCACTGTTTTCGCTGAAAGTGATCCTGGCTATATTCAAAAGTTTTTCTGCCAGGCTTTCGCATTTTTTTGCAGCCAGATCGCGGTCTGCGATTTTAATATTTAATTCATCTTTCCAGTCGTCATCATTTAAAGTATCGTCAAGGTCAATTCTTTTATTCTGCAGAGCATGCAGCCTCTCCATGGTTATTCCTTTCGAACTTAACTCATTTAAATCGCGCTGGGCAAAATCACATATTTTGTCGGTTAGCTGTACAAGAATTTTATCGCTGAAGTTGTAGGTTTTTCTAATTTCTTTAATTCTGAACATTGGATGGTTTTTTATAGAATAACACCAAATTAAAAAATACCCTGATTTTTACCCGGTATAATTATTAACTGAATGTTGAATACGCAAAATGGGAGCGTTTTTCCTTAAACGAAAAAACGCTCCCATTTAATATATTCCGGTGCAATTACTTATTTAATTCAAAAACAAAACTTTGGCGAGGTTCTATAGTTACCACATCCTGGTAAGGATAAAGCGTATTGGTTTGTATTTCCCTGCCCGATTTAAACCCGGCAAGTCTTTCTTTAAACCGGCGCAAATCAACATTTTGTAGTTTGTCTGATGTGTTTAGCATGCACATTACCGATTGATTATCAGTATATCTAAAATATACATAAACACCATTTTCCGGAACGTATTGCATAAATTTGCCCGTAGTTAAGGCAGGTGAATTCTTTCTGAAATTTGCCAGGTTTTTCACATAATTATATGCATCCTGTTCGGCTGGGTTCTGCCAGATGTCTCAAATTTATTTACCGAATCTCCCCTGAAACCACCAGGAAAATCTTTTCTAACTTCAGCATCGGAAGGGTTCATAAAATTTTTCATCAACACCTCGGTACCATAGTACATATTAGGAATGCCCCTGTGGGTAAGTAATAAAGTAATACCCATCATATACTTATTCATGTCTTCGCCTACCACTGAAAAAAACCTGTTCTGGTCGTGGTTGTCAAGAAAAATAGCGTTACGCATTGGTTCCTGGTAAAGAATATCCTGCACAAGAGTGTTGTATAATTTCATAATTCCTGTGGTCCAGCCAAATTCTTCATTTAAGGAGGCGAGGGCTGCACCAAACCATTGAAAATCTGTCACACCCTGCAAATTGCTTTTCCATGGTACGTTAAGGTTGTTACGCATGTAATATGCCTGTTCGGTTACAGACTGCATAGTGGTTTCACCGAAAATGGTAAGGGCAGGATATTCTATATACAATGCCTGGTTAACATCATTTAAAAAATCCCGGTCGCTGTAAAAATAGGTATCCACCCTCCATCCATCCACGCCAAATTCTTCAACTGTCCATACCGCATGCTGAATAAGATACGATGCGACAAATGGATTTTGTTGATTAAAGTCTGGAAGAAAAGGAGTAAACCACCCGTTAACTGCAATATTGTAATCTATTTCTGATGCATAAGGGTCTACCAGCGGCTGATCTTTGTAAGAGGTATTGGTGTAAGTCGGCCACCTGTTAAACCAGTCCATAGAAGGTTTATCTAAAAACAAAATATGCTTATCGCCAACATGGTTGTAAACGGCATCTTGCACCACCTTTAAACCTTTTGCATGTGCAGAATCAATCATTTGTTTATAACCTTCATTTCCACCAAATCTTTTATCAATTACATACTGATTGGTGAAATGATAACCATGGTATGAGCTGCGTTGTGTATTATTTTCAACTGAATGTGCAGTATTGTTTTCAATTACGGGTGTTAACCAAAGTGCAGTTATACCGAGGTCTTTCATATAATCGAGGTGATTTATTATTCCTTTAAAATCTCCGCCATGGCGAAGAAAAGGGCTGCTTCTGTCTGCATCGGTATCATTAAGGTCTGTGAATTTGTCGTTAGTCTCATCGCCATTGCTAAACCTGTCGGGCATTACCAGGTATATAAAATCTTTTGAGGTTACTCCCTGAGCAAAACCGGTTCCGTTATCATTTCGCCTGGCTTTAAGTTGCCAGGCAATATTTTCTGTTTTACCGTCTCCGGCGAACTGAATATTTACAGTGCCCGGGTTGGCCGTAGGGAGAATAATAATGTCTAATGCAATATATCGCTTGTTGGCAAAATCGTGCTTTTTAACCACTTGTACCCCCGGGTAATTAATGGAAACCTGCTTTTGATTCAGTGGTTTGTCATCGCTTCTGATGAGCAGCTGAATTTTATTCATTTTCATACCCACCCACCAGTTGCCGGGGTAAATTGAAGTTTCAGCAAAAGTTGGCAGGGTAAGAAATGCAATTAGCAGGGCACAAATAAGATGCTTCATTATATATTATTTCAGATTTTTAAGATTGTCGAGATTCAGGGCTTTTGCAAAAGCCTTTAAATGATCTGATGATGAATTGTTGGCATTTATACTAACCCAGAAACGGTCGGCAGTTAAAAAATTAAGGGAGTAGTTATTGTTTTGCTTTTTATAAGTTTCAATAGCTTTCGACCCCATAAAATCGATTGTTTTTTCATACCCTTTGTCATCTTCATTTTGCATGTTGATCCTGGTAAGGTAACTCATACCATAAAAGGTGGCGCCGGCATCTCCTGCGCAGTCATACAAGGTTACCTGGTATTCAGAAGAGTCTTTTTTGTAAACAGCGTTCGCCGACGTGTAACCGGAAGCATTATCAGCATTAACCGATTGTATTTTCATCTCCATTACATTTTCAGGAAAAAAAGATTGTAATGTTTCTTTAGTTACAGGGTTCAATTTTTTTAGAATTTCAGCATGCCGTTCTGCCTCTTCGGCTACAAATTGCACTTCACCTTCCGAAACTTCACTGCTTAATTCACCTTTGGTTTGCAGGGAAGAGTCGGGTGTATAGGTTTGTTCATCGCTGCTGTTGCATGCGGTGGCACATATAAGTATTATTGCTAAAAATGGTTTTATATTCATAATAAATTTTTATAAAAATTAAATTTCTTTTAATACTGGTGCAGCTTCCGGCGCATCTTCATCTTTAACTATAAAATTAAGCAGCCCGCCAATTATCATAGAAACACCACCTACAACGAACGCATAAATACTTTCGTCGTTAAAAACAGTTCTAACAAAAAATCCAAGAATGGCAGCTGCAACAATTTGTGGTATTACAATAAAAAAATTAAATACACCCATATAAAATCCCATTTTATTTACAGGTAAAGCACCGGCCAGAATAGAATAAGGCATGGTAAGTGTAGAAGCCCAGGCGAGACCCACACCAATCATTGGTAAAAGCAGCATAAATGGCGATGAAATAAAGAATATGGAAATCAAACCAATACCACCTACAATCAGGCAAAACATATGCGTATATCGCCGGCTTATACGTTTGGCAAGCATAGGTAATAAAAAGGCGGTAATTGCAGACACACCATTATACACCATAAACATAACACCTACCCAGTCGCCTGCATCCTGGTATTCTTTAGATGTAGTATCAGTAGTGCCATAGGCATTTTGCGCAACACCACTTGTTGTATAAATCCACATGGAGAAAAAAGCAAGCCATGTGAAGAACTGCACAACAGCCAGCTGCAGCATTGTTTTTGGCATGCTGAAAATGCCTCGGGTAATTTCTGCAAGCCCTTTTATTAAGCCACTGCTTTGAATCTTTTCCTCCTCCCACTTCTTTATATTTTCCGGAGGAAATTCTTTTGTGGTAAATACCGTCCACAATACAGACGATAAAAATATGGCCGCACCAATATAAAATGAATATTTCACCGAATCAGGAATTACGCCTTCTGCAGCCGTATTACTTATGTTAAAAAAATTGGTAAAAAAATAGGGAAGGAGGGAAGCAATTACTGCACCCAACCCAATAAAAAAAGTTTGCATGGCAAACCCAGTGGTTCTTTGCCTGGAGTTAAGCTTATCACCAACAAAAGCTCTGAAAGGTTCCATAGAAATATTTATAGAGGCATCCAGCATCCATAACAATACTGCTGCCATCCATAAAGCCGAGGAATTAGGCATAAGAAAAAGAGCAATGGAAGATAGAACAGCACCTATAAAAAAGAATGGTCTTCTTCGCCCCCAGAAGGGATGCCATGTTCTGTCACTTAGATAACCAATAATGGGTTGAACCAGCAAACCGGTAATGGGCGCGGCAATCCATAAAATAGGTATATCATCTATTTCTGCCCCTAGGGTTTGAAAAATACGACTAACATTTGCGTTTTGAAGGGCAAAGCCAAACTGAATACCAAAAAAGCCAAAGCTCATATTGAATATCTGGCCCAGGGTAAGGTTGGGTTTAACACTATTTTCATGCAAAGGTGCAATGGATGACATGGCAATCTTATTTAAAAACAAATATGTGTAAAAATTACGTAAGGGTAAATTTTATTTAAATGCCCAAACAGCAGGTTAATTAACGAATACCAAATTAGGGCGAAGTATTATTTCAGTTGCCTTTTGTACATCTGTACCGTGTTTTGTAATCCATAATATAAAGCATCACTTATTAATGCGTGGCCTATAGAAACTTCTTTAATAAAAGGAATCTGTTTCTTAAAATAATTAAGATTATTCAGATCGAGATCATGCCCCGCATTAACTTCTAAATTTAGCCGGTGTGCTTTGTTAGCCGCCATTACATAATCAGCCACAGCCGTTACTTTATTTACTTCGTAAAGTTTCGCATAGTTTTCGGTATATAATTCTACCCGGTCGGTTCCTGTTTCTGCAGCACCTTCAATCATTTCTATAACCGGGTCTACAAAAATGCTAACCCGAATACCTGCATTTTTAAAGAGGGTGGTCATTTGTTTCAGGTAATCCCTGTGTTCAATAGTATTCCAACCGTGGTTGCTGGTAACTTGGTCAAGGGCATCGGGAACCAGGGTAACCTGGGTTGGCCTGATTTCCAGCACAAGGTCAACAAATTTTTTCTCTGTGCAGTTACCTTCAATATTAAATTCAGCAGTTACCACTTTCTTAAGTTCCCTCACATCATTATACCTGATGTGTCTTTCATCGGGGCGCGGATGAACCGTTATTCCATCTGCCCCAAATTGTTGAATATCCAGTGCGGCTTTTACAACATCAGGTTTATTTCCCCCACGACTATTTCTTAGCGTAGCAATCTTATTAATATTCACTGACAACCTGGTAATAAAATCCATAATGCAAATCTACCCGAATTAAAACTTTAATTTCTTTCTAGCGCTTTTAATGCATTTTGCAACCGGGTTTTGTCTGTAAGTGGCATATTATTTATATTGTACCCTAACAAATTGCTGAATAATTATTTATGAAGATCACACAAACCAATTATGGTTTAACCAAAAGCAGGGATGAAGATAAGAATGAAACGGAATTTTTAAGTCCGCTTCCAAGAGCCGTATTGAGAGAACAAACACCTGTTTTACTGGATGGAGAGTGGCGTTTTGCTCTGGATACTGATGACAAAGGTTTGCAGGAAGAATGGTACATACAACATGCATTTGAGCACACGGCTCAGTCGCGGGATCAATTGAGCAGCATATGCATGATTCTCACCAGGAGAGACAGCGGGTGGAAAGACCAGGTAATTGCATGGTACGAAAGAGATTTTCCGTTGCCTGAAAAAAATGATGATCAAAAAAAAGATCTTCTTCAGCTAACATTCGGTGCATGCGGTTATGAAACCACTGTCTGGCTCAATGGCATTCTGTTGCAAACAATAGAAGGCCAGCATGTGCATATCGGTGAATACACTTCCTTCTCATATGAACTACCCGAAGAAATATTGCAACCCCAAAACCGGCTTACTGTGCGAATACAGGATACATGGATGCAAATATTACACGCGGCAAGCAGGAATCGCATGTGTATAAACGCGGGGGCATTTGGTATCAAACATATACAGGTGCAGTAAGAAGCGTTTGGCTGGAACTGGTAGAGAGAAACAGGCTTCGCTCAAGGCTGGGTGTTATAAGTATTGTAGAAGACCGAATGGTAAGGTTTAATTTGGTTACAAGAATTCATGATGCCGGTAATTATACCATAAGATTAAAAGTGTATCACAAAAACCAGGATTTGAATGAAAAACCATTTGCCGAAGATGATTTTACATTATTTCTTGAGGCTGGTCAAAAAACACAGCGCCTTGTAATTGAAGTAAAAGATGCAAAACTTTGGTCTCCCGAAAATCCCGAATTGTACCGCCTGATTGCACAGCTAATAGATGAAAATGGTCGTGCTCCGCAAGTAGATACACATTTTGGATTAAGAAAAGTAGAGGCGAGTGGTTGTTGCGTTTATTTAAACAATAAACCCGTTTACCTGGATGGTATTCTTTACCAGCCCCACGGCGCAACGTACGATGAAATACGTAACCACATGCATGCTATGAAGAAACTTGGTTGCAATTTGGTTCGTATTCACATTGCTGGCGTTGATCCCCGCATTTACCAGCTGGCAGATAAGATGGGCATGATGTTATGGGTTGAAATTCCCAGCCCGCACGTATCTAACCGAATAAGCCGTTCAAACCATTTTGATGAATTGCAGCGCATGCTTGCGCTTATGGAAACACATCCATCAATAATAATCTGGAGTTTATATAATGAAGACTGGGGTGCACAGGATATTGCCACCAACCCCGATACGCGTCAGTATATTATTGAAACCTACCATTATATGCAAATTAATCACCCCCAATTTCTGGTGGTTGATAATGATGGATGGCAGCATATATCACTTGAAGGAAGACTAAAGTCTGACCTGCTTACAGCCCATATATATACACCCGACCCGCAACAATGGGCAACACAATTAGAACGCATTGTTAAGGGAGACTTTGAAGGTGTAACCGCTTTTCCGTTAGTGATCGGTGACCCTTTCTTTTATCGTGGCCAGGTTCCCTTCATCGTAAGCGAATGGGGTGGATTTGGCTTCCCTGATTATGGAGGTCCCGAAGATGATAAAGGGCGTGCCGAATTAATAAAAAAATTTAAAAAGAACTGCGTAAACGGCCTGTGGCCGGTGATGTATACACACAGGCTACTAATATTGAAGATGAACAAAATGGTTTAATTCATGCATCTACAGGAGAATTAAAAGTACCAGAGAATTTACTTAAATCGTCGCCACTTTAATTCTGGCACAGAGAAGCATAAAACGCATATGGATCTATGGAAAGAGTATGATCAGTTGGTGCACCATCTGCACTAAAGGCAAGCAGTAAAAACTTTTTACCCCGCAATACCTGGTTTAAATACATTTTTTTTCCACCATGCTGCCTCAAGGAAAGTTCAGGTAAAGATTCGGTTAATAATCCATTCCAGCATGCATCTTCCAGTTTATCTGTTTTAGACAAATTCTTATTTGTCTCCGGGTTCTTTTCAACTCCCTCTTTTTGTGCAAAAGAAGAACCGGTTAGCAGCATAATTTCTTGTTGTGTAGATTTTGTTTTCATCCTCTTGTTATTAGGTACGAATATTAGACGCTGTGGAGATTTAATTGTAAAATATACAATTCGAAATAAATGGTTAAACCCCCATAGGTATGTGGCACAATAATTTTACCAAAAAAAAAGAATAGCCCGAAAATAAAATTTTTGTAAAAATCAAACCTGATGAACCTGCAGCAATTATTAAAAGATGCGCTAGAGTCGCCAATGCCAAACGACGTAAACCCAATGCTTGCAACGCTTACAGACAAACCGTTTGATGAGCCCGGGTGGATTTATGAAGTTAAATGGGACGGATACCGATCGCTTATTTATTTAAATAATGGAAATGTTGAAATGCGGTCCCGAAACAATAAGTCTTTTAATGAAAAATTTTATTCTTTATATGAGACTTTGAAAGCCTGGAAGATCAATGCGGTGGTGGATGGAGAGATCATCGTTTTAAATGAAAAAGGCATCTCAAATTTCAGCAACCTGCAGGCATGGAGAAGCGAGGCAGATGGCGCATTGGTTTTATACTTATTTGATATTTTATGGTATGAAGGAAGGGACGTATCCCGGCTTCCTCTCGAGGACCGAAAAAGCATTTTACAACAAATCATTCCCATCTCCGATTTTGTAAGAATAAGTGAAAGTTTTAATGCCGGAGCAACTGAATTTTTTGAAGTGGCAAAAGAGTTAAAGCTCGAGGGGATTATTGCAAAAAAAGAAAGGAAGCACATATGCTGCCGGAATTCGCACACGCGACTGGCTAAAAATTAAGGTTGCACAAAGACATGAGGTTATTATTGGCGGTTACACAAATAACGAAGGCAGTAAGAAGCCTTTTAGTTCTCTGCTTGTTGGTGTTTATGAAAATAATTCATTTGTATATACCGGTAAAATTGGTACCGGCTTTACCAATAAAATTCAACAGCAGCTTCTGCAGCAGTTTAAATCTCTTGAAACAACAGTATGCCCTTTTATAGTTGAACCTGATATAAATAAACCTTCCCGTTTTCGTCCTAACCCTCCACAGGCATCAGCCACCTGGCTTAAGCCTGAATTGGTATGCGAAGTAGCATATGCCGAAATGACTTCCGATGGTGTAATGCGACATCCATCATTCCAGGGTTTGCGCGAAGACAAAAATGCATTAGATATAAATAACGAACCTGTCATGAAAACAAAAAAAATTTCAAAGACAAAAAAATCATCAAATAAGGAAAATATTCAGGAAAGCGGCAATAAGGCTTCGGTCAATTTTTTGATGGCCCCTGTAGAAAATGATAGAAAATCTTTATTGAACCCCAGCGAGGCCTCACAAACCCGAAAAATAAACGGACACGACCTCGTATTTAAAAACCTGAATAAAATTTATTACCCTGCGTCAGGTAAAAATAAGGCGGTTACAAAACGGGACGTAATTAATTATTATTACCTGGTTGCCCCCTATATGATACCTTATTTAAAAGACCGTCCACAAACCTTAATTCGTTATCCGAACGGGATAAAAGGTAATAGTTTTTACCAGAAAGATGTTACAGGGAAGGTGCCAGACTGGATAAAAAAATTTCCCTATCACAGTGAGGCAGGCGGTAACCGGAATTTTATGGTAGTTACAAATGAGGCAAGCATGCTATACATTGTTTCTATTGGAGGTTTGGAAATACATCCCTGGAGCAGCCGCACAGTCAAACCCGATAATCCCGACTGGTGTATTTTAGATTTGATCCGGATAAAAATCCATTTACCGAAGTAATTACTGCGGCACATAAAATTAAAGAAGTATTAGACGCTATAGAGGTTCCCTCTTTCCCAAAACAAGCGGAACCACCGGAATACATATTTACATTCCCCTGGGTGCAAAATATACCTATGAACAATCCAAAGAATTTGGCGGGTGATGGCCAGAATCGTTCACGACATGAGTACCTGAATTTACCAGCATTGAGCGTTGCCGTAAAAGAAGAAAGGAAACATGTACCTTGACTTTCTGCAAAACCGTCCGCATGCAACACTGGCTGCGCCTTATTCCTTAAGCCCTAAACCCGGTGCGACAGTAAGTATGCCCCTACATTGGGATGAGGTAACAAAAAGTCTTAAAATGGAACGACTTCAATATTTTTAATGCTGCCGCCCGGGTAAAGGAACATGGCGATATTTTCTCCGGTGTTCTTGGTAAGGGCATTCATTTAAAAACTGCAGTTAAAAAAATTACAACTGTTTTTGGTACGCAACAACTGCATAAGTCTTTAAAATTCTAAAAGATCAAAAGCACTGAAAATATTAATTGAGAAGCAGTAAACCGGGTAGGGTATAAGAAAAATGGGTGAATGCAAATTCCCTATTTCGCAATTAAAAAAGCTACGGAAATCCGTAGCTGTGTTGTATATAGATGGATATGTAATTTAATCTATGCTACATCCGTATCGCTCCTTGTTGTTTTTGTAACAGTAACCTTATCTGTACGGCTTGCACTGCTGGTGTCACTGCTGCTGTTACCCCGCATAAGGGCAATCAATAATAAAATAAATACTGCAATCCCCACAACCCAAACCCATGGTGATGAATACCACGTAGCATCAGTAGAATCTGAATGCGGTAGTTGTAGATATAGTTGTGGAACTTGAACTTGAAAGCGTGTCTTGCGCAAATAATACGGTTTGTACGAAAGCAAAGAGCATAAGCATCAAGCCTTTTTTGAGCGAGGCGATTTTTAATAACTGGTTCATAGAATTTTACTTTTAATTTTTAAGAATAAGAAATGCACATAAATGCTAATATCCCATTTCAACAACTGCGCCAATTTTTTCTCTTAAGCTGTTCAGCCAGCTTTATGTTACATTCTTAACCTATCCCGGCATGAATTATTTACATTTGTGTATAACATTATGCATACCCGCGTTCAACATACGGATGAAATAATGCACGACCAGCAAACCCTGTTTTCCACGGTTCTCTCTTTTAAGCCGTATATACAAATTCTTGAGCAAAAAGTTGCTAAAAGCAAGGGCATCTATTCTACCATTTTTCGTTTTATAATACGACAATTTGAAAGGGAGCCTGACCTTATGCAGGAATTGATTAATGGTATACCACTAGAAAAATACGAGCATATCTACAAAATCATTGGCGACTCTATTTTTCCAATTTTAAGCGATGAAAACGAAAATCTATATTCCTTAACCTACCCGGTTTCTTCAGAGTCGTTTTACAGTACCAGGGCCTTTTACGATGCAGTTTATGATGATGAAGGATTTTTCATCCCTGCAAAATCTATCCCTTACGAATATCATTTTGCGTTTCGTTGCATGCAGGTTTACAGGTTGGTGTTGCAACGGTTTTATAATTATTCTTTTGGCGAACCTAAACTTGTACATGGCATACAAAACCCTGCCACAGGCCTTAAAAAATATTATAAGCTAAACATGGATGCACGTTTCGTTAATGTTGAATTAAACGGACCATTACCCAAACCAGATATATCTGTTTTTGCACAGTTAAATAATGAAGAAACCGCACTAAAGGTTTTGCAACAAGAAATTCCTTTATCGTTATTTTCTCTTAAGGGTTTTAGTATTGTTCAACTTGAAGATGTAACAGATTCCTACATACCGGAACTTATTAAAAATATAATTATCAGTGAAATTTCTACTGCGGAGGATATTAAAGATTGCATCGGCGAAATTTCAAGAGCCATTACAGACCTGTTAGGTTTTAATAGTATAAAGTCTGGTTTAATTCCGTTTTATAAGGTTAACAATAAGTATGTTCTCGATGAGTACGATTTCTCAGGTTGCGTAATGTTACAGCTTGCCGGGAAGAGTGGCAGCACAATTAAGGTGTATCATAAAATGGTTGAAATTTTTACCGATAAACCCGATCCGTTGTTTGTTAATTCCACGCAAACGATGATTGACGACCATTTAAAATTTTTAGAACCACTTTTAAAATCATCTGAAAATTCATACATCTTTATTCCACTGCAATTAAATGGCAGGCTCGTTGGTTTGCTTGAGGTGTCCTGCGTTGAAAAAGAAATTTTGCATGAAAGAATGATTACGTTGTTAGAGCCTGTAATTCCCTTGCTTGCCCAGCTCGCCAATCACCGCATAGAAGTTTTTGAAAACAAAATTCAATCTATAATAAAAGAAAAATTTACCTCCCTGCAACCCGCCGTAGAATGGAAGTTTAACCAGGTTGCATGGAATTTTATCAGAAAAAAGTTTTCTGAAAAGAAAGATAACCTGGAGTCAATATTTTTTGAAAATGTTTATCCACTTTACGGTGCTGTAGATATTAAACAATCTTCAGTGGAAAGAAATTTGGCATTGCAAAAAGATATGCAATCTCATTTTACTGAGCTTGTATATGTACTTAAACAGGTAAAGCAATTGGTAAATATTAGCCTGGTAGACGAAAAAATGTTTCAGTGCAACCAATGGCTGAAATTAACAGGTGAGCATATTAGCACCGACCAGGAGGTTTTATTAAGTGAATTTATTGAAAAAGATCTGAATGATTTTCTTGTATATATAAGAGATAATTTTCCTGAGGCTTCGAGGCTTGTTGAAAAATATTTTAACCGGCTGGGCGGCAACACTATTGTGTTTACAAACAGGCAGCAATTTGAAGACTCTATGCAAATGATTAATAGTGAGGTGAGTGATTATCTTGATAATGAAAGGGAAGAGCTGCAAAAAGTATATCCAAATTACTTTGAGAAACTACGGAGTGATGGCATTGAATACGATGTTTACATTGGGCAATCGATTTCTCCTGATAAGCCATTCAATGCTTTTCATTTAAAAAATTTACGTTTATGGCAGGTAAAAAGTATGTGCAACATCGCGCAACTTACCAATAGATTATTGCAAACAATGAAGAAGCCTTTATTTACCACCCAATTAATCTTTGTGCATTCTAACACCATTGATATCAGTTTCAGGGTTGATGAAAGAAGATTTGATGTGGAAGGCAGTTATAACATCAGGTACGAGATCATTAAAAAACGGATAGATAAAGTGCACATAAAAGAATCCGGCGAACGTTTAACCAAACCCGGAACGGTTGCTATTGTTTACAGCAATCACAAAGACGCGGAAGAATACTTAACGTACATAAATTATTTAAGAAATGAAGGCCTGATTTGCGGTGAAACAGAAAATGTTGACCTGGAAGATTTGCAGGGAGTTTCAGGATTAAAAGCCTTAAGGTTAACTGTTAATTATGTTTAAGGCGCCTGCCAAAAGTTTATCTTTATTGCAGGTTATGCGCTTTTTGAAATAGCAACATTTTAAAAAATGTTGCTGTTATTTTGTCAAGACTACGAGGAGCTTCGTCAATTATTTGTTAAATGGGATGGGGTGAAAACTGACTATTATACAGCTTCGTTACTTTGTTTCTTGAAAGGCACATTATTTGACCTTCTATTTTAATTAAAAAATTTTCTCTAACATGAAATTGAAGAACATCTTTTTAGTAGTAGCTGTTAGTGTTGCTACCTCTTTATTAAGCATATGGGGTTATAGTAAGATCATGGATAAAGATGTGATCTCTATACAAGACAATGCAAAAATCCCTGTGAACTATGCAGGATTTTTCGATAAAAATAATAATCCTGTGGGCGTACCAGATTTTACTGATGCGGCCACTTCTGCCACCCCGGCGGTGGTGCATATTAAAACGCGCATAAAATCCAAAACCGTTTCAAGCCAGGGTGGGCGTAGTCCTTTTGGTGATTTTTTTGGAGAAGATGATCCTTTCTTTCAATTTTTTGGTAACCCCCGTTTGCGCACAATACCCGAACAGCGTGCCAGTGGCAGTGGTGTAATTGTAACTAACGATGGATATATCATTACCAATAATCACGTGGTAGAAGGTGCATCGGAATTAACGGTTACGCTCGCTAACCGTAAAACTTATAAGGCCACGGTTATTGGTGCAGACCCTAATACTGACCTCGCAGTAATTAAAATAGATGCATCCAACCTGCCACATATGTTATTTGGAAACAGCGATGATGTAAAGCTCGGTCAATGGGTTTTGGCTGTCGGTTATCCTTTAAATTTAGATGTAACTGTAACCGCAGGTATTGTTAGTGCAAAAGCTCGTTCTATCGGCATTAATAAGGGCGACAGACCCATTGAATCTTTTATTCAAACAGATGCAGCAGTTAACCCCGGTAACAGTGGGGGCGCTTTAATAAATACATCAGGAGAACTGATAGGCATTAACTCTGCCATCGCATCACCTACAGGTTCTTATGCAGGTTACAGTTATGCTATACCGGTTAATCTTGCAAAAAAAGTGGTGGGTGATCTAACAAAATTTGGCGCAGTTCAAAGAGCATATTTAGGCATTTCTTATAACGCCTATGATGATATGCCTGAAGAAAAGAAGAAAGAATTGGGAATAAAAGATGGAGATGGTGTTTTTGTAACAGAAGCTGCGAGTGGCGGTGCAGCAAAAGATGCCGGCATTCAGAAAGGTGATTTCATAACAAAGATTAATGGAGTAACAGTTTGGAGCGGTCCAGAATTGCAGGAACAGGTTGCACGTTACAAACCAGGCGATAAAATTACTGTGACCTACGTGAGAGGTGGAAAAGAAAACACTACAAATGTCACACTTAAAAATAAAACAGGCAATTATGCAGTGGTAAAAAATGAATCTGTGCTGGATAAGCTTGGTGGGGACCTTGTGAATGTGGATAAATCCATAGCACAAAAGAATGATATTACGGGCGGTGTGCAGGTTAAAAAAATAGGAAGCGGAATTTTGAAAGGAACCCGTATGCAGGAAGGCTTTGTAATAACAAGTGTAGACGGGCAAAGTGTAAATTCTGTTGATGACCTTGCCAGCATTCTTAATAATTCCAACGGAACCGTAAGGCTCGAGGGTGTGTATCCCGGGTATGAAGGCACTTATGGTTATCCCTTAAACCTTGATAGTGCATCAGGAAAAACTGATGATAATTAAAACCCTATATAATTTAAAAAAAGGTTGCAGAGATGCAACCTTTTTTATTGCATAGAAAACATCAATACATTACGGGTTTAACATCGTATCCTTTGCCGCGCAATAAATTAATTATCCCATTCTCCCCGGCAAGGTGGGCTGCGCCAAATGCATAGAATGTTGGCATGTTTTTGCATTCTTCTATTATTAATGAAACCCAATTATTATTCCTGTTTATGATCAGGGGACCTTCATAAGCGGCAAAATCTTTCTCAGCCTCGGTTTGTTTATACAGGGATTCTATATCTTTTTCTTTATACAGGTTAAGCATGCTGTTAAAAGAAATTTTTAATGAGTCAATATCTTTTAAAGCATTTGCCAGCATGCCAGCCTGTATTAAAAGAGGAATGCTGTCTAAAACGGCTATCTGCTGCTGAATGGTTTCTAAACCGCGTACCTGCATGCTTCTTTCTGTTGCCATATTAACCAAACGCTGTTCCCAGGCTTCGGGTGCGCAACCTAAGACACCGGGTAAAATAAAAGATATAGCCATCATGGGTTTTATCTTTTGAATGGTTATTACGGGTAGGCCCGTAAGGATCATGAAATTTTCAGAAACTATATCGTATTCTTCCCGGGAAAGAAGTTGCTTTAATTCTATATCATCGTGCATGATCAAACTGTGTGCAGCGCCTGAAACTGCCCCAAGATCATCCATATCCATCTCAAGAAATAATTGGTTTGTAGCTGAAAATTTTTGCTCTATAATCTCATCAACTACTAAATCGTTTGCACATAATACATGTAAGGTTCCATACAGGTAAGAGGGATGGCTTATGCCAAGGCCCGTTACCTCCCACAACAGTGTTTTTTCAAGTGAGCTTTGAGCCTGTATAACATTGCCCGGTATGATGGTAATGAGCGCCAATAAATATTGTTTCATGTAAAGTAAAGTTATTGCGCAAACGATTGTGGGGAATTTTTGAAATGCTTTAAGTAAATAATTAACCTTGTGTTGGGAAGATCAGAAACTAAAATTTACACCCGCAATAAAAAAATAATTGGTGGCAAAGGGGTTAAAATAATAGCCTGATAACGTTAGATTTTTTAAAGTATAAGATGCGTATAAACCTTTATCAAATATCATCTTCTCTTCGTAATTTGATTCTACCTGTGCAGTTATTCCTGTAATGGCGTTGTCCGTAATGTTTACGCCAAGTTCAGACCAGTTAAAGAAGAAATTTTTGTAGGCCTTTTTTGTAGATATAAAATATTCGATTTCTGAATAAAATTCAAGCAATTTACCGGGCATATAAATTTCAAGTGCAGGTATTATACCGGTGGTTTCACCAAAGGCTATCCCCGCCATTGGTGTTATTACACTTTGTTTTTTTTTGCCAAATACCATATTTACCCCGGCAAAGGCAGATGCAGTTTTGATTTCTTCATAATTATACCGCGCCTCGAGGTGCAACAGGTTTTTATCTGCCGTAAAAATTGGATTCAGATAATTTTTTTCACTGTTTAAAAGATAAAGGTATCCTTGTGCTGAAACTTCCCATGGAGCATGTTCAGCTTGTACATCCTGACCTTTACATATTACAGGCAGTAAGAATAACAGGTATAATAATAATTTTAGAATATTGGTTGCGGTGTTACATTTTCTGCATAACACCAATTATAAACGACCAAAGGCTTTTTATATTTTACAATTGCCTGTAACAAAAAGACCGCTGCCGCTTTCGCGACAACGGCATAAGAAACCCCCATCTTTAATTAGTTTATTAGAAGTGAAATGGATTTTGCTGCCATGCCCTTTTCTGCCCTTACCTGCACATTATATAATCCGGGTTTCCAGTTGTTATTGATTTTAATTTTATTTATCAGGTCTCCTCCTGCATGGTCAACAGAAACTTTGCTTACCAGCTGACCAAAATTGTTAACTACACTAACTTCATATTTACCTGTATTAAGATCTTTCACAGTTACAGTTGCCACGCCACTGTTTGCAGGATTTGGATATACTGAGATCGCTGATAAAGTTTCGCGGTTTACAATCTCTGTATCGTTAGCTACTTTATTAGCTGTGTTTTGCTGCACCCTTTTTATACGGCCAAGTACAATTTTAAAACGGTTAACATTATAGGATTCTGCTTCAGCATTTACAATAAAAGCGTAATCAGTATAAGATTGTGTAAGATCAATTTTAGTAAATGTTTTGGTATAAGCGTCAGATAAGTATGCATCAAAACGGGTTGCATCTATGTATTCAGCTCTAAATTTTAAAACATATTTGCGCATTGATACATTCCACAACTTTAGTGTGATAGTGTCTTTAGCCAGTGATGGCATTGGTCTGGCTTCTACCATATATACATTTGAATCTTTTTGAATGCCCAGGTTTTCGTAAAAATTTACCGGCTTGCCAATATCATTCCTGTCTATATTAATATTGAACGTGTTGTTCATTCTTATTAAAAAGCCATCCGCCAAAACAATACTGTCATTTGAATTTTGAAGATATAAGTTGCCAAATAAGCGAGGCTCGCCCTTTGCAGTTGTTTTTGAGAATTGATCCTGAACCGTAGGGGCATTATTGTTTGTTGCAAATACACTTATGGTAGAGGTGGGAAGAGCCTTATCAGTTTCATTTATTGTGATGGTTGCATCAGTTGTTGTTGCAGGTTCTACAAAAAAAGCCTGGCTGCTTTGCAGGTATTGTAGGTTTTCAATATCCTGAAAAGGAACAGTGGTAAATGCATTCTTTGCAGTTCTTAATACAAGGGTATAAGACCCATAGCTACTGATATTGCTGTTCCAAAACCAGAAGCGTGGCTGAATCACCGTTTGGTTGGCGGTATAAACTGTTTCAAAATTTAATGGTGAAGCATAAGGGTTGCCGATTAACGTATGGCTTGCAGTATTGCTGCCGTTTACTGTTGCTTTTTGTACGCCTTGTTTTAAAACACCTTTTACCCGTAAAGTTGTTGTTTCACCAAACGGTGTGGTGTTGTAATAATTTCTGTCGCCTCTAACATATACAAGGTAACCCTGCTCATCATTGATAGATCTAGTTTTGGTATTGATTGAATAATCAATGTTGCCATCATTTTTTACTTCAAGGTTTACAAACGCGCCAATTGTTTTGCCTGGTTTGTAATGGCGAATGGATGATGATGCATTACTTATGGCATCCCAATAATCATATCCGTTACGGCTCGCATTTGTAAAACTGCCCTGCTGCTGACCAGTAATACGTGTACCGTAACCTGCAGGGGGAGTGGTTTGCCTGCTTGTGTTTGATGTAGGGTAATTTGTAGCATTGCTCGATACCATGCCTTCCTGCCATGCATCGTTAATTGAAATATTACCTGCTACAGGTGATGTTAGTAATCTCCAGGCACGACCTGTGCGGTTTCCATTTTGGGTGTTAATGTTTAAAAATCTTTCTACCATAACATTCCCCGTAATGTAATTGCCTGCAGCATTTCCTTTTGCAACACTTGCTGTGCCCTCAACAGTTGATTTTAAAGTGAGGAAATCATTTGTTGTAAAAATTCCTCTTAATGGGTTTAATACACCGGTTAAATTAAGTGTTCCTTTAAGGGTAACACCGGCGGCATTGTTTATAGTAAGATTTTTAATTGCATTATTGGCAAAGATTTTAGCTTCAATTACCTGGGCCTGGTTACCTGCCATTTCAACAGTTCCGTTTGCTGCATTTGTAGTACCCGGGCTTATCAGTGCTCCACTTACTTTCAACGATCCTTTAATGGTTAATACTGCACCGTTTTCAACAGTAATATTATTAATCAATGCATTTGTGCCTTCATTAATTACCGGCTGATTTTTAGCCGTGGAAGCAATAGATATGTTATTTGTTGATGTAGGAATAAGGCCGCACCAGTTACCAGGGAAATCCCAGTCACTACTTATTGCACCCAGCCATTTTAAGGGGGCGATAGAAACAGTAGCAGTAGCTGTTGTAACGCAACCATAACTATTTACCGCCGTAACTGTGTATGCCTGGTTTTGGGTTGGTTTTGAATATACCATTGAACTATTTGTTCCCTCGGTGTATGGAATTAAATTAGTTGGATCAATATACAATTCACTCGTATTAGACCAGGTTAATTTTGGATACACTGCATACGAGAGAACGATGGTCCAGCGGTGCAGCTTGCCTTCATTATAAGGTTTACTATCATTCACTATAAATTCCCAAACTCCATTCGCTTTATTATATAAGTCATCAAAGTTGTCGGCAATGGAAACAAAATTTTCTGCGCCTACGCCTATAACAGCATCAGGGGCGTATGTTTTAACGTAGGGGGGCTTTCCGGAAGCGAATGATACTGTAGAAGTGCTATTTATTTCTGTATTTGTAAAATTTGAACCTGCTCCGCCTTGTTTGTTTACCAGGTTTAATATTTGTCCATTAGGAGCCTTAAGATTTATGGTTAAATCCATGTCACTGTTATGCGTCAGCAGAAATTTTATGCTTATGCCAGTTACAACGGCATTGTCAGGCATATCAGTAATATTTAAAGAATTTACTAAGCCTGCAGGATCGTTATCCGGTATTATTAGATTTAATTGAGCATCTGAGTTTACCGTTTTTGAGTTATATACACCTCCAACAGTTGTAGCTTCAATTGGCTGAATGGTATTATAACATACAAGGGCAGTAGGGGGAGATAAGGTTATAACCGAAAGAGGAGCGACAATTCCTTGCCCTGAAGTTGTTACATAAATTGATAAAGTAGTACCTGAAGAAATTTTTATACTACCTGAATAAGAAATGGCTCCTAACGGAACTGCTTTTGCATACACTGTTTTTGACACCGAACCATTTATAGGAGTAATATTAAGTGTAGAATAAAACAGATTGTTGTCAACCGAAAAAGACATACCCTGTTTAGGGTTGATGGTTACTGTAGATTTTAGGTTACTGCCTGTTAAATTAAATGATTTAATGGAAGTTGTTCCAACACAAACTTCGCCATAAGCAATTACGTTTGGTGTAGCAGTTAAGGTTTGAGATGCACTTGTTAAGTGCATTCCGATTGAAAGGGTGAAAAGTAAGATAAAGTTTTTCATTAGTAGTTAGCGTTTAAGAAATTGGATTTTCCTTTTCAGGTATACCATTAATTTCAAACGCAGTGCCATCCCCTAAAAAATATCTGTATCTCTGAAAATCAATAAGTTATGTTTTTTCGCTTTTGGAAATGTTCTTTTTTCAGGAATTCAATTCTCATTTTGAAAACGGTATTCCCTGCCTAATCATTTTCTATTTTGTGAAAATGGTGAAGGAAGTTTCTCAAATAGAAAAAAGCTTGAAGTTGCTTCATAAGAAAAGGGGTTGACAAATGCCAACCCCTTTTTCTTAAATTCAAAGTAGAATCAAATTATTTCTTAATCACCTTGTACATAACCTGGTCGTTACCTGCTACAATTTTAAGCATGTATAAACCACTTTTTAAACTTGTGGTAGATGGCATGTTTACAACATTTTCACCCTGTGAAAGTGTTTGCCGTTTTTCACTGTGTACAAGTTTGCCATGCGTATCATATAAAAAGAACGAAACAGGTTTAGACTCTGTAAGTGTTAACTGAACTTTTAAGGCGTTAAAGAACGGATTTTCGAATACTGCATTGGCAATGATAGAATTTCCTTTAACGGTAATTACCCGGGAATATTCATAAGATCCATCCTTATTAACCTGTTTAAGGCGGTACATTACAGTGGAGGATTTAGAAAAAGCATCCAGGTCTAAGGATGAATATGCATGTTCAATAAGGCTGTTTGTTGCCTTTACTGTTGCAATGGTGCGGAAGGTATTGTTGTTATCGGCACGCTCAATTTCATAACGGTCCATATTTATTTCTTCTGCAACTTTCCATGTAAGGTTTACATCCTTTGCTTTCTTTTCTGCATTAAAGGATAATAATTTCACCGGTAGAGCAAGGCAACTTTCTGGTCCTACGCTCACTGTTGGAAATATCCACAAGGTAACATCAAGACCCCAGGCATCACCACTGCTGTATGCGTACCATGTATTTGTATCCCACTGCTCCCAGGCGGTATTTGCGCCGGCTTCCCCATCCAGTGTACCTGCTATCCAGATACTGTCTGTACTCCAGGAGAAATTTGAAATATCTACTGATACATAAAATTTTTGACTGGCAGGCATTGCAACAGGTTCATCAAAAGCAACGTAAGTAAATTCTCCCGTAGCAACATCAGCTTTTACTTCAGCCATAGTCATTTCCTTTGTAGCCAAAATATTTGCAGGCTTTCCACCCACTTCATCATATACATGAAATTTTATTGTTTTGTCAAGATTAGCTGCGGTTTTAGAATTGGCTTTGCCGAATGCCACATAGGTGCCGGTTACATATGTATGAACGGTTTCTGAAAGATCAAACGCATTCGCTTTTTGTTTATCACCGTAAAAATTTGTTCCGTTCACATATCCATTTACCCCGCCTGATCCAACAATGTATGTGGTTCCCGTCCATGAATCGGGAATGGGGAAATTTACTGTATCACAATCGGCATTAGGCTTTGCGTACGATGATCCTGTTACAGGATTAAATTTAATGGTATTATCTAACACTTTGCCAGCCTGTCTTTGAGCAAAGGATGGTATAACTACCATTGATAGAAATAGCGCACAGAAAAATGTAGTGTAAATTTTTTTCATTGTATATTTTTTATGGTTGCAGGTAAAGTTAATACATTGCTTTAATGAAATTACCGTAATAAAAAAACCCTGCATATTTTGCAGGGCTTTGAATATTGAACCAATTTTAAATGCCTTTTAATTTTTTAATTTCATCGGTAAGTTTTGGAACCACTTCAAAAACATCGCCCACAATTCCATAATCAGCGGCTTTAAAAAACGGAGCCTCAGCATCTTTATTAATCACTACTATCACCTTGCTGCGATTAACCCCGGCCAAATGTTGTATGGCGCCGGAAATACCCAACGCAATATACAGGTTAGGTGAAATCTGAACACCCGTTTGTCCTACATGTTCATGGTGAGGACGCCAGTCAGCATCGGCAACGGGCCTGCTGCAGGCTAGTCCCGCATGTAAGGTGTGCGCCAGGTCTTCAACAAGATGCCAGTTTTCTGGTCCCTTAAGTCCTCTGCCACCACTTACCACTATTTCAGCTTCTGTTAATGGAACTTCACCTTTTACTTTATTTACATTCGTAACTTTAATGAGAGAAGGACCGGGGTCTATACTTATTTTATTAACAGCCGCTTTTTCTTCACCTGATATTTTTGCATGATAGCTGTTTGGGTTTATAGATATTACCTTTTTTTCGCTGTTTATGCGCACATTGGAAAAAGCCTTACCACTGAAAACCGTTCTTTTTACCACGAAACCATTTTCTGTTTCTGCCATGGCACTGGCTCCTGAAACCAAGCCTGCCTTTAACCGCGCAGCAATTCTTGGCGCCAGGGCCTTGCCTGTTTGGTTGTGTGAAAAAATTAGGATATCAGCACCGGTTTGTTTTAATGCATCGTCTAAAACGCGGGCAAATACCTGAGCATCTACATGGTTAAGCTGCTCATTCTCTACATGGTGAATCTTTGTTATACCATAATTACCCAAATCTTCCAGGCTGCCATTCACAGTACCTAATACTATACCCTCTGCTGTGGTGTTTAATTTTTTCGCCATAGATCAACCCCATATGAAATAGCTTCATAGGTTGTTTTTTTTATCTGATCGTCGGTATGGTCTATATATATTAATACAGGCATAAATAATTTTTAGATTTAGTTAGATGATTCTTGCTTCTTCGTGTAAAAGCCTTACCAGTTCCTGAACATTTTCTGCATCTACCAGTTATAACACCGCCTTGGGGTGCAGGTAATTCATAGTTACTACAAGTCATAAGTTCTTCTACCGCCACAGGTTCTTTATTGTAGAATTAAGGGGCTTGGAACGGGCGGCCATAATTCCACGCATATTTGGTATTCGTTGTTCGTGCCATTTCTTTTTGGCAGCTGATAACCGCAGGTAAGGTTACTTCACTTGTTTCTTCACCTCCTTCAATTTCGCGGTTAACGGTGGCTGTGTTTCCATTCACGTCCAGTTTTGAAGCAAGAGCGATGTACGGTATATCCAGCAATTCCGATAACATTCCACCAATGGATGCTCTGTTATGGTCAATTGTTTCCTTTCCGGTTAAAATAAGATCGTATTTACCTTCTTTAGCAAATGTGGCCAGTTGCGAGGCTATTAAAAAGCTTTCATCATTGGTAGAATTTATGCGGTTAGCTTCATCACCACCAAGGGCAAGAGCCTTACGTATCACTGCATCACAATCCGCACCACCCACCGTTGCAAGGTGCAAAACTATAGAGGGATCTTTTTCTTTTAATTCAATAGCACGAACCAGCGCATACCATTCATCGTACGGGTTTATGATCCATTGCACGCCTGCTTCATCAAACTTTGCATTATTATCCCTGAATGCAATTTTTGATGTGGTATCGGGTGTTTTACTTATACAAACCAGAATCTTCATGAGGCTATATTTTAGGAGGGCAAAAGTAAGATGGAAATATTAAAGGATAAAAGTAACATGGTTAACCATGTTATTGGGTTAGATTTCGTAGCTGCTGGAACGAGAGATCTAATAAATAGAATTTATCAGCGGCCGGCCAACTGTAATGCCACCATTCGGTATCGTACATTACAAACCCGTATTTTTTCATAACATTTCTTAACAGTGCCCTGTTACCTAATATAAAAGACGAAAAATTTTTAAATTTCTGATGGGCGGAATCTGTAAAATTGTCAAACCCTGTACCCATATCCAGTTCAAAACCGGTTCGGGTATCAATAATTGTAAGGTCTACCGCTATGCCCCTGTTATGCCCGCTTCCATTTGCAGGGTGTGCTACAAAATTTTTCTTGTGCACCTGACGCCAGAAATCTTTCGTTACGGAATAGGGCCTATAAGCATCAAAAATTTTAAGACCCAGACCGTTTATATTTAATTCATTCTGCACCCTTTTCAACGCTTCCGCAGGCGCTACCCGCAAATATGTATCGTTTGTACCTATGGCATACATAGGTTTATGCATGAAGTTATCGGATGAGGCATATTTTAAGTCGAGCACGATTCCCGGTACCATTTGGTTTAGTGAAACCATTTTTTGACCGGTATCTAAATTTACGGACTTTTTGTAAATATCTTCATTATCAATCACTTGCAAGCCAAACTCGTTTTTGGGCATGATTATTGCCAATTGCGCAACAGTAAAAAAAGGCATATTTAACGCGGTAACTATTAATAAAATTGCCGTTATTTGCACCCGCATGATGTTTGTTTTTTTTAGAAATTAATGAACTACGAGCAGTAAATGAGTGGATGTCTGATGTTTCAGCATCCGGTGCCTATTCCGAAATTGTCACTTTATTTTTAATTAAACTGCCCCTTATCATGGTAAAATTTATTTTCAGGTCCTTATTAACGTTTAGCGTTATTGCAATTACTCAATTTTGTGCCAGTGCGCAGAAAGATGGTAGTAAAATTTTTGATTCCCAGGCAGGAATTGAAACCATTGAAATATCTCAGAACGATATTGTAGCAGAATCAACAGCTAAAAAAATTGAACCAGTAAAATCTACAGGTAAAACATTATATGGCATTGCATCCTTCTATGCAAAATTCTTTGAGGGAGCAGTTACAGCCACAGGCGAAATTTTTCATCATAAAAATCTTACCGCTGCGAGTAACAATTTTAAATTGAATACGTGGGTTAGGGTTGTTAACGTTATCAATGGTAAAAGCATCATTGTTCGTATCAATGACAGGATGCACCCCCGCATGGCAGCCAAAGGCCGTGTTGTAGATCTTTCTTCATCTGCTGCTAAATTGCTAAGCTTTACCAATGCAGGTATTGTTAAGGTAAGGGTAGAAGAAGTTGCAAAGGGCACTTTGCAATAAGGCGCATTTCATCCTCTGAATTTTACAATTTAAATCCGACTGTCACCAAAAGTTTATTTTGGTTGTTTTGAAGACTTGCATAGGTATTAGCTTTATCGCTTAACCGGTAAGGAAAGTGCACATCTTTTTTAGCTATTCGGGCATAGGTAATGTCTGCAAAAATGCCCCTGTTTCTATATCCCAATCCACCCGCAACCATTAATTGATTTGCTGACAACTGAGAATCACCATATGGACTGCCATAAAATGCACCTCCTAAACGAACCATCAACGTATTAAATTTTAATTCTCCTCCTGCCTTTACATTTATATTCCCCTTTAAATAATCTTTATTTATCGCGTTTAACTGGTCGAAATAATACGTGGCAGATTCATCAAGATAATTGCCGGAGGCAAAGTACCGGGAACCCCGATAATGGACATATTCAACATCTGCTGTTACAAAACCTTTTTGCTGCCGGGTATCTGCTGCTTCATTAAGAACAATGGCTGCGCTGGCCACTAATTTATAAGGGGTTAAACTTGTATATTCAACGGATTGTGGTGCATTTAAAAGGTTGTCACTGCTTTCGCTTACAACGCCTGCATAACCTTCTGTATCAGTTGTCAAAAATGAGCGGTAATCATCATTATAAAACATCAACGAAGGGGTATGCAGTGCAAAGCCTAAACGTACCTGTTGTTGTGGCTTATAAATAATGCCCAGCCTTGCATTTACCCCTATTGCGGTTGAAGAAAATTCATCTTTAAATTCAAAATAATTAAAGTCGTTATCGGGGTTATTAGTTGCATCTGTTTCTAAATAGGTACGATTGTTTTTATAAACTGATAAGGGAAAATTTATACTGCCACCTAAATAGATTTTATCCTGCTTGTTATTTGCGAAAGCTATGGATAATTCGTAAAGCCCTCCTTTGGATATCTCATCATTTTCCTGGATAACACCGGTACCTAAAGAAACCAGGCTTTGATAACCGAGCAGGTTACCAAATTCATCAGTTACTTTATCAACTAAGTACGTTCTGAATGCCAGTGATGACCCAAACGGGTAATCACTTAAAGCTGACAAGGTATCTGCATTATTCCCAGCAAGTTCCTCCAGGTATTGCTCAGAAAAAGAACTTACATCATTGGCGCCGCTGTAATGCAGATGTTGATTAAAACTAGTTAACTGGTTTATTGATATGGAAAAAGCATTTGTGCTGCCCCAAGGGCCCGAATAATCCCCCTCCAATATAACCTGTAGGTCCAAAATTGAAAACGTTACTTGATGTGGACGTGGGCGACTTCCTGTAATCTGCATCAATCGTAAAAAAATTTACCCCGGGGGTAATAACTATTTCATTGGTTTTGTATAAGCCAATGCCAGCAGGATTTATGTACGACGAAGTAATATCCCCACCTAACGCACCGGTGGCACCACCCACTGCCATATTCCTTGCCGTGCCCTGCGGAATAAACCATGCATTACGCACTGCATCTTCGGGTGTCTGTGCAAAACCTACCAGGGAAAATAGTAAGAATGGAAAGAAATAAAAAAGCATCTTCATAAGATTAAATTTAATGGTTTTTAGATATCGAATTTGTAACCTTAAAGAAGATGCCTTTAAAAAATATTAGTGTGGAATTCCGTTGCCCGCCGGTCTTGGAGAACGTGGCGCCGTTGTTCCCGAAATGGTTGAACCTCGACTGCTGCGGTTAGAATTATTGTTTGAATTATTATTAATTGTGTTGTTACTATTATTGATCGATCTTGATGGACGACTAATGGTTGAGTTACTATTATCGTAAGAATTTTCATTCGTGTACACAGGCCGCCTTCTGTCTGTACTGGTTGGAGTAGAATAGGTACCATAATTATTATTGCTCCGGGGCATAATCAAACGATTGTTGTTTGAATTATTGTAACTCCGGTTATTGTATCCATTGGCATTAGTCCTGTTGGTTGAATAATACACCTGCGGATTTTTATAATACACTACAGTGTAATATGGCTGATTCCAGGAATACCAGGGAGAATAGCCATAAGGAGAATAGGAGTTATAGCCCATAGAGAATCCAAATGAATTGTAATGCGAATAACCATAATGCCCATAACCGTAAGGATTGTAATATCCGTAGGGACTGTAGGTCAAATAAGGATTGTAATAATATCCGCCATATGGGTTGTAAAAAGCAGGAGAGTAATATCTGCTGTCGTACCAGTAACTAAAATCATCTATACCGCCCCACTGGCTCCTGTTCTGCACTTTCATTCTAAGATATTGGTCGTCATTGCTGGCTGAATAATCCTGGTAGTTGTCACCGCTAATTCCACCACTTCTTCCCGGGCTGTAATACACATCGTCCGGTGTCTGCGATGTTTGGTATGCAGAAGAACATCCTCCCAGCACCAACGCCATCAAAAAAATTCCGATAATGTTGTTTTTCATATCAATAAGTTTCAATTATTTATTAGTAATACTTTTGCCGCTTTCAGGGCTATTAGTTATAGGCTGTAAGTTACAACTTTTTGGTTGAAAGCAGGTAAAGCAAAATTTTGGAAGCTGTTAAGACCATACTAATATTCACAGGTTTAAAAACAGAAAAAAAATTATTAAAATGGCAAAGGAGATCACTACGAGGGAACAGGATTATTCGCAATGGTATAACGACCTGATTTTAAAAAGCGGAATGGCAGATTATAGTGCCGTACGGGGATGCATGGTAATAAAACCATATGGTTTTGCCCTTTGGGAAAACATGAGGGACGTTTTGGATAAAATGTTCAAGGATACAGGTCACGTAAACGCTTATTTTCCCCTTTTTGTTCCTAAAAGCCTTTTTGAGGCAGAAGAAACAAATGCAGAGGGTTTTGCCAAGGAATGTGCTGTTGTTACCCATTACCGCCTTAAAGCCGATCCTGCACGAAAAGGAAAGTTGATGGTTGACCCGGATGCAAAGCTTGAAGAAGAACTGGTGGTTCGCCCGACAAGCGAAGCTATTATATGGAATACCTATAAAAACTGGATTCAGTCTTACCGCGATCTTCCCCTTCTAATTAATCAATGGGCAAACGTGGTTCGGTGGGAAATGCGTACCCGGTTGTTTCTTCGTACTGCAGAATTTCTCTGGCAGGAAGGGCACACGGCACACGCTACAAAAGAGGAAGCTGTAGATCGAAACCAAACTTATTTTAGAAATCTATGCAGAATTTGTGGAGAATTACATGGCACTGCCTGTAATAAAAGGAATTAAAAGCCCGGCAGAACGTTTTGCAGGGGCAGAAGACACCTATTGCATAGAAGCTTTGATGCAGGATGGTAAGGCTTTACAGGCTGGTACTTCCCATTTTCTGGGTCAAAATTTTGCAAAAGCTTTTGATGTAAAGTTTACTGATAAAGACAAATAAGCTTGATTACGTTTGGGCAACCAGCTGGGGCGTTAGTACGCGGCTGATTGGTGCACTGGTTATGGCGCACAGCGATGATGATGGTTTGATTCTTCCTCCGAAAATCGCCCCTTTACAGGTTGTAATTGTTCCAATTTATAAAGGTGAAGAGGAAAAAAATAAAGTTGCTGAAAAGGCAAATGAAGTGGTAAACCAATTAAAAGCAATTGGGCATTAGTGTTAAGTACGATGATAATGATAATAATCGCCCGGGTTGGAAATTTGCCGAGTATGAAATGAAAGGTGTTCCTGTAAGAATAGCCATTGGTCCGCGAGATCTTGCCAATAACCAGGTTGAATTAGCGCGCAGAGATACAAAAGAAAAAAATACCGTTTCCCTGGACGGGATATCAACTCACATTCAAAACCTGTTGAATGAAATTCAACAAAATATTTATGATCGCGCAAAAGCATTTCAGCAGCAAAACATTACGTGAAGCAAATACCTGGGATGAATTTGTAAATATTCTCGATAATAAAGCCGGCTTTGTTTCTGCCCATTGGGATGGCACTGCAGAAACAGAAGAAAAAATAAAAGACCTAACCAAAGCAACGATCCGTTGCATTCCATTAGATGCAAAAGAAGAAAATGGTTCATGCATACTTACCGGCAATCCTTCAGGAAAAAGGGTTTTGTTTGCAAGAGCATATTAAAAATTTAAACCTTAAAAAAAGCCATCAGCTTAAAGGTGGCTTTTTTTTGACATCATGGAAATGGGTCATATAAAAGATTCAATTAGCAATACTGAAATCGAATTACAATTTCTTCTTTTTTATAAAAAATTATGGTCGTACTTTTTGAACTTAATCAATTAAAATATGAGAAGAGTTTTAGTGTGGATTTTTCTAAGTGCAACAATGTTTGCTTCAGCACAAAAAACCTATCTGCCATCGGCAAAAACCGCATATGCTAATGATTCGGCGTATTTCGCGAATGTGAATTACCGGCTGATCGGTCCTTTTCGCGGCGGAAGAAGTGCTGCAGTGGCAGGAAGTTTTAAAAACAAGAACACCTTCTTCTTTGGCGCTACTGGCGGCGGAGTATGGAAAACAAACGATGGCGGCAGTAACTGGAAGAATATAACAGATAAATATTTTGGTGGATCAATTGGCGCAGTTGCCATTGCTCCCAGCGATGAAAGCATTATGTATGTTGGTGAAGGCGAAAATACCTTTCGCGGTAATGTCGCAGAAGGCTTTGGTATCTGGAGAAGCGATGATGGTGGCAGAAGCTGGCGCCACATCGGTTTAAAAGATACACGTCATATCGTTCGAATAGAAATTCATCCGAAAAATCCGGATATAGTATGGGTAGCAGCATCAGGTCATTTATTTGGTCCAGGCACAGAAAGAGGTGTTTATAAAACAACAGATGGTGGTAAAACCTGGCGCAAGGTGTTGTATGCAAACGAACAGGCCGGCGCCATTGACCTTGTTATGGAACCCGGCAATCCGCAAACATTTTATGCATCAACCTGGCGGGTGCAGAGAACACCTTACAGCCTCGAAAGTGGGGGAGAAGGTAGTATTTTATGGAAGAGCACAGATGGCGGTGAAACCTGGGTAAACCTGATGGATAAAAAAGGGTTGCCAAAAAATGAAACAACCGGAATTATCGGCATTGCAGTAAGTTCCATAAATCCTGAGAAAGTTTTCGCGATCATCGAATCAAAATCAGGTGGATTATACAAAAGCGAAAATGGTGGTGAATCGTGGACGAAGCTCACTGATGATGCAAACATCAGGCAACGGGCCTGGTACTATAGTAAGATTTTTGTAGACCCCACCAACGACAATAATATTTATGCTTTGAATGTTGGTTTTTACAGAAGCACAGACGGAGGCAAAACATTCAAACCAATTAACACACCCCATTCCGATCACCACGATCTATGGATAGACCCCGAAGATGGAAAACGCATGGTCATTGGTGATGATGGCGGCGCACAGGTTAGTTTTGATGCAGGCGATAACTGGAGCACTATGAACAACCAGCCCACTGCTCAATTCTACCGCGTTTCAACCGATAATCATTTTCCATATCATGTACTTGCAGCTCAGCAAGACAATTCTACAGTGCGTATTCTAAGCCGCACCTATGACAATAGCATTGATGATAAGGACTGGGAACGCACCGCAGGTTTCGAAAGCGGTTATGTTGTCGCAGACCCTACGAATCCCGAAATAGTGTATGGTGGAAATTACGGCGGGTATCTTTCGCGGTACGATCATAGAACAAAAGAAAACAGGGCGATCAGTGTGTGGCCCGATAATGCCATCGGCTCCGGTGCAGATGTGTTGAAATATCGTTTTCAATGGAATTTCCCCATCTTCTTTTCACCACACGATCCTAAAAAATTATACGCAGGGGGCAATCATTTGTTTGTAACGGAAAATGAAGGTTTAAGCTGGAAGATGATCAGCCCCGACCTAACCACAAACGATAAAGTTAAGCAGGCACCAAGCGGCGGACCCTATCACCAAAGACAACACAGGCGTTGAATATTACAGCACCATATTTACCGCAACTGAATCTACTTTAGAGAAAGATGTGTTGTGGACCGGCAGCGATGATGGATTGATACACATCAGCAAAGACGGCGGAAAAACCTGGGATAATGTAACACCTGCTGCAGCAGGAAAGTTTATGATGTGGAATTGCGTGGAAACAGATCCGTTTAAAAAAGGCAAGGCATACTTTGTTGGAACGAAATATAAACTGGATGACTTTACACCGTACATTTTTAAAACAGAAGATTACGGTAAAACATGGAAGCAAATAACCAATGGAATACCATCCGCTGCATTTTACAAGAGCACTGCGTGCAGACAAAAAAGTTCCTGGTCTTTTATATGCAGGTACTGAGTACGGCATGTTCATCAGTTATAATGATGGAGAAAACTGGCAGCCTTTTCAATTAAATCTTCCTATTGTTTCTATTACAGATCTTGCTATAAAAAACAACGATCTAGTTGTTGCGACCCAGGGTCGTGCATTATGGATATTGGATGATCTGAGCATGGTGCAGCAAAAGCAACAATTTAATCCTGCAAAAAATTTCCAGGTAATGCCGGTTGCAGAATCCTATCGCATGGAAGGCAATAAAGGAAGCAATGTAACCAATGCAGGCAATAACCCGGAGAACGGCGTTGTGCTCAATTATTATGTAAAAAATGTAGCCGATTCACCCAAAGTCGCGATTACCTTTTTCGATAAGCAACATAAGGAAGTACGAACCTTCAGTACAACTGCAAAAGATTCCACAGAAAAGATAGAAGTGAATAAAGGCATGAACCGGTTTGTATGGAATATGCAATACCCCGCTGCAGAAAAGATTGATGGAATGATTTTGTGGAATACGATTGACGCAGGTCCCAAAGTAGCACCGGGCAACTACGTTGCCCGCGTTAAGGTAAACAACGATTCAGTTGATGTTCCCTTTGTTATAAAAGGCGATCCGAATTATAAAATGACCGAAGCGCAATACGACGAACAGGTTGGCTTTTTATTAAAGTCGCGAGATAAGTTTTCTGAAGTGCAGAAAGCCATTAAAGACATCAGGTCTTTAAGAAGCCAGGTAAAAGATTTTACCGGAAAAATAGACAGTGTTGAATATAAAGAGATTAAGGTATTGTCTGATAGTATTACCAACAGGCTTACCCGCGTAGAAGAAGCGCTTTACCAAACCAAAGCAAAGAGCGGGCAGGATATTTTAAATTACCCGATTCGTATAAACGATAAAATTGCAGGTATGTTCGAATATGCCAGCAGTGGTTACTCCATTCCGAGCGAACAGGTAAAATTATTGTATGATGAATTGTCTGCTGAAGCCGGTCAATACCTTGCTGCATTAAAGCAAATTCGCGAGGTGGATATTAAAAAATTAAACGAACTAATTTACCAGCAAAGAATTCCTGTTATTGCAGTAAAAGAGTAAATTGTTCTCTCAAAATTTATAGGGCAGCCATCATTCCGATGGCTGTTATTTTTTAAAATAAAAATTAAATTTCATGCAAAAGTCTTCGATGATTTTTTTAATAACCCTTGTTTTTTCTTTGCAGGTTTTTTCTCAACAAAATGCAGCTGTTGTTGAGTATGGTAATAATGCCGCTGCCGGAAAAATTACTTAACACCCGCGGTATAAGTATGTATTACGAAACGTATGGAACAGGCGACCCTTTATTAATTATTCATGGCAATGGCGGCTCCATTAATAATTTCTCTAACCAAGTTTCATTTTTTGCAGAACATTATAAAGTTATATTGGCAGACAGCCGGTCACAGGGTAAATCAACTGATAATAACGATTCTCTCAGTTATGAAATGATGGCTGATGATTTGAATGCATTGCTCGAATCTTTACACCTCGATTCCTGTAACGTGATTGGTTGGAGTGATGGAGGTATAAACGGTTTGCTATTAGCTATCAGGCATCCTGAAAAAGTAAAGAAACTGGCTATTACCGGTGCTAACCTTAGCCCCGATACCTCAGCTGTTGACCTTTTTGCTTATAAATGGGTGATAGAAAATTCAGCCGCTTTAAAACAAATGGACCAAAACCAAAAAGTAAAAAATGATTATAAGCTGATGAATATGATGCATGAACAACCAAACATTTCAGTTCAGCAGTTACAATCAATAAAATGCCCTGTGCTTGTAATTGGCGGAGACCATGATGTTATTCGTCCGCGTCATACTATGTTTATTGCAGAAAATATTGAAAAATCTTATTTGTGGATCATCCCCAATTCAGGGCATTCAACGCCGATCAATTATAAAGACCAGTTTAATAAAACGGTTCTTGATTTTTTTCAGCAGCCTTACCGTAAGATTGAAGGACCGGATACATTTAATTAGGTTATTCTTTGTTCTTTTTTGTTTGTCCAAAAAAGAACCAAAAAAAGACCCCCGGAAACGATATACAGCCCGTTTCCGGGTGGTTCGCTAATGGGCTGAAGTGCATGGTGGTGCTGCCAAAAAGAACCAAAAAAGACCCCGGTGTTCGCTATCGGCTGAAGTGCATGGTGTGAAGGGCTAAAGAATAAATTCTTAAAATAAAGACGCTGAAACAAATTCAGCATGATGAAAGCTTATTTTAGCAATTGAAATTCTCCTGCTGAAGCCACAGTAGCACAAAAGCCCCATCAGGGCGAAGGAAAGAAACGGGCTGTACATCGTTTCTTTCCTGATTTTTTTGGTTCGTTTCTTTTTATCAAGAAAAAGAATCAAGTACAAAAAGTACAACACACTACTCCTTCACAAACCGCAACGTCTGCACCTGCTCTGTGCTTTGCACACGCAGCACATACTGCCCGGCTTTCAGGCGGCTTACATTATAATTATAGGTTGCTGATGAGGTAACTGTTGTACTCAGTAACACATTGCCACCAACATCGGTGATGGTAAGCAGGTTGTTCACCTGCGGCTGCAACCCTTTTACCGTAAGCACATCTTTTACCGGGTTGGGGTACAGGGTAATGTTTTTGCCGCTGCCATAATACACTACGGGTGAAAAGGCTGTGCTGCCATCGTTTAATATGGCTGCCACGCGGTAGTAGCTGTTGGTGGCTGCTGTGTTTAAGGCATAGGTAAAGGTTTGCTGTTCGCGGGTGTTTGCCTGCTGCAGTAAACGGGGTGTATTGTTTGCCTGCACCCTTTTTTCTTCTTTAAAGCTGCTGCCGTTGATGCTGCGCTGTATGCTGTAATAGTTAACACTGCTGTTGTTGCTGGTGTACCAGCCCAGGGTGTTGTTGCGCAGCCAGGTTTTTAGCTGTGCTATTACCGGGTTTTCTACAGGGTCGCCGTGGTAGCGGGCAAGACCCAGATGATAAGAATCAGGCAAATTATTCGTAAGGTTTCCACAAGTAATAATTTTACCATCCCGCTGAATTTCAATATCAGTCGCCGCTTCGGAAAAATAACCAAAGCTGGTAAGCTGTATACCATTATCTCCAAAGACGGAATCAATGGAACCATTGGGTAAATAGCGTGCCAATAAAAAGTTGCCGGTATTATCTCCAGGTAAGGTTAATCCACCACACATGAGAATTTTGCCGTTATCCTGTATTTCCATGGCATTGCCACCAGACATACTTGCTGAAAATCTTGAAGTAACAATTCCACTGTCTCCAAACTCCCGGTTGAGAGATCCATCGCTATTCAGAGAAAGCAAAAGAAAGGAGATTTTTTCACTAAAAATATTTCTTCCGGCATATCCTCCGGCAAGAATGTTTCCGTTTTTTGTAACCTTTATTTCATTTATTCCGTCCCCTGAATTATTTACATCAACAATTTTTTTACCCATGTTTCCAAAAGAATCATCTGGTGTTCCATTAGGCAGATACCGGGTGAAAGCACATTTTGAATTAACCGGATTTCCCGGACTATTAGTTCCTCCCCCTAAAATAATTTTACCGTCATTTTGAATATCAATTGATACTGCATTAGAAGGCGATCCCAAAAATGAAATACCTATACCATTATTCCCAAAGGTTTTATCAATTCTTCCGTCAGATTGGTAACGAGCCACCATAAAATTTCCATAGCTATCCCATTTTTCTGCCCAATTGCCAGCAACAACAATATTACCATCACTCTGAAGTTTAACATCAATACCTTGCTCCTGATTACCAAAATCCTCATTCACCATTCCGTTAATGCCGAAAGTGCTGTCGAAAGTTCCATCCGGCATTAACCTGGCCAACAAAATATTATAATTGATGGGGCGCTCATCATTGAATGGCTGGCTGTACCTGGTGCCAAACCCGGCTAATAATACTTTATTGTCTTTCTGAATAACAACAGAGAGTATTACCTGTTGAGCCAGCCCAAAGTTCAGCACAACAAAACCGGAATCACCGAAGCTTTCATCTAAGGAGCCATCTGTATTAAACCTGGCGGCAGCATAGTAATAGGGTGAAACATCTGGCATACCCACAGAAATAATTTTTTCATCTCTTTGCAGTGCCATGGCATGTGTTTCTACCAAATTCTTAATAACCACTTTGCCATTTTCACCAAAACTTTGATCAGGTAAGCCCGGCTGTGCAGATACATGAATGGTATAAATAAAGCAGTATAAAAAAAATAAAAAGTATTTCATAAAAAGAAGTTAACTGGTTTAATAAATTATTCGCAGGTATTAGGAGGACAGTTTTCATGATAATCTGCAGGGTTGCAGCCATAGCGATAATTTTCGCAATTAAAAAAAATGCGTCGGTCAATTTGGTTTACATACCCGCCTAAAATCGCCTGAAAGAAGATTGCCGTTCGCTGTGCCATATAAGTAAAAACATCATTAATATTGGTTGCACCTGTTCCAAACTCACTGTCGAACATACAACTGCTGCAATCACTATCCATTCCATGCTCCATCTCGCAATCCACGTACAACTCCATGGGCGGTGTATTTGTCTGGTTAAAAATGTTTTCATAATAGTACAAGGGGCCACCCCGGTACTGGTCTTCTTTAAGTGATCCACTAACAACTCCAGTCGGCGAAACACTAAAAGAACTCACATTTGGTAATAAGCAATTTGTTATTGTATGGAATGGAGCGCTTGCACCTGTTGCGGCGGAGTAATAAACAGGTTCATAATAAATAGGGGTAATAGGATCGTAATAACCATGAAAAGCAATCATAGGTACACTGTTACTATTCTGTGCAAAAAAATTTACAGGATTATTTATATTCGCCAGGGGTAAAAATGCATTGCCCCACATTGAAAGCACTCCTTTTATTTTGGATTTGTATTCAATATGGGTATCGCCCGAATAAAAATCAATGTTTCTAACACCTAACGCATCTTTTATGTTTTCAGATACGTCGTTGATCATGCTTTGGGTGTAATAAGCAGTTAAAGTCACCATTACCGCCCCGGCGCTTGCGCCGGCAAGAAAAATATTGTTGGTGTCTGCTTTAAATTCATCCGAACCCGTTCGCTGCCTTTTTATAAAGCTGCGGATTACCCCTGCACAATCCTGTACACCCCGGTATATGGCAGCAGTCTCGGGAGCTCCCGTATAGGTTATTCGTTGAATAAAAGGATCGGGGTTATTAGGAAAAACTTGGCTTTTATCATCAATTACGCCCCGTCTGTATTCAGCGACAATTGAAATGTAACCTCTTTTGGCAAGGTCGCGGCTAAGCTGGTACATATGCGGGTTATCGTTAGCCAGATTATTACAATCTGAAAATCCACCCGGATGAAAAATTATTACTACAGGCAAAGGGCATGAAGCATAATCATGCTCTGTAATTTTGGGGTAGCTCATGTAATAATACAGTACATTCTGATAATCGGTGCGGCAGGTATTGTTTATACCACAATTATCAAAGTCTGAATTGGTGCTGTCAAATTCTGCATCAGTATAATCAGTGCCTGATTTTCCATAAACCACTACATTATTGGTAGTACTTTTTATTTTAGTATTCGTGAAAATTTCATTTCGCAGATCCAAACTGCAATTGAATGGAGTGCTTTGGCAGCTAATCGTTTGTGCAATTATTGATTCATTAACCAACAACATAAAAAACAATAGTAGTGCAAAATGCGGGGGGGGGGGGGACAACTTTTAAACATACGCCGGGGTTTAGAGTATAAACTTACGGAATATTTTACTGGAAAGCAAGACGGTAACATCATTGCTTCAGGTACTTTATATAAGTTCTTTTTATTGTTATTGTTCTTTTTTGTTTTTCCAAAAAAGAACCAAAAAAAGACCCCCGGAAACCATGTACAGCCCGTTTCGGGGGTGTTCGATTCGGCTTTAGTGCATGGTGGTGAAGAGCTGAAGAAAAAATGAAGAAGCAAAATGCTGGAAGAAGCTTAGCATGTTGAATTATTAAAAGAATGATGAAAGAAACCTTTCGTCCATTCTTTGTAACCCTAAATGCTTATATTTACTGTAGGTTGCAATTAGCCTTTTAAAATATGAAGAAAGTAAAAGATATTCTTGCCCGTAAGGGTAGTAAAGTTGAAACAGTAGACCCGTCCATGTGCGTTATCGATGCCCTAAAACTAATGGCTGAAAAACATATTGGTTCTGTGGTTGTTGCAAATGAAAATCAATATTTGGGCATAGTTACAGAACGTGATTATAGCCGGAAAGTAATTTTAAAAGGAAGATCTTCTACCGACACACCTGTTAGCGAAATAATGAGCAGCAATATACCTTCGGTAACCGAATTCGATTCGGTTGATTATTGCATGCAACTGATGTCTTCAAAAAATCTCCGGTACCTGCCCGTAATGGAGGACAATGTGCTTAAAGGCATATTATCTATCAATGATGTGGTAACAGAAACGATCATCACGCAGCAGGAGACGATTTCTCAACTCAAAAGCTACATTCAAAGTTAAAACACTACAGTTTTTCTTTACCGCTGCGTAAAGTTATAGTGTAAACGCTGTGCGACGCAACCGGGACGCCATTTTTACGGTTGCCGGGTACCTTATTATTTCCTGCTGCCTTAACCTTATATTATTCAACAATTCCTTACCTTCGCACCCCCGATTAAAAAACCGGGATTTATATTATGACTGAAAACAATATTGTTAACGAAAACGCTGAAAACCAGGAGTTACCGCAGGATGCCCCACAGGCAACCGAGGAAACTACAGCGACACCAAATGAACCTGTGACTGAACCTGAAACTGCTGCACCTGATGCCGAAGCTGAAAATCAGCCGGAAGCCGAAGCTGAAAATCAGCCGGAAGCCGAAGCTGAAAATCAGCCGGAAGCAGAAGCTGAAAATCAACCCGAAGCAGAAGTTGAAAATCAACCCGAAGCTTCTGCCGAAAACAAACAGAACGGGTCTGCTTCAAAAGAAGAAAAAGCTTCTGTTGCTCACGACGATTTTGACTGGAGTATTGACAAACGTAATGTTAGTACTTACAACAAAGAAGAAAGAGAAAAGTACGACAGTGTTTACGACAACACTTTTGTACAGATCAATGATGGTGAAATGATTAAAGGTAACGTTGTTGCTCTTAACCAAAACTGATGTTGTTGTAAACATTGGTTTTAAAAGTGATGGTCTTGTTTCTTTAAACGAATTCCGCGATATGCCAAACCTTAAAGTTGGTGATGATGTAGAAGTAATGGTTGTTGAAAAAGAAGACAGGGAAGGTCACCTTAACCTTAGCCGTAAACTGCACGTATCTACCGTGCATGGGAAAGAATTGTTGAAGTACACAAAACCGGTGAAGTTATTACCGGTACTGTTACCAGCAAAACCAAAGGTGGTCTTATCGTTGATGTATTTGGTATGGAAACATTCTTACCAGGTTCTCAGATTGATGTTAAGCCGGTTACTGATTACGATCAGTTTGTTGGTAAAACAATGGAATTTAAAGTGGTTAAGATCAATGAAGCAATTAAGAATGCAGTTGTATCTCACAAAGCACTTATCGAAAGCGATATCGAAGCACAACGTGCAGAGATTATGGGCAAACTTGAAAAAGGCCAGGTACTGGAAGGAACTATCAAAAACATCACTGACTTTGGTGCATTTATGGATCTTGGTGGCTTAGATGGTTTATTATACATCACCGATATTTCAGTGGGGACGTATCAACCATCCAAGCGAAGTGTTGAAACTGGATCAGAAACTGAACGTGGTTGTATTGGATTTCGATGATGACAAAAAACGTATCAGCCTTGGTTTAAAACAACTTACTCCACATCCTTGGGATGTGCTTCCTGAAACATTAACAGAAGGTGCAGTTGTAAAAGGTAAAGTGGTAAATATTGAAGATTACGGTGCATTTCTTGAAATTATGCCGGGTGTTGAAGGTCTTGTTCACGTAAGTGAAATTACATGGGCTAACACACCGATCAATGCTAAAGAATTCTTTAAACTTGGATGATGAATATGAAGCTAAAGTTGTAACACTTGATAAGGATAGCCGCAAAATGAGTCTTTCTATCAAGCAAATGAGCGAAGATCCATGGAGCACTATCGAAAATAAATTCCCTGAAGGCAGCAAGCACAAGGGTCTTGTTAAAAACATTACTCCTTACGGTGTGTTTGTTGAACTTGAACCAGGTATTGGTGGTATGATCCACATCAGCGATCTAAGCTGGTTGAAGCGTTTCAACCATCCTGGTGAGTATACCAAAGTTGGTGAGAAGATTGATGTGATCATTATGGGTATTGATAAAGACAACCGCAAACTGCAGTTAGGACATAAACAACTGGAAGAAGATCCATGGAATACCTTGGAAGATACTTTCGCGTATTGGTACTATTCATGAAGGAACTGTTATCACGAAAGATGATAAAGGTGCTATTGTTCAATTGCCTTATGGTCTAGAAGGATTTGCTCCTGCCCGTCACCTTGCAAAAGAAGATGGTAAAAGCATTGTGCTGATGAACACGCACAATTTATGGTGATTGAATTTGACCGCAACGAAAAACGCATCGTTGTTAGTCATACACGTATTTGGGAACAGGTAAAAGCAGAAGAAAAAGAAGCAGCAGTAAAAGAAGAAAGAGCAGAAGCTGAAAAAACCAAGAAAGCTGTTAAGAACATTCAGAGTAAAGTTGAAAAAGCAACACTTGGTGATCTTGGTGCACTGGCTGAACTTAAAGAAAAGTTGAAGAAAGAAGAAGAGAAATAATTTCTTTGTGAATGATACATTGAAAGCTGTCTTGAAAAAGACAGCTTTTTTTATGCATATTATTTTATAAGAAACGTTTGTAGTTTCGCAGATAAAGCCTCTGCCATTTCTAAAAGGGAAGCATTTTTAATAAACGGTTCAATGGGCTCGGATTTGCTGATCAGTTTTTCTTTGTACACTTTATTAAATGGAAAATAGGTAAGTTGAAAATTCCATTGTTCATTGAAATGATCGATGATCTTTTTGTCATTTACAATAACAGTTGAAACATCCACCACCAAAAATTTTTCAGAAGGCAGCTGCTGCATGCATTTCAGCATTTCTTCGCAATAAGTTATCCAAACTGCCAGAAAATGAGTGGCGTGCTTCCTGAATATATATTTTTTGCGAAATCCTTTTTTTATTTTCCAGATCGTTCTGCCAATTAATCCTTTCTCGTTGTATTGTTTGTCTTTGTCTTTATACATCCTGGTAAGCAGCGAGCTTACGATGTATTTATAATCGCGCAGAATAAAGAGGTAAAATGCATCCGGTATTTCTTCTCTATACACCTTTAATAACAAAGCAGTACGCGGGTCCTTAAATCCCCACTCAACATTTGCAACATTTTTCCGGGCTATTAAATTATTTAATTCATGCTTTTCTTCAGCGGTTATCTCATTCACTGTTAGTGTGGTAAAGCCGCTGTGTGGTAAACCATGTGCACGTAAAATATTTTCATTAATGGTAAGAAAATCTATGTCCTCAAAATGACCTTCTACATTGCCAACACCGGGGCCGAACATTTCGTCGCCTAAATGTAATCCGCATTTTACCAGCCATTGCCCAATTACAGATGAACCCGATCGGTGCATGGTGGCAACAATTAAATTCCGATTATGCATGGAAACTATTTGCCTTAAAAATAAACGAAAGAATAAATACGTAATGCAATTAGAAGTTAATTATTGCAGGTTCATTTGTCGCAGCATGGCTTTGTATTGTTCACCATTTCCACCATCGAAAAAATTCTTATCTGCTTTAATGTAGATCATGATACCGTATTTTTCATTCACTAACTCCTGAAGAATAGACATAGATTTTTCTACCCTGCCCATCTGGTTGTAGATCATAGCAGCTGCATATAATTTATCGTTTGTAACAGGTTTTGTTTCTAAGATCAGCAACAAGTTTTTGCGCCTGCTGCAATTTGCCGGTTTTAGCATAAATGCATCCCAGTAAACCCTGCATAACAGGTCGATTATTTGAAAGTTTTAAAGCGCTTTATTAAAGGAGGTATAGCTTTTTCAAAATTATTTTGCTGGTAATAAATCATAGATTGTGTAAACCAGGCTTCTGAATAATTAGAGTCTAATGCAATGGTATAATTTATTTGTTGTAAAGCTTTATCTGTTTCTTTTTTAAACTGGAATATTCTTGCAAGGCCATTGTTTACGCTTGAAGCGAGTGGGTCAAGTTCTATCGCGTAATTTATTTCTCTCCGGTCCTCATCAAATCTCTGCTGCGTGGCTAAAAAAAGCGCGTACCATTCATGTGCTGTGGAATAACCGGGTTTTAATTGCAAAGCTTTTTTAAAAGAAGTTTCTGCACCCTGCCAGTCCCAGTCAATCCTGAATTTTATATAGCCTTCAGTGGCATAAGCTTCAGGGAGTGTGTTATCTAATTGCAATGCTGCGAGAACTGCCTGTTTCGCTTTTACTTCTGCAATATTCCTTGGTAAAGTTCCATAACCGGCAACACCAATAAGCGTGTAGCAATAGGCAAGTGAAGTATAGGGTAAAGCAAATGATGAATCGAGTGAAATAGCTTTAGCAATACGATAAATGAGTTAAGTGTAACTACAT
>CAWDYB010000001.1:0-718769 GCA_963806425.1 uncultured Bacteroidota bacterium | reverse complement strand
GACGTATCGCTTGACGAAGCAGCAGTCCCGACCCTGCCGGCCGCGACCCCCTACGGGCCGTCGCGCTCCGCCTGCGGGAAGCTCCGCCGGCGGCCGTTGAAGTCCCACGGCTCCTGCACGAGGCACGGCGGCGCGCCGCTGCCGATCACCGGCACGGTCTGCGCGTTGTCGACGTTGTCGCAGTCGAATGCCCTGATCGTGCCGTTGGTGAGGTCGGCCAGGCCTCCGGGGCGCAGGTAGGGGTTGTGGCGGTTCGACGCGAGCCGGTGCTTGTATCCGTCGATCAGCTCGTTGGTCAGCGGGATCATCGTGCGCAGCACGCGGCGCTGCGAGCCGTCCGGGAGCTCGGTGGAGGCCTGGGTGGCAGCGGCCACGTTGGCCGCCACGGCCAGGATCTCGCGCCGGTAGGCGTTGAGCACCTGCACAACCGGCACCAGCTCGCGAGCGGCCGGATAGAGCGCGTCGAGCAGCGGGCCGGCGGCGCGCACGATCCTGGTGGCGGCCGGCAGCCCGCGCTCGGACGCGGTGATAGCCGGGCGCAGCCCGCGCAGAACGGCCTCGAGCTCGGGCGCGAGCTTCGCGGTCGCCCGCAGCGCCTGGGGCACCCGCGGCGCCACGGGGCGGATCGCGCTCAGCGTCGGGGCGGCATCGCGCGCGGCGCCTTCGGCCTCGGCGAGCGTCCCGCGTAGCGTGCGCAGGAAGCCGGGCAGCGCCCGCACGGTCGCGGTCAGCTCGTCGTCGCGAGCTGCGGTCGCCGACAGCAGCTCGTCGCCGGCGACGACGAGCGATCGCAGGTCGCCACCACGCGCCGCGAGCGCCTCGAGCGCCAGGCCGCTGTCGCGCACGAGCGACTCGACCTCGGCGTCGCGCCGCTCGAGCGCGTCGACGAACGCGCCGAGGTCGCGCAAGCCGGGGCCGGCGTTGCCCAGCGCGGCGTTGAGGCTCTCGCCACGGCCGCGAGCGCGCCGCTCGACGCCGTCGAGGAACTCCCTGAGCGCCTTCGCGGGTCGGCGCGTCGAACGACGCGAGCACGTCGTCGAGCGGCTGGACGTCCTGCACCTGCGATCGCGGCGAGCGTCCCGCCGTCCGGCAGCTCGGGAGCCTGCCGGCGAGCCCGGGCTGATCTCGACGAAGGTCTCGCCGAGCAGCGTCTTGGTGCGCAGGATCGCGCGTGCGTCGCGGTGCACGCGGGGCGTACGCGGCTCTCGAGCTCGATCGTCCGCCACGGCCCGCTCGGTCGTGCGATCGATCGCCGCCACCTTGCCGACGGGCACGCCCGAGATGCGCACCTGCGCGTTGACCGTGAGCTGCACGGCCTCGGCGCCGAAGGGCGCCTTGAAGCGGTAGCCCTTGGCCTCGAGCGGCACCGTGCCGCCGAACGAGCGCCAGACGAAGAGCGTGAAGCCGAACACCGACAGCGCGAAGACGAGCATGATCGCGATCGCGGCCGGGCGCGGGGCGCGCATGCCCATTAGATGGTCGATTCCGTGGTCGCCGTGGTCGGATGTGCGTGGGTCGTGGATGGCCGGTGTCGCCGGCCGTAGGGGAACAGTGGCGATAGCCACGGGCCCCGGAGGTCGGTGGCGCCGGACGCCGCGAGGCGCGTACAGCCGGGCGCGGGGGTCGCGAAATCGATCATCTAGCCGCTCGCCCCCGTTCCGCATCCGGGTACCGGATCGACGATCGCCTGTAGCAGCGGCGAGAGCTCGGGGGCCGCCGTGACCGCCGAGCAGGAAACGATGCCGAGCCCGCGCCAGACGGCGCCGTGCGCATCCTCGGTGGACAGCATCGAGGCGCCGTTGTGCGCGAACCAGGCGAGCCAGAACAGGAAGCCCTCGTCGTCGCCCTGCGGGTTGTACGCCAGCTCGTTGACGACGTAGTTGAGCACCTGGAAGCGCGCTCGTCAGCGCCGGTGTCACCGCGCTCAGGTCGGTCGCCGTCGGCCCGAGGTCGCGCGCGAGCGGCTGGAGCGCCTTGACGAGCGGCCGCACGCTTGGTGCGCAGCACGGGCTCGGCCTCGCCGCGCGAGCGGGCCCAGGGTCGCGCAGCGCCGCCGGCAGCCGCCGGGTCGCCGGCAGCAGCGCGCTCGAGCGTCCCGGCCGAGCTCGTCGGCGAACCCGGTCGCGTTGCCGAGGCTCGAGCGCAGCGCCCGAAGCGTCGCCGGGCAGCCGCGCGACCGATCCGCGCAGCGCCGCCTCCTGGCGGGCGAGCGCGCCGATCGTCGTGCTGGTCGATTCGACGAGCGCTGCCAGCTCGCGGTCCTTGGCCCCCGCCGCGTCGCCGACCAAGGCGAGGTTGTGCGACCAGTCGCTGCAGCTCGCGTCGCTGACGCGGCGAGCGCATGCCGAGCGGCCGCGACCTGCCCGGCGGTCGGCCCGAGCGCCTTGAGCAGCTCGCGCAGGTCCTCGCCCGCGGCCGCGCGTGCCGTCCGCAGCGCCGGCCACGAGCAGCTCGAAGAAGTCGCGCGTGTCGGCGTCCAGCGCGGCGAGCAGCTCGTCGGAGTCGATCGGCGGCGTCGTGCGCGCCACCGGGATCGATCTCGCCGCCCTCGCGCAGGGCGCCGCGGCCGGCGGTCCGCCGGGCGCGATGCTCGACGGCATGTCCTTCAGCGGCGTGTTCGGGACCAGCGTCGGCGTGGGCGTCGTCGTAGACCCGCGGCAGCTTGCCCGGGGTCGATCTCCATCGTCACGATGGGCGCGCCCGTCGCGCAGCTCGGCGTCGGTGATCGTGCCGACCTTGACCCCGGCGACGTTGACCGGCTGGCCGAGGCCCGGGCTGCAGCCCGTGCTCGTCGCCGATCTCGGCGCTGACCGTGTAGCGGTCCTGGAACGGGAGTGCGCAGCCGCTGCTTGGTGACGATGTAGCCGCCGCACGCGATCGCGACGACCATCGAGCACCGCGATGGCGATCAGCCAGCGGCCGTAGCGCTCGAGCTGGCGCTTGAGCATCAGCGGCCCCTCCCGAGCGAGCTTGCGAGCGCCTTGACGGCCGGACGCAGCTGCTCGATCGGTGCGCCGGCTTCGGTGTCGCGGCGCGCGCTGTGATCCGGGCGACGCGGAGCGCCGGTCGGTGCGCGCCTGAGGTCGCGGCCGGCTGGTCGACGCACCGCTGCGTCGGGCCGGAACGGCGGCTCGCAGCGTCCGCCGAGCCAGCGCGGCTCGGTGCCTGAGGATCTGCTGCCGAGCGCTCGTCAGCTGCCCGAGCGCGCCGAGGTCACCGAGCGATCGTGCTGGCCGCCGAGGCCCGACCAGGTAGCGGACCGAGAGGCCGTTGCCGTCGAAGTTCTGCGAGCGCGCTCGCCAGGCCGACCGCGATGTGGAGCGAGCTCCTGCCAGACCGGCCGGCCGGTCGAGTGCGCGCCGTCGTCGACCGCTGCGCTGCAGCACCGGCAGCGCTCGCTCGTGCACGCAGTCGGTGACCGGCGTGACGAGCGGGAACAGGCTCGTGAGCCGTCGTCTCAGAGCCGCGGCAGCTCGCGTCGAGTGTCGGCGCCAGTCGTCGCACGAGCCGCGGCAGCTCGCGCGGGCCGCGACAGCCCGCGACCTGGCCGAGCAGCCTGTGCGCGTGTCGCGCAGCACCGGCGGCGCGATGCGCAGGCTCGGCCGCAGCCGTCGCGGTGAAGCGCTCGAGCGGCGGCGAGCGAGCGGTCGATCGCGCGTCAGCGCGCGCGGGCGCGTCGCCGCAGCACGCCGTCGAGCTCGCGCGACCGTCGCCGCGCAGCGCGCCGCTCCTCGGAGGCCAGCGCGCCGGTCGTCGTGTCGAGGTCGGTCGACCAGGCTCGCGCAGCTCGCGCTCGTCGCGCCGCCCAGCGCGCGGCGACCCGCGCGGCGCCGATCGACGAGCTCCGAGACGTCGTGCGGCTCGGCGCCGCGCAGCGCCTCGCCGACGATCGCGCCGTCGCGCAGCGCCGGCGCGCAGCGGGCTGCTGCGCCTGTGCCCAGCGCCTCGGCGCCGCCGTCGTCGAGCGCGGTTGCGGCCTCGTCGACGAGCGCCGCGCAGGCTCTCGCGCGTCGGCCGGTCGAAGCCGCGGTGAGGATCTGGTGGAACTGCACCGGCACCGCCGTCTGCGACGAGCGGGATCGTGCCGCCGTCCTCGAGCTCCGGCGCGCTCGGGCTGCCCGGGCGTCAGGTCGACGAAGAAGCCGCCCTCGAGGAACAGCCGCGGGCGGATCTGCAGCGCGCGCGTCGCGTGTGGACCGGGCGGCCGTCGTCGCCTGAGCTCGAGCGTCACGCACGCTGCGGTCGTGCCGGGCCCGCGGCCTCGATCCGCGACGACCTTGCCGACGTCGACGCCGGCGATCGCGCACCGGCGAGCCGTTGCGCAGCTGGTTGGACGTCTGGAAGACGGCGTTGACGCGGTAGCCCTCGACGAACGGGATGCGCTTGGTGAAGGCAGAAGTACACGCACGGCCAGCAGGACGCGCGATCGCGACGATGCCGACCGCGCGCGGGCTGACGCCGGTGGTGCCGGCCTCATCGCGCAGCCTCCGGCGACCGGGATCAGCAGGCCGGCGCGCTCGGCGCAGCTCGCGCACGCCCGCGCGGCGGCGGGTCTGCTCGGTCGTGTTGGGCTGGTTGCCCGGCGGGTTGCCGATCGCCTGCCCGGGCGCGAAGGGCTCGTTGCCGGCCTCGCACTCCTGGTCGGTTCTGTTCGGGTAGGGGTTGGCGTGCAGGTCGTCGCGATCGCGCCGGTGACTGCAGCGCCTGCGTCGAGCCGCGCGACGATCAGCGCGAAGTTGATCCAGGCGCCGGCGGCGTCGCCCTCGCTCGATCGTCGAGCCGAGGTTGCGCGCGCACAGGCCGACGATGTTGCACTGGATCTGCGCCGGCTCGAGGAGATCGCAGCGTCGAGCGCCAGAGTGCATGACCGTTCGAGCAGCTTGCGTCACGGCAGCCGGCTGCGACGAGGTCGTCGCGCGAGCCCGCTCGAGCGCGGCCAGCGTGCGTCGCCGAGGCGCGCTGGCGCAGCGCCGGCAGTGCGGCGCAGCGATCGGGCGTCGCCGTCGTCGCAGCGCGGTCGCGAGCGCGCGTGAGCGCCGCGGCAGCAGACGCGCGTGCCGGGCCGCAGCGCCGCGAGCGATCGCGGCCGCGTCGGCGAGCACGGGTCTGATGGCGCGCAGAGCGCCGCGTCGCCGACCGATCTCGGTCGGCGGCAGCTCCGCGATCGTCTGCCCGAGCGCTCGCGGCCGCGGCGTCGAGCGCCTCGCAGCGTCGTCGCGCCGTGGTCGAACAGCGGGCCGAGCTGCGCGGCGCACCGGGGCCAGCGCGCGCGTCGCGCGCGGCGGTGCCGCGACGAAGCCGCTCGAGGTCCGTGTCCGCGTCGACGAGCGTCGCGCAGCACGCGCTCGACGCGGAGCGCAGCGTCCTGCGCCGCCTCGCCGATCGTCTCGTTGAGCGCGTCGCCGCGGCCGGCGAGCGCGTCGCCGAGCTCGCGTGACCGACGTTGCGGATGCCGCGCGAGGTCTCGTCGTCGAAGACGTTGAACGCCTCGTCGAGCTCGACGCGCGGACGCGCGCTGCTCGAGCGGCGAGCGTCCCGCCGTCGGGGAGCTCGCGGGCGCGACGTGCCGGGCGATCAGGTCGACGTACTTGGCGCCGAGGATCGAGCGCGGCCGGACCTGGACGTGCGTGTCGACCGGGCAGCGGCCTCGACCGGTCTTGTCGAGCGCGAGCGCGAGCGCGCGTACGGACGGCCGCGCGCCGCGCGGCCGGCATCGGCCTCGATCGTCCTTGACGATGCCCGACGCGCGCGCCGCCGATGCGCACCTCGCTGCCCACCGACGAGCTCGGCCGCGTCGGGCACCGTCGACGTTGATCTCGTACGTCGGGACGAACGGCAGGCCGCGGTTGGCGTTGTAGGAGAGGAAGACGCCGATGAGCGCGACGAGCAGGATCACCGCGCCGACGAGCATCGGGTTGGCGAAGACGCTCGGAGGCGGTCGCCGCGGCGGCGCATCACCGAGGAGGTAGTCGAGGAGGCCCAGGAGCGGCGCGGAGCGTCGGGGCCCTGCCGGCAGGCCGCCGCGGCGCGCTGATCGAGGGCAGCGGGCCGTCGAGCTCCGGGCGCGGTCTGCGCGCGCCGGCGGCCGGCCTGCGGCGGCCGCGGTCGTCGCGGGCCGCGCGGCGGCCGTCGCCGGCTCGCCTTGCCCGCGCGCGTCCGCGCGCGCCGGCGCGGCGCGGTCTCGCCCAGTTCGCCGCTGCAGCCCGGCACGCGGCACCTCGGCGAACGTCGCGCACGGGTTGACACGATCAGGTGCGCCGGGCAGGATGTGCGAGACCGAGTCGTAGCGCGCGGAGCGGCCGCCGCGCGTGTAGACGAAGGTCAGCAGGCCCTCGATGACGCCGCGGTCGCGCAGGTTCGACGAGCAGCTCGTTGAGCATCGTGCCGGTCGGGCCTGCTGCGGCGGCGAAGCGCCGCAGCAGCGCGACGACGGGCGCGGCGCTGCGGGCCGTGCGCCCCCGCTCGATGCCGCCCGCGAGAGCGAGCTCAGCGCAGGCCGCGCCGCGGCCGCGAACGGCGGGCACGTCGGCGAGCAGGCGCTCGAGCGCCGGCGCGGCCGTGCGCAGGTCGGGCAGCACCGGCGTGCCCGTCCGGGCGAGCGCGTCGAGGCGCTCGAGCGCCGGCTCGCGTCGCGTCGAGCAGCGCGGGCAGGCGCGGACGCCCTCGGCGAGCTGTCGTGCGCTGCGCTGCGCCGTCTGGCGCGTCACGCGCGACGGCGTGCTCGATGAAGCCGGCCGCGCTCGCGCGATCGGGGCGAGCTGCCGCGACGATCCGGTCGGTTCCGCGACGACGCCGTGGATGCTCGCCGCGCTGGCGGTCGAGCAGTCGCACCGCCCGGCGCACGAGCGCGAGCGTCGGGTTGGCGCGGCGCAGCAGCTCGTTGAGGTCGTCGCCGCGGCCGGCGACGCCCGCGCCGAGCGGTCGAGACGATCACCGGCACGCGCTCGCGCACGGGCGCCTGCCAGATGTTGAACAGGTCGGTGAGGCTGACCGGCACGGACGTGCGCTCGACCGGGACGGTCGGCGCCTCGCCGCCCTGGCGGCGCGAGCGCCGCGCCGTCCGGCGTCCCGGGGTCGCACTGGACGAAGTTCTCCGCAGATCAGGCCCTCGGGCTGGATCGCGCAGCGCGCGTCGGCGCGGAACGGCGCGAAGCGCCGGTCGACCGTCATCTGGATGCGCGCCTTGTAGTCCGGCGTCAGCTTGACGTCCTCGATCGTGCCCGACGCGCGCACCGGCGATCTTCACGAGCTGCCCGGGGATGATGCCCTTGGCGGTGTCGAAGATCGCGTCGACGCGGTACGTGCCGATCGGCCGCGCCGGTGCGCCCGAGCGCGACCAGCGGCCAGCCCGCCCGCGGCGAGCGCGCAGACGACGCGCCGCTGATCGACCGGCGACTGCGCCTCATCGGCTGGTGGTCGTGGTCGCGGTTGCAGATCGAGCGTCCGGGACGAACGGGTTGGACCTGTCGGCGGCGGGCTCGACCGCGCCGCCGGGGCAGCGCGCGGTCAGGCCCGGTGCGGTAGCCGGAGATTCGCGGCACCTCGACCGGCGGCAGCAGCCCCGAGAGCGCGCGCTCGGCCGACGACGCCGCTGGAGCCGAAGTGCGCCGAGATCCGGGCGAAGTGGCCGTTGGCGTCGTAGTAGCCCGCGGTCGTGCCGCCGAAGCCGTTGACGAGGCCCGCGACGAGGTCGGGCGCGTAGGGCGCAGGCCGGCGACGATCGGCGGCGCAGCTTGGTCAGCGCGTCTGGTCGTCGACTCGCACGGCCGGCACCGCGACCCGTCGCCAGCGCCGGGCAGCGCCGAGCAGCGTCTGCGCGCAGCGGCGGCAGCAGCTGCTCGCAGGTCCGCGAGCGACCGGCATCGCCTGCGCGGCGGTCGGCGCGAGGCATGCCGTCAGCGCGTTGGCGAGCGGCTGCGCGGACGGGCTGGGCCTCGCGCAGCGCCGGGCGCAGCGGCTCCGAGCGTCGAGCGTAGGCGGCGCAGCGTCGCCGTCGGCCTGGCGCAGCACGGCCGGCGCCTGCGCCAGCGCGTCTGCGAGCGCGGCGCGCTGCGTCGGCGATCGCGCGGAGCGTCGTCGCCGTGTTGGTGATGCCGCTCCGCAACGTCGCCGCTGCGGCTCGGCGAGCGTCGCGGCGACGCTCGCGCCGGCCGTGATCGAGCCGCTCGACGCGCGTGCCGTCGTCGGCCGTAGCTCCTCGAGCGAGGCCCGCGTCTGCGCGACGGCGGGGTCGAGGTAGCTCGAGCAGCGCGGTTGGCGTGCTCGCCGCGCGTCGCCGGCGAAGATCTCGCGCGCCGCTGCGGATCAGGCTCTGGAGCCGCGTCGCGCGTCGGCGGGTCGAGCGCGTTGAGCAGCGCGTCGAGGTCGACGATGCGGCCGCGTCTCGCTCGCTGCGCAGCACGCCGCCGTCCTCGATCTCGGGCGCGCCCGTCGGGCCCGGGCTGCAGGTCGACGAAGCGGTTGGCGACGCCCGACAGGCCGACCGGCGCGGATCGTCGCGCGACCGTGCCGCGGTGCAGCGGCGTGAAGTCGTCGTCGGTGATCTCGAGCGACGACGTCGGCCTGGTTGTCGTCGGTCAGCGTGATCTCGTCGATGATGCCGACCGTGCGCCCGGCGACCTCGACGAGGTCGCCCTTGACGAGCTGGCCGGCGTCGACGAAGCGCGCGTGGACCTCGTAGCCGCCGCCGCCGCGTGAAGCAGCACCGCCGACGCGCGATCACGAGCCAGCGACGAGCAGCGATCAGCACAGCGACCGCGGGCAGCGGCGCTGCGCGATCGGTGATGGACGGCGGGCGTCATCGTCATCCGCCGATCGGCGCTCGCGGGTTGCCGCCCCAGAAGAGCTGTGTGCCGAGCATGCCGATCAGGTGGATGCCGAGGATGTTCACGACCATCGACTTCGCGGTCGCGGTGCCGACGCCGACCGGCCCGCCGCGAGGCGTTGTAGCCGTAGTAGCACGCCGACGAGCACGACGAACGTCGCCATCGTCATGCCCTTGATCGCCGAGTAGACGAGGTCGACCGGGTTCTGGAACTGCCAGAAGATCTGCAGGTAGCCGCCGGCCGAGACCTCGCCGATCTGCTGCACGACCGCGATGTAGGAGCCGACGAAGCCGACCGCGACCGCGGCGATGTAGACGAACGGCAGCACCATCCACATGCCGAGCAGGCGCGTGGCGCAGAGGTAGAGCGATCGAGTCGAAGCCCATGACCTCGAGCGCGTCGATCTCGTCGGAGATCCGCATCGAGCCGAGCTCGGCGACGATGCCGGTGCCGACCTTCGCGGCCATCATGTAGCCGAAGGCGTACGGCGTGACCTCGCGCAGGTCGCACAGCGCCGTGAACGCGCCGGCGATCGACGGCGCGCCGACCGCGCGCGCGCCGTAGGCGCCCTCGATGCCGCACTGCAGGCCGAGGACGAAGACGAGGCCCGAGGACGATCAGCACCGAGCCGGTGATCGAGGATGCCGGCCTGGCGCAGCGCCTCGCCGAAGAACCTGCAGACGCGGCCGCGTGAAGACGCCGCCCGACGATCGCGGCCGAAGAACGACAGCCATCGACGCCGAACGCGTCGAGCCCGACCCGCGTGCGCAGCGAGCATGCCTTCATCGGACCATCGACAGCTCGGGATGCGTCGCCAGCAGCGTCTGCGTGAAGACGTAGTTGAACGACGCCGATCCCCAGGAAGGCGATCACGACCGCCTGGTTGACCGCGCGGCCGACGCCCTCGGCGCCGCCCTTGGCGGTCAGGCCCTTGTAACAGCAGACGATCGCGATGATCGCGCCGAACAGCGTCGTCTTCAGCAGCGACGCCAGCAGCTCGGTCGGTCGTCGCGTTGGTGAAGTAGGTCGCCCAGAACGGCCCGAGCGGCGCGTCGTTGGTGATCGTCACGAGCATCCCGCCGAACGTCCCGAAGATCAGCGCGTAGACGTTGAACATGCCGGTCGCGAGCATCAGCGCGAGGAAGCGCGGGACGACGAGGTTCTTGATCGGGTCGACGCCGAGCACCTGCAGCGCGTCGAGCTCCTCGCGGATCTTGCGCGCGCCGAGGTCGGCGCACATCGCCGTGCCGGCGACGCCGGCCATCACGATCGCGCAGACGAGCGGCGCGAACTCGCGCACGACGGCGAGCACGAACAGGCCGCCGAGGCGGTCGAGCGCGCCGAACAGGTTGAGGAAGCTCGCGGCCTGGATGCCCGACGGCCCGTAGGTGAAGCAGACCGACGCGACGATCATCGGGAACCAGCACAGGCGCAGCGCGAACAGGAACTGGGAGACGAACTCGCCGCCGTACGGATACGGCGGGCGCAGCGCGGACACGAGCGTCTTGGCCGTCAGGATCCCCATCCCGCCGATCTCCTCGACGAACCTCCGGATCGGGGTGAACGCTTTCTGGGTGACCGCGTGGACCATGCGTGCGCGTGGCTCCTCTCCTCCCGCCCCCCGCGACTGGTGAGCGTTCGCCGCGATCCTACGTGCCCGTAGCGTTTCGGCGCAACTGCAATCGTCAGCCGGCGCGCTCGGCGCTGCGCAGCCCGCCGCGCGCCCAGAAAAGGACCGCGAGCGCGAGCAGCGCGAGCGCTCCGAAGGCCGTCCCGAGCTTCTCGGGATGGCCGGAGATCAGCCCGCGGCCGGCCTCGAGCAGGGCCGTCACCGGGTTGAAGGTCGCGACGTCGTGCACCCAGCCCGCGACCAGCGCGAGCGGCACGTAGACCGGGGCGAGGAAGAGCGCGATGAAGACCGGCATCTGCATCGCCGGGCCCGCCTGCATCGTGCGCATCCGCATCGCGACGCCGCCGGCGAACAGCGTCGCGGTGGCGCTCGTCGCGAGGGCGAGGCCGAGCAGCAACGCGAGCCCGCCGAGCGAGCCGTCCAGCTGCATGCCGGTCGCGAGCGCGACCGCAGAGCAGGATCCGTCACGACCAGCGTCGCCCGCGTCAGCGCCACGAGCACGTAGCCGAGGATGATCCCGCCGCGGTGAGGCGCCGCCAGCAGCATCCGCCGCGCGAAGCCGATCTCGAAGTCGCGCGCGATCGCGAACCCGGTGAAGACGCCGCCGAACGCGCTCGCCTGGCATCGTCACGAAGACGAACTGGAACGCCGTGTAGCCGCTCGGGAAGTCGAACTCCGGCGCATGCTGGACAGCCGGAGAGCCCGCCCGCGAACGCGGTGAAGAAGAACAGCGGGAAGAGCATGCTCGGCAGCAGGAACGCCGGGTTCGACGAGGCGGTGTGCAGCCCGCGCCAGGCGACGGCAGGGCCACCGACCCGGTGCGTGCGAGGCCGCTCACGTCCGCACCAGCCGTGTCCGCAGGCCGCGGCCGCGAGCGCCAGGAAGACGGCGCTCATGACGATCGCGATGCCGAACGCGAGCGCCAGCGGTCGAGCTCCCAGCCACTGATCACGAGCGAGCGGATGCCCTCGACCAGGTAGGAGACCGGGTTCCAGTCGCGATCGTGCGGAACCAGTCCTGCTCGATCAGGTCGCGCGGGAAGAACGCCGAGCTAGGAACAGCAGTACGAAGAACAGCGGGAAGAACCCCTGCACGGCCTCCCCGGAGCCGGCGCGCAGCGCGACGAAGGAGCCGAAGCAGGCGAAGCCAGTGCAGATCGCGACCGCCAGCAGGAGCATCACGACGACACCGCCGGCGCCCGCGGCGATCCCGGTCCCGAACGTCAGCCCGACGAGCAGGTAGATGCAGGCGCTGATCGCGCCCATCGCGAGCGCGCCGCCGAGCTGGCCGAGCAGCAGCGCCGCGCCGCTCATCGGGGTCAGTGCGAGGCGTTCGAGGAAGCCGCTCTCGATGTCGCGGGCCAGGTCCTGGCCGGCGTTGAGCGAGGCGAACAACGCGCCCTGCATGAACGGGACCGCCAGCGCGAAGTCGAGGTAGCTCGACGCCGGGAAGCCGGGCAGCGCGGTCGCCGCGTCGAGGCCGGACGCGTTGACCGCGAGCAGGATCAGCGGGAACGCGATCGGGAAGACGATCTGCGCGGGCTGGCGGAAGATGCGCAGGGTCGCGCGCTGGGCCAGCAGCGCGATCTGCGAGAGCGTCGCCGACGCGCTCACGCGGCGTGGGCCTCGGCGGGCTGCTCGTCGGTCGCGGCGCCTTCGAGCGTGCGCCCGGTCTTCGCGAGGAAGACGTCGTCGAGCGTCGGCTCGTGCAGCTCGAGGTTCGCCACCGCGATCCCGGCGGCGTCGAGCGCCCGCACGACGTCGGCGAGCTGCGCCGCGCCCTCGCGCAGACGCACCGCGGCGGCGCCGCGACGCCCGCCGCAGGGCTCGCCGAACGCCGCGAGCGCCGTCTGGGCCGCGGCCGTCTGGGCATCGTCGGCGGCGATCACCTCGACGGTCGGCAGTGCGATCTCGGCCTTCAGCTGGCGTGGCGTGCCCTCGGCGACGATCCGGCCACGGTCGATGATGCCGACGCGGTTGGCCAGCGCGTCGGCCTCCTCGAGGTACTGCGTGGTCAGGAAGACGGTCACGCCCTCGTCGCCGGCGAGCCGTGCGACCTCCTCCCAGAGCGCCGTGCGCGACTGCGGGTCGAGGCCCGTCGTCGGCTCGTCGAGAAACAGGATCCGCGGCCGGTGCAGCAGCGCGAGCGCCAGGTCGAGGCGCCGCTTCATGCCGCCCGAGTAGCCGGCCACGCGCCGGTCGGCGGCCTCGGTGAGACCGACGCGCTCGAGCAGCTCGTCGCCCCGCCGCGCGGCGCTCGCGCCTTCGGGATGCCCTGCAGACCCGGCCTGCAGCCGCAGGTGCTCGCGCCCGGTCAGCATCGGGTCGAGCGCGACCTCCTGGAGCGCCGCGCCGATCGCCGCGCGCACGGTCGGGCCCTCGCGCAGGACGTCGTGGCCGGCGACGCTGGCGCTGCCGGCGGTCGGCGGCAGCAACGTCGTGAGCACCTTGACCGTCGTCGACTTGCCGGCGCCGTTCGGCCCGAGGAACCCGTAGATCTCGCCGGGCTCGACCACGCAGGTCGATCCCGTCGACGGCGCGCAGGCCGCCCTTGAACTCGCGCACGAGGCCGACGACCTCGATCCCGTGCTGTCGCGCATCCGACCAGGGCTACGGAGTCGCCCCCTGCGGCCCTGTCTTGGATAGGGTCGCCCACAGACGGCGGTGGCTGCAGCCCGCGGCCGGGGAGAGGAATGGACAGTCACACGATCAGCCTGATCACGATCCCGCTCTTCACGGGCGCGATCGGCTACATCACCAACTGGAGCGGCGTCTGGATGCTGTTCAACCCGTCGCGCTTCATGGGCTCACGGATCCCGGGCTCGCCGCGCTCGCCGCAGCTGCTGCCGCGCAAGATCCAGCAGATCCCGGGCGTGATGCACGGCGGCGTCGGCTGGCAGGGGATCATCCCCGTCGCGCGCGGCGAAGATGGGCTCGATCGCCGTCGACAAGGGGATCGCCAAGGTCGGCAGCCCGGCGCGACTTCTACGCAGCAGCTCGAGCCCGAGAAGATCGCCGAGCACATCCTCGCGACGCTCGCAGCGCGACATCCGCGACCTCGTCGAGCGCATCATGGAGCGCGAGCACCCGCAGCTCTGGCACGACCTGCCGCCGCGGGTCCGCGAGGCCGTCCACGAGCGCGTCCAGCGCGCAGCTGCCCGACATCGTGCGCACGCGTCACCGACGAGATCGGCGACGAACATCGACCAGCTGCTCGACGTCAAGCTGATGGTCATCCGCCACATCGAGGCGCAGCCCGGAGCTGGCCAACCGGATCTTCCACGAGATCGGCGAGAAGGAGCTGAGGTTCATCATCAACTTCGGCTTCTTCTTCGGCTTCGCTGCTCGGCATCCCGGTGGCCTTCATCACCGAGCGCGTTCCCGCACTGGTGGGTGCTGCCGATCTGCGGCATGGTCGATCGGCTACGTCACGAACTTGCTCGGCGATCTGGATGATCTTCGAGCCGGTCGAGCCGCGGAAGATCGGGCCGTTCACGCTCCAGGGCCTGTTCCTGCGAGCGCCAGGACGAGGCCGCGGACGTCTACGCGAAGATCATCGCCGACGAGATCGTGACGCTCGCGCAACATCGGCGACGAGCTGCTGCACGGCCCGCGCGTCGGACCGCACCCGCCAGATGATCGAGAACGCGCTGCGGCCCGCCGTCGACCGCGCGACCGGGCCGCGCGCGCGCGGCGGTCCGCGTCGCGGTGGGCGCGCAGCGAGTACGACGCGATCCGCGAGTCGGTCGCGATCGAGGCGCGTCGACTACACGATGACCCCGCTGACCGACCCGGAGTTCAACCGCGCGCCAGAGCGAGCGCGGTCCGCACGCTGATCAGCGCCCGCATGCGCGAGCTGCCGCCCGCGGACTTCGCCGAGATGCTGCGCTCGGCGATGAAGGAGGACGAGTGGCTGCTCTTCCTCCACGGCGCCGTGCTCGGCTTCGGCGCCGGCCTCGTCCACCTGGCGATCTTCGGCGTGATGAGCGACGAGCGCCGAGACACCGGCGAGCCGCCGCGCGAGCCGAGCGCCGCCTGCGCTGGCGGCGCCGAGCGTGCGCGCATCGCCGTGGGCGCCGCGGCTGGCGCACCGCCGGCTGGACGGTGGGCGCGTACGGCACGCGGCGCTCGGGCGCGGTGATCCAGGCGGCCGCTCAGCGGCGAGTCGCCCGCGAGCTGCTCGCAGGAGCGCCGGCGCCGAGCTGCGCGACCAGGCGCGGCGCTGCTCGGCGTCGTCGACCTCGAGGAGCGCTGCGCGCAGCACCGGCGAGGCGCCGCCGCCTCCGCGCGAGCGCGGGCCCGACGGCGACGGCCGCAGCGAGCGCGGCACCGATGCCGCTCGCTGCGCGACCGCGGCGCCGAGCTGCTGCGCCGCTCGGCCGACGTCCCTACGAGGAGCACGCCCACCCCGCCTACGCAGCGGATCCTCGACGAGCTGCGCGCCCGACGAGGCGCGGATCCTGCGCTTCCTCGCGCTCGAGGGCCCGCAGCCGTCGGTCGACGTGCGCACCGGCAAGGCGCTGAACGTCGGCTCGCAGCTGGTCGCGCCCGGGCCTGTCGATGATCGGCGCGCAGGCCGGCTGCCGCTACGTCGACCGCGTGCCCGCCTACCTGAACAACCTCTACCGCCTCGGGCTGATCTGGTTCTCGCGCGAGCCGCTGGAGGACCCGCTGCGCTACCAGGTGCTCGAGGCCCAGCCCGACGTGCGTCGAGGCGATGCGCGAGGCCCGGTCGCGGGCGCACCGTGCGCCGCAGCATCCACCTCACGCCGTTCGGCGAGGACTTCTGCGCGACGTGCCTGCCGCTGCACACCGCCGAGATCGACGCATTGCCGGGTGTATTGGCATGCAGGGGCCGGCGGGCGGCCCTTGACGGGGCTCCGCCCGCCACCCTCTAGGTAGCTGGTCTCACAGCCCGCGAGGTGCGCGCCGCAGCGCTCCGCAGGGCGCCGCGATCCGAGACCAGCCCGCCATCCGCGAGGCCGATCCGCGCGCACACGGCCCCCCTTCACGTAGTAGACCTGCCGGGCGCCCTTGGAAGTGCGCGGGCCGAGCACCGCGCCGCTGCCCGGCGCGGGCGAGCCGACCCGGATCGAGCCGGAGCCGCAGCGTCGCCGCGTCGCCCAGCACGAGCTGGACGCGCCCGGCCGGGGCGAGATGTCCGCGACGACCCGTGTGCCGGGCTCGCCGGTGACGCAGTAGGCGTAGCCGTCCTGACGGCTGCGGGGCTGGCCGATGTCGCGCAGGAACGCTCGACGACGGCGCCCAGGGGGATGTCGCCGACGGCGGTGTCGAGCACGAGCGGACGGCGCGCGACGCAGGACGGGTCGCTCGCGCCCTCGGCGCGCTCCCACATCTGCAGGTATGCCTCGGCGCCGTGCCGTGATCGTCGACGATCTCGCGCCCCGCCGATCCTCCGCAGGTCCTCGACCCAGTCCGGGTAGAGCCGTAGTGCGCGACACCGTCCTTGTTGATGTCGTACATCGCGCTCACCGCTCGCTGCCGGTCGGATGCAGGTGCTTGCCGTCGAAGGAGCGGAACGGGTACTCCACCGGGTTCGCCTCGTTGCCCGGACGCGGCCCGCCCTGCGAGCCGAAGCCGTTCATGTCCGGGCCGAAGCCGATGCCCCAGTGAGCTAACGCGGGTCGCGCTTCGCCTTGGCTCGCGCCACTTCGTTGACGAAGCCGGACGAGCCGCCCGCGTACGGCCTGATGCACGCCGCCGAGCGCGTAGATGCGCGGGTCGGCCACCTCGTCGACCATGAGTGGCTCGGAGACGACGCCCTAGTAGCCCGGCCTCGATCATGTCGAGCGCCTGCCGCCGCGCCGAGGACGCCGAGGTGGTCGGGGTCGATGATCATGCCGCGCTCCATCATGCGCCGACCAGGTGCTCGCCGAGCTCGGTGAGGCCGCGCGTTGTTGCAGTGCGGGGCCGGCGGATAGACGCGGCGCGAGGCCCGGCGGGCGTGCTGGAGCTCACGCGTCCCGATCAGACCCGTCCCGCGGGTTCGGGCGCTGCTCGGCGGATCGTCGGTCGTGCGCGCATCCCCGTCGGGCACGTCTCGCAGCTCCCAGAAGTGGCCGGTCTCCAGGAAGTTCGCCGCCGTTGACGAGGAGCTCGATCGTGCCCGAGTCGAACGCCACGCCGCCGAAGCGCGTTGTCGAACTTGTTCACGAGCTCCAGGTCGCGGACACCGAGGTCGTAGAACTCCTCGAAGCCAGCGGTCGACCTGCGCGCGGTCGCACTGGGGGATGTCGTTCCAGTCGCCGCAGCTCGAACAGCCGGGAGACCTCGATGCCCAGGATCGATCGCCAGCTTGCCGTCGTTGATGACGCGCCGCGCCTCGAACGGATCGCGGACGATCCGGAACCAGCCCTTGCCCGGCCCGCCCCACTGCGCGTCGATGTAGTCCTGCAGTTCGCATCAGGTCGCTTGCGCCTCGAGCCGCACCGTGTCGGCATGTCGTTGCAGCGGTTGCTTCAGACGGGTAGACCGTGCAGAGCTGCCTCGTTGTCGACGAGCAGGTTCACCGTGGATCCGCTGGCCGCCCCGCCACGCGCGCTCGATCCACTTGTAGTAGGTGTCCTCGTGCGTGAGCGAGTCGTACGCCGGCCAGTCGTTGAACGTCGGCCAGCCGACCGGGTCGTGCGTGCCGAAGGGCGAGCCGTGACGAGTAGGTGCTCGAGCACGGCGCCCGTGCCGTTCCGGCTCGTGGTCGGGGCAGTCGCGCAGCGCGACGGTCACGCCCATCGGGTCCCACGGCTTGCCGCAGTGCGCGCGGCCGCCGAGGAACTCGAAGGCCATGCCGTGGAGGTGGGTGTCGAGGAATCCGCGCACCTCGCCGTAGGGGGTGCGGCCCTTGCTGGGCTCGCCGGTCACGTCGGTCTCGACCTCCGGGATCGCGGCGCAGCCCTGCGCCTGCTCGGCGGCGAACATCCCGGCCCGTGCCCGCGACCCGCCCTCGCGCATCACGAGGTGACCCGAGTCGCCGACCGCCAGCTGCCGCGCACCGTTGACCGAGGTCAGCCGCAGTGCGCCGCCCTCGTCACGAACGCGCCAGTCGCCGTCACGCGTGGCGCGCAGCGACGCGGTGACGCGCCCGAGCGCGCCCGCGCTCAGCAGCGCCCCCGAGCGGTCGAGGAACATGAAGCTGCCCAGGCCGGTCGCGGCGGCGCGGAACGCCTCGGCGTCGCGCATGGCGCCCGCCGCCGCGCGCAGCCCGCCGTCCGTGCGGATGACGTAGTTCCCGCTGTCCAGCGAACGCAGCGCGTAGCAATCGCCCGGCGCGATCGCCGATCCGCCGCTCGCGAGCTCGCCGTGTGCGGATGCCTCACCCGCGCCCGCAAGCGCGAGCGCCGCCTGTCGCTGCGGCGAGCCGCGTGATCCCCTGAAGTCGCAACTGTTCCCCTCCCGTAGCCCGAGCCGGCCTCGCGCCTGCCCGGGATTTCTCGACGAACCGCGGCCGCTCAGGCCGCAGCGGGCACCGCGAGCCGCGCCAGCGGCGCGCGGTGCGCGCCGCGCCGCCGAGGCAGCGCCGCGTCGAGCTGCGCGCGCTTGTAGAGCCAGTGCACGTCGGCCTCCCAGGTGAAGCCGATGCCGCCGTGGAGCCTGGATCGCCGCTCGCGGTGACGTCGCGCGCCGGCCTCCGACGCCGCGGCCTTGGCCAGCGCCGCCGCCTCGGGCAGCGCGCTCGGGCTCGCGCGTCGGCCGCCCAGGCGGCGAAGTAGCGTCGCCGAGCGCGCGCCCTCGGTGTCGCAGCAGCATCTGCGCGCAGCCGTGTGCTGGACGGCCTGGAACGCGCCGACCGGCGACGCCGAACTGCTTGCGCTCCTTGACGTACTCGACGCGTCATGTCGAGCGCGCGCTGGCAGACGCCGACGAGCTCGGCGGCGACCGCGACGGCGCGCGGTCGAGCGCCGGCCGCGACGTCGCCGCGAGCGGCTCGCCGCCGCGCCGCCGACCCGCGCCGTAGCGCGCGGGTCGGGTCGATCGCGTCGACCGGCTCGACGTCGCGTCGCCCGCGGCGAGCGAGCCGCGCGCCGTCGTCGTCGACGCAGCGACGACGACCGCCGGCGCCGTCGGCGTCGGGGACCAGCTCGCCGGCGCTGCCGAGCGCGCCGCGCGGCTCGCCCGAGGCGAGCCCGCGGCAGCCACGCGCCTGCTGCTCGTCGTGCCGGCCGCGCTCGAGCGCCAGCGCGGCCAGCGCGGTGCCGAGGAACGGCGACGCGCGCGCACGGCGTAGCCGAGCTCCTCGAGCAGGATCGCCAGCTCGACGAGCGCCGAGGCCCTGGCCGCCGTGCTCCTCGGCGACCGCGATGCCGGGCCAGCCGAGCTCGCACGAGCTCGCGCCCACAGCGCGTCGTCGTAGCCGCCGCGCCTCGGCGCCTCGCGCACGCGCTCGAGCGTGCGAGCGCGCGGCGAGCAGGTCGCGCGCGGTGCGCTTGATCTCGTGCTGGTCGTCGGTCGAGGTCGAAGTGCATCGTCGGTCTCCTAGCGCGCGCGGGGCAGGCCGAGCACGCGCTCGGCGACGATGTTCTTGAGGATCTCGGTGGTGCCGCCCTCGATCGTGTTGCCGCGGGCGCGCAGCAGCTCGTAGGCCCAGCGGGTGCCGGCGCGTCAGCGCGTCGGGGCCGAGCGAGGTCGGCGGCGAGCTGCGTGAGCTGCTGGTTGGTCTCCGACCACAGCCACTTGGTCAGCGAGCCCTCGGGGCCGGGCTGGCCGTACTTCTCGATCGCGCGTCAGGCCGCGGTAGGCGGTCAGGCGCAGGATCTCGGCTGCGGACGTGCAGGTCGGCCGAGCGTGTCGGCGACGACCGGGTCGTCGAGCGCGCCGCGCGCGGCGGCCTCGTCGATCGAGCTCGTCGAGCAGCTGGCGCAGGCGGACCTGGAGGAAGAACGCCGAGGCCGGCGCGCTCGTTCATCAGCGTCGTCAGCGCGACCTTCCAGCCGTTGCCGACGCCGCCGAGGACGTTCTCGTCGGGGATCCGCGCCTCCTCGATGAACAGCTCGTTGAACTCCGCCTCGCCGGTGATCTGGCGCAGCGGGCGCGACCTGGACGCCCGGCCTGCTCCATGTCCATCAGGAAGTAGGTGAGGCCCTTGTGCTTGGGCGCGTCGTGGTCGGTGCGCGCGACGAGCATGCACCACTTCGAGTACTGCGCGCCGGAGGTCCAGACCTTCTGGCCGGTGACGACCCACTCGTCGCCGTCCTTGACCGCGCGGGTCTTCAGCGCGGCGAGGTCGGAGCCGGCGTCGGGCTCGGAGAAGCCCTGGCACCAGATCTCCTCGGCCGACGAGGATCGGCGGCGAGGTAGCGCTCCTTCTGCTCGTCGGTGCCCCAGATCATGATCGTCGGGCCCGCCGAGCAGCAGGCCGAGGACGTTGGCGGGCAGCGGCGCGCGCGCGCGGCCGAGCTCCTCGAAGAAGATCGCCGTCTCGATCAGCGACGCGCCGCGGCCGCCGTACTCGGTCGGCCAGTGCACGCCGGCCCAGCCGCCGTCGTGCAGCTTGCGCTGCCAGTCGCGGCGCCAGGCGTAGCTGGCGTCCTCGCCCTCGGGCTCGGCGCCGGGCGGGTTGGCCTGCGAGCCAGGCGCGCAGCTCGTCGCGGAACGCGGTCTCGGCGTCGGTGAAGGTCAGGTCCATCGTCAGGCCTCCTCGTCGGTGTCGGGATGGCGCCGAGCAGCGCCTCGGCGCGTCGCGCAGAAGACGTCCTCGAGGTCGCGCGAGCGGTCGGCGCGCCGCGCGCGCAGCGCGCTCGGCGCACGAGCTGCTCGGTGCCGGCGCAGAGGACGAGCAGCGTCGTCGCTCGGGGTGCGGCAGCGCCGGGCGCCGCGCGGCGCGGCGCGAACGTCGCGCGGTAGCGGTCGGCGAAGCGGCGCAGCGCGGCGTCGCGCGCGGCGCAGCGCGGCGCGCGCCGGCGGCGTGGATCTCGAGCAGGTAGGTGCGCGCGAAGAGCGGCTCGTCGCGCGAGCGTCTCGAGGTAGGCGCGGATCCCGGCGCGCAGCTGCGCGCGCCAGTCGCCGCGCCGCGCGCGGACGGCGGTCGCGCGATCGCGCTCGTCGAGCACCTCGATGCCGTGGCGGTAGGCCTCGAGGAAGCACTCCTCCTTGGAGGCGAACTGCTCGTAGAAGGTCGCGCGCGAGACGCCGGCCGCGCGCACGACGTCGGCGACCGTCGCCGCCGGCGTAGCCCTGCTCGGCGACGACGCGGGTGATCGCCCTCGAGCAGGCGGGCGCGCTGCGAGTCGCCGCCGCGCGCGCCGCCGATCAGGCGCGCCGCCGACGTCGGGGTGCGAGCGAAACGAGTGAGAGTCGCGGCTCCGTCACTTGTACCTGAAGGGTACACGACGTACCCCACAAGTCCAAGGCGTCGTGAAGCGATCGGTGCGAGGATGGAAGTCGCCCTATCGACGCTGGAGGCCGCTGTGGACGATCGACGTCGACGAGCTGCTCGGCGTAACCGCCGTCGAGGCAGGTGTCGCGGCGCTCGCCGCGCGTAACGAGCATCACCTCGCGGGCATGAGCGACGGTGAGCGCGAGGACGCGCTCGGCCACTGGCGCGAGCTGGCCGTCGAGGTGCTCGCCTCCGCGCACGGCGCGCTCGGAACCGGCGACCCGGCCTCGATCGAGGGCCCGGGCAAGGCCGTCATCGTGCTCGAGGACGCCGCCGACGAGACGGTCGCGGTGCACGCGACCTTCCTCCCGCAGCTCGAGGAGCTGCCGGGCGGCGAGGTCGCCGGCACGCCCGCCCAGATCGCCGCCATCTCGCTGCTCGAGGCGCTCGCCGACGAGGACGAGGGCGAGCTCGGCCACGAGCACCACGACCACTGAGAGCGGCTCAGCTGGGGGAGTGGGCGCACGGTCTGGAAATTAGGATCAATATATTTCTGAATATAACTTACGGGGCGAATTAATACATAATCATATTTGCCCTTCCAGCAAGTGATGAATGCATCATTTTCAGCAATAGAAAGTTTTGCAAAAGCAACAGATGTTTTTTCCAAAGTCGCATCGTCTTCCTGAAGCAACTGAATCATAATATTAAATGTATGACCTGCCGGTGTACACGTTGCAAAGGGGTCATCGGCCCAATATTTAGTGATCTCAACCTGTTCGTTTGTGTTGTTTTTAACCTGGTTGTACACTTCTAAAGCAATATTGTAAAACTCTGAGTTGGGGGCATTTGAAAAAGTAATATGAGGTTCGGGCTGTGTATGCTCAACATTATCTGAAATAAAAGGGCGGTTATTACCCCAATATGGGCTGATGGGTTGAAGAGTTGTACCAGTTGGCACCCAGCAAAAATCATCTATAGCAAGTTCATACGGTAACTGAAAAGGATCAAGATACGATTCATGGCCGTTGTCATTTCTTGAGTATTGATAAATAGCATTGGCTATTTCGTATCCAAAAGCAATGGACCTGTTTACTACCTCCATTGATACGCCTGAGGAAAGCGCGTTTAAGTTTGCGCTTTCAAGGCTGTCGATAGATGAGGCACTGGCTGAAGAAAGGTTTTTATCAAACATTTTTCTGAGCTCTTCTGCAATGGCAGCATTAGAGCTTATTGCCCAGTTATATTCTACATTCATGGCAGGTTTGGGTAACTGGTTTAATCCGTTTAACTGCCCTGAAAGACTTTTTGCATTCGGAATTCCATGCACAACAGATTCGTAGGCCGCGATTCCAATATAACCGTAAGCACGTGCTACCTGGGGCGGGAAAAAACCAGGAGTATTTTTGGCTACCCTACACATTAGTGTAAAATAATTGCGAACCGGTTCGCCTGAATATTTTCGCGCTGTTGGGGAAATAGATTCAGGATTTACCTGCACATCATTCTTATTACACGAGGTAATAAGTAAGATCGTGGCAAGAGCCAACAATAAGGATTTGGTGTATAAAGCTTTCATTTTGAATGGTTAGGTAATGGCTATAACGGTATAATGAGATTTATATTGAAGATTCATCCCCTAAAATACCCGTTAGATGTATAATAATCAAGATTTAAGTGTGTTTTTTTGTGTAAAAAACCAACTATTTTAGTTCTCTTTCCTTAAACAGATTATTTAATTACCTGCGCCATGGTTTTTCCGATATCAGCAGGACTTGCTACTACATGAATTCCACAGGCTTCCATGATCTTCATTTTGGCAGCAGCGGTATCTTCGGCACCACCAACAATTGCTCCTGCATGACCCATCCTTCGTCCGGGGGTGCGTGTTTGACCGGCAATAAACCCGACAACAGGCTTTTTGCCGTTATTCTTTAATCCAGTGTGCTGCCTCAGCCTCCATTCCGCCGCCAATTTCACCAATCATAATAATGCCATCGGTTTCATTATCGTTCATAAATAATTCCACTGCCTCTTTAGTGGTTGTTCCAATAATAGGATCACCGCCAATACCTATCGCCGTACTTATTCCTAATCCTGCTTTTACCACCTGGTCGGCAGCTTCATAGGTAAGTGTTCCGGATTTTGAAACAACCCCGATCCTACCCGGTTTAAAAATAAAACCCGGCATAATGCCAATCTTTGCTTCCCCCGCAGTAATTATACCCGGGCAGTTTGGACCAATTAATCCTGCTGTTTGTTGTCCCTGTAAATAATGTTTTACTTTAACCATATCCTGCACAGGTATGCCTTCTGTAATACAAACCACTAAGGCAATGCCTGCTTCCACTGCTTCCATTATTGCATCTCCGCAAAGGCTGGTGGAACAAAAATGATACTTACATCAGCACCGGTTTGCTTTACAGCATCTGCTACAGTATTAAATACGGGTTTATCGAGGTGTGTGTTTCCACCTTTATTTGGAGTTACACCCCCAACTACATTGGTACCATATTCGATCATTTGCGTGGCATGAAATGTTCCTTCGGTTCCTGTAAAACCCTGGACAATTACTTTGGAAGATTTATTTACAAGAATAGACATGTAAGATTATTTGTTGAATGATAGAATTGGGGGGCAAATGTACTTTTAGAAATCCGAAATCTTTGCCGGATACGCTTTTTGTTTTCAATTACCATAAAACATGCATGGCTTTAAAGCATTTTTACTTCGCTAACCAATTGTTGTAAAACTGCTTTTCCGTCGCCGAAAAGCATGCTTGTTTTTGGCTGAAAGAACAATTGGTTTTCAATACCCGCATAGCCCGGTTTCATGCTTCTCTTATTTACAATTACCATTTTGGCATTTTCAACCTCAAGAATAGGCATTCCATATATGGGGGAGTCTGTATCAGTTTTCGCTGCAGGATTTACCACATCATTCGCGCCGAGCACCAATACAACATCGGTTGTTTTAAACTCATCATTCGCCTGTTCCATTTCTAAAAGCTTGTCATAGCTAACATCTGCCTCGGCCAGCAGCACATTCATGTGCCCGGGCATTCTGCCCGCAACGGGGTGAATAGCATATTTAACCTCCACACCTTTCTCTTCCAGCATCGATTCCAGTTCATGGCAAACATGCTGTGCCTGTGCCACAGCCAGACCGTAACCGGGAACAATCATAACTTTTTTTGCATAGCTAATAGCCACGGCTGCATCACTCACTACAATTTCTTTGAAGTTACCTGTAACACCTGCCGAAATACCTTTATTATTACTTCCACCTCCAAAATTTCCGATCAATACATTCTTTAAAGAACGGTTCATGGCCTTACACATGAGTATGGTAAGCAGTGTACCCGCAGCACCCACTAAAATTCCCCCGGTAAGCATTACTTTATTATCGTATAAAAAGCCGCCGCAGGCAGCAGCAACACCAGTAAATGAATTAAGTAAGGAAATTACAACCGGCATATCTGCACCGCCAATAGGTAACACAAACAACACTCCGTATATTAATGCAACAAGAAGGGTTATATAAAAGAGTATATGTGATGTTGCTGGAGCAGAAATGTAAATTAAAACTGAAAGAATCAGAATACCGGAGAACACCAGCATGTTAACAATATGCTGACCAGTAAAAACAAAATCTTTTACCCTGCCATTTAATTTACCCCAGGCTATCATACTGCCTGCAAAAGATATACTTCCAATAACGAGCCCGGCAATGATAGTAAGGTAATGCCCAAAAGGTACCTGTTGAGAAAAGGTAGAGGTATCTGAATTATTGACAACGCTTAACAGGTGATTAAATTCCGCAACTGAAATTAATGCAGCGCATGCGCCACCCATACCATTGAACAAGCTTACCATTTCGGGCATGGCAGTCATCTTTACTTTCTTTGCAGCAAGGGTGCCTGCTATACCGCCAACTAACAACCCGCCAAATATCCAACCATAATTATGAAGAGCATATCCATCCTCATCCTTGTAAAGAAAAATGGTACCGGCTATGGCAAGAGCCATACCCGCAGCAGCGATCAAATTTCCCCGGCGAGCTGTGGCAGGGTTTGAAAGCATCTTCAAACCTAAAATAAAACTTACCGAACCAATAATATATATAAGCGTGAGGATTTGAGATTCCATTTATTGCGGGGTGTTTTTTTTGTTTTTTGATTTAAACATTTCAAGCATTCGGTCTGTTACCACAAAACCACCGACCACATTTAATGTTCCGAGGATAACTGCAAGAAACCCGATAATTAGGGCCACGTAATTATCGGCTTCTGCTTTACCCATAACAATAATTGCCCCTATTATAACCACCCCATGAATGGCATTCGCTCCACTCATTAAAGGTGTGTGTAATACACTGGGCACCCTGCCAATTACTTCAATGCCGAGAAAGATCATAAGAATAACAATATAAATGTACTCCTGGTGAAGATTTATCCATTCAAACATATTCATTCATTTATTTAAGAAATCTATTTACTCACAATTAAAGACTTTACTCTTTCGTTTGTTATCTGCCCTTTAAAAGTAATGCACGTGCCTTCTACAAGATCATCTTCAAAATTCAATTCTATATTTCCATTTTTACCAAGAATCAGCTGTAAAAAATTAAGAACGTTTTTACCGTATAGTTTACTGGCATCTGATGGAAGTGTAGAAGCAAGATTACTGTTGCCCACTATGGTTATACCTTTATAATTTTCTGTTGAATCGTTTACTGTTTTAGCAGTGTTGCCACCTGTTGATGCTGCCAGGTCTATAATAACCGATCCACGTTTCATTTTATCTAAGGCTTCCTGGGTAATGAGTAAGGGGGCCTGCTTACCCGGAATTTGTGCTGTGGTAATAATGATGTCGGCCTTAATGGCTGTGTCGGTAATTCTTTGCTGTTGCTTTTGTTTGTATTCTTCTGTTTGTTCTACTGCATACCCGCCTGCTGATGATGCATCAGCTGCACCCTCCACCTCAATAAATTTTCCTCCCAGGCTTAAAACTTCTTCCTTAACTGCAGGGCGTGTATCAAACACCTCTACCACAGCCCCTAAACGACGTGCGGTGGCAATGGCCTGTAAACCTGCAACGCCTGCACCTAACACCAACACCCGGGCAGGAGGAATGCTGCCTGCGGCTGTCATGAACATTGGGAAATACCTTGGAAATAAAGAAGCAGCAAGAACAACTGCCTTGTAACCTGCAATGTTTGCCTGGCTGCTTAACACATCCATTACCTGTGCGCGTGTTGTTCGTGGAATAGTATCCATACTAAAAACTGTGATGCCTTTATTAACTGCGTTCTGAACAAATGCATGATTAATAAGGGGCTGATAAACACCGAGCAATACAGCCTCTTTTTTCATGGAATCGATATCATTGTCTGATGGAAGCTGAATGGACAGGATCACATCTGCCTGGTGCAAAATTTCTTCGCGGGATGCAACAGTAGCGCCCTTAGCAGTGTACATTTCGTTGGGTGCAAATGCTTCGTCACCGCAATTATTTTCAATTAAAACAGGGAATTCTTTTTTAACCAGCACGTCCACCTGATCAGGCATTAATGATACGCGTCTTTCACCTGCCGGCTCTTTCAGAATGGCTATTATCATGTATTGGAAAATTAATTCAACATTTTAAAAATTGACTATTTTTTTTCAATTGAAAACATCCAGGGCAACAGTTCCGGTTCGGCAAAAGCATCGTCCCAACTGTTGTCGCCGCCTCAGGATATTCTGAATATTTAACATCGCCGCCTGCTATTTTTATTGCGTGTACCATATCCCTGCTCAATTGCGGTGGCACAACATTATCTTGCCCGCCATGAAAAACCCACAGGTCAACTTGCTTAGCATACTTACCGGCATCTTGCGGGTCTCCTCCGCCACAAATGGGAAAGGCTGCTGCAAAAGTGTTTGGGTATCCCTGCAATATTTCAAAAGTGCCAAAGCCTCCCAAAGACAAACCTCCAATGTATAAACGATTATCATTTACCTGGGGAGTGGCTGCAAAACTATCAATAAGCATTTTGGCTAATTGTAAGGGTTTGGGCTCTGGCAGTATTTCATTCTGATCTTTTTCACTATCCACACCATCTTTACTTTTTCTACGAAAATTTGTCCAGGATGCAGAAAGGGGGCATTGTGGAAATATTACATAAGCAGGAAACTTTTCGCGTAAAGATGTATCTGCAAAGAGTTTACCTCCATGAGTAAGTTGAAGTTCATTATCATTACCTCTTTCCCCGGATCCGTGTAAAAAAGTTACCACCGGGTATTTTTCACCCGCCTTCATTTTCATTGGAGTAAGTAGCCGGTATAATAATGTATCGCCATTCCGAATAAACATTCTCTTTTCATACGCTTCGGAAAAATTATTGGTTTGTGCTAATGCTGCCTGGCTTGCAAACAACAGTAAGAAGAAAAAAAATTTCATGAGGGATCTTTTAAAATCGGATGATAAAATGTTGCCTCGTTTTTTGTTCTTTTCTAAAAAAAACAAGACCTATGAAAAACAAATCTATGCTTAAAGTTACAGATGCATCACAGGTTATTTCCTTCCAGGCTTCTTCCATTTCTTTGCTCCAGTGAATATCATCAAATATTAAAATGCTGGTATCGGAAAGATAAGGTTTTAGAATATTAAAATAGTCTATTGTTGGCTGCCTGCGGTGGTTGCCATCGATAAAAGCAAGATCAACCACATTGCCTGTTTGTAAAAGAAAGGGTTGTAAGGTTTCATCAAAATTGCCAACCACGCTTTTTATGTTTTGTAGATTAAGCTTTGAAAAATTGCGCCTGGCAAGGGAGGCAATATTTTCTGACCCCTCCATGGTTGTAACCTGTGAATTTGCATATGCTGATGCAAGGTATGATGTAGTAACGCCAAGCGATGTACCCAGTTCAAGAATATTTTCAGGCCTATAATATTTGGCAATTCTGAAAAGTAATTGGGAAAACTTTCTTGGTTTTAATGCGGAGGCTGCAATGGTTGTAATTTTACGTTCTTTCAAATTACCTGTTACAGAGCCTGCACCAAAATCTTCTACCTGTACAGTAGTTTTAGTTTGCAACATTTCGTTGCGGATAGCTTCAATAGTACTATAGCAGGGATAATTGGTTTTATCATTTAAAACACCCGTAATAAAATCAAAAACAAAAGGGGAATGCACCCCATGCCCCTTTCCATTTTTTGCCGATGTAAAATATTCCAGGTATTTCTTTGCTAACTGAAGCCGTGAATACATTCGATATTATTTTATGAAACTGAATCTTTTTTTTGCCACAACTGGAAGTTGTAATCGTATGCATGCTTCTCATCTTTCTCATGCGGCTTATCCATAATTAATTGCCAGTTTGCCTCATTAATTTCAGGGAAAAAAGTATCAGCATCAGCAAAAACATGATGAACACGGGTTAAATAAATTTTATCCGCCCGCTCAATCGTATGCCGGTACACTTCTCCCCCACCCAATACCATCAGTTCTTTATAATTATGCTTTTCCGCAACTGCTATCGCTGCTTCCAGCGAATGAACAACGGTCGCGCCTTCAGGCTGGAAATCATTTTTTTTTGTGAGCACTAAATTAAGTCTCCCTTTTAAGGGTTTGAAATTTAGGGAACTTAGGGTTTTTCTTCCCATAAGCACAGGCATTGCCCAGGTCGTGTTTTTAAAAAAGCGGAGATCGTTGGGTAAATGCCATAACAGCTTATTGTCTTTGCCAATGGCATTATTTGTTGAAGCAGCCACCACTAAGCTTATGATCATAATAATTTATACAGCAACGGGTGCTTTAATAGATGGGTGACAGGAATAATTTTCAAGTTTAAAATCGTCGAAGGTAAATTGGAAAATATCTTTTATTTCAGGATTCAGCTTTATGGTAGGCAGGTCAAAAGGATGCCTGGTTAATTGAAGACTAGCTTGCTCATAATGGTTACTGTACAAGTGCACATCACCAAAAGTATGAATGAATTCACCGGCATCAAGATCACACACCTGGGCCATCATCATTGTAAGCAATGCGTAAGATGCAATATTGAATGGAACGCCTAAAAAAACATCTGCACTTCGCTGGTATAGCTGGCAGGATAATTTTGCCCTGTTGTATGCTGTGGCGGGGGTTACATAAAACTGGAATAACACATGGCAGGGCATTAAAGCCATTTGCGATAACTCACCTACATTCCATGCACTTATAATAATACGCCGGCTGTCAGGGTTATTTTTTATTTGATGAAGGGCTTCTTTAACCTGGTCTGTTACGGTGCCGTCATTCCCCTGCCAACTGCGCCATTGTTTTCCATATACAGGTCCGAGGTCACCATTTTCATCAGCCCACTCATCCCAAATCCTTACCTGGTTTTCTTTTAAATAACGAATATTCGTGTCTCCTTTTAAAAACCAAAGCAACTCATGAATTATACTTTTTACATGCAGTTTTTTTGTGGTAACAAGGGGAAATCCATCCTGTAAATTAAAACGCATCTGGTACCCGAAACAGCTTTTGGTTCCTGTCCCGGTTCGGTCGGTTTTTATTACGCCATTATCAACAATATGTTGTAAAAGAGTCAGATACTGATGCATGGTCGCAAGGTAATAAGTTCTCCTGAGTTTTTATTTTCGACAGGTGCTTTGGGGGAAAGTTGTAAATAAATAGAACAAAGAAGGCTGCCTGGAAAAGCAGCCCGTTTTTGAAAATCAAAATAAGTTAAGATGGAAAATAACCCATAATAATTTTTATACCTTAAAAAGTAAACTTACCAAGGGTTGGGGTAAACCTGACGCTTACATAAAACCACCACGGAAATGCATCTGCATCACCGGTTTTTTTTACTGCAATCATTGAAGGTGTTACCGATGCCCAGCTGAAACCCGTTTCAAGATCCATTATGTTATCGAGCATTTTATAATTTAACCGTGCGTCAAATTCATATCCCAGGTATTTTTTCTCCGTTCCAGACCCCTTAAGCCCACTGTTGGAAACAGTATAGAACAAATGATTATCCTGCCGCAATACAAGCCTTTTATTTTTGCTCTGGTATTGAAACATTAGGTATGGGTTAAATAACCCGCCATTATTTAGATCAGCAGGGAAAGTGGTGAAAAAATCCATGGTTCCATTAAACCTGTGGGCAACACCATACAATGGAACAAAGTTGTTGTCTAAATTCATTTTTGCAGAGTCTTGACCGCTAAAATATTCCGCACCCAGGCGGGCAGAAAGTAATTTGCCTGAATACCTTATCTCGGGTTGTATAAAGTGGGCAGAAAGCGACTTACCCGCTGAATCTTTCCCGTACTGGTAATAACTACTAACTGTTGCATACCATTCGTTGTGGGCAAATTCTATTCTGCCACCACTGGTAAAACGCATATGAGTTGTTTTATAATTATGCGAACTTTGGTAACCATCTGCTGCGTTTATGGTTGTAAGGGTGAACGCTTTGTTTATCTTATAGTTTACATAATGCACCAATAAAACCTTGTAATTATTAAACCCAACAGGCTTGTAATTAGTGGTAAAATTGTTTTCACCATACTGGTTAAATGCACCTATAACTTCGGTAGTAAAATTGGTTTTATTGTTATAGATAAAACGCACAGCATCGTGGGAGTTAGCAACAAGGCGCCAGTCGTTTTCTGCAAAGAGGCGCTGATTATCATACATTATTCTCTGCCTGCCGATTCTTACCGAAATTTTGTCGGTAAAATGTGGTTCGGCATAAATTTCAAACATGTATAAAGGATATGTAGTATTCTCTACCGGTGTTACTGTACCCTGCCCCTGCCGTGGATCTTGCTGCCCCCATACCCTTGTATCCTGAAGTGAAGCATAGAGATCCAAATTTTTGTTTTTATAATCAAAATTTAATCTTGTACGCTGGTTAGTAAAAATGGCGGGTAAAGTATCAGCAGCAGGTAAAACCCTGTAACCATGCCTAACCTCTGTGCGAACTCTAAGATCTGCAGATATAACAAGGCTGTTTGGTTTTATAATTTTTTTGGTAGTATCTAAAACGGCGGAAGTGTTTGTTTTGTTGCCGGCATCCTGCGCCATGGCATTAAACAAAACAAAAAAACAAAGGGTAAAAAGTAGTGTTTTTGGTTGCATAAAAACAAAATAATACTCAAATATATAATTCCTATCGATTTTATAGGAATTAAATATAAATTTTTTTAAGTTTTTTGGGGGGATTTAAAATTATCGGAACGCCTCATTATTTCTGCAAGGGTTGCTTTCTTTAATAAAAGCACTGTATCGTTTCTAACATCAGCAAAAACACTTCTGATACCGCAAATATTTTCATCTATACATTCATCGCACTTTTCGTAGTATTTATGAGCAACACATGGCAGAAGTGCAATGGGACCATCAAACAAACGCATTACGTCAGCTATATTAATTTCTTCAGGAGTTTTTTGAAGGTAGTACCCTCCCATCTTTCCCTTTTTGCTATTCAACATGCCGGCATTTCTTAAATCAAGCAATATTGCTTCTAAAAATTTTCGCGGTATGCGTTCGCTTTCAGCAATACGGCTTATTTGCACAGGTTCGTTGGATTTATATTCCCTTGCCAGGTAAACCAGCGCGTTTATGGCGTATTTTGTTTTTTTGGAGATCATGTTATTTCATCCTTTGCGCTGACGGTATTAAACCGTCAATATAGACTTTCTGCACTTGGCAAAAAAACCAATTAAAATTAATATATCCAATTACTGGGATGATAATATCCTAAAAACCATGAAGCATGCATTGGTTGCAAAGTTATAAAACAGATTTTAGAAGAATACCTATTACCGCTGCACCGAGTATTATAAAAGGTTCCTGAATTTTTTTTACGTATACCAGTGTTAGTATAGCAGCAACTGCAATTAAAGCGGTGGTGATATCAATAATACTTCTGCTTGCAATAACGATTACTGCTCCCGATAGAGCCCCAATAACTGTTGCTGTTATACCATCTACAAATGCTTTTATAGATTTGTTTTTTGCTATTTTCTTAAAATATGGAGCTGGTATAATGGTAAAAAGATAACAAGGTAAAAAGGTCGCCAGCGATGCAACAGCAGCGCCCGGAAAACCGGCTACGAGGTAACCAATAAAACCAACTGTTATTACTACGGGTCCGGGTGTTATCATAGCAACGGCAACAGCATCAACAAACTGGTGTTCATCAAGCCATTGCATTTCTGTTACCACACCCCCATGCAAAAAAGGAACAATTGCCAATCCGCTTCCAAAAACAAACGCCCCGGCTTTTGTAAAAAACCAGGCTATCTGCATTAGTGTGCCAGATTCATATTCCCAAAAACCGGCGCTTAATAAAATGATGGAGGGAAGGGAAGCCGGTTTACGAATCCATGCCGGTGGCGCTTTTATCATCATATAAATAACCCCTGCGGCAACGAATAATAAAATTTCTTCAGTCTGGGTTAAAATAGTTACAACCGCTGCCATTATGTAAAACACCCATAGCAACCAATTGGCAGAAACAGATTTTGCATCAAACTTACTGACAGACTTTGCAGTAAGTTTATAAGCGCTTACTGCAATTATACCGATCACAGCGGCACCAACTCCATAAAAAATTGCCTGCATCCAGGGTAACCCACCATAAATTTTATAGGCAATGCCGATTATTACAACCATTATAAAAGATGGAATAACAAAAGCAATTCCTGCGAGGGTGGCTCCTAAAACTCCATAATGTACAAACCCGATGTAAATGCCTAATTGTGCCGCCAGCGGACCGGGAGCAAGTTGGGCAAGTGCCAACCCTTCTTTATAATCTTCTTCAGATATCCATTTCTTTTTTTCAACAAGGTCGCGGTTCATATATCCAACAAGGGCAACGGGACCTCCAAAACCAGAATACCCCAGTTTTAAAAAATACAACACCAGTTGGGTAAGTGTGTAAGATGGTTTTTCAGCAGTAGCCAACATGATATTTATTTATACCGCAAATTAGATAAGAGTGGTATTACTTAAAAATTATTTGAATTTTCAATAAAAAAAAGCGCCGTAATGGCGCTTTCTAAGTTATACATGATGAGGCATCGGTGTATTGGTTTGTTGCATTTGATGCTGCATGGGCGAAAAGGTATTTATTCTTTTACGCCTGATAAATTCAGGGTACACCCAAACTATGGCTGAAGCAAGAACAAAGCTTACATTATACCAAATTGCCGTTTCCCAAATACGGCTTACGAATATGGCAGACACCATTAAAATTAAATAACTTACTACCGGGGCAGTAAGTAGCAGGTTGCCCTCTCCCCGCATGCCATAAAGGAACAACCTATACCCCCATTTCATAACCAAAATAAGAAAGGCTAAATAAAAGATTAAACCAAAATATCCCATACTCTACAGCCATCTCGAGATAACTATTGTGCATTACCTTATCATCTAACATACCCGGAGCATATTTACTTACAGCCCCGATGGAAGAGGATTCATCACCCCCCAACCCCAGAAACGGATTTTTTGAAAGCACTTCAGACCAGCTTCCCAGTAATACCACCGATTTCCTCCTCCCTGCACCTCACTCATATAAATGGCTCGTTGAACAGTGGGCGATCCTAATGAATAAAGTACACCGGACCACACCAATAATGCATACAACGAATAAAACGAGAAACTGAAAATCTAAACGTTTATCTTTCAAATTAACGTATAGACCTAGTACCGCAAACAAGGCGAAAGTTACAACAGTCCATTCCTGGATCCCATTTGCATGATCATGATAAACATAAGCACCATGGCAATGGCTGCATTATGCCTTTATTCCAAATTTTTCTCTGTCATAAACATGGTGATAAACATGAAAATACCTAAAGAGCACAATTGCGAGGTGAATGCTCCATGGTGGGCATCACCCATTTGCAATGTCTCAGTGCCCTGCGTTGCAGCACCACTTTGAATACGACCGTACAACAATAAATAAACACCTAATATAGCCACAATAAATGGAGCAATTTTTCTTGAAACATCCATTGTACGAATCAATGTTTCCTTGCTATAATTAATTAAAACCTTTAAATAAATAAAGAAAAAGGTGATTTTAAACAACTTAACTATAGATCTTACAATCGCTTTCCAAGTTGGTGCGCCACTTAATCCTCTGTAATTATCTGTAGTATGTTGGTAGTAAACAAAAATCCCAAGAAGTATAAAAAATCCGAAAAGTAAAAAATACACAACAAACCTAAATGGAACTTTTTTACTTTTCTGACTTAAAACATCAAATAACAATACCGGCGATACGCAGGCTATAGCTATGGATTCTGCAAATGAATCTGTATCTATTTCTCCGGATATAAATGCACCCTGAGCCAGGGGTATAGCCATAAATATGGGGAAAAAGTAGGCGCGATCGTACAGTATGAGTGGCAAAGTAATAATAATCAGCGGTGTAGCCGTTGTCATTACCAACGAAGTCCACAATGCCACACAAAGATACATAGCACCATCCAAAAAATCACATCTTTTACCTTGGTAATCGGTTAGTCGGAGGCAATACATTTAGATTCATAATACAATAAATTGATTAATTTTTAAAAAGAAATCTCTTAATAAACAACTAACATTTGAATATTTAAAACTACAAAATTACCAAAAGTTGGTACACATTAGTTGGTTCATCGGCGAAAACTCATGTTTTCGCTCACAAGTCCCTTTTTTCTTTCTGCCATTTACCCTTCTTTTTCCGAAACATACCCATATATCTCCCTGAATGTAAGCAAGATCTTTCCCTATAAGCGCAGGTTTTATAAAAAATGCAAATAACACCTAAGACAAAGCACCGAAAGACAATTAAAAAGGTTTAAGGTCATTTTTCATAAAAGATTATGCCGCAATACAAAATATATGCAGGCAAAACCCAAAAAGAGTAAGTATAGCACCCTGTATAAAATGGTTTAATGATGAGTTGTTTCCAATCATCAGGAAAAATACTTTTTCGAATCACCAGCACCATTTGTACATAAGACAATACAGTAGATGCGAAAATGCCCCAACCAATACCAACAAGCCCATTAACCCTGAATCCTATGTAAATGAATATGCAGACAGCGATGGAATTTACAATTTTTCTATACAGATTTACACGTATTAAATTGTGAGCTCGCATTAACGTATCGCCCAGGCTGGATACCATTCGAAGTGGAAGGTTTAGAAAACAAATTTGCATAAGCAAGACCGCATCCAGCCAGTTAGCACCAAGTAGAATAAGTACAACCTGCTTACTGAATAGAACTAGAAAAATTGTAAGCGGAACCATAATAGTGTTCATAAGAGAAAGCGTTTTCTCAAACACATTATATACGCCTTTATTACCACCCATTTTTTTAACCATAGCAGGCATCATAACACGCTGTACCGTATCGTACAGGAAGCGCTGTGGAATATTCATAATGCGGTATGTTCGGTCGAAAATTCCGAGGGCAGCCTTGCTAACGAGCTTTCCCACTTCCAGCACAATACCAAAGTTGGCTACATAATTATTTACCCGAATAAGTGTTAAGTCCACTGCCATAGCCTACCATTTCTTTCCAATGGGACTTTTGAAAACCCTGCTCGTAATGGAATGGGTTCATAATAAAGAAATAATGCAAGCCTTAACAAGAAATAAAATATCTGCGAATAAACGAATGCCATGTAATTCATACCCTCAGTGCCAAGGTACAACACCCAATAAATTCGAAACAAGAGAAATAATCCATCACCAAAAAATATTTTTTTAAACCTGAAATTTTTTCTGGAGCAACGTTTAAAGAGGCTGATGACATAGCGCCAAATATAAATACCGTGGTAAAAATTCGCAAGCTTGAGACTTGAGCTCGGTTCATTATAAAAATCAGCGATATAATGGTGATGCAAAGAAAATAAGAAGGTACAGCAAAACAGAAATAAGTAACCCGGAATAAAACGCTGCATTTACATGTTGCTTATCGTGTTCCTTTCGTTGAAGTAACGCATCGCCCATGCCTCCATCACCCAGAATATTTCCAATATTCATAAAAGAATTGAGCAAGGCGAAAATACCCAGTTCCACCTTTGCATTAGGCAGAATACGAGCCATAACGGCATAAAACGCAAAGTGTGAAAAGGTTTTAATGCCAACATTCAATATCTGCCAAACACCTGATTGAACTACCTGTCTTTTTTTAACCATGTTTTACGCATGCACAAGAAAAGCATTTAAAAAAACATAAGTGAGCAGATACACTGCTCACTCAATGATTTATTCTATTTCCCGTGGTCGGAGTTTAACTATCAAAATTAAACGGAGCTTTTTTACCCTTCTTTTTGCCCATACCGAACAACTTTTTAAAGAATGAGCTTCTGTCGTCTTCGTAATATCCGTAGCCGTATTTATAACCATAGCTGTAACCATAACCATAACCGTAACCGTAGCCCGGAATAGCTTTAACGTCATTGAACACAATGTCTATTTTCTTAAACTTACGGTCATTTGACAAGCCCTGGATAATATCAATCTGTTTTTTAAACGTGAAACGCTGCCTAACTACATACAATACAATATCTGCATATTTTCCAAGAAGTAATGCATCTGTAACAAACCCAACAGGTGAACAGTCAACCACTATATAATCATATTCATTTCTAACATCTGTAAATAACTGGTGAACTTTATCATGCGTTAATAATTCTGCAGGATTCGGAGGCAAAGAACCTGAACTTAATAACATACAGTTCGGGTGAATGCCTGATGGTTTTATAATATCGCGCAGTCTAATATCTGACACTATATAGTTAGAGAAACCTACAGAATTATCTACACCCAAAGCACTGGAGATACGTGGTTTGCGTAAGTCCATTTCCATCAGCAACACTTTTTTACCAGATATGGCAAGCGCTGCAGACAAATTCATTGCAATAAAAGATTTACCCTCACCACCCATACTGGAGGTGGTCATGATTATTTTTTCGGATGGGTTTGGTAGCAAGAACTGAAGGTTGGTACGTAATGTTCTGAATTGCTCTGCTACTTCGGTTCTCGACTCATTCCCCACTACAATCTGTTGTTGCGATTTACTGTGACTTATTTCTGCAACAATTGGTACAATCGTCGCCTTGCTTATATCTTCAGAAGTTAAGGTTTTTGTATTCAGCAACTCCTTCATAAATATTACTATGGAAGGAATGATCAGGGCTAAAAATAATGCTGCAGCAACAATAATAACAAGGCTTGGGAAATATGGAACAGGATTGCGCAAAGGCTGATCAATAATCCTGATGGGACCAATATTATTACTTTTTGAAACAGCTGTTTGTTCTTTTGTTTGTAGCAGGTATAAATACAATTGCTGCATTACATTCTGCTTTCTTGTAAAGTCAAGGTATTGGCGTTCCTGTGTAGGAACAGATTTAATGGCACCCTGCAATTCATTTGTTCTCCTTTCAAGTCCGATTGCTGCATGGATATACCCCTTTTATATGTCCGCATCATATTTAAAAGATCGCCCCTTAATTGCCTAACTGCACATCAAGATTTCTAACTGATGGATTAGCCTCAGTGGTATTTTGTAACAGCCCCTGCCGTTGCAACTGCATGCTGTTATACTTTTCCAGGGTATTTACAAAAGCTGCATCCTGAATAGGAGCAGTTGTAGGCATGATGCGGCTATTATTTTTATCATCATCCAAGTATTTTTCCAGGTCATCTATAACCCTTAACTGAACATCTTTTTCTGCCAGGTTTTGCGTCATTTGTGTGGTGCTGTTCAACAAAACCTTTGCATCTTCACTTAATGTGGTGAGATTATTAGCCCTTTTAAACCCTTCAATACCACGATCTATATTACTTAGTTCGTAAGAAACACCACCCAGCCTGCTGTCGATAAATGATATGGTGCTGTCGGCTACTTTATTTCTTTCTGCAATATCTGCAGTTACATAAAGTTCTATAAGATGGTTTAAAACATCTTCATGCTTTGCAGGGGTGGGTCCATCAATTTCAAGATCAATAATGTTTACAAATTCATTGGTGGTAATGGCTTCTATATGAGCAAGGTATTTATTTAAAGCTGCACCGTAAGTGGAAATGGTCATACCTAATTCGTGCTTGGGATTGTTTTCGTAAACGGCAGGGTTACGTACCAAAACCCATTTTCCGTATTTGAAAGTAAGTGTATCGCCCCATGTTGCGGTAAATGTGCTGTCTGAGTCAGTGTCTTTAAACTTAACCTTATCGTTGTTAATCCTGATGTCATATTCAATGGGATTATCCAAAACATCGGTCAGCGATAATAATTCAATAAAGAAAGGAGAATTTTTATATGTTTCTTCATACCTTATAGGTCCCTGCCCCAGGTAAATAACATTTAACTGAAGATCACGCACTGTTTTATCGACGAATGTACGGCTGTGGATTATTTCCAGTTCATTACTGATGGTGTTAGGAACAGAATACAAACCAAGGTCGCTTAATAAGCTTCCTTCACTTAAGCCGGTAAGTCCTTTTCCCTGCGAAGTATAACCATTAACAAGAACCCTTGCTGTAACAGCATACCGTGGAGAGGTAAATAGCATAATAAATAAGCCTAGACCTAAAAAAAGGATAATTGACAAAAGATACCAATACCAGTTTCCAATAACTTTTGCAACAAGAAACTTAATATCAACATCCTGATGAGAAGAAACACCATTTGTTCCTACATCATTTCTGTAATCTTGCATATTTTGAATTATTAAATTAAATAGAAATACTTTATGAATACGATTACCTGATAAGCCTGGCAACAATTACAACCATAAGGACAAGGCACTTCCAATGATTGCAATATCTCTTGTGCGGTAAGCACTTGCGCTGGCCACCCTTTCAGACGATGGTTCAACATATATTACATCATTGGGACGGAGATTGAAGTATGGTGAGCTTATGACCTTACTGCTATCCATATTTAAACGAACTATTTCCTTTTGCCCGCATCATTGGTTCTGATAAGCATTACATTATCTCTTCTTCCGTAAAGTGTAATATCTCCCGCTAAACCAAGGGCATCTATAACGGTCGGGTTCTCGTTGGGAATTAGAAAAGTGGTTGGGTTTCTTACCTCGCCCAAAACGGTTATTTTAAAATTTGAGAACCTAACATTAACTACTGGATCTCTAAAATAAACTGCAATTTTTTCTGTGATGAGGGTGCGAGCTTCGGAAGTGGTAAGGTCTTTAACAAAAACATCGCCCACATATGGTAAATGAACAACCCCCTTTTTATCTACCAGGTAACCTGCAATTGCAGCCTGGTTTAAATTATTTCCACCGCTATTGCTAACTGCGCCGCTGTTTACAGGAAGGTTACCCTGGTTCAGGATCATATTTGCATTGGGGTCGAGTGTTTGAATGGTAATATTTATAACATCATCAGGATGTATTACAGGTGCATCAACCGGGTTAGGAACAATAATTTGGGACCTGAGTGTATCTGGAATATCTTTAAAATAGGCAATTCTATCAGTTCTGCAGGAAAAAAGGTTAGATAAAATAAGAAAGCCAGCCGCAAAAACAAATATCCGGCTATAAGCATTTTGGAACATTCGCATTGGTTTTGATGTTTTTTTTAAGGCACGCAAAAATAATCTTGTACCCTATACTGTCCAAATTAAAAATAAAATGTTATTATTAAAATTTTTAATGTGAAGAAGGGGTTTATAATCTGTTTATGTATATACGCACATTAGTTAAATCGGTTGCCTGCCATTTTTCTAATTCTTTAATTCTTACTGCTTTAATTTTTTTTTAACTGATAATCCTCATTATTCCATCAGGACTTAAACATATTTATAAAAAAATAAATTTATTATTTCTGAGGCTCAGGTACTAAAATCTTGTTATTTGCCCTGTTAATGTCTGCCATTTTAAAACCTGGATCAATTTCAATCGATTTTATTTCTCCAACATTGTGGCTAATATTCATGTCATATTCAGGGTTAACCCAATTCCACTCTTTGTGAATAATTCTTGAAACGTTCCCTTGGGCAATTTTATTACCAAAAGTCAAATTAAGAGGTATATAATGCATTTCCATAGAACCATCTTTATAGGTAATTAAAACTTCTACCGGCATGGGCATGTCTGAAACATTCTTTATTTTAATCGTTGTACCATCGCCCTGGCTATTTATTTCGCCCAATGCGTAGTCAATGGTTTTTGTAGTGTAAACCCAATATTCTTTATACCATTGAAGAATAAGGCCACTTTCTTTTTCGGCGATCCGGATAAAGTCATTCGGATTGGGATGTTTAAACATCCATTCAGCATAATACCTGTGAAGTATATTATTTAATACACTGTCGCCAACAATATACCCAAGCTGTGCAAGAAATACAGCTCCTTTTGAATAGGCGTCCTGGCTATAAGCATAATTGGTTTTATAATGATCTGCATGTGTGCTCATGGGTTCTTCCCTGCCGCTTTTAACCAAATTATAATAACCTGAATAACTGCCTTTAAAAGCAAAACCAGAATCGTTTCTTAACCAGGCAGAAACTTTAGATTCGGCATACGTTGTAAAGCCTTCATCCATCCAGGCATATAAACTTTCGTTGGTCCCTAAAACACCCTGGTACCAGCTATGCATCCATTCGTGCAGGGCTGTTCCTACACTGGGACATTTTATTAGTGTAGCCATGGGATATTCCATTCCACCATCGCCCCCCTGTATAAAAGAATAATTTTTATAGGGATAAGGACCAAAATTCTTTTCTATAAAGGGATATGCTTTTTCCACAGTTTCTGCCAGGTTTACCCATTTTTGCTGGAGGCTGTCAACCTTTTTATATACAATATAAAGTAGTGGTCCTTTTTCAACCTGCTTTTTTATCATGGTAAAAGCCGTGTCGGCAGCCCACACAAAATCGTGTACATTTTTAGCTGAAAATTTCCAGGTAAGATTTTTTACTGATGGGGCGGGTGGAGTTATTTTACTTGTTTCATATCCGAACCCGATTTCGTTATTATTTAAAAGTGTTCCGGTACCGGCAATCATATAATTTCTATCGATAGTGATGTTTACATCAAAGTCTCCCCAAACACCATAAAACTCCCTTGCTACGTATGGGTTGGCATTCCACCCCTGGTAATCATATTCCACCAATTTTGGGTACCACTGGCTCATGCTATATCTTATTCCTTCTGCATTATCCCTTCCGCTACGCCTGATTTGTATGGGCACCTGCGCTTCGAAACTAACTTCCATAGAAGTTTTTGAATGAGGCATAATAGGTGATGATAGCACTACCTCCAGAATGGTTTCGTGTTCTATTAACTGTTGTGCTTTGCCGGCGATCTTTAATGAATTAACAACCTGCGAACCCTCTTCATCAGGCGATAATTTGCTGATGCGATCTTCAACACGGCTATCCCAGTCGTAAATTTCATCTCCGTTTTTGGTAGTAAATAATAGCGTTTTACCTAAATGGCGACTGCGAACATCCATCATACTTCCGGGCTTAAACGCATTCCAGTAAAGGTGAAAGAAAAGGCGGTGCAATGTATCGGGTGAGTTATTCCAGTAATCAAGTTTTTCTACTCCCTGCATTTTGTTTGTCTGCACATTTAAATCTGCATCAATCTGATATTTAATTTTTTGCTGCCACCTGTCCGGCTGGGCAAACACAACGCTAGAAATAAACATAACAAAGCCAAGTACCGAGGGTCCTTTCATACATATTAAATTTTAAAGGAGTGCAAGTAAATTAAACCGGGGCAAAACAGGAAGTAATAATTTTTAAGCAATTAGCGGGTAACAACGGATTTTAATAATTTACCATCTGCATTAAATACCAGCTGCTTTTTAGAATTTCCGCGTTTTTCAACCAAAATCATATATTGTATTGGTTCGCCGGAAGGTCTGCATTCTTTTACCACGGGTTTATTCCACGTGGCATATTCACCTTTGGTTAAACTAGAAATAATGCATTGCGGTAGATCTTCCATTTTTATTAATCTTTCTGTACAAAGCCAGTCACCTTTATGGGTAAATGAAGAGAGCATTTGGTGCCCATTCAACAAATAGGAGGCATTGTAATTTACGGGGTTATTTGTCCATTCAACTTTTTCGGCATGCGGGTAACGAATTATAAGTGCATCTTCTACCTGCGATGGAATATTTCCCTGACCGAAGGAAGAAAAGGCATAAATACAACCTAAAAATAGCAATGTGAAACACTTTTTCATTTGCAGCATATATAAAACTATTGCAAAGTGAAAAAAAACATCCATAATAAAAATACAATTAAACCTTTTTTAAGATTTTGACGGAGCTCCCTCAACAACCAAAACAATCTCACCCTTTACAGTTTTAGATAAAAAATGGTCGGATACCTGTTGAATATTACCCCTGTAGTTCTCTTCGAACATTTTAGAAAGCTCCCTGGTAACACTGCAATTTCTTTCAGCACCAAAATATTTTATCATATCTGTTAGCGTTCTGCCCAGGCGAACAGGACTTTCATAAAAAACCATTGTTCTTTCTTCAGTTGCAAGTTTAGTAAGCATGGTATGCCTGCCTTTTTTAAGAGGCAGAAAACCTTCGAAAACAAACCTGTTAATAGGAAGTCCGCTATTTACAAGTGCAGGCACAAATGCAGTAGCACCCGGAAGGCATTCCACCTTTATATCATTGTGAATGCATTCTCTTACAAGCAAAAAGGCCGGGTCGGAAATACCCGGGGTACCTGCATCGGTTATAAGGGCCATTTTCTTTTGTGCTAATAACTGGTCTACCAACCCTGCGAGAATTTTATGTTCATTATGCTGGTGATAGGATAATAGTGGCTTTGAAATGTTATAGTGGTTAAGCAATTTAGAAGATGTGCGGGTATCCTCACAGAGTATTAGATCTACATCTTTTAATATCTCCAGCGCACGAAGTGTGATATCTTTTAAATTTCCTACGGGGGTGGGAACTAAGTAAAGCATATTATATAACAGGAAAAGTAAGAAATATCTTAGCCTGCAATTATAATCAGTTGATCATTTCAATTTCGTAATATTCCATTACAGGGTTTGCGAGTAATTTTTTACAGGCTTCTTCTGCAATATTGCGGGCTTCTTCTTCTGAGTTTGCATCAACCTGCAGGGTTATATGTTTACCAACCCGAACGTCTTGTACATTTCCAAGGTCTAAATTTTGCATACCGCCCTGGATGGCTTTTCCCTGGGGGTCTAAGAGGTCTTTCAGCAACATTACCTTAATCTGAACATTAAACGTCATTCGTTCTTAAGTTTATGAACAAAGATAAAAGAACATAGGTAACAAAAATTAAAGGCACCGAAATCCAACCCCATATTAATGCGTAAATAATTGCCAAAACAAATAACAAAATAAATGGAATCAATGCCCTGTAATTTCCTTTCACAAACTTCATTGCCATCATGGGCAATTTGCTGATCATTAAAAAGCTAAGCAGCAGAATTACTGCGTACAAGAACCATTCGTTAAGTAATAAGTTGGTAAACCATGGTGCATCGTCAAACCAATATATTAAAGGAAAGGAGGCGACCAGCAAACTTGCAGCAGGTGTGGGCAACCCGGAAAAGCCGGGTTTTGCAACGTATTCTATATTAAATCTTCCTAACCTGTAAGCGGCTGCGCATGGTAATATTAAGGCCGGCAAAAGAAAAGCGCTGTAAATGTTTAATCCTGATTGTTGCTGTGCAAATGCAAGGCGTAAAAATTGATAAATAATCATAGCTGGGGCTACACCAAAGCTTACCAGGTCTGCCAACGAATCTAACTGCTTGCCTAAAACAGAGGTGGCATTGAGTGCACGTGCAACAAACCCATCTAAGAAGTCTACCAAACCAGCCAAACCAATAAAAACAGAGGCCATACAAATTTGGACAGGAACAGTTATATACTGTACCCCTGCAGTATTTAAATCAGGCTGTAGTGCATTATCATTTGCTATAAATATTGGAACCAGACCCGGTTGCAATGTTGAAATAATTGCCAGGCAACCAAAAAGAAGATTTAATAAAGTAAAAAAATTGGGAATGTGCTTTACCATAAATAATTTTCTCAGAGTACGTCTTAAAAACCTATTTCATTAATCTTTCAATTTCTTCGGCAGTTATTGGTATATTTTTCATCAGGTCTTTATTTCCTGTTTTTGTAATCCAAACATTGTTTTCAATACGTATTCCCATCTGCTCTTCTTCAATATATATACCGGGTTCAACGGTTAAAAGCATACCGGGTTTTAAGCCTTCTGTTTTGGTACCGAGGTCATGCACATCGAGCCCGAGGTGGTGACTTATACCATGATAAAGGTATTTGCGGTAAGCCCGGTTTGTGTTGTCTTCATTCTTCACGTCATCTTTTTTAAGCAATCCGATTTTTAGAAATTGTTTGGTTGCCTCATCCCCCACCTGCTCGTGGTATTCGTTAATGATAGTGCCGGGTTTAAGCAAACTCTTTGCATAATTATGCAGGCTTAGACAAGCATTATACACTTCTTTTTGCCTTTTAGTAAACTTTCCATTTACGGGAACTGTGCGGGAAAGGTCTGCAGCATAACCGCCGTAGTTTGCACCAAAATCCATCAATATCAATTCTCCATCTTTGCATTCTTCATTATTAGAAACATAGTGTAATGTTCTTGCCCGGTCTCCGCTGGCGATAATGCTAGCTGTAAGCCTCGCCTTTGCTTCGGTTTCGTAAAAATTCATGTACAATTTCAGCTTCAATCTCATATTCCATCACACCTGGTTTTATGAATTTTAGCAGCCGCCTGAAGGCTTTTTCTGTAATATCACAAGCCTGTTGCACCACTTCAATTTCTAAGACCTGTTTTAATGGAGCGAAGGTGCTTCATTATTTTAGCGGCCCTTTGGTAATTATGTAAGGGATACCGTTGTTTCATTTCATTTATAAATCGATAATCTCTTGTTTCGAGCAAACTTGCCTTGCGGTCATTTTCGTTACTGTTGAGGTAAACAGTATCTGCCAGGTGCATCCAAACCTGTAAAAGTGCATCAATGCTGTCGAGCCAAACAATGGTTTCAAAACCTGATAATTCTTTGGCATCTTTTTCACGTAACCTGCGACCATCCCATTTTTCTTTAAGTTCATTGGGTCTTACAAGCACCAGCACTTCCCTGTATTTTTTATCAGGATTATCCGGGTACAAAATCACCATGGTATCTTCCTGGTCAATACCACAAAGCCAGTACAGGTCTGTATTCTGCTGAAAGCGATACAAGGCATCACCATTGCTCGGCAACTCATCATTGCTGTTAAAGATGGCAATACTGTTAGGTTGCATTTGAGAAATAAAACGTTTTCTGTTTTCAGAAAAAATGGATGCATTAAGGGGCAAGTGCTTCATAAAAAAGATGGTTGTTGTAAATGTGCAATATACTTCTGTTTTAGATTAAGTTATTTCATCTCATCCTTTATAACAATTTTTCCTGTCAAACGCATTGGTGATCAGGGTTCATTTTGCACTTCAATACCTATCATTTACTTTTGGCGCACACATAATTTAACCTGCTATGGCCTACAATTTATTAAAGGGAAAGAAAGGAATTATTTTTGGCGCACTTGATGAAAAATCAATAGCCTGGAAAACTGCATTGCGATGCCATGAAGAAGGCGCCCAGCTTGTATTAACCAATGCGCCCATTGCCATGCGAATGGGTGAAATTAATAAGCTGGCAGAAACGGTTCAGGCTCCCGTAATTGCTGCCGATGTTACTAATATGGAAGACCTTAAAAAGTTGTTTGAGGGTAGTATGACACATTTTAATGGTGGGGTTGATTTTGTTTTACATTCCATAGGTATGAGTTTGAATGTTAGAAAAGGAAAGCATTATACAGAAATGGATTACGGCTTTAACCAGAAAACAAATGACATATCGGCAATAAGCCTTCACCGTGTGTTACGCACTGCCTGGGAAATGGATGCGATAAACGAGTGGGGCAGCGTTGTAGCGCTAACTTATATTGCAGCACAGCGTGTTTTTCCCGATTATAATGAAATGGCTGATGCAAAAGCGTTGCTTGAAAGTATAGCACGCAGTTTTGGTTATCATTATGGGGTTAAAAAGAAAGTTAGGATAAATACAGTATCACAATCTCCCACCCGCACAACCGCAGGCAGTGGTGTAAAAGGTTTTGAAGGGTTTATTTCTTATGCTGAAAAAATGAGTCCTTTAGGAAATGCAACAGGGGAAGATTGTGCAGCATATTGTGCCGCACTGTTTAGCGACCTTACCAAATATGTTACCATGCAAAACCTGTTTCATGATGGTGGGTTTAGCTTTACTGGCGTTACACAGGGCATAATAGAGCAAATGGAAAAATAATCTGTGTTGAAATCATAAAATAAAAAAACCGTTGCCTTAAAAACAACGGTTTTTTTAATGCCAAACAGTTTATTTAATATTCATCTTCATTAAACATAAAGTCTTCCTGGCTTGGGTAATCCGGCCAAATATCTTCAATGCTTTCATACACTTCGCCTTCATCATCCAGTTCCTGCAGGTTTTCAACAACCTCAAGCGGCGCACCACTACGAATTGAATAATCAATTAATTCATCTTTTGTTGCCGGCCAAGGTGCTTCTTCAAGGTAGCTGGCTAATTCTAATGTCCAAAACATGGGCTCTTTAATTTTGCGCAAAAGTAAGTGTTGTAACGAAAAAACCAAATGACACTGTACACAAAGTGGTTAAAATAAATATATTTTTAAAATGCCCCCGGTTAATATCTAACCTCAATGTGCTTAGGTTTGCAACAACTCATAAAAAACTTCTATGCTTAAGGCCGACCAATATATTCAAAAGATATGGGCAGCTTAAAGTGCTTAAGGGGGTGAACATTGATATAAATAAAGGAGAAATTGTCGCCATTGTCGGATCATCGGGCGCAGGCAAAAGTACTTTGTTGCATTTGTTGGCACCCTCGACACCGCCGATAGCGGAGAAATATTTTTAAATAACCAGGCCGTGCATGTGCTAAAAGGTAAAAAACTGGCTGCCTTCCGCAATAAGCATATCGGGTTTGTTTTTCAGTTTCATCACTTACTTCCGGAATTTACAGCCCTGGAAAATGTTTGCATACCCGCATGGATTGCCGGCAGAAAAAAGAAAGAAGCCGAAGAAAGCGCCGCAGAATTATTAGGAATGCTTTCCCTCGAAAACAGGCTGCAAAATAAACCACAGACCATGAGCGGGGGTGAGCAGCAGCGTGTAGCTGTAGCCAGAGCTTTAATAAATAAACCAGACATTGTGTTTGCAGACGAACCAACCGGCAACCTCGACAGCGCCAATGCAAAAGAACTGCACCAGTTATTTATTGACCTTCGAAATAAATTTAATCAAACATTTTTAATTGTAACACATAATGAGGAACTGGCACGGTTAAGCGACCGCGAATTGCATATGAAGGATGGTATACTCATCGATTAAAAAAACCATGCAGGCTTTCTACTACCTTTACCCCTAATATTTTTTTATGCTGAAAGTTGGAATTTTTGGTGTAGGTCACCTGGGAAAGTTTCACCTCAATAACTGGTTAGAGATTGATGGTGTTCAGGTAGTGGGATTTTATGATCCCGACGATAAAAATGCCGCTGAAGTATCTGAAAAATATAATTTAAAGAGATTTACCAATGCCACCTCCCTCATAAGCAAAATAGATGCAGTGGATATTGTGGCTCCAACCAATTTTCACTTCGACCTGTGCGAAATGGCATTACGTAAGGGCAAGCATGTTTTTGTTGAAAAGCCAATGGCAGACACGCTGGAACAAGGTAAGCACCTGATAAAAATGATAAAGGAGGCAAATGTGAAATTCCAGGTAGGTCATGTAGAAAGATTTAACCCCGCATACCTTTCGGTACAACATCTAAAGTTGCAGCCAATGTTTATAGAAGTGCACAGGCTGGCACAATTTAACCCCAGGGGCACTGAAGTTAGCGTGATATTAGATTTAATGATCCATGATATTGACATTATTCTAAGCATGGTAAAAAGCGATGTAAAACAAATACATGCCAGTGGTGTGGCAGTTATTACCGACACACCCGATATCGCGAATGTGCGCATTGAATTTCATAATGGTTGTGTTGCCAACCTAACAAGCAGCCGCATTAGCATGAAGAAAATGCGTAAGATGCGCCTATTTCAGAGAGATGCTTATATAGGTATAGATTTTCTGGAGAAAAAAACAGAAATCATTAAATTAAAGCAGGCTTCTGATAAAGACACATTTTCCTTCGACATAGAAACACAAACCGGAAAGAAAACACTTGCTATTGCAACACCCATTATAAAACCGGGCAATGCCATCCGGGAAGAGTTAAAGGCATTCGCATCCTCCATAATTGAAAATAAACCAACGGTTATTAATGAAATAGATGGATACCTTGCCATGGAAGTAGCCCACCAGATTTTGGAAAAGATCAGCAACACCAGTATTTTGAGCTGACATTATTTTTCAATGCAGCGATTTAAGCCATTACATATTGCCTGGTATGTTATAACAGATATTGTTGCAGCTGTTTGCGTATGGATAATTGTTGCACTTCAAAGAAAAATAATGCTTCAACAGGGTCCGTATACTTTGAAGGGATTATTTACTGAAGATTATTTCTTTAAACAATCCTTGTTGCTCGATATTCTTTTCTGGGTTATTTTATACTCCATTGCCGGGTCTTATAACACATCAATTTATAAAAAATCCCGCCTTACAGAATTAACCGTAACATGTATAGAAACCATGATCGGTTCGGTCTTGTTATTATTCATTTTGTTTCTTAACGATAGTGAAGAGCACTACACGTATTTTTATAAAGTTTTCTTTTTACTGCTTATTCTTCAAACCATTTTTACTTACATAGGGCGCTTCATATTAATTTCTATAGCACGCAATCACCTTGAAAAAAAGAAAATGTTTTTTAATACGATGATCATTGGAAACAACCAGCGTTCACTTTCTGCTTTAAAAGAACTATTGCATAGCTACAAAGAAACCGGACATAAAGTTTTAGGCTTTGTTGCTCTAAACAATTTCTCCAAAAATGGGCTGAATAAATTTTTACCATGCCTGGGAAATTTAAATGAGTTACAATCCATCATCAAACAAAATAATATTCATGAGGTAATTGTAGCATTAGACAAAAACGATGAACCCCAGGTAAACGAAATAATCAGCACCCTTTCTGAACACGATGTAGAAATTAAAATGGTGCCCCAAACCTTTGAAATACTTTCAGGATCGGTTAAGGTAAAAAATGTACATAGTGCTTTACTCATTAATATAGATACTGGTTTAATGCCGGCATGGCAAAGTAATATGAAGAGATTGCTCGATATCGGTCTATCCTTTATCTCTATTATTTTATTAAGTCCATTGCTTCTTTTTGTAGCAGTAAAAACAAAATTTTCATCTTCGGGGTCTGTTATTTTTTCGCAGGAAAGGTTGGGCTTTAAAGGCAAGCCTTTTTGGATTCATAAATTCCGTTCGATGTATAATGATGCTGAAAAAAACGGGCCGGCCCTCAGTTGCGATAATGATGCACGCATTACACCGTGGGGAAAGATCATGCGTAAATGGAGGCTTGATGAATTACCGCAATTATGGAATATTTTAATTGGGGAAATGAGTTTTGTTGGCCCCAGGCCAGAAAGAAAATTTTACATTGATCAAATAAATAAAAAGACACCCTATTTCAGGTACCTGTTAAAAGTGAAACCCGGTTTAACATCCTGGGGAATGGTTCAGTTTGGGTATGCGTCTTCAGTAGAAGAAATGATTCAACGAATGAAATACGATCTGGTATATGTTGAAAACGTTTCTTTGCTACTCGACTTTAAAATAATTATTTACACACTCAGAACCATTGTACTGGGCAAGGGAAAATAAACAGAGAATACGTGCATAAAAGATTAGGAATAATGCTGATGATTTTTTGCGTCACTGTTTCCTGCATGGCGCAAAAATACTGGCAACAACAATTACATTATACAATAGATGTATCACTAAACGATGCAGACCATTCGCTCACAGGATTTATTCAGATAGATTACCTGAACAATTCTCCCGATACCCTTTCTTTTATTTGGTTTCACCTATATCCCAATGCATATAAAAACGATCAGACCGCTTTCAGCGACCAACAATTAGAAAACGGTTCTACCGAATTTTATTTTTCAAAAGAGAAAGACAGGGGATATATTAACCAGTTAAACTTTGAGGTGAATGGCATAACTGCGATTACCGAAGAACAACAAATATATATAGATGTAATAAAGGTTTATTTACCGGAACCACTGGCACCAAACGCTTTGGCAAAGATCACTACACCCTTTCATGTACAGTTGCCTTATCATTTTTCAAGAAGCGGACACGACGGGCAAACATACCAGGTAACACAATGGTTTCCAAAACCCGCGGTATATGATGCGCTTGGCTGGCACCCGATGCCTTATTTAGACCAGGGTGAATTTTACGGTGAGTTTGGCAATTGGGAAGTAAAAATAACACTACCGGAAAACTATATAGTTGCAGCATCGGGCAAAGGCACAAACGAAGAAGAAGAAAAGAAAATGCAACTAATAGCCGTACAACCTTTAACTAAACAGAATAACTATAAATGGTTTGAAAAACAGGAAAAGGTTAATGTAGAAAACCTCACTGTCTTTAATGCCACCCTCCTCTTCAAAAATAAAAACACTTACCTATACACTTCAACAGGCGCATGATTTCGCATGGTTTGCCAGCAAACTTTTTTTAGTTCAGTACGATACCGTTTTATTAAATGAACAGGAGGTAAATGTTTATTCATTCTTTCATCCCTGGCAAATAAAAAATTGGGATAGCAGCATATACTATGCAAAAAATGCCATTCATTTTTATTCTGAAAAATTAGGAGCCTATCCATATAACCAGGTGTCTGTTGTTGCTGGCAGCGAACAATTAGGAACAGGCGGAATGGAATACCCTGCCGTAACATTCGTAAGCAGCTACACCGGTGGTCAAACGCTTGATGCAATTATCGCACACGAAATAGGGCATAACTGGTTTTATGGTATTTTAGCAAGTAATGAACGGGACCACCCATGGATGGATGAGGGCATGAATACCTTTTACCAGGAGCGGTACGAGATGCAGAAATATGGACGGGTCGATAACTTTATTTTGAATGAAAAAGGAATATTTAAAGAGAAATTACCAAAAGATATTTATGGCACCCTGCTTTCTACCTATAGCAAGCTAAAAAAAGACCAGCCGGTTGATGGTAACGCGGGTAATTATACACCAATGAATTACAACCTTGTGGTGTATGAACAAGCAGCTTTGTGGATGCAACAGTTAAAAGACAGCCTTGGAGAGACTGTGTTTAATAATAGCATGCAATCCTATTATAACGAGTGGAAATTTAAACACCCATATCCGCAGGATTTTCTTAAAAGCATTGAACATTCAAGTGGTATAAACTTAGGTACTGCCTATGCAGAATTATTTTCGACAGGCGGTATTTCATCAACGGTTAAACGAAACATTAAGCCCACACTGTTTTTTAATTTAAAAGAAACAGACAGGTATAATTATATTTCATTCCTGCCCGTAGCAGGATATAATAATTATGACAAGCTTATGATTGGTACAGCAGTGCACAATTACCAGCTGCCCTTAAATAATTTTAATTTTTTTGTGGCACCTGTTTATGCAATTAACAGCAAACAAATAAATGGCGTGGGTACATTTTCATTCAATGTTTTTACAAAAAAATACTGGTCTGAATTATCTTTAAGCGGAGTAAAATATTCTGTAAACGAATTTAACGATGCAAAAAATGGCGAGTTGTTTTTACAAATGATGCGGATTGTTCCATCAATTAAAGTAACAAAGTATAACAAAAACCTTCGATCAACCCAAAAATGGGTATTCCATGCACGATCATTTTTATTTAAAGAAGATAATCTGAATTTTGTAGAGAACGTAACACCCATTGATACATTTTATAGTGCAACAAAAATTGCATCATCCCGTTACATTAATGAACTTAAGGTAACACTGGCAGACAGCAGGGTATTATATCCGTATAATATTCAGCTTTCTTTACAACAGGGAGCAGCATTTGTAAGAGCAGGCCTAACAGGCAAATATTTTTTCAATTTTCCTGAAGGTGAAAATAAAGGATTGAATATGCGATTTTTTGCAGGGAAATTTTTTTACCTGCAAGCAGAGAATATTATTCAGCAATTTGAAACACAACGGTATCATTTAAATCTTTCAGCCCCCAACGGGTACGAAGATTACACCTACAGCAATTATTTTATTGGAAGAAATGAATTTGACGGATGGCAAAGCCAGCAGGTAATAGAACGTGATGGATTTTTTAAAGTTAATACCTCTTTGCTCGGAAATAAACTTGGCAGAAGCGATAAATGGATAGCTGCCATCAATTTTTCAGGCGACATACCTGGTAAAATAAACCCCTTTAAAATTTTGCCCTTTAACCTGCCTGTAAAATTCTTTGCCGACTTCGGCACCTATGCCGAAGGATGGAACGGCACCTCGCCCAATGGATCTATATTATATGATGCAGGCTTACAGTTTTCGCCCTTCAATTCTTTAATAAATATTTACTTTCCATTATTGTACAGCAGGGCGTATGATGATTATTATAAAAGTTACCTGGGGCAGAAACATTTTTTTAAGACAGTAACATTTAATATAAACCTACAGGTATTAACAACGGATAAACTAACCACATTGATACCGCTATAATGCTTATCTCAGTTGAAAATATTTCTTCAAACAAAATTGACCGTAAGAAATGGGATGCATGTATTGATGCTGCACCCAATGGCTTAATTTATTCGCGCAGTGTTTATCTTGATACCATGTGCGATAACTGGAATGGCATTGTGCTGAATAATTATGAAACAGTAATGGCATTACCGTGGAGAAAAAAATATGGAATAAAATATATTTACGACGTCCCGTTTATACAGCAGTTAGGATGGATCGGCGAAGTAGATGAAAAGATTGCCCAGCCTTTTGTAAAAGCATTATTTAATTTTTGCCAATATGGTTCTTATGCCTTCAATTTTTTAAATGAAATTACCGGTAAAACGCCCCGCACAAAAAAAAGCAACAATTATATATTAAAGCTTTCTCCTCATTATAATTCAATTCAAAGAAATTATAAAACAGACCTGCATAATAATTTAAAGAAGGCAAATAAATTTCAGTTGCAATACAAAACAGACAAAGCAGATACAGCCATTTAATTGTACAGGGAATTATACAATCATAAACTTGCGAATGCGGGGGCGGCAGACTTTATGAATTTCCAGGTATTGTGCAAACAATTGTCTGAAGAACATATGGTTTTAGTAAGAAGCGTGAGTGATAAAAATGATGAATTACTTTCAATTGCCTTATTCCTGAAACATAACAACAGGTTATATAATCTTATGAACAGCACTACCGGCAATGGCAGAAAGATGGAATCAAATACATTTTTATTCGACAGTCTAATACAGGAATTTTCAGGAACAGATTTGATATTAGATTTTGAAGGATCGGATATCCCGGGTGTAAAAAGTTTTTATGAAAAGTTCGGTGCAATAAATCAACCTTATACACGTATTAATTTCAATACACTTCCCCTACCCCTTCGACTCTTTAAGCGATAACCTGTTCTCAATAATTTTTTCAGCAACGACAATATCAATGGGCCGGGTGATTTTTATGTTATCGTACTCACCTTCCGTTAAAAATATTTTCTCACCAAAAGCTTCAACCACAGTTGCCTCATCGGTAAAAGATTCCTGGAAGGGCAATTTAAATGCAGGCAATAATAATTCGCTTTTAAATGTTTGCGGTGTTTGAATAATACGAACATTATTCCTGTTTTTCACTATATGGGCATCCCCTTCTGTAATACGAATACTGTCAGACACGGCCACCGCAGGTATGGCGCTGCCAGCTTCAAGCGCCTGTGTATAACAACGGTGAATTAATGGTATAGAAATAAGGCACCTTACACCATCGTGCACAAAAATAATCGAAGGCGTTTTTACCAGTTTTAAACCTTCCTGCACAGAATTAAATCTTGTAGATCCCCCGGGTGTTAATGTTATTCTTGTTGATAAATTACCGAAAGATGTTGCGATCTGATTACCCCTTTGTATAAATTCATCGGGCAGTACAAGTACAATGTGCATGTCATCGTATGCACGCAAAAAAGCCTCCAGTGTATACCATAAAACCGGCTTACCATGTATAAGCAAAAATTGCTTGGGCACCGTGTTTCCCATACGCTTGCCCCTACCACCGGCTACAATTACCGCAAACTTTTGCATAGGTTCATCATTCATTTATAAATTGCCACTTCGCAAAGACCATCATTATTTTTAGCGCCCCTGTACATACCTGCGCTGTTAAAGATCATTGCTGCATTTCCTTCTTGTCAACACCTATCATCCCACCTTCACCATCTATCTTTTAAGTTTTTTCATAACCACTTCATCCATAGCCTGCTGAAGCGTCATGCCTTTATACTCCATCAAGCAACTTACATCGTAGGCAGCAACTGTTCTCAAAAATATTTCTCCATGCCCGGTACAGCTAATGGCGCAGGTGTTATTATTTGCATAAGTACCGCTTCCAATAACAGGGCTATCACCAATTCGTCCATATTTTTTATTCGTCATACCACCGGTACTTGTAGCTGCCGCAATATTTCCATTCACATCGCAGGCAACGGCACCAACGGTTCCAAATTTTTTATCTTTCATTAATTCTTCAAGCTGCTGATGTGTATGATCGAGAGAATAATTATCACTGTCACGAATTTGCTTTCCATTGGTCGTACCTGAACTGGGAGAAAAAATATTCATCGGGTTCCAGTTTTATTCCCTGTTTTATGGCAAAATCATTGGCACCTTTACCGCTTAAAAAAACGTGGTTGCTGTTGCGCATTACTTCCGTTGCAAGCTCAATGGGGTTGCGAACATTTCTTACACCGGCAACGGCGCCTGCCATCAGGTTGCTTCCATCCATAATTGCTGCATCCATTTCCTGCACACCTTTTTTGTAAAAACTGATCCTCGGCCTGCATTAAACAACAGGTTATCTTCCAAATAAACAATAGCTGCTTTTACTGCATTGACTGCGAGCCACCTTCTTCCAAAACCGCGTAACCTGCATTCAGTGCCTTGGTTAACCCGTTGTTATATGCCTGCTTCGAGCTGTTGGGTCATATCTTCTTTAAGAATAGTGCCTGCGCCGCCATGTATTACCATTGAAATTTTACCCATACATCATTATTACGATTTAAGCGAAAGTAGAGTTTTTACCTGCGGAAAATTTCTAAGAAATGAGTGAACTAATTAAAGGGTTTTTAAACTTGCAACACAATTCTTTAAAAGATCATAAATCGACTGAAAGAAAAGTAAACTTATGCCAGCAACTCCCTGCACTCGTGCAGCAACTTTTCTTTATTGATTGCCACGGTGCCCACTTCTTCACATACCAGCCCGCCTGCAATGTTAGCCATCTCTGCAGCGAGGTTTATATCCCGGGTAGAGGCATACACCAGCGATGCCACACCAATAACAGTATCGCCTGCACCACTAACATCAGCTACCTTGCGAATGTGCGAAGGAATGATTTTTTTGTTTTGTTGATGGTGATAATAAATACCTTTTTCTGAAAGCGTAATAAGAGAAATGTTGTGATTTAAAACACTTTGCAACTGCACATGAATTTTGTTCATCAGGTCTTCATCAATATCATCTATTAAAAGGTTCAGACCATCCTTCACTTCACTCAGGTTGGGTTTAAATATGTCAACATCTTTAAAGGCAAAAAAGTTTTTGCGTTTAGGATCAACCGAAGTAACAACATTATTTTCCCTGCAAATTTGAACAATGCGGTGAATAACTTTTTCGGTTAACACACCTTTATTGTAATCTTCAAAGATCACAACATCGGGTTTGGTTTGTTGTACATAAGATGTAAAAGCATGCAGTAACCCAGCTGCATCTTGGTCTGAAAGATCGGTAGTTATCTCAGCATCTAACCGCATCATCTGCTGATTACGGCCTATAATGCGGGTTTTATTGCTGGTAATTCTATCCTTGCTACGTAACAACCCGGCGGTATCAATTCCACTTTGTTGCATCAGGTTGTTTAGCACCATCGCATCATCATCATTGCCCATAACAGAAAAAACGGTAGTAGGCGCGCCAAGTGAAACAGTGTTTAAGGCAACATTACCGGCACCTCCAATTCGCTTTTCTTTTTTATCAAGTGATACGATCGGAACCGGTGCTTCCGGAGAAATTCTTTCAACTTTTCCCCACCAGTAGGTATCAAGCATAACATCACCAATTACGGCAACGCGATTACCTGAAAACTGCTGAAATAATTGATCAAAGTCAATCATACCTATTCTTCAACTTTTTTATTTTTAACACTAACGGCAATAAAATATAAGGGTATACCGGCAATTACAATAGCAAGCCCCCATAATGCATATGTAGGTGATGCCCATACCAGGCTTATGCAAAAAGCGAGTGCCAGTAAAATATATATAATTGGGAGAACCGGGTAACCAAATGCCCTGTATGGACGTGGCATATCGGGCTTCTTTTTTCGCAATATAAAAATACCGATTATGGTGAGCACATAAAAGATCACCACCACAAAAGATACCATAGTTAACAGGTCGCCATACTTGCCGCTAAGGCAAAGAAGGCATGCAACAAAACATTGTACCCACAAAGCATATTCCGGAACAGCATGTTTATTTAGGGTGCCCGTTTTTTTAAAAAACAAACCATCTTTTGCCATTGTATAATAAACACGCGCACCTGCAAGTATTAACCCGTTGTTACAACCAAAGGTGCTTACCATAATCATTACCGCAATTACAATTGTACCTGCTGTGCCAAAAATATTATTTGCCGCAGCTATTGCCACACGGTCGTTCTGTACAAAGGCAATATTTTGTAAAGGCAGCACATACAGGTACATTAAATTGGTGAGCACATAAATAATGGTAACGATAAATGTTCCCAGAAAAAGGCTTAAACCAATATTGCGCTTCGGATTTTTTATTTCACCGGCGATGAATGTTACATTGTTCCATGCATCGCTGCTAAAGATTGAACCAACCATTGCCGCTGCAATAGCCCCCACTAAAACTCCTCCGTTTATGGGCAACCATTCAACAGGCAGAATGCCGCCATTACTTACAGGCGCTCCCATATTTTGCATGGCAGTAAAACCTGTTTGCCAGTTCTCATCCCAAAAATTTTGTTTTACAAGCAAAAAGCCAAAGATGATTAAACCAAACAGCGATAGAAGCTTTGCCGAGGTAAACGTATTCTGTATAAGCTTACCTCCTTTAATACCTTTGGTATTTGTGTAGGTGAGAAAAATAATGAGCAATATTGCTACAATTTGTGCCGCTGAAACCTGTGTAAAACCCAGATCGAACAAAATATTATTTTCACTGAAGGCAGGTATCATGTAAGCTGTAAACTTGGCGAAAGCCACGCCCACTGCAGCAATGGTCGCCGTTTGTATTACTGCAAACAAACTCCACCCGTATAAAAACCCGGCCAGCGGGTTAAATGCTTCTTTTAGATATACATATTGCCCGCCTGCCTTGGGATACATGCCACTAAGTTCACCGTAGCTTACGGCTGCAGTTATGGTCATAAAACCAGTTATTACCCAAACGGCGATCAGCCAGCCGGCGCTACCAACATTCCTTGTAATATCTGCACTAACAATAAAAATTCCTGACCCTATCATGCTTCCTGCAACGATCATGGTGGCATCCATTAATCCCAGGCTGGGTTTAAAATTGGTTTTTGTATCCTGCATATTCAGTTGTAATGCCACTTAATAGCGGCGAATAGGTTTATAAAAAAATCCCGTTGAATAAACGGGATTTGAAGGTAATACAATATGGTTCAAAATTACTTTTTCTTAGTCGATTCGTTAAGTTTATTAAGTTGGAGTACGATATCATGTGTTATATCTCTCACTGAATCTTTATAGTACATAAGGTTATCATCGCTGCTTGTGGCGAACACATAACTGTAACCTCTTTCTCTTCCATACACTTTTAAAAAGTCTTGTATTTTGGATTTAATATCCAGCATTTTTTTCATGGTCTCGGATTGCAACTGCTGTCCGAGGGCTTGTTCCTGCTGCTGATAGTCGTTACGCATTTTCATTAGTTGTTCCTGTATCTGGGTTTGCTCGGCCTGCGACAGGTATGGGCCACGCTTATTATAATCATTTACTTTAGCCATGTAATCATTTTGTAAACGGGAAAGTTTTTTTTCCACCTCGTCATTTTTCGCTTTCAGGTAATTACGTTGTTCTTTAAAATACTCGTAATTATTTTCCAGGGTATCGAGGTCAAAATATGCGATCTTAAGGTTTACGCTGTCTTTTCCTGAAACGGTTGTTGTAACTTTTGTTTGTTTTTCTCCGCTGTTGAAATGTACAAAATACAGGTAACCCACAGCAATTAATAACAACACATTAAATACAAGTAAAAAATTTTTCATCCAGCGTAATTTTTCGAATGAAGGTAAAGGCTACCCTATAAACAATATTGTTAAATAAGGATGCAAATAAAGCGGTAATTAACCAATTAATCAACTGGTAATTGGCAGATTTTTAGGGTGCCGCCCGTAATCTTTGTGCAGCACCTGTTGCGTCGCACTCATGTGCACTATAACATATGCACCAATAGTACTGTTTATTGTTGCTGTTGCGCAATTTTTGTAGGCAGACCGATTGTTTCCAAAATGCCGGTGAGCATAGATTTCCAGAGAAAATTATAAAAAGATCCTTTAGTTTTTCTCTCTACTATTAATTGTGCCGTTCTTTCATTTTCACCAGGTTTGGGGTTATTATTCTTTATAAGAAATGTATTTGCAACAAACCCGGTAATAGCTTTATTTTTGAGTTCGCCTGATCCATCAGCATTTTTAAGGGGCGTAATTTTCAGATCTTTATACAATAAAGTTACTGTAGTATTAGACCTGTAATTGTTACCTGAAATACTTGATGCCGAACTATTTACTTCACCGCTTTTTATAGAGAACATACCCAGTGGTTCTGCAATGGGGTTAATTAGCTCTTTACTAATGCTGCCAGTAGAAACTTTTGCAGTAAAATCTCCTGTCTCAGGTTTTGTTAGATCGAATTGCAGGTGAATTTTTACAGGCACCACCTTCATATAATTCATAGAACCATTAAACACAAGATATTTATTCTGCCTTATGGCATAAGGCATGTTCGTAACGTTTTTCATTTGCCCCTGCACACCTGTAAATATAATTTCACCGGTTTGTTTACTCAAAGGGCTGAATTCTTCGTAATGGATCCTGAAGTTTTTAATTTGTACCGAAGCTATATTAACCTTTAATGGCAGCTTTAATATGGCCTGACTAGGGAAATTTTTGTAAGTAAAATCCTTTGGTACGGGAAGTGACCTGTCAAGATAATCGTCGAGCATTCCTTCGTCCACAATAGCTGAAGAAGCAAGTAATACATCATCATTCACAAATTTTAGCCAGTCGATTTCGTTGCATGTTACCTCACTCATTTTAAGATCCATCCTGTTTGTGCGGTCTTTTGTAATATTCATAAACTGTTCTTTGTTATAGCGTGGACTAAGCGCTATACCACGGGCAATTAACCTTTTTTGTGAATGTGTGAACTGTACTTTTTTAACCGTGAAAAAATACAGGCTATCCGGTGTGCGATAAGCGTAATTACCTGCAGATAGCAGGGCTTCTTTTGCAAAAAGAAAACGGTCTTTATCGTATTGGGTGGAGGAATCTATGGTAAGGTTTGATAAAGTAATGCCTACGTTCTCCAGCTTGGTGGTTTTATTTTTTTTTGTGAGGTTATGATTAGTATATGTTCCGTTATCGATCACAATTGCATCAGCATGAAAACTTTTAAAATTTTTTGTTAGTTTTTGGTAAAGGGTTAAAGAATCATTTAATTTTCTTTCTAATTCATTGTACGTTTTAGGTTCATGATAAACAACGATATCTGGTTTTGTTATATAAATGGTATCAATATTTAAATCGTCTTTATTAATAAAATCTGCCGGGCCCAACCCGGTTATATGCAGGTTGCCCAATGTAATTTTATACACATCATCAGGAGCCTGTTTTCTTTCATCAAGTATTTTAAGTACTGCGGTGTCGGGTATTAGCATGGCTTTAAATACGTCAATACGTGCAGCAAGAACATCGGGTTCAATTTTTTCTATCTGCAATTTGTACAAACCTTCCGAACCTTCGCTTACCATCCTTTGAAGTTTGGCAATAATGAGTGGCCTGAGGTCAATTGGAGACTCACTTTTTGCTATAGATTCATCCACGCTTACCTTCTCTGTTTTAAAATGCAGATACAGAAAAACGCCCAAAACAATTATTAGGATCCCTATAATAACATAATAACCTTTCTTCATATACTTTCCTCTCAGTTATATCCGCGCAATATCAGTCAAAAATTAAGCCCCGCTTTTGCAGGGCTTAAAACATGTAAATTATCTATTTTACCCAGACCACATGTTGCCTTTCTGCAACAACTCCATTTTTTATTAGTACAACCATATATAATCCTGCGGTATTATTAATCATACTAAATTTTATAAGCTGGTTGGGTGACAGAATTTTTTTGGATAATAATGACCCTGTATTATTATATAGTGCCACTTCATATTTATCAGCATTTGCATATTCCACATTATTGTACAATATATTCAGCGTTAAACCGGCCAAATCGGCAAATGCTTTAAAAGTACCGGTAAGGGGTTGATTTTCATCTGCTTCATGCGCAAAAGTTGGAGGAGCGTTGCTTCCGCAATATTCCTGCTCCGTACTTATAGAAGTAACTGAAAGGTTGTATTTTAACCAAAGAAGGGAGTCATCCCAACGAAATGCGGAAGCTGAAGGCTGGGATATATATTCAGGTGACTGTCTCGATACGGATAATGCTGTAGGAGGGCAAGCAGAAGTAATTGCACCCAGAGAATTGGTTTTAATAAGATAAATATCTGCAGCAGTATTGCTTTCATTGGCAGACCCTACAGCCACATAACCGGCACCGTCCATATCAATATCATATAAAGGTGTATTGTATTCATACTTTGAACCAAATAACACACTGCCTGTTGAATTTAATTTTATAATGTTCGCCGGTATGGGATATATAGAATAAACAGGTCCCGCAAGTATAATATTTCCTTTAGAATCTGTTGTAAGATCATATGGTTCGGTATAAGTAATTCCAGTGGCTGTATACTTGTAAGCCCATTGTACTACGCCGGAAGTGTTGGTTTTAAAAGTAAGGTTCTGATTTGCATCACCACCCGAAACAACATACCCGTCACTTACCACTGCAACGCACCTTGCACCCGCATATGGTGTAGAAAAAAAGTCGTAATATTTTGACCACGATAATGCTCCGGTATTCGAGAATTTAAATAAAGCAGAATAACTGTTTGCACCCGTGAGCCATCCTGCGACCACGCAACCACCATCTGAGGTTAGTGCAATATCATTAAAAACATATTCATAATTAGTGTAACCAGATTCTACTCGTGTTTGCCAGTCGATAGTGCCGGATGGGGTTAATTTAATTAGAAGCCCTCCTTCCTGGTACCGGTTTGCCACAACATAAAAACCGGTAAGGGTAGTGCCGGAATAAATAGGTTTTACTTTTCTGGCAAATTCACTTGCCGCGGTATATAATTTTACAGCCCATGTAATGGTGCCGCCATTAGTTAGCCTTGCAACCACTATGTCAGCATTTACATACATCAGCATTATATATCCATCGGCACCGCCTGAAGCATTTTTTACAGCCTCAATATCGTAAGGTTCGGCAGCTACACCACCCGGCGTGTTTATTCTTTTGGCAAAATTTAAAGTACCGTTGCTATTGTACCTTATTAAGGCGGGGTGATCTTTTCCATAATAAGATAAACGGTATCTGCCGGCAACCATAAAGTAGTTACCGTTTTTGGCAACAGCCCTTGCAAATTCCCTTGCAGATGCAGTACCAATGAAATTTTGAAATAGTTGGGCAGGAAGGTCCTGGGCAGAAATAATAAAACTTACAACTGCCAAAAGTAAATACTTTTTCATGTTGAAATTTTAAGATGAGGAATGTTAGAAATGGCTATTTGAAGGTAGCCGATTGGAGTGAAAATTGCAACAAGAATCAGTCAAATAAAATGGGTTCAATAAAGACTAACAGGTACTACAAATTCCCACCGATCTTGTTTTAACCCCACCAACGCATTATCTACCAGTCTGGTATACCTTAAGCCCAGGGTTATGAATTGCTGATTCCACCACTTTGTATCGAAAAACACTTCAGTACCAAAAGATCTTAGCTGGTAATGCGTACCAGTGCGCAGGCTTTTTGCATTGGTATAATCATAAAATACATCTCCCCGGATGCGCATGAAAAAAACGATATTTCCAAAACCCCTGTCAGGATAAAAAAGAGGATAATGATATTCCGCACCTACCTTATACATACGCGGAAAATTAATTAATTCGTACCCCCGCGAAATGGGAAAATTATTGGTGTAGAAATAATTATTCGCAGTGTCACGCGACTGCCATGCACCATTTACAACAAGGCTGTGTGTTGGTAAAAGTCCCGGTAAATATTGATTGCCCGATAAAAGTGTTTGCACTGCCCGGTTACCTGTTATATTTTGCCTGTATTGTAACATAAAGCTGTTTGCCCAATGTGGAAAGATCTGCTGTACGGCACTCTGCAATTGGGTGGTATATAATAACCTGCCTTGTACATAACCAAAATCTTTATTCAGGAACAGATTTTTCATCTCTCCTTTATATTGAATTGAATTGAAATTATACGATGCTGCAAGAGTAAACCTGCGGTAAAACTTTCCTCCGGAAAAATTTAAAGGTAGAATTAAACCGGCCCGTGCATTAAACTCGTTCCATTGTGCAACTGTATCCGGTGTTATAGCAAATTTTCTGTCGAATACTTCACTTAATTCTATATAAGGTTGCAAAAACCAGCCACCATAGATCTCAGAGATCGCCACCCTGTTATAATTTTCATTTGCATTATAGGTATACGACAGCTGTGTTTGAAAAGTATTCAACACATTTTCTCCATAAACTACCACCGAATAATCAGGATGCTGTATATAGGGACTCCAGCTATAAAAGTTGAATGGGTGTGTGAATTTTGAATATTTTTTCGATGAATAATTTTGCCCTGCAATGGATGATTGCAAATTATTATCACCCCTGCTAAATGGTTTGGACACATATAAGCCTGATAAGGTATCTGCCATAATATTTACCTGTTGCCATTGCGGGGTGGATGCAGCCAGCCTAAAACCATCTGCGGAAAATGCCGAAGCCACAATTCTTCCACTTTTAAGTGTTCCATGATACATGCCCACCGGGTTAGATACAAGCATGTAATGTGTGTTTTCGGAAATTATATATGCCCATATTTCATCCCTGCCTTTATTAGATGAAGTATATAGCAGAGTATCGCCCTGTACAACCGGAAAACCAAGCATGCGGTTACTTAATGGGAGAATGTTTTGGGTATTTTCTGATGCAATATCATAAGCACGAATACCCATTAGCCCGGCATTATCTCTTACCACCACATATACCTGTGCATCATTCTCTGAAAATTTTGGATGAGAAAAAATATAGCCTGAATCATTCTTCCATTTTTTAATAACAACACCATTTTCCTGGAGTAATACAAGGCTGCTGTTTTTACCAGGTATCACCTCTGCGGCAACAATTTGTTTGCTGTGGTGCGATATATCGGGCGAAAAATATTTTGTGTGGGATGTTACTCTTTTTTCTTTGCCGGTAGGCACATCGAGCAATTTTATTATGCTGTAGTCGCGGTTGCCCCAGCGCACATCGGGCTGGTAAGCGGCATAAACAATCTTGTTATTGTTATAACTAAAATATGGATCAATGGAAATGCTGCGTGCACTTATTTTATACTGCTTACCATCTTTAATTTTATAAAAAGCAGGAATTTTTTTATAACTGTTTTTTAAAACAATCAGCTGCTGATCCCCGGCATATGGATATCTATAATTAACCACATTATTTTTTTCTATAACTGTCAGGTATTCCGAGGTATCTTCTTTTATTTTCTCATGCTGCCACTGCTGCTCAAAATATGTAAAAGCATCATTTTTAAACTGCTTAAAACTTATTCCGGAATATTTTTTAACGGCCCCCTGAAGCGGGTAAAATAAAGGTTTAAAAGAGGCTGCATCATGCGTTACATTTTTCCAGAAATCATCCCCATATTTTTCATTACCGTAAGCAACAAGCAGGTAACCCAGTTCATAATGATCAGGAAAGTATTTGCGGTACGACCCATTACGCAATTGCATATAGGTGTAGGCCTTATTTTGAAAGTACATGCTTTTAAACCCGTTAAAAAAATCTGGCAACCTTCCCCTGCCCTGCCTGCTTAAACTTGTTTCGTTATATACCGCATCGCCTTCAAAAAACCAGTTAGGAACAGATGCTGCATTTGCAAGTGCCTGCCCGCCATCGCCAAAAAGGATAGACATGGTTTTCGATAACCCTACATTAAAATTGCTGTATTGCTGCACGTGCCTGTATTCGTGTAAGGCAAGATTATACACCCAGCTTTGTGCCCCCAGTTCAAAGGCGTTCTGTGGCGGCGTTAAATAAAATTCACTTCGGTAAGGTGCCAGACCAACATATGCGTTAGAAACAGTGATGCCGGGTTGCAATACAATATTTATTTTTCTAAGCCTGCTGCCTAATGAAGCATAATTATTATGCAGGGTGGTAATGGTTGAAGCTAAGACCTGCGCAGAAGAATCTAATTGTTCAGGGTAAATTACCCGTGCGGTTCGGGTGTTGATCTGTTTAAATTTTACACCCGGTGGTGTACCGCCAAACTGTTGTGCGGCAGAAGGCAAAAAGCCTAAATAAAATGAAATCACTACTAAAAGCAATCGTATATAGATCATATGATTTATCCGCAAAAAAATAGCCATCCTGTAGAAACAAATACAGGATGGCTGAATGATGGGTTTTTCTGAAAAAAATTTTCTCAATTCCAAACCATTTATTAATTACTGTTACACCAGTGCTTCTTTGGTAAGGTGCACTTTGGTCATCTCTAAATAATGGTTTTGAAGTTGATGTACATATTTTAATTCGGGGTGATGGCGCTTATCCTGCCGGTACCAAATTTCTGCATTTGCAAAATCATTTTCTGCGGGAAGCAATATGCGAAAAGCGCCTTTCTTATATTTTATGCTTCCATCAGGTAAAACTTCTTTCTCAAAACTAAGGTTCATCATGCTGGCTTCATCTAATGGTATGGGTTGCAAATGTGCGGTTTCAAACCAAAATTCCTGTACTTCTGTCTCTACACAAACCTGCTTATCATCGCGGTTTAAACGGGTTACCTGCCCTTCCCAGGTCTTTCCTTCAAATTCGCCGAACAAATAATCCCCAACTTTAATTTCACTAAATGGTATCATAATGCTTACAATGTTTAGATGACCAATTTATATAAAATAATCAGTAGTTATAAGGGTTCATAAAATATTTTATCAACCATTTTATCCCTTTATCGTTTAAGAAGTTTATTCAGCCCAGCTCATAACATATCCGGGATTCTCAATTTCCAGTGCATCTACCGTAAGTTGTAAAGGATGAAAAGTATCTACCATCACAGCCAGTTCTTTTGTTTCTTTTGCACCAATACTTTTTTCAACCGCACCGGGATGCGGACCATGCGGTATTCCGCCGGGATGCAGAGTGATCATACCCCGGGTAACATTTTTTCGGCTCATAAAATCGCCATCAACATAATACAATAATTCATCACTGTCAATATTGCTGTGATTGTATGGTGCAGGAATTGCCTGCGGATGATAATCGAACAAGCGTGGACAAAAAGAACACACCACAAAATTATTGCCTTCAAAAGTCTGGTGAACGGGCGGTGGCTGATGAACCCTGCCGGTTATCGGTTCAAAATCGTGAATGCTGAATGCAAAGGATAACAACATCCATCCCAGCCCACCACATCAAAAGGATGATGAGCATAATGAATGCTGATACATGCATCCCGCTTCTTTTTTGTTTTGATAAGAAAATCACCTTTTTCATCAATGGTTTTAAGATTTTGTGGTGGACGAATATCCCGTTCGCAATAAGGTGAATGTTCAAGCAACTGCCCATACTTACTTAAATATTTTTTGGGATAACGAATGGGACTAAAAGATTCCACAATAAACAACCTGTTGTTTTCATCATTAAAATTCTATCTGGTAAATAGTGCCACGCGGAATAACCAGGTAATCACCGTAACCAAATTGCAATTCACCATACTGCGTTTGCAAGATTGCCGCTACCTTCATGCACAAAAATCATTTCATCGGCATCAGCATTTTTATAGAAATAATCTGTCATGCTTCTGTTGCGGGTGCAGCAAGTACAATATGGCAATCATTATTTACAAGTACGGGTTTTCGGCTTTCGACAATAATCGCTTTCAGGTTTAATTTTAAATCCTTCAAAGCTGCGATGTTTCAGCATTTTTTCTTCTGCAATTTGGGGCATAACATCATACGGTTCATCCGTTTGTATAATAATTGTTGGAGGATGCGTATGATACAATAAAGAATAATCGTTGCTGAATCCTTCTGTAGAAAACAATTGTTCTGAATATAATTTACCATCCGGTTTGCGAAACTGCGTATGGCGTTTATGCGGAATTTTTCCAAGCCTGTAATAGTGAGCCATAAAATTTTAAGTTGAATGTTGTGAAAAATAAATTTACCGCAAGAAATAAAAGACAACTGCCAAGTAAAATTTATGACGCCGACAACTGAATGGTTTTTAAAAGAAAAATGTATTTCCATTTTCTTTTATCGATCCAGTAGGTAAAGTTTCTGAAGAGGAACATACTCCAAATTTAAATCAATAAAAATGAAAGCAGGTTGCTTTCATTTGTTTGTGCATTTTGGTCATGATATTACGCTTTCCATCCGCGATGTTGGTGGCAAGGTGTTACTGAGTACAACAGTACATTCATCAACAACTTATAATTATAATGTAAGCCGCCTGAAAGCCGAGCAGTATGTATTGCGTGTGCAAAGCACAGAGCAGGTGCAGACGTTGAGGTTTGTGAAAGAGTAGTTTTACTTACTTTTTTTCTTGGTAAAAAAAGTAACAAAAAAATCAAGAAAGAAACGATGTACAACGCGTTTCTTTCCTTCCCCCTGATTGGGGCTTTTGTGCTACTGTGGCTTCAGCAGAAGAATTTTTATTGACCAGATAAAAGCTTTCGCCATGCTGTAATTGTTTCAGCATCTGATCTTACAAATATTGATGTTCGCAGCCCTTCATCACCATGCACTACAGCCCATTAGCGAACCACCCGGAAACGGGCTGTAAATCGTTTCCGGGGGTCTTTTTTTGGTTCTTTTTTAGACAAACAATAAAGAACGAAGAATTATACATTTTGAATTATCGAACATCGCTTCATTAAGAAATTGTTCATTTCTTAATCTTGATATAAAAGAATCGAACCAAAGAAAAGTTATTCGCAATAGCAATTGATTTTTTTATGGCACTCATGAATGCTGTGCCTATCAAGAAAGAAACGATGTACAGCCCGTTTCTTTCTTATGCCCTGATTTGGCTTTTGTGCTACTGTGGCTTCAGCGGAGAATATAATTTGATCAGTGAATTTGTTTCGGCATCCGGTTTTTTAAGTATTTATTCTTCAGCTCTTCGCCACTATGCACTAAAACATTAAAATTTATTCAAAACAAGTAGTAACAAAAGCTACTATCATAATATGAATACTTATTTCAGAAAGCAAGTTGTATTAATGCCTTCTGGACGAATATCTTTTCATTTCAAATTCAACAGCAGCCGAACCTTCAAAGCCAGGTATTGGTGGAGAAACTTTAGTTATTTTAACAATTACATCTTCTACCTGTAAAAATGCACTGAAAAGGTCTGAGGCTATTTCTGTGGCAAGGGTTTCCAGCAATTCTGCCGGAACACTCATCCTTTCCTTCACCACGCGGAATATGGATGTATAGTCAATTGTTTCGTTCAGATGGTGTACCGGTATTGATTTTGGTTCGAACTGCACCTTTACGTCTACCAGAAAGGCGCCCCCCATTTCCTTTTCTACAGAGTGTAAACCGTGGTATGCGTGAAATTTTAAACCGGATAAATTTATGCTTAGCATTTTGTAGGATTAATTTTTTAAATATAGTATCTAAGGTGTACAAAAAAATTGATCCCGGCAGAAAATTCTGCCGGGATCAAAAAAAGATGCGCTCAAAAAAATTTATTCAACTATAACTTTTTGCGTTTCTTTCAATTCCTCTCCGGTAATCATCAGGAAGTATGTTCCCTTCTGCGGTTTTCCGTTAAGGTGTAATTTATAATACTGTTCGCCCTCCATTGTCTGAATCACTTCTTTATGCACAAGCCTGCCATTGATATCCATTAATGAAGCAGCAACCTGTTTTCCTGCATAATTACTAATAGTGAAGCCCAGGTCTTTTGCTGTTGGGTTGGGATAAGTCTTAATAATTACATTGCCATTTTTAAATGCAACGGTAACAATGCCGTAACTGGTAACTTTACCATCTTTATCAAAATAAGTAAGGCTGTAATAGTTTGTTCCATTTGCAGGTTTATTATCGTAGATAACATACTTGCTGGGTTCAGAAGTTGTACCTTTTGCTTTTACACTTTGCAGTAATGTAAAGTTTCTTCCGTCAACAGAACGTTTAACTTCAAAACGATCGCTGTTTTGTTCAGATGCAGTTACCCATTCAATTTTTGCACGATTACCATCCGCTTTAGCAGTAAATGATGAGAGTACGACAGGCAGGGTTCCATCTGCATTCACTGAAAAACAAGATTTTGCAAATGCTGAACCATCAAAGCTGTTATCTACAGCCTGTACACCCCAGCAATAATTTCCTGCTGGTAAATTTTTAAGTACCCACCTATTGTTTAGTTGTACGTTACCTAAATGTTGTACCAACATTCTGCCTGTTGCAGTATCAGCGTTAGGAAAAAGAAATACCTGCCCCTGATCGTTAGAAACATACAAGTTATAACTGATAGAAGACTGCGGTGTTGTTCCGTCTGTGGCGCGATCCCAGCTAAAAGTTATGGCACTTTGTGATCCTGTGGCCCTTAGGTTGGTTGGTGCGAGGGGTGGAATATTTGCCGTAGTCGCAGGATTTTCCATTACAAGTGCTACGTTGCGGTTATAGGCACTGCCCCCGCCATTAAATTCGTTACCGGAAAAACCGGTAATAATAAGGTCGAGATCACGATCATTATCAACATCTGCTACTTCAATTGATCCTTCGGAAACACCCGGAATATTTTCGTTGCTGGAATAGGGTGTAAAAACACCACCTGCACTTAAATAAATATCGGTTGCCTGCCTGCTGCCATTCCAGCCGGTTATTATAACATCCAGGTCGCCATCATTATCCCAGTCTGCAAACTTTGCACCATCGCCGGTGCTGTTTTGCCTGTAAAATTCAAAGGTTGTAGCAATATCAAACACGCCATTAATATTCCTGTAAAGACGATACACGCCATCATTATCTTCGCCTGAGCCGAGGTAACCATCCCCGTTTAACAACAGATCAAGAAAACCATCGCCATTATAATCGCCCCATACTGCTGAGCCGTAACCTTTAGGTATTAGACCCAGGTCTTTCTCGGTGAAATTGCCATTATTGTTTTCGAACATTTTAGAAAACCTGGTGCCTACACCATCTTCAAAACCGGCATTTACAAAAAGGTCTATATCCCCATCATTATCGTAATCTACTTCGGTAACATCGGGATCTATAAAGTTATATGCTTCAAATTGAGCAGATTCGGTAAAACCACCGTTTCCATCGTTAAAGAAAATTTTTGAATGTCCTTCAAATTTATTTCCGAAAACATAGATGTCAGTATATCCATCATTGTTCAGGTCTGCCATGCCGCTGCCCGGCGCCATTTGAGGAATGGCAATATTGGCGTTGGTAAAATTTCCGTTACCATCAGAGGTGAATATACTGTCTACAGGAGGTCCGATGGCAGGGAACCCTGATATGATCACATCAACATTTCCATCATTGTTTATGTCATCAAAATCAATGGTTGGACGTGTAACGGCAGGAAAAGGTGAAGAAATCAAAGTAAAATTTCCTGACCCATCATTCAGGTAAACATTTGTCTTGCGGTCGGCACCGTCTTCGCCGCTAACGATCAGGTCCATGTCACCATCGTTGTCAATATCCACAGCCCCAATTTCTGAGTGCTGTACTGCACCATTTTCCAACTCAGTTATATTAAACTGTGCGTTGGATGAAAGGTGGAAAAGGGCGGTAATGCCCAAAATGAAGAGTAGTTTTTGTTTCATATTTCTGCAATTTTTAAAGTGATTATTATCGAAAGATTTTATTTTACTCCATTTAAATATTTTATAAGGTTTACCTCATCCTGCCGGTAGGGGGTACCATCTTTCCTGAAGATGTCATGAAACCATTCTACAGGTTCACTGCCATCTGCAATAGGTGTATCCCATGCATAAATGGTGTTTGTTTTTCCTGAAACAAACCCCCAGTTAATTGCACCAACGTTTTCATTTTTAAGCAGGGGCATTGTATTAGAAAACCTGTTGTTGCGGGTGCGGGCCATATATTCTGTGCAAATTAGCGGACGACCACTTGCTTTTAATAATTGAATTACCCTTAAATGCCATTGCGGCTCTTCATAATCGTGGTAGGTTACGATATCAGAATTTACGAGCTGAAGTGCATTTAAATTCTCAAGGTCCCATGCCCATAAACCAACAGTTATAGGCTGGTCGGGGTTTACATCGCGCGCCCATTTTATAACATTCGATAAAAATGAAAAAGATGAATCTCTTTTGCCGGAATTACCGGGTTCGTTATACAAATCCCACATCAGCACTCTTTTGTCGTGAGCAAAATGGGTCATAATTTCTTTTACATATTTTTCAAGCCGCGGAAATTGTGTTGAGTCGTAAGATGCCTTTTGCCCGGGATCCTGCACCCATCCTGAATTATGTATGCCGGGTTTTGGAGAGATTTGCAAACCAGCTTTAGGTTCACCATTCCACACATCATCAAAAAATACAAACATGGGTTTAATGCCATTTCGGTCTGCAATATTCAGGAACGTGTGAATGCGTTTCATAAAACCTGCTTCATCCTGGTTATAAGCCATGCTGTGCAAGAACACCCGCATGGTATTGAAACCAATGTTATGCGCCCAGCCTAATTCGCGATTTATAGTGGCTGAATCAAAAGTTTCTGCCTGCCACATTTCTAATTGGTTGATGGCAGTGGCGGGAATATAATTTGCACCGGTTAACCACTTATGCTGGCTATACCACTGGTTGGCTTTTTCAATGCTCCACTTTTTCTCGGGAGAAATAATTTGTATTTCTTTTTGTGCAAAACCTTGAGTGAGATACCAACAAAAAATAACAAGTAAAGAGTAAGAAAAGATTTTTTGTCGAAGCAATGCAATCATTCGTTTTAGTTTTTTAGATAGTAAGACTTAGTTTGTTGATGGAATTTTTAATGGTTTATCAGTTGATGCAGGCTCGCCAAAATTTGGAGTTCCATCCTATTCCACGTAAATCTTTGCGCCCTGGGAGAACGGAATGTACCGCAACCCTGGTCTGGTTTATCATTGGCATGATATAATATCCAATCTTCTTTTCCATCGGGCGATTTAAAAAAAGAATTGTGCCCAGGTGCGTATACACTATGTTCGGCCGACTTTTTAAAAACCGGCTGGGGTGTTTTTTTCCATGATGTACAATCCATCAGGTTTATAGAAGCATCGGCTGACAGCAAACCCAATGCATAGTAATCAGTCCAGCAACCACTGGCAGAATAAATGAGAAACAATTTGTCCTTGTGCCTTAATATCTGAGGGCCTTCATTTACATTTACGTGCGGAGGATTTTCCGCACCATTTAAATCACCATGCGTTTCCCAATCTAGGGTGGGTGTAGATAGTCTTTTCCCTTCCCCACGACCGTCCATGGATTTTTCATTTTGGCTATGTAAATATTTTGCTGACCGTTTACATCGCCTTCCCAGCCCGACCATAATAAGTACAATTGGCCTTCGTGATTATATACCGTTCCGTCAATTGACCATTTGTCTCCTGGTGTGGTAAGCTTTCCTTTAATTTTCCATTTGCCTTTAAATGGATCTTTTCTATTATTTCTTAAAACCCATAACCGGTGAGAATTATTTTTGCCGCTATCGGCTGCAAAATACACGTACCACTTATTTTTTATCCGGTGTATTTCCGGTGCCCACAATTCTTTGGCGTAACCACCGGTGGCCGGTGGGGTAAAAACCACTTTTTTAGAAGCGGTCGCCAGGTTGGCAATGTTCTTTGTTTTCCAAATTGTAATGTTATCCTGCGTGGTATTGGTATAATAATAGTAACCGTTATTATAAATGGCCCAGGGGTCTGCACCAGATGGTAATAAAGGATTTGTGAACGTACTATCCTGGGCATTGAGGGTGCCGGTTAAAAATATAAAAGCAATCTGAATTAGGATTTTTCTCATGATCAATATTCCCCGGAAGGTTTTACAATTTTTGTATTAATTCTTACCGGCTCCCCAAAATTGGGCGTTCCATCTGCATTAAAAGAAAACTGTTGCATGCGCGGGCTACGGCTTCCTCCACATCCGTCATTATTTGGATGAGACAAGGTGTTGGCATGATACACCAACCAATTTTCAGTTTTATCTCTTGATACGAAAAACGCATTATGTCCGGGACCAAAAGCACTGCTGGCAGCGTTCTTTGTAAAAACAGGATCTGGATTTTTACTCCAGTCTGCAGGGTTTAAAGGATCTCCATTTTCTTGAAGTGTTAACATCCCCAATTTGTAATCATCCGTCCAGCAGCCGCTTGCAGAAAAAGTAAGAAAAACTCTACCTGAAGGATTTACTAAAAACTGTGGCGCTTCATTAACGGGTGCCCCAACCTTTTCCCATAAATATTCGGGTGATGAAATTTTTATCCTGTTACCATCAATGGTCCAGGGATTAATCATTTTGGCAATATAAATATGCTGTACACCGGGGCCATCATCCCACCCGCTCCATGCCATATACAGAACACTTTTATATTCAAGTACAGTAGCATCGATTGCCCATTTATTTGATGGGTCGGCAGCCTTGCCTTTCATAATCCATGAAGGAGAAAGGGGATCTGCTGAACTATTTTCGAGAACATAAATACGATGTGTTGCATCTACCCCACTGCTGTCTGCGGCAAAGTACATATACCATTTGTTCTGAACATAATGTATTTCCGGCGCCCAAATGTCGTCGGAATAATTGGTATTGGGAGATGGTGTCCATATCGTTGTTTCCCGGGCTTCGTCCAATTCACTCATTTTACTGGTTTTATATAAAACAAGCTTATTACCTACAGTATGGGTATAATAATAATTAGTGTCTTTCTGTGTTACCCAGGGGTCGGGTCCGCTGGAAAGTAACGGATTTGTAAAAGTTGAATCATCAGCAATTACCGGTGGCGGCGGAGGTGGATCTATTATGGTATCGTTCCCTGTGTCTTTACTGCAAGAAACACCACCCATCAACCATAGCACTAACACATATTTCCAGGCTTTCATACACTTAAGTTAATTCATCGGCTTTAAATTACCAGCCGGGGTTTTGAACAAGATTTGGATTTATATCAATTTCAGACTGGGGAATGGGAAAATATTTTTTTGCAGGAATAAAATTTTCAAATTCAAAATCCCTTGCACTCATCTCAGCAATTTTTGCTGCATCATCAAAATATCCCCAGCGCGCTAGATCGAACCACCTTGTATCTTCTCCTGTAAGTTCTGTTATGCGCTCATGTTCAATCTGCTTTCTGAAATCGGCCTGCGACATGCCGGGTTGTACATCGGCAAGTTTATTAAGACCGGCACGCTGCCGAACCCTGTCAACATATGGGTATGCTTGTGAAGTTTGGTTCAATTCATTTAAGCATTCGGCATACATTAATAAAACATCCGCATAACGAATTACTCTAAAGTTTTTCTCTCCCTCAAATGTTATTCCTGTTGATGTGCGGTCGTTCGTGTATTTACGGTACCATACCCTTTTATCTGCGGGTGAAAGCAAACTTGCGAAACTTCTGCCCCAGAAAATACTGTAATAAGGCCCGCGAACATCTGTTGAATCGAAAATAGCTGTTTCTGCCAGGCGTGGATCGCGTGTTCCTGCCGCGGTTGTATCTTTCATAAATTCGTACACCACCCAGCGGTGCATTTCCAGGTCATTAAAACCGGGCGGGCTGGGTGCAAAGAATGGTTCTCTTTGGTTACCTACATTTGAATTAGGATCGTCTTCATCCGTTACCGATTGCTGTGCTTTAAAATTTATCTCAAGCACAGATTCTACATTGTTTTCTGTACTGGGAGAAAAGTTATCTCCATAATTACTTACCAGGTTATAAATACCTGCACCACTGCCTTCAACCAGCCACTGCAAAGCAGTTTTTGCCTGATCCCATTTCCGTTGCTGCATGTACACCTTACCCAGCATTGCATAAGCGGCGCCCTTGGTAATGCGGCCTATATTGTTTGCATCGTAGGTGGCAGGCAGATTATTAACTGCTTCATTAAGATCGGTTTCAATTTGGGCATAAACCTGCTCTGGCGTTGCCTGCGAAGGTAGATCGGTAGGGAGTGAAGGTGTAAGTATCAGAGGCACGTTTCCCCACAAAACCACAAGGTTAAAATTATAAGTGGCCCGCCAGAATTTTGCTTCGGAAAGGTACCTGTTCTTTAAACCTTCATCCATTTGAATGCCCGGAACATTTGCAAGAACCTGGTTACACCTGTAAATTCCCCGGTATAAATGCGCCCATGTACGGTTGATAGGCTCAGCATCGTAGTTAGTTGTGAGGAAATTGGATACGGTAAAGATCTGATCCCATCCTGAACTTCCCCAACCGTCATCAGACCGGGCGTCGTAATGTAATCCAAACCAGCGGGGGTATAACCCATTGCGGTAATTATTGCCATAAATAGCATTAACACCTAACAATGCATCTTCTCCCGACTGCCAGAAGTTTGATTCATCGGGCCCATTCGGATTGGTTAAATCAAGTGTTTTTTCGCAGGCTGTAAAACCTGCCAGTATTGTTATGATTAAAAAAATATTAAATGATTTTCTGTTCATCTTTGTAAAATTAAATTGTTCTAAAAACCAAATTGAAGACCTACAGAATAAATACGAAGAGGAGGATACTGTCCATAATCCAAACCCCTTTCAAAAATATTCGGCCCGGTAATATCGGGATCCAAACCTTTATATTTTGTAATGGTGATGAGGTTTTGGCCACTCACATAAATGCGACCGGTTTTAAACCCAATCCTGTCTAACATGGTTGATGAAAAATCGTACCCTAATTCTATATTTCTTAGTCTTACATACGATCCATCTTCAAGCCAGCGGTCTGACTGTGGGTTTGCATTGTACACCAGACCCTGGTCTGGTTGCTGTGAAGTTGAATGACCAATTCTTGGCATTTCTGTGCTTTGGTTTTGAGGTGTCCATGGTTGTATGCCGGCACGGTATGCCTGGTCGTCTGTTGGTCCTAACCTGTCCAGATTATATAAGGGGCGGTTATACACCGTATTTCCGAATACACTATACCATTGCATGGAAAAAGAAAAACCTTTATAAGATGCATCCCATACCAAACCAGCTTCAAGGTCTGGCCAGGGCGATCCGGAAAATGTGCGGTCTTTATCAAAATTTATTTCGCCATCACCATCCACATCAACATATTTAATATCGCCTGGTTTTGCCCACGGTTCTATCAACTCTCCATCTTTATTTCTGTATGCGTCAATTTGCTCCTGGGTTTGAAAAATTCCATCGGTCTTCATTACATACCATACGCCTATGGGCTGACCGGCGAGTGTACGGGTATCACCCAATTGTATGTACAATTTATCTCCAATATCTCCAAGGCTGGTTACCTTGTTTTTAATTACTGTAACATTGGCAGAAAGGTTCCATGAGAAAGGATTTTTTGCTGAATGATAGGTGCCGGTAAATTCAAAACCTTTGTTCTCCAATGAAGCTGCGTTAACCGGAGGATTGCCCCCTGCATTACCCGTAGTTAAAGGAATGGGCAGGTTTACTAATACATCAGAAGTTTTAATGATGAAATAATCTATTGTTGTTGTAAACCTGTTATTAAAGAGCGTTAGATCCATACCAATATTGGTAGTCTTTTTAGTTTCCCACCTAAGATCGGGATTGGCAAGTGCAATGTTTGTTGCCCCGGGGTTGATAGTTTGATTAGTTCCAAATACATATCTTGGAAATGCACTGATGTTACCCGCATATTGAAACGGACTTAAAATTTCGCTGTTACCAAGCTCTCCATAAGATGCCCTGAACTTAAGGTCGTTAATGGCATTTACATTAAAGAAACTTTCTTTGCTCACGCGCCATGCTCCAGAAATGGCAGGAAACGTTCCCCAACGATTAGCAGGTCCAAATCGTGTATCTGCATCCCGGCGAACGGTTCCGCTTAGTAAATACTTATCAGCGAAGCTGTAATTAACGCGTCCCAGGTAACCCAGGTTGGCCCATTTATAAATTCCACCGCCTACAACAGGAGTTCCGGACTGGCCGGGAACAAAATAATATTCTCCCGAATAGGCTGCCAGGTCTATTTTCTGAATATCAAGCGTATTTACTTTAAAAGTCTGGCTGCTTATACCTGCAACAGCACTTATTTTATGATCTCCAAATTGCTTATCAAAATTCAGGGTATGCTCATTTAGAAACGAAAGAAAATTGTTTCTGCTTTCATTTAATGTTGGGCGCATATAAGGCGTACCCTGCCTTATTCTACCCGGTAGCTGATTTTGTTTTATATAATCGAAGCTGGCTTCTATACCCGCATTATACTTATAGTTTAAAAAATCGAATATTCTAAATTCAACAAAGGCATTCCCACGCACCTTGTAAAATGTGAGATCTGTTTGCCTTAACTGGTTTAACGCATATGTATTTGTGCCGAAAGTATTTGCGTACTGGGGATCGCCATAAGACCATGACTGCGGATTTTCCACAGCATCATAATAACGGCTGGTATCACGAACGGGCATAGTAGGCGGCATGCTTAACATATCGAGAAAAACATTGCCTTCTGCAGGGTCGGTGTGGGTGTAAGAGAGATAAACATTTTCACCGATCTTAAACCGTCCGCGCTGGCCTGTTGTATTTAACCTTACACCTGCCCTTTCAAATGAATTATCTATCAGGGTTCCGGAGTTCTTGAAGTATTCACCGGATAAATAATAGGTGGCTGTATTACTTCCGCCTGAAAGACTTAACATGTAATCCTGTGTGCTTCCGTCTTTCATCATCAGATCCTGCCAGTCTGTATTTATTGCCGGATTAAATTCCGCATCTGAACTGGCCGGTGGTGTGAACCCTGAATTAATGTAAGCCTGTTTGTTAAGCGCAGCATACTGGGTGCTGTTCATCAGGTCCCAACGCTTATGAAACTGCTGGTATCCATATTTTACATTAGCACCAATAACCAATGGACCCTGTTTTCCTTTTTTGGTGGTGATAATGATTACACCATTCGCAGCGCGGGAACCATAAATAGCAGCGGCAGATGCATCTTTTAATATCTGAATGGTTTCAATATCATTAGGGTTAAAATCGGGTGTGGCATCACTCAGCATTCCATCAATAACATATAATGGATTATTGCGACCGAAAGTGCCTGTTCCGCGAATATCGATTTTTGCGCCGCCACCCGGTTCGCCATTTGTTTTAACCGAAACACCTGCTGCCAACCCCTGCAGTGCTTCAGCAACGGTGCTGGTGGTGTTTTTATTAAGTTGTTCTACATCTACAATAGAAGTGGCACCGGTAAGATCTCTCTTTCTTACGGTTTGATAACCGATCACTACCACATCATTCATAATATTCTCCCCCTGTGCAAGTGAAATTGTTACATTGGTTCTGCCGGCTATCGGGATTTCCTGGGTTGTATACCCAACATAATCTATTACAAGCGTGCCATTTGAGCTTGAAACCGGTAAGGAGAAATATCCATTTTGATTCGTAATGGTTCCCCGTGCTGAGGCTTTCTCTACAACACTTACTCCCTGCAAAGGCGTGTTATTGGCCCCGGTAACAGTTCCCGTTACGGTGAAAGTTGTTTGAGAAAATGCCGGAGAAAAATAAAAGGTTGAAATAAAAAATGCAAGAGTACAAACGGCAGACATAACAATAGATCTATTTCCGCCGTGAAATAAGCATTGTTCGTTTTGCATAAAATTTTAAGTTGTTAATAGGTCATTGACATAAATCTGTTAGCATTTGGAAGAGCAATTTAAAGAAACTAAAGTTAGTTAATTGACATAAGCAATGTTTAGTGGATAAATAGTTATTTATGGAAAACTAAATATAAATTTCATGCCATCGCCACCTATTCAAATCTGATTAAATAATTTGTATGATGAGGGAAAATAATCACCACATCATAAGAAAAAAGACTTTTAAAAAATCAATCTTTTTCCATAAAAGGATACTTATAATCTACCGGCGGATTAAAGGTTTCTTTAATGGTTCGTGCGCTTAACCAGCGGTACAGATTTATCATGCTGCCTGCCTTGTCGTTTGTGCCGCTTGCACGTGCACCACCAAATGGCTGCTGACCAACAACTGCCCCGGTAGGTTTATCGTTGATATAAAAATTACCCGCAGCATGTCTGAGTTTATTGGTTGCTAAATTAATGGCTGCACGGTCTTGAGAAATAATGGAACCTGTAAGTGCATATGGAGAGGTGGTATCAAGCAATTCCAGTGTTTCTTCAAACTTATCTGCATCATACACATGTATGGTTAATACCGGTCCAAAAATTTCTTCGCACATGGTTACATATTTTGGATCTTTTGCCTCAATAACCGTTGGCTCAATAAAGTAACCTTTGCTCTTATCACACTTTCCACCGGCAATAATCTTCTGCATTGGGATCTTTGGCTGCATTATCAATATACCTTGTTATGTTATCAAAGCTTTTTTCATCAATAACTGCATTAATAAAATTTCCAAAGTCTTCCACCGTTCCCATCTTCATGGTCTTTAATGTGGCAACTAATTTTTCTTTTATTTCATCTGCAATATTAGAAGGAATGTAAGCGCGGGAAGCAGCAGAACATTTCTGTCCCTGGAATTCAAAAGCACCTCGTGCCAATGCAACAACTGTGGCATCTACATTCGCGCTTTTGTGCACCATCACAAAATCCTTTCCACCGGTTTCTCCTACAATTCTTGGATACGATTTATAAAGGGCAGCATTTTCTCCAATGGTCTTCCACATAAAATTAAATACGCCGGTAGAACCTGTGAAATGAACACCTGCAAAATCACGGTGCGCAAAACATACCTTACCAATGGTCGGACCATCTACATACACCAGGTTGATTACCCCATGCAGGCAATCCTGCTTCTATTAAAATGCGCATGAACATTTGTGCAGCATACACCTGTGTATTGGCAGGCTTCCAAACAACCACGTTTCCGCACATAGCAGCACTGGTGGGCAGATTGCCACCGATAGCCGTAAAATTGAATGGGGTGATTGCCAGCACAAAACCTTCCAGCGGTCGCCACTCGGTGCGGTTGTGCATACCGGGTGAAGAGATGGGTTGCTGCTTATAAATCTCACTTAAAAAATGAACGTTGAAACGAAGAAAATCAATCAGTTCACAAGCCGCATCAATTTCTGCCTGGTAAACATTTTTACTCTGGCCCAGCATGGTGCAGGCATTAATATGATAGCGATATTTTGTTGCCAAAAGGTCAGCTGCTTTTAAGAATATATGCGCCCTGTCTTCCCAGGGCATATTGCCCCACGATTCTCTTGCCTGCAATGCAGCATTTATGGCCGCATGTACATGGCTTTCATCGCCCATACTAAATTTTCCAAGGGTATGACTGATCTCATGCGGCGGATGAAGCGCCACCTTTTTTTCTGTATGCACTTCTTCGCCACCAATATACATGGGCACTTCAATTTGCTTTCCCTTTAACTCTTTTAAAACCTTTCTAATGGCAACCCTTTCCGGGGAACCCGCGCCGTATTGCTGCACAGGTTCATTGGCGGGCATGGGGTAATTAAAATATCCTAAGCTCATCGTTATTAATTTATGCGCAAAGCTAAGTTTTATATGAAATTGGGAAGAATGGTATTAAGACAACCGTAAAAAATAATTCCCGGCGATCTTGCTAATTGACATCTTTTTTATGTCGATGCTAGTATTTAACCAGCAACAAATATTTTTATGAGATGGCTGATCCAGTTTTGCTTTTATATCAAAACAAAAAAGATTCTCAGCAAAAATTTAAGAACCAGGAAACGATAAATTTTGTTTTAATCGCCTCCATGGATTTATAGATTAATTAAATACACATGTTGGTAACAATACCAAAATTTTGCAGTGCAGTAATATAATAAAAATAATATTCTTATTAACTTTAAAAAATCCGTTTCAACCCGTTTAATGTAATGATTTTGCGATGAAACATTTTTACCCCCCCCATTCGCTTTTCTGATAATTAATGCAACTTGTGCTGATGCATGTGCCACTTATAGATCAGACTTTGGAACGGGATACAAATACAGATATCTCGGTGCAGAATATATAGTTCAGCGATGCGCTACTTTTTTTCAGTCTGTTTCCCGCAACGAAACCTTAGGAAAAAATCTGTTTGTTAACTGTAAAAACAATAGGCACGATGACGGTAACTGCAATACGGATAATACCGCTGATGATTATGAAAGTGCTAACTGCGCAGATATAGATTGCAATGAACAATAAGAATTAATTTTTTAAAACTTATATCATGAAAACAATTACTTTTTTATTAATTACTTCATTATTTTTTTCTGATGCTTTCACGCAGCCCGGCACATTAGATGAAACATTTGGCAATAATGGCAAGACACTTATACAAACATCAGTTACCCGAATAAATTATGCAAGCGCATTACAAAGGAATGGGAAGATTGTATCAGCCGGAACAGATTTACAACTTGTAGGAGGTGGCTTTTTGTTGACCAGGTATCTTAGTAATGGGAACGTTGATACTTCTTTTGGCACTAATGGACAGGTAGTAACGGATTTTAATCATAAATTTCAGGAAATCTTTGCCATTGCTATTCAGACGGACAATAAAATTGTTGCTGCAGGCCATTATTTTGATAAAAATTTTGACGATGGAGAGGGAAATGAAATTACCGACTGGAATATTCTTATTGCCCGTTATCTGCCAGACGGCACATTAGATGCAGCTTTCGGGGAAAGCGGTAAGATAGAAGTAGATTTTGACAAAATTGAAGAGGCTTTTGCCCTTGTCTTACAGGATGATGGAAAAATTTTGGTGGGCGGATATTCTGCTAACCCATTCGGGCAACCATTGGAGCTTTTCAAAGACTTTCTTATACTTCGCTATATGCCCGATGGAAAAACAGATGCTTCTTTCGGAGATGAGGGTAAAGTAGTTACAGGGTTAAATAACTCTCAGGATGAAGTTGTAAATGCTTTAGCCCTGCAGAATGATGGCAGAATTGTAGCAGGTGGCCGCAGTGGCAGAGATGGAAATGATGTAAGCCCCAAGTTTGCCCTTGCGCGTTACCTGCCAGATGGAAGCATGGATGCCTCTTTCGGCCATAATGGAATGGTGATAACAGATTATGGCCCAAACGCCGAAGAAATTCATGATATTTTATTACAAAAAGATGGAAAGATTATTGCAGCCGGCGTTGCCAACAGATTTTTTACTAACGGCAACATGGCACTTGTGAGATACAATGAAGATGGTTCTACCGATGCAAATTTTGGAAGCGCAGGTAAAGTAACTATCAAGTTTAATAATTATTCAGAGGGCAAATCAGTTTTACTGCAATCTAACAGCAAGATTATTATAACCGGAAATGCCTATACCTCCTTTCATGCAACTTCAGATTTTGCACTTGCACGTTGCCTGCCCGATGGCAAGCTGGATTCAAGCTTTGGCATAAACGGAAAGGTTGTAACCGATTTGCAATTATATGATGATGCAAATTCTTCGGTTTTACAGCCTGACGGAAAAATCGTCTTAACCGGATTATCATCATTCGATGAAAGCCCTAATTATTTTTCATTAGTAAGATATATTGGCGATAAAACAGAAAACGCCCTCATTACAAAAATTAAATCATGGCTCAGTAGTGAAGGTCTTGCATGGTACACCACCAATAACAGCAGCGTAAACTATTACAGCATACAAAGCAGCAGCAACGGCAGCAGTTTTACAGAACAAAAAAGAGTGAGTGCAAAAACTGTCAGCCATCAACCAACAGCCAACAGCCAAGAGCAGGTTTACAATTATGCAGTAAGCAATGCACAACCCAACACCTACTACCGCATTGCAGCAACAATGAAAGATGGCAGCACGGTGTATTCAGATGTGGTGTATTACAATGGCAACAATGGTCTTGTAAAACTATATCCTAATCCTGTAAAAGATGTGCTGCATATTGAGGGTTTAAGTGCAATACACAAAACAATATTAAGCATTGTAAATGCGCAGGGCAATGTGGTAAAGAAAGCAAGTGTTCAGGCAGGCAGTTGCGATTTTATTGTCAGTAGTTTAAAAAGCGGAACGTATTATCTTCAGGTAACACAAAAAGAAAAGACTCAGTCATTCCAATTCATAAAACAATAAGCGTTTATTTATTTAAACAAAGCCGGCATAAAAAAGTCCGGCTTTTTTTGTGAAGGAATTCATTATTACCGCTCACCCTTTTTATTTTTGGGTGTTGACTTTTCCCATTTACATAAGATCATTCAGGCGTTTGTATGCAAGCATACAGCAACAACGAAAATTTAACAATGCCTTTTTAATGAAGTATGTAGAGGATTTGCAGAAAAATTACAACGGGCATTTTCATAAAGGCCAGGTTGAAAAGATAAAAAACTATTACGGGCTTTTTATTCCTGCCGTGCTTGCAGCATCCTACAAAAAATTGTATAATGAGCCATTTACTTATGAAGAAAGAAAGCGCGTAACACTTTTTGGCATTTTAACGCCGGTTGGCGATGATCTGTTTGATATTGACAAATTGCATGTGGATGAAATACGCCTGCTTACATACAACCCTGAAGCATATGAGGCACAAAACTTTTCAGCAAAAGTTGCGAAGGAAATTCAGTCTTATTTACTTCATCATGTGCCTGACAAAAATGCATACCTTAATGCTTCTAAAAATGTTTTTGAAATTCAGATTGAAACCATAAAGCAAACCAACCCATTAATAACAGATGAAGAAATAGAACGCATTACATATGCAAAAGGTGGGTATTCTGTAATTATTTATCATGAAACCTTAAAAAAGGCATCGCCTGAAATGTGGCAGGCGTTGTTTTACGCAGGTAGCTTAATGCAACTGGCGAATGATATTTTTGATATGCATAAAGATGTGCCTGATGGCATTTATACGCTTCCCAACCGGTGTACGGATTTTTCAGCATTAAAGAAAAAATACATGGACCGTGTTGCGGAATGTTACCGCCTTATTTATGCACTGCCTTATACAAAGAAAAACAAAACAGAATTTTGCATCGTAATGAATTTTATAATTTCAAGAGGCGTTGTAGCGCTTGACCACTTCATAAACCTGGAGAAAGAAAAAGGCAGGCCCTTATACATTGCTTCATTAACAAGAAAAGAAATAATTTGCGACATGCAAAAGCCGGCAAATATTGTACGCTGGCTAAAATATATGTACACGTTGCCTAAGACCTATTTAAAATGAGGAGATTACTTATTGCCGCATGCATGGTTGCGGTTTTATTTACCGGTAAAAGTTACGGGCAAAGTTTAAACGATTCTTTGGTAAACGCCTTGATAAAGAACATAGCTGCCATGCAGGTTTCAGAAGATGGCGAGTTTTATAAAGGCATGTTTCCCTCCTTTCGCGAATGTGGCGGGGCGCCGCATAATTATTCCCCCGATAACAATATTTTTTTCACAGCGGTAATTGCATTCGCCTTTGAAAATATGCTGCCCGGGCTGGAGGGGGAAAATAAACTGCTGGCAGAAGAAATGCTCGAAAAGATCCGTAAAGTTTACCCATATTACAGAAACCAATACGGCAAACCTTTTTATGGTTTTTGGCCCACCGACGGCATCATTATGCCCCATGCGTATATTTTTCAGTATTTAAAAAGTGTTTTTGGGCAGGGCGAAGATGCAGATGACAGTGTAATGATTTTAATGACCGATAACAGCGACAGCAGCGAAGCTTCCGTATTAAAGCAACAACTTATAGAAGTAAGTAACCTGGCCACACCTTCGCGCAAGATCATATCTACCTATAAAAAATACAGGGACTACCCAGCCTATTCCACTTATTTGGGCAGCCGCATGACACCCGATTTTGATTTCGCCGTGCATTGCAACGTGCTGTATTTTATGTTTGAAAAAGGTCTTCCTTTCACCCGGCAGGACACTGCAACCATACAACTGCTTGCAGATATGATCAAAAACAGGGAGTACATAAGCAACCCTGTTTACCTGTCACCCTATTATGTGCATTCTTCCATTTTACTTTACCATATTTCGCGGCTGATGGGTGCTTTTACAATTCCCGAACTAGAAGTATATAAAAAACAATTGATAAAAGATATACAGGCAACATTAGCCGTTAGCCCCAACATAATGGATCAAATTATTCTGCGCACTTCTTTACTGCGCCTCGGTGCAGATGCGCCGCCATTAACCATACCATCCCTACAAGATTTTGAAAAAAGCAATCAGGAACAGTTTGTGTTTTTCCAGGCGAGGGCAGCCTTCAGTTATCCTACCCCTTTTAAACAAATATTTTTACACTGGAGTTATATTTATTACCTGTTTTATTGCCCGGCTTATAATAAAGTTTTGTGGCTGGAGTATTTGATACAACTGCAAAAAACGAAACAGGCAGGTTCAATTATTGATTGATCCGATTACTTTTCTGAGGAATTCATTTTCATCAATTTTATTTACACCTAATCTAACAACCACCAATTTTTCTGAAGGAATAATAAACACTTTTTGCCCGCCGAAGCCGGCTGCACAATACATGTCTGAAGGCACATCTTTAAACCTGCGCAAATGCGGTGTGTTGTCGTCGAATCCATTCAGCCAGAACATATAACCATACTCCAGTTTTGGTGTAGCTGGGGCCGGCATTTGAGTTGCTTTTACCCAGCCTTCGGGCAATATTCGTTCACCATTCCAAACACCATCCTGCAGGTAGAGTAACCCAAATTTTGCCCAGTCTCTTGCAGTTGCAAACATATAAGAAGACCCTACAAAAGTTCCCGATGGGTCGGGCTCAATTACCGCGCTGTTCATCCCTAATTTATTAAACAGTTTTTCATTTGGGTAACGGTAATACAAAGAGTCGCCAAGCCTGTTTCGCATAATGCGCGATAAAATATTCGTGTTTCCACTGGAATAGTAAAACACACTGCCGGGCTTATATTTCAGCGGTCGCGAAGCCGTATAGGCAGCCATGTCTGCACTGCCGAAAAGCATTTTGGTGGCATCACTTGACTTTGCATAATCTTCTTCAAAATCGAGTCCGGTGCTTTGTTGCAAAATGTCTTTGATTGTAATGTTTTTTCTCCGGTCGTTTTGTCCCTGCCATTCACTTACAGGTGCAGGCATGTTTACCTGTAACCTACCATCTTTGACCATTATGCCGGTAAGCGCTGAGAAAATACTTTTGGTCATACTCCAGCCTGGTAAAATAGAATTTTTATTAAACCCCGGTGCATATTTTTCCGCGACCAGTTTTCCATCATAAATAACCACCACTGCACGGGTAAAAAGTTTATGCTGCGGGTCAGGTTCCGTGAAAGCAAAATTTACAGCCTCACTTAATTTATCGTTATTAATAGAATGAAAAGTGTCCGTAATTATATCAGGCCAAAATGAGCTATCAGCATTATTGCTTTTTACCGGAAGATTAAAATGCTGGTTGCGTAATTGTTGTTCGGTCATGCCCTGCACCAGCGTACAACCCAGCCCTTTTCGATAAATGGCTTTGCGTTTTGCCAACCCTGCAACACTTGCTGTAACACTACTGTCAGTATAACTCACAGAAAAACCAGCCAGTGTAAAAGGAAATGCGCCCAGGTCCTCCTCACGTAAACTTTTCTCTTCCCTGCCACCAACAAAAATATTGGAAGCTGCATATTTTGCTGTATAACCCGAAACAACAGGAAAAGACTTCCAGCAATAATTTATTCCATAAGCAGCAACCAAAGAAAAGAGAACAATAAAAGAAAACCAGATAATTTTTTTCTTCATAACCGTAAAAAGATATAAGAAAATTTATTGTAAGAATATTATAAGTACTGCATGCAGGCTTTAAAATTACCTGTTGTAACTTTAATCAAGATCAATAAAAATTAATTACCGAATATGAAACATTCCGAAGAATTTGAAAGAATAACTGAAGAAGCAAAAAAGAATATTAAAGAAGTGACCATTGAGGATACGAAGCAAAAAATGAAGGATGGGGCTATACTCATTGATGTACGTGAAGACAACGAATGGCAGAAGGGGCATGCGCAAGGCGCCAAACATCTTGGAAGGGGCATTATTGAACGTGACATTATTGAAGAAGTGCCTGATAAAAACACTGAATTGATATTATATTGCGGTGGCGGATACCGTTCTGCCCTTGCAGCCGAAAACTTGCAAAAAATGGGATATACAAATGTATTTTCCATGGCGGGCGGCTGGCGAGAATGGAATGAAAAAGGGGAACCAACGGAAAAATAAAGATATAAATGGAGCAGGAAAAATTAGGAATTGGAACACGGTTGCAGCATACCCAATTCGGGCCTGGCGTTATCGTTGGCGTTAAGTATGCAGTCTATGTTATTTCATTTATCAATCATGGATTGAAGGAAATTGATAAAACAGATAATAAGCTCGATGAAATTATTCCGGAAAATGCCACGCTGGAAGTAGAAACGGCATCAGATGCTGAACGGTCATTGCTTAAAATATTGCGGCAATGGAGTGATGTTTCAGAAATTGTTCCCTTAGGCGAGCGGTGGACTGGCGGTACCATGCTGCTGCAGCCTAAAGACAAAACGCAAAAGCCTAAAGAAATTCCCATTGAAGTGTTCTTTCACAAAATCGTAATGCTGCGCGACCGGCTTCGGGTATTGGAGCAGCAGTTAAACAGCAACAAACAATTATCTGACGAAGAAAAGGTAAACCTGCAACAATACATTACGCGTATTTATGGTTCCTTAACCACTTTTAATGTTCTTTTTAAAAATAAAGAACAATGGTTTATTGGTGAAAAAGGCAGCAGGGATGATTAGTTCATTTTTATTTTGATAATTTTTATAACCCTATTCAATCATAACGCAAAGCAATCCTTTTATGAAACCCTTTCTCTTCCTTGTTTTCTTCGTAGGTTCCTGCATGGTTTCAGGTAAGAAAGAGCCCCCGGTATCTGAGAATACCAATGCAGAATCAATTAGCAAAAAAGTTGCTTACAATGCCCCCAATAAGCCCAACATCGTTTTAATATTTACGGATGATGTGGGTTATGAAATCCCTTCATACACCGGTGGCGAGAGTTACAAAACACCAAACATTGATGCACTCGCAGCATCAGGCACACAATTCACCAACTGCCATGCAACACCCATGTGTTCTCCATCGAGGGTTGAATTACTTACAGGCAAATACAACTTTCGTAATTATACCAGGTGGGGGCATATGGATATGGGCGAAAAAACCATTGCCAACATGCTTAAGAATGCGGGTTATGCCACCTGCATAGCAGGCAAATGGCAACTGGGTGGCGGCGAAAAAGCCATCAAGAAATTTGGTTTTGATCAATATAGAATTTGGAACCCATTTACATCTGGGCAGAATAATGATGAGGGCGAAAATTCGCAATACAAGAATCCCGCAGTTTACCAGGACGGAAATAATTTACCTGCCAGCCAAACGCAGGGAAAATATGGAGAAGATCTCTTCAGGCAATACTTATTCGATTTTATGCAGCAAAATGCGTCCAAACCATTTTTTGCCTTATGGACCATGAATCTGGCACATCAACCTTTCACCCCAACCCCTGATGATCCTGAATATAATACATGGCAAAACAAGGGTGGTCCAGGAGACATAAAGTTTTTTCCTTCCATGATCGCTTATATGGACAAACAGGTTGGCATGCTCATCTCGAAACTAAAAGAATTAAACATAGCTGAAAATACCATTGTAATATTTACCAGCGACAATGGCACCGACCGGTTAATTCGTTCTAATTATAAAGGCAGAACTATTGAAGGTGGCAAGCACAAAACAAATGTGTACGGCACGCATGTGCCACTTATTGTTGCTGGGCCTTCAGTTACTTCAGGAAAGGTGAGTGATGTACTGGTTGACCTGAGCGATTTTTTGCCAACCCTGGCTGATATGGCAAATATTCAGGTGCCTGATTATGGCAAACTGGATGGTGTGACTTTCTGGGATAATGCCACCGGGCAAAGCGGAAAAGATAAAGAATGGAGTTTCTTTTACTTCTTCCCTCACCCCGAAAGGCAGGGTTCATCTTTTGCACGATGGGCGCAAACCACAACGTATAAAAAATATGATATAAATGCTGCTTTTCCACCCAAAAATAAAGGCAGGTTCTACAACATTGCCAGGGATCCGGCAGAATTAAATCCTGTAAAAATTACTCCCGGTTCTGCAGAAGCAAAATACTACAATCTGTTAGATAGTGTTTTGAATGTAATGAAGTAGTTAGTAGTAATTAATTTACTTGTATATCTTTATCTTACCGGTGGCTGCACCGGTAATTTGGAATATTTTGAATGTGTATTATGAGAAAAACATCCTGCTACCTTTTTATCCTCCTGTTTTTGCTAAATGCCTTTCAGGCAAATGCCCAGAAAAAGTATAATATTATTTTTGTAGGTTTAGACGATTTAAGTATTGCTTTTGATGCATATAATAACCCGGATGCCCCAGCCCCCAATTTTGCCCGTTTAATGCAACGCGGTATGTTCTTTCAAAACAACATACTGCCAGTACCCCATTTGCAGCCCCAGCAGAACATCGATTTTTAGTGGAATGCGACCAGACAGCACAAAGGTTTTTACCAATAAAGAAAGTACAAGAACAGTATTGGGAGAATCTTTTAAATTTCTCCCGGAATACTTTAAAATGTATGGTTACCATACTGAAAAGTATGGCAAGTTTACCTGCAACCACGAAGAACAGGTAAAGTGGGATTATAATTCACCAATAGACAGAAATCCCAGCGATGGGTTAGAACAGCAACCGCAATGGTGGATAGATACTGTACCACGACGCGAAGAAGAAACAGTGGGAGGAACACTTACAGCCCTGATGACCGAAAGAATGAAAATTCCTGTATCTGAACCCTATTTTTATTCACTGGGTTTACAAACCCATAATCCCTTTACACCCCTTATTTCTTCATGGAATAAAACAGGAAATAAAAATGCAAAAGAAATTTTACCTGTAGATATAGATGGAACAAAAACAAATGTACAAGGGAATAAATCCATCAATATTAAATTGCCGGATACACCAACCGGCGACACCCTCGATATCCCATCAATTGCCTTAAAAAAACCCCTTACCTATTCAACCGACGAATGGAAAAGAATAAGGCATGCCTATTATGGTGAAATTATTGAGGCTGATTACCATTTGGGAATGTTGTTAGACAGTATGGACCGCAATAATCTTTGGGATAATTCCATTGTAGTATTTTGGTCAGACCACGGCCTTCAGTTGGGCGAACACGAGGGTCAATGGTTAAAACTTACTTTATTTGAAGAATCGCTTAGGGTGCCATTTATTATTTGTGCACCGGGCAAAAAAGCTGGCATTTGCGAAAGGCCGGTTGAGCTGGTAGATATTTTTCCAACCCTTACCGAGTTGTGCGGTTTACCACATGCCGCCAATCAGCAGGGTTCAAGCCTTGTGTGGTTACTGGACCATCCCGAGGCCATATGGAAAAAAGCCATTTTTTCACAAGTACAACGCAATAGTGCAGGCACCAATCTAATGGGCAGGGCGGTACGAACAGAAACCTTTCACTATAATTCATGGGAATCTTTAGGAGAAGAAATGTACGATATAATAAATGACCCTTACGAATACACTAATCTTGTAAGCGATACCAGGTATAAAGATACCCTTGCTAAAATGCGGGATTTATTGAAGGGGGGATGGCAAAAAGCAATGCCTCCATCATATATTACACGAACATTTTTCAGGGATGCTGATAATGATGGTTATGGTGTTGCAGCAGATTCAGTTTTAGCGATTGAGAAGCCTGATAATTATGCATTAGCCAAAGGCGATTGCGATGATAATGACCCACTCGTTAACCCCGGCTCTCCTGAAAGAGGATGTAATGGCAAAGATGATAATTGCAACGGTCAGGTAGACGAAACCAACCCTGTTGCTAAAATTACTTTTGAAGGAAGTTTAGATGTATGCAATAACAGTCATGTATTGCTAACTGCCAACAATGGGCAGGGTATTACCTACCAATGGGTAAATAATGATGTAGTTACAGGGGATACTTCAAAAACTTTTACCCCAAAAATTATAGGATCGTACCAGCTAAAAGTTACTGACAGTACCGGGTGCAGCACACTTTCAAATCCTGTGCAGGTTGTTTCTTCCTGTTTTACATCAAGGCATCAAACCATCGTTTATCCCAACCCTTCCAATGGAAAAATTACCGTTAAATATGTAACAGACACTGCATCGCACATAAATATTTCCATTTATAATTTTGCAGGAAAAACAATCATCAACAATTTAAAACAAACTGTGTTTGGTTCCAATTATTTCAATTTTGATTTATCAAGGTTTGGCGGTGGAACGTATTATCTTAAAATAGACAGTGGCAATAAAATAAAATTTCTTATCTTAAAAAGATAACCAAAGTTTACCCTGCAAATGATTTTGCAATCAATTCACTGTAAGGCGATCCGTATTTCCCCGATCTTATGCTTTTTATGTTTGATTTTAATACTTAGCAGTTGCTCTAAAAATGCCACCGAAAATATCACTGACACGCCCGACCCGCAAAAGCCAAATATTTTAATAGTTATTGCAGACGACCTGGGCTATGAAGTGCCACAGGTTAATGGAGGCACCTCGTACCAAACGCCCAATATAAATAGGTTGGCAGCGATGGGAAAAAGATACACTCAGTGCCACTCATCTCCCATTTGCAGTCCCTCAAGGTTTGCTCTTTTTACAGGCAAATACAATTTTCGAAACTACACCCTGTGGGGAAGGTTAAACACCAACGAAAGAACCTTTGCCAATATGCTGCAGAATGCGGGTTACACCACCTGCTACACCGGTAAATGGCAATTAGATGGCGGCGATGCCTCAGTTAAAACCTTTGGATGGCAAAATTACCTGGTGTGGTTGCCTTTTTATGTTGATAAGGAAGAAGATGCAGGTTCCCGGTATAAAGGCGCAAAGCTTTACCAAGCGGGCAATTATCTGCCCGATTCACAAACAGATACCACATACCCTGATGATGCCTTTACAAATTTTATTACTGAATTTATTGATGATGCCCATGCCCGGTCGAAACCCTTTCTGGCAGTGTATTCCATGATATTACCACATGCCCCGTTTACCCCCACACCAGATGATGCAGCATATGCAACATGGAACTTTAAGAACGGAAAAAGCGATACAAAATATTATGGCAACATGGTTAAGTATGCTGATAAAAAGTTAGGAGAAATAATGGACCATTTATCAGGAAAAGATTTATTGAAAAATACACTGGTGATCTTTATGGCAGACAATGGAACATCAAGAAATATAACATCGCAGTTCACCGGTTTTGCAGTACAGGGTGGTAAATCTGAAACAACGGAACCCGGAACAAATGTTCCACTGATTGCTGCCTGGCAAGATCATATTCCTGCCGGCAGTATCTCAACTACTGTAATAGATTTCACCGATTTTCTGCCAACTTTTGCTGATATGGCTAATATTTCAAAGCCCGCTGATTATGGTATGCTCGACGGGATAAGTTTTTATGAAACCTTTTTTACGGTGAGTGATATACAGGTACGGGAATCGATATACGACGCGTATTCTTTAAACAGGTATGAGACCGCACCGGGCTACAACAGATGGGCACAGGATCGATCGTATAAGCTGTATGATGCGGGCAACTATGCGCAATCCGGCAGGTTTATTAAATTAGAAAAAGGCAGGCCAGATGGCTTACCCCTCTCTGAAAACGATCTTACCGAAGAGGAACAAAAAATAAAGGAAACACTTAAAACCACTCTTGAAAAATATCATTGAGTTTAAAAATCATAATGCCCGGCAGAAATAATCTGCCGGGCATTATGATTATCTGAAAAGAAAATTATTTTTTAGCCAGTACTGTGGTTTTGCAGTTACCGGGCATACAATAATTGCCTTCTTTTTCGTGCATGTTATTTACAGGAAGAATGGTTGAAACTTTACCTGTTACCTCATCATCTATAACCACATTATCTTTTGTGTGGAACATGTGAGCCAGAGTAGGCGCGATAACCAGCGAAACAATACTCATCAGTTTAATAAGAATATTCATTGAAGGTCCTGATGTATCTTTAAAAGGATCGCCAACAGTATCACCTGTTACAGATGCTTTATGTGGTTCAGATTTTTTATAATACATTTCACCGTTTATTTCAACACCTTTTTCAAAGACTTTTTTGCATTATCCCATGCACCACCGGCATTGTTCTGAAACATTCCCATCAACACACCGCTTACGGTAGCACCGGCTAGAAATCCACCCAGTGCTTCAGGTCCGAAAATAAATCCAATGATCAAGGGAGAAATGATAGCAATAGCACCAGGCAACATCATTTTTTTAATAGATGCTTCGGTAGAAATTGCCACGCATTTATCATATTCAGGTTTGCCTGTTCCTTCCATAATACCTGGAATGGTACGGAACTGCCGGCGAACTTCTTCCACCATTGCCATAGCTGCTTCACCAACTGCACGAATAGCAAGAGATGAAAATATAAATGGAATCATTCCTCCGACAAACAAACCTGCAAGTACATCCGCCTTATAAATATCAATACCTGATAATATCCTGCTACACCAACAAATGCAGCAAAAAGTGCCAAGAGCGGTTAAGCGCTGCTGAAGCAATTGCAAAACCTTTTCCTGTTGCCGCAGTTGTATTACCTACTGCATCAAGTACATCTGTTTTTTCACGAACTTCTTTTGGCAATTCACTCATTTCAGCAATACCACCTGCATTATCAGCAATAGGTCCGAAGGCATCAATAGCAAGCTGCATAGCAGTTGTAGCCATCATACCTGCTGCAGCAATTGCAACACCATATAAACCTGCACATGCATAAGAACCATAAATACCAGCTGCTAGAACAAGAATAGGAAGAAATGTACTTTCCATACCCACTGCCAAGCCCACCAATAACATTGGTAGCATGACCCGTTGCACGATCTGACGGATGATGGTCATTACCGGGCGTTTACCCATGGCAGTATAATATTCAGTGATCATGCTCATTAGTGTACCTACTGCAAGACCAACTACAATTGCACCAATAACACCATTGCGTGTAAATTCATCACCGCGCAAACTCATGGTTTCGGGCAAGTATATAATACACCAAGCCTGCAGAGGCCAGTGCAGTTAAAATAATAGAACCCCAGTTACCCATGTTAAGTGCTTTTTGAACGTTGTCTGTACTAACACCTGCAGAGTCGCTGATGCGAACAAACAAGGTACCTACAATAGAAAAAATAATTCCAATACCTGCAATCAGCATTGGTAATAAGATAGGAGAATACCGACCGAAATTATCATGGTCTAGAGAGTGTTTCTCTGCCCAAAACCATAGTAGCTAGTACCGTTGCTACATAAGAACCGAAAAGATCGGCACCCATACCTGCAACATCACCTACGTTATCACCCACGTTATCTGCAATAGTTGCAGGGTTACGCGGATCATCTTCAGGAATACCTGCTTCCACTTTACCAACAAGGTCAGCACCAACATCGGCAGCTTTGGTATAAATACCTCCACCAACACGGGCAAATAATGCTATAGATTCTGCACCTAAGAGAAAAGCCGGTAAGCACTTCTATGGTTTTAACATTTCAGCAGAATCTACAGCTGCGTCGGGAGCAAAAATTGATTTAAGTATAATGAATAAACCGCCTAAGCCCAGTACTGCAAGACCTGCAACACCAAGACCCATAACAGAACCACCGGTGAAAGAAACATTTAATGCTTTTGATAAACTTGTTCGTGCTGCCTGGGCTGTACGTACGTTTGCTTTTGTTGCTACCCTCATACCAATATAACCTGCAAGAGCACTGAAAAAAGCACCTATAATAAAGGCAATGGCAATTGTCCAGTGGCTTTCTGGATTACTGTATGCCATAATACCCAGTAATAAAGCAGCGATAACAACGAAATAGGTCAGAATTTTCCATTCAGCTTTTAAAAATGCCATAGCACCTTCGGCAATGTACCTGCTAATTTCCCTCATTTTTTGTTCACCGGCATCCTGTGCGGCAACCCATCTGTATTTAATTAAAGTGTAAATCAATCCTATTATACCCATAACAGGAACAGAATAAAACAGCAGTTTGTCCATAGTTTATAACGTATTACTTTTTTTTAATGGTGGGCAAAGATAGGGGTTAGCTGTTAAATTATACAAGGCAAAAACCCTTATACATAAACAGCTTCAAAGCAAAAGAATGTTAGATTCGTTAAGGTTTTACAGAAATTTCTTAAGATTTAAAAGTGAACTATATGCCTGCCTACGTAATTGTTGATGTTACCATAAATAATTCTGAAGCCTATTCTGCCTACAAAGAATTAACCCCGGTCTCAATTAAAAATTATAATGGAAAGTTCATTGTAAGAGGTGGCTTAACGCAAACCCTGGAGGGTGACTGGAAGCCGGAGCGTATCGTTGTGCTTGAATTCCCTGATGTAGATACTGCAAGAGCATGGTGGAATTCTGATGAATATGCGGGGGCAAAAAAAATACGGCAGGCTAATGCTGAAACCCGGATGATACTTGTAGAAGGTTTTTCAGCTTAGTTTTTAGCCGGTTTTTTTCTTTTTTGCGTTCTTCTTTTTAATTCGCGGTTCAATAATAATAACTCACGGGTGGTTTGACCATTAATGGCCGTATTTTCCTGGGCACGGCGCATAAGGTAAGGAATCACTTCACGAATCGGACCAAAAGGCAGGTATTTACTAACCGAATAACCGGCATTAGCCAGATTAAAGGTAATATTATCGCTCATACCATATAACTGGGAAAAATGCACATGGGGGTGATCTCTCCGAAGCCCTTTTTTATTCAATAATTCGGCGGCATGCAGGTTACTGTATTCATTATGAGTGGCAATGATGCATGCAACAGTATCTATATTTTCGAAACAAAAGTCAATAGCAGAATTAAAATCTCCATCAGTAAAAGATTTATCCTGTTGTATGGGGGATGGGTAGCCTTTTTCTTTTGCGCGGGACCTCTCCTTTTCCATGTAGGCGCCGCGAACCAGTTTAACACCTAACATAAATCCCTGTTGCCGGGCTATTTTATGCGATAATTGTAAGAACCATAACCTGTCGTGCCGGTACAACTGAATGGTATTGTACACCACCACTTTTTCTTTATTAAAGTGCTGCATCATTTCAATCGTAAGCCTGTCAACGGGATCCTGTATCCAGCTTTCTTCAGCGTCAATTAAAACACCTACGCCTTTTTCCTGGGCAGCCTCACAAATTTTATACATTCGGTCTTTAACCCTTTCCCACTCTTCAGCTTCGTCTTCATGGGCATGTATTCCGCTTCGTAACCGGGGTGCATCATTAAGTTTCTGTAACAGGCTAAACCGGGAAATGCCGGTAACCTTTACACTGATAAATGGGATATTCGGCTGTGTTGAGGCGTAATTAATAACCTTTATAAATTCATCTGCCGCATTATCAAAATTTTCCTCACCACTTTTACCTTCTACACCATAATCGAGAATAACCTGTACATTATACTCGCCAAGCCTTTTTGCAACAGCAGATGTCTCCTCTAAAGATTCACCCCCAACAAATTGTTTAAATATGGACTGCCTTATCAGCCCGTGAACCGGTAAACCCGTCTTCATTAAAAAAGGCGTTAGTCTTACGCCAATCGCTGAAAACCACGGATAGCGCATTGTTCCAAACAAAAACCTACCCCCTTTTAATTCTTTATCGGATTTATAGGCAAAGGCAATTTCTGTATCGTTGAAGGATAGGCGCATGTAGTGAAGTTCTTATATGCGAATATCGGTGATGCAGGCAGAAATAAAAAAATAATGGACATCAAACCACCTTAATTAGGCTTTATTACTATAGTTTCAAAAAATAGAATCTGTCTTTATAAAAATGTATATGTAAACGGCAGGCTTAAAAATTTTAAACGATGAAGAAATTTTATTTAATTCTCCCAGTATTCATGCTTTTTTATAATCTGAATGCACACGCACAAACTACGTATGCAGAAAAACTCGGCTATCCTAAAGGTGCAAAGGTGGTTATTTTACATGTAGATGATGTTGGGATGAGTTTTGATTCTAATGAAGGGGCTATAAGAAGTATGACAGAAGGCGTTGCCAACAGTTGTAGTGTTATGATGACCTGCCCCTGGGTACCCGGCTATTTACATTACCTGAAAGATCATCCTGAAATAGATGCAGGTCTTCATCTTACGCTTACTTCTGAATGGAAAGATTACCGCTGGGGCCCCTATCAGGTAAAACTGTAACGCCAGGATTGGTAGACAGCGAATATTCGCTGTACCCATCGGTAAATGAGGTGGTATTACATGCAACTGCAGAGGAAGTGTATTCAGAAATTAAATCCCAACTGGAGCGGGCAAAAGCCATGGGATTTTTTCCCACTCATTTAGATTCGCATATGGGTACCCTTTTTGCCATCCCCTCCTTCACAGAGAAATATATTATGCTGGGTATTGAAAATAATATTCCTGTAATGATGCCCGGTGGCAGGGCAAAGCTAATTCAACAACAAACCCATTTTCCTGATGCCCAAATGGAGCAGTTACGATTAACAGGTAAAGCGTTGTGGGATGCAGGATTGCCTGTACTGGACGATTTGTTTAATCAAAGCTATGAATGGAAAATTGCGGATGAAATTGCTGAAGACAGCATAAAACTTCAACAATATAAAACAGCTAAATATATAGAAGCCATACGCGCCATAGAGCCAGGACTTACAATGATAATTATGCACTGCACCGACCCAACAGAAGTATTCAGCCATATAAGCGACAGTGGGCCAACCCGAAAAGGAGATATGCTTGCCATGATTGATCCTGTCTTTAGAAAAGCACTGCAGGACGAGAAAATAATTCTAACCACCTGGCGCGAATTAAAAGAAAGACGCGATAAGGTAAAATAATTTGCGAAACGAAAAAGGTCTCTAGTTTGAAGAGAACCCTTTTTTATTTGGCCGAGTATTATTTTTCTAGGGAAATATGCCAAGTTCTGCATAGGATGTGCCAACCTTATCGATGGCAACAACAAAAGCCGCAGTACGCATATCGGGGATAGCCGGGTTGTTGTGCCAGCAATACATAATTTCTCTGGTTGCTTCAATCATTGTTTGTTCAAGACCGCTGTTTACAAGGTCCACTTCATCTGGTCCATGTTCAATAAACATTCTTTCTTCCGCGTCAACAGTTTTTCCTGTAAGCTCTTCTAATTGCCCGAGTAAATGCCTGTTGAGATTTTCAGTAAATCTTTTTTCCATTCGTCCGTACCTAACGTGGCTAAGGTTTTTTAACCATTCAAAGTAAGATACAGTAACACCACCTGCATTCAGGTACATGTCGGGTACCACCAAAATATTTTTATTGATGAGAATTTCATCAGCTTCGGGTGTAAGCGGACCGTTTGCAGCTTCGGCAATGATCTTGGCTTTAACCCTGTCGGCATTGTCTTTATTAATAACGTTTTCTAACGCCGCCGGAATTAAAATATCACACTCAAGTTCCAATGCGTCGCTGCGGTTATGCAGGTTAGTTGCACCGGGAAAATTTAAAATGGATTTATTTGATGTACGGTGCAGGGTAACTTCATCTTCATTTAGCCCATCCTCACAATAAATAGCCCCATCATACTCTGAAATGGCAATGATAATGGCACCGTGCTGCCTGAAAAATTTAGCGCAGTGATAGCCCACATTACCCAGGCCCTGTATAACCACTCTTTTACCTTTAATACCAAGGGATAAACCCCGCGGCTCCATAATTTCAGGCATGCTGCACACTTCCCTAATGCCATAAAATACCCCAAGCCCTGTTGCTTCGGTTCTGCCCCGCACACCACCCTGAGATACGGGTTTACCTGTAACGCAGCCCATGGCATCTACTTCACCGGGGTGCATGGCAGAATAGGTATCAAGAATCCAGGCCATTTCTTTCTCACCTGTTCCGTAATCCGGAGCCGGAACATCGGTACCAGGACCAATAAAATTCTTTTTTATAAGTTCTGAGGTATAACGCCGGGTTATTTTTTGCAATTCAAAATCGCTGTAATTGCGGGGGTTTATTTTTATACCACCCTTTCCGCCGCCAAAGGGAACATTTACGATTGCGCATTTATATGTCATAAGGGCTGCAAGCGCCATTACTTCATCCTGGTTTACCGCCATACTAAAACGGATACCGCCTTTACACGGGGTTTTGTGATGAGAATGCTGCACACGGTAGGCTTCAATTACTTCTATTGATCCATCGTCCCTGCGAATGGGAAATTTGGTTTGAAAAACCGCGTTGCATACCTTAATCTGTTCGAGTATGCCCTGTTCCCACTTAGTGAATTTTGAGGCTTTATCGAAGCTGGTTGAAACACTGTCAAAAAAGCTATATGTTGTTGATGACATTAAACCTGAGTTTATAAGTATGAATAAATTTACTAATTAACGTTCGTTTATTTAAATGATGTATAAATCAATTCGGGAAGCAAAAAAATGATCATAATTACCTCTACAAATTGAATGAACATTTATTACATCAATGTCTATTATTTCCCTTTTCGATTTTAGATATTTTCCTGTCAAGAATATAAAGGTAAATATATAACCCCAGCACAATAGTAACAACCACAGCCATTACCACATAAATTTTCTCGTTACTGCGCATAAAATCAACGGTTACTTCTCCGCTCCCATTTTCCTGGCAAAGTACTTTGCCCACAGCTAAAAAGAATATGGCGAAAAAATTAATCCAATTTTTTTAAACATTATTCATTAGATTTTCATAATAAATTCTAAACCTCAATTGCAGGGTTGTAATCCAAACCCCGAGCAAGGTCCATCCAATAACAGCAGGCCAAAAAACCATGCGCATCTCCGGAGCGAGGTCGCCCCCATTTAATGCCGGGTTGCCTTCGCTTCCCTGTCCGCCGGGATGCAACGATTCAGTTAAACGTGGCAAGATCCAGATTGTAGGGAAAAGCATTGCAAAGGCAAAAACATTATACACCGCGCTTACCCGGGCTCGTTTATCAATGTCATTCATTGAACCTCTTAATACGAAATAAGCAAAATAAATAAGAAGTGCAATGGCGGCGCCATTTTGCTTAGGATCTCCGCTCCAGGGTTTACCCCACTGGTAATTTGCCCAAATAGCACCGGTAATTATTCCCAGGGTGCCGAATACGAGCCCTGTTCGGGCATATTCAACAGAATAATAATCGTGTTTGGGGTTTTGTGAACGAAGAAATTTTATGGCATATACCGCTGAAACTATAAAAAGTATCATCATGCCAAACCACATGGGAACGTGAAAGAATAAATTACGAATAGATTGCTGTAAACGCCCATCAAGGGTTGGTATCTTTACCATAAACCCCATTGTGCAGGTATACATTAGTAAAACAAAAGACAATATTTTCCACCAGGATTGTCGAATCATTACAGATTTCTTTACAACAGGTTCGAGGGCAAGCTGTTTATTGAGGCGCAAAATTAGGGGTAAGGTGCTTTAATATAAAAATGATTCTTTAAACACAACAAATTGATTTAAATAACGCACCATTTATTATCCATATCTTTTGAATAAGAAAGCCCATTGCTCATAACTACTACCTCCTTCCCATTATTCTCATCAATGTAGCTGCTTTGCTGGTACACCCTAATTCCATTATTTTCCCTGGTAAGGTATACGATAAGGGCGTTTAATGTTGGCGAAATGTCGTGCAGCCACTGTTCATCTCCCTCTCTTACAAAAGCCTGGCTCATAGAAATAATTTTAATTGATGATTAAAATATAATGTTCACATAAATAATACCATAGACCTAATTTATTAGAAAGCTTATTAATCTTTCCATAAGAAAGGAAACAGAATAACAGCGAGTATGATAATAAGAAAATTAAGCAAAACAAGTAACAATACCATTTGCCATAAGCCCGCCTGTAATACCGGCTGAAAAGCTGCTGTAGAAACCTTATTTAATAAAAGCAGCTGGGGAATAATCAGGGGAAAACCCATTATTGCCATAAGGGCTGCCTGTTGTTGCGCTTTTGCAGCAATAGATGCTAAAAAAGTAAAAGTGAAACTTAAACCTGCAGCACCTAAAAAGCTGATGCCTGCAAATTGAATAAAGTGATTAAGTGGATTACCCAGCAGCAAAATAAAAATTAAGAGGGTAAGCAAACTCATCAGCAGCATTAACAGCCCGTTAAAAATAAGTTTCGATAATATAAAATCCCGCGCACCCGCTATACTGAAGTAATAGATCATCCTGCCCTTATTTTCCTGTAAAAAACTTTTAGCGACAGCGTTTATCGATACAAATAATTGAATGATCCAAAACAGTGAATTCCAGATATCTGAAACAGGCTGACCAGCCGACAAGTAAATAATAAATACTGTAGAAGCTACATAAAGTAAAACCCCGTAAAAGGTATATTGTTGTCGCACCTCGGTTAGCGTATCTTTTTTTACCAGTATCAATATGTGCTTAAGGGATATATCCATTTCGTTTTAATGCTTAACAGCACAAACTTACACCGCATATACCATTCACTTTAAATTTGGCAGCTTCTGAAATTTAATATAATAATATACACATGGTATTTTTCAGATTGTGGCAATAGCGCATTTACACCTATATTTGCCCCTCAAAATTTTTAGCGGTGCCAACAAAATTTTCCAAAGAAACTTATTTATACTGGTACGAGTTAATGCAGTTAATTCGGCAGTTTGAATTAAAGGCAGAAGAAATGTATAAAATGGCTGGAAAAATCCGCGGGTTTTTTCACGCATATGTAGGCCAGGAAGCTATCGCAGCAGGTTGTATGACCGCAACCCGGCAGGAAGATATTTTTATAACCGCATACCGCGATCATGGGCTTGCACTGGCAAAAGGTGTTTCCGCAGACAGCTGCATGGCAGAATTATATGGCAAGTCAACAGGTTGTGCCAAAGGAAAAGGTGGAAGTATGCACTTCTTTAGTAAAGAACATTTTTTCTATGGTGGCCATGGTATTGTTGGGGCACAGATAGGAACCGGTGCAGGGCTGGCATTTGCTGAACAATACAAGGGGACCGATAATGCGGTACTCTGTTTTTTTGGTGATGGTGCTGCACGACAAGGTATATTACACGAAACCTTTAACCTTGCGATGGTTTGGAAACTTCCCGTTGTTTTTATTTGCGAAAATAACAACTACGCAATGGGAACTTCTGTAGAACGCACTTCGAATGTGATTGATATTTATAAGATCGCCGATGCATACGAAATGCCAGGTGACAAGGTTGATGGTATGAGCGCAGAAGCAGTGCACGAAGCCATAGCCCGTGCCATTAAAAGATGCCGCGAAGGGGGTGGCCCACCCTGCTTGAAATGAAAACATACAGGTATAAAGGGCATTCTATTTCAGATCCTCAAAAATACCGTACAAAAGAAGAGGTAGATGAATACAGGTCTAAAGACCCCATTGGTATTTTAAAAGAATCAATCAAAGAAAATAAATTTGCCACCGACAAAGACCTGGAAGAAATTGACAGCAGGATTAATATCGTGGTGGAGGAAAGTGTAAAATTTGCTGAAGAAAGTCCTTTTCCTGATGCTAACGAATTGTTGGGCGATGTGTATGCAGATAAAAATTATCCTTTTATTGTAGACTAAAAGTTACTTCTTAATTTAAATAATCCCGGATTTATAATGAGCGAAATTAAAACCCACGAGGAAACCACAGACCCCGCGATGCGGCCCAAAACGGCCATTCAAAAGTTTAAAAAACCAATTGCAATTGTTATAACTGCACTAATTGTTTTATTAGGTGGATGGTATGCGTATAATAACTACATGGTGAAACCTAAAGAAGAAGCTGCCCAGGATGCCATCTTTAAAGCGCAGCAATATTTTGCGCAGGATTCACTTCAGCAGGCATTAAACGGAGATGGCATAAACAGGGGTTTTCTGTATATAATAAATAATTATGGTGGTTCTAAACAGGCTGAACTAGCTCATTATTATACAGGTGTTATTTATTTAAAAATGGGCGATTTTAATAATGCAGTTAAATACCTTAAAGACTTTAATACCGATGCCAAACAGGTGCAAATGATGGCTTACGGGTGTCTAGCAGATGCTTATAGTGAATTAGGGAAAAATGATGAGGCAGTTAATTATTATAAAAAGGCATCTACTACCTTTGAAAAAGATGAGACCATTGCTTCAGAATTTTTGTTCAGGGCTGCATTAAATCTGGAATCTACAGCAAAAAATGACGATGCGCTTAAGGTGTATAAAGAATTAAAAGAAAGGTTTCCCCAAACCGAAAAAGGTTACCAGGCAGACAAATATATTTACCGGCTCAGTATTCAACCAAACGACTTCAGTATTAAATAATGGCATCAACAGGCAATACAAAAGTTAACAAAGGCATCCCTGATATAATGGATGCCTTTGTTATTATTATTAAAACTGAATGGAATGCGCATATTGCCGACCTTTTAGAACAGGGTGCCATTTCTGTTTTAAATAATGCAGGTATAAAGCACAGAACACTGGTAGTGCCAGGCGCCGTGGAAATTTCTTTCGCAGTAAAAGCCTGTTATAGAAATGGAATGATTGCTGATGCTTTTATTACCCTCGGTGCAGTAATACGTGGCGATACGCCCCATTTTGATTTTGTTTGTACATCTGTTACCGATGGCATTACCCAGTTAAACCAATCATTAGACATCCCGGTAATATTCGGCGTACTCACTGTTAATAACGAACAACAGGCCTTAGACCGAACGGGGGGAAGCCAGGGAAATAAAGGTGCCGAAGCCGCTGTCACTGCAATAAAAATGATTGCCCTTAACCGGGAATTAAAAAAAATATAGCACCGGCATTTCATCTTCTTTCAAAAGACATAATTTGTATTAAACCTGCAATTGATCACTGCTATTGTATTTATATTATACCTCATTCTGTTTTCCTGGCTAATAACCCGGATTAAATTTTTTACCAAATCTGGTATTCCAAAGCTTTGGCTTATTATACTGTTCAACCTCAAGATAGCTGCGGGGCTTGCATATGCCTGGTTTTACAGCCAGCCACAGTATTACGCATCGAGTGATACATGGAGTTTTTTTAACCAGGGCTGTACTGAAACTGACGTTTTATTAAAAGATCCTGCCTATTTTTTTAAAGACCTTTTATCTTATGGATACCAGGGCCCGGGAAACCTTTTTGGAAGTACGCAATCGTATTGGAATAATCTTAAGACCAATGTTGTTATAAAACTTGTTGCCATTTTTAATGTGTTTACGTTTAAAAATTACTGGGCTAACATCATTTTTTTTAATTTTTTGTTCTTCTTCGGTCCGGTTGCCCTTTACAGGTTGGCGACCGAACATATCCAAACAAAAAGATGGATCATAACCGCGCTGGTTTTTTGCATACCCTCTTTTTTGTTCTGGTATAGCGGGGCACATAAAGATGGGTTGATCTATTCTTTTTTTATGTTGTCAGTTTTTTATTCTGATAAATTAATGCACACCAAAAAAGGTAAATATTGGGTATTTCTGTTTTTAACCTTTGTGATTTTATTTACCTTACGAAACTACTTTCTGGTTTTAATGATACCGGCTTTTTCTGTTTGGTTGCTTTGTAAAAAACATCCTTTCCACGCATCCCAAATTATAGCCCTGGTATATGGCTTTTGCCTGTTGTTATTTCTTATTAGCCCAATGTTTGGGGATGATTGGAACATCTTAAAATACCTTAAAAATAAACAAGCCGACTTTGTTGCCCTGGGAGGAAATTCTCAGATTATTCTACCTGCTTTTCAGGCGTCCACCGCAGGTTTTTTCCGGTTTCTGCCTTTTGCGCTGGATATAGCTTTTCTACGTCCTCATTTAAATGAATTTAAAAACATAGCTTACCTGCCCGCCATTACTGAGAATGTGCTATTATATGCCAGCCTTGTTTGGGTAGGGTATAAATTATTTACCTCCTCTTCTAAAATTCCATTACCACCCCTGTTTCTTTTTTTTCTATGTTTTTCCCTTAGTTTTTTACTTCTTTCAGGTTTCACGGTAACCCTTACAGGTGCAATTGTAAGGTACAGGGCCTTTGTGCTTCCATTATTTACCGTATCGATGGCGGCATATATGCACCGAGAAAATTAAAATTTTTTATAATATATATATTTTTGTCTCTATACCCTTGAAATTGAAGGAGTAATTTATTAAATAATGAAAATTTTAAACAATGTGTCTAATTAATAATAAAAAAATGAATTTTTTTGCTTTCTTTTGCCACATAAAATAAACTTATGTCTTTAAGATTACAGGCTATTACAAATTTAAACAGTGCCTCTCACAGCATGGCAGTTGAAGGGTCGAGGAAGGTTACGGCAATTTTTGGAGAAAATGTTTTTACCCTTAAAACTGCCCGCGAATATTTAAGTGATGAAGCATATAAAAGCCTGGTGGCTAGTATAAAAGGCGGTAAAAAAATTGACCGCACCATGGCCAACCAAATTGCCAACGGCATACGTGCCTGGGCAGAAAGCAAAGGAGTAACACACTTTACACACTGGTTTCAGCCACTTACGGGTACCACCGCCGAAAAACATGATTCATTTTTTACCTTAAAAGGCGATGGTACAGCCATTGAAGAATTTGACGGCGCTGCACTTATTCAGCAGGAGCCCGATGCATCTTCTTTTCCGAGTGGTGGATTAAGGGCAACTTTCGAAGCACGTGGTTATACTGCCTGGGATCCTTCTTCACCGGCATTTATCATGGAAATCGGCAATGGAAAAACACTTTGCATTCCTACCATATTTGTTTCCTATACCGGCGAATCGTTAGATTATAAAGCACCCCTTATTAAAAGCACTGGTAGCTTGAATAAAGCAGCTGTTGATGTTTGCAATTATTTTGATAAAAACGTTACCAAAGTAACGCCAACACTTGGTTGGGAGCAGGAGTATTTTGTAATTGATGAAGGACTGGCAAATGCCCGCCCCGATCTGGTTCAGTGCGGTCGCACTGTATTTGGTGCATGTCCCTGCAAAAGGCCAGCAATTGGAAGACCATTATTTTGGATCCATACCCGAAAGAGTGTATGCATTCATGCGTGATTTTGAAGCAGAATGTTACAAGCTGGGTATTCCTTTACGAACCCGGCACAATGAAGTAGCACCCGCCAGTTTGAGTGTGCACCTATATTTGAAGAAGTAAATCTGGCGGTTGACCATAATACTTTGCTGATGGATGTAATGGACCGTGTAGCCAAGCGGCATAACCTGAGTGTACTGCTTCACGAAAAACCTTTTGCAGGTATCAACGGTAGCGGCAAAGCATAATAACTGGAGCATGGCTACCGACACCGGTGTAAACCTGCTTGGCCCCTGGTAAAACGCCAAAGACCAACCTGATGTTCCTTACATTTTTTGTAAATACCATTAAAGCAGTACATGATTATGCTGACCTGATGAGGGCTTCCATTGCCTCTGCAGGTAACGATCACCGGCTTGGTGCCAATGAAGCACCACCTGCTATCATTTCTGTTTTTATTGGTCAATATCTAACCAAGGTGTTGAATGAAATAGAAGAACGTGTGGGAGAAAATTTTGATGAGCAGGATGAAGCCATTTTAAAACTAGATCTTCATAGAAGTATTCCTGAACTGATGCTGGATAATACAGACAGAAACCGGACCTCACCTTTTGCATTTACAGGTAATAAATTTGAATTCCGTGCGGTAGGTTCATCAGCCAACTGTGCCAATGCAATGACCGCATTAAATACCATTATGGCAGAAACCCTAAAGAATTTTAAAAAAGATGTAGATGGCCTAATTGAAAAAGGCGAAAAGAAAGAAATCGCCATTATGCAGGTCATTCAAAAGTATATTGTAGAAAGTAAAAAGGTATTGTTTGAAGGTGATGGATATAGCGAAGAATGGGAAAAGGAAGCAGAAAAACGCGGACTGCCAAATGTTAAAACCACGCCACTAGCACTGGATGCTATGGTTACAGACAAAGCAAAGAAATTGTTTGAAACAAACAACATTTATAATCATACTGAGCTGGAAGCACGCCACGAAATAGAACTGGAAAAATACATAAAAAAAGTACAGATAGAAGCACGGATAATGGGCGACCTGGCATTAAGCCATATTATACCTTCGGCTATCAACTACCAGAATACACTAATTGAGAATGTTCGCGGGTTAAAAGAAGCCGGGTTAGATGAAAGCAGCTATGGTATTCAGTTAAACATTTTAAAAGAAACATCCAGGCATTTGCAACAGGTGTATACAAAAGTGAATGAAATGATCGAAGCAAGAAAAGTAGCAAACACAGTAGAAGATACGCGGGAAAAAGCAATAAATTATTGCGATAAAGTAAAGGATGCATTTTTTGATGATATAAGATATGCTGCAGACAAACTGGAGTTGTTAGTAAGTGACGAAAATTGGAAACTTCCAAAATACCGTGAAATGTTATTTCTAAGGTAAATTGATTTTCCGATAATCATTTAAAACCGCTTTGAAAAAAATCAAAGCGGTTTTTATTTATGTATAAAAAAAGACCGGGCTTTCGCCCGGTCCGAGTTTATCACTCTAAAAGAACCCCCAAAAATATGTGTTTTTCTAGGCTGTGCAGGAAACACTAAACATCTTTTATAAATGAGTTATTTGTTTTTTATATGTAAATCAGTAACGTATCCTACATTAATACCCATGGAGCTTACGGAAACATTTCCAACACCCACACCCTTTACCGGAATACTGTAATAGGGTTCCACCCGTAATCTGCCGAATTCAGTGATTTTCTTTTCGTAACCTGTACTTAAAACCACATTTGAGAACATCCGTGTTTTTCCTTTATTATAATTACGGTTAACCTCGGCCATATTACCGGCTTTATTTAAGGTATAATCGTAGCTTTCTTCATGTAGAAAATAGGTTGCGGCCCCTGCTGTGGCAAAAAATTGATCCTGCTGTTTTTTACCCTGGAAATTAACCCTGACAGATACAGGCACAGATGTTATTTTATTATATCCATTTAACTTCTCTATGGTTGTACTGTTTTTTAGCTTTAAATTTTCCCTGCTAAAAAATTGTCCGCTGGTATGATAATACATATGAGAACGAATAAGGCCTATCTCGGCACTAACGGTGTTATTAAGCTTGTATCCAGAAATTAATCCGTATGCAACCCCTAATTTTCCGGCCTCCTGTTTTTGTACAAGCGAAAATTGGGGAGATCCGATAACGCCGGCATAAAACCTGTTTGCAATCACTGGTTTTACTTTTATAGATAACGAGCTAGTACTTTTTAAATCACTCTTTTCTAGCTTTTCCTCATTAACAACAAGAGATATTTTTTCAGTACTATTTTTCAGAGTTTGCACCAATCCTGTTACATCATTTTCCGAAACAATATTTTCTTCATTTTCCCAAACCAATAGTTTATTTGGGATTGGTGTAATGTTAGTTGTGGAAGAAGACCGCGCTAAATAATTATTAAGTAATAAGGTATTTTTATGATGCTGTGCAACAGGTATTATATGCTTAGCATTTTTTATAGTTGATGCAGTATTGCTTTTTATTGATTTTTCCTGCAGGGTTAAATCGGAATTAATGGCTGTTTTGTTTATGCCTGCCGAATTTGCAGCGGGTTTATCTCCGTGATGCTTCAACTGCCCGGTGGCATTATTACCCGCATCATTGTTTAAAATAATTTCATTAGAAGACAGGTATAACAAACCGGTTGTTATTAATAAGATTAATAAGCCGGAGACTAATATGGCTCTTTTATTGCCCGAAGATGGCAATGGTGACGGGTTTTTTGCAGCCTGTAATCCAGCCACAACTTTATCCCAGCTTTTACCATCAGTTCTTAATGGATAGTATTCTGCTGCTGAGTTGTAGAGTTCATCAATATCTTTATCTATATCCTGCATACATCTGGTTCGGAAACTCCATTATTTAATACCCGTTTTAAAAATGCTTTTGCTTTAAACAGTGTTGATTTAGATGTTCCAATTGAAATACCCAGTTCTTTTGCAATTTCCTGGTGAGAAAAACCATCTATAACAAACATATTAAACACAGCTCTGTAAGATGGAGGTAATTTTTTGAGCTGAACAATAAGATCTTTATACATTAGTTTTTGATCAGCGGCAATTTCGTTATCGGGTTCATGCCAAATATAATCGGGCAGTTCTCCAACCTCGGGTAACATATTTTGCCTGCGCAGCTCATCTACAGCAGTATTTATTAAAATTCTTCTCATCCAACCCATTAGCACTTTTTCAAGATTCTCAGCATCGTCGCACTGAAAATTTTTGAAATTAGAAAAGATCTTTACAAAACCGTCATTTACCACGTCGGTTGCCTTGTCGTACCGGTAAATGTATCTGAAAACCGATTTCAAAGCAAAACCGTAATAATGCTCGTAAAACACCTTTTGGGCTTTAGAATCATTAATAACGCAACCTTGTAAAATCTGTTTCAGAGGCTCTAACCAGTCGCGGTTAAACTTGTTATTATATACGTAGAATTGGATGGCAGGTTTACTCAAAGGATAATTATTTGGAGGTTTAAAATTAAGATAACCTTTCCATAATAACTGTTTTTGGTATAGTTTTTATACAATTTATACTAAAAAAATGAAGTTTTTTTACTTATTTGTTGGTCTTTTCACCTTTCAGTCGTTAAAAGCACAGGAAGTGGAGTGCATTTATTTTAACCTGTATACCGATAGTCTAAAAAAGGGAGTGCATAATTATATAAATGTTGATGGAAAATTATCCAATGGAAAATTCAAACCTTTAAACTCAAATTCCATAGAATTTTCGAGCAACGCAGGCAAATGGGAGGGAAATAATTTAATTATCGATCCTTCCTTTACGGGAGAATCGGTTGTTGTAAAGGCCTACTTTAAACCAAACCCCGAACTTTCTAAATCCATCGTAATTTATTTGAAAAAAAATATAGATGATACCCCTTTAAAGACGGAAGCTGAAATTTTACGACAAATAAGAAAATCTTAATAATATTAATCCGGGCAAAAAAAAAGGACTGAAATAATTCAGTCCTTTTTTTTATGTCATTAATTTTTATACGTTAGCATTCTCAGCCTTTTTTTTAAACGAAAACTTTATTAGGCTATTCTCTTTATCCAGATCCGCAACAAGTGTATCTCCTTGTTTTACATTCATATTAAGTATTTCTTCTGCTAAAGGATCTTCCAGATATTTCTGAATGGCCCTGTGCAATGGTCTTGCACCAAACTGTACATCATATCCTTTTTCAGCAATAAAATCTTTTGCTTCCGGTGTAAGTTCCAGTGAAAAACCTAAAGTATTCAAGCGTTTCATTACACCCTTCATCAGAATATCAATGATCTCGAAAATATTTTCTTTGGTAAGAGAATTGAAGATAACCACATCATCAATCCTGTTTAGAAACTCAGGAGAGAAAGTTCGTTTTAATGCTTTTTCAATAACCGCTTTATTATTTTCATCCTCGTTTTGCATTCTTGCAGCGGTGGCAAAACCAACACCATCACCAAAATCCTTCAACTGGCGTACACCAATATTAGAAGTCATGATGATCAGTGGTATTTTTAAAATCAATTTTTCTACCCAAACCATCAGTTAACTGACCATCATCCAATACCTGCAACAAGATATTGTAAATATCCGGATGCGCTTTTTCAATTTCATCCAACAGAATTACACTATAAGGTTTACGACGAACTTTTTCAGTAAGCTGTCCACCTTCTTCGTATCCAACATATCCCGGAGGCGCACCAATCAAACGGCTAACAGTAAATTTCTCCATGTATTCACTCATGTCAATACGAATCAGCGCATCTTCACTGTCGAACATGTAGCGTGGCAAGTGCACGTGCCAACTCAGTTTTACCAACACCTGTAGGACCAAGAAAATAAAAGTACCGATTGGCTTTTTAGGATCTTTCAAACCTACCCTGTTACGCTGAATGGCTTTTACTAACTTTTGAAATGGCATCTTCCTGGCCAACCACCATTGCCTTCATATCATCACCCATGCGGCGAAGCTTGTCAGTTTCTGCCTGCACCATACGTTTTACAGGAATACCAGTCATCATACTTACTACTTCGGCAATATCTTCTTCATCAATCGGGTAACGTTTGTGTTTGCTTTCTTCTTCCCAATGCGTTTTTTGCTTTTTCCAGTGCTTCCCGCAATCGTTTTTCAGTATCGCGTAAAGCATGCAGCTTCTTCAAAACGCTGGCTTTTTACAACCTTGTTTTTTTCAAGCTTAATGTCTTCAATCTTTTTTTCCAGGTCAAGAATATCCTCGGGAACATTAATATTTTTTAAGTGCACTCTTGCACCTACTTCATCCAATACATCAATTGCTTTATCTGGCAATAAACGGTCTGTCATATAACGGTCGCTCAAGTTTTACACAGGCATCAATTGCTTCTTCGGCTATAAGTTACATTGTGATAATCTTCGTACTTGCTTTTAATGTTATGTAAGTATCTGAATGGTTTCATCAACAGATGGTGGATCAACCATTACCTTTTGAAAACGACGATCCAAGTGCACCATCTTTTTCAATGTACATGCGATACTCATCCAAGGTTGATGCACCAATACATTGCAGTTCTCCCCGTGCAAGAGCTGGTTTAAAAATGTTGGAAGCATCCAAAGAACCGCTGGCACCACCGGCACCAACAATGGTATGTATCTCATCAATAAATAAAATCACATCCCGGTTCTTTTCCAGTTCATTCATGATAGCTTTCATTCTTTCTTCAAACTGGCCACGGTATTTTGTACCGGCAACCAATGCTGCAAGATCAAGACTAATTACTCTTTTATCAAACAAAACACGGCTAACTTTTCGTTGAACAATACGTAAGGCCAAACCTTCTACAATAGCTGTTTTACCCACACCAGGTTCACCAATTAAAATTGGATTGTTCTTTTTACGGCGGCTAAATATCTGGGTAACCCTTTCAATTTCTTTTTCCCGACCAACAATTGGATCTAATGATACCGCTTTCTGCAAGCTTGGTAATATCTCTTCCAAAATTATCAAGTACCGGTGTTTTGCTTTTTGGATTGCTTTGCTGCTTAGCGCGTTTGTTGTTGACGAATAACTTTTTCTTTCTTCATCAAAATCATCATCATTATCTTCAGTGTATTCGCTGCGTGGGTCGCTGCTTCTAACCATGCCTAATTCATTTCTAAAAATATCATAATCCACATCAAACTGATTTAAGATTTGTGTGGCTATGTTTTCTTTATTCTTTAAAATTGAAAGCATCAGATGTTCAGTTTCTACCAGTGGACTTTTTAGAGCCTTTGCTTCCAAGTACAGTAACACGAATTACTTTTTCTGCCTGCTTGGTTAAAGGCAAGCTGATTGATGTTTGCAATATTTTTACCTGTTTTATCTTTTACTGCCAGTTCAACTTCTTTACGCAGTTCATACAGGTCTACATTAAGTGTTTTTAAAATTCGGATAGCTGTATTTTCACCCTCACGTGATCAAACCCAAGAGCAAATGTTCTGTTCCTATAAAATCATTTCCCAACCTCAAGCTTCCTCCCTGCTGAACGAAATGATCTCCTTTACCTGGGCTGAAAAATTATTATCCATATAGTTTAAATTGTCGTTGATACAATAATAACGAATATTTTTGAAGCTTGATAGTGTGCACTTATACACACGTGTTAATCAAACTGTAAACTTATGGAGGTCAAAATTGATACCAAAGAGAAATTTACGACAATAACTCCCGCCTCCGATTTTTTATCTGACACATTAACAGAGCAATTAGTTACAGAGGTTGCACACTATTTAACGAATAGTATAAAAAATATTGTGCTTAACATGAAAGAGGTGAAAGATTCTGACCCATCAGGTCTGGAGAAAATAGCTGATTTGCAGCAACGTTTTTGTTCAGACAACCACTCTTTCGTTATTTGTGAATTGCAACCCAAGGTGCTTGAAAAATTGCATGTTTTGGATATTGCAGACACCATGAATATCACCCCCACTGAAAGTGAAGCCTGGGATATTCTTCAAATGGAAGAATTAGAAAGAGAATTAATGAATGATGAAGATTTGGAATAAACCCACAGTTTAAGCTAACCTGCTTTCCTCCTCCTTTCTTAACTTACTTTTTCTGTAACCATACATAAAGTAAATGATTAACCCGAGTGCCAGCCAGCTTGCAAACCATGCCCAGTTATTCCCCGTCATACCTGTTAGTAAATAAAGGCATGTTGACAGCCCAAGCAATGGAATAAGTGAAAGACTCCTGGAAAATGTAAATACTGACAACAAAACCATAACAATCCAAAATATTAAAGTAGAAATATTATAAGAAGAATTTCCATCTGAATTATTAATAAGGTCGGTGAGATAACTTCCGTTGAATAATAAGAGAACAGAGAGTGCAATTAAAATTATAAGTGGAAAAATATATTTGCCATTAATATATGGCATAGCGAATCTACCGCTTACCTTTTCTTTCCTGGGGATCAACAATACTCCGCCACAAACAAGCACAAAAGCAAACAGTGTTGCAATACTTGTAAAGTCTAAAACAAAAGTTTTATCAGTGAATAAAATTGGCACCCCCACAAACAAACCCGTCATTATGGTTGAGAAGGAAGGTGTCTGAAACTTAGGGTGGATCTTTTGAAATTTTTCAGGCAATAATCCATCGCGGCTCATACTCATCCATATCCTTGGCTGCCCCATTTGAAATACAAGCAATACACTGGTCATGGCTATAATGGCTGCAAGCGACACGGTAAATTGCATCCATCCCACATTTGTTTCTTCAAAAATTTTTGATAACGGGTCGCCAACATTGTTGAAGTTCTGATAGTATAAAACGCCCGTTAGAACAAGCGTTAATAATATATAGACTATGGTGCAAATCACGAGCGAAAGCATCATGCTTCGGGGCAGATCCCGCTGGGGATTTTTACTTTCCTCTGCAAGAACACTTATCGCATCGAAACCTATATATGCGAAGAATACCCCGCTTACTGCACTCATTACACCACTAAACCCGTTGGGCATAAAAGAACGAACACCTGCATCGTTTAAAGGAACCCAGTTATCAGGATTAACATAATACGCACCAACTGCAATAACAAGAATTATAATGGCGAGTTTTAGAATAACCATTATGTTACTAAAGTTGCGGGATTCTTTCACACCTACATAGACCAATATGGTTATAAGCACATTAATAACCAGGGCTGGTGCATCAAAAATTATTCGTAACCCCGAAACCACCGGGGCTGTGTTCCATGCATTAATTAGTTCTGCGGTTGAGCGCGTTAATGCATCAGAGGGTTTTGAAGTAAATTCAACAATGGCGCCATGCGCTTCCATGTAACTGCACGTAAGATAGTCCGGAACATGAACATTTATTTTATGCAGGAAAGAAGTAAGATAATCGCTCCACGAAAAAGCAACATAAATATTCCCGATAGAATATTCCATAATTAATGCCCACCCTATTATCCATGCAAACACCTCCCCAAAACTTGCATATGCATAAGTGTATGCGCTGCCGGCAACTGGTATACGGCTTGCAAATTCAGCATAACATAATGCTGTAAAGCCGCACGCAATTCCACAAATAATAAAAAGTACAACCACCCCGGGACCGCCATTAAAAACCGCCTGCCCCAAACTACTGAAGCTGCCTGCCCCGATAATGGCAGCAATACCAAAAAACGTAAGGTCGCGCAGGGTAAGAACCCTTTTTAGACCGGTGGTGTGCCCTGCCTCATCGGCCAGCCTGGAATCTTTCAGAATTTTATCAATGTTCTTCGTGCGGAATAAGGAATATCTCATGCAGATTATTTTGTATAAAATTTAAAGTTAGGGATTAAGAGTTATGAATAATGAAGCAGTGGTGAATATGAATTGATGCTGCATTTTTACTATTTTAAGCACACCTAAAACTTTTAATAATAAACACAAAAAAACCCGCTGCACAGCAACGGGTCCACTTTTAAGCTTAACCTTTCGCACGGTTCACTACTCCTTAAATAATGTTGTTTTATCAATAATTTTTCTTTCGGTGTTAAGCGCCTGCACCATATATGTGCCGGAGGGCATTCTTGAAAAAGAAATCTGTTCTCCGTTCTTTACATTGGTTAATTGCATTACAGTGTTGCCCGTAAAATTTGTAATGATAATATGTTTAACAGAAGCGTCGCTTACCTTAATGCGGAATACATCGTGTACCGGATTTGGGGCTATTGTAATAGCATTTCCTGAAGATTCTGAATGTGTATTAAATCTTCCGGTTAGTGAAAAGTCTGACCTGAATGTAGGTTTTACTCCGCAAACAGATGCAACTTCCCAATAATAAAGCGTTCGCGGTTCAAGATTTTTTAGCACATGCACATTGTTTATTGATGAATCATAGTTCCAGCCTCTGTTCACCTTTCTGTAACGAACTATATAACCTTTAGCATTTGCAACATCTTTCCAGGCCAAATAAGCAGTAGTTCCGATTACCGGATTTCTTGTATGAAGCGGTGCATTGCATACTGGCGGCAGAATGTTCGTGTATTTTAAAACCTCGATTCCGCCACCCCTGGCATTAAAGAACACACTGTCTTTAACCTCTATTGATACAATTGAATTAGCAACATCTGCTCCTGAAAAATTAGTTACAAAATGGTGCGTTGCTGGCTTAACATCAAATGCATTTACACTGCTGCCCGAAATGTAGAGCACTGTATCATTATAAGAATAGCCTGTTACACCATAATCGCCGCTTCCCATTTGTACACTATCAGAAAAGAGATATTTTGGTGAGTGTGGATTGCTTACATCATAAGCATCGTGGCCGGTAAACTCCTTCAGATCAGAAACCCAGGGAGAAAATAAGCGATGACTGGCGGTATCAATTTCAAGACCCTGCGAATAGGGGTGTAACGGCTTCATGGAGCCAAAATAACGTGGAGTGGCAGGGTCTGATATATCATATCCGTCAACACCAAAAGGCGTTCGTATAAAAAGCGTACTGCCATCAATCACCATTTCACCTAAACCTGTAAACTGTGTATGTGTACCTTCAATAGCATTAACTACCTGCGGGTTGAAAGGGTTAGATACATTTATAGTAAAAATAGAATCGAAGCCTGCGAGATAAACAAAATTACCATTGGGCTCTAAATCCCCACTCCAAGAATACGATGTGGAGGGAATGGCGGTTGAGCCTATTAAAACCGGCGAACTAAAAATGGAGATATTATATACAGCGAATATGCCATTATTTCCATGAGACATATAAGCAAAATTTCCCTGCACCGCAAGTTGTTTAGCTATATCTCCCGGATACTCTTTTTGAGCCACCAGTTTCGGGCGAACATTGGGATTAGTAACATCGAAAATTAACAACCCATCCTGAGATACAACAAGGTGGTCATTAATATATTTCATTTCAAAAGTTGATATTAAGGGAGAGTAGAATGAAAGCTGCACAATGTTCTGGGCAATACCAGCATTCCCCAACATTATTAACACTGAAAGGGTACAGATTTTGTAAAATTTATTTTTCATAATTGTACTTTTTGGTTTAGAATTATGTATTACCTAAATCTATTTTTTATAACAACGGCATAAAAAAGAAAATGGCTGAATAAGGTATTTGGTATTCTGAACGGGAACGAAAAACCTCTGAGTTATAAGTCGTAGTTTCTCTCTTTTTATTTAAGTAGTAGTATAAAAGAATTTAAAGCAGCAGTACGGATTCAAATTCTCTCTTTCTCCTCATCACTAATATTACTGACGCATTAAAACGCTTTATAAAAAAACAACATTTTTAAATGTTTATCTGAATTAATTTTATCAACTACTCTTATATTTATTTTTTAATTATCATAAATCTTAAAGCCCAGATTGCCATATGAATGTTTTGCACACTTCTGACTACGTTGTATTTTTCATATACTTCTTTATTGTTGCGGGTTACGGCTGGTTTATATATAACCGAAAAAAGAAAGCACAGGCAGATACCAAAGATTATTTTTTAGCCGAAGGCTCCTTAACCTGGTGGGCCATCGGAGCCTCACTTATAGCAAGCAATATTTCTGCTGAACAGTTTATTGGAATGAGTGGCAGCGGCTTTAAAATGGGGCTGGCTATCGCCACTTACGAGTGGATGGCAGCTGCCTCATTACTTATAGTGGCAGTATTTTTTATGCCTGTATATCTTAAGAATAAGATTTACACTATGCCGCAGTTTTTAAATCAGCGGTATAATGGCACAGTAGCTATGATTATGGCTGTGTTTTGGTTACTTCTTTACGTGGTGGTAAATCTTACCTCAATTCTTTACCTTGGTGCACTGGCAATAAGCAGTATTTCAGGGCTTAATTTTACTTTTTGCATGATGGGGCTTGCCCTTTTCGCGATCTTTATTACCCTGGGTGGCATGAAGGTTATTGGTTACACTGATGTAATTCAGGTATTCTTCCTGATATTGGGTGGGCTGGTAACAACCTACCTCGCTCTAAACCTTGTTGCAGAGCATTTTGGGTCGTCTGGTGCCATCAATGGTTTTGGATTATTACAAAGCAAGGCCACAGACCATTTTCAAATGATATTTAAACAGGATAACCCAAATTATACCGACCTGCCCGGGCTCACTGTACTTATCGGGGGGTTGTGGATTGCCAATTTAAATTATTGGGGATGTAACCAGTACATTACCCAGCGGGCATTGGGTGCTGATCTTAAAACCGCAAGAAGCGGTATTATGTTCGCAGCATTTTTAAAATTACTGATGCCGCTTATTGTAGTTATTCCGGGTATTGCTGCTTATGTGTTATACCGGGAAGGGAGTTTTACTACAGAAATGCTGCAGGGTGGCGAGGTTAACCCCGACAGGGCCTACCCCGTTTTACTAAATTTACTGCCGCAGGGTTTAAAGGGTTTGTCGTTTGCTGCCCTAACCGCAGCAGTAGTTGCATCACTGGCAGGAAAGGCAAACAGTATTTCAACCATATTTACGCTGGACATTTATAAAAAAGAATTAACCCCGAAGCGACAGAAAAAAAGCTGGTAAACATTGGTCGAATAGCCATCGTAATTTCTATGATACTGGCAATAATTATTTCTCCTTTTTTAGGTATTGATAAAAAAGGCGGTTTTCAATATATTCAGGAGTACACAGGATTTGTTTCGCCGGGTATCTTCGCCATGTTTATTCTCGGGTTCTTCTGGAAGAAAACTACTTCCAACGCAGCTCTTTTTGCTACGATCGGTGGTTTTCTATTTTCTCTTCTCCTTAAATTTTTACCGGCATTTGCAGATCTATCGTTTCTTGCACCTATAGGGTTTGCCAAAGAGACCACGGATGGCGTTTACGAAATTCCTTTCCTAGACAGGATGGGAATTGTTTTCGGCATTTGCATAATAGGTATGTACATCATTAGTATTTATGAAACCCGCAGGGGAGTTAAAACCAATGGACTGGAAATTGATAAATCAATGTTTAAAATGGCACCAGGTTTTCTGGTTGGTTTGTTAATTATTACCGGAATTCTTGCTGCCCTTTATACGATTTACTGGTAGTAGTGCTTAAATTATTTTCGAAAGGCTTTTTCGTAAGCAGAGATCCATTCGTCAGGCTTTACTTTTGAGGTTAGTTTACCAATAAGCTCATAAGGTATAGGCTTATTGGGTTTAAACCTAAGGCAGCTTTTGCCCATGTCGGGTTTCCCTGCAGATATTTTATTGTATTCTGCAAGAAACCATTTCATTAAATGTTCATCTGCATACAAACCCATATGGTAAACTGCAATAAAGTTTTTTTGGGAGGCAATATTCATAAATGGTAAAGGCAATTTGGGATCGCAATGATACCCTGGAGGGTAAATTGAATGCGGCACCACATAACCAATCATGCCATAACTCATCACTTCTTCAAATCCTTCAGGCAGGTTTTCTAAAATCGTTTCACGTAATTGTTTCATGGCAGTTTTCCGGTCATCAGGTAATTCCTCCATATATTTTTCGGGGGTAGATGCTTTGGATTGCATCTTTAAATATAAGAATAACAGTTTTAAAATAATGATGGCTGTAATAATATGCGTAAGCCTATAAAATAAAACCACCTAAAAGTGAAAATTTGTCATTGTTCATTTAAAACCATTTTCTTTGTGCCCCTTAACGATTGATAATGACCACCATTTTTGCATGGAATGTCCATTTTGCTGAAATTTTGGCTTTATTAGTTACACTGGCATAATAATCGCAAACCACGTTTGCGGATTAGAAAACCTCAAAAAATAAAAATCAATAAGTATGGCTAAAAAATTAAACGTTACCCCTTTACATGACAGGGTAATTGTAAAACCTGCTGCAGCTGAAGAAAAAACTGCCGGTGGTATTATTATTCCTGATACAGCAAAAGAAAAACCACAACGTGGTATTGTTGTAGCTGCAGGTCCTGGTAAAAAAGATGAGCCTGTTACTGTAAAAGTTGGTGATACTGTTTTATATGGTAAATATGCCGGAACTGAAATCTCTGTTGAAGGTGAAGATTACCTTATTATGAGAGAAAGCGATATTCTGGCAATTGTTTAAATTAGCAAGTAGCTAATTCAACGTGAACTTATTCAATTGACCTTATTTCAAATTTCAAATTTTAAATTTTCAAATTAAATAATATGGCAAAACAAATATTCTTCGATATTGAAGCAAGAAATAAAATGAAGAAAGGTGTTGATACTTTGGCCAACGCAGTTAAAGTAACCCTTGGACCTAAAGGTCGTAACGTAGTTATTGAGAAAAAATTTGGTGCTCCTTCAGTTACTAAAGATGGTGTAACTGTTGCAAAAGAAATTGAACTGGAAGACGCTATTGAGAACATGGGTGCTCAAATGGTGAAAGAAGTAGCTAGCTAAAACTGCTGATATTGCAGGTGATGGTACTACTACTGCAACTGTTCTTGCACAGTCAATTATTAGCGAAGGTTTAAAAAATGTTGCTGCAGGTGCAAACCCAATGGATCTGAAGCGTGGTATTGACAAAGCTGTTGAAGCTGTTGTTGAAAACCTTAAGAACTCAATCTCAGACAGTTGGAAATGACAGCAACAAAATTGAGCAGGTTGCTACTATTTCTGCAAACAACGATGAGACAATTGGTAAACTGATTGCAGAAGCAATGGAAAAAGTTGGTAAAGAAGGTGTTATCACTGTTGAAGAAGCAAAAGGTACTGATACTACAGTTGATGTAGTTGAAGGTATGCAGTTCGACCGTGGTTATATTTCTCCATACTTTGTTACCAACAGCGAAAAAATGGAAGCTGAATTGCAGAATCCTTACATTCTTATTTATGATAAGAAGATCTCTGCAATGAAAGATATTCTTCACATTCTTGGAGAAAGTTGCTCAAAGTGGTCGTCCATTAGTAATTATTGCTGAAGATCTTGAAGGTGAAGCATTGGCTACATTGGTTGTAAATAAATTACGTGGTACTTTAAAAGTTGCTGCTGTTAAAGCTCCAGGTTTTGGCGACCGTAGAAAAGAAATGTTGCAGGATATTGCTATTCTTACTGCAGGTATTGTTATCAGCGAAGAGCAAGGTTACAAATTAGAAAATGCTGACCTTACTTACTTAGGTACAGCTGCATCAGCATTACTATTGATAAAGACAACACAACTGTTGTTGGTGGTAAAGGTGAAAAAGAAGATATTACTGCCCGTGTTAATCAAATTAAAGCTCAAATTGAAAATACAACTTCTGATTACGATCGAGAAAAATTACAGGAGCGTCTTGCTAAATTAAGCGGTGGTGTTGCTGTTCTTTATGTTGGTGCTGCTACTGAAGTTGAAATGAAAGAAAAGAAAGACCGTGTTGACGATGCATTACATGCAACACGTGCTGCTGTTGAAGAAGGTATTGTACCAGGTGGTGGTGTTGCTTACGTTCGTGCTATTGAAGCGCTTAGAAAATTTGAAAGGCATTGAACGAAGATGAAACTACAGGTATTCAAATCGTTAAACGTGCTATTGAAGAACCTCTTCGCCAGATCGTTGTTAACAGCGGTATCGAAGGTTCTATTGTTGTTCAGAAAATTAAAGAAGGAACAGGTGATTTTGGTTTTAATGCACGTACAGAAGTTTATGAAAACTTGTTTGCTGCAGGTGTTATTGACCCAACTAAAGTTAGCCGTGTTGCTCTTGGAAAATGCTGCTTCAATTGCAGGTATGTTGTTAACTACAGAATGTGTAGTTGCTGACAAACCAGAACCTAAATCTGCTGGTGGTGCTCCAGGTGGAATGCCAGGTGGAATGGGTGGAATGGATTATTAAGCCAAGAAGCAATTGTGAGCAATTAGCTTGCAATAAACAAAATTAAATTTGATAAAAACCCGGTGCATTCTGCACCGGGTTTTTTTTCGAATTTGTTTTCGCTTTCAGTAGATTTATCAGATCGTCTTCTTAAAATGATTGATAACTTTATATACTTGCTGCAACCTTCACTTACCTTAAAATTAGAGCTATGAATTTAAGACTACTTTTTTCCCCCGCACTCTGATTGCGCCACTGCCTACTCATTAGGCTTCTGCGGCAGCAACAATTAATTTTTTTTACATTTAAAGTTATTTTATGAAATACGCAATTACAATTTTTTATGTATTCGCAGCACATTTAATGTTATCTCAAAACATGGCTGCTCAAAAGCCGGGCACACTTGATGAAAGCTTTGGCACAAACGGAAAATATATATTTTCAGAAGGGTACATCAGCACGGTATTGCCCAATGATGAAATTGTATCTTTTGGAGGTAACGATTTGGACTCTGTTGAGAGTATATTATTAGCAAAATTTAAAAAAGACGGCGGTTTAGATGTTTCCTTTGGAAACGAAGGTGTTGTAACTACGGACATCGCAAATTATTATGTTGTAGTAACTAAAGCCATAGCTGCGCAAACGGATGGAAAAATATTGGCATTGATTGATATGAGAGTGTTTGATGCTGAAACTTTAATAGTAAACGCCGCTTTGGGTGTGCTTCGTTATAATGATAATGGGGTTCTCGATTCATCTTTTGGTGTGAACGGAATGGCTGTAACTATATTAGGAAAAGGAAGCGGTGAGCATCAGCCAAGAATTTCAGCAAATGTAATGGCTGTGCAGCCAGACGGAAAGATTTTAATTAGTGGCACTTACACAGATGACTGGATGTATGGCGGAGATGATGTTTTACTTGTGCGCTATACGGAAACAGGAAAACCGGATGATAGCTTTGGTGAAAATGGAATTTCTCTTATAGACAAAAGATATTATGACGGTGTATATGACATGCAATTGATGAATGATGGCAAAATTATAATAGCGAGTGTTGAAGGTTATAACAGTTATCTTCTTAGAATTCAACGTAATGGCTCAGTTGATTCAAGTTTCGGAGAAAATGGTCAATTACAGCCCGTCCCCCCTACTTCAAACGGGGGCTTTACCATTAATCATCTGGCATTACAAAATAACGGGCGACTTATAAGCGCAGGTCATAGTGGTTTCGGTATTGCAATTGGGCGTTATAACGAAGATGGCAGCTTAGACAGAACATTTGGTAACAAAGGTGAAGGGCTGATTGAGCTTGATAAAAGATATTTGACGCCGGTTGATATAACTGTTCAAGAAAACAACAAGATAGTTGTGGGCGGCACCATTGAAGACAGGGCCGGAACATATTCCCATCTTCTCTGGTGCGTTTTAATGACAGAACAGGAAGGCTCACTGATTATACTTTTGGAGACAGTGCGCATAACAACTACGAATTTTGATGATGTTATCGGCGGACCTTCAGATGAAAATGCGAGATCCTTAGAATTGCAAAGCGATGGTAAAATAATTTTAGGTGGCAGGACATTCACAGGAGTTTATCCTGATAATAGATCATACTTTGCCCTTGCCCGCTATTATGGAGATGATATTCAAAACCCGGCTATTACAAAGATAAAAACATGGGTGCGCAGCAATATGCTGGGGTGGTATGCAGCTAATAGTCAAAATGTAAATTACTATAACGTTCAGCGCAGTGAAGATGGCAGCAGATACAGAAACATTAAAAGAGTAAAAGCAGAAAATGTACCTTCTCTTTTTCAGCAGGCTCAGCATAATGAAACGGGAACCTACAATTATATGCTGTCATCATCCAACAACCAAAGCTATTACCGTGTTGAAGCCGTAAAAAAAGATGGCAGCAGCGCTTATTCAGATGCTGTGTATTATAAAGGCAGTGCAGGTTTAATAACGCTTTATCCAAACCCTGTAAAAGAGATATTAAATGTAAGCGGCTTAAAACAGCTGGAAAAAACGACACTTACAATTATAAATGGACAGGGTAATGTTTTAAAAAGTATTACAGTAAATGCAAACAGCTATAGGTTAAATGTTAGCCAATTGCCACGGGGAACATATCACATAAAAATAGACAGCGGCGGGCAAAGCAATACTTATCAGTTTATAAAAGAGTAATCGATTTTTGAAAATGCTTCTTTAAAGCCGGATATCTGGTAATACACAGTTTGCTTTTTATGAAAGAATAATTCGATGAAAGAAAACTTTGCACGTTATTTTTTTATAAACTTAATAGAACCCATAATTATCAGGAACTGCGCAGCAGCGTAAGAAAGCATAATGTAAACCCCAGAAACCGGCCTGGCAAAATAAAATTCATTAAGCGCTATCAAAGAATCAGAAATAATAAATAGTACTGCACCCGGTATAAAGAACATTACAGCAGTATCGCGCATCCGGGTACTGGTGCTTATGTTAGCTGCAGTAAGCAGCATAAACCCTATAGTAGCAGAATATAAAATAATAGGCAGGTAAACATTTTTGTTATACAGTTTATCCCACATCATGAATTGCATCAATATAACGTACGCAAGAATAAATAACCCCGTAAGCAACAAAAAGGTTGCATTCTTTTTTAAGAAAGGGCGTTTTCTGTAAAAGAAAAGAATATAACAGATCTGCACTATCCAGAACGCGGCTATACCCAGCATAAAAGTTAGAATATCCTGCGGGTCAATTAACAAAGCATCGCCAATCAGCGAGAAAAGCAGGGCAACAGAAATAATGCGAATGCTCCACCATTTTGTAGTGTGCTCAATTTCCGATATCAACATTCCAAATAACAATGGCGCCAGAACAAGCTTGGTTATATACCGAAAACTGGAATTGTGTGAGGATATTAAAACACAATCAAAAATAACGGCTGCCCAAAAAAGTACCGCCAGGAATACAGTTAATGGTTTCATGCAAAATTTTATTAATATGCAATTTTAATAAATAGCTTTTTCTATCCTAATATTTTTTTGAAACACTTTTTGAAGGGAATCTTTTACAAGGGCAGTATCAGACAGTTTTGTGTTTCTCTGAACATACATACGGTACATGGTTAGAGTGCCGGGGGCAGAGGTGTCTACCAGTACATCGTTTCTTCCGGTACGCGCCAAACTTTTCAGTTTTGCATTAAGGCCGGTACTGGAGCGACTGCTGTCAAATATATAATTAACGCGGGTGCTGTCGTTTATAATTGTAGGCAAACTGTCTGTAACAATACTTTGTTTAACAGGCACCTGGCTATCCGAATCAGCTGTGTAATTTTTATTATTGAAATACTGGTAACCCCAATAGCCTAGTGTTCCTAAGATCAATAACAGAATAATAATTGCAAGAACGTTAAGCAACCCGCCTGAACGCTGTTTTATAAAATACTTTTTCTCCCTTCTTCTTTGACCATTTTGGTCATCATCATTTCTTGCCGGCCTAATTTCCGCAAGATAAAATTCATAATGCCCGATTTTATTTGCCTTAAGAATTCCCACTCCTTCTATTTCAAAAGGTTTTCCAATGTTCAAAAATTCACGTACCTGTTCAAAATAGCTGTACAGGTCAGAATCTATAAGCGTTCTTTTCTTGCCGGTTCTCTCAGAAATAAAATCAACCAGTTCACTGGTGGTGGCAACACGCTTGTTGTACTCGAATGTAAAAGGCGGCCTGTTGGTATTCTCAGCATTTTCCGAATAATCAACAGAGGAAGAGAGAGATAACGTACCGATCTTTTCTAATGATAAAATTTTATGGGTGATAAGATATTCCCTTATCAATACATCATATTTATTCACAGCAGTTCTTTTAGTAAGAAAAATTAATTTTTGGGCTGATGAAATTAGGTCTTCTCCATTTTAAATAAATTTTTTTATTAAATAGCGGGCTTCGTACAATCCCCATTTAAAGATTACCTGAAGGATAATAAAATAACACCGCAATTTTGCCGAATGCTTACAGACAGTGAACAACGATTTCTGGATTATTGGCAAAAGAACAGGAAGAAAGAAGGGACATTGGTAAAGCAGCTTTTACCAGGCTTTATTTTAGGTGCGGCCATTGGTGCCGGAATTTTGTTTATGCTCGACTGGGGTTGGTATACCCGTGCAACGATGGTTGCATCTTCTCAAATGAGCCCCGTAATTTTACTTATATGTTTTATACTAATTGCTGCTTTTATCTCTGTCTTTTATAAAAGACATAAGTGGGAAATGAATGAGCAGCACTATAAAGAACTGCTGGTTAAAAAAGAGAAAGAGATATCTTCAACACCAAGCAGCTAAAAACAAAGCTTTACAGTCTTTCTTTTATGAGGAACTGGAGCCCCCTGGTATTAATGGCATGTATATGCCTTTTTTTTTGCGGTTGTTTTAAATCAAATAATAATAAACCCTGCACACCTGTTGCGGCTGAAATGGAAGCCCCTGAAATAAGGGACTTTTGCGAAGCAAATGAAATGGATTATACCATTGATCAATATGGAATATATTACCAGATTATTGACCAGGGTTCTGGCTATACACCCACTTCAGATTCAAAAATTACGGTTACTTATACCTCAAAATTTTTAAACAACAGTTTGCTTGATGAACAAACTACCACCCCCGTAAGCGATTATTTAAATAAGTTTATAGAAGGGTGGCAAATAGCCATACCGTATATACAGGAAGGGGGCAGAATTCGCATGGTTATACCATCTTCTTTATGCTATGGCTGTAACGGTTTTACCGGCGTTGTGCCTCCCAATACTCCCATTTATTATGATCTTGTGCTTATAGATGTTCAGTAACAATAAGTTAACCAGTTTCCCCGCAAAAATTTCTGCGGTTTTTTCTGCATATTTCCGTATGTGGCAATCCATTATCTTTGCCGCTCACAAAAATTTTGTAAACCATCTTTTATGCAACTGAAAGGTTTAGTGCGATTTTTTACGCTTGCGCTTATTTTAATTTGTCTCTACCAATTATCTTTTACCTGGATTGTGAAGAGCCATGAATCGGCGATGGAAGAAAAAGCCGGGCTGTGGCTTAAGGCTAATTACCCTTCTCCCGAATCAAAATACGCCGGCGATAAAAAACTACAGGCATCTTATGCAGACTCTCTTAATAACCTTAAAAAAACAAGGTTGCAAAGAATTCTCGATAGTACAAAATCCACCGATATCGGGCCTTTTGGGTTAACAACCTATCAGGATGCAAAAGACAAGGAATTACTTTTAGGGCTTGACCTGCAGGGTGGAATGAGTGTTACAATGGAAGTTGGGATGGATGGACTGATCAGATCACTCGCCAATTATTCAAAAGACCCTGTATTTAATAAAGCTCTGGATGCTGCTGCCAGAAGAAAAGCAAACAGTGGCGCAGACCTTATAACACTTTTTGGTGAAGAATTTAATAAGGCCTCCAACGGTGGAAAACTGGCGCCCTACTTCGCAACAAGAAGCAATACAAAAATTAAATTTGATGCGAGCAACCAGTCTGTTATTGATTACCTGAGAGACCAGGCCACCGCAGCCTTCGATAATACCTTTCGTATTCTCAGCAAACGTATTGACCGTTTCGGTGTGGCTTCACCCAATATAAACCCTGACCCGCAAAAAGGAATAATAAGTATTGAACTTGCAGGCATAAACGATCCTGAAAGGGTGCGCAGGTACCTTCAGTCAACTGCCAACCTTCAATTTTTTGAGGTTTATAACATAAACGAAGTAGGCGAAGGCCTGCTAAGTGCAGATAATGCACTTGCAGCTGTTTTTGGCGGTAAATCATCAACTGATACTTCAAATATTGCTGCTTCAACACCGGCCGCAGATTCAGCTGCAACACCTAATGCAGATTCTGACACCTCCAAAACCATTACGCTTTCCGGTTTAACTAAAGATTCATCAAGGGTTACCAGGGGTAATATGTCGGCTGCCGATAGTGCCCAGGCACTTAGGGCCGAAGCCCCCATCAGAAGCTTATTCGCTGCCTTCGCGCAGCCACAGCAGGCTCAGAACGGAAGCGTTCAGTACCCGGCAAATATTGGTTATGTAAGTACAAACGATACGGGTCAGTTAAATGAATACCTCGCCATGGAAGTGGTAAAATCTAAACTGCCTGCTAACGTTGCCTTTTATTATGGTAAGTCAGAAAATCCTGACCCAAAATTTAAGAACATACTTCCCTTATATGCCATTAAGACCTTAGACAATGGCGCTGCAGAACTGGAGGGCGAAAACGTAAGTGATTCCCGCCAGGATTTTGACACCAAGGGCCGCCCTGCCATTAAAATGAATATGGATGCCACGGGTACCCGTATCTGGGCAAAAATGACTGAAAGAAATATTGGGAAGCCCATTGCCATTGTTTTGGATAATTTGGTGTACAGTGCCCCATTTGTTAATGGAGCCATCCCTAACGGTTCTTCCGAGATTTCCGGAAATTTTTCAATAACAGAAGCGCAGGACCTGGCAGACATTTTACAATCAGGAAAACTGCCTGCACCCGCAAAAATTGTTCAGGAACAAATCGTAGGGCCAACATTGGGGCAGGATGCCATTAATGGCGGTACCATGGCCTTTGTAATTTCTTTTATAGTGATTTTTGCGCTGATGCTGATATATTATAATACAGCAGGATGGGTTGCCAATATTGCACTTATTTTAAACTTACTTTTTACCGTTGGCGTTCTCGCGGCTATGGGCTTTACGCTTACTGCCCCGGGTATAGCAGGTTTGGTATTAACCATAGGTATGGCAGTAGATACCAACGTTATTATTTTTGAGAGAATAAAAGAAGAGCTCACCCGCGGTAAGGGGTATCAAACAGCGGTTGCAGATGGGTATAGACGCTCTTATGCACCTGTTCTTGATGCGCATGTAACCACATTGCTTACGGCCATTATTCTTGCTTATTTTGGATTAGGACCCGTACTCGGTTTTGCCACAACCCAAATAATCGGTTTATTGCTTTCGTTATTCTGCGGAATTCTTGTTTCGAGGCTAATTGCAGACAGCTATACAAACAAAAACAGGCACTTTGAATATTTCACCAATATTTCAAAGAAAATTTTTAAACACGCCTCTTTTAAATTTATTGAATACCGGAAGGTTGCCTACGGAATTTCAGTAGTCGTATTACTGCTGGGTATTGCCTCTTTCTTTAATGGTTTTGATGAAGGGGTTGAATTTGCGGGGGGCAGAAGCTATACTGTAAAATTTAATACCGCACCTGACGTTTCGAAAGTTAGAGATGCCTTAAGAACATCTTTCGGAGAAAACCCGATCATTAAAACAGTGGGCTCGCCCGACCAGTTAAATATTACTACTGCATATCTTATTCAGGAAACCGGCAATTCTGTAGATTCAACCGTTGAAACTGCATTATATAATGGACTTACGCCCTTCCTTCCTGCAGGAACAACTTTCAGAGAGTTTTCAAATACGTATAAACAAGGTTCGCAAACCGTTCAGCCTTCTATTTCAGAAGATCTGAAGTCTGGTGCACAGAAAGCGACCATTATCGCAATCGCGATGATTTGTCTCTATATTTTTATAAGGTTTAGAGACTGGAGATATTCTCTGGGAACGATTGTGGCACTTATACATGACGTATTGGTTACACTTGCCGTATTCAGTTTTGCACGTAACTGGGTGCCTTTTCCGCTGGAAATAGATCAGTACTTTATAGCAGCCATTTTAACGGTAATTGGTTTCTCTATGAATGATACGATTATTGTGTATGACCGTATTCGAGAAGACAGCCGCCTTATGAAAGGCTCTGATAAGGCAACCATAATCAACACAGCTATCAACCAGACGTTAAGCCGAACCATAATGACCTCGCTTACCGTATTTCTAACCATTTTAATTCTCTTTATATTTGGTGGAGAGGTTACCCGCGGATTTGCCTTTGCCATGTTGGTGGGGGTAATTACAGGTACTTATTCCTCAATATTTGTTGCTGCGCCCATTCTGGTAGATTTTGCCAAAAGCAAACCTTTGGGAAGCAAACAGGTTGCAACATCTGCTGCTAAAGAAAGGCCGGATATAAAAGGGAAATTAAAAACGACCAGTTAGATCTTTATAAAATTGTTGAAAAGAGGCACTAAAGGGTGCCTCTTTTTTTATGGAATTGCATGATGTGAGATTTACCTTTAATGGGTGCTATCCGTACTTAAAAGCTCAATAAACGACCTTGCTCATTTATTCTTTCCACAAACCTGCCTGGGTTGCGGAAGCGATGTAATTGAAAATAAGATAATGCTGTGTGCAGGTTGTCTTTCTGGTTTACCATATACTGGGTTTGAAGATAAACCCGGCAACAGGGTTGAAAAAGTTTTTTACGGCAGGTTAGCGCTTGCTTCAGCTGCAAGCACCTTTTACTTCACAAAAAATTCTCTCTTGCAAAATGTGCTGAATGAGTTAAAATACAGGGGAAACAAAAATGCCGGAATTATGCTGGGCAGACTCGCCGGTTATAAATTAATGGCATCGTCGTATTTTGATAATACAGATTTTATCGTTCCACTACCATTAAATGAAAAAAAAGAAAGAAAGCGTGGTTATAATCAGGCCTTTTTAATTGCAGAAGGAATAAGTGCAATATGGAAAAAGCCTGTTTTACAAAATGCTATAATTAGAACAGTTTTTACAGAAACGCAAACACATAAAAACCGCGAAGGCCGGTGGCTTAATATGGAAGGTGTTTTTAAAATAAAGGACAAGGATGCCTTATTGAATAAGCATATTTTACTGGTTGATGATATTATAACCACAGGCGCCACGCTGGAGGCCTGTGGGTCAGAAATACTTAAAGTTCCCGGCACTACGCTTAGTATACTTTCTATAGCATATACCATTTAATTTTTGCAAACAAAAAAGCCCGCTGTTAAAGCAGGCTTTTATAATATTTAAATATTTTATTTACGCATAGACCTTAGCAGCGTTTTATATTCTGCTTTTAAGGCAGCTTCATATGGCGTTAACTGATTATCAGGAAGCGGATGGGTTTCATCAGGGTCCTCCTCCATATTATAAAAATTGTTAGCCCTTACGCCCGATGTATCATATAATTTATACGTGTGCTCGTAAATAAACCGTTCTGCAGGTTTTACATCATCATCCCATGGTTCATTATTCCAATCACAAAATACCCAGTTTCTCTGCGGACCGCTGGTTTGTTTAAGATTATCAAAGAAGGTCATTCCATCAATCTTTCCATAATTTACCGGAACAGAAATATTGGCAATGTCTGCGAACGTTGGTAAGAAATCTGTAAAATCAACCAGGGAAGAATCTATTGTTCCCGGAGAAATTACACCGGGCCAATACGCCACAAAAGGTTGACGGGTGCCCCATTTAATAGTTTCGGTTTTGTGACCCTGAATAGTTCTTCCGTTAAATATTGAAGTAACCCTGGAGTCAGTGCCGCTTTCTCCCACAAACATGATTATAGTATTATTCTGCAAACCAAGCTTTCGAACCTTGTCAATTATCTGCCCTACCTTTTTATCATTATACCTGACCATACTGGCAAAAAACTTAATATCATCTTTTTTCGTGTCTTTTTTCGGATCCCACCTGTCAAATTCGGGATCATCAGGTGTTGGCACCCAGGGCTGGGCTACCAATACCGGGGCATAAATAGCGAAAAAGGGTTTATCAACATTATCTTCAATAAAGTTTTCCAGGTAGTCTACATACATATCTTCAGAATATTTACCGGCAACCACATCATCCGGCAGGTACCCGCCATCCTGGTAAATCAATGGATTTTTATATCGCCTTACCCGTTGATCGCCAGCATAGGGTAGAAATACACTATAATTCTGAAAACCATGGTTATGAATAGATGTATCGCCACCGTCTCCCTGCCATTTTCCCACAAAACAGGTTGCATACCCGGCATCCTCCATCATATTTCCGGTGGTCTTTTCGTTGGTAGGCAACAAACCCCACCGAATATAGTTGCGAAAATTGTACTTACCTGTAAACATAGCCATACGGGAAGGCGCATCCATCGGGGTGGCTCATCATTTGAGATAATTGCATGCCGTTAGCCGCCATCCAGTCAAGATTAGGTGTCTGGTAAGATTCACCACCTGTATAATGAGGAAGTTCGTAACCATAATCATCGGTAAATATTAAAATGATGTTTGGTTTATCCGTTCTTGCCACGGGTGAGCGGGGTGCCTGAAGCTGATCGGTAAAATCTTTTCGGCAGCCTGTTAAGGATGCACCGAGAAATATTACTACAGCAATAAGAATATAGCGACTGGCTTTAAAATTTAAACCTGGTAGTGTTTGCATAGATATTTTAACAATTTATCAAAATCAAAAATAGAATTAAAACTTTGTGGGTTTATGTAATTAATAAAAAATGAAAGTTAAAGTACAATTGATTGCGGGGGAGGTGATCATCAATTAAATTATAAACTTATCAATACTTTTATGTTGAAATACTCCATAAATAAGGACGCAAATATATTAAAAATAATTGTTTAGCAGAATTACCGATGCCTCAAATAAGAAACAATTTCCGTTATAATTTATACTCATTTTATAAAAAGGTTTGGCTGAACGTTTTTTTTGCCTGCCTTTTTATCTGCTCCATTCCATCCTGTAAAAAAGAAATGATTTCCGGTTCCGGTGTAATACTTTTTACATCTGCCGACAGCCTTCATTTCGACACGGTTTTTACCGGCACCCAGACTCCCACACAGTCATTTAAAATTTATAATCCAAATTCTGCACCATTGCTTATAAATAGAATTATACTTTCCGGCAGCCTCTCATCCCCTTTTAAGATCAACGTTAACGGAATGGCTGCACCCGGCTTTTCAAATATTCAAATAGCTGCTAACGACAGTATATACGTTTTCGTTTCACTTTCCGTTGATGCAAATGCTCAATTATTACCTTTTATTGTGCAAGACAGCATATTAATTGATTATTCGGGTTCTACCACATTAGTTTTTCTGGATGGCTTTGGGCAAAATGCCCGCCATTTAAATAATGCCACCATTACAAAAGATACAACCTGGCAAAATGATCTTCCGGTTTTAATTAACGGACCGTTAATAATTAAAGAAAATGTAACCCTTACCATGTTAAAGGGGGTTCAGGTCTTTTGTCATGCAAACGCCGCAATAAATGTATATGGAACTCTAATTACCTTAGGAGAACGTGATGACAGCATGCAGGTAAATTTTAATGGCGACCGGCTTGATTTTCCATATAATCAATTTCCTGGCAGCTGGCCAGGTATAATATTTCACCCCTCCAGTACCAATAATGAGCTTTATTCTACCAATATTAATAATGCAGATAAGGCATTGGATGTAAGGGAACATGGTGCAGGCGGGTATAAATTAAAACTGTTTCAGTGTAAAATACAAAATGCCTTACATGAAGGAATAAAGGCCGCTAAAACATCCCTATACGCAGAAAACAGCCTGGTTACCAATTGCGGGAGTAACAACATAAGCCTTTCAGCTGGTACCTTCGACTTTACACATTGCACCCTGGCGGGGTATTCTACAAGAATTTTAAATCGCCTGCAACCATTACTATTTATTACTGATAACGTGGAAAACGGACAAGCAGCAGCCACCTTTTCAAACTTTACCAATTGCATTATTTATGGAGAAAGTGGTTATTTTGAGGATGAAATTGACCTGCAGAGATCCGGGAGCAATTTTCAAATCAATTTTTTAAATTGTCTTTTTAAAGGTTCAGGAGATTCTGAGGCGCAATTCGTGGATTGCATTCAAAATGCAGATCCTTATTTCAATGAAATTAATAACGAGGAAAATCAGTTTGACTTTCACCTGGCCATAGGTTCGCCCTGCATTGATGCCGGAAAACCCACTATGGTTCTGTCTGACCTGGAAGGCAATAGCCGCACTGGTCTTCCCGACATTGGTTGTTATGAAACCAAATAATTTTACAACAATGTAAACTTAATGCCAGATAAATTTGTTTAAAAATTTAAAATGAAAACTTTAATAACGATCGTAACTTTTCTTTTTATGACCTCCCAACCGTCGGCAGATGTAGCCTCCAAAAAGATCTATGACTTTAAAATAGAATCCATTTCAGGTGAAACGATCGATTTTTCCCAATTCAAAGGCAAAAAGATTTTGATCGTCAACACCGCTTCTAAATGCGGGTTTACCCCCCAGTATGAGGGTTTACAAAAGCTATACGAAGCAAATAAAGACAAACTGGTGATTATCGGTTTTCCAACAGATAACTTTGGCGGACAAGAGTATGAGAAAGATTCCGAAATCGCTTCTTTCTGCAAAAAAAACTACGGGGTTACGTTTCCGCTTACAACCCGGGTTGATGTTAAAGGAGAAAATATTACCCCTGTTTTTAAATACCTTACTACAAAAACAGATAATGGTGTGCTTGATGCAACCATTTCCTGGAATTTCAATAAGTTTATAGTTGATGAAAACGGCCTGCTTATGGCGCACTTCGATTCAAAAGTAGCACCCGATGATCCCCGGATCGTCGCGCTTATAAACCAATAAATATTAAATAAAAGGCTTTCAATTTTGGGGAGCCTTTATTTTTTTGCGTGTTTGTTAAGGTAATCGTTGGGAAAGTCGATCTTTAAATTCAGTTCCATGATGTTCATTTTCTGAATTTCCGACGTATATTTTTTACCGGGTAATATATTATTTAGTCCAAGGTCAAAAATAAATTCCAGCTCGGCCACCCTTGTAAGTTCTAAAGCTGTACCCATCTGAAAACCCCAGTTTGCGATGGCATAGTCGTACCCAATAGTTTTTTTATTTCTGTCGCCAAATTTAATTTTACGGCTGGAAACATCTGTAGTCCGCAGTTCAAATTGCCCGTTCTCAGGGTCGGTACTAAAATAAAAGGCTTCTTCTGTTTTAATTTTTCCGCCTACCCCAAGTTGAACGTTGGTACCGCCAAATAAACGCAAATTGTATTTTTCGTTCAGCTTCTTTTTATAACCGATCCCAAATGGAATGTTTACAAACAATGGACGATAGGTTGTGGTAAAAAGGGTATCGAAGCGCTCAATATAATCCTGGTAGCCTCTTTGGGCGAATCCAGCACCGGTATAAATGTAAAATTTAAAACCGGTCTCGTATTCTGCCCCGGCGGCGGCCTGCCAGCCATAATTGTCAGAAAAAGTGTGATCATTATATAGCTGGGTGCTAATAATGCGTGGGTGGGTATTATTAATTCCACCTTTTAAACTAAAAGAAAACTCTTGTGCCTTTGTTTGGTTAGCGGCAAAAAAAGTAATCAGCAGTAGTATGTACCTCATTATCTTTTTATTTGCAAATAAAGGTAATTGTAGGTTAATTTACGCTGCATCTACCTAATATTTATGTATTAAAACTATGTAAATGTGCTTTTTATTACTATAAACCTCATTTATTTATTATATGCATTTCAATGACATAGTGGGGCAACAGGCTACAAAACAACACCTGGTAGAAATGCTTCAGCAAAACAGGCTAAGCCATGCCCTTCTGTTTTTAGGTAAAGAAGGTTCGGGTGCCTTACCCCTGGCACTTGCTTTTTCGCAGCTTGTCAGCCTTATACCCACACAAGGTGTTTCAGCCGGAACATCTTCTTTATTCGGCGAGGAAACAGTGACACCTTTGGCAGCTTCATTGCCATCATCCCCGCAAGAGGCAGATGAATGGCAAAAAGGCTTACAGGCTTACCAGAAAGCTTCGTTATACATTCATCCGGATATTCATTTCAGTTACCCAGTAATTCCAAAAAAGCCGGGCGAAAAGCCCACCAGCGCCGATTATGCCGCCGAATGGCGCGAATTTCTTAAGCAGCAGCCATATGGTAATGCGTTTGACTGGCTTCAGTTTTTAGGAGCAGAAAATAAACAGGGAAACATTACAGCAGAAGAATGCAACGAGATCATCCGCAAAATCAGCCTTAAAAGTTATGAAAGCGATTATAAAATCCTCGTAATGTGGATGCCCGAATACCTGGGCAAAGAAGGAAATAAATTATTGAAGCTGATAGAAGAACCACCGGGAAAAACCCTCTTCATTTTTGTGGCAGAAAACGACGAACAAATATTACCCACCATATTAAGCCGCTGCCAGGTGGTAAAACTTCCACCATTATCTACCGCAGAAATTGAGCAGGCATTGGTGCTGCGAACAGCTACTGAGCCACAGCTGGCGCACCAAACCGCCTGCATCGCAGATGGAAATTACCGCGAAGCCCTGCAGATTTTGCAGCACGCCGGCGAAGACTGGCATGCCCTATTAAAAGACTGGCTGAACGTAACCCTGCAAACAGGTGGCATTTTTCAGGTAAGATGGATTGAAGAAATGAATAAACAGGGACGCGAAAAACAAAAACAGTTTTTAAAATACTTTACGCATGTCTTGCACCAGTGCATGCACCTGCGCATCATGAACAATGCCCCCTCGCTCACAGACAATGAAAAAGAACTGGCAGCCAAATTAAACGTAATAGCCACTGTAAGCCAGCAGTCTGCCATTATAGAAGAACTTAATAACGCATCTTATTACATTGAGCGAAATGCCAATGCCAAAATGTTATTCCATGCCCTTACAATTAAACTAAACCATATTATTAAGGATAAAACAGTATTTTTGACCACCTGACAAAGCATTTATATCATGTATTAATGTTTTGTTTCTAATATATATCGTGAGAAGGGTTTTTGTGGTTTGGGCTATGTGCTTATTGCATCTTTGGTTGCGTCGCACACTTGTACTTTATATTATTAATCAACATATAATAAAACCGTTGTGTTTTTCCGTATCCTGTTCCAGTCCCTTTACACACAACGCTGAAAGTGAGCGACTCAATAACCGACCTGTAGCAGTACCGCAGCTGGCTTATATTCCATACGTGCCTTTCTTGCTATCAACTAATTATTAAAAGTGCAAACCAAAATATATGGGATGTGATTCCTGCGGAACCTCCAAAACGGGTGGCAAACCCGGTGGCTGCAAAAGCAACGGTGGCTGCTCTACCGGCGGATGTAACCGGTTAAACGTGCACGACTGGCTAATGAACCTTCCTGTTAGCGATATCGATAGTGCCTGTAAAGTGATGGAAGTAAGTTTTAAACAGGGCAGCCGTAAGGAATTTTTCCGGAATGCCACCCTGCAGCACTTTGATAAAGGCGACCTTGTTACTGTTGAAGGTGTTATGGGGTACGATGTAGGTGAAGTAAGCCTGACCGGCGAACTCGTGCGACTCCAGTTAAAAAAGAAAGGCGTTAGTGAGTTCAGTCCCGAAATGAAAAAGGTGCTGCGCCCGAGCTCCGAAAAAGATATTCAAAGCTACCAACACCATAAAGCCCGCGAAAGAGAAGGGCTGATGAAAAGCCGCACCCTTATCAGGCAACTCAACCTGCAAATGAAATTGTCTGAATTAGAAATTCAGGCAGACGGAAAAAAGGCAACTTTCTTCTATACAGCAGACGACCGGGTAGATTTTCGCGAACTTATAAAAATGCTCGCTTCAGAATTTAAGGTAAAAGTCGAAATGCGGCAGATAGGCATTCGCCAGGAGGCCGGAAAAGTGGGTGGCATTGGCAGTTGCGGAAGGGAACTTTGTTGCAGTACATGGCTCACCGATTTTAAAAGTGTTACCACAACAGCTGCCCGTTACCAGAATTTATCCATTAACCAAACCAAACTCAGCGGGCAATGCGGCCGTCTTAAATGTTGCCTAAATTACGAGCTCGATACCTATCTCGATGCTTTGCAGCACTTCCCGGATAATGCCGAAGTGTTAGAAACCACGAAAGGCCGTGCTTTTCTGGTTAAAAAAGACATCTTTAAAAACCTTGTTTGGTACACCATGCAAGACAGTACAAAACATTACCCGTTAACTATAAAAAGGGTGAAGGAAATTCAGCAATTGAACAGCCGGGGTCAGCGCCCCGATGAACTGGAGCATGTAGAACTTACCAATACCAAGGAACGCGAAACCGAACATGCTTTTGTTGATGTGGTTGGGCAAATTACCCTGCAAAACCTGGAGCGCACCAGCCGAAGGCACCGCGATAAAAACCAGCAGCAAAATAAACCGAGACGGGATAACCGCCCGCCAAATCCACGCGATAACAATCCAAACAGGCCACCGCAGCGTTCTAACCAACCGCCCCGCGACCAGAAAGATCAGCGCAACCAGGGCAACCCGGGCAATCAACGTAATCAGGGTAGCCAGCGTAACCCCCGGGATCAACGTGATCCACGGGATCAGCGCCCACCACGTGAATCACGCGGACCGGGCAATACACCACCCGATAATACAGGTAAATAAAATATTTATTTGCGATGACAGGTGCATCAGGTAAATACGAAGCAGTAATAGGTTTGGAAGTGCACGCACGCCTGGACCTGAGAAGCAAATTATTTTCTGCCGAAAGTGCCCAATATGGCGCGGAACCCAATACTAATATAGGGTTTATAACCCTCGCCCACCCCGGCACGCTGCCAAAAACCAACAAAAAAGCGGTAGAGTACGCGGTAAAACTGGGGCTCGCCTGTAATTGTGAAATAGAACGTCATAATTATTTCGCCCGTAAAAATTATTTCTACCCCGACCTTCCAAAAGGATACCAGATAAGTCAGCATACAGCGCCTATTTGTAAAGGTGGACATATTACCATTACAACCGAAGGCACAACAAAAAATGTACAGCTTAACCGCATACACCTCGAAGAAGATGCCGGTAAAAGCATACACGATCTGGACGAAAATTTTACCTGCATAGACCTGAACCGTGCGGGTACCACCCTGGTAGAAATTGTTACCGAGCCTGCCCTGTATAGCGCGGATGAAGCCTTTCAGTTTGTTACCGAATTAAGGCGCCTGGTGCGGTGGATAGGCGTATGCGATGGAAATATGGAAGAAGGCAGCATGCGATGCGATGCAAATGTTTCCATCAGGTTAAGAGGTGAAACCGAATTAGGTACCAAGGTAGAAGTGAAAAACCTCAATTCTATCCGCAATGTAAAAAAAGCCATTGAAGTTGAAATTGATAGAATGACGGCGCAACTTGAAGCGGGCGAACGCATCATTCAGCAAACGCGAAGCTTTGATGCTACCAACGACACCACCTTTGCCCTGCGCGATAAAGAAGAAGCAAACGATTACCGCTATTTTCCCGACCCTGACCTGCCACCCTTCAATATTACAGATCAAATGCTTGAAGCAATCAGTGACCAAATGCCCGCACTTCCCAACGAATTATTAGAACGCTTTCAGCAGGCTGGTTTAAGTGAGTACGATGCCCGGCAGCTATGTTCTGAAAAAGAAACAGCCGATTACTTTCAGCAGGTATTAACGCACACTGGCGATGCAAAGTCTGCTGCTAACTGGATAAACGGTCCCCTGAAACAATTAGCCAATGAACAAAAAGTGTCTGTAGATGCCACGGGTATTTCACCGCAAATGCTTGCATCCATCATAGCTATGATTGCAGATAACACGGTAAATTTTTCTTCTGCTTCATCCCGTTTATTACCGGCACTTGCACAGCAACAGGGTAATACCACTGCCCGCGAAATGGCTGAGAAACTAAACCTTGTTCAGGTTTCAGACAACAGTGAACTGGAAAAATGGGTTGATGAAGTAATTGCCCGCATGCCCGCCAAAGTAGAAGAATATAAAAAGGGCAAGAAAGGGTTGATCGGTTTATTTGTCGGTGAAGTTAAAAAAGCCAGCCGTGGTAAAGCCGACCCCCAGAAAGTAACCGCTTTGTTGCAACAAAAACTCTCCTGATTTTATACCCTTGGGCTATTACTTTTATAACATAACCTATAAACTTTCAATGTTATTTTTGCGGCATGAAAAAATTTTTGCCCTTATATATTATTGCAATAGCTGCATTATTTGCCTGCAACTCAGAAAAAAATAAAGATTTTACTGTTAGCGGAACCATTAAAAACAAACCGGTTCCGGTGGTATTTTTAGAAAAGCTGGCGTATGAAAACGCCCCTGCCCAAACCATAGATTCTGCCGTAATCGCCGAAGATGGAAGTTTTACATTAAAGGGTAAAGACACACAGGAAAACCTGTACGTGCTTAGCTTTAACCACCAGCCTGCCGTAATATTTGTAAACGATGGTGACAACATTAACCTTGACTTTGACCTGCAGAACTTTGCAACACCAACCGTAAAAGGGTCTGCCGCTACCGAAAAATTATATTCGTTTATAGAGGATTACCGCCAGCGCGATTCTGTGCTCAGCAATTTGTATAACAGCGCCGAAGAGTTACACAACCTCGGCGGGCAGGAAGAAGCGCTGAACAGCCTGCAGGCGAGTGGTCAGGCACAGATTAACGACCTGAATGCCTTTTTAGAAAAAGAAATAAAAGAAGCCAAAAGCCCGGCAGTTGCCGCGTTTATTCTCGATAAAGCAGCAGCCACCAACGAACCGCAGAAACTTATAGCCTGGGGTAAAGAGGTAGACACTAAATTTCCCGGCCATGGTGGCATCACTTCTTTTAATGCAGCATTGGCAAAAGTGAATGAAAGCAATACCGACGCCGCGGGTAACGAAGCTGTGGGCGGAGCAGCAGGCAGCCTGCTGAACCAAAATGCACCCAACCTTACCATGCAGGATGTTAATGGAAAAGCCATGAGCATAAGCGACTTTAAGGGCAAGTATGTACTGGTAGATTTTTGGGCAAGCTGGTGTGCACCCTGCCGCCAGGAAAACCCGAATGTTGTAAAGGCTTATAACAAATACAACAATAAGAATTTTACCATTCTCGGTGTTTCGCTGGATGCAAATAAAGACGCATGGTTAAAAGCCATTGAAAAAGATAATTTGAAATGGAACCACATGAGCGACCTTAAACAATGGGAAAGCGATGCGGTAAGTGCATACCAGATTGAAGGCATTCCTTTTAACGTACTGATAGACCCCAATGGAAAGATCATAGCCAAAGACCTTCGCGGTGATGAACTGGAAAGTAAACTGGCTGAAGTATTGAAGTAAATTTTATTAAATTATATAATTACAGACCCGCACTTGTTGCGGGTTTTTTGTGTGTGCAGATACACAAGAAAAATAATTCAAAACCTTTTTTCAATCTTATAATTTTTACATTTCATCTTATATTTAATGATGAAACTACCCCTCCCCTTAACCCTCCTGATGGCTTTGTGCTTACATGCATGTAACACATCCGGCCAGGCTTTTTCCGTTACAGGAAAAATTGTACATAGCAATTATAAAATGGTATACCTGAAAAAGGTGCCTGTTGCAAAGAAAGATGTACCCATTTTAGATTCTGCCACGATAAATCCGGATGGCAGCTTTACACTAAACGGAAAAGATGATGGTCAAAACCTTTATGCGCTTTCATTTGATGGAAAAAGCGACCTCATGTTTGTAAATGATGTTACCATTATACAAATTGAAACAGATGCAAAAGACCTGAAAAAATACCTTGTAACCAACTCTGCCGCCACAAACGAAATCACTGCATTTAATGAAGCCATGCGTAAACTGGATACGATTATCGGGCAAAACCTCGTAACTGCTGCAACAATAGAATATAAATTTTCAATAGATTCAGCTGATGAGTATATAGATAAAGTGGCCTCAAAAAGCATGTCTTACAAAGATTCTATTTTTAAAGAAAAAGTAAAAGCCACACAAAACCCCGCTACGGCTTTTTACATGATTAAAAAAGCACCAATTTTCTATCCACCCGGATATTTATTATTCGACCTGGAGGATGATTTTAAAAGATTTAATGATCACCCGCAATTAATGGCGCTTAAAAAAAGTATTGAAGAAAAAGAGGAATTGAAATTAGCCATGCCTACTAATGAAAAACAGGAATGGCTAAACAAACCGGCGCCCAATATTACCATGAAGGATGAGAGCGGCAAACCCCTGAGCATTAAAAACTTTAAAGGCAAATATGTATTGGTAGACTTTTGGGCAAGCTGGTGCGTGCCATGCCGCCGTGAAACACCACGCCTTAGGGAGGCATTTAATAAGTATAACAGTAAAAATTTTACCATCCTTAGCATATCTATGGATACCGATAAAGAAAGCTGGTTAAAAGCTATTGCTAAAGACACTATGCCCTGGCATCACCTGTGCGATCTGCAGCCTGGGATAACAAAGAAGTGCAAGTCATACAACTTTAAAGGCATTCCATTTAATGTTTTATTAGACCCCCAGGGAATCATTATTGCTCAGGACTTGCGGGGTAAGGCAGTGGTGAATAAACTGGCGGAGGTGCTGAAGTAAATCTTATAAAATTAAAAAATCACAGACCCGCACTTGTTGCGGGTTTTTTGTTAAACAAAGTTTGCATTGAAGAAGTTTGCGTTTAGTGGAAAAAATTGTTGTAAAAAAGGTAACCCATTATAAAAACCAAAAGTTTCACATGATGTGGAAAATGTAGAGTGTGACGTCATTGGGGACTTTTGTATTTTGAGGAAATCAATCTTAAAACCTTATGGTAATTATTTATCAAATTAATAATGAGGAAATTAATGTTTTTGAATCTAACAATTTATATAACATACAAAAGGAAATCAAATTTCAAATTGAAGATTTATTATTACCTTATGAAGAATTTCTTAAAAATGAACCAGGTTGCATGAGAATAATTTTTGACAATATAGGTTCAAAAAATCCATATGTAGAATACGACCAAGTCAATAATGATGTCATGCTGAAATTGAGTTCATTGCTCACAAAATGGAATTTAAAAAAATCATAGATTACCACCCCCCACTGTTAAACATCCGCCATTCCCAAAATAACGGCCGCGATTTGTGTTACCTTACTGCAAATACAAAGTAAATGAGCCAGAAGAGTAAAAAACAATTTGGTGTGTGGTTAGACACGCAGCACGCAACCATAATCGGTAAAACAGATGCAGACGCAGAGTTCTTCAGCGTGTTAGGCGTTGCCAACAACACCGGCAGCAGTGCAAGCAGCAGCGAAAAAACCGCCAATAACAGCGAAATAAGTTTACAACAAAAATATTTTAAAGAGATTCTTAACCTGATGACCAATGCCGAAGAAGTGCACATAACAGGCACCGGCACTTCGCAGGAGCAACTGATGCGTTACATGAGCGAAACGCCGCAGTTTAAAAACACAAAGACCAAAGACAGTACGTCTATTAAAATGACCGACGATAAACTAACGGAATACATTGCCGCACAGTTTAATTAAGCATATGCATGTTTGTGCAAACCGCATGTAAATACAACTAATGCAAAACCAACAAGCCAAAGGGGGATAAAAAAAAATACAATTTTTTTTATCCCTTTTTATTTTACCTCACCAACAAAATTTTTAAGCTTTAGAAGCATGTAATTCACCTTTGTAACACCCCCAATATTTCTGCGTAAAAACCACCCTTTATGAACAAAATATTTAAACCCCTTGAATGCCCCTTTACCCGTGCCGTTGTTTTTGATGAAGATGGCTATGCCAGTTCATTTCCTGAAACACTGCTTTACTATCATGTAGATGAAGATGTATTTAAATACAAAGAACTTGAAATACTGAAAGAAATTGAATATATAGCTGATAACGTAAGCGACCTGCTTTCACAACACAAAACCCTTTTTTTAAAAACGTTCAAAAAAGAATATAACTGGTTTCGCGACTTTAACGAATGGATGCCGATGGACCTGTTATGCAACCACCCGCTGGTTAAGACAATAAACGACAATAACGATTACAGCAATGCATTTTTAGAAGGCCTTACGATTTTTTGTTTTGCCCGGAAGCAGGATATACCAACGGTTATAAACGATTTTAATTTAGTTAGTCAAAGCCTGAACAACATGGAAAAATTACTTGAAGTGACAGGCATTGTTGATTTAGAAAATGTTTGTAAAAATCTGAAAGAAATTATTGCAGTCATTAGGGTAAAGCCAGGAAAAAAACTGGGTTATTGCATGTAACAAAATGCTTACAAAAAGAAGGCTGAAATTTTTTTAAGTATATTTTGTTCAAATTAAAAACACATGAAAAAACTATTACTACTTAACGCCATAATTTGGGCAGTGATTATATTGGTTTCTGCTTACCTGTTTAAAGAACATACGTATTACACATACCTGCTTGGTTTGCTGGTGTTGGGCTCAGTATTGCAGAACACATTTACCTATACAATGCTAAAGGGAAAACCGGGTTGTAAATGATCCCCTCATTCATGGCTTCATTTTCTTGAACCGTGGTAACCCGGCGGTTGTTTCGCCTATAAATCCTTATTTGTTTTTTTTCTACCTTACATAGTCATAAAAACCTTCCCTATGTCACGTGTAAGTACCTATATTAATTTTCCGCGCACAACAGAAGAAGCCTTCAACTTTTACAAATCGGTTTTTGGGGGTGAATTCAGCAGCGGCGGCCTCATGCGTTTTAAAGACATGCCATCGTCACCCGCAGGAACGCAGTTTGCCGAAGAAGATAAAGAACTAATAATGCATGTAGAGCTGCCCATTATGGACGGGCACAAACTAATGGGCACAGACGCGCCGGAAAGCATGGGTTTTCATGTTAATCCAGGAAACAATGTGCATATAAATCTCGAACCGGAAACACGGGCAGAAACAGAAAAATTATTCGGTGCTTTGTCAGCCGGCGGAATGGTAACCATGCCTTTGCAGGATATGTTTTGGGGCGCCTACTTCGGCAGCTGCATAGACAAGTTTAATGTTTACTGGATGTTTAATTGCCCCGAAAAAGAAGCATAATATAATATGGAAATAAGTAACACGATCACGGTTATGGTTACAGCAAATGTACCTGTAGAAAAAGCCTGGAAACATTTTACCAGCCCCGATTCCATTGTGCAATGGTACCATGCATCAGACGACTGGCATGCACCAAAAGCATTGAACGATCTTACAGAAGGCGGGGTTTTTTTCACACGGATGGAATCGAAAGATGGCAGCATGGGTTTTGATTTTACTGGTACTTACACAGCCATTGAAATGCATAAATTAATAGCATTTTTACTTCCAGACGGGAGAAAAGTTTCCGTCAGTTTTTCTGAAGAAAATGGTGCTACCACCATTACCGAAACCTTTGATGCAGAAACGCTGAACCCGGTTGACCTGCAGCGTGTGGGATGGCAATCTATACTCGACAACTTTAAACACTTTACAGAAAACAACGATTGAGTTTTACCAGTATGTATAGCCCGTTAATCTTGCAAGCTCAATACGCGCAAGGCATAACTGGTATTCGTATTGAAGCCGCGTAAACTCTGCACGCTGAACGTTTGTAGCTGCATTGATTATTTCAAGATTGGTGCCTACATCGTTCAGGTAACGGTTGGCAGCAAGTGTACGAGCTTCTTTGGCCAGAGCCACCTGCGAGGCAGTGTTTTCAATACGTTGCAGGTTAGTGTTTATATCTGTGAGTGCTTGTTCTATATCTTTTCTGAAAGTGCTGCTGAGCGTTTGCAGTGAGAGCTGGTTTTGTTTAACCATTGTTTCTGCAATGGTTATTTGCTTTTCTGTTTTGCCTCCATCGTATATCGGAACATTTAAAGAAACCCCGGCAAGGTAATTAAACCGCACATTACCGATCTCGGGTATGTAACCGTTTTTAAATCCCGCCCCGGCGTGCACATTCACCGTTGGTTTATCGGTAAGCTTTATGGTTTCAGCTTCATCCCGCGCCAGTTGTATTTTAGTGTTTGCCACATTAAATGCGGGATTCAGGTGAAGCGCTTCTGCTAGCATCTCATCGGCGTTTGCGGAGGGTAAATTAAAATCAAAAGTCATACCGCTGATGTTGCTGCTACCCGTTGTATAGGCAAGCAGGTTCATTTGTTTTTGCAACGCATTTTGCATGTCAACTTTCCTGTTCAATTCTGCATCAATGTTCGCCTGTATGTTCAGCAGGTCTATGCGAATGGCATCACCGTTTCTTAGTTTACTTTCAATGATTGATCTGTTATCGCCCAGGTATGTGAGCACACTGTCTTCGATTGCTATTGCTTTTTTATAATAAACGATGTTGTAATAAATGGTGGCAACCTTGCTTGCCAGTTCTGCTTTTGCAACACCCGCGTTATCTTTTGCCAGTTGCACATTGGTCTTTGCTTTTTCAATGGCGCTTTTCAGCCTTCCAAAATCGAATAGTGTGTAATTGCCTGTAACAGCAATGTTAACATTGTGCACGGGAACAAATTGAATGTTCTTTATTTCCCCTTCGGGGCCTAATGGAAATTCTATTTCAATTTTTGGACGGATGTAATTGTAGGTAGCATCTGCACTTACTGTTGGCAGGTTAATTTTTGTGGCTTCGAGTTTTTCTTCTGCAGTGAGAATCGTGTTCTCCACTTCTTTAACCTGCGGAAAATATTCGAATGATGCATGTATTAAATTTTTAAGTTCATCATTCGTGGTAACCTGTGCAAACGTGCTTACAGTGCATAATGAACAGGCGATGAATAATAGTTTTTTCATATCAAATTATTTGTCCGGCTTTATTAAAATATTTTTTACAGAATAATTTTTAGTGTGATTCGCTTACTGCAGCCATTACCTGTGCCTGCTCTTCTTTACTTTTTTTCTTCGCCCTTAAAAAACGCACCAATGGAATAACGGCAATAAAGAAGATGGCGATCATGTTGAAAGTATCCAGGTACGACAGGTAATATGATTGCCTGTCTACTGAATTACTAAGTACAGCCATAGCTTTGTTTGATGCGGTCGCACTGTCTACACCTGTTCGCATCATAATCCCTTGTGTCATTACTTCTATACGGTTTGTAAGCTCCATACTTCCGGGTGTAAGGTTAGAGATAAGGTCTGTACGGTGCTGAGCATAGCTGTGCGCAATAAAGTTGTTGGCGAGTGCAATGCCAAAGGCGCCACCAAGTTGCCGTATCATATTATTCAGCGAAATACCCGCAGCATAATCTTTTTGCTGTAGGCCCACTACCGCCTGGTTAATCAACGGTAGTTGCACCATGGATATACCAACAGCGCGAATGGCTAATGGAATAAAAAAATCGCCACGGCTAACATCGGGGGAAACCTTTGCCGTTAAGTATGAATACAGAGAAAATAAAATAAATCCGGTTATTACGAATGGAATAGCGGGTGCCCCTTTGCTCATGGCCTTTCCTATCATGGGCAATAACAACACGCCCATAAATGTGGGCAGCAACAAACTCAGCCCTGTTTCATAAGCCGTCCAGCCCAGCACACGTTGTGTAAGAATGGGGTATACGAATAATGAAATGTACATACCACACCCTGCAACAAATGTAAAAATGGTTGTGAATGCCAGGTTCCGGTTGCCTAATATTTTAAGATTAACAGCAGGATTTTTTATACTTAGTTCATAAATAATAAATGCTGCCAAACCCACCACAGCAACCAGCCCAAGCACCTGTATGGTATGGCTGCTGAACCAGTCTTCAGCCTCTCCCCTTTCCAATACATACTGCAAACTGCCCACACCCACCATCAGCAATAAAATACCGGTATAGTCTATATGAATATTTTTTTTGTTCTTTCCCTCCCCTGGTTTTTTTTCAATAAATGTGATGGAAAGTATGGTGGCAATAATACCAAGCGGAATGTTTATCATGAACATAAGCGGCCAACTATAGTGTTCAATTATATAACCCCCTATGGTAGGCCCAAGTGTGGGACCCATAACTATTCCCATTCCAAATAAACCCGCTGCGAATGGGCGGTCTTTGGGTTCAAAGGCATCAAATAAAATGGACTGTGAAGTTGACAATAATGCACCGCCCCCAATACCCTGTACAAAACGCCAGATGATGATCTCGATCAGTCCTGACGACTGCCCGCACATATACGATGCAACTGTGAACAAAATCATGGAGGCTACATAGTAGTTCTTCCTGCCAAAATAATCTCCCAAAAAACCTGTCAACGGAATAATGATCACATTAGCAATGGCATAGCTTGTTATCACCCAGCTTATGTCTTCTATGCTTACGCCAAGGCTGCCGGCCATGTTGGTGATGGCAACGTTTACAATAGATGTATCTACCAGTTCCATAACCGCTGCCGATACCGTGGTAAGCACTATAATAACTTTTGCGATGCCCTTTACAGACATGATGGCTGGTTGTTTAAATGTTTGATTTGCCGTTGCATGCAACTAAACTATTTGCTTATTGGTACCACCACTTCTGCACTAAGACCTGCACGAAGTTTATCTCTTATTTTATCTACATTATTAATATGGATCTTAACCGGAACACGTTGCGCCACCTTAACAAAATTGCCGCTTGAATTATCGGGAGGCAGTATAGAAAACTTAGCTCCCGTTGCTTCGCTGAGGCTTTCTATAGTGCCCGTTATTTCTACATCGGGATAGGCATCGAGTGTTATTTGAGCTACTGTTCCCGGGTGAAATTTTCTTATTTGCGTTTCCTTAAAATTTGCGGTGATCCAGTAAACGCTGTCGTTCACCACAGCGAACAATGGTCGCACCTGCCTGAACAAACTGCCCAATGCTTACATTGCTTTTACCCAGCCTGCCCGTAACGGGGCTATTAATTTTTGTGTATGAGATCTTTAATTTTTGTTGCTCTATGGCAGCGCGCTTTACATCGAGTGACGCTATCGCTTTTTGAATTGATGCCTGCAATACCGCGATGCGGCTGCCTGCTGTGCCAAGATCGCTCTGGCTATTGAGGAATTGCTGCTGAGCCTGTTCCAAAGCAAAGCGGCTGTCGTCTAATTGTTTTTTTGTAATAGCCTGGTCGTTAAATAAATTCTGATTACGGTTATAATCTGCTTCCGCCTGCTGCTTTTTTACTTCTGCGAGACTGATATTACCGCGATTACCTCTTAATGAAACATTCGCATTGTTTACAGCGGCACGTGCATTTAATATGTCAGCTTCTGCAGCGCGATAATCTGCTTCCATCTGCATTAACTGGGTTTGCAGTTCTGCATCATCCAGTTCAACCAACAACTGACCTTCATGCACGGAATCAAAGTCTCTTACATTAATGGTTTTTATATAACCAGGAACACGGGTTATAACCGGTGTGATCTGCGTTTCTACCTGTGCATTGTCGGTAGATTCGTGGGTTGTGGCAAAGGCAATTTTATTGTAAGCATATATACCTGCAACAATGATTACCGCCCCAATGATAACAAAACGAATAATTTTTTTACGGTTTTGACTATGCTGGGCCATTATCTTTTATTGTTATTATTTATTAGAAGGTGGTCGTGTACCATTTGTTTTATATGACTGATCAGCCTTTTGCGGAAGTCATTATCGGTGTAAGGGTTAAAGCCTTCCTCTTTGTTAATAAGCGAATTACATAATGACTCTGATAACAAAACCTGGTTAATAGTTCCCAATATAGAAGCCATGGTTAACTCGGGATCTACTTTTTTAAACTCTTTCTTTTTAATTCCCTGCTCAATAATGGTTCGAAAGTGTTTTGAATTAAGGGTAAAGATGGCAATAATGTGGCTGTGCAGGTTTTCTCTCTGGCGCATCAGCAGTTCCTGGTGAAGTACGCGGTGAAACTTATTTTCACTCAGCAGCCTGTTAACGTACGCCACAATTATAGCATCCATTTTATCGGTTTCGGAGAGGGATGTATCGTTGGCCAAAGATTCCAGCAAGCCCTTCATATATCCGGCCTTTTTCTCAACAATTGCCTCAAAAAGTTTTTCTTTAGAACCGAAATAATAATTGACCATTGCAATATTCACCGACGCTTTTTCGGCAATAGACCTTATAGAAGCTCCTTCAAAACCCTTTTCAGAAAAAAGCTCCAGGGCAACATCAATTATTTGATCTTTTTTGTCTGACATTTTGTTAACCGGGAACAAAACTAAACAAATGTTTAAATTAAACAGTCGTTTAATTTAATTTATTTTACTCAGCTCAAAGCATGCGTCAAATTAACCCGTTCTTAACTTCAGAACATATAAATATTTACACGGCATATTATCTTTGTTCCCTCATTTCAATGATCACCATTTCAATAAATATTTACAGAATTTTTTTTATTTTTTCACTTGCCCTGCTTATTACTGTGAATGGCCTTTCCCAAACACAGGGCTGGAGTGATGAGGCTTTAATGAACAGCGGCTTATTAAACGGACAAAATACCGAGCAGCGCATTAAACAAAATATGTTTGTTCGAATTGAGGTTAATACCACAAGAATTTTTGTTGGTGAACCATTGCTGGTTGAATATAAATTTTATACAGCGATAAACAGCCAGTCAACTGTTATTAAGCAACCTGAATTTGCAGGATGCAGCGTAGAAGAATTAGATTACAACACTGCCCCGTATAACGAGGTTTTCGGCGGTAAAACCTATAATGTTTTTACAATACGTAAAGTACAACTTACCCCATTGCGGGAAGGCATTTTGCATTTAGGTCAGGCATCTGTTAATAACAATGTAGAGGTGTTTGATGAAGCGCATCCTTTTCAAACTAAAAAATTCAATTTTACTACCAGCAATGCTTTACAAAGTGTACAGGTGGTAGCACTTCCGGTTAAAAATCAGCCTAAAGATTTTTCGGGCATTACAGGCAGGTTTAGCCTTACTGCACAAGTGGCTGACAAAACACTTCCTGTAAACGAAAACGGTCACCTGATCATAACAATAAAAGGTGCCGGAAATATGCAACTGATCGATGCACCCGGGCATAACCTGGCCCGAAAATATAGAACACTTTGAACCTACCGACACACAGCATATAAACAACGGAAAATTTCCTGTAAGCGGCGATAAGGTATTTGATATTTTATACCTTGGTAAAAAAGAAGGCAGGGCAGTTTTACCCCCTGTTACCTTTAATTATTTCGATCCCAAAACACAATCTTATTCCACTCTTAGATCGGATAGTATTCCGCTTATTTTTACTGCCGCTTTACCTAAAGTAAAAGTTATGCAGGCAGCAGATGGCATTAGTAATAAAAACCTTTTGTGGGTTGTTGCCTCTATCGGTTTAATTGCCGCTATTATTCTATTTGCCGGGAATAAAAACTATAAAACGCAAAAACAAGCGGTTGCTGCAGCACCCGTGCAGCATGATGAAGAGCTAAAACACGATGCTCACACCAAAAAACCTTCCACCGATTTTAGTGCGGTTTTACAAGCACTGAACGAATCCGGGGGCAACAGGGACTTTTTTATAACAGGAAAGAACATTATTCATAATGCCGTTTCGGAAAAATTCGGTTCAACGATAATGATCGATGAACTGCCCGTTTTAAAGCAACCTAAAAACGAACAGCTTAAAAGAGATATACTATCGTTTTGCAAAACCTGCGATTATGCCATTTATGCTTATGACGACAGCGATCATGATTTTCTTTTGCTGAATAAGGAACTGGCATCGATCATCACCCGTATTCAGTTATTGCAGGTATAATTAAGCAGTATATTTATAACCTACCCCTCTCACAGAATGAAAGTGATGCGGATTACGGCTGTCTTTTTCAAAATACTTTCTAAAATTTAATATAAAATTATCAATGGTACGTGTGTTGGGAAAAACATTGTAACCCCATACAGCCTGCAGAATTTTTTCGCGGGTTACCACCTCATTTTTATTTTCGATCAGCAGCTTAAGCAGCATTATTTCTTTTTTGCTTAACTCTATCACTTTACCTTCCCACGTAACACATGTTTGTGCTTTAAAATCCACACGGTTATTTCCAAACATATATGAATCACCAACAGGTTCGCGCCGCTGTAACTGTTTATTTTTTTTAACCAGTTTTTCAACACGCAGCAATAATTCTTCTAAATTAAATGGCTTCGTAAGGTAATCATCAGCACCTTTTTTTAAACCCATTACTTTATCTGACCCGGTGTTTTTTGCGCTTAGTATTAAAACAGAAATTTCAATTTGTTTAATACGTAAGGTTTCCAGAACCGTAATGCCATCCATTTCGGGTAACATTAGATCGAGTATCATCAGGTTAAAATATTCTCCTTCCAATTTTTTCAAACCTTCGTTACCTGTATAAGCTGATGTTACTGAGTACCCTTCCATCTCGAGATTAAGCTTAAGTGTATCGTGAAGTGCAACCTCATCTTCTACCAATAAAATATTACCAGCTTTTTCTTTTTCCATATTAAATTCCTGATGGTAAGGTAACGGTAAAAATGCTGCCTTGTGGTATGTTATTATCTGTTTTAATTTTACCGTGATGATTTTTTACAATACGCTGGCAAAGGTATAATCCAAGGCCGGTGCCTTTTGTACGGCGTGTTATTTCATTGCCGGTACGGTAAAATTTTTTAAAAATTCTTTTTTTTCGGTTTCTTCAATTCCATACCCCTCGTCTGCAACGGTTAAAATTGCTTTATCCTTTTCTTTATTTACATGAGCGTAAACCGTAGTACCGGCAGGGGAATATTTTAACGCATTATCAAGCAAATTACTAATCAGTAATTGCAACATTATACGCTCTCCGTATACAATTACTTCACCTGCGCTTTTTGTGATAATGTTTCTTCCTGGGTATAAATTTTTGTAATCGTGCGACACTTCATGCACAAGCTGCATAAGATCCATTTTTTCATTATCAAACCATTCGCCTTTTTGTTCCAAATGAGATGTGGCAAGAATATTATTGGTTAATGTATTTAACCTTTTTACTTCCTGCAAAGATTGGGAAATTAGTTTTTGCTGTTGCCCAGCATCCAGGTTTCTTTTAAGTAACGTTTCCAGGCTAAGGTTTACAACAGCAATAGGCGTTTTTAATTCGTGGGTTACAGCCATTGTAAAATTCTGCTGTTGTTGCGACAACTGAAACTGTTTTCGGATAACGCGGTAAACAACTGCGGCACCAAGAATAATTACTATTAAAAAAGTAATACCTTCTCCAATGTACTGCGAAGTTTTTCTTTTTCGTTCATCTTCAATATTAAAAAGTTTTTCAGTGTAACCTTCTGCAGTTATCAGTAATTCATTTTTACGCAGCGTATACATTGCCCGGTTTTGGTTATCTAATGCAATGAACCACCATACAAGGGCAGCAATAATATATACCAGTAAAAACCAGTAAATAAAGGTAACCGTTTTAAATCCCTGTCTTTTTATTTGAATGGAACGCAAAGTATTTTTATTCAATAAAGCAGCACAAATGTAATCCTCAATTCCTTTAACTTCAACCCCATAAATTTTTATCAACTTCGATTGCAATTGCTATATGATTAAAACAAAACCCCAGCTAACTTTCTGGCAGATACTCAATATGAATTTTGGGTTCTTTGGTATTCAGTACAGCTTTGGGCTGCAGCAAAGCAATATGAGCCCTATTTATAAATACCTGGGTGCAGATGAAGCAAGCCTGCCATATCTCTGGCTGGCGGGTCCGATGACCGGCTTAATCGTTCAACCTATTGTCGGTGCCATGAGCGATAAAACGGTTACAAAAATCGGACGAAGAACCCCTTATTTTTTAATAGGTGCCGTTCTCGCAAGTTTGGGATTATTATTTATGCCCTTCAGCCAGACCCTGTGGATGGCTGCCGGTCTTTTATGGATTCTGGATGCAGCAAACAATATTACAATGGAACCGTACCGTGCTTTTGTAAGTGACAAATTAAATAAGAGCCAGCATTCACTTGGGTTTCTTACACAAAGCGCATTCACCGGTTTAGGCCAAACGCTTAGTTACCTCACGCCTACATTACTGGTTGTATTTGGAATGAATAAAAATGCGGTTAACGCATTTCATATTCCATACATAACCATCACGGCTTTTATTATAGGTTCTGTATTTTCTATCGGTTCAGTCTTATGGACAGTAAGAACCACGAAAGAATATCCATTAAGTGAAGATGAGATTGCAAAAATAAAAGCGATGCCTACAGGTATTGTAAACACGCTGCGAGAAATATGGGATGCGATAAAGGAAATGCCAACCACCATGAAACAGCTTGCACTGGTAAAATTATTTCAATGGTATGCCATGTTTTGCTATTGGCAGTATATTGTACTCTCTCTTTCAAAAACTTTATTCAATACAACAGACGCCTCCTCAGAAGGCTTTCGCGATGCGGGTTTGGTAAATGGGCAAATCGGTGGTTTCTATAACTTCATTGCTTTTGTCGCCGCTTTTGCCATGGTGCCCTTTACACGCAGGTTTGGGCCAAAGATCATGCACAGCTTCAGTCTGACACTGGCAGGTATAGGCATGATAATGATTCCCGAAATAAAAAGCGAGGCTATATTATTTCTGCCCATGATAGGTGTAGGCATTGCATGGGCAAGTATGATGGGTAACCCTTACATCATGCTGGCGGGCAGCATTCCGCCAGAACGAACAGGCGTGTATATGGGCATATTTAATTTGTTTATTGTAATACCCATGATCATACAAATTTTTACACTGCCATTGTATTATCATTCTCTTCTAAATGGCAATCCTGAAAATGTAATAAAGCTTGCAGGTGTATTATTAATACTTGCAGCAATCGCCGTGTTATTTGTAAAAATAACGGTAAGAAAAGATGTAGACCAGATATCGGTACCTGCAGGTGGCGCACATTAAATTTTTATGAACCAGGCTATCCATCATGTGGCATCGCCTGTTGCGTCGCACACTTGTACAACTGTAACAATTTTCAACAAATAAAATAAAAACCATGAATAAGATCTTATGTATAGGTGAAGCATTGATAGATATGATCTGTACAAATAAGGGAACATCTCTTGTACATGGCGAAAATTTTTTAAAGAAGCCCGGTGGGGCACCAACAAATGTAGCAGCAGCCATTGCCGCACTTGGTGGCGAGGTAGACCTTACGGCCAAAGTTGGCACAGACCCCTTTGGTAAACATTTAACTGAGGTAATGCGATCGTTTGGTGTTGGAACAAAATGGTTGTTACAAGATGAAAATTTCTTTACCACATTCGCCTTTGTTTCTTTAATGGAAGATGGGGAAAGAGATTTTTATTTTAACCGCGGTGCCGATAGTCAGCTTACCCGGGAAGAAGTGGATGAAATAAACATTCAGGAATACGCCATCATTCACTTTGGATCAGCAACAGGCTTTTTGCCCGGTCCGTTGCAACAGGCTTATCAAAGCCTTATGCAAAAAGCTTTACAACAAAATATATTTATCAGTTTTGATCCCAATTACCGCCACTTGTTATTCGCCAATAATAAGCAGTCATTTATTGATCAGTCGTGGAATATTTTTAAATGGCTGCCATTTTTTTAAATTAAGTGATGAAGAAGCCATGCTGTTAACAGGCAAGCTTAGCCTAAAAGATGCAGCAGAAGATTTACTTGAAAAAACGACAGCTGTTTTCGCCATTACGCTTGGCAATGAAGGCACTATGCTTGGCTTTAACAAAAAAACGTACATTATACCCAGCATCCCTGTAAAACCTGTTGATACCACTGGTGCGGGCGATGCATTTGTTGGGGCAGTGTTATACCAGTTAAGTGGTCTGAATGCTTTCGAAATTCAGCAACTTGATCAGCCAAAATGGAAAAAAATTATTTTAAATGCAAACAAGGCCGGTGCACGCACCTGCGAATACCTTGGTGCAATGGAAGCATTTAAACATTTAAGCAGCGATATTTTTAAATAATAACTTCAACAACATGTATAATTATTTCCTTCATCAGCAGGCTGAGTTTTTGTTGAAGAAGTATAAAATTGACACTGCTTCGGGACGACAGGTTATTTTATGCAAGGCTTCTTGCAAATCTTGCTGCCATCAATCTTTACATAGCCAGGTGTACCTTGATGCAAATGATGAAAAATTTAGCCAGGTGCTTGAAACAATTATTCGCTCATATGAGACGCCCCGGTAAACTGAAGGGCGAGATGAAGAAAAACTACAACGGGGCATTGGTTTCTCTCCAATAAATTAACAGGTATGAGTTTGTATGTTGACAGGTTTTGCGGCAGCCTAAAAGACCTCGTCATCCAAACTTGATTATTTCAAAAAACTGGGTGTAAACTTTTTGCACCTGATGCCGGTCTTTGAAAGCCCGGCAGGTGAAAGTGATGGCGGATATGCGGTGAGTGATTTCAGGAAAGTAGATCACGTTTCGGAACAATTGAAGACCTGGGTAACTTGCAGGAAAAGATGGTTAAAGAAGAAATGTACCTGATGATGGATATCGTGCTAAACCATACTTCGCACCAGCATGAATGGGCGCAGAAAGCAAAGGAAGGAGATCAAAAATACCAGGATTATTTTTACATGTTCGAGATCGCACATGCCCGATGAGTTTGACAAAACGATGCCGGATATATTTCCTGAAAGTTCACCCGGAAATTTTACCTATGTTCACCGGAATGTAATAAATGGGTGATGACGGTTTTTCATAATTACCAATGGGATCTTGAATTACAGCAACCCGGTTGTGTTTGTCGAAATGCTGGATACGGTCTTCTTTTATGCCAATCTTGGTAGTCGATATTTACGCATAGATGCGCCTGCTTTTATCTGGAAACAATTGGGCACCACCTGCCAAAACCTTCCGCAGGCACATACTATATTGCAACTGATCAAACAATGCGTGCAAGTTGCACCCCGGTATGGCTTTGCTTGGTGAAGCCATAGTTGCACCAAAAGAGATCATGAAATATTTTGGTACCGGTTCATTCCTGGCGAAGGAATGCGACTTTGCGTACAATGCAACCCAGATGGCATTGCAATGGGATGCACTGGCCACGGGCGATACAAGGGTGATGCTTGCGGCGCAACATGAAATACTGAAAAAGCCCTTTGGCACGTCATGGATCACCTATACCCGTTGTCATGATGATATTGGTCTTGGCTATGATGATTATATGATCGAGCAGCAGGCTTTAATCCCTATGAACACCGCAAGTTTCTGAAAGACTATTATTCGGGCAATTATTTAAGTTCTCCAGCAACGGGCGCATTGTTCAGCTGTTAATCCTAAAACACAGGATGCCCGCATCAGCGGGTACACTTGCATCGTTATGCGGTTTGGAAAAAGCGCTTGGGTTAGATAGCACATAAGTACAATACGGCAATTCCGAAACGGTTAATAAAATATTATTGATGCAGGCACAGAGTTTTTTTCTTGGTGGCGTTCCCATGTTATTTTATGGAGATGAAGCCGGCTACACCAACGATTATTCTTACTTGCATGATGCAGGTAAAAGTTACGACAACCGCTGGATGCATCGCCCGCTAATTAACTGGAAAAAAAACCAGTTAACGAAAAAGAAGGGCACGGTAGAAAATCTAATTTTCTACAAAACAAAAAAGCTTATCGAATTAAGAAATAAATTAAAAGTGCTTTCAGATACGAACAATATAGTTTGGCTGCCTTTACGTAACCCGCACCTCGCCTGCTTTCTGCGACATTCTGATGAGAGCATGATATACTGTATTTTCAATTTCAGAAATTCATTGTCTCGCCTTACGTGGTTTGCCTTTAAAGAACACGGTGTTGTGCCGGCTACCTTATTCGATCACTGGGGGGAGAAAACCTATATAGTTGGCCCGGATGATGAATACCTGGAAATAGAACCTTACGCGTTTCTTATTCTTGAAGTTAAAAATTAGCTATTCGCTAAAATGCTTTCGGGAATGACTTCCATCGCAAAACGGATTGTTCTTAGTATAACCGCAGCGGCAAAAAGCTGTGACCTTTTCGCGCTTTACTTCTGTGCCATCTGCTTTCTTAACAATTATATCACCGAACACTAGCAGCGGGCCATTATGGGTTATTTCAACTTTAGTTATAGACGTTTCAGAATGATGCATTCCTGATTTTTTATAAAATGAATAATGTGATATCCCACGGGCATGCCATAAAAAATAATTTTAATCCAGGTTAAGAATTGAAGACATACATGCAAAGCAGTTGCCATTTTTAGCAATACCAGAGTGAAGAACCTGGCAGCACTTCACTCTGCTTAAATTTTATTGCTGTTTTATTGATATTTACTTGTTAATCTGTATTAACCCTGCTTAATGTCTTGTGCTGCACGGTTATTGTTTTCGATAAACGCCATCAGTTCATCACGACCCGTTTTTTTTATAGCACTCGTTATGAAATGTGGCGGCAGAAACTGCCATGTTTTTCTCATCTCATCAAGAAAGGCTTTTATATTTCTATCTATTGCACCCGGTTTTTCTTTGTCTGATTTTGTAAATACCAAAGCGAAGGGAATTTCCCATTCACCTAACTGGTCAACAAATTCAAGATCAATTTTTTGTGGTGTATGCCTGCTGTCTAACAGTACAAAAACATTGGTTAAGTTGTTTCTTTTGCGCAGGTAATTTTCTATCATTTGCTGCCACCTCCGCCGGGAGGTCTGAGAAATTTTCGCATAACCGTACCCCGGCAGATCAACCAAAAACCATTTGTGGATCTTTGCATTTTCAGTGTACCTGCTTTCAATTTCAAAATGATTGATAAGCTGTGTTTTACCGGGGTTTACGGATGTCTTCGCCAGTCCCTGGTTGTTACAAAGCATGTTGATAAGAGATGATTTTCCTACATTACTTCGCCCTATAAAAGCATACTCGGGTTTATCACCCGACGGGCATTTATCGAATGATGGCGAAGAGATTACATAGTTCGCATTAACGATCTTCATACCGCAAGTTATAATAACATTTTTTACCGCTATTGGGTTGCCCTATAGGGAAAACTTTGCACTAAGAATAAAATTGCGGCCAGGTGCAGAAATACCACTGGCAAAATACCTGTAATTCCTGTCCAGCAAATTTTCAACTGCAGCCTGCACATATACATGATGGCCAAGGTTTATACCTGTTCTAAAATTAATAGTGTACCAGGAGGGCATACCATCTGGCGTTGCATATTGCTGATTGTCTTCTCCGTTTGGATTATAGTTATCTATTCTTTTCCACCCGTTAAAAAGGCTGAACAATTCTGCATCCCATCTTTCTCTTTCATGTTTTAGGGATACCCTACCATATACTGGAGGAATATGATCTAATGGAATTTCATTCCCATCTTCTTTATACCTGCCATAGGTATATGTTACCACACCCGCAATTGTTGTATGGTTAATAATTTCAGCCGATGCATTTATTGTAGCGCCATAAACAAATGCATGTGCTTTATTTTGAACAGCCTGCACAATACTTGTAGATCCATTATAGAAGATACTGTCTTGGCCATTAAAAGTAAAATTGTCTGTAACCAAAGCATTCCTGAACCATGTATAAAACAATGCACCGCCTATTGCATATCTGCTGTTTACTTTATTTACATTAAACTCCGCATTATATGTGTACTCCGGTTTTAGAGATCGGGATTAGGTACAATTAAAACACCGGTCTGGCTTTCAAAAACTTTTGAAAGATCATCAACATTCGGAGATCTGAAGCCGCTGCTGGCAACTATGGCTGCTTTAAAGTTTTCCGGCGTTGAATAAATTATGCCGATGTTTCCTGTAATGGCAAAATTATCCTGCACCGCCTCTTTAAATGGAAAATGCATAAGGGTTGTATCTGCAAATACTGCATTCAAATGCACATAATTAATACGTATTCCGTCATTCAGGGTCCAGTAATTATTTATGCGAAGTGTATGTTGTGCATACAAGCCATTATAACTCATGGATGTTGGTCCATCTGCATACCGTGTGCTTATACGGCTTGGAGTTTGGGTGGCAATATTCATTCGCTCGGCGGTAGAGCGCACATAATTGGTATAACTTTCTGCCCCCAGGTGAATTTCATTTTTACCACTGTAATGCTTTCCATCTATATTCAATCCGAAAATATTTACTTGCTCATTCCTGAAATCTTTGTTATTGCTTTTAAACCGGCGCGAGATCCGGCTTTCTTCTATATGCTGGTAACTTGCCGTAATATCTGCCTGCTGAAAAAAACCATTTAATTTTTCTGCAGAAAAATTATACGAAGCCAGGTTTCTTTTTTGAGGGCCATAATACCATTCAGCATATACAGGACTACCGTTACTTTGGTCGGTAAGCCTGTCGTAACGAGGAATATCTGAGCTATTTGAAATTTGCAGGTTTAGCAGGTGCCTTGTATCTTCTGATGACTGGAAAAGGATTTTTTGTGTTAGGTCGAACTGATGATATTCTGAAGGCGACTGCACATGCGGATCGTTGTTTACAAAGGCAGAATCGGCATCACCAACGCGTTTCACAATAAATGGTTTTAATCCAAAATCAGGGTATTTATCATTACCATTTTTACCAGAGGTTATGTTACCATAATCGCCGTAAGTGAACGATGTAAAAGAAGCCATTTTTTCACCGCCGATATTAATGGTGATGTTACCTTTTTTTTCATTTATCGCTGAAGCATATTGCGTAGTTGCGCTACCAGAAATTTTTGTTTTTCCCGTCTCCGATAATACAGGATTTTTTGTGAACATACTTATTACACCACCGAGTGCATCACTTCCATATAAGGTGCTGGAAGGACCCGTAAATAACCTCAACCCTGTTAAGCACCATATTATCTACCGTAATAATGTTTTGTAAATGACCTGCCCTGAAAATTGCATTATTCATTCGAACGCCATCTACCATAAGCAATACCCGGCTCGCCTCAAACCCACGTATAACGGGGCTTCCACCACCCTGCTGGCTTTTTTGAACGAATAAGGCACCGCTGTTTATCAATACATCGCCTGTGTTGGGCCTGCAGGTTTAATTTAGCTGTACCGGTTATTACATGCACCGTTTGAGCCACATGCCGGGAGAGTTCGGGAAATTTATTTGCATACACAACAACGTTGTTCAATGCATTTGGATTTATAAACGTATCGCGCTGATAGGTTTCCTGTGCCATTGAGAACACAGGTATGCAACATGCAAACAATAATGTTTGCCATTTTATATTGATCATGTTTTAGTTGGTTGAATAGATATAAAAATGAAAAAATAGCCTTCCGTTTGCAAGGCTGCTGGTATTTTTTCTAAAACAAATTAAGACCAGGGTGGTGGGCACAGTACATCCGAATAGGGATCTTTATTAAGGATGGGAAGTGCACTGTTGTATGAAGTATTAGAGGGTTGAATTTTTGGTTGATAATACCCATTTGAATGGTGCATTAACTGCCAGTTTAACCACGATGCAATTAATTTCGTTTGCCGGTGGCCGGCTTTATTTTTACTATTATGAATCAGGCTTATTAACTGGGTTTCCTGGTCATCGAATAAACCGGTTACCACGAATTGGTTTTGGTTATTTAAAAAATACCGCTTTACATCGAACATACGCCTGCCAATCAAAACTTCCTTTCTGCCATCTTTCCATTGTATTTTATTCGCAGGGATCACAATTGTAACGAGTGAATGTTTCTCCAGCTCACTTCTCATCCTAATTTTGCACTGCGCCACCTGCCATTGCAATAATATAAAGGCTATTGCCGGAAGAAGCACAAAAACCAGCAAAAGCCCGGAAAAGATTCGTTTATTTTTTACGATAATTCTCACTGCAAACTTTTAAGCACCCACCTCGACCAATATTTTTCCTGTCATTTTTTTAGGAACTTCTATTCCCATAAAAGTTAATATGGTTGGGGCAATATCACCCAGTTTTCCAGGATGTACATGCCCTTTAAATTCCCTGTCAATAATAAATAATGGTACGGGATTAAGAGAATGCTGTGTGTTCGGAGATCCATCATCGTTAATCATATAATCTGCATTTCCATGGTCTGCCGTTAGAAACACCGTGTAATCATTTTCGATAGCCGCTGTAACAACCCGTTCAACGCATTTGTCTACGGTTTCCGCAGCCTTAATTACTGCTTCCCAATAACCGGTATGCCCTACCATATCGGTATTTGCATAATTTATTACAATAAAATCTGCCGACTTATTTTCAATTTCGGGTAAAAGTTTATCAGTTAATTCAATAGCGCTCATCTCGGGTTGCAGATCGTAGGTGGCAACTTTTGGAGACGGCACCATGATGCGTCTTTCCCCTTCAAATGGTATTTCTCTGCCACCACTGAAAAAGAAAGTAACATGCGGGTATTTTTCTGTTTCAGCCATTCTTATTTGCTGCTTATTATTTTTCTCAAGCACTTCGCCCATTGTTTCTGTAAGATTGTCTGTTTCAAATACAACATATACTTTTTTATAGGTGGTATCGTACTCAGACATTGTAGTGTAGTGCAGGTCTAATGAATGCATCTCAAACTCAGGCATGTTCATTTGCGTAAGCACCTGTGTAATCTCCCTGCAACGGTCGGTTCTGAAATTAAAGCAGATTACCACATCATCATTCTGTATAGTAGCCAATGGCTGCTGCGCTTCGTTAATGATGATGGTTGGCAGAATAAATTCATCAGTTATATTTTCAGCATACGAATTTTCAATGGCTGCTAAAGCATCCCAGGCTTTTATACCTTCACCCATAACCATTGCGTCGTAAGCAAGTTTAACACGCTCCCATCTTTTATCGCGGTCCATGGCATAATACCTTCCACTTACACTTGCTATTTTACCTGTAGATTGATTTAAGTGTTGTTGCAGTTCTTTCATAAAACCCAAACCACTTTTAGGGTCGGTATCCCTCCCATCTGTAAAGGCATGTATAAATACATTGTGCAATCCTTCCTGCACGCACATTGCGGTAAGGGCTTTGAGGTGATTGATATGCGAATGCACGCCACCATCACTTACCAAACCCAGTAAATGCAACGGTTTATTATTTGTAATTGCATACCGAATGGATTGCAGCAACACTTCATTTCTAAAGAAATCACCTTCCCGGATGGACATATTTATGCGTTGTAAATCCTGATACACCACGCGGCCGGCACCGAGATTTAGATGACCAACCTCACTATTGCCCATTTGACCCTCGGGCAGCCCGACTACTTCCCCGCAGGTAGTTAAGGTAGTGTTTGGGTATTTATTATATAAGGAAGAAACAAAAGGAACATTTGCATGCTGAATGGCATCGGCCGCTTTTATTTTACCCAGCCCCCACCCATCCATAATTACCAGAATAGCTTTCTTATTGTTCATGCGCTAAAGCTACGTTAATTGAATATTTGAAAGGATGAATACACGTTAACATTATTAACTTATTTTGGCATATTTTTAGCACCAATAAGCAAAAAGGAAAAACATCTCATGAGAAAGATACTCTTACTAGTGTGTCTTGCATTTACAACAATTTCTTATTCACAGGTTTCGAATAATTCTGTTATCAGCGCTCTAAAATCGGCTAATTCCGCCCAGTTTACCGCTTATTTCGACAGTTTTATTGATCTTAAACTGCCAGCGAAAGATGAATTAAAGAATATGGGTAAAACGCAGGCTGCCATAACAGTCAAAAGCTTTTTTGAAAATAATGATATTCATGGTTTTGAATTGATCTCTCAAAGAGAACTAAGTGGCACCACTTACATTGCCGGTAAATTATTAGGTAACAACGAAAAGTTTAACCTTACACTTATGCTGAAACGAAAAGGTGATACCCTCGAAATAATAACTGTTAGAATAAATTAAAGTGAGCCCCGGAAACCGGGGTTTTTTTATGGGATTTACGGGGCTGCCCACCATCTTTCATTTCTGAATACAACTTTTAACCTGTGGCTTTGTCTGGTATAGGAATCTTTATAAAGAATGATGTGCACCGAATCATTTATGGTTTGATCTTCGTCGATAATTATTGACGCTTCGTGTAATTCGAATTTTTCTTCTCCGGGTAATTGCTGGTATTGTTGCTGAAGCCTGTTAACCAGGTTTTCTTTATTTTCTGCAGGTAATACATAAAATGATGCACGTTTAAAATCTCCTTTTTGTTTGGCTGAGATAAATTCCCTGGCTGCGTCAAAGGCATTTTCCGGCTTATCATAACCTGCATTATTGCAGCCAATTAGGAAGATGAACCCTATTAAATATTGTTTCATAAACATCATTTAAAAAGGCGCCACCTGAATAAGCAACGCCTGGAATCAAACATGTAAGAAATGAATTATGCTTTAAGCCTGCTCTTTGTCTTTATCATATGCCCTAATAATGGCTTTCACCAACCGGTGACGAACCACATCTTCTTCATCCAGCTCAATGTGAGCAATACCATCAATATTTCTTCAATATTCGTGAAGCTTTTTCCAAACCGCTTCTTTGGTTTTTCGGAAGATCTACCTGTGTAGGATCACCGGTAATGATTGCTTTTGCATTTGCGCCGATACGTGTTAGAAACATTTTTATCTGCAGGTCGTTTGCATTCTGGGCTTCATCCAAAATGATAAATGCATTATCAAGTGTACGACCACGCATATAAGCCAGAGGCGCAATTTCAATAGTTCGTGTACTCATATAATAACCCAAGCTTATCTGCAGGTATCATATCATCCAGTGCATCATATAACGGGCGCAGGTATGGATCAATTTTTTCTTTAAGATCGCCGGGTAAGAAATCCAAGGTTTTCACCTGCTTCAACAGCCGGCCTTGTAAGAATGATTTTTTTAACCAGCTTTATTCTTTAATGCCCGTACAGCGAGTGCAACCGCTGTATATGTTTTACCTGTACCTGCAGGTCCGATAGCGAAAACAATATCATTTTTATCAGCTGCCTGCACCATTCTTTTCTGGTTGGCAGTTCGTGCCCTTACGGTTTTTCCATTGGGTCCGAATACCAAAATATCATTTGGATTGCGTATCAACAAAATTGTCAACGATTTCAGCATCATCGCCACCGAGAATTTGTTCAAAATAATTTTCACTTAAATGCGCCGTTACGCTCGAGGTATTGAACAATGAGATCAATTTTTTCCTTCGCATTTTCTATTTGTTCCGGTGCTCCGCTTAATTTTAATCTGGGTGCCTCGGGAGAGAATTTTAAGAAGTGGAAATTTCTTTTTTAGCAGATCGAGCTTGCCGTTATTAACACCGAAAAATTCAATAGGATTAACGGTGTCTAGATTAATGATAGTTTCTGTCAATTAAATAAGATTTATTGTTTAAGTATTATAGGCTGAGGGCCTCGCTGGTGTTTATTTCCAAATTTATTTATACCCCTTATATATCCCCTAACTTGTTATACACAAATTGTGCATTGAAATAACAACAAAATTCGCGCACATCGTTATTTGCTGCTGCAAATGTTATGTGAAGAATAGCTGTACAGTTAATTATTTTATACCAGTTTAAATATTAATAACTAAACAGCGGGAATAGATTAAATTACCCCTTGTAAAATGTTCGCCCTATATGCATGAATACCAAGCAATAATAAAGAATCCCATAAAGTTTAAATGGTTCCTGCTTACCAGGTTGCCTGCTGCTTTTATTGCAGGTATAAAATGCAAATATTTTGGTGAGGAAAAATCCGTGACATCTATTAATTATAAATGGATAAACAAAAACCCTTTTAACTCCATGTATTTTGCTTCTTTAAGCATGGCTGCAGAATTAAGCACAGGAATTATCTGTTTTGGCGCTGTGTATAAAAAAAACCCTTCCGTTAGTTTACTGCTTGTTAAAAATGATGCTGTATATTTTAAAAAGGCAAAAGGGAAAATTGACTTTACCTGCACAGATAATGATGCGGTTAAATTTACTGTTAATAAGGCCATTCAAACAGGAGAAAGTGAATCGGTTACCTGCAACTCTATCGCAACAAATGAAGAAGGAGCGGTAGTGGCTGAATTTAATTTTACCTGGAGCTTTAAAACAAGAAAAAAATAATATTAAAACATATTTATGCAAATTTCCTTTCATGGGGCTGCGCGAACCGTAACCGGATCAAAGCACCTGATCTCTCTTTCAACCGGGAAAAAAATACTGCTCGACTGCGGCATGTTCCAGGGTATGGGGCTTGATACCGAAAAACTAAACCGGCATTTTGGCTTCGACCCGTCTACGGTTAATTACCTGTTCTTATCGCATGCACATATAGATCATTGCGGACTTATTCCAAGGTTAGTAAAAGAAGGTTTCAATGGGAAAATTTTTTGCACACCTGCAACAAAGGCACTTGCATATATTTTATTGGAAGACTCTGCACATATTCAGCGGGATGACACAAAATACATTAACAAACGAAGGGCGAGAAAAGGATTACCGCCCTACGAACCTTTATATACCGAGGAAGATGTAAATGCAGCAAAAAAACTATTTAATGAAATAAATTATAATGACTGGTTTAATGTAGAGCCAGGTATTGATTTATTATTTACTGATGCGGGTCATATAACAGGCAGCGCAGCAGTTCATGTTAAAATAACAGAAGAAGGCAGCACAACCCAGGTAACCTTCAGCGGAGATGTCGGGAGGTTCAGGGATATAATTTTAAAATCGCCACAGGATTTTCCCCAGGCTAATTTTATTGTTTTAGAAAGCACGTACGGAAACCGCAGGCATGATGAAATTTTTTCATCTGCCGATCAATTATTACAATGGGTAGAAAAAACCTGTGTAAAAAAACAAGGCAAACTAATTATTCCCGCTTTTAGCGTAGGACGAACACAGGAGTTGTTATTCTTTTTAAACCAGTTAAACCTGGAAAATGCCTTACCTGAAATTCCGGTATATGTAGACAGCCCCTTAAGTTTTGAGGCAACAACCGTGGTAAAGAATTACCCCGAAAATTTTAATGCTGTAATTCAAAAGTTACTGCTTACAGACAGTGATCCGTTTGACTTTCCCGGTCTGAAATTTATTCATACTGCCGATGAAAGCAAACAGCTTAATTTTTTAAATGATCCCTGCATAATTATCTCTGCCAGCGGTATGGCAGATGCAGGCAGAATAAAACATCATATTAAAAATAATATCGGTGATGTTAAAAACACCATATTACTGGTTGGTTACTGCGAGCCTAATTCACTCGGCGGAAGATTAATAAGCGGGCAAAAAGAAGTAAAAATATTTGGTGAATATTACCCGGTAATTTGTGAAGTTGGCGCAATGCACAGCATGAGCGCACATGGTGATTACGATGACCTTATTCATTTTATTGGCACACAGAAAAAAGATTTGATTAAGAAGATTTTTTTGGTGCATGGAGAATATAATGTTCAGCTTGAATTTAAAGAAAGACTTATAGAAAAAGGGTTCAGTAATATCGAGATACCCGATATTCATTCAACCCACAATCTCGAATAATTACAGTTCTTTGTATACCTGATCCGCAAAATTTTCCAGGGAGGGATCTCTTGCACCCATTAACAACACCACAGAACCTGGAATTATATTTTCCCTGGCAGCAGCAATAAACCGGTTTCTATCTTCAACGAAATTTGCATGTTTACCACATGCTTTTAAATCTTTAATAAGATCATTTGCAGAAATGTCTTTAACTGCGGTGCCGCCTGCATAAAAAATCTCGCTCATCCATATCTCATCTTCTTCCCGCAGGGCATTTGCTATTTCTTTTACAAAATCGTTTCGTAAGAATTTTGTTGGTCCATACCCATGGGGCTGAAACCATGCAATAATTTTGTTAGTGATGGGCTGGCAGGCTTTTATACTTGCAGCACACTTTACAGGGTTATGGGCATAATCATCAATTAACCATATATTGTTTTTCTTACCAATAACCTGGTGCCGCCTGTATATACCTTCATAATTTAGTAAGGCATTTGCACATGTTTGTAAGGAAATGCCAAGGCTTAATGCAATAGCGGTGGCTGCTGTCGCATTTTCCATATTATGCGCACCTGCGGCATTTAATTGAAAGGGTACATTTGCAATGCGAAAATGAATAGTTACATCTATCTGTTTAAAATGTTCTGCATTAACCGGCGCATCACCATTTACAGAAAAGTCATAATTACCTTTTCCTCCGATTTGTTTTGAAAATGGATGCGATGTATTTACAATAAATTGATGACTGTTGTTTTTAAATATTGTAAATATTGAAATGAGCTCATCCATCTCCTGGTGGTCTTTATCAATATTCAGCAATACCCCAATGTCCGGGGTATATTTCACGATGCTGCCATCGCTTTCATCTGCCTCAATTATAAGCCATTCACCTTTTCCTACATGTGCATTTCCAATCTTTCCTTTTTTTATTAGGTTTATCAAACCCGCACCGCTTATAATACCTGCATCGAGTTTTGCATGTTGCAATATTTGGAATAACATCGCGCATACAGAACTTTTACCCGAGGTTCCACCAACAGCAACCGTCTTTTTACTTTTTGCAATTAAAGAAAGAAGGTCACTTCTTTTAATGATCTGAATATTTAACTGCCTGGCCAGTTGAACTTCTTTAATTGAATCTTCTATAGCTGTAGAAACAACAACAAGTTGTGTTTGCTCGTTTATTCCCGACCCATCCTGTTCAAAACATTTAACGCCGGCGGCCTCGAGTTTATAACGTGTTTCATTTTCTTTATTCTTAATAAAATACCGGTCACTTCCACTAACATTTTTTCCGCTGCCCGCAAGGAATTGTGCCAGTGCACTCATACCTGTACCGGCAACACCAATAAAAAAAACGTTATTAAAATCACTGATAGAATTGTACATATAAAAGCAGCAAAAGTAAGCCTGAATTTTTTACTGATTTAATTGATTTAGTCAATAAAAAAAGCTCCCAAAAAGGAGCTTTTATAATTAACCTTCATTCAATGTTCAGCACGTTTTGTGATAATGCAAAAGGTTAGCAACGGCCCTCGAACAAAGAATGCGGCAAAAAGTGGATGGAGGAATTAATTCCCATACCCACAGTGGTTTTTCACAAAAACATTTATAATATTCATCTTTATCTTATTAATGTTACATTCCCTTTTATAGGAATAATATTGTTGTTCTGGCACACTACTTCCATCATGTATATGTACACGTCGGGCGCCGATTTTTGATTATTAAATACGCCATTCCATCCGTCTCCGGGGTTGTTGGCACCAATGTTTAATCTTTCAAAAACCATTTGCCCCCAACGGTTAAATACCCTGAATGATTTAACGCTGAATAACCCCGTACCCCTTACAAAAAACATATCATTCATTCCATCGCTGTTAGGCGAAAAAGTATTCGGAACATAGATATTTGCACCACCACAAACCACGTTAATGGTAGCCTGTGTTCTTGCCACACAACCGCCGCCATTTACCGCAAGGCAGTTATAGGTTACAGATTGAAGAGGTGTTGCAGTTGGGTTTGGTGAAGAAGGATCGTCAAGCCATTGCTGCGGAAGCCATTTCCATTCTGTAATATCCGGCGAACTATTCGTTTGCAGTTTAAGCGAGCTGCCTACATTAACGGTGTAGGTTTCTTCCTGTAAATGCATTTCCGGTATGGGGTAAGATTTTATGGCAACATGTTGCGTATCTGCAAAACATTTTCCTTCTCCATAACCTATTACGCTGTAATTAATGGTTGTATCTGTAACTGCACTAAAAACTGGTGTTGCCGAGGTGGCATCATCTAAATAAGTAGAGGGATACCACTGATATGTGTATGCACCGGAAGCCTTCAATTGTATTTTATCTCCTACACATGCTGTATCTGATTCCGATGCCGTAACAGATGATGGCTGAATAACAGAAATGGTTACAGAATCTACAGCACTGCAGCCAATTTCATCTTTACCTACAACACGGTATGTTGTTGTTTGCAGTGGTTGAACTTGCGGAGAGGCACAATCGGTGCAACTTAAACCCTGCGCATTTAACCATGTATATGTAACAGCGCCGGAGGCTTTAAGTGTAAATAACTGGGAACGGCACGCAACTGAATCGCGCCCCGCATCCACCGCCGGCGGGCCTTTCATTACAATAGAAGACCGGGCTGTATCAAAACATCCACTTTCATTTTTCGCAGTAAGGGTAATTTTGTATGTACCCGGTGTTGTATATGTAGCCAGTACATTTTGACCCGAAGCCGTACTACCGTTTCCAAAATTCCATGTATACTTTAATACAGATGTATCAGCATCTGTCTTAGCCCCCGACATAGAAACAATAGAAGGAGCACATGCGGCAGAATCATTTAAGATCTTAACATGCGGCCGTTTTGAAACCACCACCGGTTCTGCCAGCTGAAGCGTATCGGTGCAGCCATTTTCTGTTACGGCAACAAGCCTGGCTGTAAAAACTCCGGTGCCTGAATAATTGCGTGTTATTTCCGGCTGATTAAAGGTAGACCCATCGTTGAAGATCCAAATATGGTCTTTTATATTATCATTAGAAACAGATGCATCGGTATAAGTAACGCTGCCTGAATCGCAAACAAGGTTTGTTGAATTTACTGCAACAGCCTGAACATCGTAAACCTTTAAGGTGTCTTTGCCTTTTATTAAAACATTGCAACCCAGCGAATCTGACAGAATAAGTTTAGGCATATAAAATCCTGTATCATAGCGGTGTTTGGCTTTACCTGTTTTGTTTATGATGGTTGTTCCATCTCCAAAATCCCATGTAAACTGTGTGGCATTTTCTGATGCTGAAACAAATAAAACATCATCTGGATAACAGTTTGATAAGGTATAAGACAAATCGCCTTTTGGTCCTTTAATGGTAACATTTTTTATCATTGAATCCTGGCAACCGCCCGAACCCACCAACAATAATTTTACTGGGTAAATGCCGGGGTAGGTGTATATGTGTGAAGGCGAAGCGAGTGTTGAAGTACTGCCATCGCCAAAATCCCACATGAAAGAATTATAATTAGAAGATTTGTTGGTAAAGTTTACAGTTAGTGGCGGACATGTTGAAAACGAATCGCTCATATTAAAAGAAGAAACAGGGTTGGAAACCACTACAGGGCGCAGTGAAAAAGAATCTTTACAACCATTTGCATCCGTTATCATTAAACCCGGTGTAAATGAACCGGCGGTGGAATAGGTATAAGATGGATGGGTGGCTGTTGAATGTGATCCATCACCAAAATCCCACAGGTATTCTAAGTCTTTACCGGTTGAAGTATTTCGGAAGGCTCACCTGTTTATCGGGGCACACTACAGAATCGCTCATGTTGAACGATGCGAAAGGATGCGAAACATTTATATAGTTTGGCCTTTTAATGGTATCTGTACACCCATAAGAATCGGTAACATACAGCTTCACGGTAAAGAAGCCTGTATCAGAATAGCTGTGAAAGAAAGGACCGGATGTATAGTCCTGAACAAAACCATCACCAAAATCCCACGACCATTTTGTTAGAGGATGAATACCATCGCCCCTACTATTATCTATAAACTCTACACCGGCATCCTGGCAAATGCCAGGAGTTTTGCTGTAAAATGCACCCTTGGGTCCGAAAATGGTAACATTGTAAGGGAGGGTAAGCACATACTGACAACCGTTAAGATCCGTCATAGTTGCTTTAATGGTAAACACACCTGTAGTATCATAAATGTACGCGGTGTTTAAACCATTTACCGTTTCAGTTTGACCATTTCCAAAATCCCATTTTGTATTTCTTATGTTTTCCGCATTTACGCCGTTAATATTAAAATTCACTTTTGAATCGCGGCAAAAAATGGAATCTGATAATAATATAGTTCCGGTTTCATTTATAAGCCTTACAGTGGTATATGCAGTGTCTGTACAATTACCATTATGCGTTATCAATTCTACATTATAAAAACCGGGAGTGGTATAGCGATGCGCAGGGTGCTTTGTGGTGTCTGTTTTTCCATCACCAAAACTCCAGCGCCTTGTAATGTCTGCAACGGAACTATCTCCATAATTCACATTTAATTTATCTGTGCAACTGGTAAGGGCGCTAATGCGTGCAAAAGGTGGTAAAACATAAAAAGCACTGTCTTTAATTAATGTATCAGGACATCCATAATTAAAAGCTACAAGGGTGATATTCCGGTAACCGGTATCTACCGGTGTAATGCCATAAACCTGACCGATCTGCCCAGGCAAAATGGGACCCCAATCCCACTGTAAACTATGTATGGGGCCGTTAGAGGAAGTATTGGTAACCAGTATATTTTCCTTGGCGCAAATGGTGTCAGTATTTTCTGTGAAACTGGCTGTAGGCCTGTGACCTGCAGCTACCGCATTTGGTAATGTATAAGTTGTTGAGCAGCCATCATTGGTTACAATTGAAAGTTTTACGGTAAAACGACCTTCTTTGGTATAGGTATGTACCGGACTTTCAAGAACAGATGTAGAACCATCTCCAAAATCCCAATTGTAAGACTGAACAGTAGCTGCTATATTTAACAGGGCAACAGGGCGAATTGTAAGCGGTGCGCAACCACTATCGGGCAGCCCTTTTAAACCTGTAATGATAACAGGCTGAATTAATACAAAATTACTTTTGGTAATAACATTCTCACAACCATTTGGATTGATAGCCTTTAGCGTAACAGTAAAGTTGCCCGTAGATTTATAGGTGTGAGACGGATTTTCTTCCTGCGAAGTAGAACCGTCTCCAAAGTTCCAGACATATTTTGTTGCGCCTTTGCTTGTGTTCTTAAAGGATACAGAAAAGGGGGCGGTACAATTGGTAGTATCATCTGCAGTAAATGAAGGAGCAGGACCAGCGCCAACCGTTACCGCGGCAGTGGTTGAATCTTTACAGGTTGCAGAAAAGGTGTTAACAAGCTTTACCTGGTAAACACCTGGTTTATCATATGCCTTCTCTGCGTTAATTGAATTTGAAGTTGTACCGTCGCCAAAATACCAAATTGAAGAAATAGGAACGGGAACTGAATTATTTGTAAAAACCTGCGTTTGCCCGGCACATAAATCCCCGGGAACACTGAAAGTAGAAGTTGGAATAGCTATTATAACTTTCTGGCTTGCAGTATCAGTGCACCCCGCATCAGTTTTGGCGGTAAGAACAATAGTATAGGTGCCGGATTGCGTATATTTATGAAAGGGGGCAAAGTTAGTACTGGTAGATCCATCGCCATAATCCCATAAATAAGTTATGTTACCTGCTCCTGTAGATTTGTTTTTAAATGTTAGCTGGGCTGGTGATTTACAGACATCCATAGAGGTTATCTCAAAATCTGCAATAACACCATTATCAATTTTTATAAGGTCGCTTTTCGTTATCGTATTAGAACACCCGTTGCTATTTTTTACCTGCAGGGTTATATCAAACAACCCCGCACCTGTGTAGATGTGAACCGGCGCTGCTTCGGTAGAGATATTGCCATCACCCATATCCCATAAATAATCTGTAATAGTTGCATTACCCGCATTACTATTTTCAAAAAAACTCACCTCCAGAGGAAAACAACCTGTCGTATTCGAAACACTAAATTGCGCTTGAGGATTTTCATAAACTACAATAAATTTTTCTTTAACAACAGAATCTGAACCAGTTGCACCTTGTATGCGAAGTACTACTTTATACTCTCCCGGGTCGAAATATGTGGTAATAGGATTCTGTAAGGAAGATGTTACGCCATTGCCAAGATCCCACTTCCATGAGGTTGGATACCCGGATGAAAGATCCTGGAACGAAACAACCATCGGAGGACAACCCGTTTGTTTGTCAGACGTGAAATTGGCCTCAGGCTGGGCAGATGCACCAAGGGTGCACACAGCGAAAGATAAAATCAACAGTGCTTTTGACAGCACAGATTGACTGGACTTCATGGATATTGGTTTATTCTTAGGAAATTGGATGTCTCTACTTTCTCAAGAGAAGGCGCTAAAAATATAGAAAAACTTCTGGGATAAATGTAGTAATACCTTTTACGGGCATTCTTAAATCTGATTATTTTTTTTCTCTTTTACTTCTTTGGGGTACTAATGCCTGGCCGCAAAAATATCCTTCGGGATAAAGAACCTTTTGAAGAAACAGCCCATGGCGGGGCTGAAAAATAAGCGTTTATACAATTGCGTGCAATAATTATGTCATGCAATCTTTCAATATTATAATCTTCTTTTGCAAGGTGCAACATGGTGGCCACCATACCTCTCACCATGCCTCTTAAATACCTGTTTGCTTCTGTTGTAAAAATTATACTATCGTTTTTAAGGGTCCATTCAGCCGTTACAATTTTACAATTAAATGTTTTTACCTGGCTGTTTCTTTTAGAGAAGGATGCAAAATTTTCATGCATTAAAAAAACAGAAGCCAGCATATTCAATTTATTTACATCCAGCGCAAAAGGGTAATAATATGCCCGGTCTGCAAGAAAAGGATCTTTTGCCCGGTAAATAAAATACTGGTATGTACGGGCAATTGCATCGAATCTGCAATGTGCATCGCCACTAACAGGGATGATATTCTTTACAACAATATCATGTGGTAAAATAGCATTCAGGTTATATAAAATCTGCGTTTCGATAGAGGCTTCAGCGTCAAAATGAAAATAGTTTTGACGGGCATGCACACCCGCATCGGTTCTGGACGATGATGTAAGTAAGAATTCCCCGTGAAATAATACTGATAAAGCCCTTTCTACTTCCGCCTGAATGGTGTTAGCATTCTTTTGAGATTGAAAGCCGCTGTAATTACTACCCTTATAACTTACTTCTATAAAATAACGCGGCATAAAGTGTTTCTAATTTCTAATCAACGCGGCAAATCTCTTTTTGTAATAAGGGTCCAGAATCTGGTTGTCGAGGCTGGCATATTTACCAAAATCGTATACATAATTATACATGGCATCAAATAAATTATACCGCCCTTCATCTGAAAGAAATAGCACGCTAAGTACCCGAACCTGGTCTGTTTCTATGCATTTGCCCAAAAGCATTTTTCTTGCTGCATCGATCATTTTCTCGTCTGTCCGTTGAGAAAACATTTTTCTTTTCAGCTTATCCATATCATCATCAGAAACCATATTGGTGCAATCAGCCCTTACCAGATGGCTTAAATCAGGGTTTGTTTTTGTTTGGGCAACCTCGCTGGATACGGGAATATTCTGTTGCTGCACATCTTCTTTTACTACCCGGTTTTTCTTTTCATTTTTAAAAAATGGGTTAGACAGATCTTTACCGGCGTTATCTGTTATTTCAGTATTGTCAGGGCTATTGCCTATGGTTATCACCTCATCATTACCCGGTTGTGATGTCTTATTTTCATCGAAAACAGGGGTTTGGTCTGTTAATTCCGACCTATCAATCTTTTCAGGATCAACCGCGGTAAAAGCTTCGGATGGAATATATATTCGAATGGTATCGTTGTTGGCACTGGTTACATCCAGAAAAACAAGGCCCGTTCCGTCCGAGTCTTTTTGTTCGCTTAGTTTAAGAGGAGAGTTTGCATCTATAGGTTGCGCTCCGATAATTTCACCCGGAATGGTATTTTCTGCCTCTGCATCTGCCTCTTCAATTTTATTTTTTACTGTAACATCCATTGCGGGTGCATCATTTTCTTCTACCACCGGCTCAGTAGCGGGCGGAGGTATTATTGATTCGCTAACAACTGCCCTGTTTTGTGTAAGTTCAGAATCGTCTACCACTTCAGATAGCATTTCTCCGAAACCAGAATTTTTTGTGGAAGCTATTTTTGCACCATTTGCAGGTATTATGCCGGTGGAGTGAAGATTGGCAAGGTACCAGTTGTTCTCATTTTCCTTTTTTAGTTCGTAACCGGCGTCAATATTTTGAACGGGAATAGAAAAGTTTTGTTCAGGATATTTATTTAAAGGAAAACCCAGCCGAACAGGGTAATCGCCGCTAATAAGCTGCGGAATAATAAGGTACCCTGTTTCTGTAGAACTGTAGATCTTTCCATTAAGTACCACATAAAAAGGCTGCTCGTCCGAGGCCTGTATGTAAACAAAATGGTTTTGCTGTGCAAAAGTTTTGCTGTTCTTAATAACTAAAAGAAGTGCCAGTAAGCAGAAAATTTTTAATAGCCTCATTATCTGATCGTTCAGTTTGGTGATGAGTACAAAGCTACTATAATACTTAGTTATTAAACTTAAGCACATGCCTTTATTGTATCCATTTAACCTTTTGTACCATTTGCAAAATTGAATATTGCCAATCTGGTACATTTGCCCTCAAAAATTCAACATGCGCAAATTTATTTTTATTCCCATGCTGTTTTGCTGCCTGCATTTGCTGGCGCAGGATGTTATAATTAAATCGGGCAGCGACAAATGGAAAACAATTTTCAGGGGTGAGGCTGAAAAAGTGAATGATCTTGTACACACTAAGCTGGATGTTAAGTTTGATTTTGATAAGGCATATATGTATGGAAAAGCATGGATTACCTTACAACCCCACTTCTACCCTACTGATTCGCTGACCCTTGATGCTAAAGGCATGGACATACAGGAAGTATCGCTTGTTTCAGGAAATACTAAAAAACCACTTAAGTATAATTATGACAGTTTGCAGTTGCACATAAACCTGGGAAAAACTTTTTCGGGTGGACAGAAATACACCATATATATCCAATATACCGCAAAGCCGAATGAATACATGGCCACGGGCAGCACAGCTATTTCCGATGCAAAAGGTTTATATTTTATTAATCCAAAAGGCATTGTAAAAAACAAACCTACCCAAATATGGACACAGGGAGAGACAGAGGCTAACAGCGTTTGGATGCCCACAATTGATAAGCCTAACCAGAAAACAACCGAAGAGATATCTATTACGGTTCCCTCAAAATATGTTTCGCTGTCTAACGGGCTTCTCATCAGTCAGAAAAAAAATGAAGATGGCACTCGTACAGATGTATGGAAAATGGATCTGCCCCATGCACCATACCTCTTTTTTATGGGTGTCGGGGATTTTGAAATAATAAAAGACACTTACAAGGGTAAAGAAGTAAGTTATTATGTTGAAAAAGAATATGCACCTGTAGCCCGTAAAATTTTTGGGAATACCCCTGAAATGATGAAGTTCTTTTCCGGCAAAACAGGTGTAGAATATGCCTGGCCAAAATATGCACAAATGGTCGGGCGGGATTTTGTAAGCGGTGCAATGGAAAATACAACCGCCACACTGCACGAGGAAAGCGCCTACCAGGATGCGAGGCAATTGATTGATGAAAATTCCTGGGAAGATGTTATTGCGCATGAGCTTTTTCATCATTGGTTTGGAGACCTTGTAACAGCCGAAAGCTGGAGCAACATTACGGTGAACGAAAGTTTTGCAGATTATAGTGAAACGCTTTGGAATGAGTATAAATATGGAAAAGATGCAGGCGACCGCATTAATTACAATGCCATGCAGGCATATTTATATGGCGCTGCAGACGACAAACAACTTGTTCGTTACTATTATAGCGATAAGGAAGATGTTTTTGATGTTGTGAGTTACCAGAAAGGAGGCAGAATATTACATATGCTTAGAAATTATGTGGGTGATGATGCTTTCTTCGCTTCACTTAAAAAATATTTAACCGATAATAAGTTTAAAACAGGCGAGGCCCACCAACTGCGCCTGGCCTTTGAAAGTGTTACAGGGAAAGACCTTAACTGGTTCTGGAACCAATGGTATTTTGGGAAAAGGACACCCTGTTTTAAACATCGACTACAGGTATAATGATGCAGCTAAACAGGCTACTGTAATAATAAAACAAATGCAGGATTCAAATAACATTTTTACACTTCCCATAGCAATTGATGTATATAACAACACAGAGAAAAAAAGATATAATGTTTGGTTGAAGAATGCGGTAGATTCCTTCACCTTTAAATATGAAACGCGACCAGAATTAATTAATGTAGATGCAGATAAAGTGCTTCTTGCCGATAAAACAGACAATAAAACCAGGGAGAATTTTCTTGCTCAATTTAAATATGCAGGCACTTTTATTGACAAGTTAGAGGCGCTTATTTATTTTGGAAAAAATAACCTTGCTAAAGACCTTGTCATGGGTTTAGACGACCGTTTTTTCAGGATTCGAAAGTTTACACTTGGGCGCCTTGCAGAAGATTCATCCGCTTTAACCGATAAAGATATTATTGATAAAGTGGAAGCCCTCGCAAAAAAAGACAGCAGTACCCTGGTACAGGCATCAGCACTTAATTTTTTAATGGCTACCCAAAATTCTGCATATGCATCTGTATTTAAAAGTCACCTAAACGATTCTTCCTATGCAGTAAGCGGTGCAGCCTTAAAAGGATTGGCGGGGTTAAATAGCGGAAGTGCATACGAGTTTGCCAAAAAACATATAAATGCAAAAGGAGCGTTAGGGTCGGCGGCAATGGAAGTGATGATGGTTAATGGAACATTAGAAGATTTTGATGTATTGATGGAAAATTTTGAAAATATGAGAACCGGTCAGCTAAAGCTTAACCAGACACCCGTTTTTGCAACATATTTATCACGCCTTAACGATGCGGATAAAATAAAAAAAGGCATTGACCTTATTATTGCCTTTAGAAAAGACATACCTGAAACCTACAGAAGTTTTACCGAAAATGCTTTTAAAGAATCGTTGCAAATTATTGCTGATGCCCACCCGGGGCGTGGCAGATTATGCAGGCAATGCCATAAAAGACTAACATAAAACAAATAGAAATGCCTCTGAAAAAGAGGCATTATTTATTAGTACAAATAACTAAGAAATCTTTCTATTAAAGGATGTTCATGGCTTTGGCAAAATAAGTGCAGGTGCCCGGCAGTGCCAGCCAAAAAAACTGGCGAACAAAAATTACCAGAATAATTAAGATCACAAACCATATAAAAAACCACATCCAGTATTTAGTTGTTGACTGTCTTGCTTCCATACATTTGTTGTTATGGGCCAAAATTAAGGGTAAGAGGCATAAATTTCACGAATAATTTTTATTAAATATTCAATGCTTTGCAGGCAGCTTTACTTCTTAAAGTTTTCTTTATACAATTCAATTCCGTCTGTTACTATTTTTAAAGCGGTTGCCTTATCGCCAAATTCTTCAACAACAACTGCCTTGTTTTCGAGCTTTTTATATTCCTCAAAAAAGTGTCTCAATTCGCTAAAGAAATGTTTTGGCAGTTCTTCAATGTTATTTATATAATTAATTGAAGGGTCGTGTGCTGCAACCGCTATTATCTTATCATCCGCATCGCCCTGGTCTATCATTTGCATTACCCCTATCACTTTAGATTCTACCAAACACAGTGGTTGAATTTTCAGGCTGCTGATAATAAGTATATCCAGCGGATCTTTATCTTCTCCATAGGTTTGCGGAATAAATCCATAATTGGTAGGATAATAAAAAGATGAATAAATAACGCGGTCAAGTTTTAATAAACCACTGTCTTTATCTATTTCATATTTTGCCCGCGATCCCTGCGAGATCTCGATGCATGCAGTAACAATGCGCGGGGCATTTTGCCCGTAGTGCACCCCATGCCATGGATGTAAGACAGTCATCATAAATCCCTGATTTTAAAACAAAAATAGGCCTATACTTTAAAGTTCCTTCATTTTGAAACCACTGCCCCTTCATATCCTTGTTACCTGAAATAAATATTTTAACCTTGCATCCATAATTTTAAACTGTGACAACAGAGCATTTGTACTCTTTATACCGGCAACACACCAATATTGTTACAGATACAAGACTGATAACAGAAAATGCGCTCTTTTTCGCATTAAAAGGGGCAAATTTTAATGGTAATGATTTCGCCTTAACAGCGCTTGAAAAAGGGGCAGCATATGCTATTGTTGATGAAGACCGCTACCCGGCCAACAAAAGTATAATTGTGGTACAAAATGTTCTGCAATGTTTGCAAAGCCTTGCTTTGCATCACCGTAAACAATTTAATATTCCCTTTATTGCAATTACCGGCAGTAATGGAAAAACTACTACCAAAGAACTGGTACACGCAGTTCTGTCTTCTTCTTATAGAACTTCTACAACCAAAGGAAATTTAAATAATCATATAGGCATTCCGCTTACCATTTTACGTGTTAAGTCCGACGCCCAATTTGCCGTTATTGAAATGGGTGCAAATCATTTACATGAAATTGAAGGGTATTGCCTGTATGTTTTACCTACACATGCGGTAATAACCAATTGTGGTAAAGCCCATCTGGAAGGGTTTGGCGGTGTAGAAGGTGTGAAAAAAGGAAAGGGTGAATTATTCAATTTTATCAGAAACAATAATGGGGTTGCCTTTGCCTATGACGATTATGATTATTTGCATCAGATGGCATCCGGAATAAATAAAATTTACTGGTATGGAACAATGCATGGCAATATTACAGGGCATGCAGTTGAGGGAAAAGAATTTCTGGAGGTAAACATGCAAAAAGGCACATTGTTCCATTACATTACAACAAACCTTGTAGGTAATTACAACCTTCCCAATGTTTTATGCGCTATTGCAATAGGAAAATATTTTGGTGTAAAAGATGATTTAATTAAGCAGGCTATTGAGACGTATGTTCCATCGAACAGCCGTTCTCAAATGATACGCTGGAAGAACAACAACATTATTCTCGATGCATATAATGCTAACCCTACCAGTATGAAGGTTGCCATTGAAAACCTGGCACAAATGCACGGAGAAAAAATTGTAATGGTAGGAGGCATGATGGAGCTCGGAAATGAAAGCATACCAGAACACCAGCAGATTATTATGCTGCTCGAAAAATATAATTGGAAGGCTGTAGTGCTGGTAGGTGGCGACTTTAAATTTGTGCATCATTCTTATTCATTTGCTGAAGATGCTTTACAGGCAAAAGAATGGTTAACCCAACAGGATTTTGAAGAAACAACTATATTAATTAAGGGTTCAAGAAGTATTAAGATGGAAGAGGTAATCGATTAAATTACCTTCGCAACAATTAATGTTGTGTGGAAATGAGTGAAACCAGGCCTTTCGTACATTTTAAGTGTTTTTGGAAATAAGTGCCCGCGGTGCAGGGAAGGATATTTATTTGAAACGACCAATGGGTATGCGTTAAAAAAAAGCCGGTATATGAAAATGAATGACCGGTGCCCTGTTTGCAGCCAGCCCACTGAAATTGAACCCGGTTTTTATTACGGTACCGGCTTTGTTAGTTACGGCTTAACTGTTGCTTTTTCAATAGCCACCTTTATGATGTGGTGGTTACTAATCGGAATTTCTTTCGAAGACAACCGTGTATTTTACTGGCTATTGATAAATGCGGTGCTCATGCTTTTATTGCAACCATTATTTATGCGGCTTTCGCGTAGTCTATGGCTAAGCTGGTTTGTAAAATACGACCCCAACTGGCAGCAAACAAAAACCACTTCTTACCAATAACAAAAAAAAATGCCCTGTTTTAGCAAGGCATTGTCGTTTCGACGTTTAATAATAAAATCTTTGGGGTTATTTAGTTCGCTAATTCCGGTGTTTCACCAAATATTTTTTGTTCATCCCGGTCTTCAACTGAAATTTTTCTAATAAAATCATCGTACGAAGCTTCATTATTACTGTATACACCATAAGCATCCATGCTATACCCAATCAATCCATCTTTGGCCTGTATAACATACAACACCGCATTTTCAGACGGGCTTGATTCTCCTTCAAAACGATACGTTTTAATAATCAGTAATTCATCGGCTTTGTAAGATTTTCCTTTACCTGCTGTAAAACATCCATCCTCTGTTAATTTAAATTCATTGTCTTGTTTTTTCAGCCTTAATTTTTCAAGAACAGTACTTAATGTGGTCATTTGGGTGGAGGTTGCCATCTTTGTATGAATTTATTGGTTGATAAAATAGTTTCAAATTCTGTACCTAAGTTTTGAAACCGCAGCCCAATTAAATATACCAAATTCCGCTGATCTTATTGGGGAAGAATCATCCCAATCTCATTCACGGTTTTAATTTATTTGCAGTTTCATCACCATTTCGTGTAAAATGCGATTCTTTCCAACCCCTGATTTTTGTAAATGGAAGTTTTAATAAATACCAGATTGTAAGTTCATTATGATCGCTGTATGCAGGCACGCCAATTACCACCTGGTTCTGGCCTATATTTAATTTAACTGTCTTATGCAATCGGTCCCACAAAGAAAAAATTACAGAATAATTTGTATCGGCTTCATTTTTAATATTGGAATGATGGATTCCATGCATGCGGGGCGTTACAATTATATAGCTAAGAATTTTTTCAACCTGAAATGGTATTCGTGTATTACTATGATGGAATTGCGTAGCGCCTTCGAAAATTATTTCATAAATAAGTACAGTGGCAATATCGGCACCGGTTAGTAAAACAAATGCCCCCCTGAAAATAAGTGAGCCAATCAGTTCACCAAAATGAAACCTGAATGCCGTGGTAATATCAAGGTCATGATCGGAATGGTGAACCAAATGAAACCGCCACAACAACGGTATTTTATGGTTTAATATGTGCCAGAGGTAATTACCATAGTCTAACAGAAAAAATGCGATTACACCTTCGGTCCAAAACGGAAATTCGTACAAATAATTTAACCCGAATTGCAGGGATTGGTTTTCACCCGCAATAAAAACCATAAACGGAATAAACAATAAACGCAACATGGCAAAAGAGGGTAAGGAAACCATAAAATTTATTAATGCCCTTTTAAACCTTGGCTGCACACGTTTTCTTAAATTAAAAATACTTTCAAGAATAAATAACAACACGAAGAGTACTCCCAGTATAATAACCCCCCACGAATCAAAAATCTCTTTTGTCATATTCATATTTCACCGATTAATTTACAATTTACTGTTTCTTATGTGCGACCTGTAAAAGGTTACAAGCTTTTGTTGAGATGCGCCAAGATAATACATTAGCCAGATGCGGGTAAATAACCATTGAAGGTAAAAAATACCGTTATCCAAATATTTACGTGCTGATGTGGTTATTGCGTTTTTCATAACCACAAACTTTCCAAATTTTTTTAAACGGTGAATAATTTCCTGGTCTTCCATCATTAATAAAGCTTCTTTGAAGCCACCGCTTTTAAAAAAAACATCCCGGCTAACATACAAACTTTGATCGCCAAACCTAACAGCATTTATATTAAACCTGGTACACCAGCTGCAAACATTCAGAAACCAATGGTTATAATCAAATGCAAGCCTGTAACAACCGCAGGTAAAGCCTTTTTGTGTGTACTGAAGTATTTCATTTGTAAAACCCTCTGGTGGAAAAGAATCTGCGTGTAGAAAATAAAAGATGGTGCCGGTTGCTTTCGCGGCACCTTCGTTCATTTGGGCGGCCCTGCCCTTTTTATCCGAATAAATAACGGTGGCATCCATATCCTGTGCAACCTCAACCGTTTTATCTGTACTTCCGCTATCCACAATTATAAGGTTAGTTATATTATGGCTATCAGTTTCATTCCTGATTTTCAAAATTGTTTTTGCAATAGTTTTTTCTTCGTTGAAAACCGGAATTATTACAGAGATCATAACATTACTTTTTGCCTAAATGTTTCCACTCCGCAGGCAGATCTTTTACTTCATCTACATCAGAAAGTGCGGGCAACAATGCGAACGAAAGCTTAAGTGCCTCAATGGTTTCAATGGTTTGGTTTAATAATGCCGCATTGCTCCAATTTTTATTCATAAAAATACCGGCATGCAAATTTTTCATGCCTAATAAATAATACCCTCCATCGTTAGCCGGGCCAATTACCACCTCCTTTTTCTTTAAAAGAGAAAAAGACTGCAACAAATGTCCGGTGTTTAAATCCTTACAATCGCTTCCTATGATCACTATACTTTCATAACCTTTTTCGAACATTTCCTCAAATGCATTTTGCATGCGCTCGCCCAGGTCGTTTCCTCTCTGTAACCTGCGTATAAAATGGTTTTCCTGCCATTTATCACTTAGTGGAATATAGTTAGAATAAAAAACAGCTTTATCAACCTGCAGGGGCGACGTTACCATAAGGGTGTGCTGTAATAACAATTGGTAAACTTTTAATGCATTCTCATTTCCTATATCAGCCGCAAGCCTTGTTTTTACAAAACCCAACATTTCATTTTTAATAAAGACGATTAATAATGCATTACCCATAACATCCCATTTAAAACCCTATTACTTTATTACACAGCCTTACTATTTATCTTTGTAAATATGAGCGAAGAAAAGAGTTTAAATTTTATAGAAGAAATAATTGAGGAAGATAAAAAATCAGGCAGGTACACTTCTATCACTACCAGGTTTCCACCAGAGCCGAACGGATACCTGCACATTGGTCATGCAAAAAGCATTTGTTTAAACTTTGGTGTCGCGAATGAAATACGGAGGAAAAACAAACCTGCGCTTTGATGATACTAACCCAAGAACTGAAGAAACTGAATATGTTGACAGTATTAAAGAAGATGTTGAATGGCTCGGTTTTAAATGGGCAAACGAATTGTATGCATCGTGATTACTTTGAACAGCTATACCAGTTTGCTATTGACCTTATAAAAAAAGGACTGGCTTATGTTGATGACAGTAAAAGCGAAGAAATTGCAGCCCAGAAAGGTACACCTACACAACCAGGAACTGAAAGCCCCTTCAGAAACAGAAGCATTGAAGAAAACCTTCTGTTGTTTGCAGAAATGAAAGAGGGGAAATACAGGGATGGCGAAAAAGTATTGCGTGCTAAAATTGATATGGCATCGCCCAATATGCACATGCGCGACCCTGTTATGTACCGCATTAAACATGCACACCATCACCGCACGGGCGATAAATGGTGCATTTACCCCATGTATGATTTTGCGCATGGGCAAAGTGACTCTATTGAAAAAATTACGCACTCTATTTGTACGCTGGAATTTATACCTCACCGGCCATTGTACGACTGGTTCATAGAAAAATTAGGCATTTTCCCCAGTCACCAATACGAATTTGCGCGGCTTAATCTTACCTATACAATTATGAGCAAACGCAAACTGCTGCAATTGGTAAATGACAAGTTGGTGGATGGGTGGGATGATCCGCGCATGCCAACCATCAGCGGGTTGCGCCGCCGGGGATTTACACCCGAAAGCATCAGTGACTTTTGCGACCACGTTGGCGTAGCTAAAAGAGATAACCTGATTGATGTGAGCCTGCTGGAATTTTGCGGAAGAGAACACCTTAACCGCATTGCACTTAGAAGAATGGTAGTGTTCGATGCCCTTAAGGTTATAATTACAAATTACCCTGAAGGAAAAACAGAACTAATGGATAGTGAGAACAACCCGGAAGACCCAAAAAGCGGAACCAGGCAAGTGCCTTTTAGCCGGGAGTTATATATTGAAAAGGAAGATTTTATGGAAAACCCTCCTAAAAAGTTCTTCAGGCTTGCACCGGGATCGATGGTAAGATTAAAAAGCGCTTATATAATAAAGTGCGAGGAGGTGAAGAAGGATGTTGCGGGAAATATTCTCGAAGTGCATTGCACTTATTTACCCGAGAGCAAAAGCGGGAACGATACCTCGCGCATAAGCGTAAAGGGAACATTGCATTGGGTTAGTGTAAAAGAGGCCATTACTGCGGAGATCAGATTATACGATCGCTTATTTACGGTAGAAAACCCGGATGGTGGAGAAGAAGATTTTAAAACCTACATAAATCCTGATTCATTAAAAACCATTGAAACAGTTTTTGCAGAGCCATCTCTGCGGCAGGCAAAATTTTCTGAACGTTATCAATTTTTAAGAAAAGGTTATTTCTGCCTTGATAAAGACACGTTTGAAGATAAAATGGTGTTCAATCAAACGATAACTCTGAAGGATACCTGGGCTAAGGAGCAAAACAAGGGCAAAAAATAAGGGGTTTATCACCCCCTGTTTCTTAGTAAATCTGTTTGCGCTGGTAAACCAGATGTGCCAGCACCTCCTCATCATTAATATTGCTATAAGCGGCAAGGGCGTTGTCCTGCTCAATTTGCTTCAATCTTTCTTCTATCTCTTCCGCCTCTGCAATCAACTCAACATTAATTACCTCTTCCTGTTTCATATTTATTATAAATTTTATCCATAATATTTCAGTAAATGGCTAATTCAACTATAATGCCATTTTTAAAAAGCACTGTAAAAAATAGAAAACTTTATACTCCACATTTTGAATAGCGTGCGAAAGAAAAGTTTAATGCTACTGAAGTTTTTGTAAAATTTCCCTGCCCGTAGCTTTATACGATGCATCATCATACGTCCTGTTAGGCAAACGAACCATTTTTTGCAACACTTCAATTTGCTTTGCAGGCTGATTATCTTCTTCGTAAGCTTTTGCGAGGTACAGGTAATTTTCTACAAAATATGGATCGAGGGTACGGGTTTTTTCAAAATTACGGATAGCCTCATTTAAACTGGCCTCTGGCATACCGCCGAATATAGCTTTAACTGCCAATTTTTTAGCCCAGGATAAAGTAACGATCTTATAATGCCAGACACCCAGCAGGTAGGTAGCTTTGCTATGATTGGCCTCTATGGCAATTGCCCTGTCTGCATAAAATTTTATTCGCTTTACATATTCCAATGCGGTTTTTTTGTCTTTTTCTATTCTTGCCAATTGCCCATAGACAATACCCATGGCATAATTGGCGTCAGCGTTTTCTGAATCGGCAGACAATGCCTTTGAAGCGTATTTTTTTGCCTCTAAAAAGTATTGTTGTTTGGTAGTTTCATTTGTCTCGCGGTCGCCTAATGTGCAGCTTAATTCGGTACACCTTACAAGTGCAGGTATATACTGAGGATTTATTGCAACAATTTGCCTGAATTTTTCAAGTGCCTCCACTTCTTTAAACTGCCTGTCGAGAACCGAAGCTTCTTTTAAGATAAAATCTATGTTTTGTCCGAATACGGGATGTATCAGGGAAAAAAGGAAAATCCCTGTAAGAAATACGAAGCTTTTTCCGTTCACTTAATTTTTTTCATATAACTCAAATATGCATCCACATAGGTGTACATACCCTGTTAATTAATTTTTAATAATTTTATAAGCTAAGGCTTAAAACCATCCGCGACCTGCCCCTACTTCTCTGAAAGGCCATGGAATGGTAAAAAGTATAATTAGTAATGCCAGAGAATAAAACAACACTGTTCTGCGGTGTTTGGCATTGTCGGAGATATGCCTTTTAGCCTGGGCTTTGCCAATATGCATAAGAATAATTGCAATAAGCATCCCAATAAAATGTTCCACCACATAAAACCTGAAAGATGCATCTTTCATAACGTTTGCCATGCCGCCGGCATTTTCGACCATTTTATAACCCATAGGGCCCAAATACCATAACACCAGTCCAATTACAAGCATAAGATCTGCTGTAATAATCAGCATTATACCTGTTCTGTTATCTGATTTAATAAAGGGTCTGCCGCTTGCAATGGCGCTGTTAAATATAGCAACCAGCAACAACAACAGAATAATCCAGCGGCCAACACTATGTGTATGAACTAAAATCTGGTAAAGGGAGGCATCCATAGAAATAATTTTATCATCAAATCTACAATACAATAAGATAGAATGCTTCATTTAATCAACCCAGTCTGCCACAAAAATATTCGTATCTCTTGTACCGCCATTGTTTCTGTTACTTGAAAAAAGAATTCTTTTTCCATCGTTACTGAACATGGGAAATGCATCAAAACCTTTATCGCGGCTAATGCGTTGTAAACCGGTACCATCCTGGTTAATTAAATACATATTAAACGGAAAGCCCCTTTTATATTCATGGTTGCTGCAAAAAATAATTTTTCCACCGGGGGTAAAATTGGGTGCCCAGTTTGCCTTTCCTAAATGCGTAACCTGCCTCGGGGATGAGCCGTCTGCGTTTGCAACGAATACCTCCATCCGGGTTGGGGCCACAAAGGCCTTTTTCCAAAAGTTCTTTATAATCCTGTATTTCTTCAGTGGTTGAAGGGCGGCTTGCGCGCCACACAATTTGTTTTCCGTCCCTGCTAAACCACGCACCTCCATCATATCCCAATGTATTTGAAACCTGAACGGTTTCCTTTGATGCAAGATCCATAATGTACAGATCAAGGTCTCCGTTGCGCAGGGAGGTAAATATCATTTTCTTACCGTCGGGTGATATAGTGGCTTCGGCATCATATCCTGGTGTATCTGTAAGCCGATCCTGTATTATTCCATTTGTATCAGCCAGAAAAATATCATAACTGTCGTATACCGGCCAAACGTACCGGTTATTAAGTAATGACCGGTCTGGTACAGGCGGACATTCGGCTGAATGCAAATGTGTAGATGCAAAAACAACATGTGCCCCATCTTTCATAAAAAATCCGCAAGTAACCCTTCCTTTTCCGGTTAGTTGTTTGGGGGTAAAAAGATGATTATTGTTATTTACCACTTCTCCCATAAATAATTGGTCGCATGTAATATTTTCATTCTTGTCGGTACGTTGGTAGATTAAATTTTTATCGTCAAAACTCCAGTATGCCTCTGCATTATCGCCACCTGATGTAAGCTGGCGCATATTTTTAAAATGAACTTCATCTTTATAAATAAGTGAATCTACCGGTTGACCAAATACCGTTTCAGAAAGAAAAAATGCAGGTATTAATAAAATCAACATCCTCATATCTGATTAATTTTTTGCAAAAGTATTGGTTTGCTATACTGTAACCATGTCAGAAAATTGTAAAACAACCGGGCTGCATTTACTTTGCATTATGAGGGCGAAAAATTTATCAATATCAGCTTTATTTTTTTTGATTTTCAGCTGCACCGATATTAGCGATAAAAATGAAACTGCAACCACCACCACACAGGTAAACAATTCAGCTATATTTCTTAAGGAGTCTTATAAAAAAGTTCAGGCGAACCCGGATAGTTTACAATTCAGGCTGGATTTTATTTATGCATTAGACAGTCTGCAAAATTACCCAGAAGCCTTAAAGCATATTGATACTTTAATCGCTTCAGACAGCCTCAACTATTCATTCTGGTATGTAAAAGGGCATGTAGCAGAAAATGCACAGGATACTGTTCTCGCCATTCATGCATATACCAATGCAATAACTATATACGATTCGCCCGATGCATTACTCGCGTTAGCAAATCTTTATGCCGAAAGGAAAGATGCGCGTGCCTTGCAAATAACTTCGCATATACAATCGCTGGCACTTGGTCGGGAATACGATGCACATGCAGCATTTATCGCAGGTATTTATTACGCAAGAACAGGGGTAAAAAATAATGCACTAAAGATGTTTGATAAAAGTATTGCAGACAATTATACATACATGGAGGCTTATATAGAAAAGGGTTTGGTGTATTTTGATGCGAAAGAATTTGAAAAAGCTTTGGAGGTATTTCAGTTTGCGACTACTGTTAACAGCATGTATGCAGATGCCTGGTATTACCAGGGAAGATGTTATGAGATGATGAACAAAAAAGAAGAAGCGATTGAAAAATTTAAACAATCTTTGAAGTTAGACAATACCCTTGAAGAATCGCGCAAAGCTTTGCAACGGTTAGGCGCGGCTTAATTAATTCATTAACCAGAATAACAATGCCATTAATTTCTCCCTCTTTATTAGCGGGCAATTTTTTAAAGCTGGAACAGGAGTGTAAAATGCTCAATGAAAGTGAAGCAGACTGGTTTCACCTCGATGTTATGGATGGGCGGTTTGTTCCAAATATCAGTTTTGGATTACCGGTGGTGCAACAAATAAAAAAGATTGCGCAAAAGCCTTTAGACGTTCATTTAATGATTATTGAACCCGAGAAATATGCCGTGGCTTTTAAAAAAGCCGGTGCAGATATTTTAACAGTGCATATTGAAGCGTGCCCTCATTTGCACCGAAATATTCAACAGATAAAAGAATTGGGTATGAAGGCCGGTGTTGCCATTAACCCGCATACACCGGTTGAAATGCTGCTTGATGTATTACATGATATTGATCTCGTTTGCATGATGAGTGTAAACCCGGGCTTCGGCGGACAAGATTTTATTCCCCACACCATATCTAAAATACAGAAATTAAAAACCATAATACTCCAAAAGCAATTAAATGTAATGGTGGAAGTTGATGGCGGGGTTACCCTCAATAATGCAACTGCCATTGTATCAGCCGGGGCAGACGTACTTGTTGCAGGGAGTACTGTTTTTAATTCAAAAGATCCTGCAGCTACCATAGGCGACCTTAAATATAGAAACATTAACTAATTAATTGCTTCCGAAATTCGTATAGAATAACATGGCATGATTATGTTGTAACTTTTATTCTAAAACATTTCAAAATGAAAAGTGTAATAATGATTTTCGTCTTTCCTCTGCTGTTTTTCACGAATAATGCATTTGCGCAACCAGATACCCGTGTACAAAATATACTCACCCATTATTTGCATATCAAAAATGCACTTGTAAAAGATGATGCCATACAGGCCGCAGTAGCTGCACAGGGGTTCATTAAAAATCTGAATGGAATTTCGTACCAACAAATTTCGGAAGGAAATGTAAATGCTTTATTAAAAGATGCAGGTGTAATTTCCAACTCAACAGATTTAAATATGCAAAGAAAGGTTTTTAAAAATTTTTCTGACAACATTACTATATTGGCTAAGAAACTGCCGTTATCAGAAAATGACTTGTTTATTCAATATTGCCCTATGAAAAAAGCATCATGGATAAGTGATACAAAAGAAATTAAAAATCCATATTATGGAAGCAGCATGCTCACCTGCGGAAATATCAAAGAAACAATCAACTAATCTTCATCATATAAATACAATTTTATGAAAACCTCATTATCGATTACAACATTGGCATTAATAATTTTATCCTGCAACCCCGGCACCGAACAAACATATATACAGGATTCTTCGCTTGCAAATGCACAGGCCCCTGCAGCCATTTCTCATGCATCATTTTCAGACATTTTGGCCGGTTATATGAATATAAAAGATGCGTTGGTTAAAGATGATGCAGAAGGGGCAGCAGAAGGAGGAAAAAGTATGACTGAATTTATGAACACGATGGATCAGTCAATTTTCTCTGAGGAACAGAAGAAGATAGTTAGTAATGTTTGGGATGACGCTAAAAAACATGCCGAAAACATCGCCGACAATAAAGATAAAATTGACAACCAGAGAGAGCATTTTGAAATGCTTAGCAAAGACATGTATGCTATGGCAAAAATTATTAAAACCGACGATACATTGTATTACGCAAATTGCCCTATGTATAATAAAGGTGCTGGCGGTAACTGGTTAAGTAAAAACAAAGAAATAACTAACCCTTACATGGGTCAACAAATGCCGGATTGCGGTTCGGTTAAGGAAGAAATAAAATAGTGCGTGGTTAAAAAATTATTTAATCACTTTAAAATTTTCAACTGCAAAAAGAATCATTCTTTAATATAGAAAATGAAGTGAGAAAGTATTGATAACCCCAGCAGGTTTACAATTACATTATAAAGCATGTAGAAGATAATTAAATAAATATGAAAAAAGTATTCTTGCTTTTTGTTCAGATAATATTCCTTACAGCCGCATTTGCTCAGCACGAAGGTCATACTAAAACCGAAAAAAGATCTACACCTTCCCCATCATCGAAAGTAATATATACCTGCCCCATGCACCCTGAGGTAAAATCAGGCAAGCCGGGAAAGTGTCCAAAGTGCGGTATGTCTCTCGTAAAGAAAACGGTAAAAATTTCAACCCCCTCTCCTGCAAAAAAACCAGCAGCAAAAGCTGTTTCAAAGCCTGTTAAAAAACCTGAAGAAAAGAAAGATACAACCCACCTGCACCATGAGGAGATGGCGCAAGAAATGGATGTCGCTGATTCAATAGAAGAGGATGCACCCTATATAGGAAACATGGTTATTGTCGAAACCGGCAAAACAGTCCGGTATGATTTATATATAACAGATACAACAGTAAATTTTACTGGGAAAACCAGGCATGCATACGCAATAAACGGCACCATTCCCGGGCCTGATCTTGTTTTTACTGAAGGTGATACGGCAGAAATTTATTTACACAATAATTTAAAAGACGAAGAAACCTCCCTGCACTGGCACGGCGTTATTTTACCCAACCGCTTCGATGGGGTTCCGTATTTAACTACAGAACCAATATTCCCCGGGCAGGTGCACCTGTACAAATTTGCAATTGTTCAAAATGGTACATACTGGTATCATTCTCATAGCGGTTTGCAGGAGCAGGCAGGTATTTATGGTGCACTTATTTTTAATAAAAGAGAAGGACAATTTGCCACCGAAATGGATATGACGGGTATGAACATGATGAAACATGACCATGAATTGATGAACATGAATGAGATGAAGGAGATGAAATTCTCCTCCGAAGAAAGTGATCAACATGAAGGGCATGATATGATCTCTATGGATGATGATGAAAAGCAGGGCATGCCCGCAGATAGCAGCATCGGAAAACAACCCATGCAGCACAAGCATGAAATGAGTGATATGCCGGGCATGGATCATAATAATCCCATACCTGCACCTACAATGGGCAACGGTACTTATAATAAAGAATACACCGTGGTATTAAGTGAATGGACAGATGAAAAACCTTCCGAGGTACAAAGGAGATTGCGAACCGCCAACGACTGGTACGCCATAAAAAAAGGAAGTGTGCAAAGCTATTCCGAGGCAATTCAAAAAGGGCACATTGCAACAAAAATTACAAATGAGTGGAAGAGAATGAATGCAATGGATGTAAGCGATGTGTATTACGACCGCTTTTTAATTAATGGAAAAACATCAACTGAAGCGCCACAGTTTCAAGCTGGTGATAAGGTTAGGCTTCGCCTGGTAAATGCCGGGGGTTCCAGCTATTTCTGGGTACAATATGGCGGTGGCAAACTTACAGTTATTGCAAATGATGGAAATGAAGTGATACCGGTGGAGGTTGACAGGCTAATAATTGGTGTATCGGAAACATACGATGTAGTGGTAACCATACCAGAAAATATGAGTTACGAATTCAGGGCAACGCCTGAAGACCGCACAAAGGCAGCTTCTGTATGGTTGGGGGCGGGAATGAAAATGCCTGCACCGGTCTTGCCCAGGTTAAATTATTTTGAAGGAATGAAGATGATGAATAACATGATGAAGATGAATGGCGATATGAAGAAAATGGATATGCAAATGAGCCTTCAGCAAATGGATATGAATATGGTTATGTACCAGGAATTAAATGAGGCCGCACAACCTGCACATACCCACGACCATGGAGAAATGCAACAGGTTGATACTTCTGAGGCATCGAACATGATGGAAATGCAGGGAATGGACATGTCCAATAACGGTATTGTAACCCTTAATTATGCCATGTTACGTGCACCTGAAAAAACCATTTTACCAGATACAACTTACAAAGAATTATATTTTACCCTCACGGGAAACATGAACCGGTATGTATGGTCTATAAACGATAAGATTGTTAGAGAATGGGATAAAATTTTAATTGAGAAAGGGCAAAACGTACGCATCGTTATGTTTAATAATTCTATGATGCGCCATCCCATGCATTTACACGGACATGATTTTCGGGTACTTAACAGGCAGGGCGAATATTCCCCCTTAAAAAACGTACTTGATATTATGCCAATGGAAACCGATACCATTGAATTTGCGGGAAACCAGGATGGTGACTGGTTTTTCCATTGCCATATTTTATACCACATGATGGCGGGTATGGGGAATGTTTTCAGCTATAAGAATTCGCAGCCAAACCCTGAATTGCCAAATAAAACTGAGGCTTACAATAAATTTCTTCGCAATGAACAAATGATACATCCCATGGCAGAAGTAAGTTTGGAAAGCAATGGAAGCGATGGTATGGCAATGCTTTCGACAGAAAGATATGCATTGCGAACAGAATGGCGCATAGGCATACACCCAGAACATGGCGTTGAAAGCGAAACATACTTTGGCCGGTTCATAGGTAAAATGCAGTGGTGGTATCCTTTTATTGGTTTTGACTATCACCATAATAGTACCCATAACGAAATAACTAAAAACTCATTCGGGCAAATTAGCAATCAAAGCAACCGCAAAGCATTTATGGCCGGCATAGAATACACACTGCCAATGCTGGTTACAGCACAGGCAAGGGTTGATACAAAAGGAAAATTCCGTTTTCAATTATCCAGGGAAGATGTTCCATTAACACCGCGCCTGCGACTAAGTGCTATGGCCAATACAGATAAAGAATATATGACCGGGCTAAAATACACTGTAAGAAAATGGTTTTCACTTTCAACACATTATGATAGCGACATGGGCTTTGGTGCCGGAATTACCCTTTTATATTAAGTTACCTGTATAAATTTATAGTGAAGGTCATTTGAACTTTTTCTAAATTAAATATATTGTAATAATGGCAAGCAAAAAATTGCATTTAACCACCCGCCGGTTTCACAGGTACCTGGGTTTAATTTTAGGTATACAATTTTTAATATGGACTGTAAGCGGGTTATATTTTAGCTGGACCAACATTGACGAAATTCATGGCGACCTGCAACGTAAGCAGCAACCACCATTAACCGGCGAAATCAGGCTTGTTTCCCCGGGTGAAATAATAAAGAATATAAATCCCGAAATTGTTCAATCGCTTGACCTGGTAAACATTCTCCAGCATCCATTTTACTCCATCCGTTTTATAAAAAACAATAAAAACGAAATGGTTTTGGTAAACGGAGAAACGGGAGAGATTACACCGCCGGTAGATAAAAACAAAGCCGTAGAAATTGCCTCTAATAGTTTTAATGGCGAACCTAAAATGATCTCTGTTGATTACATAACTTCTACCGATAACGACCACGAATACCGCGAAAAGCCGCTTCCTGCCTGGGCGGTAACATTCGATCATCCAACAAATACAACCGTTTACGTTTCAGCAAACCGCGGCACTGTAGAATCTTTCCGCAATAATAAATGGAGAATATTTGATTTCTTGTGGATGGGGCATACCATGGGGTATCAGAACAGGGATGATATAAATAACTGGTTGTTACGCATTTTCTCCATATTCGGACTTGTTACCGTGCTTTCGGGTTTTATGTTATATGCAGTGAGCAGCCCCACTTTCAGAAAAAAGAAAAAGACATTACCTGTTACAAAACCACAATAATTTTTAGTGGGTGTTAAGTTTATGATTCATTTTTCTTTTCATTAAATATGTTTGTACCATTAAGAAATTGAATAATTAATATGAACAAACACGCCGTATTTTTCTTCATTCTTTTTTTATCCGGATCGGTATTCAGCCAGAATAGTAATTTGTCTGTAACCGATTTCAGTAATGCCATTAAAGATTCAACGGTACAATTACTGGATGTTCGTACAATGGGCGAATTTAATAACGGGCATATTCCAAATGCATTTGTTGCCGACTGGACCAAAAAAGAGGAGTTTACAGAAAGAATAATTGCATTAAACAAAGATTTGCCGGTATATACCTACTGCCAAAGCGGTGCAAGAAGCAGCGCTGCAGCAGAGTGGATGAAGCAACAGGGCTTTACGGTATATAATTTAGATGGAGGAATAGCCTCCTGGAAAAGAAATAATTTAAACGTGATTGCTCCCGTTTCGGTGCAGCAAATTTCACTTGAAGATCTACAATTAATGTTACCCGAAAACAAAACGGTAATAGTAGATGTAGGTGCACCATGGTGCCCGCCTTGTAAAAAAATGCAACCGGTAATTGATTCTATTTCCCAGGCTAAAAATGTGCAGGTAATTAAGATTGATGGAGGCCAACAATCAGACCTGGCAAATGCATTATCTGTTCAATCATTTCCCACGTTTATTATTTATAAGAACGGAAAGGAAACCTGGAGAAAAGAAGGCATTGTAAATGCCGGGGAAATAATATCAAATTTATAAGCCTCCATAAATCATATTTTCTATCTACGCTAAATTATCACTTTACAGAAGGTTTCTGTTTTTGAAGAGAAACCATTTTTCTTCAAACGTCCTCGCATTTCTATAAAACCATAATAAACGTTCACGTTGTTAAAAAAGTATAGTTCTTAGCCGAATTTGTAAATAATTCGGCTTTTTATTGTTTCTACTTTTATTGCTCCAAAACACTTGTGTAACGATTTTAAAACTGCGTATGAAAAAAAAATTCACATTAAAAGGAAATTGTATCGGCCTTTTATTTCAGGTATTGTGCATGTTTATTTTTACCAATATTGGTTTTTCCCAAAACGCGCAAACCCTTACAGGGCGTGTAGTTGATGAAACGAATTCGCCATTGAACGGGGTGAGTATTATTGAAAAAGGTTCCGGCAACGGCACAACAACAAACAATGCGGGCAATTTTTCTATTTCAGCAGGCGATACCAGTACACTGGTAATATCGTATACCGGAAAAGTAACCCAGGAGATTTCTGTTGGTAATCAGTCTTCCTTTTCCATTACCATGTATGAAGAAAACAAAACACTGAATGATGTGGTGGTGGTGGGTTATGGCACACAGAAAAAAGTAAATGTTATTGGGTCTGTGGTCACCATCAGTAATAAAGAATTAACTGCCTCTCCTGTTTCAAACATTTCTAATGCTCTTGCAGGGCGCTTACCCGGCGCAATTATTCAGCAATCAAACGGAGAACCCGGTAATGATGGCGCTTCTATTTTAATAAGGGGAACGGCCACGCTTGGTAACAATGCACCATTAATTGTTATTGATGGTATTCTGGATCGTGATATAAATTCCATTAATTCAAATGATGTTGAAAGCATTAGTGTTTTAAAAGATGCCTCCGCTGCCATTTATGGTGCAAGAGCGGCAAACGGCGTTATATTGATTACTACAAAACAAGGAAGAGACAACGCCCCCATTTCAGTCGATTACAATATGTATTATGGGTGGCTAACACCAACAAACTTACCAGAAATGGCCGATGCCGCTTCGTATGCATCCATGATACGCGAAATGCAAACCTACAGTGGTGTGGCAGAACCCAACATGAAATTTTCTGAAGAAGATATTGAAAAATACCGTTCCGGAGATTATCCCTGGACTCACCCTAACACCGACTGGTTTGATGCCGCTTTGGAGAAATACAGTCATACACAAAGCCACAATGTTTCCGTGAATGGCGGCAGTAACGCAGTAAATTATTATGTTTCGTTCGGTACACAGCAAGACGATGGCATTTTTAAAAACAACGCAACCACTTTCAACAGGTATAATATTAAAGCAACCGTGGATGCTAAGGTGAATGAATATCTTACGCTGGGCTTAATCTTAACGGCTCACAGGAAAACAGGGACTACCCTTCTAGATGCAGGTTTTAATTTTGAAGGCGCAATAAAAAGTCTGCCCACATCACCTGCTTATTATCCTAACGGGCTTCCCGGGCCTGACATTGCCTATGGACAAAACCCCGTTGTTTCATCCACCGATCAAACAGGTTTCGACAACTGAAAACGGTACAGGCTTAACAAGATTTTCAATGCAACTTTAAAAATACCGTGGGTAACAGGTTTAAGTGTTTCGAGCTATTATGCATATGACGTAAATATCGGACAGCGTAAACTGTTTCAAAAACCATGGACACTTTACCAACTAGATGAACCCGCATACCTTGCCGCCGGCAACACAGGAGTAGAAGATGGATCCGCTTTTTTGGTCGGAACGCCTAAAGGGCCTAATGAACCCTGGTTAAGAAATTTTTACGATGATGCTAGAACCAAAACGTTTAATCTGAAAACGATTATACACGTCTTTCGGTGATCATAATATCAGTGCATTTGTTGCTTAGGAAACTTCAGAATTTGATGGAAAGGGAATTGATGCATGCCGCAGGTATTTTATCAGCGACCAGCTGCCTTACCTATTTGCCGGTGGCGATGCAGAAAAAAACAATTCTGAATTTGTAACAATTGATTCACGAGTAAATTACTTTGGAAGGTTAAGCTATAATTTCAAAGAAACATACCTGTTCCAGTTCTCCTTGCGCCGGGATGGATCTTTACGCTTCTCAAAAGAAAGCGGGCGCTGGGGCAACTTTCCCAGTGTACTTGCAGGATGGAAAATTTCAAAAGAATCTTTTTGTGATAATGTTACTTTTGTAAACTTCTTCAAACTGAAAGCATCATGGGGACAACTGGGTAACGACCTTGTTGCACCTTTCCAATATCTCTCTGCCTATTCACTTAGCACAGGTTATGTACTGGGTTCAGGCCGAGTTATGCAGCGGGCTTTCACAGCTGGGAGCCACAAATCCTAACATTACGTGGGAAGTTGCAAATGTGTACAACGCCGGTTTCGAATCAATGCTATTTAATAACAAAGTAACCTTCAATGCAGACTTCTTTTACCAGCGCCGAAACAATATTCTTGTAAAAAGAAATGCATCCGTTCCTGATTTTACAGGTATTCAGCTACCGGATGAAAATTTTGGAGTAGTAGATAACAGGGGCTTTGAAGTGGTACTGGGATACAATGACCGGGCCAAAGACTTTTACTATTCATTCAATGGCAATTTTGCTTTTGCACGAAATAAAGTGGTTGAGTTTGATGAACCAGCCAAACAGGTTCCATGGCAGGTATTAACAGGTCACCCGCAGGGTTCACAACTTGTATATCACGCCATTGGTATTTTCAGGGATGAAGAACAAATAAACAAAACACCACATGTAGACGGAGCGATACCCGGCGATATCATCATACAGGATTATAACAATGACGGTGAAATCAATAGCGACGACCGGATTCTTAATCCAAAAACCGTTAACCCGGAAATTACCTATGGTTTCAATTTCAATCTCAAATATAAAAACTGGGCATTGAACGGGTTAATACAGGGTGCAGGCAACAGCATGCGTCTTGTATATGCACAGTTACAGGGCCTTGCAGGTAATTACTTTGCTTACGATGCAGAAGGCAGGTGGACACCTGATAATATAGATGCATCCAAACCCCGGGCATTTGACAGGAGCGATGCCTACTGGAGATCTGATTATCGTACAGATTATACCTATCAGAATGCAGCATATGCCAGAATGAAAAACCTGCAATTGGTGTATACACTTCCGCAAAACGTTACCCAAAAAATTAGGATGAAGGATGCACAGGTATATGTTTCAGGTCAAAACCTTTTTCTGCTTTATTCCGGCAATAAAATTCTTGACCCCGAAGTGGGCGGACTAATTTCACAAAACATGGGTTATAACAGGGACGAAAATATTTATAGCTCGGCAGGTTCTATTAATTATCCCATAATGAAAGTGTACACCATTGGTGCAAGAATCACATTTTAACCAATAACCTTCAGCACCAATTAAAAAATAAATTATGCAAACAAATAAACCATATATCATTCTTGCTTCCCTTCTGTTTATTATGGCCGGGTGCAATAAAATTCTAGATAAAACACCACTGGATAAATTTTCCGACGCGTTAATCTGGACAGATATTAACCTGGCAGACCGTTACCTGCTCGATACTTACAACAACAGCATTACAGGCGGCTTTGGTTACCTTTCCTATGCATCGCTTACCGATGAATCGCACGATACACATGGGTTTGGTACAGAAAATTATCTACAGGGAAATATATCATCCAGCAATACCGAGCCTTTTGGTAATTGGGCGTTTCATTACACCACTTGGAATGTTATGTATCAAAATATTCAAAAGCTGAATGTGTTTTTGTCAAACATCGATAATGTACCTGCTGCATATCCTGATGCCCAACAGGCAGATATAAAAAGCAAAACAGATAAAATGAAGGGTGAAGCACTCTTTCTTCGCGCTTTTTGCTACCATCAGCTGGCACGCAACTATGGCGGTTTGGTTATAATCACGGTGCCTTTTGAAATAGGTCAGGATTATTTATCCATACAAAGATCAGGCTTTAAAGAAACCATAGATTTTATAGCTTCAGAATGTGATGCCGCTGCAGCCTTATTGGGAGATAAGGGGATATGGAAATGGGTCGCGCAACAAAAGGAGCGGCGCTGGCTCTAAAATCGAGAATATTATTATTTGCGGCCAGTGATCTTACTGCCGATGGTACTGCAGAAAACGAATTGGTGGGTTACAAAGGTGCAGACCGAGCAGCATTATGGACAGCCGCAAAAAATGCGGCTAAGGCTTTGATGGATCTAGGCACTTACCAACTGGCAGATTTTGGCGCACCCAACCAGAGTGCCGTGGCTCAAAACTTCTTTAACTTTTTTGAATCTAAAGACCTTTCCAGTGACGAAATCATCTGGGGTAAAATGTTTTTAAAAGATGTTGGCAGCAGCAACCAGATGAACCTGATCAACGGAACAAATGGTTTTGTTATGTATGGTTGTAATGCACCCACCGGTAACCTTGCAGATGCCTTTCAAATGGAAGATGGTACGCCGTTCTCAAACCATTATAAGGTTGATAATAACGGATACTACAAAAATGTATCTTCAAAATATAGTTCGCCAAATATGTATTATAACCGCGAACCAAGGTTTTATGCAAGTATATTATACGACAGTGCAGTATGGCAGAAACGCTATCCAGACCTAGCCCAGAGAGATCCGTTAGGCATTTACGACAGGCGCACCCGGATTACCATACAAAACGGGCAGGTGGTAAGTAAAATATATGGTATTGATACACGGCAGGGACCCATTGATGGTGATGACGGAACCTATACAGGCTACACATTTAAAAAATACCTGGATGACGAAGTGTATGGTACCGAAACCAATAACAACGATAATGCATGGCTCGAATTCCGGTATACAGAAATTGTTCTGAACTATGCAGAAGCATGCCTTGAATTGAATGAAATCAGCGAAGCCTCAAATTATATTAACATGGTAAGAAATCGTGCAGGGCTTCCCGATTTTACAGGAGATATTACCGAAGCGCTTCGTTATGAAAGACGCATTGAATTTGTGTATGAAGACATTCGGTTTTACGACATGAGAAGATGGAAAATACTTGACCAAACTTTGCAGGATGCAACAGGTGTTGACATTATTGAAACAACCAATCTCGATAATAATACCAAAACCACCACGTGGCAACAGATCAATGTACAGCAAAGGGGTCCGGCAGTTAAAAAATTATACTGGGTACCCATACCTATCGATGAAATAAACCGTGCACCGCAGCTGGTTCAGAACCCGGGGTATTAAGCTCAATATTTAAATTAAAATGGGAAACCTGAGTAAGGTTTACCTTATACTATGAAATTAATTATAATAACTGCATTTCTTGTAATCTTACAGGCAGCGGCGTGGGGCCATGATACACTAAACATCTGCTCCCCCTCAGGAAAAATTTGCGTTAAGGTGTGGATGCAAAATGATGTTGTTTACCAGGTTGCGATTAAAGGAAAAACAGTGCTGCTTCCTTCGCGCATAAACATGCAGCTTCAAAACAAACCCCCGTTCTCAGAAAAAAATGAAATAAAGTCCTATAAAAAACAACAGGTTTCAAACCAGATCATTTCCCCCGTTCCTGAAAAAAGAAAAACCATCCCTGATGTATATTCCCTTCTTTCCCTTCAGCTGTCTCAACCTTATACTTTACAATTCAGGGTGTACGATGATGGCGTTGCCTATCGGTTTATCACCGCTTTTAAAGATTCAATAAAAGTAAAAAATGAACTTGCTGAATTTAATTTTTCCAGGGTGCATCAGCCTATTTTCCCAGGATTCAAAAAAGAGAAGATGCCGATATTTACCATACCAGCTTTGAAGAATTATACCCCCTTAAAAAGCTGGACAGTATTGGGATGGGTGAAATGGCCTATTCACCCATACTCGTTATTCCCAATGATCGCATCCCAAAATAGGTATAACCGAATCTGATCTGGAAGATTACCCCGGCATGTTTTTAAAGGGTACCGGTACCAATACCTTAACCGGCGATTTGCTCCCTATCCGCTTGAAGAAAAGCTAACTGAAGGGCTGTACCCCCAAATGATCGTAACGAAAAGAGCTGATTTTATCGCACATACAAGCGGTACACGCACTTTTCCCTGGAGGGTTTTAATAATTGCTGAAGAAGACAGGAACTGCCATCCAACGATATGGTGTACCGCCTTGCATCCCCTTCCAGAATTGGTGATGCATCCTGGATAAATCCGGGAATAGGTACCGATGAATGGATCATAAATGTAAACCTGTTTAATGTGCCTTTTAAATCAGGAGTAAATACAGCTTCCTACAAATATTATATTGATTTTGCAAAGAAGTTTGGGCTAGACCGTATAATGATGGATGCGGGATGGAGCGATAACAACGACCTTTTTAAAATTAACCCTGAAATTAACATGGATACCATTCTTGCATATGCAAATGAGAATGGAATAAAAATTAGCATGTGGACCCTTGCACATACATTAAACAGGCAATTAGACAGTGCGCTCGACAGGTTTAATAACTGGGGTGTGGATTTCATTATGACCGATTTTATTGACAGGGATGATCAGAAAACGGTAAACTTTTATCATAAAATAGCAAAGGCAACTGCCGATCATAAAATAATGCTGATGTTCCATGGTGCTTACCCGCCAAAAGGGTTTAACCGCACGTACCCTAATAACGTTACCAGAGAAGGTGTATTAGGCTCGGAATATAATATATGGAGCGATAAAACCACGCCACCGCATGATGTTACTTTGCCTTACACCCGCATGCTTGCAGGCTCTTTCGATTATGAACCCGGCATACTGAATAATGCAACAAAAAACGGTTTTCGAATGATAGAAGGCATGGTTCAAAGCCAGGGTACAAGATGCCACCAGCTTGCCATGTTCGTTGTGTACGACAACCCCATGCAACTGTTTTCTGGCAACCCTTCGCAGGCCCTGCTGGAACCGGATTTTATGCAACTAATTGCCAATACACCAACGGTGTGGGACGAAACAAAAATTATTGATGGTAAAGTGGGTGAATATATTATAACAGCAAGATCAAAAGATGGGAACTGGTATATAGGTGGAATGACAGACTGGTCTGAAAGAGATGTTACTTTAGCCTTCGATTTTTTAGACAAGAATATAAACTATACTGCGACCCTTTGCAAAGACGGGGTTAATGCAGATAAGTATGCGGCTGATTATATTATTTCATCATCCACCTTAAATATAAATGACAGCATGAATATTCACCTTGCTCCCGGTGGTGGTTTTATGATTCAAATAATGAAACAATAATATTTTAATACACCAGCAAATAATTTTAAAAACAATCTTTAATAATTCAACAATCTTAACCCATTTATTATGTATTTCCAGGATCGTTTTAAAAACAAAATAGCCTTGATTACCGGTAGTGCCACCGGTATAGGAAAAGCAGTGGCACAGCGGCTTGCCAAAGAAGGCGCCATTTTAATTTTATTTGATATTGATAAAGAAGGCCTTGAGGCCACAGTGCTTGAAATTCGATCGGATAATTTACAGGCGAATGGCATTGTGGTCGATATTTCCAACGAAACTGCTGTTAGAGAAGCGATAATGGAAATAGAAGAAGAATTTGGTCAAATTGATGTTTTAATAAATGCAGCCGGAATTGTTGGTCCAACCAGCACTAATATAACTAATTACTCGGCCGAAGATTTTGATAAAATATGTAAGGTAAATCTTACAGGCACCTTTCTAATTACAAAGTATGTTTTACAAAGCATGAAAAAAACCGGTAGAGGCCGTTTATTGCTAATATCCTCAATAGCGGGTAAAGAAGGTAACCCAGGAATGGTTGGCTATTCAGCTACAAAAGCGGGTGTAATAGGCATTGTAAAGGGTGTGGCCAAAGAATTTGCCGACACGGAAATTACTATAAACGGGCTTGCACCTGCGGTAATTAAAACGTCTTTAAACGATAAAACCTCCCCCCAGCAATTAGAATATATGCTTGCTAAAATTCCGATGAAGCGTATGGGATTGGTTGAAGAAGTGGCAGCAATTTCAGCTTACATAGTTTCTGATGAAAACAGTTTTTCCACCGGTTTTATTTATGATATATCAGGAGGGAGGGCAACCTATTAGAATGGGAGTAAGCAAACAGGTAAAAAATAAAATGAAGCATGAGTGGAAATCTTTACTGATCGTCTCTTATGTTTTTTTATTCACTGGCTCCATTATTTGCATGAACGATGTTTTGCTTCCCTCCTTAAAAGAAGCCTTTAAATTATCTTACCTGCAGGCTTCTTTCATTCAGCAATCATTTTATTTGGTTTATCTATTCTTTCCCATACCTATTGCTTTTTATATTTCTAAATATGGCTATAAGGCCGGGCTTGTTACGGCATTAACCATTTGCAGTGTTGGCGCATCTTTATTTATACCTGCCTTCTTTATGTCATCTTATTTAATGGCGTTGTCTGCAGTCTTTGTAATTTCTATTGGGGTTACTCTTGTAAATGTCGCCGCCAACCCCCTAGCGGCCATGTTAGGTAATGAAGAAGGCGCACATGTAAGGGTTAATATTGTACAGTTATTCAGCCGCATTGGGTATTCTTTTACGCCAATATTTGCAACCCGGTTAATTTATGGAGCAAATGGCGATGCCTCTTTTCACATACCGTATGTTATACTCGGCTCGGGAACACTGCTGCTTGCCATGTCTATATTTTTTTCGAAATTTCCTGCATTAAAACCAGGTATTGATAAGGGGTTCAATCTGGTATCTATTATTAAAGGCTCAAAAAAATATCCGCAATTATTCTGGGGCGCGGTAATTATGTTTTTCTATGTTGGGGCAGAAGCAGGCACCGCAGGTTTTTTTATGAATTACCTGCAAACAGTTTCAGGATTTTCTACCAATGAAGCTGCTCAATATCTTACATACTATTACATTGCATCTACCTTAATTTCATTTTTAGGCATTTACCTTTTGCAATTTTTTTCTCCCGGCAGGCTTGTTACTGTATTCGGTATAGGAATGATTATTTCTTACCTGCTCGCAGCCTTTACAACCTCCGATTACAACCCATACTACTTGTTAAGTTTAGGTGCATTTATTTCAATTATGTTTCCCTGCCTGTTTAGTTTAGGCATTGTAGGTACCGATGGATTTACCGAAAAAGGTTCAGCATTAATCAATATTGCCATTGTTGGAGGCGCCGTTTTTCCACCCATACAAGGTTTCGTAGCAGACCTGCATGGCGTGCAGTTTTCTTATATTGTACCATGCTTTTGTTTTGTTACCATAGTGATGTATGGAATATATTGCGAAAGGCGTTCGTTAGTTTAAATTTTTAAATTATTAGCAGCAAGTATGAAACCACAGTTGCATAAGCTTCCTTTAAATAACAACACTTCGTTTTTATACCATACATTAAACTGCAGTTATTTTGATAAGCCGTGGCATTTTCATGAAGAATATGAGTTAGTGCTGATAGAAAAAAGTAAAGGCACAAAGTTCATTGGCGATAAGGTTGCATTATTTGAAGATGGTGAATTGATGCTGATCGGCAGTAACATACCACACCTTTTTAGAAACAGTGAAGAATACTACAGGAAAAATTCAAGGCTTCAGGCAACCTCAATATTCATACATTTTACAGAAGATTTTTTAGGTCATTATTTTTTTGAACTGCCTGAAATGAAGCTTGTTCAAAAATTACTCTTTCAATCGAACTATGCATTGCAGATTTACGGGGCCACGAAAAAATACACTATTGCAAAGCTGAAAGAAATGTCGGGGCAAAGTGCGGCAAACAAGCTGGTTTCCCTGCTGGATATTCTTATTAATTTATCAGAAAGCAAAGAATTAAAGCCCTTTCTTTCTACCAGTTATGTAACAAGACACCGATTAAGTAACGCAGAGGCGCACCAGGAAGAAATAAAAAAGATTCATAAGGTGTTTGAATTTATTATTAAGAATTACAAGCGCGAAATTTATATGCAGGATATAGCCTCGATGCTGAATATGAGTTGCGCTTCTTTCTCCCGTTACTTCAAACAGCACACAAGAAAAAACTTCACAGAGTATGTAACAGAACTGCGCATAAGCCATGCCTGCAGAATGCTTATGCTCGACAATGAAAGCATTTCGCAAATTAGTTATTCGAGCGGCTTTGAAAATCTTTCAAACTTTTATCGACACTTTAGAAAAATTACCGGTGTGTTACCTAAAGATTACCGCAAAAGGTTTCACAAAATAACCTCTCATCTTTCTTCTGAATACTTATAATTCCGGCGTTTGGTAAAGCGATTTGCCACTCACTTTTATTTCAACATTCACAAGGTATTTTCGCAAAGCGGCAATATTTACGGTTATCCCTAAACCGGGTTTTTCGGGTATGCGTATGTAACCATTTTTATCGGGTAATATTTTTTCAACAGCTATTTCTTCTGCCAATGATTTTAATTCTACAGGGTACTCGCTTATCTGGTGATTTTCTAAACCCGCATATGCCTGAAGCGATGCACTTAGCGCCAAATGAGAAGTGAATGTATGGTTTACAAAGGTGGTATTTCGCGCAACGGCAAGATCCGCTACGCGCCTGGCAACGCTAATGCCCCCAATGCGTCCTGCATCTATTTGTATAAAAGAAAGTGCGGCATAATTTATCATTGCATCTGCCTGGTAATAATTGTTGCAACCTTCACCCCCGGCAAGGGGTATGTACGGTTTTTGTTTCGAAAGTTGTTTATACGCGTTGAGTGCGCCATTAAAGAAAGGTTCTTCTAACCAATAAGCATTTATTTCTTTTAATGCCTGTAAGCGTAGTTGTGCTTCTTCTACATTATCGCCCCATACCGTTCCTGCATCTATCATTATATAGGCATCCTTGCCCATTCCTTCTCTTGCGGCAATTACGTGCTCCCTATCATTACCAGCCGATGTTTTTCCATAAGGTCCCCAGCCAAATTTTACGGCACGGTACCCTTCAGCAAAAGTTTTTTTTGCTTTTTCAAAAGTTTGGGCTGCATTATCTCCAAACAATTGAGAAGCATACGGTAATTTGGGAAAAGCCTTGCTATAACCCAACAATGAAAACACAGGTTCGCCCATTTTTTTTCCAAGCAAATCCCACAAGGCAATATCGATGCCCGATAAGGTATGATCTGCCTGCAACAGGTCAAGTGAATTTTCGTGAACCATTTTAGATATCCGTTTAATATCACTTACCGTTTCCAGTTGCTGATTTTCTATGGAATATTTAAGGGGCTTGCAGGCACTATGCGACATGGGGCAAACATAACTGGCAATACTTGTTAAAGGCGATGCTTCGCATTCTCCCCAGCCTTCATAACCGCCAGCCCTAATACGAATCAGTAATGCATCCTGGCTTCCATCGCCGATGTTTAATACTTCGGGCATGCTTGCATAAAAAAAATCTACCGATTCTATTTTCATTTAAATGTTGAATGTATTAAAAAGTAATGGTCAATCCCCCATCTACCGTTATTACCTGGCCCGTAATGTATGAGGCATCATTGCCGGCAAGAAAGTATGCTACGCCAGCAATTTCTTCGGCCTTTGCTGCACGCTGCAAAGGAAGGTGGTGACCATCAATATAATTTTTTCTAAACCACTCCCCTTCCAGTTCACTTACACCATCGACCATAGACATGGCAGTATCTACGAACCCCGGTGCAATGGCATTGACTAAAATATTTTTTGATGCTAGTTCTACAGCCATCGACCGGCAAAATTGGTTAATAGCAGCTTTGGCCATAGAATAGCTGCCGGCGCCTTCTTCGGCCCGGGTTGCATGAATGGATGATATATGAATTATGCGACCGTTATCATGCATAAAACCAATTGCCAGTTTGGTGGTAAGTAAACAACCGTCGATCATTAAATCAAATGCTTTACGCCACCTGGCAAGATCCATGCTTATTAAATTTGTTCTATCAGAAATGCCAGCACAATTCACCAATACATCCAAATGGGTCCAAGAGTTTTTAATGGTTGATGAAATATGCTCTATGGTTTTACTATCAGAAAAATCGCCCGGAATATATAAATGATCACCTACTGCCATTTCCTGCTTAAGGGCAACTAAACCATCCTGATTAATATCATTTGCACAAACATCATATCCCTCGCGTGCGAAGCGAATAGCGGTAGCTTTACCAATACCGCTGCCGGCGCCCGTAATAAAGGCTTTCAAATTATTCATTATTGAAAATATTTCTTTTTTTCACCTGCAAAAATTTTAACGGTGGTCGCCAATTCTTCTCCTGGTTTTAAAACGGCTGATTGCTTTTTTTCTATGGCCTCATTCACTAACATGGGCATGTTCGTGCAAGGTTCAAGTATAGCGGTAAAATGATTTAAAAATCCGCCATAAGATGCAAAATACCACTGATATGGAAATACGGTTTTATCATAATTATACCCGAATAATAAATCACCAGAGTCATTCTGCAGGTGCATTTCGCCAGATGATGCATTGAACAAATAAAAGAAGTCCATTGTGCCATTCTTTTCAGGAACATTCGTTACATCAACACCCTGAATTTGCGGCCAATTAAAAATAGATGTGTCAGTAAATCGAGAATATTCAGGATCTACGACCTGTGCATGTTTGGCGTTTGTAATTAGGCGACTGCCTTCATTTATCACAACAGCAGCATGAAGCTTCCAAAGAAAATGACGTACTGATTGTGTACTATTTTTTATGCAATAATGTATCAATATTTCGGAACTGTTTTCCTGCAATTGAATGTGTTTACTATAATAAAGCCCGCTCAATGCCAATGTTCCGAAACACATGCAAACTACAATCGCCGGTTACCTCCCATTCTAAAGGCGTTGTCCAAAGTTCACCATGATCGGGATATGAAATGCCATCAATGTTTTCGGGTATATCGTTAGGCAATAATTCGTCTATACCACCAAAAAAATTAGAATCGTAATCTGCACCTGCGGTGTGTGACTGCAAAGTAAGTGAGGCATTGGTCCACAGAAATTCGTTGTTTATTTTTTTATTGAATACACTTGTTATTTTTCCTCCTAAGGCAGGGAAAATTGTTACCCGTAAATGATCATTTTGAATAATATAAGCGGTTAGGTTATGAATAATTTCTTGTGTAATCACTTTATTAAGTTGTACAGTTATAAAGCAGAAGAACTATTGATTTTAAAATTAATATATCCCGGCATGTATAATTTCTTTTAAAACAACTTATTTCTATACTATTTTAACCATACTTATTATTGAATGTGTAGTTTATTCCTCGCAGCTATCAATAAAATAATAAATGAAGTTATTCCAGGAACCACTTCATCACCCAATATTATTCTTTCTAATAGACAATTACATGGAGGTATAGTTATTGTAAAATAAAGGTGAGAATTTTCTCTAAAAAGTTAAGTAAACAATTATTTATGACGTACAAAAAATTTGTATTAATGATGGGCATTTCGTTTGTGATTATGTACATCGTAATGTTCTTAAACATTACTGCTATCACTCATTATTACACAAGTCTTACAAGAATTTATATGGCTTTGCTTATGGTTGCGCCCATGGCGGTTGTGATGATGTTGATGATGGGCAAAATGTATCCTGATAAAAAACTAATAATACCATAATTATATCAAGCATTGTTGTTTTTGGAATTGTGCTAACCGCCTTTCGAACCCAAACACCCATTGGCGATGTGCAATACATGAAAGCCATGATACCTCATCATTCATCAGCCATACTTACAAGCAGGAATGCTAATATTACAGACCCCGAGGTAAAAAAACTCGCAGAGGATATTATAAAAGCGCAGGAAAAAGAAATAGCAGAAATGAAAGCCATGCTTGACAGGTTACAATAGATTTTAAATATTGATATTGAATCATTTTCTTACCTGATTTTATTCATCCATATACACCTGCAACAATTTTTATTAATTTTTTATATAAGCATTGAACATTACCTTGTAAACCGATAATGAAAAGTTTACAAAATTTTGAATGATTACCTTCAATGTGATGATGTTAAGCTTCTCTTGTTATTATCCCAGGGAAACAGAACAGCATTTGAAACTTTATACAAGAGGCATTGGGAAACATTATATAAAACAGCCTTTTACATTTTACAAGACGCGGACGCCTGTAAAGATATTGTTCAAAGCATCTTCATTTGGCTTTGGGAACACCGGCAAACCATACAAATTGAATCACTAAAACCTTACTTAAAATCCGCAGTAAAATTTAAGGTGGCTAATTTCATTCGTGCCAATAAAATAAGAGGAAGTTTCTTTGAAGATCTGAGTAAGTTTTCTCCTGCTATATTGCCACCCACTTCAGAAGAATTAATAGAAATCAAAGAACTGAATGCTCTTATTCAGCATGCCATTGCCAACTTACCCGAAAAGTGCAGGAATATTTTCATATTAAGCAGAACGCACAATCTAAACAACCGGGAGATCGCAGAAAGGTTAGGCATATCCGTTAAAACGGTAGAAAACCAAATAACCATTGCGATTCGTAAAATCAGAAGCTTTTTAAATTCTTTGATTTTACTTATTATTCTGGATGCATTAAATAAATATATCTCCGGCTTAGGGGATAGGTGTTTTTGAATTGCCTTACTTACACATTAGCAACATTAAAGAATGACAAAAGAAGAAATAACGCTATTGTCCGATAAAATTATTTCCGGTGTAGCCACCATCGAAGAAATTGAATTATTCAACCGTGTTTTCAATTCCTTTAATCAAAAGGCTGAAGATTGGAATGGTGATTTGCTCGGGAATAAAGAAAATATTGAAAGATTAATGCATTCTTACATTATGCAAAAAACAGAAAATGTACCTGTTGTGACCCTATGGAAAAAATGGGCAGTAGCAGCAGCGGCACTTTTAATAATAAGTACAATTTCTTTTTATATATATGATAATAAGGTTTCAGAATCCAGTATTTCGTCGACAGGTAAAGAAAATTCAATTCAAAACATTATCGTACCTGGTACAAACAAGGCTTATCTAACTCTTGGCAATGGTTCAACAATAATTTTAGATACTGTTGCCTCCGGAAAATTTGCAAAAGATGGAAGCACTACAATAACTAAATTAGATAACGGCACGCTTGTTTATGATTTACGAAATACAAACTCCAGTGAAATTACTTACAATACTATAACCACTCCGCGTGGCGGAAATTACCAGGTTATTTTACAGGACGGAAGTAAGGTTTGGTTACATGCCGCATCTTCACTCCGATACCCTACAGCATTTAATAGCAATGAAAGAAAAGTACAACTTAAAGGAGAAGGCTATTTTGAAATAGCACACAACCCTTCATCACCCTTTAAGGTTGAGGTAAATAAAGTAGAGGTAAAAGTGTTGGGTACCCAATTTAATATTAATGCTTACAATGATGAAAACGCTATTAAAACCACTTTATTAAAAGGGTCTGTAAGAATAGCAAGTAATAATCATAATGTGTTATTAGCGCCGGGACAACAAGCAGAAATAAATAAAAATGGCGATTTAACCGTGCTCAAAAACATAGATGTACAACAAGCTATCGCGTGGAAGAATGGTTTGTTCCATTTTGAAAGTAATGATGCCGGCACTATTATGCGACAGATAAGCAGGTGGTACGATGTAGATGTAGTTTTTGAAGGAAACTTAAGTAAAGAAACTTTTTCGGGAATGGTTAGTACTGATCAAAACATTTCTGAAGTGCTTAAAATTTTGGAAGAAGCAGGATTAAAATTCAGGATCGAGGGTAAAAAGTTATTTGTTTTAAAATAAAATAATATTCCTAAAAAAACCGGGTCGTGGTGGTACACTCCCCGGTAAATAGTCTGAATAAAGCTTTTAAACAAATCGTGTAAAGTGTGCTAATAGCCTAACTCAAACATATACGAAATATGAAATTAAAACCATTTTGTCTTTTAAAAGCAAATAATGCGCTTTTTATAAAATCAATGCGAATTATGAAGTGTTTTACAATCTTGATTTTTGCAGCCAGCCTGCATGTAGGGGCCCGAAGCACTGCACAAACCATAAATTTTTCGGAAAAGCAAGTTTCACTTTCAAAAATTTTTAAAGAAATTAATGCACAAACAGGGTATCGATTTTTTTATAAAGATGCTTTAATCAATAAAGCAGAAAAAATTGATCTGCAGGTTCAAGGCGCCTCAATTTCTGAGGTGCTGAATATTTGTTTTCAAAATCTTCCTATCTCTTATTCCATAGTTGATAAAACGATAGTTCTAAAAGAAAAAAGTAAAGAAATAAAAGGAATAAATTCTTCTGCCCCAAGCCCTCTGCCGGGTAAAGTAACAGGAATGATTACGGATGAAAATAATAAACCATTGAGTTATGTTTCTGTAACTGTTAAGGGATCTGCAATTGGTACAACCACCGGTAATGATGGAAAATTTACTCTTGAAGTGCCCGATGGTAATAAGGTTTTAATTATATCCATGCTTGGATATAAAACCTTAGAAGTTCCATTAAACGGTATGCAGGAAATAAATATTTCCTTATCCCAATCGACATCTCAATTAGAACAGGTTGTTGTTGTCGGATACGGAACTCAAATAAAAAAGAACTTATCAAGTTCAATATCAACAATTGATGTTGAAAAGCTTAATACGATATCCGCCCCATCTTTCGAAGGCGCTTTGCAAGGGCAGGCAGCAGGCGTGCAGGTATCGCAAAGCAGTGCCCTGGGAGGTTCTGCTGTAAGTATTCGTATTCGCGGAACATCTTCTGTTGTAGGCAGCAGCGAACCGTTATATGTTATTGATGGCATACCGGTAGAAAGCGGTTCAATAAGCAATTCGAACAACCCGGGTGCAGGTGTAAATAATTATGCATTACAAACCGCTGCAAATACCAATGTGCTCGCAAGTATAAATCCTTCTGATATTGAATCCATTGAAATTCTTAAAGATGCTTCTGCTGCAGCCATATATGGTTCACGCGGGGCAAACGGAGTGGTACTTGTAACAACCAAAAAAGGTAAACCCGGAAAAACAAAAATTCATGCATCCGGAGCCTTCGGCATTTCTGAAGCAACGCATAAACCAACCTTTTTAAACGGACCTCAATATATTATGCTAGCTCAGGAAGCCTGGGTTAATTCGGGCAAAGATATAAATGATTTCTGGACCAAAAGCAAAGTTCTTGTGGATGGCTTAACACAGGAGGAGGCAATGAAAACAAACACCAATTGGGTGAATGAAACCCTTCAGACAGGCTTAATGGAAGATTATAATATTTCCCTATCCGGTGGCAATGAAAAAACAAGTTTGTATACAAGTGCGTTTTTAAAAAATCAAAGCACCATTATACGTGGAAATGATTATAAAAATTTTGGCACCCGCCTTAATATGGAACACCGGTTAAACAATATTTTAAAAGTAGGTGCAAAGATGATGGTAAGCCACGTAGATAACCAGCAGGTTCCAACAAGTTGGGCAGGTGGTGTAGGTAATGTGGCATGGATGCTTCCTATATGGCCGGTTAGAAAAGAAGATGGCTCTTACTTTTATTTGAATGAGAACCACCCTGTAGCAGGCGTTGACCTTAATACCACCAGTTTAAAAAGTAACCAGTTCTTTGGCACATGGAACATAAATGCCAGGATAATTAACGGACTTAATTTCCGGTCTGAATACGGTTTAAACTTATTAACCAACGACGACTTTTATCATAAAGATTCAAGCATTAATTATACCGGCAAAACTACTTCAGCAACAGTATTGGGAAATACAACTTCATGGAACTGGAATAATAGTTTGAATTATCAAAAACGATTAAACAATCACAACTTCGATGTTCTAATTGCAACTGAGGCCCAAAAATTCAAGCAAAAATCTAACACCGTTTTAGGTGACACGTATTTTAATTCGGAATTACAATATCCGCAGGATGCAGCTAATAAATCAGCAAGTTATTTTGAAACTGCTTATTCTTTTCTTTCTTATATAGGAAGAATAAATTATGATTTTAAAGGAAAATATTTGCTATCGATGAGCTTAAGGGCAGATGGCTCCTCACGTTTTGCAAAAAATAATAAATGGGGATATTTTCCATCCGCTTCCGTTGGGTATATTCCAAGTGAAGAAAAATATTTCGCCCCTTTGAAAAACATCTTCAATTTCTTTAAAATTAGAGCAAGTTATGGTGTTGTAGGTAATGCCGGAATAGGAAACTATACGTATGCATCCACATATAAAACTTTAATTTATAATGGGAATACAGGAATTACTCTAACAAACCTGGGCGATGATAATCTTGGTTGGGAAAAAACAAATCAATTAGATATAGGTTTAAATTTTGAGGCTTTCGAGGGCAGAATAACAGGTGAATTAGATTATTACAATAAGCTAACAACAAATCTGCTGTTAGATTATCCTGTTACACAATTATCCGGTGTCGGTTCAATTACAAAAAATGTTGGACAACTTACAAATAAAGGTTATGATATTTATTTAAAATCAGTAAATATAAAAACCAAAAAATTCTCGTGGGAAACAAGTATAAATTTTAATCACAATGAAAATAAAGTTGTAAAACTGCAGGATGGAATTATTGGTGGATTAACTGTTAGTGGATTTTTGTTTTCTTCTTCGCTGGAAGTGGGGTTGCCCGTTGGCTTACAGGAGATGGTAGAATGGAAAGGTGTTGATAAAGAAACAGGAGAAGACACCTATCTCGAAATAAGCACAGGAAAGACTTTAGGATATAATGAGATCATATCGGGTTATGGCAATTTCAACAACTTTTTTAATGCCAATAAAAAATACATGGGTAACCCATGGCCAAAATTTACCGGAGGATTTAATAATAATCTTACCTGGAATAACTGGAATTTGAATATCTTATTTACCTACGCTGCGGGTATGGATTTTAGCCTGGGTGATATGAAAAGATACCTGGCACCTTTTGGAAATATAAAATACAACGCCCCGGTATTTTTATTGGACAGGTGGCAAAATCCCGGTGACGATGCAACAGTATCCCAATTAACTACGCAAAATATTAATTGGACACCCACCACTGAACATTTAAATCGCACAGATTATTTACGTTTAAAAGATGTAACCTTAGGTTATTCATTTAAAAGCAAAAACAATTCATTTTTAAATGGCTTTAACTGCTACGCAAGAATTTCTAATTTATTAACCTTTACCAAAGCACCCGATTACTACTGGGATCCGGAATTTACCGGTGTGAATTATAGTAATACTACGGCATTATCTGTAGACAGGTCAGCCCCGCAATCTAAAACTTACATGTTTGGCCTTTCGTATGATTTCTAATTATCAAAATGTTTAAGAAGATGAAACAGACAATTATTATACTATTCTTTTCGATTCAATTTATTTCCTGCAAAAAAGATTTTTTAACTAATCCGCCCCCCACGGGCATTACAGATGATAAGCTTACAGATTTACCGGCGATGCAAGCTTTAATATATGGAGCTTACGGCGCGGCACGAGAATATTATGCTGCACAATCTTTTTTATACGGAACTATTATGGTGAGAGATGTAGTGGTGCGCAACAACGTAAATTACACGCAGTACTATGATCATAAAATTTATGATGACCTCGGCATGTTTACCAATGCGTATCGCGTACTTGGTCTGTTGAATACTGTTGCAGTTAAAGACATTCAATCTATGGAGGGTTCAGCTAGTCAAAAAAATGCAATTTTGGGGGATATGCATTTTTTAAGAGCGTTGGTTTTTTTTGATTTAAATAATTATTTCGACTCGGCAGGGTATTCTATTCCTTTGGTATTTAAACCAATTGAATTAAATGATAAAGTTGTTTGCAGTAAAACAACCGATGTAATGCAAGCTGTTATAGACGATATAGAACAGGCACGAGTTTACTTTAAAAATGCATCCGGTGTCGCAAATTATTATGCTGCCACCGCCCTGGGTTCCCGGGCCTATTTTTATTTTAAAAATTATGCCATGGCTTACCAATTGGCAAATGAATTAATTTCCGCCAATAAATACACGCTGTCTTCTAATGTAACCGAGCCTTTTAGTCCGGCTGGAAATTCTTCAGAAAATATTTTTGTTTTTGAATATAATGCTGGCGATGGTCCGGTTGACAATGTTTCTCCTACAAAAAATTTATATAATGCATATCAGGCCAACCAGGCAAAGGGATTTCTGAGTTTAAACAAAGAAGGTATTTTATCTCAATTAATGTTTAAAAACATTAAAGATGCGCGGAAAGCTTTTTATACTGTGCAACCAAACATAACCTACATTAATGGCAAGTATTCAACAACGCGAATGGACCTTCCCTACATTCGTTTAGCAGAAATGTATTTAACAAGAGCCGAATCGGATATTATGGTAAATAATGCAGTTAGTCAGCAAGATGTAAAGGATATTAATATTTTAAGAAACCGTGCAGATGCAACAACTGTATTAACAACCATTCCTTCAAAAGATGCCGCACTAGATACCATTTTTAATGACCGTACGAAGGAATTAGCCATTGAATTAAGCGATCATTATTTAAATGTAAAACGTTTACAAAAAGGAATTATAAAAACTCCAGAGGAAGGCGGTGGAATAAAACCCTACAGTGAATATGTAAACCTTTTGGTTTTTCCTTTTCCACAAAATGAAATCGAAATTCATGGTCTAACCAGGAACCAATAGATCATAAAAATTTTATAACTCTCACCACGCTCACAAATTTTTATTATGAAGCATTCCTCAATGCTGGCAATCTTATTGTCAATTATTATTCTTACCAGTTGCGCAACCACTAAATCCACAAATGAAAATAATTTTTTAAACCTGTACCCCCCGGAAAATACCGTAGTACAGTATCATACTGAATGGACAATAAATCATTACAGGGAAAAAATAAAAGAGTTTCAGGCAAACCCGGTTAAAAAGGGAGACATTGTTTTTTTAGGAAACAGCATAACTGAAGGAGGAAAAGACTGGAGCCAGAAATTAAATGTTACAAATGCAAAAAATCGCGGCATCTCAGGTGATGTTACAGATGGCGTTTTACTGCGACTTGGAGAAATAACCTACAACGGGCCTTCAGTAGTTTTTATTTTAATTGGAGTAAACGACCTTTTTAATATGCATTACCAAAAACAAATTCCTTCAGAAAAATATGTGGCTGAAAATATTATTAAAATAGCTGCAAACATTTACGAATTTTCACCACGAACAAAAATTTATGTTCAAACAATTCTTCCTACCGCCAATGATTTTATGAAAGAAAAAATATTAAGTGTTAATGAAATTATTTCTCAAAATAAAGGTCATAAAATTTATGAAATAATAAATTTACACGCTGCTTTTGCAGATGAAAACGATCTTATGAAAAAAAGTCTGACAAGTGATGGCACCCATTTAAATGAAAATGGATATGCTTTATGGGTTGAGATTATTAAGAAGCACCTTGCAGTGAATAAATAATAATTATAATTTTTTGAGGGATATTTCAAATACGGTAAGCATGCAATTTATTCATGCATTAATTATTAAGGTAAAATAGAAATAGTAACAGGAATGTTGAAAAATAGAATATATGTAAATTTTATGCTACAACCGAAAGAAAAGGATTTACAGGTTGAGGTAAATTTTGGGGGGAACAACATTCCTGCCAGTATTCCACAATGTTTCTAATGGTATTCTGTAATTTTTGAAAGCTGTTAGATTTAACAAAAAAGCCCTGAACAGAGTTTGAATATGCTTTTAAAATTGCCTGCTCTGAATCAGACGTGGTAAAAAATAAAAACGGAACAAAATTTACACTTAATACCTTGTTATTTTTTACTTTATCCCTTAATTCAAAACCATTTAGTTTAGGCATATTAATGTCTGAAATAATTATAAATGGTTCAATATCCATCGTCATATTAAAATAGTCAAACGCTTTCTGACCATCGGAAAAAAAAATAATTTCATTTCTATAATGCAGGCTCTTGATGACCTCACTTAATAGTTCCTGGTCATCAACATCATCTTCAATTATTATTATAGGTCCTGACTTGTTCATAATATATTTATTTAAGACCTAAAAAAGAATGTCTTACGGTGGTTTTGCGAAGTGGGTTGAAAAGGAATACATTTTAGCTTTTTTAAATTCTTGTTATTGTTATAATTTTAGTTAAATGCTGGGGTGGTGTTAGGAACCAGCTTAATATATGCGCTTTGAATATTGTTTTTCACGAGGTGCAACGGCAGTTGAAGTATTTCACTTATTTGTATGCAGGATAAACGCCGGTAAGAAGCAAGTGTTAGAATTGAATTCTCTATTGGTGTAAGATAGAGCTCCTGCTTCAGCAGCCGGGTAGAAGAGTTGGGTGTTTTTAATTTAAATTCGTGGTAAGGAATATATTTAAGTGCTTCGATTGCTTCATTTCTTGCGAGGTTGTGTAGCCAGATTATTAGCCTTTTATTTTTATTATTAAACTTCCCGACCTCAACAAATACTTTTATAAAAACTTTTTGCAATACTACTTCCGCTTGTTTTTTGTTTAAAATTATCTTTCGAATTATTCCATACAATGCTGGTGCATATTCATCGTAGAATTTATAAATAAAAATATAATCTCGGTTTACAACTCCTTTAATTAGTTGTGTCTGTTCATTGTATTCATCCTGCCTGTATTTCTGCACCTTAAACATATAAATATTACCAGTTCCAAAACCTCATAAATTTCTATGTATGCAAGTGCTTCGATCGAAACACAAATTTTCTTTGAAACCAGAAAAGGTTAATAAAACTGGTAAGTGAAGGTGATATATTTTAGGATTAAATGCGCTATACAATTAAAGGCAATTGCTATATAATTCACACATGCATAATTTATTGCAACTAACCTTCGTAACCGCTTTTAATAAGCGTCATTATCATTTTAAATCTTTCATTTGCATTGATTGAGTTTGACCTGTGCGCGGGTATGGTCATAGCCTCGCCTGTAGCTAAAAAATGTGATCTGCCATCAAGAATAATTTCAGCTTTACCGTCTATTACCTGCACAAACGTATCGAAAGGTGAAATTTTTTCTAATAGGCATTCACCCATGTCTACAGACATCACGGTTACATTTCCAGTTGTTTTGTTTAAGATTGTTTTTGTAACAACAGAATTTGGTACATATTCAATTATTTCTACAATAATATGGGCAATCCCGGCTTCAATATCAGATGCTCTCATTTCTTTCTTTATTAGTATTTATTTGTTCATCAAACCGTAATTTCTTTAACTCTTTAAAGTACTTAGCAGTAAAGCCGGTTACTTTTTTAAATTGTTTAGAAAGGTGCGAAGCACTGCTATAATTCATTTTGTACGCTATTTCAGAAATTTTTAAATCGTCGAAGAGTAATAATTCTTTTACTTTTTCGATTTTATGTTGAATTATAAAATGCTCCAGTGTTATTCCGTTTGTTACAGCAAATAAATTTGAGAGATAAGTGTAATCGTATTGAAGCTTTTCTGCAATAAATATTGAAAACTTCTCTTTAAGCGGTTCTTCGGAATAATGGATATGTTCAATTACAATTGCTTTTATCTTTTCTATTAACATACTTTTCTTATCATCAATTATTTCAAGTCCCGATTTTAATAATGCCCCTTTTAAAGCAATAATTTTTTTGGCGGCAATGGGTTCTTTTATTGTTGCTTCACCCATTTTTACACTTTCGTATTCAAGGTTAAGCCTTTCAAGCTCATTCTTTACAACAATCTGACATCGTAAACAAACCATATTTTTTATATATAATTTCAAACGTGTTTAATACTTATATGAATAATAACGGGTAATAAAAAGGCAGTTAATAACCGTGAGTTAGATTAAAAGAATGTTTTTAAATCCTTTAAATTAGAACAGGTTATTGGGGAAAGCCCGGTGTTAAGCTTAGGTAAAGATACCCTGGATTTTGAACTTGAATTGTTTTATTTGTGGGTCTATGTATTAAGAATTCTAAAGGTTCAAATATATTATTATAGTGATGGCATCCTTGTGTTATTTTAAAGAATATAAAACAACAAAAAAGCCTCATAAAATATTATGAAGCTTTTTTTAGCGGACCGGACGGGACTCGAACCCGCGACCTCCGCCGTGACAGGGCGGCATTCTAACCAACTGAACTACCGATCCAATTCCCCTGGAAACCTTCGTTTTAGGGACGGCAAAGATAGGTTTCTTAACTTTCCATTCCAAAACTTTTATAAAAAAATTGTAACCCCTAATTTTACAAACTATATTACAGCTTTATCAGCTTCAAATAACATTAAATTGTTAATTTAAAACTTAAATCAAACTATGATCGAATTAAAAAAACAGACAGTTTCTCGACTTTGAAAAACCCATCAAAGAACTGTACGACCAAATAGAACAACTAAAGACACTTTCTGAGAAAAACATAAGATCGATTACTCTGCCACATTGCAGCAATTACACCAGCTGTTCTTGAAAAACGAAAAGAAATTACGGCAAATCTTACCCCTGGCAAAAAGTACAGTTAAGCCGCCACCCCGACAGGCCATATACCCTAAAGTATATTGAAAATATGACCACAGATTTTATTGAATTGCATGGCGACCGGAATGTAAAAGATGATAAGGCAATGGTAGGTGGATTTGCACAGCTTGGTGGTGAAACGGTAATGATCATTGGTCAGCAAAAAGGCGATAATACCAAAACCCGGCAACTGCGCAATTTCGGTATGGCCAACCCTGAAGGATACAGAAAAGCCCTTAGCGCCTGATGAAGCTGGCAGAAAAATTCAACAAACCTGTAATTACACTGATAGATACTCCCGGTGCTTTTCCCGGCCTGGAGGCAGAAGAACGAGGACAAGGTGAAGCCATTGCACGAAATATTTATGAAATGATAAGGCTGAAAGTGCCCGTTATCTGTGTAATCATTGGTGAAGGCGCAAGTGGCGGTGCATTGGGCATTGGCGTAGGCGATAAGGTTTTTATGATGGAAAATACCTGGTATACGGTAATTTCTCCTGAAAGTTGCAGCAGCATTTTATGGCGCAGCTGGGATAAGAAAGAAATAGCAGCCGAACAGCTAAAACTAACTTCAGAAGACATGAAAAGTTTTGGTCTGGTAGATGAAATTGTTCCCGAACCCGTGGGTGGCGCGCATTGGGATTATGCAGAAGCAGCAGCAATTTTAAAATCACACCTTATACAGTCTTTACAGGAACTAAAAAATATTCCACCCGAGGAAAGGGTAAAACAAAGAATAGAAAAATTCGGGAAAATGGGCTTTTGGAACGAGTATCCCGAAAATGGTAACGGATCACAAACCACAGAACCTTCTTTTGCCGGCAATGAACAGGCATAAAATCTTTAGAAATCCTGACCATATAGTTTTTACCTTTCAGCCTTTCAACATGTTTGCCGAAAGGCATTTTAATTTTTAACAACCGATAATTCCATGTCATTCAGGTCTCTACTTTCAGGCACAGGTGTAGCACTGGTAACACCATTTACTTCAAATAATAAAATTGATTTTAATGCACTTGAAAAGATCATTGACTTTGTAATAAAGCATGGGGTACAATATATAGTTACTTTAGGCACCACCGGCGAAACCCCTACGCTTTCTAAAGATGAAAAGATAGAGGTTGCCCTCTTCACATACGATAAGGTTAATGAGCGTGTACCTGTTGTAACAGGCCTTGGCGGAAATAACACCGGTGAATTAATAAAAGACCTTGAAGAATTTCCACTGGAGAAAGCAGCAGCAGTTTTAAGTGCATCGCCCTATTACAATAAACCATCCCAACAGGGATTGTTTGAGCATTACAAAGCCCTCGCAAAAGCATCTCCAATACCCATCATATTATATAACGTTCCGGGAAGAACTGCCCGTAATATTGATGCATCTACAACACTGCAACTGGCTAATGAAGTAGAAAACATTGCAGGTATAAAAGAAGCCAGCGGTGATATACTGCAATGCATGAAAATTTTAAAGAACCGCCCGCCAGACTTTTTGGTTGTTAGCGGAGATGATCAGTTAGTTCTTCCACAGATTGCCTGTGGAGTAGACGGAGTGATCAGTGTAGCGGCAAACGCATTGCCCGAAAAATTCAGCCGCATGATTCAATTTGCACTAAATGGAGATTTTGCAAATGCTAAACAACTAAATGATGAAATGATGGAGGCATATGAACTGATGTTTGCTGAAAATAATCCGGCTGGCGTAAAAGCTTTTATGCATGAGGCAGGTTTACTCGAAAACAATTTGCGCTTACCTGTGGTTGCCCTTAGCGAAAACCTGCATAAACAGGTAAAAGATTATTTAAAATCATTTTAGTGATGCCATAAAAAAAGGTTGCCCCAAGAGCAACCTCTAACAAAAAATGTTCAATCAGTTATTTATGATCATCGCCTACATGATGTTTCATGGGGAATTGATAAAACAATCCAACCTGGAAAACATTGTTGGAAACACCAATATTTGATTCGGAAGAGTTTTTATTTACATCCATCAGACCGGGAACCCAGCGGGCATCCAATCCAAAACCGGAGCTCATTAAATATCCCAACCCGATAGGAAATGAAATATCGATGCCTTTATAATTATCTTTTATACTTACTTCCTCAGAATCATATTTTGATTTGGCACTTACTAAAAAACCTAATTGCGGACCTGCCTGTAACCTGAAGCCTTCCCCAAACATTACCTGGGCCAATACGGGAATATTCACATAACTAAGGTTTGTGGTGTAAGTTTCACCGTTACCACTGTATTTACCACCTTGGGAAGAGTACACCAATTCGGGCTGAATGGCAAACCTGTCAGACACGTGAACATGGGCAAATGCACCCCCATGAAAAGCTGTATTGTATTTTGAATTGCTGATGTCGAAGTCATTTTTCTCCACCTTTAGATTGGAAAAGTTAACCCCCGCTTTAAGACCAAAGGCCGTGTTTTGAGAAAAAACATAGCTGCTGAATAGCATAGCTGTTAAAACTAACATTGATTTTTTCATGTCTTTAGATTTTAATGAATAAAGAAACCTTATTTATTTTAATGGTTATTGAATACTTTTTTAAAAGGGAAAATCCGCATTCCGTATATTTAAAATATACCTTGCAGCCGCCCTTCTTATCGAACTATTCAAATTATAGGCCAAATCTTTAATACTTCTTGAAATGCAACGTTTTGAATAATTCAGTTTTAAAATATATTAATCAATTTTTATTTACCCTGCTTATGTTAGGGTGTGCAAATAAGGATAATGCCATTGCTTATAATAAACCAAAATCTCATTTCATAGAGGTGAAAGGCCTAAATATGGTAGCACCTGTAAATGAATTAAAAACGGGTGATTTAAACTCCTTAACCGGGGTGTATGCCAACAGCATTGCAGTTATGCCTTATGCTTTTTGTTCTGCCGAAAACCCGGTGATCAGGTATAACCATGCAGGGCAATGGTGGGGCGAAAGTGATGAAGGTGTAAAGGGTTCTATATTAATGGCACACCAAAATAACCTTTCTGTAATGCTTAAACCACATTTGTGGATAGCAAATGGAGAATACACGGGAAATTTTTCGCTGAATACGGAAAATGATTGGACGGCGTGGGAGAAAAGCTACACAGATTATGTACTTCACTTCGCACAACTGGCAGATTCTATGAAAGCTAATATATATTGCTTTGCCACTGAAATGGGTGCAGCTATTAAAGCAAGGCCAACTTTCTGGAGTAACCTGATAGATTCGGTAAAACAGGTGTATCATGGCAAACTTACCTATGCCGCTAACTGGGACGATTATGAAAATTTTCCCTTCTGGCATAAATTAGATTTTATTGGGGTTGATGCTTATTTCCCTTTATCAACAAACAAAACACCTTCTGTTTCCGATTATAAAAAGGGATGGAAAAAATTTTCGGGAGAACTGAAAAAATTGAGTGACAGGCACAATAAAAAGATATTATTTACAGAATACGGTTACCGGAATGTGGATTACGCGGCAGCTGAACCATGGAAAGAAAAGGAAGGAGGCAGAAATGATGTGGCGCAGGCTAATGGCATACAAGCTTTGTTCGAAACCTTTGCATCAGAAAATTGGTTTGCGGGTGGTTATTTATGGAAATGGTATATAGATAAACCGCACAACAGAAAGCAACATGAAATAGATTTTACGCCACAGAACAAGCCGGCTGAGGAAGTACTAAAATCCTGGTATAAATAAAATTTAATCTTTAATATTTTTACCTGCCTTTTCCACCGCCTCTTCCTTTTCATCGCCATCAGCTTCAGGTTTTTCCTGTATGTTTTTAACTTCGGGGCTGTAATCAAGATGTATGAACATACCGAAATGATCTGAACCAAAATGGGGCATACGGCACATGCTAACCAGTGCAAAATGGTTCGAACAAAAAATATAATCGAGAGGAAATCGCATAAGTTGGTTATTGGCAGAAAAGGTGCTAAAGAAACCCCGTCCACGCCTGGGGTCGAGCAGACTGCTAACTTTTCTGAATAACATGGTTACATGGCTCCAGGCAACATCGTTTAGATCGCCCATAACTATACACGGATCATCAAAATGTTCAATTTTTAATGCCACTTTCATTAATTCTTTATCCTTTGCTGTTGAGTATACAGACTCCTTCGGAACCGGTGGTTTTGGGTGCAGCCCAAATAATTTTACTGGTGTGCCATTTTTTAAAAGCACAGTAGCTTCTAAAGAAGGCACTTCATCTTCTACTAAAAACCGCACATTCTTTTCTTTCACCTTTAACCGGGAATAAAATAATAACCCGTAAGTATTATTGAGTGGTTGCTCTACATAATAAGGATAATTTTCTTTGAGTAAATCCATTGCCTTCATCCACTTATTATCTGTTTCTACCAAAAAAATAATGTCGGGGTCTTTCTCTCTTATTAGCGCATGCAGTTTATTAAATTGCTGATTATCCTGCAGCACGTTAGCGGTAAATATTTTAAGGTTACCGTTACCTGAAGGGTTGGCGGCCTTTATCATTTCTTTTTTACCGAATACTGTATACGGAACGATCTTTATTAAAAGGTAAATCACCGCTGCACTCACCCCGATAAATAACCAGGGGAAAACTTCATCCAAATAATTTTTATAAGCCAGTAATCCAATTAAAACAAGAATGCCTAAAAACATTTTTTGTAACCGTGGATACTCTAACACCCTGAAGGTCCAGTAATCGCTTCTTATGGAAGGAAGCACTGTTATTAAAATAAAAAAACCAGAGAATAAATAAAGCAGTATTTTAAAAACCATATTGCACCTATGAAATTGAAAGATAAGTGTAAATAGTTTTATGAATAACAAGCGAACAGGAAGTTGCTAATTTTTTTTAAGCAGGTGGCAATAAAAAAGGTGTTGACCTCAACACCTTTCTAAACTAGATATAAAAAAATTACTCCTGTGTAATTTTTACAGGATGCATTTCCAACACTTTTTTCAATTTCATAGAAGAGTCTTCTTCTTTACCCGCAAGGTCTGCAAGGCTTATACGGTCTAATAAACTGTCAACAGAAAATTGTATCATTTTCCAAAGCGATCGTGCAGAACAGTCAACGGAATTGGTACAAAAATTTACTGATCCAAAATGTGAATTACAAAACTCACTGTCGAATAATGCACCGCCAAGGGTTTTCAACACCTGGTTAATGTTAATCTCTTCCATGGGCTTTGCCAGAACATAACCGCCTTTTTGCCCGGGTGTGCTGTTAATGAAAGAAGACATACGAAGTACACGGGTTAACTTGGCTACATAGTGTTGTGTTAACCCTTCTGCTTCTGCAAGCTGTGGTATGCTCATACCTTCTTCATCCCTGCACTTTGCAATGCGCAGCAAAATTCTTAAGCCATATTCTTCCTGTGCGGTAATTTTCATGAATAAAATTTTTGTATCCGTAACATGTACATTTTTAAGTATGCGCGGGTACGAAAAAGCTTAAGCCCAGTCTTCCGGTTTAAGCGGATCTACTCCAAACTTCTCTATAAAAAATTTCTGAAGATCTTTTACACTTTTTTCATCATTTCCTTTTTCGCAGTTTTCATTGTATACAGTTATCAGCTGATCTGCAATGTCGCCGGCAGAGCTGCTTTCGATCTGGTAACGGTGCAGCATATGAACTAATTCTCCATTTTTAAAAACACAGATATTTGGGGAGGATGGCGTAACACCCGCCAGGTAATGATGCCTGAAATGTGCAACCGCTTCTTTTTCCATACCTGCGAAAATGGTAAACAGACCATCGGGTACTACCTTATTAAATAAAGATAAAATAGCCCCGGGCCGTGAAACCCTTGCAGAACATCCACATACCGAATTAACTACTACAAGTATTATTTTATCATCATTTCTTTTTAGTGCGGCATCAACATCGGCTGGCGTAAGCATTTGCTTAAACCCTGCGGCTATTAATTCTTCCCTGTAGGGGGCTGCAATTTGTTCAGGATATGATGGTCCTGTATTTCCTATCAGGCTGTCTAAACTTATTTGTGGCATATATTTGTTTTAAAAATTTTTTTTGTTTACATAAAACCCAGTTCTAGCTGGGCGGCTTCGCTCATTTTACTTTTATCCCATGGGGGTTCCCATGTTACTGAAACATGCACATCGTTTACACCTTCCAATTCCCTTATGCGTTCATCCACTTCAACCGGTAATGATTGTGCTGCAGGGCAACCAGGTGCAGTTAGCGTCATTACAATCTGTACATTATTGATGGGAAGTATATCTATTTCATATATCAAACCCAGATCGTAAATACTAACGGGTATTTCAGGATCGTAAATGCCCTGCAATACCTCGATCACTTTTTCTTTTAACGCTGATTCATCCATATTAGTGTCTTATAAATTGTGTTGTAATTTATATGCAAGGGCATAGTTCTTCATTTGCTTTACCATGGCAAACAAACCATTGCTGCGTGTTTGTGCCAGGTGCGATGTCATTCCTATCTTATTAATAAAATCCAGCTTTGCATGAATAATTTCATCGGGCGTTCTTCCATTCAAAACTCTAATCAGCATGCTTACCAAACCTTTCACAATAACCGCATCACTTTCTGCCTTAAAAAATATTCTGCCAGCCTTTTCTTCAGCATGCATCCAAACTGTGCTCTGGCAACCCTTTACTTTATTTTCTTCTGTTTTATACACTTCATGCAGCGGTGCCAATTTTTTACCCAGGTCTATGATATATTCATACTTGTCTTCCCAACTATCGAATAAAGCAAAGTCTTCGACTATTTCACTTTCTGCCTCTTCCAAACTATGTATTGCAGGTTGCTGCATATTATAGTAACATTTTAATTGATTTCTTTACACCTTCAACGAGCTGATCTATTTCTTCTTTCGTATTATACATTCCGAAAGAAGCGCGAATGGTTCCCGGCAGTTTAAAACAGTTCATCAAAGGTTGCGTGCAATGATTTCCCGTTCTTACAGCGATACCATAATTATCGAGCAATACACCCATATCCTGCGGGTGTGTTCCTTCAACAATAAAAGAAACAACACCTGTTTTATTTTCTGCTGTACCAATTAAACGAACGTGCGGAATAACTGATAGTTTTTCAGTTGCATACCTCACTAATTCTTCTTCATGCGCCTGTATGCTTTCTTTGCCTACTTCATTAACAAAATCAATAGCAGCTTTCAATGCAACAGTATCTGCAATATTGGGCGTACCGGCTTCAAATTTGTAAGGCAGATCGTTGTAAGAAGAAGTTTCGTAAGACACTTCTTTAATCATTTCGCCCCCACCCATATAAGGCGGCATTTCTTCGAGCAATTCTTTTTTGCCATACAGAACACCGATACCTGTTGGACCGTAAATTTTATGGCTCGACAAGGCGAAAAAATCACAATCCATCGCCTGCACATCTATTTGCAGGTGCACACTGGATTGCGCTCCATCTACCATTACAGGAATATTATTGGCATGTGCTATTGCAATTATTTCTTCAACAGGATTAATTGTTCCGAGAGAATTACTTACGTGAACAATAGAAATGAATTTTGTTTTAGGAGAAATTAATTTTTCAAATTCTTCCATTATCAATTCACCCTTATCATTTACGGGAATGATCTTAAGCGTTGCCTTTTTTTCAAGACATAATATTTGCCAGGGCACCATATTGGAATGATGTTCCATGGCTGAAATAATAATTTCATCACCTTCTTTAATATTTTGCCTGCCCCATGTAGCTGCAACCAGGTTAATGCTTTCTGTAACACCGCGGGTAAAAATAATTTCTTCGCGGTGTTTTGCATTTATAAAAGCCTGCACCGTATCACGCGTTGCCTCATACGCAGCTGTGGCCTCTTCTGCAAGGGAATGTATACCGCGATGAATGTTTGCATTGTACTGGCTGTAATAATCGATCAGCGCATCTAATACCACCTGGGGCTTTTGCGCTGTCGCCGCATTATCCAGGTAAACAAGTTGTTTGCCTTTTACCATGCGCTGTAAAACAGGAAATTGTGTTCTTACCCATTCTACATCTAAAGGTTTAATATGATTGGCTGTTTCGATCATGCATTATCGAATTCAAAGCGTTGACTGATAATTTTTTCAAGGTGATTTTTTAAGGGCTCAATTTTTACCTGTTCTATAATATCTGATGCAAAGGCATGTAATAATAATGACTGTGCTTTCTTTTCATCAAGCCCGCGTGAACGCAGGTAAAACATGGCTTCTTCATCAAGGCGACCAATGGTACAACCATGCGAACACTTTACATCATCGGCAAAAATTTCAAGCTGGGGCTTGGTATTTACTGATGAAAAATCACTTAACAATATATTTTTATTACTCTGGTATGCATTTGTTTTCTGCGCATCTTTTCTCACATAGATCTTACCATTGAAAACGCCGGTAGATTTATCGTCCATTATACCTTTATAAAATTCGTTACTGTAGCAATTAGGCTGCGCATTATCTACAATTGTGTGGTTATCGATATGAGTTGAACCGGTTGGCATGTATAAACCATACAGGTGCGCTTCGTTATGTTCCGCATCGAGCACAACATTTAAGTTGTTTCTTATTGTACCGCCATTCAATGAGACGGTAATGGAATTGGTAAAGCATTTGCCCGCATGCAAAATATGCGTGGTGCCTACATGATGGCAATTTTGTTTTTCGTTCTGAACCTTATGATAATTAAGGTTGCCATCTTTTTGTACCACAAATTCTATGATCTCGTTGGTGAAACTTTCCTGGCTTCCCTCATTGGCATAAATCTCAATAACATCTGCACGTGAATTTTCTGACAGGTAAAAGAATGTTCTTGGCTGAACAAAAATATTTTCAGCAGTGCTGTCGGTCAGATGATAAATGTATACAGGCCTATCTAAGGTTACGTTTGGTTTTATATAAATAAATAATCCATTACCGGCGAATGCTGTATTCAGGGCCTGCATGCCATCTTTCATATAATTACCACTGTGACCCATGTACTTCTTTAATATATCGGCATGCGGAGAACTGGCAGCCTCCTCAACAGACATAATCAACAGGTCCTTGCATTTTATATCAGAAGCTTCGGCGTTGAAATTTCCGTTAATAAAAAAAAGTGCATTGTCTTCTTCAGTTCCTGCAATTCTCACTTTTTTTACAAGGCTTGTATTAAAAGATTGAGAGGCATGTACATCGTAAGCGTATTCTTTATTCAAAAGCCCTGTTAACCTGGTATATTTCCATTCTTCATGCCTCATGGTGGGTATGCCCACCTTACTGTAGTAATCAAATGCATGCTGCCTGAATTTTTTCAATGCACCATCATCCCCTTTATTTTGTATTGAGTTAAACTGTTGTGGTATTGCCTGTAATAAATTCATCTTATATCTTTCTGATTGCGTATTAATTTTAAGCGGTTGCCATTTCGGGTTTAATAAATTCATACCCTTTTTCTTCTAATTCCAATGCCAGGTCTTTAGTACCGCTTTTAACAATTCTTCCTTTGTATAAAACATGTACAAAATCGGGCACTATATAGTCAAGCAACCTTTGGTAGTGTGTAATTACCAACACCGCATTGTTCTTATTTCTTAAAGTATTTACTCCATTTGCAACAATGCGCAATGCATCAATATCCAGCCCGCTGTCGGTTTCATCGAGCACCGCCAAACGCGGTTCTAACATTGCCATCTGAAAAATTTCATTACGCTTTTTCTCGCCGCCGGAAAATCCTTCATTTAAAGAACGGGACAACAGGCTCTGATCTATATTTACCAATGCCATGCGTTGTTTCATCAACTTTAAAAAAGCAACAGCATCCAATGGTTCTTCACCACGATATTTCCTGGCTTCATTTAAAGCTGTTTTTATAAAATTTGTGGTGCTTACACCGGGTATTTCTACAGGGTATTGAAATGCCAGGAACAAACCTTCTTTCGACCTGTCTTCAGGCGTAAGTTCTAACAGGTCTTTGTTTAAGAATTCTACACTTCCTTCAGTTACTTCAAACTCACTTCTTCCTGCTAATACAGAGGCGAGGGTACTTTTCCCGGAACCATTGGGTCCCATAATAGCATGCACTTCACCGGCTTTAATTTCGAGATCAATTCCCCGTAAGATTTCTTTTCCTTCTATCGATGCGTGTAAGTTGTTAATAGTTAACATTTGCGTTTTATCTTTTAATTCTTTGTTGTTATAATATTTATATGAGAGTTCTATCCTACACTTCCTTCCAGGCTAATGGCTAAAAGCTTTTGTGCCTCCACTGCAAATTCCATGGGAAGCTGGTTCATCACTTCTTTAGCAAACCCATTAATAATGAGCGCTACGGCTGTTTCGGTATCAATACCGCGCTGGTTGCAATAAAATATCTGGTCTTCTCCAATTTTTGAAGTAGTAGCCTCATGTTCTAAATGAGCAGTACTGTTTTTCGCCTCTATATAAGGGAATGTATGCGCGCCGCATTTATCACCAAGTAATAAAGAATCGCACTGCGAAAAATTCCTGGCATTGGAAGCGTTGCGCCCCACATGCACCAGCCCGCGATAACTGTTATTACTAAAGCCTGCGGAAATACCTTTAGAAACAATCCGGCTTTTTGTGTTCTTCCCGAGGTGCATCATCTTAGTGCCTGTATCTGCCTGCTGGTAGTTATTCGTAACAGCAACAGAATAAAATTCGCCTGTAGAATTATCTCCTTTCAATATAACGCTCGGGTATTTCCATGTAATGGAAGAGCCTGTTTCAACCTGTGTCCAGGAAATCTTAGAATTTTTGCCTGCGCAAATTCCTCGCTTGGTAACGAAATTATAAATTCCGCCCTTGCCATTTTTATCGCCTGGGTACCAGTTCTGCACGGTAGAATATTTTATTTCCGCATCATCCATGGCAATCAGTTCTACAACTGCGGCATGCAACTGGTTCTCATCGCGCATAGGTGCTGTGCAGCCTTCCAGGTAACTTACATACGAGCCTTCTTCTGCCACAATTAAAGTGCGTTCGAATTGGCCGGTATTTAATGCGTTAATTCTGAAATAGGTAGAAAGCTCCATCGGGCAGCGAACCCCTTTGGGAATGTAGCAGAAGGAGCCATCAGTAAAAACTGCTGAATTTAAGGCAGCAAAATAGTTATCTGTAATGGGAACAACAGAACCCATATATTTTTTAATAAGTTCGGGATGATTCTGGATGGCTTCTGTAATTGAACAGAAAATAATACCCATTCCAGATAATTGCTCTTTAAAAGTAGTGGCAATGCTTACACTATCGATTACCGCATCTACCGCTATGCCGGAGAGGCGTTTCTGTTCGTTTAGCGATATACCTAACTTTTCAAAGGTTTTACGCAATTCGGGGTCTATCTCGTCCAGGTTTTTGGGATTGATCTTTTGCTTGGGGGCAGAGTAATATATAATATCCTGGTAGTCAATTTTTGGGTAGGTAATGTTGGCCCATTCGGGTTCTTTGTCTTCTATGGTTTTCCAGTAACGAAAAGCTTTCAACCGCCATTCCAGCATCCACCCGGGTTCATTCTTCTTAGCTGAAATAAACCTGATAATATCTTCATTTAATCCTTTAGGGGCTTCGTCTGCTTCTATGTCTGTAACAAATCCATATTTATAATCGCTTAAGGCTGTTTGCTCAAGCGTTGCCAGCATTTCACTCATTTTTTTCCTTGATTTTTATGAACACGGCAAAGTTACTACTCATTTGTACAAAAAAGTATAAATGGGCAAATTCACCCTATAAATCAATAATTATAGACTGAATACTAATCAGTTTTAACATAATTTAAAAAAACATTGCATATAAAATTCTAAAAATCTCAAGGCGACCTGTATTTTAGGCGCATTCAGAATTCAGTAATTAACTATAAATCTTATGAGAAAACTTTTAAAGAAATCTGTTGTATTACATTATATTACCGTCGCCGTAACTTTTACAGCAATTCTGGCGGGGTGTAGTAAGGATTTTAATGATATCAAAGAAAACGTGCACGGCGACGAAAGGGCGGATGTTTTCAGAAGTGCGCTTCATCAGCCTAACGTTATTTTATTCGTTGCCGACGACTTGGGTTATGAAGTGCCTCATTTTACAGGCGGACAATCTTACAATACCCCAAATCTTGATTTTATGGCCAACAACGGGGTACATTTCAGTGAAACCTATATGCATCCTGATGGTTTCCCTTCAAGGCTTGCCCTGCTAACAGGTAAATACAGTTTCAGAAATTATGTTACGTGGGGATTACTACCTGCGAATGAAAAAACCATAGGCAACCTGATGGAAGATGCAGGGTACGCCACCTGTTTTGTGGGTAAATGGCAGTGTGGTGATGGAGATGTGCGAATTAAAGGCGCCGGTTTTCAGAATTACCTGGTTTACCTGCCTTTTCGTGGTTTAAACCAACGTGAAGGACGGTATAAAAATCCATCCTTATATGCTAATGGCGATTACCTGCCTGCATCCGAAACAAAGGGAAAATATTCTGAGGATATGCTTTCAGACTACCTCTGTAATTTCATCTCAGAAAATAAAAACCAGCCTTTCTTTGGGCTTTACTCTTTTAACCTGGTGGGCCGCACCTTATGTTCCATCGCCAGATCATCCCGATTATGCCAACTGGGACCCCCGAGGAGAAGTAAGAAGAGATGATCCCAAATATTTTAAAAGTGAAGTTGAATACCTGGATAAGATGGTCGGGAAAGTAATTGCTAAAGTGCGGGATGCCGGTCTTGAAGAGAACACGGTATTTATGTTCATAGCAGACAATGCCACGCAAAAGGCGATCACCTCCCAGTTTAGGAGCAAAGAAATTGTAGGTACAAAAACGCAGACCAACAAGCCGGGAACCCTTGTACCTTTCGCTGCATATTGGAAAAATACCATCATTCCCCAAAGAAAAAACAACACCTTAATAGACTATACCGATTTTCTTCCAACCCTTGCCGAGTTGGCAGGCGTCGAAAAACCAACGAATTATGGCACCCTTGACGGTGTATCATTTTATGACAATATGCTAAACATTACAGGCATGGACCGCGATTGGGTTTTTTGCCATTGGGATAACAATCCCAACGACAACGGGCTCGTACCAAGGGAGAGGTTTGTTTTTAATTCAACTTATAAATTATACGACACGCTTAATTATTCAAAGTTCTATAATATGGACAAAGACCTTTGGGAACAAAGACCCATAAACAATAGAAAACTAACCCCTGAAGAAATTGAAATAAAAAAACAATTTGCAGAAGTTTTAAAGAACATGCATTAATACCGATTTTTTTTGTGTTTTTTTCCGGAGCCCGGCAACGAATGTTGTCCGGGCTTTTCTTGCGTCGCACTCTTGTACCCCATACCTTTATTCAACATATTCCATAAAATTGTAACCGTATGCGATTGCTGATTGCAATTATTTTTTCGTTTGCATTTCACTTCACCTATGCGCAGCATAAGGTTACTTTAATAGTTGAAGGTGCCGGTAACTATGACACCATTTTTGTTGCCGGAAATTTTAATGGATGGCAACCGGGTGATGCAGCAAGCCGTTTAACAGAAGCATCAGCATTAAAAACCATTACGCTAAACCTTCCATTGGGTTTGTATGAGTTTAAGTTTACAAGGGGTAGCTGGCAAACGGTCGAGGCAACAGCCGGTGGGGAGGCAGTGGAAAACAGGATCATCCGGCTGCAAAGCGATACCACTTTATATATCAATATTCCCGCATGGGCAGATCAGTTCAGCAAAAAACAAGAACAGCATACAGCCAGTAAAAATGTTCACATTTTAGACTCGGCTTTTTATATGCCTCAATTAAAAAGGTTTCGCAGAATCTGGCTTTACCTGCCAGAAAATTATGAAAGATCGACCAACTCCTACCCTGTCTTGTATATGCACGACGGGCAAAACATTTTTGATGCCCAAACTTCATCATTTGGAGAATGGGGCATTGATGAGTGCCTCGATACCCTCTCCCGTGAATTAAATAAATATTGCATAGTTGTAGGCATAGATCATGGGGGCGATAAAAGGCTCAATGAATTAAATCCTTTCGATCATCCCGAATTTGGCAAGGGCGAAGGCGATACCTATCTCGAATTCATAGTTCAAACACTAAAACCATATATTGATTCTTTGTATCGCACCAAAAAACAGGTACAAAATACTTTTATAGCAGGCAGTAGTATGGGAGGATTAATATCTATGTATGCCATTACAAAATACCCGAAGGTTTTCGGCGCAGCCGGTGTGTTTTCCCCAGCTTTTTGGGTGGCCCCTTCAATTCTTGAGGAAGTAAGCAGGTCTGAATATTCAAACAAAACAAAAATATTTCTTTTCGCCGGGCAGCTGGAAAGTGATAAAATGGTTGAAGACATGCAAAAAATAGATTCACTTTTACGTAAAAAAAAGGTTTGCAATATTACTACTGTGTTAGATGAAGAAGGCAGACACTCAGAACATACATGGCGCCTTTACTTCGATGATTTTTACCGGTGGTTAATGGAGAATGAATAAAGTCTGCCATTTTTTCACCCTTTTCCTCATGGCATAATGATTGACTATAATATCGCGTAAAACTAAATTTTTATAATACAATCAAAATAAAATGGGAAAGATTATAGGTATAGACTTAGGAACAACCAATAGTTGCGTTGCCGTACTGGAAGGTAACGAACCAATGGTTATTGCTAATGATGAAGGTCGCAGAACAACCCCTTCTGTAGTGGCGTTTTTAAAGAATGGAGAACGCAAGGTAGGTGATCCTGCTAAACGGCAGTCTATTACCAACCCGCAAAATACCATTATGAGTATTAAGCGTTTTATGGGACGCAAACACGATGAAGTCGGAGAAGAATTAAGCCACTGGAGCTATAAACTGGTAAAAGGCGACAATAATACGGTTCGTGTTGATATAGATGGCAGAATGTATACGCCACAGGAAATTTCTGCAATGATTTTGCAGAAAATGAAGAAAACCGCAGAAGATTATTTAGGGCAGGAAATAAACGAAGCAGTAATAACCGTACCCGCCTATTTTAATGATGCGCAAAGGCAGGCTACAAAAGAAGCCGGCGAAATTGCAGGGCTTAATGTTAGAAGAATTGTAAACGAACCAACAGCAGCAGCCCTTGCCTACGGATTGGATAAAAAGCACCGCGACATGAAGGTGGCAGTATTCGATTTGGGAGGCGGTACTTTTGATATTTCTATTCTCGACCTTGGCGAAGGTGTTTTTGAAGTAAAATCTACCAATGGCGATACCCATCTTGGTGGCGATGACTTCGATAAAGTAATTATGGACTGGCTGGCAGAAGAGTTTAAACAGGAAGAAAATGTTGACCTGCGTAAAGACCCAATGGCTCTTCAACGTTTAAAAGAAGCTTCTGAAAAGGCTAAGATCGAACTGTCTTCATCTTCAGAAACCGAGATCAACCTGCCTTATGTAACAGCTATTGACGGGGTACCAAAACACCTGGTTAAAAAACTTACCCGCGCAAAATTTGAACAACTGGCAGATAAACTTTTTGCCCGTTGTTTAAAACCCTGCGAGGCAGCATTAAAAGATGCAGGGTATAACACATCCCAAATAGATGAAGTGATACTGGTTGGTGGTAGTACACGTATACCAAAAGTGCAGGAAATTGTAGAAAAGTTTTTCAACCGCAAGCCAAATAAAGGAGTAAATCCTGATGAGGTTGTGGCAGTGGGAGCGGCTATTCAGGGTGCAGTATTAACAGGTGAAGTAAAAGATGTGGTATTATTAGACGTTACACCGTTAAGCCTTGGTATTGAAACACTGGGCGGAGTAATGACAACCATGATTCCTTCTAATTCAACCATTCCAATTAAAAAGACCGAAGTGTATTCCACAGCCAGCGATAATCAGCCCGGCGTACAAATACATGTTCTGCAGGGGGAAAGGCCAATGGCCAACCAAAATAAAAGCCTTGGTATTTTTAACCTCGATGGCATACCACCCGCACCCCGTGGAGTACCTCAAATTGAAGTGACTTTCGATATTGACGCAAACGGTATTATTCATGTAAATGCCAAAGACAAAGGAACCGGTAAAGAACAGAAAATAAGAATTGAAGCCGGTAGTGGTTTAAGCGCTGAGGAGATTGAAAAAATGAAGGCAGAAGCAAAGGCCAATGAAGCAACGGATAAGCTGGCAAAGGAAAAAGTTGAAAAAATTAACCAGGCCGATAGTTTGATATTCCAGACCGAAAAACAATTGAAAGAGTTTGGAGATAAAGTTTCCGCTGATAAGAAAGCTCCCATTGAAGAAGCTTTAAATAAATTGAAAGAAGCACACAAAAGCCAGGATGTTGCTGCCATTGATGCAGCCATGGCTGAAATTAATACGGCATGGACTGCGGCCAGTGAAGAGATTTATAAAGCACAGCAGGGCAGCGGCACTGAGCAGCAAGGTGCCCAGCAACAGGGCGCACAGCCGGGCGACAACGCCGGCGGTGAAACCGTAACAGATGCTGAATTCGAAGAGGTGAAATAATTATTTGTTCAATTTAAAAGCCCCGCGATTGCGGGGCTTTTTGTTTAAAAAACCCCACCACGACTATATTTACCGGCCATGTAAAAACTTCTTCTCTTTTATATAAAAATTTGGATTTGGCAAGATTATTGGCTATAATAAAGTATTACTTAAACCGAAAAAATAGACATTTTATGAGTACACAAAATTTTGTAATTGGTGCCTTAGCAGGTTTAGCAGCAGGTGTTGTAGTTGGATTTTTACTTGCACCCGCTTCAGGATCAGAAACCCGCCAAAGTATAGTTGATACAACTGGTAAATTAACCAAAAAAATACGCGAATACGCCGGGCAGGCTAAAGATGAATTTGAAAATTCTATGGATAATTCTGCCGAAGGAGTTCAAAACTGGGCAGATAATACCAGGCAAAATTCCTTTAGCTGATCTTTCGATGTTCAATCAACGAATTAAATGAAATAGGCCTGATTATCAGACTTTTTTGATTTTATGCAAAGCTAATTTTAACGCATTGAATTTCCCTTAAGAATTATTATATACCTCTTTTAGCCTATCTTTGCGACTCATACTTTTTATAAATTATAGCACTTTTTCCAGTTAATCATCATCATGCAGACTCCTAAGTTTACACAAGTAAGGCCTTCTTTTCATGCAGAATTAAAAAGCAGAATAAATCAGTATTTCGAACAGTCAGGAAGAAAAATGACTGGCAATTATAAATTGTGGCTAAAAGCACTTATTGCTCCTGGCCATTTTTATTGGCACCTATATTCACGTAGTATTTTTTGAACCACCATTATGGCTTGCAATATCAGAATGTGTTCTACTCGGTGGCATTGTAGCTGCAATTGGCTTTAACGTGATGCACGATGGTGCGCATGGAAGTTTTAGTGATAACCCTACCGTAAATAAAATAGCTGCAATTACGCTTGCACTTTTAGGTGGAAGCCATTTTATGTGGAATGTGAAGCATAACATTATCCATCATGCCTATACAAATATTGATGGTGTAGATGATGACATTAATACCAAGCCTTTTTTAAGAATGGCATCAACACAAAAAAAATATTCTTTTCATAAATACCAGCATTTCTATTTTTGGTTTTTTTACAGCCTGCTGTACATCTACTGGATATTTGTTTCTGATTACAAAAAATATTTTACCCAAAAAATCGGGGAAATTCCTTTAAAAAAAATGGATGCCTCTGATCATTTTGTTTTTTGGTTATTTAAAGTGATTCACCTGTTTATTTTCGTAATTATCCCAATTTTAGTTGCAGGTCTGGTTCCCACTATTATTGGCTTTTTAACCGTAACATTGGTTGCTGGTATTGTAACAAGTATTGTATTTCAGCTGGCGCATACCGTTGAGCATACACATTTTCCTATGCCTTCAGAACTTACGGGAAGAATTGAAGATGAGTGGGCTGTGCACCAAATTAAAACCACTGCAAATTTTGCCACACGTAACAGTGTTATATCCTGGTTGGTAGGGGGTTTAAATTTTCAAATAGAGCATCACCTTTTTCCTAAAATTTCCCACATTCATTATCCTGCCATAAGTAAAATTATCAGGCAGGCATGCATGGAGTATGGCATTGCTTACGTAGAGTATCCAAGAATGTATAAGGCGGTATTCTCGCACATTAATTATCTTAAACAAATGGGCAGGGATTAACCCATCTCATATAAATTAAAAATGGTATAAAGCAAACGTTTTATACCATTTTTTTTATGGGTTAAAATGCTTCCGGCTCCAAACCTCCGGACTGCCTGCGGTCCATAAGCTTTTCTTTTGATCTCCTTATTATTTTTTGCAAAACTTCCACTGTGTCCAATATGGCTTTTTCAAGTGTTTCACCGCTTCTCTTGGCAAAATGATCATTGCCCGGTACCTCTAAGCGTATTTCACAATATTGGTTTTCAGGGTTTCCGGCCGCACCCTGAAAAAGGGTAACATTTGCGCGAACAACAGAATCTTTTCCGTGTAATTTATCTAGTTGTTCCTTTACAAAATTTTGCAAATTATCACTTGCAGTAAAACCCAAAGACTGAATAATGGTATCCATAAATTTAATTTTATTATTAAATTAATACTATAATCATACCACAGGATGTTAGTGGATGGCAGGTGTTAATAATAACCATTTATCCCTTTAAATTTTATAAATTTCTAGTCGCGAAATACATCAACATTTCTTTCTTTCATTGTATAATTTTATACACTTATTTTTGAAAAATGAAGGAGGATATATTAAACAAAGTAGCAGAAATAATTATACAGAATAATAAAAATCTTACCAGGGATGATATAACACCTGCCGCCACTTTTGAAGAATTAAATATGGATTCACTGGATGGTATTTCACTAATTACAGACCTTGAAAATCACTATAAAATAATACTTACCAACGAAGAGGTATCGGCTATAAAAAATGTTGGCGACGCTGTATCTGCTATAGAAGTTCGCCTTAACTAAAATTCCTTTAAACATGCGAGTGGTTGTTACAGGACTTGGAGGCATTTGCGCACTGGGAAATAATTTGAATGAAATTTGGCAAAAGGTTCTTGCCTGTAATTCAGGTATTGCACCTTTAACAGGATTTGAATATGCTAACCTAAGGTTTAAAAATGCCGCTCAGGTAAAGGATTATAATCCCCTGGATCATTTCTCTCAAAAAGAACTAATGCTGCTTGATAAATTTTCGCAGTTTATGCTTATCTCAGCAAGCGAAGCTGTGAAAGATTCCGGAATATCTTTCACGGAGGAAATGAAATACGCTACCTGCATCATTACAGGATGCAGCATTGGTGGGCAGGATACGCAGGATACAACTTTTCATGACCTGCTTGTAGAACAAAAACAAAATATTAATCCGCTTTCCATACCGCGAATAATGCCCAATGCCGCAGCAAGTAATATCTCGATGCAATATGGAATTAATGGACCAACCTATAATATTTCCACAGCCTGTTCATCTGGTAATCATGCAATAGGTAATGCATTCTGGATGGTAAGAAATGAAATGTGCAAAACTGCAATTACGGGTGGCAGCGAAACCCCTGTAAGTTATGGCTTTTTAAAGGCCTGGGATGTGCTACGGGTAATATCTCCGGATACCTGCCGCCCGTTTAGTAAAGACCGGCAGGGTATGATCTTAGGCGAAGGAGCAGCCACCCTTATACTTGAATCGCTTGAAAGTGCGCAACAACGCAATGCTAATATATATGCTGAAGTTGTTGGTTTTGGAATGTCTTCAGATGCAGGGCATATTACAAAACCTTCTCAGCATCGGGCCCGAAAGGGCCATGCGCGCAGCTTTACACGATGCTAAAATTGATCCTTCGGACATTTTATATATTAATGCTCACGGCACCGGGACAATTGCAAACGACCCGATGGAAATTAGCGCAATAAAAAATGTTTTCGGGGCTCATGCACCAAACCTTGCCGTAAGCAGTTCAAAATCTTTGCATGGCCATCTTTTAGGTGGTACGGGGGCTATTGAAGCCCTTATTACTGTAAAGGCAATGGAACAGGAAATACTACCGCCAACTGCAAATTTCACTGAAGCAGACGAATTATGCGACCTTGATGTGGTACCGAATGCAGCAAGAAAAGCGTCTTATAATTATAGTATGAGTAATTCATTTGCGTTTGGTGGGCTAAACGCTTCGCTGATCTTTAAAAAATGGACGGGAGATTAAAAAAAATGAAAAGCACTAAAAAACGGCTCTTCATAAAAATCGAATTATTTTCGAATATATATATTCCAACTGACAATTCTCTCCGGGTTTTTAATTTTATTTTTAAGAAATAAAAAAAACCGGCATTTGCCGGTTTCTCTTATTCATTTTCGTTTGTATTGTCTTTATTTTCATCCGTTTTTCCACCTTTTGCGGCTATCTGCGTTTGGAGATCCTCGTTGTAGGGCGAACTAACACCATGATGATCATCGGGGTTTCCTAAACCTGTTGCCGGACCGCCTTTGGCGGCGTGATCTCTTTCCCTGTCCTGGTTCTCAGCGGCATAGCCAGTAGAATCGGTTTTATCGTTAGGCATAATTGTAATTTTTAAAGTGATTAATACATTTGCAGACAAAATAATTATGCCTGAGCTGTTATATTCATAGCTGAAACAGAGTGTATATTACATTCCACGATTTACACTTCATTTTCAGCATAAGAACTTACAGGTTCGCACGTACAAATAAGATTTCTATCGCCATATGTATTATTAACACGCCCCACGGATGGCCAAAACTTATTTTGCGTTACATAATAAAGGGGAAATGCAGCCATTTCTCTTGAATAGGGCTTATCCCAGTCTGTTTTAATTACCATAGCCTGTGTATGCGGACTGTTTTTAAGGGCATTATTTTTTTTGTCAGCTTCACTGTTTTCAATTTGTTTTATTTCTTCCCTAATGCTTAGCATGGCATCACAAAACCTGTCCAGCTCAGCTTTATCCTCGCTTTCGGTAGGTTCTATCATAATTGTTCCGGGTACAGGAAAACTCATAGTAGGTGCATGAAATCCGTAATCAATTAATCGCTTGGCAACATCTTCCGTATCAATATCGGCTGATTTTTTAAAAGGTCTTAAATCAACTATAAACTCGTGTGCACAAGTGCCGTTATCCCCTACATATAAAATTTCATATTTACCCTGCAAACGTGCCCGCATATAATTTGCATTTAAAATGGCATACTCCGTGGCAGCCTTAACGCCTTCTTTACCCAGCATTCTAATATAACCATAGCTAATTAGCAGGATGGACGCAGAACCGAAAGGCGCTGCTGAAACCGCGTTTGTAGCCAGTGGCAATTTTTTCGTAATAGGGATAGATGGGAACTGTTGCTTTTCAGGATTTTTTAAAAAAACATGACCCGGAAGAAAGGGGGCAAATGTTTTTTAACACAGATAGGTCCCATACCAGGTCCACCGCCGCCATGGGGAATAGCAAACGTTTTATGCAAATTTAAATGGCATACATCGGCGCCAATTAATCCCGGTGCCGTTAACCCAACCTGTGCATTCATATTTGCCCCATCCATATACACCTGTCCGCCATGTGCGTGAATAATACCTGTAATATCTTTTACCGTTTCTTCGTACACTCCATACGTACTTGGATAGGTTATCATAATTCCGGCAAGGTTTGCAGAATGTTGCCCGGCTTTTGTTTTTAGATCTTCTACATCAATATAACCATTAGCTAAAGCCTTTACCACCACCACCTTCATCCCTGCCATTACCGCAGATGCGGGATTAGTACCGTGAGCTGATATAGGAATGAGCATAATATTGCGATGTGACTCTCCCCTGCTTTCATGATATGATTTAATGGTAAGCAACCCTGCATATTCCCCCTGGGCACCGCTGTTTGGCTGCAGGCTGCAGGCATCGAAAGCGGTGATCTCGCTGAGATATTTAGACAACTCTTCAATAATCTGCACATAACCCTGCGCCTGGCTGATGGGTGCAAAGGGATGAATTTTACTCCAGTGCGTCCAGCTTAATGGAATCATTTCGGTTGCGGCATTTAGCTTCATGGTGCAACTGCCCAGAGAAATCATGGAAGTATTTAGGGAAAGGTCTTTATTTTCCAGCATTTTAATATACCGCATCATTTGTGTTTCGCTGCGATGAATATTAAACACCGGGTGGGTAAGAAAAGGGGTAGACCGTACGGCAAAACCTGGAATATTTTTGAGTGGAGCTTTTTCGTCTATTCGAAACGAAACCGGGTCTTCATCATTTTCAAAACAATTGATCAGGTCGAAAAGATCGCTTGCAATTACTGTCTCATCCAGAGAAATTCCTATTTGCCGATCGTTATAATACCGCAGGTTAATTTGCTGTCTTTCGGCCTTTTCCCTGAACTTTTGCACATCATCAACATTCACAACAATTGTATCAAAATAATTCTGAGAATGAATTTCAAACCCTCTTTCTTCAATTTCCTGTGCTACAATCTGCGTATAACCTGCGACCCGTTCTGCTATTCTTTTTAATCCATCGGGGCCATGATAAACTGCATACATAGCAGCCATATTTGCAAGCAATGCCTGAGCTGTACAAATGTTTGAAGTAGCTTTTTCCCTTTTTATATGCTGTTCCCTTGTTTGCAGGGCCATTCTTAAAGCACGGTTGCCCTGTGCATCTATACTTACGCCAATAATTCTCCCGGGAATGCTTCTTTTAAAATCATCTTTTGCAGCAAAAAAAGCGGCATGTGGGCCTCCATACCCTAAGGGTACCCCAAACCTTTGGGAATTACCAATGGCAGCATCCGCTCCAAGTTCCCCGGGAGGCGTGTAACAGCGTCAGGGCAAGCAGGTCGGTAGCCATTACCACATAGGCACCTGCATTATGCGCTTCGTTTATAAAAGTGCTGTAGTCTTCTATTGATCCTTTGTCATTGGGATATTGAACAAGGGCACCAAAATATGTCTCATCTAAATGAACGTTACGGTAATTTCCAAAAACCAATTCAATATCTACCGGTATGGCCCGGGTAATTAATACATCCTTCGTTTGAGGGAAAACTTCATTGTCAACAAAAAATTTAGGTCGGCTAATATGATCATGATCCCTGTTAAGCGAATTAAAAAACATGGTCATCGCCTCAGCTGCAGCAGTTGCCTCATCAAGCAACGATGCATTGGCAATTGGAAGACCCGTAAGGTCACTAACCATTGTTTGAAAATTGATTAAACTCTCAAGCCTTCCCTGGCTAATCTCTGCCTGGTAGGGAGTGTATTGTGTATACCAGCCGGGGTTTTCAAAAATATTACGCTGAATAACAGATGGAGTAATAGAATCATAATATCCCTGCCCGATGTAATTTTTAAAGACCCTGTTCTTCATTGAAACCTCTTTCATATGATTGAGGTATGTAAACTCACTCATGGCATTTGGCAGGTTAAGTGCCCCTTGCATACGAATATTACCGGGTACCGTTTTATCTACAAGATGCTGCATCGATTCAAGCCCTATTGTTTGCAACATGGCTGTAGTTTCTACTTCATCCGGACCTATATGCCGATGGCAAAATTCGTTAGATCTGCTGTTATCAATATTCATATTAATTTTTCCCTGCTTTAAAAGTGGTGCAAAATTAATAGCTAACGATCGTTTATTAAAATGAGTTACCCCCATTATATGGCTACCAATGGCACAATGATCTATAAATTAACGGTATTTTTGCCTTCATAATCATGGGTGAAAATCAGGCAGACAAAACCAGGCATAAGCAATATAAAAACAGGCTTAAAAATATAAATAAGAATTTGGCTCTTAAAGCCCTGCCAGGGTTACATAAAGAAGCTTTCGAAAAAATAAATTGTCTGGATTGTGCAGCCTGCTGTAAAAATTACTCGCCACGGTTTAAAACGCCTGACATTAAACGCATAAGCAAGCATTTAAAATTAAAAGAAGGGGTGTTTATTGAAACCTATCTAAAAATTGACAATGATGGAGATTACGTAGTTAAAAGCACCCCCTGCCCATTTTTGGGGAATGATAACTACTGCAGTATATATGAAGTGCGCCCTTCAGATTGTTCCAGGTTTCCTTACACCGATGAAGATGTTTTACTTAAAAGGCAAAACCTTACTTTAAAAAACGCCACCTTTTGCCCAATAGTAACATATGTGCTTGACGGCTTAATGGAAATTTAAATGCACTTACTTTGCAAACATCGCCGGAATTTTTTTAAAAGCGTCACCCAGGCAATCTATAACATCGGTAGCTAACATAGATTCCACACTTTCATTATCGAGGCATACATCCGCAGCCAAACCATGTAAGAAAACCCCAAATATGGCTGCTTCCAAAACATTATACCCCTGGCAAAGCAAACCGGCAATGATGCCTGTTAAAACATCACCTGAACCACCCTTTGCAAGCCCGGCATTACCGGTATTGTTAATCCACCCATTTCCTTTGCATGCAATAAGGGTATGATGACCTTTGAGAACAATAACAAACGGAAATTCTGTTGATTTGTTTATTGCTGTATTAATTCTGTCGAAATCATCCTCATGGCTGCCGAAAAGACGATCAAATTCTTTGGGATGCGGTGTAATAACGGTGTATTCATGTAATAAATTCAGACCATCATTTTGCGAGGATAATATGTTTAATGCATCCGCATCTACTACCAATGGTTTTATCCAGTTTTTAATAAATCGTATAACAAGTTCACTGATGTCTTTATTTGTTCCCAGCCCCGGACCAATAGCTGCAGCAGTATGTTTACCATTATCATCCAAGGGCATTTCGCGTGAGAGACACATTGCTTCTGGTAAAAAGGTATGAACTGAGTTGAAATGGTTTTTATGTATGAACAAAGAAACAAGCGCTGCACCCGCACGCAATACCGCCTTTGATGCAAGTAAAGCTGCTCCCATTTTTCCTTCATTGCCTGCAAACATTAATGCATGTCCAAAACTTCCTTTGTGGGAGAAGGGCTCTCTCAGTTTATAAAATCCTTCAATAAGGGGAAATGATATTAATTGAAAAGTACTCTTAATATTCTTTAAGTAATCCTGATGCAGCCCAATAGGTAATAAAGTTACCTTGCCAAAAAAGGGCTCATTCCCGGCTACAAGAAAACATAACTTTAATACCTGGAATGTGAGTGTATGATGGGCTTTTATAATTACATTATTTTTCGAACTTTTGTTTACATACATACCGCTGGGTACATCAATTGCAATTACCATTGCACCTGAATGATTAATATGTTGAACGGTTTCTGCACTTAAACCCTGTAAAGGCCGGTTTAACCCGGAACCATACAGGCAATCGATTACCACATTATCTTTTTCTATCACCGGCAAAAATTCCGGGGATTGTATAAAATGTATTTCGGAAGATACTTCATGCAGGCGTACAAGATTGGTTTGAAAATTGTTGGTGCCGCGTGCACCAAATTCAAGTATATAAACACTAACAGTTGCATTTATTCGCAGCAACTGCCGCGCAATTGCAAGTCCATCTCCACCGTTATTACCCTTACCGCAAAATATGGTAACATTTTTTTTATGCCAGTTGTTCTCTACAATAAATCGGGTGCATTGGGCGGCTGCACGTTCCATTAAGTCAGTAGATGAAATTGGTTCGTGGATAATGGTATACGCATCCCAATCGTGTATTTGTTGCGCGGATAGTAATTGCATGACCATTAAAATTACAATTACCTATTATTATAGCGGAATCTTTATTGCCCGTAAAAATTTGCAGATGAGGAGATAGCGACGCAAGGGACGATGCTATGAAAACCTATTGCCCCTATTACATTATTTTTCACTGTTAACCTCAGCCGAAAAATCACGACCGAAAATGTTGCTCATTTTCCTTGCATCGTACACACTGCGGTTTTGTTTATTGGATAAAATAATTATTGTGGCCGTATCCTGAATAATTCGCGAGAAGGCATTATAGCTGCCATGCCACTTGCCATTATGGTAAACAAGTGTATCGGTATTATTAATATATAAACGCCATCCTAAACCATAGTTATGCTTACTGGGTTTTTCATTGCTTTGGGGTTTAAATGCAGAATCGAGGGTGGCTGCAGAAACAAAAGTGTGCTCGTATAAAGCTTTATCCCAGTTAAGTAAATCGCGTGGTGTACTGTAAATATTTTTATCACCGTACGTACAATCGTACTGGTCCATGGTAAAAGGTTTCGTTACTGAATAGGTTGGTACATACCTTGCAGTATCTGCCGCTGTAAAAACATATGTGTTAGACATTCCCAGTGGTTTAAAAACATATTCTTTCATGTACTGCGGGTAAGCTATACCTGTAACCTTTTCTATAATAAGTGCCAGTAAAACATAGTTGGTGTTGCTGTAATTAAACTTAGAGCCGCTTTTGCAAACAAGTGCAGGTTTATGTGTAATAAGGTTATTAAGCACATCGAAGTTTAAAGCCTTTTTATTTTTGTCCCAGGTGGTTTCCATAAAGTACAGGTAATTTGGAAGACCGCTGCGGTGACTGAGCAACATTTTTACGGTAATGCCAGGGTAGGGAAATGCCGGAAAGAATTTTTGCAGCGTATCGTTGAGGGATAATTTACCATCCTGCCATAACTTTAAAATGGTTGTGCCAGTGATGGTTTTGGAAATGGATGCAAGATGAAAAGGTGTTTGAGGTGTGATAACTTCTTTCGTATCTAAATTTATATATCCCTTATAATCTTCAAATAATACCTGCCCGTTTTTGGCAACAAGAATGCTTCCATTAAAACCAGGGCTAAGTAATGCTGAATCGTAATACTTTTCTATAGCGGCATTATAGGCAGCTATTTCTGCAGGCGACAATTTATTAAAAATTCCATCTTCGTTGCCTTTGCTGTTTGCAACTTCAGATCGCTCATTTCCATTACGTGTGCAGGCTAAAAAAATCAAAGGATTTAAAAAGAAAAAATATATACTTAGCTTCAAAAATACCTTCATCTGTATGTGCTTAGTTTTTCAAAAAATGTTGGCGTCAATTAATTCTTCGGCAAAATTAAAAGATCGATGCAATGTAAAAGGTATTTCCTTATGAGTTCTAACAATATCTTTACACCACGTGGATAACTATGCTGATTGTTTTATATGATAACGAGTTCAGGCATCATTTATACCCGCTAACCCTTACCGGTTCTGTAGGGTTATTGCGATGCGGTATTATGAATGCCAAGGAACGTTGGGGAAAAATTTTTGATTGTGATGTAATGATGCATGTGCCGGATTATCTTAAAATTCTTTACCCCGCGATACCTTTTGAAGAACAGATATGGATTGATGCTGCAGTGCTCCCTGATGAACCTTTGACAAATGCAATTCAATCTCTTAAAGATGGAAGCGCTTTATACCAAAACCATCATTTAATCGCTGCAAAAACTACCATCTCGGCCAATGAATTCAGTGCCTCAATAATATTAAAAAACTTAAAAGCTATAGACTATACAAAACCTGTAGACCGCATTATATATCCATGGGATTTGTTTAGAATGAATTTTAAATTGTTGGAATTTGATTTCAGTCTCCTTTCAAAAGAAAGGTCTTCTGAAAGCATTAATCAGAACAATATTATTATAGGCGAAAATTTTTTTGCAGAACAGGGCGCAGATATCAATTGTTCTACATTTAACACCCAGACAGGCCCGATATATATTGGTAAGAATGCAGTAATAATGGAAGGGTGTAATATTCGCGGGCCCTTTGCAGTCAACGATAACAGTGTGGTAAAAATGGGAGCGACCATTTATGGTGCCACAACCCTCGGAAAAAATTGTGTTGCCGGGGGTGAAATAAAAAATTCAATTTTGAATGATTATACCAATAAGGCACATGAAGGATACCTGGGCGACAGTGTGTTGGGCGAATGGTGTAACCTGGGTGCCGGCACCAATGTTAGTAATGTAAAGAACACTGGCGCACCTTTCAGGTTTCTAAAAAACGAAGAACAAGAATACCCTGATAAATGTGGAGTAATAATGGGAAGTTATTCGCGAACAACCATAAACACAGCCATTAATTCGGGAAGTGTAATTGGTGTATGCAGTCATATCTTTTCCCCCGGATTTTTGCAGCAAAGCACTGCAGACTTTTCATGGGGTTTAAATGCAAAATACGATTTACAAAAAGCCTTTCAGCATATAGAAAACTGGAAAGGATTTAAAGAAAAAACACTTGCCGAACCAGAAAAAAAAGTACTCGAATATTTACATAATAATACAAAATAAATCTTTGATTATTAAAACTACATGTTATGAGAAAAAAAATAGCAGCAGCAAACTGGAAAATGAACTTAACCCTCGAAGCAGGGAAAAATTTGTTGGAAAAAATCACTGAAGCCTCCCTGGAATTAAAAGAAAATCATGAAGTAATATTTGCTGTACCTGCTCCATATCTTATACCTGTTTAGAAATAAATTGGCCGGCAAATCACAGATGTTTATTGCCGCGCAAAACTGCTATAACAAACAATCAGGTGCTTTTACCGGTGAAGTTTCTGTTGAAATGTTGACGCTCAATTAATATATATCATGTAATAATTGGGCATTCAGAACGCCGTGAATATTTTAATGAAGACAACCAGCTTCTTGCCGCCAAAGTGAATATTTGCCTTCAGAATAACATAACCCCGATCTTTTGCTGTGGCGAGCCATTAGATGTTAGAGAAAGCAATAAAGAAAATGAATTTGTTGAAAAACAATTACAGGAATCGTTATTTCATTTAAATGAAACTGATGTGCAGAAAGTTGTGATTGCTTACGAGCCCATATGGGCTATAGGTACAGGTAAAACTGCCAGCAGCGAACAGGCACAACAAATGCACGCCTCTATTCGCAATCTTTTAAAAGGTAAATATGGAAATGAGGTTGCAGAAAATATAAGCATTTTATATGGAGGAAGCGTTAAAGCATCCAATGCAGTGGAATTATTTAATCAGCCTGATGTAGATGGCGGACTGGTAGGCGGCTCCTCATTAATTGCTGATGAGTTTATTACCATAATTAAAAGTTTAGGTTAACCTTTTCCCGCATGAATTTTAAAAAACTGCTGTTACAGGGTTTATTCTGGCGCGGATTATACTTTTTATCGGTGCTGGTAGTAAACATTTTTTTAAGCAGGTATTTACAGGCGGCAGGCACCGGTAATCTTTATTTTATAACCATTATATTTTCTTTTGTTCAGGTTGTTCTTAGCCTTGGGCTGGAGGCGGGTATAATTTACCATGGGTCTGGGGAACTTATTCACCGCAATAAATTAACCGGCCTGATTGCCGTGTGGAGTTTTGTCTCGGGCCTTATTATGGCGCTGCTTGTTTTTATATTTTTTACAATTGATGAATCCCTGCCAGATGACCTTAGCACACAATATATTTTATACGCCATGTTTTTTGTGGCAGGCATGTCTTTAATGAATTACACTACTGCATTGTATTATACGCAGGATAATTATGTATTGCCTAACCTGCTTATATCAATAATAAATTTTGGATTTGTATTATTTATACCACCTAAGCAGAATGTTATTTCCGTAGCAGATGCAAACCAGATAACGTTATTTTATTTTATAGTTTTTCTTATACAGGGCATTTCAGTTTTTCTGTCTTTCGTAATCCGCAACCGCCATGCAGGAAACTTCGGATTTCCTTCGGGAAGTGATATACGTTCTTTTTTTAAATATTCGGTAACCGCGCTTGCTGCCAATGTTATATTTTTTTTGGTGTACCGTATTGATTATCTCTTTGTAAAAGCCAGTGAAGTTTCTTCTGATGCCGACCTGGGCAATTACATACAGGTATCTAAACTTGGGCAGATGCTTTTGGTTATACCACAAATCATAGCCAGCGTGGTTTTCCCTAAAACAGCCACAGGCATTGCACGCCAGGAAATGAATGCTTCCATTCAAATAATTGCGCGGTTATTTTCACAGCTGTTTCTTTTAATGTTTGTACTTGTGGCCATTTTCGGAGACACCCTTTTTCCATGGATCTTTGGCGAAAGTTTTAACCGTATGCAGTTTCCGATGCTCATACTTATACCTGGCATTTTTTCGCTTTCTGTGCTGGCATTACTTTCCGCATATTTTTCAGGCAAAGGAAAAGTTGAGGTAAATGTTAAAGGAGCTTTTCTTGCATTAATTGTAATGGTTGTTTGCGATGTAATTTTTGTACCCCGCTATGGTATAATTGTGGCGGCACTAATCAGTACATTAAGTTACACCGTTAATCTTTCTTATTCTATGTGGCAGTTTTATAAAGATTATTCAATTAAATGGATTGAATTTGTCAGGTGGAAAAAAGCCGATTACCATTGGCTGCTTTCTGTGCTGGTAAAAGAAAAAAGATAGTTTTCATCATGCATATACTTTGGCTTGCAAGCTGGTACCCAAATACCTACGAACCTGTTAACGGCGATTTTATTCAAAGGCATGCAAAAGCAGTCGCGCAATTTATTCCGGTAACAGTTATTCATGTTATTCAATTAGGAAAAGATATACCTGCTGAAAACCGTATTGAAACTTTTACATCCGGGAACCTGACTGAGATCATACATTATTTCAACTTTAAAAAAACAGGAATTTCTTTTGCTGATAAAATATTGTACAACCGCAGGTACTTACAATATTTTACAGGTGTTTTATTGCATTATCAAAAGCAACATGGCATTCCATCTTTACTGCATGTACATGTTCCCATGAAAGCAGGAATGATGGCAAAAAAAATGTCTGAAGAATGGCACATTCCATATGTAGTTTCTGAACATGCATCAATGTATGAGAAAACCGCTGCAGACAATTTTTATTCGAGAAGCCGCTTTTTTCGTTATAACACAGCACGTGTTTTCAAAGGGGCCTCAATCGTTACAAATGTTTCAGCCACCATTGGAAAAAAGATCCAAAAACTTTTTAAGTTAGAAGAAGTGGTTACTGTGCACAACGTGGTAGACACTAAGATTTTTTATTACCTGCCAAAGCCCCCGTCAGAAAAATTCCGTTGGCTGCATGTATCGTCTCTCGCTAAACAAAAAAATATTGAGGCAATTCTGCACACAGTAAAATCGCTTCTTCCCCAAAAAATTAATTGGGAACTTGTAATAGCAGGTCCCGTAAAAAAGCAACACCTTGCCCTGGTGAATGAACAGAAATTAAAAGATCATATCATTTTTACAGGTGAGGTAGAATACCCGCAGGTTGCCCGCGAAATGCAAAAGGCTGATGCGTTTGTATTGTTTAGCAACCACGAAAACTTTCCATGTGTTATAATTGAAGCTTTATGTTGCGGATTGCCTGTAATTACCTCTAACGCTGGTGGTGCGGCAGAGGCCATAAACGAAAACAATGGCATTGTAATAAATAAGAATGATACCCAAGGCTTAAAAGATGCCATGATGCATATTATGCAAAACAGGGAACATTATAACAATGCAGATATATCAGCGAAAGCCCAGGCTTTGTACAATGAGGCCTCAATTGCAAAACAATTTCTTTCTTTATACGAAAAAGTTTTTACACCAGACTTCCAAAAGCAAGTAGGGAAATAAGGCAAAGAAAGATATAGGTGTAGGTGTAATAATTAATAATGTTATTCGATTTAACATATGCTCTTCTTTGTTTTCCTTCAGCCATTTGAAGGTCACTTCTTTCATAAAAACGAAAGTAACTTGCCACCAGGTAAGGCAGATCAAAATTTCTGAAACCCAGCATAAGTATAATTTTTATTATAAGGCCTACCAATGTAACCAGGTGAAAAAAAGGCATTAAAAATCTTATCGCACTAAGCGCATTTTCCATAAGTGGTAGGTTTTTTGGGAAATGGTTAATTCCAGATAAAGCCTCCCGAAGTTAGCAAGGATACCATATATAGTCTAAAAAAAATTACAGTATTATGGAATCATCTCAGTTTGTTGCGGGTGGCGATTATTTTTGCGGCGTATGAAGAATATCAGGAATTTTTGCATCATTGCACACATTGACCACGGAAAGAGTACACTTGCAGACCGGTTGCTTGAATTTACACATACGATTAGCGACAGAGATATGCAGGACCAGGTACTCGATGATATGGACCTGGAACGTGAAAAAGGCATTACCATAAAAAGCCATGCGATACAAATAAATTATCCATTTAAAGGTGAAACTTATACTCTTAACCTAATTGATACTCCCGGCCACGTAGACTTTAGTTATGAAGTAAGCCGTGCACTTGCTGCTTGCGAAGGGGCATTGTTACTGGTAGATGCCTCGCAGGGAATTCAGGCTCAAACAATTAGCAACCTTTACCTGGCAATTGATAATAACCTTGAGATCATTCCGGTTATTAATAAGATTGATATGGACGGTGCCATGATTGCGGAGGTTAAAGATCAGATTATTGACCTGATTGGTTGTAAAGAAGAAGAAATTTTATTAGCAAGTGCAAAAAGCGGAATTGGCATTGAAGAAATTTTAGCTGCTATTGTAGAACGAATTCCTGCTCCTCAGGTGGGGATGAGGATGCACCATTGCAGGCGCTAATTTTTGACAGTGTTTTTAATAGTTTTCAGCGGCATTATTATTTACTACCGTATTATGAACGGCAGCTTAAGAAAGGGTGATAAAATACATTTTGTACAGTACAGGAGATGAATATTTTGCAGATGAAGTTGGCGTATTAAAGTTAACGATGACGCCGAAAGACTGAAGTTAAAAGCGGTGATGTTGGTTATATAATTACAGGTATTAAAAATGCCAAAGAAGTGAAGGTTGGCGATACCATTACTCTTGCAGATAATCCCGCGGAAATGATAAAGGGTTTTGAAGAAGTGAAAGCCAATGGTTTTTGCAGGAATATTTCCAGTAAACACTGATGAGTTTGAGGAGTTGCGCGATTGCATGGATAAACTGCAGTTGAATGATGCATCGCTATACTTTTGAACTAGAAACATCGCAGGCACTTGGTTTTGGCTTTCGTTGCGGCTTTTTAGGATTGCTGCATATGGAAATTATTCAGGAGCGTCTGGAAAGAGAATTCAACCAAACCGTAATAACCACTGTTCCCAACGTTAGCTTTATTGCATATACATCCAGAGGGGAAAAAATTATTGTAAACAATCCCGCAGAAATGCCAGATCCTACAAAGCTTGAAAAAATTGAAGAGCCTTTTATTAAAGCGCACAGATAGTTACACTGCCCGATTATATCGGAAATATAATGACCTTGTGTTTGGGTAAACGAGGCATACTTATAAACCAAAATTACCTTACTGCTACACGGGTTGAACTGATTTTTGAAATGCCATTAACCGAAATTGTTTTTGATTTTTATGATAAATTAAAAAGTCAGACCCGCGGTTATGCATCTTTCGATTATTCGCCCATTGGTTACCGCGAAGCGGATATTGTTAAGATGGATATTCTTTTAAACGACGAAAAAGTAGATGCCTTAAGCGCTTTAATACACCGCGGCCGCGCACAGGATTTTGGAAGAAAACTATGTGAAAAATTAAAAGAATTGTTACCCCGGCAACAGTTTCAAATTGCCATACAGGCTGCCATTGGCGCCAAGGTTGTTGCACGGGAAAACATTAGCGCCATGCGAAAAGATGTTACAGCAAAATGTTACGGTGGTGACATAAGCCGTAAACGAAAACTTCTTGAGAAACAAAAAGAAGGTAAAAAACGCATGAAGCAGATCGGAAATGTAGAAGTACCGCAGGAAGCATTTTTGGCAGTGCTTAAATTAGATAACTGATTTGTTTTTCTGAATGTTTTACGCAATTAAAACTGCATAAAAAAAGGGATATGCAATGCATACCCCTTCAACTCAAAAAAAATCAAAAACCTTACCTTTTCGAAACGGATACCTCATCAATTGTTTTGGCAGATGTGCTTATGACAAAAGACTGAGACAAATTTTTGTTTGAAGAACTAATGTTTAAAATGTATGTACTTACTTCAGGATTTTTCAAGAGTTTGATCTTTCTTGAAAAATCTTTATCATTAAAAGTACCGGCGTACAGCCTGTTACCATTTTCATCTTCAACGGACATAACAAACCTGCTTCCATCAGGGTTATTTACCTTAACAGAAAAGTTATAAGAATCACTTTCAGAGCCTGTGTACGAAAGCTTAGACCCTGCATTATCTTCTGCAACGTTCTCTACAGGGATTTTTGTGCTTGTTGCAGAAACCGGTTGCATATAGCATAATGCTGTTGCAACAAATAAGGTGGTTAGAATTTTTTTGCCTGTGAATTTTACAAATGTGTGTTTCATAAATTGTCAAATGTTTGTGGTTAATAAAAAATGTTCAGGCAAATAACCGTGGCTGGCAAACAAAGGTGGTGGCGAAACAATTATCAGAAGCGGGAACCGCTTAGATCCACGCAAGAATGCAGTGAATCATCAGGATATTTATAGTGTACTAATTACACATTAATGCAAAAATAGGGGAAAGGTAACCTACTGCACAAAAATATTTTACAGGTTTCCTTTTTTCATTTCGGCAACGGCATAATCTGCGGCCCGTGCTGTTAACGACATATATAAAATGGAGGGACTCTGGTTACCTGTAGTGGTCATGCAGGCACCATCTGTTACAAAAACATTTTTACATGTATGCAATTGGTTATAACCATTAAGTAACGAGGTTTTTGGGTCTTTGCCCATGCGGCATCCACCCATTTCATGTATATCCAGCCCGGGAGGTTGTTTGCTGTCTCGTTGTTTAATATTGGTGACGCCCGCCTTTTCAAGCATTTCAGTGCTTTGTTCTAAAAAGTCTTTCAGCATCTTTTCATCATTATCATCATAATCTACAGAGGTTACAAGCAAGGGTATCCCCCACTGGTCTTTTTCATCTTTGCTCAATCGAACATGATTGGAAAATTTAGGAATGGTTTCTCCCTGCATATACATGTAAATACCCCATTCTCCGGGTTCGCTTAAGGCCTGTTTATACGTTGCACCGATTTGTTCGGGACTGTTTTCTCCATTACTTCTTCTTCGGTAAGCGCCGGTAAAAGTTGTAAAGCCTCCTACATAATCCATATCATTTTGCTTAAGGTTTCTATAGTTGGCTATGATGGGTTCTGTGGGATTTCTGCCATACATATAAATATCTTCAAAACCATTCATTATTCCACGTACAGATCCACGGTAATTGTGAAAACACACGTAGTGCCCAAGCAAACCATTATCATTGCCAAGGCCTGCAGGAAAACGCGAACTGACGCTGTTTAATAAAATAAGATTACTGTTAAGGGCAGAGGCATTTACAAATATTATTTGGGCAAAATATTCGGTAACCTTTAAGGTCTGCGCATCAATAATTCTTACTCCGGAAGCCTTTCCTAATTTGTCATCATATATAATTGAATGAACAACAGAAAATGGTCTAATGGTTAGGTTCCCGGTCTTATGCGCCCATGGCAGGGTTGATGAAACCGAGCTGAAATAGCCTCCAAAAGGGCATCCGCGCATGCACATGTTGCGCGCCTGGCATTTGCCGCGTCCCTGTTGAATATGTATTTCCTGTGGTTCTGTTATATGTGCCCAGCGTGCATGAACCATGAATCGGTCACTGAAATTTTTATGAATGCTTTGCTGCAAATGTTTTTCTACGCAATTAAACCCAAAAGGTGGCAGAAACTCTCCATCAGGCATAGCTTCGATGCCATCTTTATACCCGCATACACCTACAAATTTTTCTGCATGGGAATACCACGGCGCAACATCTTTATATTCAATAGGCCATTCGATTCCGTAACCAAAACGTGCAGGATTTTTAAATTCATAATCGCTCCATCGCTGGCATGCTCTTCCCCAGGTAATAGACTTACCCCCAACCTGGTAGCCTCTTATCCAGTCAAAAGGTTTTTCCTGTACGTAGGGATGATCTTTATCTTTTATAAAAAAGTGTGCAGTATCTTCCCCAAAGCCCGATGCCTTAGAAATTAACGGATTTTCTTCCAGGAATTTTTTCGGCATTTTACCCCGGTGCTGAAACTCCCATGGAGCCATGGTTGCAGTGGGATAATCTTTTATGTGTTCAATATTTCTTCCACGCTCAAGAACCAATGTTTTTAGTCCTTTATCGCACAATTCTTTGGCAGCCCAACCTCCACTGATTCCGGAGCCAATAACAATTGCATCAAAAGTATTTTCTGTTTTTCCTTTTCCATTAATATTTACAGAAGCAGAATCATTATAATTTAAAGTACTGTCAAATGGCATATAAATAAATTTGTACTGGTATTATTATAGAGAAAGTAAATTAAGATTAAACTATTAACATTCTTATTAGTCAACCCTAAATTACATTTACTACGGCATGAATCAACGTGTCTTTAAAAAATTCCTAAACAATTAGTGATTATGAAAAAATTATTTCCGGTTTTTATAGCCCTGTTCACCCTTTTAAGTTTTTCTGTTTCTGCCCAAAAAGCAAACAATTACAAATTGGCAATTAAGCAGCAATTAAAAGATTCACTGCATTTTACTGACAAACAGATTGATTCTATTGTTGTAGTGCAACAGGAATTCATGCCCAAAATAAAAGAGATAAGGCAAAATACGGCAATTGATATGCGCGAAAAGAAAACGCAGATCACTGCGCTTAAAAAGCAAATGGTTGCCCGCCTCAATGGATTTTTAAGTAATGAGGAAATATCGCAGTTGCAAAACCTTGAGCAAAAAATGCGTTCAGGTAAAAAGCAGGATAATTCCGAATCAGATCAGTAAAAAAAATCATTTCTAAATGGCATAATTTTTATTACTTTAAAGTAAATCTTAATTATGCAAAACTGGTTACGTTCAATCATTGCCGGCTACGGTGCTTATAAATTAGGTGGGGGATGCCTCGGTACGATCGTTGTTTTCGTTATACTTTATTGGTTATTGGGTAGTTGTTGATAAATCTATCACAAACAATATTTGCTTTTCTGCAAGGTATTATTCCAATATTCAAATTGGCATAGTAATTGGCTAATTACTTTATAAAAAAAGTAATTATATGAAAACTAAATACTTACCTGTAAAAATTTTACTGGCAATCACTATTCTTGCAGGCACTGCCTGCGAATCTATGAACAAAACCCAGAAGGGTGCTGTTATAGGAACCGCAGGCGGCGCCGTTGTTGGAGGGGCCATAGGTAAAGCTGCAGGTAACACCGCACTTGGTGCTATTATAGGTGCAGCAGTCGGTGGAACAACCGGCGCAGTAATAGGAAGGAAAATGGATAAGCAGGCTGAGGAAATAAAAAATGAAGTGCCTTCAGCAAAGGTTGAGAGAGTGGGTGAAGGTATTGTGGTGGAATTTGAAAGCAATGTGCTTTTTGGTTTTGATAGCTATGAAATTAATCCATCAGCGGACGAAAATCTCCATAATCTTATTACCATTTTAAATAAATACCCTGATACCAATATTGAGATTCAGGGACATACCGACAGCACAGGCAGTGAGTCTTATAATCAGACTTTGTCAGAAAAACGTGCTAATGCTGTAGCTGCACATTTAACGGGCGACCATGGAATAAACTATAACCGCGTTAAAACAAAAGGCTTTGGAGAATCAATGCCAAAGTACAGTAATTCAACAGATCAGGGTCGTTCACAAAACAGACGGGTTGAATTTCTTATTACGGCTAATGATAAGATGAAATCAGAAGCAGAGAAAGAGGCCACATCGGGTGGTAATTAGCAAATAAATTTTATACTGTTATATTCTTAATATCCGCCGGAACTATATGTAGTTCCGGTTTTTTTTTGGATAAACCAAAATGAAAATTTACTTAAAAGCAGTTCCAGCATATAAATTATTAAAAAGTTTTGCAGCAGATTTAGAAGTAACAACATTATATAACCTGGTGGTTGAATCCCTCCAAATAATAGCAGACCACGCCAGTAGTAAAATAACAGGTGGCGCAAGTAGTGCAATGAATAATCCAAACCTTAAGCAAAGCAATGATAACAGTAAAACATATAAAGGATAAAGAATGAATAATGAACCATATAATACAGAATCGTAAAATACTGAACCGGCTGTTATTTTTCTTACCAGGTATTTAACGGGCAGGTAAAGAGGAAGATGAATGATCAACGAAAACATTGCCGGAACAAATAATATTAAAACCCGCATTACATGAATACTATACGCAGGTTGCGGCAAAAATATTTTTTTATAATCATTAATTGGTATAGCTGATTCATCATAATCATTAAGAAAATTGTCCTGAATAATTTTCAGGTCCTCAATGGCCGTGGCTTTTTGCTTAATGATTGAAGGATTACTAAGAAGAAATTTTACTGTATGCTCATTTCCTTTAACTATTACCATGCTGTTAGCAATGCGGTCGTATAATGTTTTATTAAAAAGATTTACCTGCTCCGGTTGTGTGATGGAAAGGTCTATTAATTCATTTGTAACCGGTTCTCCAAAATCTATTACGATATTTTTCCCGAAAAGAAAGAATGAATGGTAATTAATGCCTACAGGTAAAACACGAAAGGCATTTGCATTCTTTAATTTTTTCCATGTTTGTATTGCTATGCGGGCAGTTCCTTTTTTTAAGGCACGCAATTGCCATTGATTCTCACAAAGCCCTTCTGAAAATATTAGTATGATGCCTCCCTGTTTAAAAATGTTGTAACACTTTTCAAAAGTGGGCCCGTTTAACGAAAGGTTTTCTTTCCCTTCCTGTAAGCGGTATATAGGTATGGCTTTAAGAATGGCCAGCAATTTTTTTGCAAAGCGATTCTTAAATGCATCGCCCCTTGTTAAGAAATGAACGGGTCGCTTAAATAATGCGCCAAGTAAAACAGCATCAAAAAAAGAATTAGGATGGTTGGCAGCCAGTAACAAAGGACCTTTACTGTTAAAAATATCTTTGTTTGTAACAGAAATTTTTCTGCAGAAAAAAAATAATGCACACCTGGCTAAAAATTTTATTATCTGGTACAATACCCGGCAGTTGTTTCCGTAAAAATATAAAGTGCTGCCAATAGTAAGGAAAATTATTGTTTATTAAAGGGCTTTGTATAAGGCCTAAAAATCTCCGAAAATTTCACTAAAGTAAAACGCACCTCGCAGTGAATGGTTAACTTATAATCGAATCGTGCCGGAATAAATAAGGAATTAGAAAAGCTGCCAAGCCACCAATAATTACCTGCGTACCAATTACCATAAAACGGAATTCTTCTGGCGCATCTCCAATAAAAGATTGTCTAAGGGCAATGCCAGCAAAAATTAAAGCAGCAGTAATTACCAAAACAACCGTTCTGTAAACTGACACCCCATACTTCATGTAATGCACGAAAAAATAAAATATAATTCCGCATGTAATTAGCTGAAGTAAAGTGCCAAAAACAATTACTGTAATATCAAGCCCATTGAACTCGTAGAATTCAGTAAGGCTGCGGTATACAGCCACAAAGATAACATTGGCGAGGGTGCCGATTATACCGGCAAATAAGCCGCCTAAAACACTTCTTGATACATCTGTTTGAGGATAGTCGTAATTCATACCTGCATATTTAATAGATGATAAAATTGCAGGCTAAATCCTATGCCGGGCAAGTAGAAAGTTAGAGGTTGTGAATGAAGGTAAAAGCCAAAAACCTGCACCTTAAAGTTAATCTTTTATACTGTATGCATACCAGGGTAATCCACCTTTTTTAAACCCGAACATGGAATGATTTTTTTTACCTGCGAACTATCCATAGCAAGTTCAATAACCCTTATGGTATTAAACCCATGTTCAGGCTGCTCGAAGTTTGGTGAATTATAAACTATTGTATTATAGAGGTTTTCATAATAAAATCCGTAGTTACCTTTTGCAGAAGGATAATACTCTTTAATAATATTTCCATTTTGTTCAGTATGCAACAATCCAAAGATGGAGGCATTTTCCATACCCCAATTCGATGAAACAGGCAACTCACCGGCTCTAAGAAAAGCTTCCTGTGGATCTTCGCCACATTTTATAAATGAACCTGAAGACCCATGCAGCTGGTAACGTGGGCCAGGTTCCCGTACCAGCATTCCCCCTTTTAGGGTTACGGTTAAGCCTGGATAATATAATCTGAGAAAAAAATTATCCACCGCTTTTGCATGCGGCCGCTGTAAAGAAGCTTCAGCAAAAATTTCTCCGGGCAGGCCAAACAGGCAAAGTGCCTGGTCAATGAGGTGAGCCCCTAAATCGTATAGAATGCCGCTGCCTGGTAATGGTGTTTCGCGCCATGCACCGGGGCGCGCTTCTGGCCGGTAACGGTCGTAATGGGCCTGCATTTCATGTACGTTGCCTAATAAATTTTTCTGCACTATTTCTTTAATGGTGAGAAAGTCTGAAACGTACCTCCTGTTCTGGTATACACTTAACACCCTCCCGGCTTTTTTATAAGCGTCTATCAATACCTGCGCATCATCACTTGAAATGGTAAAGGGCTTTTCAACTACTACATGTTTACCGGCTTCCAATGCCTGCAGCGCATAGGGAAGATGCGTATCATTCGGGGTTGTTATAATTATTACATCTACCTCTTCTATATTTATTAACTCGTTGTAACTGCGAACAATTTTCGCATCCGGAAAAAGTGTTTCAGATTCATTGGCATGCCTTTCCAATACCGCTATTACTTTATATCCGGGGTTGGTAACAATAAAGGGTGCATGCATATATTTTGCAGACACACCGAAACCTACCAGCCCAACTCGTAAAATTTTATCGGTCATAACTTTAAATCGTTCACCGTAAATTAGTGTAATTAATATTTATACCTTGATTTTTATCGGCCTCTATAAACTATATATTTTTTAGATTTGTTATATGCCCCAGTTTCCTAATTTGCTGCTTCATGCCATTCCGGGTTTTGTTTTACTAATTGTTATTGAAGTAATTTTTGCTATAAAAACCCAACGTGAATTGTATGAAGTTAAAGATGCATCTACAAGCATAGCCCTGGGTATTGGCAACCTAATTTCTGGCATCATAACTAAAACACTTATTCTTGGCATTTTCCTTTTTATTTACCAGTTTAGAATTTTTACCATTCCGTTCGACGCATGGTGGGCATGGTTGTTATTGTTTGTAGCTGATGATTTTAGTTATTACTGGTTTCACCGGTTAAGCCATAGTGTACGCTGGTTTTGGGCGAGCCATGTGGTACATCATTCCTCAGAAAGATATAACCTTGCTGCGGCATTGCGACAAAACTGGACAGGTAATATTACCGGCACATTTGTTTTCTGGACGTGGCTGCCTTTAATAGGATTTGAGCCAGGAATGATATTCTTTATGCAAAGCATAAGCCTTTTGTACCAGTTTTGGATACATACAGAGGGGATAAATAAACTACCTCGCTGGTTTGAATACATATTTAACACGCCATCTCACCACCGGGTGCACCATGGTAGCGATTTGTTATACCTCGATAAAAACCACGCCGGAACATTAATAGTATGGGACAGAATGTTTGGAACATTTCAACCAGAAACACACCGCCCAACTTACGGGCTAACAAAAAATGTTGAAACCTTTAACCCTGTTCGGGTTGCTTTTCATGAATGGATAAATTTGGCAAAAGACCTGAGAAAGTCCGGATCACTGAAAGACCGTTTTCATTACCTGTTTGATTCGCCGGGATGGAGCCATGACGGCACTTCAAGAACAACCAGGCAAATGCGCAGATTAGAAAAAACCAGGTCATCAGGAAACCTTAAATAATTCATCCTTCAGTTTTTTTGGCAGCGATTGCACTACAAGATCATAGGAATGATCTACCATTTCTTTTATTTGATCGTTAGAAATAGTGCCATCAAGAATAATTGTATTCCAATGTTTTTTATTCATGTGATAACCGGGTTGCACTGCATCGAATTCTTCCCTTAATAAAACAGCTTTTTCAGGTTCGCATTTTACATTGAACCGAAGCGGCGCACTCTCAAGGGAAGCAAGCAAAAAAATTTTTTCCATTACTTTAAACACGAGTGTTTCTTCCCCGAATGGAAAGGATTCGGAAACGTGAATTTTTGAAAGACAGTATTGTCTCAGCGATTCTATGTTCATATTTTTTTAATAAAAAAAGGGCTGAAAATATTCAGCCCCTAGCAATATAAATTAAGCCAATCAGGCTGTTTCTTTTTTCTTTTTTCCGGTTTTGGGTGTAAGCATTAAGAACATTCTTTTTCCTTCTAATTTCGGCAGGCTTTCTGGCTGGCTTACTTCTGCAAGCCTTTCAGCAAATTTTAGTAATACTAATTCACCGCGTTCTTTAAACATTATGGCACGGCCTTTAAACTGTACGTATGCTTTTACCTTATTTCCATCTTGCAAAAATTTTTCTGCATGCTTGGCCTTAAAATCAAAATCGTGGTCATCTGTACTTGGCGTAAAACGAATTTCTTTTACCTCACTTTGCTTGGCATGCGCCTTCATCTCTTTTTCCTTGCGTTTTTTCTCGTACAGGAACTTTTTATAGTCTATTATTTTACAAACCGGAGGATCTGCGTTTGGTGAAATTTCAACAAGATCTAATTCCTGTTGTTGCGCTATGCGTCTTGCTTCTTCGGTAGAATAAACGCCAACCTCTACATTTTCTCCCACAAGTCTTACTTGTGGTACTCTGATTCTGTCATTAATTCGGTGTTCGGGTTCTGGTTGCCTGTTAAACCGGGGATTAAATCGACCACCCCCTCTGTACGGTAATGCCATTAAGTGTTGTTTAGTGAAAAATTTATTTTAGTAATTGTAAAAAATATTGTTTGATGTGAACTTAGAAATAATTATGCCATTATTCCAGTAAATCCTGGTATTAATATACTTAAATTCTGGTAAAAATAATATTATTCCCCAGATTTGCGGTTTACGATTTCATCAGCTAACAAATCGATAAATTCGTCGATGGTTTTGGAACCCCCGCCATCTCCCCTGCCCTGCCTTCTTACCGCCACCATATTATCTTCCATTTCCTTATCACCAACCACCGCCATGTAGGGCACTCTTGCCAGCTCGGCTTCGCGAATTTTCCTTCCAATTTTTTCATTTCTTTCATCAACCTCAACCCGAATCCCTGCCTTGCGCATTTTTATTCTTAAATCTTTGGCAAACGTTATATGCTTTTCGCTAATGGGTAATATTTTAACCTGCAATGGCGAAAGCCATAAAGGAAATTTACCTGCATAATGTTCAAGCAAAAAACCGATAAATCGTTCATGTGTACCTAAAGGTGCGCGGTGAATTATTAATGGTGTTTCTGATTTGTTATCTGCTTTTGTGTATTGAAGATTAAAACTTTTACCCTGTGCAAAATCTACCTGGTTGGTGGCAAGTGTAAATTCCCTTCCAATAGCGCTCCAAATTTGCACGTCTATTTTCGGACCATAGAATGCGCCCTCATCCGGCACTTCAACAAAGGGAATATTGGCTTCGGTCATTACCTGCCTAACCATATTTTCGGTTTCAATCCATAACTCGGGTTCGTTAACGTACTTCTTTCCTAATTTTTCCGGAGAATGTAAAGACAACCGCATTACATATTTATCAATGCCGAAAATTTTAAAATACTTCAGATACATATTATTCACCGCCCGAAATTCGGCATCGAACTGTTCGCGGGTGCAATAGATGTGGGCGTCGTTCATGTGCAGGCAGCGAACACGCATCAATCCAAATAATTCACCGCTTTGTTCGTACCGGTAACATGTTCCATACTCGGCAAGCCTCAAGGGCATGTCTTTATAGCTTCGTGGTTCCGCATCAAATATTTTATGGTGATGCGGGCAGTTCATTGCTTTCAAATAATACTTTACACCATCCAATTCCATGGGCGGGTACATACTGTCTGCATAATATGGTAGATGCCCACTGGTAAGGTATAAGTTTTCTTTTGCTATATGGGGTGTTACGACACGCTTGTACCCTGCATCTTCTTCGGTTTCCTTGGCAAGCTTTTCCAGTTCTTCTATAATAATGGTTCCATTAGGCATCCATAAAGCAAGCCCCGGACCCACATCATCATCCATCGTAAAAATGCCAAGTTCTTTACCAAGTTTACGGTGATCGCGTTTTTTGGCTTCTTCCAGCATTAGCAGGTATTCATCTAATTCTTTCTGGCTGGGGTAGGTTACACCATATATTCGGGTAAGCTGTTTATTCTTTTCATCGCCTTTCCAGTAAGCACCGGCAATATTTGTAAGCTTTATAGCTTTTATAAAACTTGTATTAGGTATATGTGGACCACGGCAAAGGTCTGTAAAATTGCCCTGGGTATAAAAAGTGATTTCACCGTCTTGTAGGTTTTGTAGAAGATCTAATTTGTACTGGTCTCCTTTATCGGTAAAATATTTTACTGCCTCTGTTTTGGAAATCTCTTTTCGATGAAATGAACTGTTTTGCCTTGCCAGTTCATTCATTTTCTTCTCGAGGTCTTTAAGGTCATCTTCGCTTATTTGTGTATCGCCAAGATCCATGTCATAATAAAATCCATTGTCTACAGGAGGACCAACCCAAAATTTCACTCCGGGAAATTTGCTTTCTACTGCTTCTGCCATAAGATGTGCAGATGAATGCCAGAAGGTAGATTTTGCCTCACTATCATCCCACAACAATAATTTAAGGGTTACATCTTTATTTATCGGGCGGGTAGCATCCCACACTTCGCCATCCACTTTTGCAGCAAGCACTTTTCGCGCCAGCCCTTCACTTATAGATTTCGCTATATCTAATGCTGAACTGCCACTCTCATATTCTCTGACAGCCCCATCCGGGAATGAAACTTTAATCATATCTGTTGATGTTCTTTTGTTAATCGGGTTGCGAATTTAGCGAATGAAAAATTACCATTATAGATATATAACAGACTGTCTCAATTTTAGCATTCCCTCTTAATATTAGAATTAAATTCTTAAAAATAGAAGAAATCCTAAATTTATATTTGGCATAACTATTTGTTAATGAATGTGTTATAAAATGGCATTAAAAATGTCTTTCCTGCCCAAACAATTTAACATTTATGAAAAATCACCAAACAACACTGCTAAGAAGAATATGTAATACTTCTTTAGCCTTAAACATTTTGTTTGCGTTTCTTTTACCCTTGTCGGTAATGGCGCAAACTTCCGGAACCTGTACAGGGTTTCGAACGCAAACGCAAGGCGGATGGGGATCAAAACCCAGCGGCGGAAATAACGGAACATATTTACATGCAAATTTTGCCTCGGCTTTTCCTGCTGGTGTAACCCTTGGTTGCTCAACCGGTAATATGCTTAAACTTACCTCTGCACAATCAGTAACAGATTTTCTTCCCAGCGGAAGTACAGCCTCGGTTTTACCAAAAGGCACATTAATTAATCCCACGCGTGATACATACAAAAATGTTTTTGCCGGACAATTAACAGCAGCTGTATTAAATGTTGGCTTTGATAATTATGATGCCAATTTTAGTCCTAATTCAATAAATACGGGCAGCCTGGTTTTCAAATCCGGAACCTTTGCAGGGTGGACTGTAAATGCTGTGATTGCCGAAGCCAACAAAACCATTGGTGGCTGTGCAAGTACTTATTCACCCCAATCTTTATCAGATGCACTTGCATCGTTCAATGAAAATTATGATGATGGCAAAAGTGATAAGGGAAACTTTAAATGTGCAACTACTGTAGTTTGCAATATTTCTGTTAGTGGTGTTATTACTAATGTAAGCTGCAATGGAGGTAATAATGGATCAATCGTTTTATCCACATCCGGATGCATTGGAACAATTTCTTATTTATGGAATGATGGTGTTACAACAAAAGACCGGTCGGGTTTAGCAGCAGGTACCTATTCAGTAACTGTTACTGATAGTAAAAACTGCAGCCAGAACAAATCTTTTACCGTTACCCAGCCAAATGCAATTGGCGTTACAGCTGCTGTTATTAATGTAAGCTCTGTTAATGGTAGTGATGGATCTATTGATATAACTGTTACAGGCGGCACATCTCCTTATTCTTATTTATGGAATGATGGCGTTAAAACCGAAGACCGCACAGGTCTGGCTCCAGGCACATATAGTGTTGTTGTTACCGATTCAAAAGGTTGTACAAAAGGCGCCACCTTTACAGTTAACTCTGTAACATGTAATCTTGATTTTACAGGAACTGTAACAAATGTATCATGCAATAAAGGTTCTAATGGTTCTATAATAATCACACCGAGTGGAAACTCAGGTACAATGACCTATACATGGGTTGATGGACCAACCACCAGGAACAGAACAGGATTATCTGCAGGCAATTATTGCTTGACAATAACTGATGCAAAAGGATGTTCTAAAACAAAATCATTCAGTGTAACTGAACCAGGTGCAATAAGCACAAACAGCATAGTAACAAATGTTAACAATGTAAATGGTGCTGACGGTTCAATAGACCTTACTGTTAACGGTGGCACACCAGATTATACTTTCCTTTGGAATGATGGTGCTACTACTGAAGACCGTTCAGGTTTAAGTGCCGGTACTTACAGTGTACTTATAACCGATAAAAATGGTTGTACAGCAACTGCCAGCTTTACCCTAACGCAACCAAGCTGCCGTATGACAGTTACCGGTATAGTTACCGATGCAGTTTGTTACGATGGCTCAAACGGTGCTATAGATATAACCGCAACTTCTATTAACCCTGGTGCACTTACTTACCAGTGGAGTGATGGTTCGACTTCTGAAGACCGCACAGGCCTGCCAGCAGGAACATATACAGTAATAGTAACCGATTGCCGTGGTTGTTCTGCTACAGAAACTTTCACAGTAAAATCTTCAACACAGATAATCATAAGTTCTGTGGTGATTAATACTTCTACCCTTACCGGTAGCGATGGTTCAATTGACATTACAGTTACCGGAGGCACACCAGGATACTCTTACCTGTGGAATGATGGCGCCACCACCGAAGATCGCAGTGATCTTGCACCAGGTTCATATTCTGTTGTTGTAACAGATAGCAAAGGATGCAAAAGCAACGCTTCTTTTACAGTAGATAAACCAAGCTGTAATATGAACATAACTTACACAACCGTGGCTGCAAAGTGCTGGGATAGCAATGATGGCTCTATTAATTTAACTGTTACGGGTGCAAATGGTGCAGTTAGCTACTTGTGGAATGATGGCGTAACAACTGAAGACCGGTCTAATTTGTATGCCAATTATTATACGGTAACAGTTACTGATGCTGCAGGTTGTTCACAATACATCACTATTCATGTTCACCATCCATCGCAGGTTAAAGGATCATTTACATCGACAGCATCACAATTGAAACCTTGCCTAGGTACAGTTACTTTAACTGCAACTGGTGGTGCTGGTGGATATGTGTATACTTGGGAAGATGGTTTTGTAGGTTCTTACCGCACTGGTCTGTGCCCTGGTTATTACAACGTAACCATTGCTGACAAGAAAGGATGCTCTTCAGTATTAAGAGTAGGTGTTGTTCGTGGTACGCCACCTGCAGCAAGAACTTCATCTCAAACTGAAAGTAAAACATCTACCGAGTCATCTTTACAGGCACAGGTTTCACCAAACCCGGCAAAGGGAATGGTTAGATTAACTGTGAATGCTACGAAATCTGCAAACGCATCGATCATCATGAATGAAATGATCAGCGGCAGGCAGGTTATAAAAACAAACATGAGCCTGATAAAAGGTGTAAATATGAAGCAACTTGATCTTAGTTCAGTTCCTAAGGGGCCTTTACCAGTTAAGTGTGATTGACGGTGATAACACCGAAGTGATTAAAGTGGCTGTACAATAGTTTTCGCAGGATTATCTTTAAACGTTAAAGAGATGGGCAATTGCCCATCTCTTTTTTTATTTAACCTTCTTAATTATTACCTGGCAATGATCATTTGTTTAGTATCAATCAATCTTCCGTTTATATAATAAGCATAATTGTATGCCCCTGCAGCAACCCCTGCACTGTTAAAAGCAAAAGACCCTTTATCTTTTCCTGATATGTTTATTTCTCTCAGCATTTTTCCACGATTGTCTGAAATAATTATTTTTGCTGAGGTATACTGTTGTGGCAATGTGTAATTAATAACTGTATTATTTTTAAACGGATTAGGCACATTTTGGTCGATGGTGGCAGAAATTGTAGAACTATATTTTAATATGGAAGGCGCATCATTACCAATAGTTTGTTCTTTTAAATATGCCTCAATTTTTTCAAGTCTTTTAATCAATTCAATGTTTTGCTGAGAAAGTTCCTGCACGGCTTTTACCAATGGAACCACGAATTCGGCGTAACGTAAACCATACAAATCTTTCTCGTTTTCCGGAGCATCAATCCCACTAAAATTAAAATTTATTTCTTTCGCAATTTTCTCAACATCCTGTGCTATAAAACCAGTATAAATATTGCTTTCTTTTCTTCTCTTATTGTCCAATTCTTTCTCACTCTGTACACCGGTTTCCTTTTCATTTTTTTCTGAACCCGCAAGTATAATTTGTTCAGCTTCATACAGGTCTAAATTATAAGTAACAGGTTGCAACCTGTTTATAAAAGCAAGCCCCGGAACATTTGCAGAAACATTTTTTTTAACTCTTGCATCAGATATATTACTCCAGTTAACATAGCCACCAATACTCGTTATAGCATCGTTACCAATTCGTACCTGGTTGCTTGCAGTGATGGTTGCTGCAAAACCCAAAGCAGTTGAATTAGTGTAATTAACAGCATTGGCTCCCGTGGAATATCCTATGCCAGTTAAGTGGTCACCCACAGTATTAAAATTTAAAGCGAACACCCCCACTGCTGTATTGTAAGAACCCGAACTGTTATTTGTAAGCGCATTGTGACCAACAGCCGAATTATAATTGCCATCTCCGTTTAAGTATAATGATGAAGTACCAATAGCTGTATTTAAATAGCCTGCAGAATCAAAAAAAAGAGAGTAACTACCAACAGCCGTATTATTAAATCCATACAAACTGTTGTATAATGCACTCGCCCCAATCGCAGTATTAGAGCTGCCACCGGTATTTCTATACAACGCATTATAACCAACCGCCGTGTTTATATAGCCTGTAGAATTAAAGAATAATGTATTATAACCAAGTGCAGTATTAAAATAACCATTTAAATTCGTGTACATAGATTTTGAACCCACTGCCGTGTTCCTCCCGGAACCAAATGAATTATTATACAAAGCAGAATCGCCAATCGCCACAAGGTTATTCAAATTTTTATTTCCAAATAAAGCTGCGATACCTACACCTATATTACTATACCCGCGGTTATTATTATAAAGGGCATAGGCGCCCATTGCCGTATTAACCCTGCCCTGGGTATTTGCAAACATGGCTTTATAACCAAGGGCCGCATTATTATTACCGGTATTAATTCGCAGGGATTGATAACCAAGCGAAGTATTTGCGACACCTGCCGCAAAATCTATAACGCCGGACACCTGGTTATTTGTTTTAAATTTTAATGATTGCCCATCTGTTGTTCCTAAAAAGTTTGAAGCAGATAAACCACTATTACCATTTGTCAGCCAATTCTGGGCCCGAAGGCAGTAGGTAGCAAATAAAAATGCGCCCAACAGGATAATTGTTTTCATGTGCAGGATTTTATAGATTATAAAATGAAAATTCAATGATTCGCCTGTTTCCCATCACAATCATTTACAAACAGCAATGGCACAACTGCTACACATGAAATCCTTTAATACCTATATCCTAACTAAGGGAAATTTGGAAAGTTTTCTTATGAAAAGTTACTGCAATTTTCCAGTAAATCTCACTTTGGGGGTAATTGAAAAACTTAACGGTTTGTTTGAATGCATATATTAAGGGCTACATTAGATTTGTGCTATGATGAAAAGACTGATTTTGTTTGCCCTGCTTTTAGCATTTTTCCAGGCGGGCGCACAGGATATTTCTGGTATTTGGCGGGGTTATTTTTATTCCGGCTATGGATTTTACCAGGATCAGTATAAGTATGAAGTTCAGTTAAATCAATTGTCCAATAAATCCCTTCAGGGTGTAACCTATTCTTACAAAACAACAGTCTTTTATGGTAAAGCCATTTTATCCGGCATATATTTTACACATTCAAAATCACTTCAGTTTAGAGAAGTAAAACTGGTTGATCTTAAAATTTCAGATCTAAGTGAACCTTGTTTAATGGAGTGCACATTAGATTATTCTAAAGATGGAAATAATGAATATTTGAAAGGAACATTTACGAGCGTAAATGCAAATACTAAAAAAGATTGCGGAAGTGGCACTGTTGTGCTTGAACGTGTAACAGAGTCAGATTTTGAAAAAGAAGATTTCATTAAAAATAAAAAACCAGACCCTGCCTTTAGAATAGATACTAAGAAAGACGTGCCTGTAAATACAAAAGAGGTGCCTTCGAAGGCTAAAGAGAATATTAAAAAATTACAAACTGCTTTAGGTGTTACCGCTGATGGAATTGCCGGACCACAAACCATCGCTGCCCTAAAAAATAAAGTACCGGATTTTTCCGGAAGGCTGGATGCTGATGATGATGCCCAGGTTAATGAATTGCTTAACCGTATAAAAAAACCGCCCGTTGCAAAGAAAATTTTACCACCTCCGGTTTCACAAAAACCACCGGTTTCGAAAGGAGACAGCATTGTTAAGGTTACTTCTCCTCCGCGGCAGGAGCAAGTGATTAAAGAAAAACCTTTGCCAAAGAAGGTTATACCCGTGCCCGATGTATTAAAGACAGGAAAAACACCCTGGTAAATACCATAAAAATTACATCACCTGAAATAAAAATACAGTTATACGATAATGGTGAGATTGATGGCGATACCATTACCGTTTATCACAACAATGAAATTGTTGCGAACAAAAAGGGCTTATCCCGAACCCCCATCAACATTAATATAACTGCCGATAATAATAATACCCATCATGAGTTTGTAATGGTTGCAGAAAACCTTGGCTCCATACCACCCAACACTGCATTAATGGTGATTTATGCAGATGGAAAACGGTATGAATTATTTCTTTCATCAGACAATAATAAGAATGCTAAGGTGGTTATAGATTTTCAACCTAAATAATCTCATGATTACTTATAAAAGAAAGCCCCGTTGCGGAAGCAACAGGGCTTTTTATTTAACAATTAAAACTTTTACCTGTTTACGATCACTTTTTGTGTTTCCATCGTGAATGCATTTCCTACCTGCAGGTAGTATATACCCGGTTTAAGGTTAGAAACATTTACCCTGGTTGTGTGCAAACCTGCAGTAGTGGTTTTTCCACTGGTCCAGAAGGTGTGACCTGCTGCATCTTTCAGCCATGCCGTTACATTCTCGTTTTGACTGCGGTTATTCATCTCTATAATAAAGTATGAGGTTGCCGGGTTTGGCGAAATAGTAACATTACCTGCAATGAGCGAAGCAGCTGTAGTAAACATATCAACCGGTGTAAACGCGCTTATCACATAATTGCTTACTGCATCTATACCCACCGCTGTTGCTACCCGCCATTGGTAAGTTGTATTGGCAGTTAAATTTATTAGTTTAAGGCTGTCTTTATTACCCATCACGGTAACCTGTGTCCATGCCGCTGTACCTGAAACCTTGTATTGAACAACATAGCCATTTGCACATGGTACTTTATTCCACCTTACTGTAGCTTTTGTTGTGGTTATGCTTGTTTCAGAGGTGTTTGAGGTTGCAGGTGGAAGTAATGATTTATTATTACTTGTTCCTACTGCTGACCCTGTTGCCCCATCTCCACGAATCTTTACATAATAGATTCCCGGCTGCAGATCTGTAAAAGTGTATGGTTGCGTGCTATTGGAAACCTTGGTTGTCACGTAGCTATTGAACCGGTAAAGATCCATTATATATGGCGGTTTACTGCCAGAGGGCTGCACCTTTAATTGCCCTGTTGTACAATCACCATTTATTGCCTGCGTAATAGTTGCAGAAGCAATATTTACCTGTTCGAAGTTTACCCCTAATTTATAAGAAGCAAATTGCGAAGAGTAGTATGGCTGAACTTTAATATAATAATACTGTTGTGCTAAACCGGTAAGCTGAATCTCACCACCTCCATAATAATAATTTGAATAAATCGGAGCTTGCAATGTGTCTGCATACACAAATACATACATGTAGATTAGCGAATTATCTATTTTATGTACTTCCTGTTCGAGTACAATATTCAGATTACCGGTTCCCGTATAATTTACCTTATAGGTATCTGATGTGTCTCTTTGATTGTTATAATAGAAGCCTACATGCCCTGTTTCATAACTATTTGCCGCTATGGTGAATTTAGTATAAGGACCGCCTAGATCATTTCGGAAATCGTATGTTGTTGTTTGGGTACTGATGGTGTATGGAGCAAACTGATAATTAAAATAAGGGAAAACCTTTATGAAGTATGTTCCATTTTCCAAACCATCAACTTTAAGCGTTTCGGTACTTGCGGTATATGTTCCGCCGAGCAACGACACACCATCGTTATCATATAAACTGGACATACATGTAATTGCCATTTTGTGAAGTGATAGTTACATTGATCATACCATCGTCCGTGGTAGTTAATTTATACCAGTCCAGGCTATCCCTGTAATTGTTATAATAGTAACCCACATGACCTACGGTAGAACTATTTTCTGGTAATGTAAGTGCCTGCGCAATAGTATTATTAAATTCCATGTCATTAGCCTGCACCGGCTTAAATAAAGAATCCGAAATAGTGTAAGGCGCAAAGTTGTAAGTGTAATAACAATTAACCCGTACGTAATAAGTACCTACCGCCAAACCATCTGTATGTATTTCTGCTGTGTTGGCGGTATAGGTTGAGTTTAATACATTGGTTCCATTTCCGTCCTAGAGGTACATATAAACGTAGGATCCGTTATAGCTTGTAAGATTAAGTCTTAACCTGCCCTCTGCATTGGTTGTTACTTTATACCAGTCTGTAGTATCCCTGCTGTTATTATAATAATAACCAACCCTGCCTGTTGCAGAACCATTGAAGGGTAAAACTTTTGCCTGCGTTATAAGGTTATTAGGCTCCGGGTCATGAGGGCAGCAAAACCATAACTATAGTAGCAATTTACTTTTATATAATACGTTCCCGGTGCTAATCCATCATTCTCCAGTGATAATGTTGATGAGGTATAACTAGAATTTAATAAAGTAGTTCCATCATTGTCATACACATATACATAGACGTTAGCTGCGTTATTGGATGTAAGATTTACTCTTAATTTTCCATCTGCATTAGTTGTTACTTTACACTAGTCTGTAGTATCCCGCTGATTATTGTAATAATAACCCACATGCCCGGTTTTCGATCCGTTTAATGGAATGGCCTTTGCTAACGCCTTTGTACCATTGGGTTCAACATCATTAGCCTGCGACGGTTGTACCAGTGTGTTTGAAAGGGTATAAACAGAGTTTTCGCTGGAATAATAAGGATTCACTTTTATATAATAAGTGCCCGGAGCTAAACCATCAACACTGGTGCTTACAACAGCATGGGAATAATAACTGTAAAAAACAGTGGTTCCATTATTGTCATAAATGCTGAGATAAGTGTAAATAGAATTCGAAATGGTTAAGCTAACATCCAGCCGCCCATTTGCGGTTGTAGTTACCTTCCACCAGTCAACATCGCCGGAGTAGATGTATTTCCGGTAGTGCTACCATTTAAGGCTAATGTACTGGCTTGTTCCCGGGTGTTGTTGGGTTCGGTTTCGGCCGCGAATGCAATGTTCCATCTTAGTGCACATAGCACCGCCAGCAAATAGTAGATTTGTTTCATATTTTAATTAAGTTATTATTTAGTTGGAACTTCAGGAAGAGATTGGAGTATTGAATTTTAAGGGATAGGATAAGTGGTAAAAATAATCGGGGAATTCAATATTTCAAAGTAAAAGGGTTTTTATTTAAAAAATATATATGATATCTACCTGATAAAACATAAAAAGTTTCAGTCCTTTTATTCCAATAATGGGGCGTAGTTCCTGTACCAGTGCTCCTTAAGAATTGAAGAAACGTGCCAGGGTTGGTGTAGTTATAACAATTAAATAGTCCAAATGTGTCTTTGAAATAATGAAGGTCGTTGTTACTGAACATTTAATTTAATAAAGCATCTCATCAATACAAAAAAAAGTCCCTGTGAAAATTCACAGGGACTTTAAACTATGAAATAGGTATTCTTTATCGGTTAACAATTACCTTAAAGGTTTGAAGGTTTAGGGCTGTTCCATAATTTAAATAATACATTCCTGGCTTAAGCCCCGCCACGTTAACACGTGTGTTATTTAAAGCCGTATAAGTTATGCCGGATGCGCTCCAGAAAACCCGTCCGGATGCATCTTTTAGTGAGGCAGTTATTAATTCATTGCCTTGTTTGCTTGTTTGAATAATAAAGTAATTGTTCGCCGGGTTTGGTGATACATTAAAATCAGAACTTTTAGCAATTAACGATGCTGAAGTAGCGAACACATCTATTGGAGTAAATGCACTCAACACATAATTATTAACGGTATCGAGCCCTACACCTGTGGCTACCCGGAATTGATAGGTTGTATTTGAAGCAAGACCTGTAAGAATTAGATTGTTTTTATTTCCCAGCACGATCTTTTGTGTCCACGGTGTAGTACCCTGAACACGGTATTGCACCAGGTATCCGTTCGCACAATCAATTTTTGTCCAATTCAAGGTAGCCTTACTGCTGGTTATATTGGTGGTTGCACCTGTTGTCGTTGCAGGGGGCAACAGACTTTTTGTATTGCTTGTTCCATATGCACTTCCTGTAGCGCCATCACCGTAGGCAGTGGCATAATAAATACCCGGTGGCAGGTTACTTGCTGTGAAACCACTTGTATTGTAAGATATGTATGTATTATACAATTGACCAAACCTGTATAAATACACTGTATATGGTGGTTTGCTACCACTGCCCTGCATTTGCAATTGACCATTTGTGCAACCATTACTAGTTGCCGACGTAATATTTATACTGGCAATATTTACCTGTGTAAAGGTGTTTGAAATTGAATAGGCAGCATATTGACTATTATAATATGGGAAAACCTTTATATAATAATATCCCTGGGAAAGATTGGTAAAATTAATTGGTCCGCTGCTGGTATAATAGTACGAATTGTGAATTGGGGCAGCATTGGTATCTTTAAAAACCTGAAACCAAATTGCCACGACATCATTACTTATTTTATTTTGTTCCTGGTCAAATTGCAGGGTTAAATTTCCAGCTCCTGTATAATTTATTTTCCAGGTATCAACCGAATCACGTGCATTGTTATAATAAAATCCTACATGCCCGGTAACAGATTGATTTGCAGGAATTGTTTTTGCATCCACAAACCTTTTGTTAGGCTCAGTATCATTTGCATAATTGTATGTGGTTAGTGTGTTGGCTAAGGTATATGGGGCAAAATCTGCAGTGTAAAAGGTAGTAACTTTAATATAATAGGTACCCTGTTGCAATCCATCTGCTTTAATTTCTAAACTGGAGTTGGTATATTGACTGGATATCAATGTGGTCCCATTATGATCATACAAATAAGCCCATACATATTTGCCGTTTTGTGAGGTTAAATTTACTGTTAACATTCCATCGTTATTAGTAGTAACCTTATACCAGTCAGCAACATCCCTATTAAGGTTATAATAATAATTTACATGCCCTGTCTTACTTCCATTAAGGGGCAAAACGTTAGCCTGGGCATACACATCGTTAGGTTCAACGTCATTTGCCTGAACTGGAACAATAAGGTTATTAGCAATTGTATATGGTGCATAATCAGATTGGTAATACGTCTTAATTTGTAAATAATAAGTTCCTGCGGCTAACCCGTCGGTAGTAAATTCAAGATTTCCTGAAGTGTAGCGTGCAGCCAACTGCGTGGTTCCATCATTATCATACAAATAAACCCATACATATTGACTATTATGAGAGGTGATTGTAAGACTTATTCCGCCATCAGCAGTAGTTGTTACTTTGTACCAGTCAGAGCTATCTCTCACTAAATTATAATAGTACCCCACATGACCGGTTTTAGACCCATTAAGAGGCAAGACTTTCGCAGTGGCCCGTGTTCCATTGGGTTCAACATCATTTGCCTGGGCAGGCAGTATCAAAGCATTAGAAACAGTGTACTCAGGAAGTTGTCCACCATAATAAGGAATAATCTTAATATAATAAGTACCTGCTGCCAAACCATCTGTCGGAAGGGTAAAAGCAGAAGAAGTGTAACCTGAATTCAATAACGCGATACCATTATTGTCATATAAATAAACCCAGGTATAAAGAGAATTTGAAACAGTGAGGCTTATGTCTAACCTGCCGTCTCCTGTAGTAGTAACTTTCCACCAGTCTTCATCGCCGGAAACGCCAATTTTTCCTGAATTTGTTCCATTTAAGGCCAGGGTATTGGCCTGTGCCCTTGTATTGTTTGGTTCCGTTTCATAGGCTTTGGCAGTAAGGGATAGAAAGCCGCAAAAAATAAATAAGCTAAGTAGAATTTTTGATTTCATGAGTCGAAGATTAAGCGTTAAAGAATAAGGGGATATTGAAAGTATAGGTTTGCTTAAACTTATTTATGCTTATTATATAAAATCTTACATTTACTTGATGTAACCGCTTATTTTCTTGACAAGAGAAATTTTTGGTCTGAAAAGTTGCATGTAATTTGCTTTTGTTTTTTCCGCAACCAAATCCCTAATGAAAATAAATATCCAGAAATGGCTGCTTAAATATAAACTGTTGCATATCGTAATGTGGGCAATGGTAGGTTCATCAACCTTCTTCACCTATTACAGCAATAAAGAACAAGTTGTACCCCAAATATTTAATGCAGCTGCAGTAATTATTTTCTCCACCTTTCCTTTTTATTTTACCGCCTATGTTTTAATTCCGAAAACCCTATACAAAAAAAAGTACGCAAAATTTGTAGGGGCATTAATGCTGTTGGTCATTATTTCAGGTAGCGCTATGATGCTTGGTGTTCGAACGATTGATCATTTATTCGATCCATCACGGAGTATCATTGCAACCGATTCACAAAAGCTAAGATTCGACCTGAATATATTTATGTGGACCTCAATGATCGCCTCTTTTGGCGCCGGAGGTTTAAAAATAATGTCTGACAGCTTTCGTCTTAGAAGGCAGCTGATAGTAGTAGAAAAAGAAAAGGTAAATACAGAACTAAATTTTTTACGCTCCCAAATAAATCCCCACTTCTTATTCAATGTTATTAACACCATTTATTTTCAGATAGATAAAAAAAATGTAAGCGCAAGAGCCTCTGTTGAGAAATTGTCTGAAATGTTGCGATACCAGTTATACGAGTGCACATCAGACAAAATTGATATATCGAAAGAATTAGTTTATATTAAGAATTATGTCGCCATTCAAACCCTGCGCATGGAAAAAGGCTCAGACATACAATTAAATATTTGCGGAAACATTGGAGGTTTTAAAATTGCACCCTTATTAATTCTTCCACTTGTTGAGAATGCTTTTAAGCATGTATCTCATTTTAAAGATGCAGCCTTAAACAAAATATACATCTCTCTTAAACAGCAGGAGAATTTTTTTATAATAAACACCATTAATTCGTTTGACAGAGCTGCATCTGTAAACCTCTTAATTAATTCGGGTGGGCTGGGTATTGAAAACTTACGCAGACGCCTTGAATTACTTTACCCGGAACACCATGAAATTATAACCCGCCAAACTGAAGACGTGTATGAAACCACATTAAAAATTAATTATTATGATTAATTGCCTTGTTGTTGATGATGAACCTATTGCTCGCAAGGGAATTCTTGAACACATTCGGCAGGTAAATTTTTTATACCCTGTTGCAGAATGTAAAAGTGCAGCAGAAGCAAGGTCGTGGATGCAAAAGAAATCAATTGACCTTATTTTTCTTGACATTCAAATGCCCAAGCAAACCGGAATTGATTTTCTTAAAAACCTGGACAATCCCCCCCTCATCATTTTTACAACTGCTTACCCAAATTACGCTTTGGAAGGTTTTGAACTAGATGTCTTAGATTATTTGCTAAAGCCGGTAAGCTTTGCAAGATTTTTAAAATCTGCCCTAAAAGCTCAGGATTATCTTGTAAAACATTCTCCACTTAAAGATCAGTCCAACGATTTCTTTTTTATTAAATCTAATTCTAAACTTGAAAAAATAAAAATGGCAGATGTGCTGTATATAGAAGGCATGAGCAATTATATTGTTGTACATACTATCCAGAAAAAATATGTGGCCTATCTAACTTTTAAAGGCATGCAGGAAAAACTTCCGCAAGACCTTTTTATACGCATTCATAAATCTTACCTCGTTTCGCTCGATGCCATTCAAACCATTGACCAAACCGAAGTAAGGTTAGAAAATCAATCCCTGCCCCTTAGTAAAAGCCATCGCGACAACGTAATTGCCCGGTTAGGGGAACGAGTATTTAGAAGATAACATTGTAAATTTCACTTACCCGCCATTTATCAGAAATTTTTTCATGAATATTTTTCTTGAAAACTGAAATTTTTTCATAATTAATACAACGGTATAAATTTTGAAAAATCAGAGAAAAAAAGGAGGAATTATGACAAATATCATTAAAAGAAAAAATGGCAACGAAACTTCACCAGTGCCTGTATTCAGTGGTTTAATAGACCAGGTATTTCAAAATAACCTCTCCCGCTTTTTTGATGATGATGGGTGGGGTTTAGACAGAATGAACAGGGCATTCAATATTCCCGTTAACATTCGCGAAACAGACAAAACCTATGAGATTGAAATGATGGCGCCCGGCATGAAGAAAGAGAATTTTAAATTAAATGTAAATGGTGAAACCCTAACTGTTTCTTTCGAACACAAAGAAGAAAACAATGAGGAGAATGACCAAAAAACCTGGATTAGAAAAGAATACAGCCAGCAATCATTCGTTCGCACATTTAACCTGGATGACACTGTTGATGCGAATAAGATAGAAGCAAGGTATGAAGATGGTGTGCTTAGGCTTAGCATAGCTAAAAAAGAAGGCGCACAAAAAATTTCTCGTAATATTGAAATACAGTAATCCTGGTGATAACAATTAAAAAGCTGCCCCTTTTACGGGGTAGCTTTTTAATTTATGCCATGTACTGTAACATCTTTGGCGATCTTAAGAATTAACCCCTGCAACACTTTACCGGGGCCAACTTCTGTGAACATCGTTGCTCCATCTCTAACCATTGCATCCACGCTTTGGGTCCATTTTACAGGCGCGGTAAGCTGCTCTATTAAATTCTGTTTTATTTGGTCAGGGCTTGTAACAGGCTCAGCAGTTACATTTTGATAAACTGGGCAAATTGGCTGGTTAAAGTAAGTGGCAGCAATGGCTGCTGAAAGCTCTTGTTTTGCAGGCATCATTAATGGAGAATGAAATGCCCCGCCCACGGGTAATACCAATGCACGTTTGGCACCTGCAGCCTTCATCTTTTCACAGGCAATATCAATGCCTGTTATTGAACCGCTTATAACGAGCTGACCTGGACAATTATAATTTGCGGCAACCACAATTTCGCCAGTTTCATCCTGCACCTGCCTGCAAACTTCCTCTACTTTTTCATCACTTAAGGCAAGCACGGCAGCCATGGTTGATGGTATAGATTCGCAAGCTGCCTGCATAGCTTTGGCCCGCAGGCTAACGAGTTTAAGCGCATCTTCAAAACTTAGTGTTTGGTTTGCCACCAACGCGGAAAATTCTCCCAGCGAATGACCAGCGACCATTCCTGGTACTTCATTTACCGAAACCATGTATGCAATAACTGAATGCAGAAATACGGCAGGTTGTGTAACATTTGTCTGGCGCAGATCATCGGCAGAGCCGTTAAACATTATATCACTTAAGTCAAAACCTAATATTTCGTTTGCGCGGTGAAATAATTTTTGGGCTCCTTCATTATTATCAAATAATATTTTTCCCATTCCCGGGAACTGAGAACCCTGACCGGGAAATACATATGCATGTTTTGACATTGCTTTTATTTATTAATTAAAATAAAATTATTAACCCAGGTTGGAACTGATGAGTCTTAAAAATTCGCTTCTTGTAGAATCTTTTTCAAACTCCCCAAAAAACGCGGATGTTGTTGTGGCGGAATTTTGTTTCTGAACACCGCGCATCATCATACATAAATGTTTGGCTTCAATAACAACACCTACTCCCAGTGGTTGAAGGCTTTCTTTAATAGCTTCCATAATTTGTATGGTAAGCCTTTCCTGCACCTGCAACCTTCTTGAAAACACATCTACCACGCGTGCAATTTTACTTAACCCTGTTATATATCCGTTAGGTATGTATGCAATATGCGCTTTTCCTATAAAAGGAAGCATATGGTGTTCGCACATGCTGTACAGTTCAATATTTTTCACCAAAACCATTTCACTGATATTCTCGTGAAAACGTGCAGAATTAAGTATTTCCACAGCATCAATGCCGTAACCCTGCGTCATATATTGCATGGCTTTGGCAATACGCTCGGGTGTTTTTACAAGACCTTCACGTTCCGGGTCTTCGCCAAGTATTTTAATGATGTTGGTGTAAGCTTCCATCAGGTTGCCTTTTGCCTCCTCAGGATAATGTTCAATTTTTGAATACGACATGTATAAATGCTTTAAGTTTTATCAGGCAGGATATTCTACAAAATTTCTATCCGTCTCAAACAAAATAATTTTAAGGTCGTGCGATGCATCGATCTTATCCCGCAAAAGATCATATATTACCATAGCTATATTTTCAGCAGTTGGGTTTTTATTTTTAAAAGCCGGCACATCAATATTTAAATTCTTGTGATCAAATTTGACTAACACTTCAGCCTTAACAAGGTCGCTTAGTACTTTCATATCCATCACATACCCTGTATTTTCATCGGGCACGCCCGTAACCTTAACTATCAGTTCATAATTATGCCCATGGTAATTGGGGTTATTACATTTGCCGAAAACCGCGGCATTCCTGTCATCACTCCACAATTCATTATGCAACCTGTGGGCGGCGTTAAAATGTTCCTTTCTGTAAACCGCAACCTTATTCATAGACTTATTTTATTAACCAAAATATTCAACATATATGCGTGGCGTCTCGTACAATTTAATACAATGTAATTGAACATTATTCGGCAGGTGCGGCGTTAACTGTTCCCATATGGCAGTAGCCAAATTCTCGGTACTGCAAATTTTACCTTTTAAAAAATCAACATCAAGATTTAAATTCTTATGGTCAAGGTGCAGTAATATGTGATCGGTAATTAACTGTTTAAGTTTCTTTGCATCCATTAAAAACCCGGTGTCTTCATTAATCTCTCCTTTAATGGTTACATGAAGATCAAAATTGTGACCATGCCAGTTTTCATTTGCGCAAAGGACCAAAAACCGCATCATTTTTTTCTTTGCTCCAACCGGGATTAAACAATTTGTGGGCGGCATTAAAGTGCTCTATCCTCGTTAAATATACCATGCATTAATTAAAGGGTGCAAAGTTAATGGATGGTTGCCAAAGCTTGCAACTTCACCTTTTTACCACGAACTTTGCTGGTTATGAAAATAGCGGTGATCGCTGCAACAGAATTTGAGGTTGCGGAAACAAAAAAACATTTTAAGGAAGATCAAAACGCTTGCAGCCATCTTGAAATTAATTTTTTTAACACCGGTATAGGATGTCTTTTGACTGCAATAAACTTAATGAAATATTTGTACCATTCTCAATTTGAATTAATTGTGCAGGCAGGCATAGCAGGGTGTTATAATCATAATCAGCCCTTGTTACAAACGGTGGTTATTAAGAATGAAGTAACCGGTGACCTGGGTGTAGAAGAAGGCAGCGTTTTTAAAGATGTTTTTGACCTCAATTTAGCCGACGCCGATGCACCACCATTTTTAAACGGAAGGTTAACAAATCCGAACCTGGATTCATACAACCTTTTATATTTAAAAAAGGTGAATGGAATTACGGTTAACGAAATAACCACACGCAAAGAAAGGATCAACCACCTGGTTAAAAAGTATGACCCTTTTTCTGAAAGTATGGAGGGTGCCGCGTTGCACGCTGTTTGCCTCGAAATGAACATTCCATTCATTCAAATAAGAACAACCAGTAATTATGTAGGAGAGAGAAACAAACAACAATGGAAATTGAATGAATCCATTCAAATTTTAAATGACCACCTTACAAGGTATCTGAACCTTTTATAAAGCTTAATGAATGGAATACACACTGGCATTTTCTCCCTGCCCCAACGACACATTTATTTTTGAGGCTTTAGTAAAGGAAAAGATTGATACGAAAGGAATACAATTTAAAGTTTTGATGGAGGATGTTGAAACCCTTAATAAATGGGCATTAGAGCAGAGAATTGATTTCACCAAGGTTAGTTTCGGTGTGCTGAGCGATATTCTTCAAAACTATTTAGTATTAAATGCAGGAGGTGCACTGGGTTTCGGAACCGGCCCCCTATTGATCGCCCTACCCGAATTTGCGGAAACATATGCAAAGGCCGATAAAGACAGGCTGATGCAACACGCCCGCATAGTGATACCCGGCAAACATACTACTGCAAACAGGCTTCTAACATATGCATATCCAAACGTCCAAAATAAGTATTTTAATGTTTTCAGCGAAGTGGAAAGAGACGTGGTACAGGGCAAGGCCGATGCAGGAGTTATCATTCATGAAAACCGTTTTACCTATGCACAAAAGGGGCTTAAATTAATAATGGACCTCGGGGCAAATTGGGAAGAAAAAACAGGTTTTCCTGTTCCACTCGGCGGTATTGTTGGTCGTAAAAACATAGAGGTCCATGTTTTACAAACGGTTAACAACCTGATTGAACAAAGCATACGTTATGCTTATAAACATTATTCACAATCCCTACCCGGCTTTGTTAGAGTAAACTCAAGTGAAATGAGTACTGAGGTTATGCATAAACACATAAACCTGTATGTAAATGATTATTCAGTTGACCTGGGCAAAAATGGTCAACAGGCAGTTATGGAATTTCTTCGGGTTGTAAATAATACCTCAGGTTTAAGCCCTGCAGAGGTTTTTGCAGGGCCGATCATTTAAACGCAAAATTTAATTTTTAAGCGCATTTGAATAAATCTGAAGAGCTCGTTGCCTGGCTAATTTATGGTCAACCATTGGTGCAGGGTAATTGCCTGTAAGTAATTCGGGCACCCATTGTTTTACATAGGTCAGGTCTTTATCAAATTTCTCCAGTTGTAGAGTTGGATTAAATATTCTGAAATAAGGTGCGGCATCGCACCCCGAACCCGCTGCCCATTGCCACCCACCATTGTTTGAGGCATAATCAAAATCAAGTAATTTTTTCGCAAAATATGCCTCACCCCACCTCCAGTCAATAAGCAAATGTTTGGTGAGAAAAGAGGCAGTAACCATTCTAACCCGGTTATGCATGAAGCCCGTGGAATTTAATTCGCGTATGCCTGCATCTACTAAGGGATACCCGGTTAAACCTTTGGTCCATAATTCAAATTCCTGCTCATTGTTTCTCCAGACAATCCTGTCATATTCCCGTTTAAAAGATTCGCCTCTTCGTACATGTTCATAATTCGCAAGAATCATCTGGTAAAAGTCGCGCCATATAAGTTCATTTAAAAATACCTGGCTATGCGCAATGGCTTGTTCACCTGCGTGCCTGATGCTTACGGTCCCAAATCGTAAATGCACCCCAAGGCGGCTTGTTCCTTTGAATGATGGATAATCTCTTTTTTTGGCGTACTCACTCAATAACTTTTCTGCCATGCCTGCTTTTGGAATTGATATTTGCGATGGCTTAAAACCCATGCTTTCAAGTGACGGCACTTTAAAAATTGCCTGCTTTATAAGCGAAGAAAAATATAATTTGTTATTGTATTTTTTTAAGTAAAAAGGCGAAAGTTTTTCCGTCCATTGTTTGCTGTAAGGTGTAAAAACCGAAAAAGGCGTTCCATCATTTTTTAAAATTTCTCTTCCTTCAAAGATTACCTGGTCTTTATATGTTTTAAAACCAATGCTCTTATGCTTCAACAATTCAGCTACCTGCCTGTCGCGGTCAATGGCATATTGCTCGTAATCGTGATTAGTAAAAACCGTTTCTACTTCAAAGCTTTGCAACAGTTCTTCAAAAATTTTTAATGGAAATCCGTAAACAGCCATCAGCCCACTGCCTAAAACTTTCAATTCATTTTTTAAACTTTCTATTTGGGCATGAATGAAGGTTAGCCTCGCATCATCTTTGTCTTCAAGGTCATCCAATATATTCCTGTCAAAAATAAACAGGGGCAAAACAGGTATGCCCTGTTTAAGGGCATAAAAAAAAGCCGCGTTGTCGTTCAGGCGCAGGTCTCTTCTAAACCACATGATGTTTATCCTTTGCTTCATTCCCTTATTACAATTGGCAGATATAAATGTTTTTACATCTTAATAATTACAGCCTTCCATTACGCTGAAACTAAATATTTATCTTTGCGCCCAAATAAATGTGATTTATGTGGCTGAATAATATACTGGAAACCATCGGAAATACACCGCTGATCAAATTAAACAAGATAACCAGAGAATTACCTTGTACCGTGCTTGCAAAGGTTGAATATTTTAACCCGGGCAACTCCATTAAAGACCGCATGGCACTGAAAATGGTTGAAGAGGCTGAAAGATTGGGAAAATTAAAACCAGGTGGAACTATCATTGAAGGCACTTCGGGTAATACGGGTATGGGCCTTGCCCTTGCAGCGAGCGTTAAAGGTTACAAATGCATTTTTGTTACAACCGATAAACAGTCTAAAGAAAAGGCAGACATATTAAAAGCCGTGGGCGCCGAGGTAATCGTTTGCCCAACGAATGTTGAGCCCGAAGATCCCCGCAGTTACTATTCAGTGGCGGCGAGGCTGGCAAAAGAAATCCCGAACTCTTTTCACATGAACCAGTACGATAACCTGGCAAACAGGCAGGCGCATTACGAAAGCACAGGACCAGAGATATGGGAGCAGACAGAAGGAAAGATAACACACCTTGTAATAGCCACCGGTACCGGCGGCACCATTACAGGCACTGCCAAATACCTTAAAGAAAAGAACCCGGATATAAAAGTTTTAGCCATAGATGTGTATGGGTCATTATTAAAAAAATACCATGAGACCGGGGAAGTTGACATGAACGAGGTGCACCCCTACATTACAGAAGGTATTGGAGAAGATTTTGTTCCTGCCAACTACGAAATGAACCTGATAGATAAGTTTGAACTGGTTACCGATAAAGATGGGGCTGTTATGGCAAGAAGAATTTCTAAGGAGGAGGGCATATTTGTAGGGTACAGCAGTGGCAGTGCATTACAGGGCATTATGCAGTTAAAGAACAATTTTAAAAAAGGTGATGTTGTGGTGGTTGTTTTCTGCGACCATGGAAGCCGCTATGTAGGAAAAGTATACAATGATCAATGGATGATGGAACGCGGTTTTTTAGACGTTAAAACATTTAAAGACATCGTTAACGGCAGATCGGCAAAGCGCCTCGTTACAATTAGCCCGGACAACTCGGTTAGCGAAGCGGTAGAACTAATGAAGAAATATGATATTGAACATATACCTGTAATGAATGGGGAAGGACCCCTTGGCGCCGTAAGCGAAAATGGCCTATTCCAGAAAATTTTTAACGATCCGGAATTAAAAAATTGCACCATTGAAAAGGTGATGGAAAAACCGTACCCTGTTATTTCATTCGATACACCTGTAGAGCGCATAGGTTCATTAATCAATAAAGAAAATGGAGCCGTGCTGGCAAAAGACGACAAAGGCGATTTTCACATTGTTACCAAGTACGATGTAATTCAAAGCCTTGCTAAATAAATATAAAGATTTTTAAGGGTGGGGTTGAAAAAAGGCGTTTTAATTAAAGCCAGGGCTTATACCCTGAGGTTTACAAAATTGACCTAATAATATGCCATATATATACCTATGTTTAGGTATTTTACTGCTTTTGTATACCTTATATAATAGAATATGTGGTGGCGAACTTCAGCAGTTCGGCAAAGGTTTTAATTTGTAATTTTTCGAAAATATTCCGCCGGTGAGTATTAACTGTAAGCTTCGAAATAAGCAATTCTTCAGAAATAATTTGGCTGTTTTTCCCTTTAAATATTAATGATATAATTTCTTTTTCGCGTTTGGTTAAGAGGCAGTATTTTTTGAAATGGTTTTTCATCCAGTCTGATTCTTCCAGAACAGAATGAATTTTTCTGGTTAATTGCTCCGCTCTATTCACCTCATTTACCAGTATTATTAGTTTGTTGCCCGAACCATCACCTGGTGGATATAGCAATTTTGTAGAAGTAAAAAACCATTTGAAATAAGGATCGTCCACAGCCTTAACCCGCTGGGCAAAATTTAGAGTTAGTCCATTATCCTGCGCATTATATAACGCTTCGCATTGAATGTTAATTTTCTCAACCTCCTCCGGTACAAAAAACTTTGTAAAGTATTCTGCTCCTAATGCCTGAAGTTCTTCCTTTGAATGTTTAAGTATGCTGCATCCCTTTTTATTCATGTACGTTGTCTCAGCATTAATTAAATCAACTAACCCCAATGTACCGGGCACATATTCTCCTATCTCTTCTAAATTAAATTCTCCCCTATTAATTTTTCTTTCCAAAGAAAAAATCTGCTGACGGTTTATATCCGCTATTTCTTGTTGAGTAAAATAACTCATTCCTTCACAGGTTAATTAAATTCAAATACCTCAGCAAATCTTAGTAGCGCTGCAGTACTCTTTATGTTTAGTTTTTTATTAATATTTTTACGATGTGTATTTACCGTATGAACTGAAATATGTTGTGCTGAAGCAATTTCCATGCTTGTCATTCCCTTAGCCAACAACCTGATGATTACCTTTTCCCTTAAAGAAAGAAAATTCACCTTATTTAAATTCATTTTAAAAAAGCCGTAATCATTAAGTACAGTATACAAGGCTTTCTTTTCTGTGGTCATTATACCTAAATCGAAGGATGTTATTACAACCTCGCAGTAGTTGCGCTTGTGAAACAGGTTGACTTTTGCAGAGTTAAATAGCCATTCGTTTTCTTTATTTAATGATGAATAGGGATGAAAAAACACAAAATCTGTTTCATTACTACCCTTTAAATAGATAGCAATTTGTTTGGCCTGCCGGGCAAGCTCTGTTTCAGAAAGAGTATGCGTAAAAAAATCTGTAGGAATATTATCGCCAGGCGCTTCGTCTTCCAGGTCTTTGTCGAACACTTTAAATATATGTATGGTTGCAGGTAGTAGCTGCCTGAAATTGTATAAAATATTATTGTCAAATATCTCAAACATCAGCCGGCATGGTTTTTAAAACTTATTTATTATTATGATAATTTAAAGATATTCTATATTTTTTTAACCTGCATAATTTAATGATTCAATAGAAAATATGCCTCATCTTCAATTAAAAAACATGCATTTATGTGTTGACCAGATTGGCCGGACTATAGAATTGCTACAATACCCGCCAAAGAGAATAATTTCCCTGGTTCCATCCTTAACTGAACTGCTTTACCATTTTAAGTTGGCCGATGAAACTGTTGGTATCACAAAATTTTGCGTTCATCCGCCTGAATGGTTTAGAACTAAAACCCGGGTAGGTGGTACAAAGAATATAATTATCTCTACCGTAAGAAAATTACATCCCGACCTTATTATTGCCAACAAAGAAGAAAATGTTCGGGACCAGATTGAAGTGCTTCAAAAAATTGCCCCGGTTCTCGTAACAGATGTAAACAATTTTAATGATGCCCTGGAAATGATAAGCCTTCTTGGAAGGGTACTAAATAAAAATGAAAGTGCCGTAAAACTAATTAGTGATATTACAGAAGCCTTCGCTCCCTTATATTCATACACTAAGCCGAAAAAGGTCGCATATTTAATATGGCAAAACCCGTATATGGCCGCCGGGGGCAATACCTTTATTGGTGATATGTTGCGCAGGTGTGGTAATATAAATGTTTTCGAAAACAAACCCCGGTACCCTGAAACCACCCCTGAGGAATTACAGAAACTTAATTGCGATGTAATACTGCTCTCTTCCGAACCCTTCCCCTTTAAACAATCTCATGCTGAGGCTTTATACGCGGCGTTAAAAATTCCGGCCCTAACGGTCGATGGCGAAATGTTTAGCTGGTATGGCAGCAGGATGCTGCACGCCGCATCATACCTTAAAAAAGTACAAACATTAGTTACTGAAAAGGCTTCACCGTTAAATTGATTATTTTTTCATGCTTTGTTTACAGTGCCTATATTTGCGCAGGCCTGATAAACAACCATTCCTGGTTAGATATTTTTGATAGAATCTATCACCCATACAGCCAGCATGCCTTGTTTTACCCGGCGTTTTTCTTTTTTTAAACCATTAATCAATATTAAAATGGCGAATTCAAAAATTATAGAACTGCTGGGCGATAAAGCAGAGGGTTTATTAAATTATCAAAGTACTACTATAAATAAATCTGATCTGCACCTTCCCGGGCCAGATCATCTTGATAAAATTTGGGCAAACAGTAACCGCAATAACCAGGTGCTGCGCAGCATGCAGCAGTTACTTGACAACGGCAGACTTAAAGGAACCGGTTATTGCAGCATTTTTCCTGTAGACCAGGGCATTGAACATAGTGCTGGAGCATCGTTTGCACCCAATCCTATTTATTTCGATCCTGAAAATATTATTAAGCTTGCCATAGAAGGTGGCTGCAATGCTGTGGCATCAACATTTGGTGTATTGGCTGTTATGAGCAGAAAGTATGCGCATAAAATTCCTTTCGTAGTTAAAATAAATCATAATGAATTTTTAAGTTTTCCCAACAGGTACGATCAGACCATGTTTGGTACCGTTAAAAGTGCCTGGAACATGGGCGCGGTTAGTGTAGGAGCAACCATTTACTGGGGCAGTGAAGAAAGCGCAAGGCAATTAAAAGAAGTTTCTGAAGCCTTTGAACTGGCACACGAACTGGGCATGAGCACTATTTTATGGTGTTATACACGCAACAACGCCTTTAAAGTTGACGGTAAAGATTACCACACCAGCGCAGATCTTACAGGGCAGGCAAACCATTTGGGTGTAACTATTCAGGCAGATATCATCAAACAAAAATTACCTACCAATAATGGTGGTTACCTTGCAACCAAACATGGTAAGACGCATAAACTTGTATATGAAAAATTAACTTCTGATAACCTTATCGATCTTTGCCGTTATCAACTGGCAAACTGCTATATGGGCAGGGTTGGTTTAATAAACAGTGGTGGCGAAAGCACTGGTGAAACCGACTTGCAGGAAGCAGTTGTTACAGCTGTAATTAATAAACGTGCAGGTGGTATGGGACTTATTCTGGGCAGAAAAGCGTTTCAACGTCCTTTTAATGAAGGTGTGGATCTGCTGCAGGCTATACAGGATGTGTACCTCGACGAAAGTATTACCATAGCATAAGCAATAATTTCGCTTTGGAAATTGGCAGGCCGGGTTTATATTTATAAACGCTTGCCCTTTTCCGTTTATATAAATTTGCAATATGGCAAAAGAAAAAGAAGACGATTTTGATAATGATTTATCCGGTGAGACTTCCAGTAACCTTTCTAACAGCCCAAAACAAAAGTGGTATAGCAGGCGAAGAAAAGGTATAACAACCTCTACCGCCGATAAAAGAGAAATGCCTGAAGGGTTGTGGAGCAAATGCCCGGAGTGCAATTTTATCTGCACCACCAACGAATTAAAAGAAAATCTTTTTGTATGTCCAAAGTGCAACTATCACCATCGCATTGGCAGCGAAGATTATTTTGAAATATTATTTGATGGAAAGCAATACACAGAGCTGTTTGATAATATTTACAGTAAAGATTTTTTAGGGTTTACCGATCTGAAATCTTACCAGAAAAGACTTGATGAAATACATGAAAAAACTGATTTAAAAGACAGCATGCGTGTGGCTGTAGGTGAATTGAATGGAAAGAAGTTGGTGATAGCGTGTATGGATTTTGAATTTATTGGCGGCTCCCTGGGAAGTGTAATGGGTGAAAAATTTAGCCGCGCAGTAGACCATTGCATAAAACATTCTTTACCATACCTGGTAATAAGCAAAAGCGGTGGTGCACGGATGATGGAAAGCGCCTTCAGCCTGATGCAACTGGCAAAAACAAGTGGTAAATTATCGCAGTTAAGTGATGCAAGGCTTCCATTCTTTTCTTTACTAACCGACCCTACATTTGGTGGTATCTCTGCCAGCTTCGGTATGCTGGGAGATTTAAATTTTGCTGAGCCCGGTGCCTTAATAGGTTTTGCAGGCCCACGGGTTATAAAAGAAACCATTAAAAAAGACCTGCCCGAAGGTTTTCAGCGAAGCGAATTTTTATTAGAGCATGGATTTTTAGATTTTATCGTGGACCGAAAGAATTTAAAAGAAAAACTTTCCCAACTAATTATGCTGCTTCAAAATTAGCAGGCATAAATTTAAATACCTGTATTCATTCCTTCACCCTACAATATTAATTTGAACAGTCTGTGACCAAAGAAATGAATAACAGGCAGGCTTATTATAATTTTCATATTGATGATAAGTATGAGGCAGGCGTTGTATTGCTGGGCACTGAAGTAAAATCCATCAGGGACGGAAAGGTTAGTTTTAATGATGCTTTCTGCCTGTTTGATAAAGGCGAACTTTGGTTGCGTGGTTTATATATTGCCGAGTATTCTATGGGAACCACCAATAACCACATCGCTGTGCACGACCGCAAATTGCTTCTCACCAAAAGAGAACTTCGCAAACTTCAAACAAAAATGAAGGAGAAGGGATTTACCCTCGTTCCACTTAAAGTTTTTTTTAATGAAAAAAATTTTGTGAAGGTTCAGATTGGTTTAGCGCGCGGTAAAAAATCTCACGACAAGCGCGAGTCTATAAAAGAAAAGGATGCTGCAAGAGAAATGAAACGTTTCTTAAAATAAAATGCACCCAAATCATTATTATTTTTTCTCATTATCCACGACCATTATTTACCTGACTGTTTGCGTTTAAAAACATATTGACAAAATTTTTTGGTTCAAAATAATTTTAAAAACTATCGCATAAAAAAAACCTCCCTAAACGGGAGGCTTTTTTTATGAACCTATAATTTTAAATAATTCGTCGAGCTTAGGCGTGAGAATAATTTCAGTTCGCCTGTTTCTAGCCCTGCCTTCAGGAGTAGCGTTTGTGTCAACGGGGTCGTAATAACTGTGACCTGATGCAATAACCCTCTGGGGAGAAACGCTATAATCATTCACCAGTATCCTTACAATTGAAGTTGCACGGGCTACGCTTAAAGCCCAATTGTCTTCATACTTACCACGTATTGGTATTGAGTCGGTGTGACCTTCAATGTTTACGGATATGTCGGGGTTAACATTTAAAACCTGCGCAAGTTTATTTAACGCCTCCTTGCCCTTTTCATTTACAGCTGCACTTCCTGAAGGGAATAATAAATTTTCTGAAAGACTAACATATACTTTTCCATTCTTCTGCGTAACAGTGAGATCGTTGGCATTAAAGCCCGTTAAGGCATCAGCCATTTTCTTACGTATTTCTTCAGACTTTTGTTTTTGCTGGTCAAGCAAAGCCTGTAAAGACTGTAATTTTTGTTGCTGTTCTGCCAGTTCCCGCTGGCTGCTGCTTAACTGTTGTTGTTTATAAGAAGTGTCGGTTGTTAGCTGCCCGATTTGATTATTTAAACCGCTTATCTGGGTTTGTAACCGGGCAATACTTGCTTCCAGGGCACTTACTTTAGTGGCGAGCATAGCACTGTCGTTTCTTGCATACCGTAAAGCAATCTGTGAATCTTCATACTTTCTTTGGGAGACGCAACCGGTTAGAATTATGGCTGAAAAGAGGAAACTAATTATACTAAAGATTGAATATTTTTTCATAATAAAACATTTGATGTTTAGTCGAAAAAATAATGCCAAACTAAATCTTACCCAAACAACTCTGCCTGCCGATTTTCACCTTTAGCCTCAACCCATTGCATGGAAGCGGATTTACTATAATCGTCTAAACGTACACCAACAGCTTTCCAGCCACTTACCGGTACATTCTTTCCTATCTTATACTTTATACGGCTTATTTGTGCTCCCCTGCCCTTTTCAAATAATAAAAGCGGATCTGCTTCTGTTGTAACCGTCTCCAGATAATTTCCCTCACCCTCCTTTATGCACAGAAACTTTGAATTTATAGTGGAGGTTTCTATTTTAAACCGCTTTACATTGAATTGTTTTTTATCCATATCAGAATAAACAACCGAGATAATTGTCTCATCATCCAGTTTCTTTACAGCGACTATTTTGTCGGCATCCAAACGCCTGTTCAGATCCTGGTTTATTACTTCATAATATCCATCGTGGTAAAAAATAATGATCTTATCGTCGGGTTCAAAGGCGCCTATGAAAATACCTTTAGCATCGGTATTCAACCTGCCAAACTTATCATCGAACCAAAGTTTCTGCCCTTCCAGTGTGGATCGGCCCTGCTCTTTGAACTTCACACTTTTTACCGGATATTTAGAAACTATGTTTCCCATACTTCCGCGCCCTTTTATTTCCAGTTCTTCAAAATAATATTCCAACTCTTTATTACGTGCCGAACTGTTTGGACTTAATAACACCTTTACCACTTCTGCCTCGCCGTTAGGATTTACGCTGAGATAATGCACCTTACTTTTGTCGGTACCCCGTGTTAGTAGGTATTCTTTATCGCGGGTAACGCCGGTTACATTAAAACGCTTTGCATAGGTTGTACCAGACTTTCCATCCAAATACATCATATTGTAAATGGTGCGTTCATCGTTCTTTTTAAAAATGGCTGCATGCAAAATATCTTTTCCTATAAAAACTTTGTCAGACACACGAACAACCTTCATTACACCGGATTTTGTGAATGCGATAATGTCATCGAGGTCTGAGCATTCACACACAAATTCATCTTTCTTTAAACCGGTACCTATAAACCCTTCTTCGCGGTTCATGTACAATTTGGTGTTGGCAATTGCCACCTGCTTTGCCTGTATGGTGTCGAATAATTTTATTTCGGTTTTACGCTCCCTTCCTTTTCCATATTTTTTAAGTAAATCCTCAAAGTATTTTACTGCATAATCTGTAAGATGATCGAGATCGAACTTTACCTGTTTTATTTCAACTTCAATATTTTTTATTTGATCATTCAGCTCATCAATGTCTAGTTTATAAATTCGTCTTACAGGCTTTTCGGTAAGTTTCAGAATGTCTTCCCGCTTTATTTCACGCTTTAATTTTTTCTTGAAAGGGGTAAATGCTTTATCAATAGCCTCTATCACTTTATCCCATGTGGCATGTTTTTTTTCAAGTTCCTTATATATTTTTTCTTCAAAGAATATTTTTTCAAGAGATGTGTAATGCCATTTTTCTTCGAGTTCGCCTAACCTTATCTGCAGTTCTCTTTGTAATAAATTTTTGGTATTATCGGTTGATATTTTAAGAAGATCATGCACACTCATAAACCGTGGCTTATGATCAACGATAACACATGCATTGGGCGATATACTTACTTCGCAATCGGTGAAGGCATATAAAGCATCTATAGTAATATCGGGTGAAATGCCTGCGGCAAGCTCAATTTGAATCTCTACTTCTTTAGCCGTTATGTCTGTTACTTTTTTTATTTTGATCTTTCCTGCCTCGGTTGCCTTTGCAATATTTTCTTCGAGTGAAGATGTTGTTACACCGTAAGGAACACTTCTAATGGCCAGGGTTTTTTTATCCAGCTCTTCTATAATTGCACGCACGCGAACTTTGCCACCACGCTTGCCTTCATTATAGTTTGAAACATCGATCATGCCGCCTGTTAAAAAATCTGGGAAAAGCTCAAATTTTTTGCCGCGCAGATGTTTTATAGATGCCTCGCAAAGTTCAATAAAATTGTGCGGAAGAATTTTGGTGGAAAGACCAACGGCAATACCTTCGGCACCCTGCGCCATTAACAAAGGAAACTTCATAGGCAGCGTTACCGGCTCCTTTTTTCTGCCATCGTAACTTAGTTGCCAGTTTGTTGTTTTCGCATTGAAGGCAACTTCCAATGCCAGTTTAGAAAGCCTTGCTTCGATATAACGGGGTGCAGCGGCATCATCCCCTGTTCTTACATCGCCCCAATTGCCCTGCGTTTCTATCACCAGATCTTTCTGCCCCATATTAACCAATGCATCACCAATACTTGCATCTCCGTGCGGATGGTACTGCATGCTTTGCCCAATAATATTTGCCACCTTGTTAAAGCGACCATCATCCATTTCTTTCATGGAATGAAGAATGCGGCGCTGCACAGGTTTCAGTCCATCTTCAATGGCAGGTACAGCGCGTTCAAGTATTACATAGCTCGCATAATCGAGAAACCAGGTTTTATATTGCCCCTGAACACCATTATCGTTTAATACAACGCTTCCGTTATCTGACTTTGCCATTTTTGTATGTAACAATTTTTATTAAACTTCCTGCGAAGCCTCAGCAGGCAATTTTATGGAAAGTTCTTTCCAGCCTTTTTCCCATTCACCAATAAACTCAAGTTTTTGTTCAGCGATCATTTCGCGTAACCGCCATACAAGAAATACATCGCCCGTTTTTATTTTTGCTTTTGAATAAAAGTTGTGCAATGTTTTTTGCACTTTTTGCGGTTCACCTGTTACGGAGCTTATTAATTCTTTGTCATAAAATTCAACCGGCCTGCTAACAATTTTTTTTCCACCTTCCAAAATTCTTACAAGCAGATTTTCGGATACTAATTTCTTCCATTCATCGGGGTCAATTTCAAACTCACTTAAGGTAACCGGGCGTGCCAGTTTTTTTGCTTTTAAAAATTCTTTGGGTTGAATTTCGTGTATGGTAGAAGGATAAAAAATGCCCCCCTTTTCATTTATGAATGGCAGATTGTTGAGGTATAAAATAAATACCTGTTTTTGAAAATCTTTCAGTTGCCCTATGAGCCAGTAATAACCACACACATCATGTTGGTTCTGCCCCATCCATATCCACAATTTTTCTGTTTTCATTTTCAGCAAGTTTTTCTTTGATGTGTTGCACCGTTTTACGGTCATCAAAACTGCCAAGATTTTCTGCATAGGTTGAATATCTCAGAATTTCTTTCCACCATTCTAAACGATTCATATATCCTTCATCATTTAAAATGTTATCGATTGGACCTACGGCAAAATCGTCTTTAATTTCTATTATCTCTCCCTGTAAACTTTCATCCAACGCTATCGCATTATGTAATGTTTCAACGTCCGCCTGTTGAAATACGAGGTGCATCATAACTTACCTTTATAAATTTAATTTGCATATTCATTTATTACATCCAGTTCTACCTTCAGATTATCTATAATAAACTCCTGTCTTTCCTGCGTGTTTTTACCCATATAATAAGATAACAGATCCTGTATATGATCTCCCTGTTCAAGAATTACGGGTTGCAGCTTTATTCCATCGTCACTTATAAAATTTTCAAATTCATCGGGAGAAATCTCACCCAAACCTTTAAACCTGGTGATCTCAGGCTTTCCGCCCAATTTCTTAACTGCTTCCTGCTTTTCAGTTTCACTGTAACAATAAATGGTTTCCTGTTTTCCGCGTTGTTTGCCCGGCATATTGCGCACGCGAAATAAAGGAGTTTCTAAAATATATACATGATCTTTCTTTACCAGGTCGGGAAAGAACTGCAGAAAGAAAGTCATAATAAGTAAACGAATGTGCATACCATCTACATCGGCATCGGTAGCAATAACAATTTTGTTATAGCGTAATCCATCCAGGCCATCTTCAATGTTTAGTGCATGCTGCAACAAATTAAATTCTTCATTTTCATAAACGATCTTCTTGGTTAGGCCAAAACAATTAAGTGGTTTGCCGCGCAAGCTAAATACAGCCTGGGTTTCTACATTTCTTGCTTTGGTTATGGAACCGCTGGCACTATCGCCCTCCGTAATAAAAATGATTGACTCTTTTTGTTTTTCCAGAAGTGTATTTTTGTCTTTACCCGTTGGCTCATCGTTGTAATGATAGCGGCAGTCACGCAGTTTTTTATTATGCAGGTTTGCTTTTTTTGCCCGCTCGTTGGCAAGCTTTTTTATTCCGCTTAATTCTTTTCTTTCTTTTTCGTTTTGTTCAATTTTTTTCTTGAGGGCATCTGCAGCATTTGCATTACGGTGCAGGTAATTATTCAACTCTTTTGAAAGAAAATCACCTACAAAGTTTTTCATACTTGGGCCACCCTCATACACAATAAAGCTGCCGAGCTTTGTTTTTGTCTGGCTTTCGAACACAGGCTCCTGAACACGCACAGAAACTGCGGCCACAATACTCTGGCGTATATCTGCCGCATCATAATCTTTCTTATAAAAATCCCGGATAGTTTTTACGAACCCTTCGCGAAAAGCCTGTTGATGCGTACCACCCTGCGTTGTATACTGCCCGTTTACAAATGAAAAAATATCTTCGCCATAATCATTATTATGTGTTAATGCAACTTCAATATCTTCTCCCTTAATATGAATTATAGGATAGAGCAATTCATCTTCATTTGTTTTGCGCTGCAAAAGATCTAGTAACCCATTCTTGCTTACATACCTTTTTCCATTCAGGTTAATAACAAGCCCTGCATTCAGGTAGCAATAATTCCATAACTGGTTATCGAGATACTCATGTATATAATGAAAATTTTTAAAAATTTGTTCATCGGGTATAAAGGTGATGAGTGTTCCATTATCCTCGTCGGTTTTGGTTTCTTTAAATTCTTTTGTAAGCACACCCCTTTCGAATTCTGCAGCCTTTACTTTGCCTTCGCGAAAACTTTCAACTTTAAAATAATTACTTAAAGCATTTACAGCTTTTGTTCCAACACCATTTAGTCCCACACTTTTCTGAAAAACTTTGCTGTCGTATTTAGCACCAGTATTAATACGGCTAACCACATCTACCACTTTACCAAGTGGAATGCCGCGTCCGTAATCGCGCACTGTAACTGTTTTTGCATCTATGGTAATATCTATATGGCGGCCATGCCCCATCATGTGTTCATCAATACAATTGTCAACAACCTCTTTTATCAATACATATATTCCATCGTCCGGAGAAGATCCATCACCCAGTTTACCAATGTACATACCGGGGCGCAGCCGAATGTGCTCCCTCCAGTCGAGGCTTACAATACTGTCTTCGGTGTACGCAAAAATCGATTTGTCTTTTGTTTCAGCCATCCTTGTGTATTTATAGAATATTGTTTACAACCCGGTAATCAATAAAATTAATCAAGGAAACCACCGGAGTAACGCAAATTTAAACCTGCACAGGGCTTTACCCATTTTTGTTTTTCTACAATAAATGGATAAATGTGCATATCAAACTAATTTGAAGGATGATTTAACAATATTTACCGTTGTTTATCCGTAATTGCAGTTGAATTAATATGGAGAACACCCGCCGGCACAGCGCAACACAGCAATTTTTTATTTACCTGGCTGCGCTTTTTATTATTATTCCACTGGCGCCCTTTATTTGCCGGTACATACCCATAATACAGGTAAATGGATATAATCTGGACCTTGTAGTTTCTGTTATACTTTCTATCATATTTGTTCAATTAGTTATTTGGCTTGTTAGACCGCTTATATTACCATTGCTGCTTGTTTTAATATTGCTGCTGGCATATAATGAATATTTTTCGGGCTATGGTTTTACGCACGTGTATAATGATTATAAAACTCTTACTTATAAAAACTGGATGGTAAGAGAAAAAAAACAAACCGATGGAATTAGCGTAAACCCCGATCTATTTGAAAATGCTTCGGGAAGAACAAGCCGCCTTGTACGGGAAAAAGTGTTGTATAAAGATTCAGTAGTAAGAAATTTCTCCGTGCAACATTCCCTGGAAAATTTTAATGAATATGAGGCTAAATACGGGCTGCTGGTGCGGCCTTTATCGCTGTTTAAATATATAAACAGCCGCTTTAAATATGTGCCCGATGCCTTGCGGGATGAGTATTATGCAACCCCTAAAGAAACTATTTTAAACGGCCTGGGGGTGATTGTGACGACCACAGCATTTTAATGGCGGGATGCCTGATGAGCATCGGCGCAAAATGCAGGGTTGTAATTATTGAAGGACATATGTACCCCGAAATGTTTGTTGGCAATAAAAAAGATTTTGATATTCTGCAGCAGGCCATCATTCAATTATATGCAGATAAAAAAATTGAACAGATACATTATCATGAAGCGAATGAACAATATTGGATAAACCTCGATTACACAGCCCACTATCCGGGTGGCCCATACCTGAATAACAAGATTAAACTTGTGATTGATCTTTAATGCAAAATCCTTAACAAATAAGGCTCAGTAAAATTTTATCTTGCAGCCCCCATGATTACCAACATACATAACATTGCCAGTTTTGCTGAATCTGTTGAAGATGAAAATTATGCATTTTCACTGTTCCTGGAAAGGTTTGAGGAAAATATGGTGGATCACAAAGTTTTCGCGTTAAACCAGCTTGTTTCTAAACAAATAGATTGTACAAAATGCGGAAATTGCTGCCGTGGCTTATTGATAAATGTAGAGTATGATGATAAGGTGAAACTCGCGGCACACCTGGGTTTGAATGAAATGGTTTTTACAGAAAAATATATAGAAACATCTAATGGCGGAGTTTCAGTGTTTAACACTATTCCCTGCCACTTTTTATCAGAAAATAAATGCACCGTTTATGAAGCCCGCCCAGATGGTTGCAGGGAATTTCCGCATTTGCATAAACCCGGTTTTAATAAGCGGCTTTTTAATGTAATGGACAGCTATAAAAGATGCCCCATTGTTTTTAACGTGGTGGAAGAATTAAAAAAAGAATTGAATTTTAAAAACAGAAATAAAAATGAAAGTAAGTAAATACATGAGATATACATTTGGTCTGTTATGCCTGACTTTTTATGTTTTACCTGTTAATGGGCAACCAGTAATTAATATAATTGACAGTAATGTTCGAACCAGTTTTCGGGGTTTAAGCATAGTGAATGAGCGCGTTATTTGGGCAAGCGGCAGCAACGGCACTATAGCACGATCTGCTGACGGAGGAAAAACATTTACTTACCTGGCAGTTAAGGGTTATGATAAAAGAGACTTCAGGGATGTGCATGCATTTGACGAAAATAATGCTGTTATAATGGGCATAGCTGAACCAGCGGTTATTCTGAGAACCAAAGACGCAGGCAAAAGCTGGAAAGAAGTATTTAAAGATGATACAAAAGGCATGTTTCTGGATGCCATGGATTTCGACGATAAAGGAAATGGAATGGTGGTTGGCGATCCAATAAATAATAAAATATTTATTGCAACCACCGGAGACAAGGGTAAACACTGGAGCAAAATTGAAGATGCAAAAAACACCTACCTCGTAGAAAGCGGAGAAGCCATGTTTGCCTCAAGCGGAAGCAATGTAAATATTACCAATGATGCGGGGGGGTTCAACATTTTTTTAGTTACGGGTGGAAATAAATCGAGGTTGTTTTATAACGGCTTTCCGGTAGAACTAAACATTCAGCAGGGTTCTGAATCGAAGGGTGCAAATGCAATGGCAGTGAATGCCGCCAATAAAAAAATGGTAATTGTTGGGGGAGATTTTAATACACCGGGCTCTTCTGATAAAAATTGCATACTTGTAAATTATCAAAATAACAGGCTGTTGTTTACAGACCCTCAAACACCGCCAAGGGGGTATAAAAGCAGCGTTACTTTTGTTACACCAGAATTACTGGTAAGCTGCGGAACCAGCGGGGTAGACGTATCTTACAACGGTGGTATTGACTGGTCTCATATTTCGGATGAAAGCTTTCATACATGCAGGGCAGTTGAGAAAAGTACCGTTGTTTTTTTAGCTGGAAAGAACGGAAGAATTGCTACAATGAAATTGTAATATTGTTGCTTATGAATATGCGGTAAAAGTGTGCGACGCAACGAAAGATGAAGAGTGAGATTCGGCCTGAAACCAAAAATTTATTGAAATAAATCTTTGTTCTTTATTTCTACATTCTCAAGCAGTTTATAAAAACTTTTTTTAGAGGCAAGATCTTTAAGAGCATGCATATGATTATCGTGATGCATGTCTGTACCAAGCACATGTACCATACCCGACTTAATAAGTTTTTCTGCAATTTGCCTGGCCGGTTCGCCATAATACCCAAGTAGTGATAAGAGGTTAACCTGCAAAAGGCATCCTAAATCTATAAATCGCTGGTACTGGTCAAATTTATGGTGCAGGTAAGTATAACGTTCGGGGTGAGCGACAACAGGTTTAAGACCCTTCATCCGTAATTGGAAAATTACCTGTTCAATGTTATTGGATGGTGCAGCATAACTCATCTCAATTAAAATAAAATTATTGGGAAGCGTAAGTAATGGTTTACCCGCCATCACATAATTTTCCATTTCTATATCTACCATGTACTCTGCAGCGGCCTCGATTTGCATGTCGATTTTATTTTCGGCAACGAGGTCTTTTATAAGCTGAAGTTTGGGAAGAATTGTGTCGGGCCCGTTTTTGTAAACATCGGCAATTATGTGGGGTGTGCAGATGAGTTTTTTGTACCCGAGATCCTGCAAATTTTTTATGAATTGTAATGTTTGATCTGGCTCCTGCAAACCATCGTCAAGCCCTGGTAAAAGATGCGAATGCATATCTATCCCTATAAAAGAAAGGTCGGGCGTTACTTTGGATGGTTTGAAAATAGAAAACATTCTTGTTGATTAGCGAACATTAAATAAGTGATGCAACCTTTAAGGATGCATCTCCTGTATTTTCATCATCGAAAAGAGAATATACAGAATTATTGCTTTTATAGCCGGGGAGCATATTCTTCATTTTTCTTACCACAAGTTCATCTTTAAACTCACTTGAAAAATGTAGTAATTCAGAAATATCAAATGCCATTTTACCGGTTACGGCTTGTGGATTTTTAGCAATCAGAATTTTCTCGTGGTGCGTAGGTAATACTTCATCTTCTTTGTTCAAAAGTTCTTCATACAATTTTTCTCCCGGCCTTAAGCCGGTATAAGTAATTTGTATATCCACACCTGGTCTAAACCCTCCCAGCTTTATCATCTTGGCTGCAAGGTCGGCTATTTTAACCGGTTGCCCCATATCAAACATAAATGTTTCTCCGCCATTGCCCATAGTTATTGCCTCAAGCACGAGAGAACAGGCTTCAGTTATGGTCATAAAATAGCGAATTACATCAGGATGGGTAACAGTAACCGGGCCGCCTTTTATAATCTGCTCCTGAAACCGGGGAATTACCGAACCATTTGATGCAAGCACATTACCAAAACGTGTGGTTATAAATTTCGTTCTTCTGCCCGAGCCGGCATTCTGATAATACACCAGATTACCCTGTTGGTATACCAGGTCTTTACTGTGCAGGCTGTGACAATACATCTCGGCAATTCTTTTAGATGCACCCATAATGTTTGTTGGGTTGATGGCTTTATCCGTTGAAATAAACAGAAACCTTTCAACACCATAAATTTCAGAAAGGTCTGCGACAACCTTTGTGCCGAGCACATTATTATTAATAGCGGCAGATGGATGATGTTCCATAACGGGCACATGTTTATATGCAGCTGCATGAAAAACAATTTCTGGCCGGTAGGTTCTGAAAAGCTGGTCCATTGCCTGGTAATCTTTAACGTCTGCAATAAACATTTTTAAAAAACCATCGCAACCAATATCATTTGCAAGATCGTATTCAAGCTGGCATAAACCCGTTTCTGACTGGTCTGATATGATAAGACATTCAGGTGTAAAAGATGCAATCTGCCGGGCAAGTTCACTACCAATTGAGCCTGCAGCACCCGTAATTAAAATTCTTTTTGTTTTTAGATATCCTGCAATGGAAGGATTGATCCATTGAATGGCCGGACGACCGAGAAGCTCTTCAATTTTTACGTTGCGTAATTGGTTAACCTGTAGATCGGCATGTGCCCAGCTTTCAACAGGCGGCACATTCATAACATTCGCGCCATGTGCGAAACACTCATCAACAACTTTATTTTTTACATTAGAATCTACATTCTCACGGGCAAAGAACACACATTTAATATCCATTTTTTCAAGCAGGGAAGAAAGAGATTTGTAGGAATGGATACGAATACCGTCAATACTTTTATTAATAACGCGGCTATTATCATCTATAAATCCTACTACTGAATACGCCGAATTAGAATTGATCTTTTTTTGCAGTAACGACCCGTTATTCTCTGCGCCAAAAACAAGCACATTGGTTTTAGTTTGTGCAGACATACCGGCTGCATAAAGTTTACGAATAAGTATTCTATAGCCGGCCACAACAAACGAACATGATAAAAAATACAGAACAGCGAGGGTAGTTGGAATAGGACTATAAAATGAATAACCGGTAAGAATTATATTTAATAATGATATGGAAAGAACGGTAAATAACACGGGGCTTACCGCCCTAAGTGCCTCATGAAAATCTGAAAGGCGTATAATACCTTCAAATGTTTTACACAAGAAAAAAAATACCGCACTTAATACCACTATAGTGGCTAAACCAGACACTAAACCCTGTACCTGAAGTGTAAGAATATTAAAATTAGAAAGCAACAAGTAGGCGTAGCAAAAGGTGCTAACGCTTATGAGCATGTCTATAAGAAATATAATCCACTTAGGGGTAATTCGATTTTTTAGAAGAATCTTTCGTAACTCGTTCAATATCAATAATAATTAAATGCTTTCCTGAATACGTTTCAATAAAACTATTATATTAGGTTTAAAGTTCCAAATTTGGCGTTTTGCGGGTAAAAGGGAAGAGTGTAAGAAAGATAATTTTGAAATATTGCCTAAGATTCCGGTGGTGGATGTACCGGAGATTCAATTGCAATTTAAGGGGCAATATTTTCTCTGTATAAAGACTTTCAGGGTCGGAAGAAGATGCCAGTAATTCACTTTCGTTAGAGAAAAGAATTGATGCATAATCTGTAATTCCGGGTTTTATTAAAAGCACTTTTTTTTGCTCAGTGTTGTAAAGCTCAACATATTTTTTTACTTCAGGGCGAGGGCCAACCATACTCATATCGCCTTTTAAAACATTCCATAACTGGGGCAGTTCGTCAAGCTTGTATTTGCGTAAGTAATAACCTACCCCTGTTATTCTTTCATCATTGTTACCAATGGTTAACATACTTTCAATTATTGTTTGTTGAACCATTGTTCTGAATTTGAATAATCGGAATGGTTTATTCGCCAAACCAATTCTTTCCTGCACAAAAAATACATTTCCCCCCGAATTTAATTTTATGCAAATAGAAATTATCAGGAAAAAGGGCAGGCAAACAATTAATCCTGTAAAAGATATGAGGATGTCTGCCACCCGTGTATTATCCTTCATATCCCATTACTTTTTGGGTGGCATCTTTAACTGCATTAAAAACAACCTGGCAATCGGCATTAGAAAGTTGCGGGTAAACGGGTAATGAAATTTCATTTTTATAGAGGTTGTAACTAACGGGAAAATTATTATTGTCAAACCCCATATTTTTAAAAACTGTTAGCATAGGTAAAGGAATAAAATGTACGTTCACCGAAATCATTTGCATTTCAATCAATGAAATTATTTCATCCCTTTGCTCTTCCGAGGCATCTTTAATTCTTAACGGGTATACATGCCAGGCAGGGGTGCAATCTGCTTTATTGAAGGGCGGAGAAATGGCCCATTGCTCCATTTTAAATAAATTATTATATCGCCCGTACACCCGTTTTCTTTCTGTTAAGATTAAACTATCATAACATCTTATCTGGGCTAAACCAATGGCAGCAAGTACATCTGGCATATTAAATTTAAACCCCGGGTAAACAACATCATACCTCCAACCGCCTAATGCGTTTTTATTATAGGCATCTTTAGTTTGTCCATTCAGGGTCCATAGCCTGAGGGTCTTATAGATTTCGCTGTTATTAAAAGTTGTTGGCAAATTCAAACAAATCACACCCCCTTCGGCGGTCGTTGAATTTTTTACAGCATGAAAAGAAAAAACTGTGATGTCTGCAACCGCCCCCACCTTACTGTTTTTGTAAACAGCGCCAAGGGAATGTGCGGCATCAGCTAGTATCAATATCCTGTTTAATTTTCGTTGTATTTCACCTTTTGGTGAGAAATTTTTCTGTATACTATTTTCATTTATTACTTCAAAGATAGATTCGTAATCACAGGGCCACCCGCCAAAATCTACTGGAATAATGGCTTTGGTTTTAGCGGTGATGGCTTTTTTAATATTCGTAATGCTAATATTAAAATCAGTATCAACATCAACCATTACAGGTGTAGCGCCCACATGTATAACCGCGAGTGCGGTGGCACAATACGTATATGCGGGAATGATCACTTCATCACCACAACCAATGCCATACCAGTGAAGCGCCAGCATTAAACCTGAAGTAGCCGAATTAACAGCCAGGGCATGCGGTACATTACAATAGGCTGCCATAGCCTGTTCTAGGGCAGCCACTTTTGGTCCTGTTGTTATCCATCCGCTGCGTAAAGTATCGGTTACTTCATCAATAATTTCATCATTAATAAAGGGCGGGGAAAAAGAAATTTTTTTTATGTTATTCATCTATAAAATTGCCATGCGGGTTATAGCCAGAATTTTTTGCATACCGAAAGAATCGCCTCCATCTTCAGAGATGTGCCAACCCATTTTTTTATATGCACTGATAGCACGCGGATTATTTTTTTTAACTGATAAATATAACAGTGACAGGTTAATTTCCTGTGCATGTTGTTCAAATGTTTCCATTAATTGTTCAAAGACTCCCTTTCCGCGCATAGACGGATGAACACCTATCACTACCAGCCCCATTGCACTGCCAACAATGTTAGATGAGTTATTTTGCCTGTAAGCATTCTTTTGGAACAGCCTGCTCCTGATATTTTTTAATATTAAAGGATAGAATTGCCGCAGTTCTTTTTTAAAGATTAAAGATGGATTTTTAAGAATACCTGAAATAGCCTGGGGCATAGCAAATTGCAACAATGATGATGAAGATCCAACCTGGCCTTCTTCGGGAACAAATAAACCAATATACCCAATTACCATTCCGCTACCATCCTCTATATGAAACAGCGCTCTGCCTTTATGGGCGAGATACCATTCAAATGTTTTAGCCAGATAGGGCATTCCAAGCATGGTTGAGAACGAATTTGGAAAGCATACTTCATGACAGGCAGCAACCACTGGTATATGCGCTTCGTCTGTTACCTGAACTTTATGCCGCATGAACAAATTTTTCCACGGGATTCTCCTGCTGTTTATTCCGAAAATAATTTGGTGTACCAAGCGCAACAGCCAGAATAAAAGGCTGAAGAGAAATCTTCATACCATTATGAATAGTGATTAAACAGAATAACGCAAAAAAGTATATGGCGTATTCTTTTTTAATTCCCCTACGTGTTATTATACCAACAAAGACCGCAACGAAAAATGCCCAATAGGTAAAAATTCCTGCCAGGCCATGTTCAGCAAGAGTGCGGATAAATTCATCGTGGGCACCTGATTCTGTTTCATAAAAATCAGCTTCAGCTACTGCATCATTAAAATTTCCTGTACCTACACCTAATACGGGATTTGCATAAAATAATTTTAAACCAGACACCAGTAATTCTTCCCTTCCGCTGGCTCCTTCCATTGCATACCTTTCTTCAATGGCACCATGGGTAAAATTAATTGTAAAATACACCATACCTGCAGCCATCGGAATAATGAAAGCCATTATATAAAGTATCTTTTTTGTACGCCAGTGAAACATAAAATAAAGGGTACAAATAATTGCGATAAAATAAATGCCCCCGCGGGAAAAACTTAATGCCATTAATATTACGCACCACGTAAATAAGAAAGTATTTATCCAAAACTTTATGCCTTTATCATTTAAAATAGTGAATAAAGAAAGCATGGCCACAAAACCGAAATATGCACTTATCTGATTTGGAGCCAGGCCATTTATAACTGCAGAATTTGAAATGGCATCAAATTTAAAATTGCCATTGAACAAGCCACCGGTAAGGCAATAACCAATTATAAAAATGCAGGCGCGTTTTACATTTTCTAAAAAGAAGTTGATGCATTTTGGCGTGAAGAAATGACTGGACGACCAAAGAGAAACCAATACGAGCAAAACCGTATTAGATGCAATTGCCCTGGTAACATCTATATTAGAGGCACGAAAAACATCTACCAGTTCTATAACTCCATAGAGTACAATCAGCCAAACCGCTTTGGAATGAAATCTCATTAATTCATTCCTTCTCATTAATAATAAAACAAGCGTGAGAATAAGCGTGTAGGGAACAAAAAGATAAGGAATAAACAACACCTCATTCCTTATAAAAACCTCTAAATAACACATATAGGGCACTGCAAAAAGTACTGCCTTTATATTATTGAGATAAGCAGAAAATATGCAGACACAGGCAAGTGCAATATCCACAATTCCAAAAAATTCATAAGGAATTAATTCTTTACCTGTTAAGGCCCCGGCAATAAATAAACCTATAAAAACAAACAGGTTGTTTATTTCCTGACTTGCCTCGAGGTCGTTATAAATAAAATTCGGAAACCTTTTTGTAATACTCTTCGGAAAATGCCTCAAGTGTTATTTTTTTAGAATATTCTCTTGCAAGTTTTATTAAATGCGGAAGCCCAAATGGTTGCTTATAAAAGTTTAAAACTAGGTTATACAATGCATCAGGGTTATTTACATTAAACACAAAACCCCGTGAACCAAACCCGGTAATCTCTTCAGAAAGATTAAAAGAGTTAACGATCGGAATTACACCGAACATCATGCTTTCTCTGGGTGATTTTACAAAGCCTTCAGTTTTTGATGCATGAACAATAAAGTCTGCCTGCCTGTAATAATCTTTTAATTCTTCTTCAGATAGATAGCCCGTTAAAAACGCGGATCCATTCAATCCATTGGCATCAATAAAATTTAAAAGCGGGTCTTTTAAAATTCCGTCGCCGATAAAATATAATGAGAATTTTAAATTATTCTTTTTAAGCCGGCTGAAGGTATGCACAATATGCAGCGGATCTTTATCAGGCGTTAAAGCACCAACACATAAAAATGTAAATGACATTTTTGGTTTTGCCGCTTTTTGTAGTTTAAGCTGAACATTATGTTCTTCTGCAAGCCATTCTTTTTCTGTATACGATGGGCTAATACCATTAAATGTATGCGAACCCATTAATTCGCCGGAAGAATAAACAAACAGCGGACCACGAAAAATGTTCATTAATAAAACACGTTGAAGGCGATAGGTAAAAGGTTCACCCTTATATCCATTCCAGTTTCCCGTGTACGTAGCCATCATTGGTTTCTTTTTCAGCAAAAAATAAAACAGCGCCGGGATACTGATATTATTTGGAAAACGTAAGTACACAATATCTGCAAATTGACTGGCATGCCTGTAAGCCGAAAACCATTCTTTAAAATTCGCAATAATTGTAATTTTTTCTTTAAAGGTTTTACCGCCTACGTTCTTAACGAAATGAAATTTGATGTTTGATTTATTGTACCTGCTGAAGTTTATATTCTTATATACTTTAACCAGCGGGCAAACGATCAACGTTTGTTCATATTGACCGGAAAGCGCTTCCATCTGTTTTCTGAAAACATGATTGGCAGTTCCACATTCGCCGGAATCATTCATTACGTGAATGCAATCGGAAATGATAGCAAGTTTAGAAATTTTTGAAACGGTGGTCATTACTGCAGATCCGGTGTTGCACTCACTATAGTTGAATAAACAGCAGGCAAAACCTTTTTAAGCCTTAAGTATGTTTCTGTAGAAATATTTTTGTTACTAAACAATTCTGTTTGTACATATTTTTTATTTCCGCCCGCAATTCTTCCATATTTATACTCATAAGAAAAGGATCCATTTGTTTGCAACTGCACCTCCTGCAACTTCGTATTTGGAACGGTAATAAAAAATAAATCAGGATGATTACTTTTCGAAGGGGATAAGAGCTTTTCCTTAAAAAGCGCGCACCAGGCCTCCTTTGCAGTTTCTATGGCAGGATCGATTAATTGAACATTTGCAGAAATTACATTTCTATACAGGTAATCTCCACCGCTTTTAAAATTATATAATTCTGTTAGCACCGATTGTATAGTGTCTTTTAAATATGGATAATGCGTACAGCCTAAAATAAGTGTATTTAATGGCCTGGAGATACCATTCAATTTCATTTTTTCGAGCAGTGAAACCAAATGATACCTTACATAATTTGATGGGTCGTTAAGCTGCATATCAAGGCACCCGCCCTTTTCATCTGTTTCACACAGCAATGCATTTCCATTGCGGTTAAAATTATAAACATTAAGCAAAGCTGTATCAATTGACAAAAATTCATTTGTTATTGAAGGCCCTTTATACGATGTACGCAATACAGTTACTGTATCATTTATATAATAAGCATCGTTGTCAATACTCTCTGCTATACCCACACCACCCTGCGAAACTATTGACAGGTTTTTTACATTATAAGCATCAGCAAATTCTTGTAAGGTTAAAGGATAACCATTAGAGGCCACCGTACCAGCCGTGGCAAAAACGCCTACCGTTCCCTCATGATGTTCTAAATACTTTAAAGCAGCTTTTGCACCAGCTTCTATTACACCAATTACCGGAATTTTATCGCTGCCAGACTGTGGCATAGTACGCAGGTCTGTAAGCGTATAGGCTGTTGCAGTATTACACGCCAGCACAATCATTTTCACCGACGGTTTTGCAGCAGCTACCCAGTCATTTTGCAAAGGTTTATCGTATGCGTTGCCGGCAAAAAATAAAAAATTTTTAACCATATGTTCTTTAAGCAGATCGGTTTTGCCGGCAGCAGCATAATTTCCATATGGCATGTTTGCCTGGTCAGCAAGGTATTGATATGTTTCGTTAACGAAATCCGGTATGCCATCGGGAAAAGTATCACCTGTTTGATTATTATACGCATCTAATTGCAGTATAGCTTCTAAAACCGTTAAGCCACCGGTGCCTGAATCAAACACACCCAAAGGCAATACATTTTTTTCATTCCTTTGCGCCAACATTTCAAGAGAAAGACACAGGGAAAGGAAAAGAAGTAAAACCTTTATTTTTTTGAAACGGTACATTAAATTAAAATTACGCATACGATCATTTACAACTATGCTATGCAGGTGTCGTTTTAAAGACTTTAACATTGTTAGGAAATCTTACCCGGGCACCCTCCATCAACATTTTTTTTGCAATTGCATTGGATTGTTTATACTGATATAATAAAATCGGAACTTTTATAATCGCCAATAAAATACTGCCAACAAGCATACGGCTTCTATGTTTGTTTTTATATGAAATATTCGATAGCAAAAGTTGCACAAATAATGCGCTGCGATAAAAAGCAGGGGTGAAATATTTTTTATAAAAATAAATTACACTGGGTACAGGTTTCGGTGCAAAAATTTTGGATGGACGAAAACCATCCCATCCGCTTACTTCTCTTAACCCGCCCTCCTTTATTTTTAAATGCAGCCTGCACGCCTGCGGATTAGAAATACTTTTTATTCCATGTAAATATGCCCGGGTACCAAATTCGCCGTCGCCCATTCTCATACCATTAAACTGCTCATCAAATAAACCTGTTTTATAAAATACGCTTCTTTTAACCATTGCGTTGCCAGAATCGAACTGGTCGGCCCAACGGAATATTTTATATGTATGATGAATTTGCTCACCAGGAGAAAGAGATACACCGGCTGAAATATCTGCATCATAATTTTGAAGACATGTAACATGCGAGGCTATCCAATTTTCGCCTACACGTGAGTCATCATCAAAAAATAAAAGATTGGGTGCATCGCTTAATTCAATGGCGGCATTTCTCGCCGTCCATAATTTTTTTTCTTTTTGATAAATAACTTTCAGATCAAGTTTAAATTGTTTGTAAAAATCAGCCTCGAAGTGATCTGACTGATCTATAATTACAACAGAAAAATTAGCGTATGTCTGCTTTTCAAGGTCTGTAAGAGAATCCTTTAAACAGTAATACCTGTTTAAGGTTGGGATAATTACAACAACTTCAGGTGGGGGTTGCACTACTCGATTATTATTTTTAATTCGCACACTTTTTTGAGAAAATTTGTACTGTTTTATATTGAATGCGTGTTTAAAACTTTTAGATTCCTTAATCCAATTTTTAAATCCTGCACATCGTATGGCATAAACAAAAAACAGCCAGCCATTGCCCCAGTATTTTTTCACAAAAGCGTATTCATCATTAAGTGTTGGGGCAGGAAGCGTTTTTAAATTTTTTATTGAAGATGCAGTGCCTGTGAGCAAAACACCATTATTCCATAACCTGTAGGCAGCATCTGACAAACGTGCCGTTACTGTCTCAAAATTTTTGTCTAGGTCTTCTTTTGATACAGCATCTTCCTCAACAATACATGCAGCAAAACTCCCGGTTATATCCGGCACCAGTGAAAACTGCCAGGCGGGTTTGGTGTATTTTATAAATTGGAACAGCAAATTTACTTATTGAAGAGAGGTGTATATTTTTTCAAATTCATCCACATTTCTTTGCAGGGAAAATTTTTCTATAATTGTTGCCCGGGCTGCTAACCCCAACTTTTTACGCAATTCAACATTGTCCATAAGCAACAAAAAGTTTTTATAAAGCCCCTCTACATCGTATGTATCGGCTAACAATCCATTTACGTTATGTGTAATTGCCTCAGGCATCCCACCACAATTTGTAGCAATAACAGGCACCTCCATACACATGGCTTCCAGTGCCGAATTGGCAACACCTTCGGTAACGCTTGGAAGAAAAAAAATATCTGCCTCATTTAATAATTCTACTACGTTATCCGCAGTTTTCATACCCGGCATAAAAACATTTTGCTCTAAACCCATGTCCTGTATATACCACAGCAGTTCATCCCGTTGCGGTCCATCGCCAATAATAACCCACTGAAATTTTTTATCGTGCGATAATAATTTTTGCATTACCTGCAATCCTGTAAAGTATCCTTTTTGAAAAACAAGCCTGCCTATACTTATAATCTTAAGACTTACATTAGAACTGCTTTTAGGAGTTGGAGTAAATTTTTGAATGTTAATGCCCGGATGATTAATAAATATTTTATCTGGTTGACGGCAATATGGCAAAATTGTTTTTTTTAAATCGCCCGACACACAATGAATAGCGTGCACTGCACTGAATACACCGGCAATTTCAGCCTTCCGTTTTCCTGATTCTGCCAGTTTAACTTTTTCAGCAGATCCCCTGCAACTGACAATTATTTTTGCATGCAGCTTATAAATGGTTTGAGAGAGCGCTGCCGCGATGCCTGAGAACTCAAAGTGAATTACGTCTGCATCAACACTGTTCAATGTTTGAATGATGTAATGGCTGTATATACTTAGCTTGCTATTACCGATTATTTTTATGGCATTTTGTGGATTTTTAAGCAGAAAGTACCTAAAGGTTGTTTTATTTAAAACAACAGGCTGAATATTCTTTTTTTGCTTAACCAAATCCTTCCAAAGCTTTTTATTTAACCTGCTGCAGAATACTGTTATTGAATGATCTTTCCCGGCCAGCATTTGTACCTTGTTTAATATAAAGGTTTCGCTTACGGCAGGAAATTCATTTACAATTATTGCTATTTTCAATTGTTATGTTTGTAAATATTCACGTGCGCTTTATGCCAGTTGACCAAAGAATATAATGCCCAGATAAACCACCCGTTATCAACGGCATCCGACTTATGTTGCTTTATTAAATATTCAATGTTTCTTCTGTTAAAAAATATTGATAGTGATGGAGGCATATGCATTATTTTTTCCATTACATCTTTATAAATTGTATCGCGTACCCAGTCTCCCACGGGTATAGTAAATCCTTTTTTAGGCTGCATTACAAGTTCTTTATGTGATTTTTCTATCAATAATTTCTTAAGGTTCCATTTACCGTTTGAACCATTGATACAATCATTAAAATTACAGCTTGCAGAATATTCGAGCATTTGATTATTTAACATAGGAACACGAACTTCTAAACTATGGTGCATACTGGCCCTGTCTACCTTTAATAAAATTCTCTGCAGATGAATATCCATTTCTAATTTGCGGGCGGCATTCATCATAGATGTTTCATCCTGCTGAATATTATGCAGTTTCATTTTTTTATAATGCCATGCCATAAAAGCATCGGGGTGAAAAACTTCTGCAACGTTTGCCAGTGCACCCGTTATAAATAATGCATGGTAATAAAAACTTAAAAAGTCTGGCTCGTTCCAATGCCTTTTAATGTCGGTAACCTGTGGGTATTTCGCTTTATTTAATAATAATCTTGCTCGTCTTACCCCAGTATCATCCTTGTAATAAGAGAGGTAACTTACTGCCTTTATACTACGCGGATATCCCCAGAATAATTCATCACCACCATCACCACTAAGGGCAACGGTTACTTTCTCGCGTGCAAACCTGCTTAGCATTAGAACCGGAAGTGAAGAGTAATCAGCAAATGGTTCGGAAAAGGAAAGGGTATTTTCTCCGATCAGTTCAATTAAATCTGTTTTATTAAAAGACCGGCTGTTATGTGAGGTTTTAAAAATGGAGGAGAAAATTTCCGCATTTTTAGTTTCATCCATTGTTGCGTGCTTTACCCCAATTGTAAACGATTGAATGGGAGATCGCTCATTTGCGAAATGCGTAACCAGTGTACTGTCTGTGCCGCCACTCATAAATGAACCTACGGGAACATCACTTACCAACTGACTGTGTACAGCTGACCGTAAAGTATTTTGAAGGTCTAACGATTTTTTATGCGGATAAAGCGGGTAGTCGTAATAACAATATTCATTTATACCGGCGGATGAAATTTCGTAATAGTACCCATGCAATAACATTTTGGTACCGTTAAAAGCGCCTTCATTTTCCGGTATATAACCCAATGATAAATAATTACCAATAGCAGATGCATCTATACCCTGCAAATGAATGCCGGAATGATTAATTATGCAATCGTATTGCGAACTGAATATCACGTTCTCGCTTGTAAAACCGGCATACAACGGCTTTATACCCATTCGGTCGCGGGCAAGCACCAAGGTGTTTTTAAGTGCATCATAAAAAGCGAAAGCAAAAATTCCATCAGCTTCTTCTAAAGTTTTTTTTATACCCAGGTGTATAAGAGAATACAATAAAACTTCTGTGTCTGAAGTTGACTTATAATTAATATGATAATTTTTGAGAAGGTTTTTTAAATGAGGTGTATTGTATATTTCCCCATTAAAACCGAGGCAAAATTTTTCACATGCCGACAGCATTGGCTGGCCTGCATTCTCACTAAGATCCCTTATTGAAAGCCTTGTAAAACCAGTAATATAATTATAATTGTTACTCCAAATCCTATTATCATCAGGACCCCGGTGATGCATTCGTTTCAGGCACCACTTTATATATGATTCCTGTAAAGAAACCGGCCTGTAATTATATATGCCAACTATGCCACACATTATTCTAGGGGTGCTTTTTTTTGAATTTTTTGATTGCCTCTAAAAAAACGGCCCGATATTTTTTACCCACAACCTGCCAGGTAAAATTTTCTTCCACTTTTTTAAATCCATTTAATCCGTATTCATCACACAAAGGCTTATTAAATGCGAGGGTTTCAATTTTAAGGGCAAGGTCAGCAGTATTATTTGGTTTAAATAACAAACCGTCTTTCTCATTAGTTACCACACATTGTATTGCACCAACATCTGCCCCAATCACCGGTTTTTTACATGCCCATGCCTCTAAAAACACAATTCCGAATGATTCACTTGAGGAGGGTAAAACAAACACATTTAACGAATGGTAGAGACTAATTTTCTGACTTGATGAAAGATCTTCAACAAAATAAATACGATCACTTTTTAAAGCGTATTCATGTTTTAACTGTTGCACATATTCTTTGTTGGAATAACCTGCAATAACCAAATGCAATTTTTCATTATGCTGAATAGACAAAAATGCATTTAATAAAACCTCAAGGCTTTTTGTACGTTCTATGCGACCAATATACCCCAGTAAAATATTATCATCTTTTATTTTAAAAGTATGGCGCCATGCATTTGCACCTGTTTGCTCAAAAGCCCACAGGTCTACCCCGCAGCCAATAATTTTTATGATCTCATTATTTACTCCTGCACTTATAAGGCGTTGTTTTTCATATTCAGTGTTTGCCAGATAAACCTCACTACTGTTAATAGACCGGATGGTAACAGCAGACAAGGAATTTGTTTTAGAATCCTGAAAATGTATGGCACCCTGGTAAACAAATGGTTTTGGATTTTTAAGCTTTTTTCTTTTTAAAGGATACATCATGTATAAGAAGGCAGAGGTGCCTGCAACAATAACATCGGCATCGCTTTTTTGAATGGCCCTGGTAAGTGATTTAGATACAGGTCCGCTTAAATAAGGATTCAATGCACTTAATTTATCGAACTTCACAAGGCGCATTGCCTGCAGAACGGAGCGCAACAGAGGTTTATAGTTTTTAGAAAAGGGGAAACGCAAGACACCTTAACTCCATTTATGATTTCGGAACTCTGTTGAATTTTTTTATAGAACTTTTTCTCCGGGCCATAGTAGCTGTCTGTAGTATAAACAAAAACATCATCTTTAAATTCTGAAACACAAACCTCGGCCATGTTCTGAAACAACGTTTGTGTGCCCCCAACAGATGGAAAATAATTCTGAACTACAAATAAGATTTTCATTGCCTTAAATCCACAGTTGAAGGTTCAGCAGAAATTATAATTTCTGCTTCATGCATAAAATTAATAATGGTATCTGCAACACGCCTGGCATTGTTGCCATCAATATTTGTTACCACTGTGCTTAGGGCTGATTTGTCTAAATATTTTTCAGGGTTTATTAACGCATCATTAATTAAAGAATATAAATCATTTTCTGAATGTGCCAGGTGTACAGCATTACTTTCCGCAATTACCTTATAATGCTGCTGCATATACATATTACGAAGCAACATGCTTAACCTTTTACCTGAAGGATGGTATGCAATGCCTATTTGCGGCTTATTAAAAGCATTTCCATCTAACACCATGGTAGAGCATATATTAATATGCACATCAGTATAAGCAAGTGTGCTGCAAAGTTTTTGAATATCTGCATCGGTAACGTTGCTGTATCCACTTTTTCCTACGCTTTCCCAGGAATGATCAAACACAATATTTTTTGGATTCTTAATAAAGTTTTGCCATCGCTCTAATTTATCCATTGGATGACAGCGGAATAAAATGATAGGATCGCCTATAATTTTTTTTGCCGAAATGGCTTCATCAAGTTGTTTGAGATACTGTGGCTCTTGCGGTAATAAGCGGGCAGGGCCGCCACTGTAAAGAATTATTTTTGTTTTTTCACACGCCTGAATGCCTACCCGTTCTCTCCAGTTATTTTTAGAAAGCAAATATGATTTTTGTTTATAAAAATCAAATTGTACTGCGCCGGTAACCACAACGGGTTTTTTCCTCGATGCGGGATAGATCTTGTGCAGCTCATTGCGGTTTATTGAATTCCAGACCATGTAGAGATCATATGTAAAAGGAATAAACCCGCGTTTGGTAATGTTATCGAAGGATAATATGGAGGTTATCATTTTTTTATCAAGCATCTTACATGCACGCAATAACAATTCTTCCTGTGCATGAAAGGGAGTAACTGTGAAGACGGCATCAACCCGTAAATTCTTTACAAAATCTTTGAACCCGTTAAGGTTTGTTTCTGTTTCAATTAAACTGCTTTCTTTCTTAAACTGGGTTTGCAAATATCCTGGCAGGGAAAACATAATCCGGTTATAGAATTGTCTTGACCTACGCAAAATCACTTCTTTTAAAGGAGACATTGCATCTAAATAATCTTGCTGAATAGCTGACGAAGAACTTTTTAAACGAAAACTGCGAAACCAAATGTCAATTTTTTTTCGAACGTCGAAATAGGCTGCGCTTTTTTCGCTGTTGGGGATGATCACGACTTCAAATCCATCGCTCTTTAATTCTTCCATCAGGTCTTGCTGCGGCCATGATAAGGCAATTACAACATCAAATTGTTGTTGCAGAAAATGAAGCAGCCCTGACCGGTATAGATACCTTATAGCGAAACTTATACTAATGGTTACGAGAATCCGTTTCTTCATTTTTATTTAATCAAAACTCCAGGTATGGTATACAAAAAGCCCATTTACCATATCATTATTTATTTTTCCGGTCTTAAAAAAGTCGCCTTTTTGAACGGGCAGTACAAATGCATTTTCTACTTCATCAGTAAAAACGTATCCATATTTTAATATAATATCAACCACATAGTTCCCGGGTTGCAAAGGAATATTTGGCAGGATGCAGAATATTTTTCCTTTGTTTGAAAGGTTAATCCGCTCGCTATAAGAATTTCTTGAAAGACAGGTAAAAACTATTTGGCCGTGCAGGTTTCGTATGTTAATAATTACCACAGGGTCTGGCCCGCTTTCTTTTACCTCATAACTAATTGCAATGATTGTATCGTTACCGCTTTCGGTGAACTGAACAGGTTGCCTTTTGCCATTGAGCAGGGAATAGCCGGTAGAAATAAATCTGCCATCGCCCCGTTTTCTTTTACTGTTTTGTATTTCTCCCGAGGTTTTATTTTCTTCATTAATGCCACGCAAATAATGATTAACAACATCAACTGGAAATCCATCCCTAACAAGTTTTCCCTGCTGTAAAAGAACTGCTCTTTTACACAAGCTTTTTATAGCCACCATGTCGTGTGAAATAAATAAAACAGTTCTTCCTTCCTGCTCACTGGCATGCTTCATTTTTCCCAGGCATTTGGTTTGAAAGGCTGCATCGCCAACAGCGAGCACTTCATCCACCACTAAAATTTCAGGCTCTAAATGAGCAGCCACTGCAAAGGCAAGGCGTACATACATGCCGCTGCTATACCTTTTTACCGGGGTATCTATATATTTCTCAACACCTGAAAAATCTATGATCTCATCAAGCTTTTTAGCCGTTTCTCTTTTTCCCATACCGTGAATGGCTCCATTGAGAAAAATGTTTTCCCTGCCTGTAAGTTCAGGATGAAAACCGGTTCCTACTTCGAGCAGGGCTGCAATTCTTCCTTTAATTTTAATCTGCCCTTTTGAGGGGCTTGTAACCCGCGATAAAATTTTTAATAAGGTAGATTTGCCTGCGCCATTACTGCCAATAATACCTAATACTTCGCCTTGCAAAACCTGGAGACTAACATCGTTCAACGCCCAGTTAAAAGAAGGATTTTTTGGATTAAAGATTTGGGTGGAACCAATTTTACTATATGGATCTTCTTTATGCCTGGCAAGGTGCCACCACCGGTTTAAATCCTGAGACAGGGTTTTACTGTTAACAACACCCAGACGGTATTGTTTTGAAAGATGTTGCACATCTATTACAACATCACCCATGTAACTTTCTATAATTTACCTGTATCAATATTGTTGCGGAGAAACGTGATCTACAGGGAATTCGACTGTCATTAACTGACCAAGACTTTCTAAACGTACGTAAACTTTTCTTTTTCCCGTGCGCACTATTGTGCCGGTACTATCCATAAAAACACCTTTGCGAATAATTACTTTATCATTCTCTGTAAAAGAGCTAAGCTGCCCAATGGAGATCTTTGCATCTTTTTCCAGCAGGTAAGATTTAATTAATTCAATTTCTTCCTGGCGAATTATGGCGGGTTTACCAACATGGTGAACAAAATTTAAAACCCCATCGGTTTGCAATACCCTTAACCGTTCTTCCTCGTTTATTTGCACAAACACATAACTTTTAAACAGCGGATCATCGATAATTTTTTTTCTGTCTGTCCATTGCCGTTCTGTTTTTTGTACCGGGCACCAGCTGTCCACCCCTTTTTTTACAAGGGTTGCATTTACCTTTTTTTCCCATCGGGGTTTTGTGTACACTGCAAACCATTTTTTTTCCTTATCCATAACTATAGCTCCGCCACCTTACCCACAATGAGTAAAAAAATTTAGCAGCATTTAATTACTTTTTTTAAATATTTTTTTCCAGGGCCTTAATCTTTTTTCATCACCTTCCTGGTAATAATTGTTTCCATTTCGGTAGCCGTAACCATAGCTTTCAGCATACCCGTAACCGTAGCCATATCCATAACCAAACCCTGTATTATTCTTTATGCCATTAACCACAATACCTAAACCCGAAAGTTTGTTTTCTTCATTCAGTTTTTTAAGGTAGGGCAGTGTTGTTTTAAATGAATATTTATACCTGAGTATAAATATGCTAACATGGGCATACCTGTTAAGTAGAAAAGTATCGGCCACAAGCCCAATGGGTGATGTATCCATTACTACGTAATCGTAATTTTCTGATGCGATACGGAACATCTCTTCTACCCTGTCATTCATTAGCATTTCTGCGGGGTTCGGTGTAATATAACCTGACGTGATCACATCAAATTTTAGGGTTTCCTGGTGTTTGATCAATTGATTAAAAGGAAGATTTGCTTTAATTACAAAGTCAGACAATCCAAATTCTGCATCCACATTCAACAGGTTTGCCAGTTTTGGTTTGCGCAGGTCTAGCTCAATAAGCAAAACACGCGCCCCTGTGGCTGCTAAGCTTGCGGCAAGGTTTATACTTACGAAAGTTTTTCCTTCACCACTCAGAAAGCTGGTGATCAAAATATTTTTACTACCGGTATGTTTAATATTAAAATATTGAAGGTTGGTTCGGATAAGCCGAAACTGTTCGAGAATGATACTCTTACCGGAAAACCGGTGCATGGATTTAAGTCTGTTAATGTAAGAGAGCTCTCCCAGTATAGGCAAAGAGGCTCCTTCTTCAATCTCTCTTCTCTCCGTTATTTTATTGCTGAAGAAATCCATCATGAGCATAATTGCAATGGGAATAAATAAACCAAGAAAAATGGCAACATTTAAAACCTGCCCGGTCTTGGGTAGCAATACACCCTGGTCAAATGCAGCATCTACCACCCGTGTATTATTAATATTTGCTGCTAAAGAAAGCTGCGTTTCTTCTTTCTTCTGTAATAAGTAGAGGTATAGTTGTTCCTTTACACCAATCTGCCTTTTCAATTTCAAAAATTCCCTTTCTTTTTCGGGCAAGCTTGCAAGAATATTATCGAATGTACCCTGCTTTCTTTCGAGCTGGCTAAGGTTAGCCTGGTAACCATTTTTAATACTGCGGATATTTTCTTCAATGCTTCTTTTTAATTCGGGTAATTGTTCTTTTGCCCGTTGTAACAATGGATCTTTTTCACCACTTATTGCCCTGCTTCGTACGTAATCTGTTACTGATTTATTGTATTGCTCAATAAGGCTTGCTAATGTGGCTTCCTGTATGCCATTATTTGATGGTATTATATCTATATAATCGCGGGATCTACCCATGTAGTTCTCCAATTCATCGAGCAGTTTTAGCTGCCCTCTCTGGTCTACCTTTTCTTTATCGTATGCAAGCGACTGTCCCAGATACTGATTACCGAGATAATTTATGTCGTTAATTTTATTGCGCCTTTTAAAATACTCGGCTTTTTGTTCAAGCTCATCAAGTTCTGAAGCAACTGTATCAACTCTTTCTGTAAGAAATGAGTTGGTTTTATTACTAACAATATTCTTATCCTCGAGGCCTGCCTGGTCATATGCTTTTACAAGCTGGTTAATAATGTCAATTCCCCTTTGGGGAATTTCATCAAGCATCGAAACCTCAATAATTCCGCCCATTTCGTGCAGTTTTCTTACATCAAGAGCATTGCGTAAACCTGTAATTATATTATTGCGGTCTGATACGACCAGTGAATATTCTTCAACCGCGGGTTTCACATCTTCATTTGGTAAAAAATAAAACTTCCTGTTATTAATGGTTACTGTATCGCCATAGGCAAAATATCTTACTTTACCTTCATTCTGTATTCCGATTCTATCATTTAAAACCCTTAGGTTATAAGAGGCAGGTTTTTCGGGAAAGTCATTTTTCCATACCGAATAAATACGTAAAGGGCTTTGACTGCCATATAATGCGGATGAAGAAATTCTTCCTTCAGAATATAATTGAACCTGAAGGTTGAGGGTATCTACCACCTCTTTTATTAATGAATATGACTGGAGAATGTCTATTTGGTTTTGCACCTCTTTGCTGCCAGGCATTACACCCAGTTCTTTCAACAATTTATAATCAGGGGAAGACTCATCGTTGTCTTTAATAAGAACAAAGGCTGAGATCTTGTGCATTTTTGGTGTATACCTTAAATAAACCTGGGCACTAAGCAAACACAGCAATAGTGATATGATGATCCAGGGAAGAAAAGAAATAAGCCTGAATACAAATTTCTTTACATCGAAGGAAGATCCGGAAGTAACAACAAATTCATTTTCCTTGTCGCTGGAAGGATAGCTCATTTCTATTGCCTGAATATTGTAAATAAAATTGCCACTACGCTTACCAGTGAAGCTGTTATACTGGCAGTTCTGGTAAAGTTTTCTGAGATGAGGGTTGTTCTTCGTGGTTCAACATATAGAATATCATCTTTCTGAAGAAAATAATAAGGCGAATTTAAAATGTTTCTGTCGCTGAAATTTAAATTAACAATTTCACGCTTACCTAAGTTCTGCCTTATTAATTTTACTTGTTGCCTCTCCGCGTTCTGGGTCATATCACCGGCGCGGGCAAGCGCTTCAAATATATTTATCTTTTCTATTCCTGCAGTAAAATAACCTGGTTGTTTTACTTCGCCCATTACGGTGTAATTAAATCCTTCTGTATTTACGGCAACAACGGGGGTTTTAAGATATGGCAGATAAGCCTGTTCAATAACCACGGCAGCCTGTTCATTATTTAAACCTCCCACTTTTACCCTACCGGCCACGGGCAAAATAATTTCTCCATTTGAGTTAAGCTGAAATCTAACTAGCGAGCCCTGCTCGCCACCACTACCTCCAAAGTATTGGTTTATAAAGCGAACTGTTTCTTCATTTTCACCTCCTATCTTAACCATAATTATATCTGAAGGCTGTAAAGTTCTTATTGGTGGTTGCATAACCTGCAACTCCTGTACGCCGGAATCGGGCAGATTATTAAAATAGGTAATTGACTGTGTATTAATGCAGGACAAACACATACCTGCATATAAAAATAATACTGCCGGAAAACCTAATACCTTATTGATCATCATATGCAGGGAAATAATTTGAATGCATCTGCCGCAACAAAAATATCTTTTACTTGACTGATTTTAAAACAATTGACCAATGTTTTTACATTAATACAAAAGGTAATAATACGATTAAACAGTATTATATACCTTATTTTTTTACATTGGTATTAAGGGAGGAATTGGCGATATCTGATAGAATATTTTTTGTTTCATTAATATAGATATCTGATTGGATATTTTTTAACCATTGCTGGTACCTTTCACTTTTTGCTTTATCTGGATTATTAAAGAACCTTTCCTTGTCAGAATCTAAAGGTGTAATATCAATTGGCGCTGCTAAACGGGTTAAGCTATCATTTTGTTTTACCCTGCTTCTTATACTTTGCTGCTTTTCTTTATATTCTTTTAAATTTAAACTGTATTCTTTATCTGCATTGGTATTTATCCATTCAGCATTATTTTTTATTTTGGCAAAAGCATCATTAGCCTTAAGGCGTTCGTTTGCTTTTTCATTTATCTCATTCCAATTTACCGGGCTGTTAAAAAGCGAATAATCAGCCTTGGAGATCTGGTCCCACGGGAGGGATGAAGGATTATCTTTTTCCCTGAATTTTATATACTCATAACTATCGGGTAAAATAACATCTGAAACCACACCTTTTAACTGGGTTGAGCCACCATTGATCCTATAAAATTTTTCAAAAGTTAATTTAAGGGCGCCATATTCCGTTTGACCGGATGCGGCATCTATTGACCGGCCCAAAGGAATGGGTTTTTGAACGGTACCTTTTCCGAAAGTTGAGGTGCTGCCAACAATTATACCGCGTTTATAATCCTGAATGGCTGCTGCAAAAATCTCGGAAGCTGAGGCGCTCAATTCATTCACCATTACCGCCAGCGGACCCGTGTATAAAACATTAGGATCATTATCACGGAGTATGGCTGGGCTTCCATCCCTGTCTTTTACCTGAACAATGGGGCCCTCTTTAATAAACAAACCTACCATTTGCACCACTTCGAAAAGAGATCCGCCCCCATTGTTACGGAGGTCAAGAATAATTCCCGAAATGTTTTCTTTCTTCAACTTAACAATCTCATTACTAACATCTACAGAGGCCCTGTTTCCATTTAATCTGTTAAGATCTGCATAGAACTCTGGCAGGTATATATACCCAATTTTTTTTCCATTTTCATTTATTACTGCACTTCTTGCAAAGGTCTCATCAAGCACAATTTCATCCCGAATAATAGATACAGTATGTATGGTACCTTCGGGTTTTTTAAAAGTAATCTTTACCTCTGTGCCTTTATTGCCTCTTATAAGTTTCACGGCATCGGTTACTGCATAACCTCTTACATCCACAGGTTCTTCATTGGCCTGTGCAACTTTTATAACTTCATCATTTACCTGTATTTCCCCAGATTTCCAGGCGGGCATACCGGTAACAAGACTTGCAATTTTAATTGCACCATCGTCTTCTTTTAGCTGGGCACCAATGCCATAGAAGCGACCACTCATTTCTTCATCGAACTGCCTTTTTTCGATTGGGGGAAAATATTCGGTGTGCGGATCCATTAAATCCGCAATAACATTTACATAAGTATTAAACTGTTCCTGCGGTGTAAATAATTGCTTTTGCCGGTTAAATGCACGATCGAGGGTGGTCTTAACTTTTTTACGGCTGTCTGCCTCTAACTCGGCATCAGTTTTATCCCAGGCTGTATCTGTGTCTTTGTTTTTGTTGCGTTGCTCAATGGCTTCGGCATATCTTTCCAGGGTAAGATATTTTACACGCTTACGCCATAATTCTTTTCTTTCTTCGGGTGATGAGGGAAATTCTTTTTTATCAGCATCCAACTGAATGTTTTCATCAACATTAAAATTAAATGGCTTTTCTAATTGCTCATTATATACAGCCATAACCTCACTCATTCTGCTCATGAAAAGAGAGGAGGCATTCAGATAAAAATTAAGGGGCGCCCCATGTATCTCATCGTCGAGTTTGATTTTGTACTGCTCCAGAGAGGCGATGTCTTGTTTTAAAAAAACATTTTTATCGGGGTCGAGCGTAGACAGGTATTTTGAAAAAACCTGGGCCGAAAAATTATCATCTATCGGCTTAGGGCTAAAATGCCTTTGCTCAAGAATTGCGCCTATAGCCGAAAGCAGCATTTGTTCCTTACTGCTTTGTGCATTAGAATTACTGTTTATGAACGACCATAAAATAACACCAGTAACAATTACTGGTATCAACAGTATTTTTTGCCATTTGTATTTGGGGCTGTTTTTCATATCTCTCTCAAAAATAATTTAAAATAGTACAGTTAGCTACACCACTTGTGTAATTAACAAGGTTTTGAATATTGGGATAATAACGAAAGGTAGCGGAAATGTTTTGCAGCGTACCGGTATTATTCTATTTTTGCCACCGGATTTACGGAGGTTATAGCTCAGTTGGTTAGAGCGTCAGATTGTGGTTCTGAAGGTCGGGGGTTCGAGACCCCTTAGCCTCCCCCTTTTTATAAGCCTTGTTTGATAAATGCATTCAAGGCTTTTTTATTTCGCTTTATGGATAGTTTATTTTTCTTGCTACCCCTAACAACAGTTATTGTAACTGTTTCGTTTACCCGGCTTATTTCGGCGAGGCTTCTGAAAAAACTTACTCTTGAAAACCCCGGAAGTTCTTCCACCACAAAATTAGAAAACTTTATATGGGGAAGCCCTGCCTCCACCAGCCTGTCTTTCCATTTTATTAAACTTATAGAAGAACAGGTAAACAATAAAGACACTTACCAAAAAATTCTACCAACGGCTGAAAAACATATGGACGATTTTCTAAGGAGGAAACTGCCTGAGCAAATGCCTATGATTGCCATGTTTATTGGAGATAAGACCATTAATGAATTGAAAGCCCTGTTTATGCGCGAGCTTGAAATTCTTGTTCCAGAAATTATGCAGAATTATTTTGACTCGATCTTTTCTGATACCGACATGCAAAATAATTTGCAGAAAAAATTGCATCTTTTGGCAGAAAATAACCTTAAACCATTGATTGTACAGCATGTTAAAAATGCAATTCCCAAAATTACCTGGTTCGCCATTTTATTTGGAACAATTGCAGGCATTTTACAAGCAATAATTATTAAACTGCTTATTTAGGTTATACTGTTCTTCGCAACATTTTCGCCGTTCATCTCTTTTAATTAAAAAGGCATTGTTTTTTAGATGAAATTGAAATTATGAGAAACATAGTACCGGCTTTAATTTTATTCTGCGGCTTTTTAAGTATAGATCTACAGGCACAACCGCCAGCAAGGCAGCAGGGACGGGCAAGTAGCGGGCAATTTTATGGAAAGATAATAGACTCCAATACCAACAAGCCGCTTCAAGGGGCATCTATTCAGTTATTGGGTCAAAAAACAGATACGGCTACAAAAGAGAAAAGTACAATGGTTTTAGGAATCGTAATTACCGAATCAAATGGCGATTTTGTATTGTACGACCTGCCCCTGATGGGACAGTTTAATTTGAATGTTTCTGCAATTGGTTACCAGCCCATAACCCAGGAGGTATTTTTCATAAAACCACAACGTGGCAACAGAAATGGACAGGATATGATGAGCGCTATGGTAAAAGATCTGGGTAATATAAAATTAGAACCTTCTACCAACACCCTCGATGCAGTAACAGTATCTTCTACAAAATCGTTTTTCGAAATGGGTGTAGACCGTAAAATTTTTAATGTAGATAAAAACATTGTAAGCCAGGGACAGACAGCCACCGAGGTTATGAAACAAATTCCCGGCCTTAATGTAGATATTGATGGGAATGTTACCATGCGAAACGCAGCCCCGCAATTGTTTGTTGATGGAAGACCCACCACTTTAACCCTGGAGCAAATTCCTGCAGATATTATTGATAAAGTAGAGCTTATCACAAATCCTTCAGCAAAATTTGATGCATCGGGCGGTAATGCCGGCATATTAAATGTGGTGCTGAAGAAGAATGTGAAAAAAGGATATAATGGCGGTATTCGCACAGGCTTTGATACCCGCGGAAGATTTAATTTGGGAGGTGATTTTAATTTGAGGGAAAATAAACTAAACTTCTTTTTTAGTGGCAACTACAGGCAAAACAAATCTTTTAATACCATTGAATCTGTTAGGGAAAATTTCCTTGACACCTTCAGTATTGTTTCCCAAACAGGCGAAGGGTACAACACCGGCAACTTTACCCACACAAGAGGTGGCATAGATTACCTGATAAATAACAGGAACACCTTAACCTTTACAGGTAGCTATGTAAGCGGTAAATTCAACAACAACAACGACCAGCGGATAGATTCAACAATCGAAGCTTCTTTTTCTTCTTACAGTAAACTAAGAAGCGATGGCTTAAATGAATTTACAAACCTGGGCGGGCAAATAAGCTATAAACATCTATTTGCAAATGAAGGGCACAATATAACCGCAGATATAAATTACAACAGCAGCCAGAATAACAATAATACTTTCTTAAAAAGAACAACCTACCTGCCTGATAATAATTTAAAGTACGAGCCTTTTTTACAACAAACAGAAGGTAGCGGTTATAACCGATACGTCACCATTCAGTCTGATTATGAAAAGCCGATAAACGATTCCCGGAAATTTGAAACCGGAGTAAGGGCAGCCATCAGGGATTTTAAGAATGAGAACATACAGAGCTTTTATAACGATTCTGCAAAGTCTTACATAGTGCTTCCGGGAATCAGCAATAATTATACGTTTAAAGATTATGTGTATGCAGCTTATGCTAATTATAGCATTAAGGCAAAGAAATGGAATTACCAGTTTGGTTTAAGGGCAGAAAGCTCGAATTACGACGGCAGGTTGCTGGGCAAAGATTCTGCATTTAAGGTCTCATTTCCTTTAAGTCTCTTTCCAAGTGCATTTATTACTTATCATTTAAAAGACAACGAAGATTTTCAGGTTAATTATTCACGCAGAATAAATCGTCCCAGTTTTTTTCAATTGCTGCCATTTGTAGATATTTCAGATCCGCAAAATCTTAATATTGGCAACCCCGAGCTTAAACCGGAATTTACTAATTCTCTTGAATTAAGTTATAATAAAACATACACACACAATTCCAATTTTTTGGCCACTTTATATTATAAGCATTCAACCAATTTAATAACACGATACCAGTACATCGAAGAAAATCCGTTAGAAGCAAAAGACACTGTTGTATATAACACATTTGCAAACGCCGACAATAGTATCAGTTATGGTTTAGAGCTCACTAACCGCACAACGGTGGCTAAAATATGGGATGTTTCACTCAATGTAAATTTGTATAATTCTTCTATTGATGCGAGCAACCTGCAATCTGATCTTACCAATAGCCGTATCAGTTGGTTTGCAAAATGGAATAACACCGTAAAATTGCCTAACCAATATTCTGTACAGCTCTCTGGTAATTATAATGCCAAAACCGTTTTACCGCCGGGCGGCGGCGGAGGTGGATGGCGCGGAGGTTTCAGCAATACAGGTACTGCACAGGGATATATTTTCCCTAATTATTATTTTGATGTGGCTGTTAAAAAAGACTGGAAATTAAAGACCGGAAATACTGCGTCGTTAACGGTAAGCATGAATAACTTTCTTAACACAGCACGAAATAAAGTGTATTCAGAATCGCCCTATTTCACCCAAATCAGCGACCGCAGAAGAGACCCTAAAGCTATCGTACGCGTTAACTTCAGTTACCGGTTCGGAAAATTTGATGCGGGACTTTTCAAAAGAAAAAATTCAAGAAGTGGAGAGGGTGGAGAACCAGAAATGATGCCCCAATAAAATAATAACCTTTAAAAAAACACGGGTAAAAATAATTGCCCGTGTTTTTTTATGCCAATTTTTTATCTTAGCTAACACTAAACCTGATTGACATGTCAAGGTTAATATTGCCGGCAATCATTCTATTACTTTCATTTTATTACACCGGGGTTGCAGCCCAATGCGATTTTACACCCACCATAAAACCGAAGCAGGTAATTTTATGTCCGTATACCTCAGACACCCTTTATACCGAAAAAGCAGATGCATATCAATGGTACCGTGGAGATGAGGCTATACAGGGCGCCACAAAAAGGTTTTATGTAACCAGGCAGAAAGATGTGGGGTACTATATAAAGGTTGCAAGCACACGCAATGGATGCACTGCTTTCTCCGAACCCAGGCTTATAGACAGTTATTATTTTCTGTTACCATTTTTTGTGCATAGCGGGGATCTTGGTGTGTATGACCCCGGCAGAAATGCCACTATACTTTGCCCGGGCGACACACTCATACTAACACTTGGCAATCCATACAATACCAACGTTCAATGGTATAATAATGGTGATACCATACCTGGGGCAACCTCCCAAAAGTTTTATGTAACCGAAAACGGTAGTTATACCGCATGCGGGGCACCGGCTGTTTGCCCCAATTATATATCCTGTCAAAATGTTGCAGTTAATGTAATATTTGAAATACCTGTTGCAACCATCTCAGAAAAAAATGACACCCTGTTTGCATCTGATGCGAAATTCTTCCAATGGTTTTTGTTTGGCAAAAAAATTCCGGGTGCCACCAACCAATATTATGTACCCCGGGTTAAAGGAAAATATACCGTGTTAACAAAAACCAGGTTTAAATGCGAGGCATTTTCAGAACCATACTTCTTTACGTTTAAGAAAAACATATTAAACCAACGGGAGATTAAAAACGAAATAGAATAATCTTAAAGTCATCTGTTAGAAAGTAAGATAACCCTGTGCTGACAAACATTTCCTTCCCAGTGAAGAAAAGTATAATCGTAGCTTTACCGTTCCATGAAAAATTATATTGATACCTATCAGCACAAAGGCCTTAGAAAGAAACTGGTGGATCAGTTGAAAGAGAAAGGCATAACTGATGAAAGAGTATTAAATGCGATAAATGAAATTCCCCGTCATTTTTTTTTAGACTCGGCTTTTGACAGGATCGCATACGAAGACAGAGCCTTCCCTATTGCCGAAGGGCAAACCATTTCGCAACCTTACACGGTGGCATATCAAACACAGTTGTTGCAGGTAAAACCCAACGATAAAATACTTGAAATCGGTACGGGCAGCGCCTACCAGAGCTGTGTTCTGGCTAAAATAGGTGCACGCGTTTTTACTATAGAAAGGCAAAGAAAATTATTTGAAAAAACGAAGACTTTTATTTTAAAAAACCAGTTTCCTACAATTAAATATTTTTATGGCGATGGCTACGAAGGTTTGGCAACATTCGCACCTTTCGATAAAATATTAATAACTGCAGCAGCGCCTTTCATTCCTCCTAAGTTAATCAGTCAGTTAAAAACCGGAGGAAATATGGTGCTTCCGGTTGATGAAGGCGATATGCAACGCATGCAACGGCTTACAAAAAATATTGATGATTCAATTACAGAAGAATTGTTCGATTACTTTTCGTTTGTTCCCATGCTGCAGGGCAAAAAATAATTATGAAAAATAATTTTTATACACGCATGGTTTTACCCGGGCGAAAGGCATTTTGTTTGGGCTCTGACCGGTGACTGTTAATACGGGTACGCTGAAGAATACTCATTATCATACCGATCACGGTTAAAATAATTCCCAGCCATAAAATATTTATAAAAGGAAACTGGTAAACCTTTAAGGTAAGTAAACTGCTTAGGGTTCCTGTTTCTTTTACGCCTATTTCAAACAAGCCATCCTTCTCATTAACTATGCGGTTAAACGAAAAAACGAGCCCCTGCGCCACAACTGTATCGGGAACACTTTGCAGACCGTTATTTTTAACGGTAACTGCAGGCATGGCAGTAAATTTTCTTCCATCTTTAGAGGTAACTTCAAGGTTTAAGACAAGTGTAGTATCGCCTGCATTTTGTTTTTTATAATCTTGTGGGTTTAATGCAGTGTTTGTAAAAACAATCATGCCATTAGAATAGAAAATGGTGTCGCCCATTTTCATTTGCGCCGGCTTCAAGCTGGCAGTGTCCATTTCTTCTCCACGCCAGGAAGAAACATAAACGAAAATATCTTTGTTCCAGTAATGCTTTTTATCAGGATTTGCAGAAAAACCTTCCTGCCCTTTGTTGTTTTCAAGAACATCCGGGTACAGGTTAAATGTGTTACCGGTACTTTTTTCTTTAAATACAAGCTCAAAATATTTTTTCCTGTCCTTTCCATTCACACTGTCCCTCACATAGGTAACATGGTATTTACCCATGTCTGTCTCAATTCCTTTAAAGAGGGTGATATTTTCAGCAGGATCTTCATTTTTATCTTTCTTAAAAACAGCAATGCCTGTGGTGTTATGACTAAGAATTTCTTTTTTGCTGGATGATATAAGAATGCCTGCAAGCGCCAAAGCAAAACCCACATGGGCAACTGAAGGACCGGCTTTCGCAAATTTACCTTTTACCCCCACCCATATATAAAAGCTATTGGCAACCACACCATATACGGCAGCAAAAATAGCCACATGAATAGCAGCAAGAAAACCTATGCCTTTTTGCGTATAATCTATATCTCCGAAAATGCTAATTAATACACTTATTACCAGGGCAATTATGGTGGGCAACCAAATATTTTTAATAAATATTTTTTTGGGTGTGTTTTTATACTTGAAGTATTGAGTAACGGCTGTTAATAATCCAATAATTATTGCTATGAAAACCTGTACTTTATTATGTGCAAACTCAGGATCTTCGGGCATTGCAACATTGGTATCGAATATTTTATTATAAACAGGTATAGATGTTTTTGCAATTATTAGTATGGCAGAGAGAAACAAAACCAGTGATCCTATAAACATCCAGAATTCCCTGCTATAGGTATTTTCTTCTTTTTTTAATGCTGGCATATGTTTACCCCGGGCAAAGAACAGTACCATTGCAGGTACAAAGAATACACCCAGGAAAATAAGCAACTGCGTATTCATATCGGCACCTGTAAAAGCATGAACTGAAGTATCGCCCAACACACCACTACGTGTTAAAAAGGTTGAATATAAAACCAGTGAAAAACTTATGATATAAAACAGGTACGTACTTTTTAATGAATACCCGCTGTGGTTAAAGACCAGGTTGGTATGCATGCCTGCTATGAGGGTAAGCCAGGGAACGAGTGATGCATTTTCTACAGGATCCCAGGCCCAATAACCACCAAAACTTAAACTTTCATAAGCCCAGGCCGCGCCCATCATAATGCCCGTACCAAGTGCCGCGGCAGAGAAAACAGTCCATGGTAATGCCGATTTTGTCCATGTATGATCTTTATTCATTAACCCGGAAAATGCAAAGGCAAAAGGTATAATGGTAGATGCAAAGCCAAGAAACAATACAGGGGGATGAATAACCATCCAATAGTTTTGCAGCAGGCTGTTAAGATCGTTGCCCTCACGAATTTTCGGCAATAACAAATAATCGGGATTTTGAAAGATGGGAAGATCTGGCATCTGCTCCCTGAAAAGAATAAAAGGATTGCTTCCAATGCGCGCATTAAAAAGATATAACCCTACGAGCATAGTCGCTATGCAAAACTGTGCAAAGCTTACCACCATCATTACCGGGGCTTCCCATTTGCGCGATCGCCAAATTAAAACCCAGCCCAGTACACAATGCCATAAATTCCAGAGCATGAAACTGCCCTCCTGCCCTTCCCAAAAACTTGCAAGCAAATATTTAGGTTGCAGCGACCGGGAGGAATGATTCCATGCATAATAATATTCGTGGTAATGATTGGAAATAATATAAAAGAGGGTAATAAAAATACCCAACACCGAAATTGTTTCAATTAAAAAAACTGTGCGGGAAAATTTAATCCAGCTGTCTCTTTCCAAACCTTGCGACCGGTTTGCTTTAAAATATCCGACGGTCGCAACAAGTGAGGCTACCAGTGAAAGCAGGGTGAGAAAATGTCCGAGTTGCCCGGGAAATAAATGTTCGCCGTTATATTGCATCAGGTTATTGGCTTAATGACGTTTTGCTTTCCGGTTGTGTATACTGTACTGTTTCATCCACATTCTTCTGGTTAGCATTTAGGTCATCCTTATATTTAGACGGGCATTTTAAAAGTATATCGGTGCACTCAAAATGTTCACCCTCAACCCTTCCTTTCAATACCATTCGTTCACTTTTCTCCATATCTGTAGGCTTCGTATTATGATACACTACTTTAATAGAATTATTTAGCGTATCAATTGCGGTAAACGTAAGGTAATTCGGGTTTTTAACAGGGTCGTACTCCAACTTTTCAGATTTATCCATTTTTGCAACCAATGTTACAAATTTGCCGGGTGTTTGTTTGGCTGAAGCAATGGTTTCGTAAGTAGTAACATTGCCCATAAAACTAATAAGTACAGCAATACTTATAGCTATAAGTACAAGTATAACAATGTGTGTTTTCTTCATTTCAGTTTATGTGGGTGCAAATTTACAAAAGAAAAAGGGTTATGGTTAAAAACCCTGGCAAAGATTATATGCTGGCACAGTTTTATAACATTTAAATAAATACCCTTTTCTTAGGAATGCTGTTCTAACTTTGCCCGGCATTCATAAAATAGGTGATTAACCACAGATTCTACAATTATGGCAGACCTATCAAAATTTAATCCTAATGCCCCGGGAAATGCTAACAATAATATTTTCGGACTACCATTTACAGAAGCAGATGCCCAGTTAGTAATACTACCGGTTCCATGGGAAGTTACGGTCAGTGGCGGACGTGGAACTGCCCGGGGACCCGAACAAATTTTTAAAGCAAGCCTTCAGGTTGACCTTTTTGATGCAGATATGCCTAAAGGATGGCAAAAAGGTTTTTATATGCGCGACATTGAGAAAAAAATTCTGATTAAAAGCGATTACCTGCGAAAAGAGGCAGAATTATACATAAACTTTATTAGCCAGGAAGGGGGTGAAGACATTGAGCAAAATAAGTTTATGAATAAAAGCATTAAAGAAATTAATGCTGGCAATAAATTTTTGAATAACTGGGTGTATGAACAAAGCAAAGACTTATTAAATAAAGGAAAACTTGTTGGGCTTGTTGGTGGCGATCACAGCACACCCTTTGGTTTTTATAAAGCCCTGGCTGAAAAATATGCATCCTTCGGCATTTTACAGATAGATGCGCATTGCGACCTTCGCCAATGCTACCAGAATTTTAATTATTCCCATGCCAGCATTATGTACAATGCATTAGAAGAAATTCCCGGAATAAGTAAGCTGGTACAGGCAGGTATAAGAGACTATTGTGAAGAGGAATGGAAATACATCTGCAACAGCAATTTCAGAATTATTGCTTATTTTGATGATGCGATTAAAGAGCGCCTGTATGAAGGAGAAACCTGGCAAAATATTGCCGACGAATTAATACAGCATCTGCCCGAAAATGTTCATATAAGTTTTGATGTGGATGGTCTTGATCCGAAGCTTTGCCCACATACAGGTACCCCGGTATTCGGGGGTTTTCAGGCCGAGCAGGTAATTTACCTCTTTAAAAAAATACTTGCCAGCGAACGGAAAATAATTGGGTTTGACCTTGTTGAAACTGGCGTGGGAGACAGCAATTTTGATTCTATAGTTTCGGCCAAGTTACTTTGGAAGATGTGCAACCTTCTTATAAAAAGCAGTATGCAATGAAAGGGAAAGATTATGATTACGTAATCGAGTTTAAAAATCCGGCATTTAAATATGCCGATATCATCAGTCTGCTGTTATCCCTTTTAACCATCATTCCCTTTACATATTTTTTGTTCTTTGCCCCGGGCAGAAAAGACACATATATTTTAACGCTTGCTGTAATTATATTTCAACTGGTCTTTAATTATATCAAAAAAAAGAAGGGAAAATCCATTAATCATAACTATGCGTTTGCCATAAGTTTTATTGCATGGATAACTATTCCTTATAAAAGTTACCTGTTGGGTATTTTGTATTTAATAGCATTAATAACAGAAAACCAGGCAAAAATCATCCCGGGGGCAGGTGTAAATGATGAAGGTGTAACAATAAACTCATTACCCGAAAGAACATTTAAATGGAAATACCTGAATAACGTGATGATCAAAGATAATTTGCTTACCATAGACAGAAAAAATAACCGCATTATTCAGAAAGAAACGGAAAGCGATATTTCACCACAATTGCAGGAAGAATTTAATCTTTACTGCCAACACCGGTTAAAAAATTATGGACTTTCTCCAGAATCAATCGCTTAAAACATACAATTCTTTTGGCATTGAAGTGAAAGCAAAATATTTCGCACCCTTTAATTCTGCCGCACAGCTCTCTGGATTATTAGATAATGCAGCGCTATTAAAATTGCCGGAAATAATTTTAGGCGGCGGCACAAACATTTTACTTACCAAAGATGTTAACGGTTGCGTATTAAAAAATAACCTTGAAGGAATCTCCATTACAGCAGAAGACGAGAAACACATTTTTGTAAAAGCTGCTGCTGGTGAAATTTGGCACAGCCTTGTATTGTTTTGCCTTAAATATAATTATGCGGGCATGGAAAATTTGAGCCTGATACCGGGAAATGTCGGTGCCTCTCCTATGCAAAATATTGGTGCATACGGGGTAGAATTAAAAGATGTCTTTCATGAGCTTGATGCATGGGACAAGGAAGATAAAAAGGTGGTAAAATTTAATGGACAGGATTGCGAATTTGGCTACCGCGAAAGTGTTTTTAAAAAAAGATTTAAAAACAGGTTTGTGATTTTGAATGTAACCTTTAAATTAAACCGGCATTCTAATGTTAACACATCTTATGGGGCTATACAACAGGAATTGGAAAGAATGCAGGTTGATCAACCAACCATACAAAATGTTTCACAGGCAGTAATAAATATTCGCAGTAGCAAATTACCCGACCCTAAAGAAACCGGCAATGCAGGCAGCTTTTTTAAAAACCCCGTGATAAGCGCAACACAATTCAGGGAATTAAAAGCCACTCATCCCGGTATGCCGGGATATGTTTTAAATGATGAAGAAATAAAGGTAGCAGCCGGCTGGCTAATTGAAAGCTGCGGCTGGAAAGGCTTTAGGCAGGGTGATGCCGGCTGCCATGCAAAACAGGCTCTTGTATTGGTAAACCACGGCAGTGCAACAGGGGAAGAAATTCTTAACCTGGCTATTAAAATAGAAGAAAGTGTTCTGCAAAAATTTGGTATTAATTTAGAGAAGGAAGTAAACATTATTTAAAAGCCATCACCATCCTGGGCTTTTGCTGCAAATCTTTTTTAACCTCAACATTTATAAAACCATAAGAAAATAATAAGGATTGAATTTCATCAGCAGCCTGTTCATTTATCTCAAAAAATAATTTACCCCCGGGGTTTAAATGTTTATTGGCAAACTGAATAATATGCCTGTAATAATAAAGGGAATCATTACCTTCTGTAAAAAGTGCGAGGTGAGGTTCAAACCTTAAAACATTTTGCTGCATATCCTTTGCTTCCTCAGGGTTTATATAAGGTGGGTTACTTACTAAGCAATCGTATAGCGGTAAATGTGCCCATTGGGTAGTATCGGTTATATCAACTTCATAAAAATGAACATCGGCATTACTTGCAACTGAATTATATTTTGCCACCGCTAATGCAGCACCAGAAATATCCAATGCATCGGTCTTTAGTAATGGAAATTTATGTTTCAGGGCAATTGCAATGCATCCGCTTCCGGTGCCTATGTCGAGTAAACTTTTATTAATTCCGGCCTTTATATTTTCCGCGATCCAATGCACCAGTTCTTCGGTTTCGCCGCGGAATTAAAACATTTTCATTTACCCTAAAACATAAACCGCAAAACCATGCTTCACCCGTAACATACTGCACCGGCATTTGCATTAATAATTGATTAGTCATTTTTTGAAGCAAGGTCTCATCATTAGGCAACATCTCAGGATCCGCATTAATAATCCATTGCATTTTTGTTTTTCCGGTAATGTGTTCCATTACAATCGTAGCAATAGCACCTGCTTCACGCGCATCGTACAACACCAAAAGTTTTTCTTTTAAATTATTATATGTAGTCCTGATATTCATATTAGTGTTCAATGCAAGAATATTGCAAGAAATTCAATTCTGTACATTTGTTGCAGGAGAATTAATTATTGCACCACCATGATATGTATATGCTACGCTGCATTGCACTTGCAAAACAAGGCATGGGTCACGTTGCACCCAACCCTATGGTGGGCGCTGTTTTAGTTTATAACAACCGGATAATTGGTGAAGGTTTTCACCAGGCTTACGGTCAGCCACACGCTGAAGTAAATTGTATAAATAATGTAAAAGAGGCTGATAAACATTTAATATCATCTTCTGCTTTATACGTTTCTTTAGAACCCTGCAACCATTTTGGAAAAACACCTCCTTGTACCAATTTAATTCTTAAGCATCAAATTCCTACAGTAGTTATAGGCTGCCAGGATCCTTTTGAAAAGGTAAATGGCAAAGGCATTGAAACCTTGAGGGCTAATAATGTTGAGGTAATTGCTGGTATTAAAGAAAGGGAATGCAAAGCGCTTAATAAACGGTTTTTTCTATTTCACAAAAAACGTACTCCCTACATAATATTAAAATGGGCGCAAACAAAAAATGATTATATCGCAGGTGAAAAACCTTTTATCAATAATGAGGAAAAGCAACAGCGGTTAATGATTTCTAATCAAATCACCAATCGGCTTGTACATAAATGGCGCAGTGAAGAGGCAGCCATATTGGTTGGCACGCGCACCGCATTACTGGACAACCCTTCATTAACCAACAGGCTATGGCATGGCAAAAATCCTGTTAGGCTGGTGATTGATAAAAATTTATTGCTGCCAAAAACACTGAATATGTTTAAACCCGATGCACCAACCATCATTTTTAATTATACAAAACATGATATACAGGAACCCCTGGAGAACTATGTGTATTATTATAAAATAAATGAAAAAAACAGCGTAATAAAACAAATTTCAGATGCATGCTACCATTTGCATTTGCAAAGCATTCTGGTGGAGGGTGGAGCCATATTACACCAATCTTTTATTAATGAAAGTTTATGGAATGAGACGCGGATAATTGTAAACACAAACCTCGAAATTGATAAGGGCGTGAAAGCACCCATTATTACAAAAAAGATAATTACTAAATCTGAATCGTTTTTAAATGATACAATTACTTATTATCACCCTGTTTCACAATAAGTTCATCTTTCTTAAATAAATACCTGTCTAAAGAATATTTGCCGCTGCCCAAAAAGAAAACGACAATACTTAACAGCAAGAATACAAACGATAATTCTTTTTTATCGAATGTATCGCCAGCATGTGCAATAAAAAATGCAACTGCCATTGAAATGAAAATGGGCAAAACCGCTAACCGGGTAAATAAGCCGAAAAGTACCAACAATCCACATCCAAATTCAGCCAGAATAAGCAGTATAAAGGAAGGCTGCACTCCAATGCCAATAATATCCTGAAAGTATGGAAGAATCTGATTGTAAGACATGATTTTAGTGAAACCATGATAAACAAATAACCCTCCGAAAACAAATCTCAACAACAAGGCTGCAATATCCGCATCAACAGGTTTGTAAGATTTTAAGGAATGGTACATAAAATAAAATTTAGCGATGTATTTGTAAGGATACGCCAAACATGCCTAAAATCAATTTATATAAATTAAAATATTATTTTTAATGTGGCAGTTTAATTCAAGAATCTACGGAATTAGAATTTTACATTCCACGTAACTGATGGTATTATTGGAAATAAGGCTACCTGCCTCGATGAAACTTTAAGTGTGCCCTGAACAGCACTCCCCTCCTGGTCGTAATAATAAAAATAGGGGTTTAACCTGCTATATACATTGTATATACTAAATACCCAGTTGCTCTTATATTTTCTCACTTTTTTTTGTTGGGGAGTATAAGTTGCCGCGAGGTCTAAACGATGGTAGGGCTTCATTCGGTAAGCATTGATGGTGCTGTATTCCTGCGTCAGCACACCTTCTATAAAGTAGAATCTTTCAGGCAAAGAAATGGCGTTGCCGGTACCGAAAATAAATATGCCAGACAATTTCCATTTTTTATTTATTTCATATGCTGACACTAAAGACAAATCATGGCGCCTGTCATATTTTGAAGGATACGCATTGCCATTATTAAGTTCCGGGAATTTGCGGTTGGTATAAGAAAGTGTGTAACCTACCCATCCCGTTAGTCTTCCCTTCACCTTATTTACAAAAATTTCAGCGCCGTAACTCCATCCTTTTCCAAATACAAATGATTCTTCAGGGTCTATAAGAGATGGCGTATAACCTTCTTTGTATTCTATTTGGTTTTGCATTTGTTTGTAGTACAACTCAACAGAGGTTTCGAACATATTATTTGAAAAATTCCTGAAATACCCGGCCGCATATAACCAGCTTATCTGCGGCTGAACACGGTATGTACTGGGTACCCAAATGTCTGTAGGTAATGTAGATGCAGCATTACTTACCAGGTGAATATATTGCAGGTTTCGTGTAGCGGAGATTTTCACTGAGCTGGCATCGCCTATGGCATAACGCATGGTAAACCTCGGCTCAAGGCCACCATAATATTTTACTGTGGCACCACTTTTAAAATTGGTACTGTCTGTTTTGTTTCCATCAGCATCTTTCATATAGGCGGTATATTCACCAACCTGCTGAAAACCACTGTACCGCAAACCATAGCTAATTTTGATGGCGGCGTTTATATCCCATTCATCCTGCAGGTAAAGGGCATATTCATTGGCGAATTTTTTTTGAACATTTGCGGGAGAAAAGATCACTGTGTCCTGCTGGCCGCTTGCAACACTGGGCAAAAAAGTGTGAAAAGTATATTGCGAACCAAACTTAATTTTATGGGATGTAGATGCGAAAAGGTCTACATCCATCTTAGCGTTCAGATCTTTTATGCCCGACGATAATTTTATATTAAAATCTTCCTGCCTTCCATCAAATTCAAACTGGTAATCGTTATATACGAGAGAAAGATTGGAAAACATTTTTTTGTTGAACACATGGTTCCACCTGAAAGTGGCTGTACTGTTGCCCCACGGTATGCGCGTAGAAAAGGACCGCCGCGCATTATTAAATACAAATTTATCACGTCCAAAATAGCCACTGAGGTAAACACGGTCTTTATCATTAAACCTGTAATTGATTTTCGCATTCAAATCATAAAAAAAATATCCCGAACCATAGAAGCTGCTGCTCTTTGAAATAAACGGTTTTATCAAAGCATCCACATATGTTCTTCGGGCAGATACCATGAAAGATGCTTTCTCTTTAATTATTGGGCCCTGTATAGCAATTCGCGATGCGATAAGCCCAATGCCTGCATCCAACTCCATTTTATTCATGTTACCTTCTTTCATGGCAATATCAATAACCGATGAAAGCCGCCCCCCATATTGTGGGGGCATACCGCCCTTAATAAGCGAAATGCTTTTAACAGCATCTGCATTAAATACCGAGAAAAACCCAAACAGGTGGCCAGTATTATATACAACCGCCTCATCGAGCAATATTAAATTTTGATCAGGCCCACCACCCCTTACATAAAAACCGGCATTACCTTCCCCGGCAGATTGCACGCCCGGCAGCAACTGCAGGGATTTTAAAACATCAACTTCACCAAAGATTACCGGCAAGGATTTAATGGTTTTCAAACTAAGGTCAATCTTGCCCATTTGCGCACTCTTAACATTGCTCTCTTTTTTACGGGCCGAAACGGTTACCTCATTTATTATGGATGATATGTTTTGAAGTACGATGTTTTGAGAGCGGTCTTTAAACAGATCCAGCTCAAATAAAAAGGGCTGATAACCTACGTATGAGAAGACAAGCTGGTAATTGCCTGGCGGAAGCGAAATTGAATAAAACCCATATTGATTACTGCTAATGCTTACCCCTGCATTTTTAACAAGAACTGAAGCACCGTTCAAAGCTTCACCGGTTAGTGAATCTTTAATGTATCCATTCAAAATAATTTTTTGTGCCCCGGCTGTAAAAATTAAAAAGAGAAAAGAAATTAAGATTGAAAAGATTTTCATCATTACAAAATGGTGTTATTATACAACAGCGCCATGGTCTTAATTGTTCACATAGTCAATACTGTCTTCAATGGAACCGCAGGTTAGCATAGATGCATGATATTTAGGATGCTTATCTCCCAAATAAGGGTTTTTAATTTCAGAAGAATTTGAAAACCATGAAGCGCCTTCATCATTAAATGCCATGGGGCAATGCTGATGATAAATAACCTGTTGATCGTATTGAACCGTGTTTATTAAGGCGTACATTTTTTCTGAGAGTATATAAAAAGAACGGCGTTTTTCGTCTATTGATTTATCTGCCACCAACCCATTTGCTTCCGCTGAAATTCCCTGCGACAGGTTTATGGCCTTTTGTACTGAATCTGAATTTATTTGAAGCGTTGAAAAAGGAATTTTATTAATTGCACTGCTTAATTGTCCGGCATTTAGATCAGTAGCAGACGTATCCCAGGCAGCTAATGCATCGCGCAAAGAGAAATAGTGATTTAAAGCAAGATTAAAGGGTTTATTAAATACATCACCTTTATTACCTTTTACCATTTGCTGCTTTGCCGCAGGTATTAATTCCTTATCATTGTTATCATTTTCATAAAGAAGAAAAAATACAGCAATAATAACCGTTGCCAACCCGATAATAATTAAACCTTTATTCATACAAATTATTTTTGCAAAGTTAAGTACACGCAATTTGTAATTAATAACCCCCCGGTGTTTTATAAAAGCATTAAAATGAAAATTGCCATAACCATTATAATCATAATTATGTGCTTCGGCTGTAACAATGATGATAAACTAACAGCCTACGAAGAACAGAAAAAACAACTGGTAATAAATGAGGTTGAAAGCCCGCTTTCATTTCTTCAGGTATCCTGGGAAAGAAAAAAAAACCTGATTGGCCAAACGGTTGTTACCTGCACCATAAAAAATAATGCTGCTCTAACTACCTATGAAGAGATTAGATTAAAAATGGAATGCTTACACGAAAACATAAGAATCGAAGAACATGAAGATGTTATAAAGGATGCTTTACCGCCTAAAGATTCTATTACAGTAAAACTAAAATATCGCCTGCCTAAAGAAACAGATAGAGTGCAGGTCTCTGTTATGAGTGCATCTGCCGTAGATAAAAAAGAAAACTGATTTAGTTAGTTGACCCTTCCAGCTGCTCGTTTTTCAGTTTACCCTCGAGCTCGTTTATTTTTTGCTTAATGGTCTTTAGACTTTCAAAGTCCTCATTATTTTTTATGGCTAGCCTGAACTTAACTTTTTGAAGATTTAACTGGTATAAAATATCGTCTGGCGGTGCTTGTGAGAAAATGGTCATTTAGCTAAGAAAATTGATGAGTTCTGAAAATTATTCAGAAGAATTAATCACTTTAACTCCTTTGCACAGCCTGATTTTTTTACTGGGATAAAAACATAAGATTGGTGCGTGGTGTGGCAGTAACAATTTAAATTTAACACAGAATTCTCATAACTCGCTTATTATCTTTTAATTGTGTACACTAAACACATTTTATCGCATTGTTGCAAATATCTTTAATTTATTATTTTCCATATAATTTAAGCATGGCGTTTAAATCTTCCAGGGTATTTATTTCTTCGGCTTTTTTGTCTTTACGCCAACGGCTGATTCGTGGAAATCTTAGCGCCACACCCACTTTTATGGCGTTTACTTTCTGCAATTCCTTCAAACGCAATTTCAAAAACGAGCTCTGGTTTTACGGTTCGTACCGGTCCAAATTTTTCCAGGAGTTTCGCTTTACAAAAGCATCTACCTGAGCAAACTCTTTATCTGTTAAGCCAGAATATGCTTTGGTAAAAGGAACCAGTTTATCACCATCTTTAACCGCAAATGTGTAATCGGTATACAGATTACTTCTTCGTCCGCTTCCTTTTTGTGCATATATCATTACAGCATCAATCGTTAAAGGATCTATTTTCCACTTCCACCAGTCACCACGTTTTCTTCCTGACCTGATAAACAGAATGAAATTTTTTTCAGCATCAGTCCTTCAGCATTTAAATCGCGGCTGTTTTCTCTTATTGCAGATAATTCATCCCAACTTGAAAAATTTATTACCTGCGAAAGAATTAAACTTCCAGCAAAGATTCTTTATCTGTGCCTTCAATTATATCTTCTAATTTCTTTCTTCTTTCATATAAGGGCTTGCCGCGCCAGTCATTACCATTATACTCTAACAGGTCGTACGCAAAAAATGTAATGGGTACTTCAAGCAATTGTTTTTTTGTAATATTTTTTCTGCCTATTCTTGTTTGTAATAAGGCAAAAGGCAGGGGCTTGCCGTTAATAGCTTGGTATTATTTCCCCATCTATTACTATACCATCGGGCAAACAATTTATTAATGTTGCGTACTCCGGAAATTTTTCTGTCATTAATTCTTCGCCCCGGCTCCATACAAACAATTCATCCATTACGTTTAATTATTTGCCCGCGTATGCCATCCCATTTCCATTCTGCCTGCCAGTCTTTCTCGTTTCCTAATTCAGCAATATTATTTTCCAGTGCATATGCGAGGTAGAAAGGATATGGCTTTGAATGATCTGTTCCTGTTTCCGTTTCACACAATAATTCTTCAAAAGAGGTTGTTGCAGGGTTCCAGTTTCCACTTATTCTGTGGGCAATAACTGAAGGGGAAACCTGTACATTTTTAGCCAGGGCATTCACTATCATTTTCTGCGAAACACCTATTCTAAAACTGCCTGTCAATAATTTATTAAAAACAAAACACTCTTCCTTATTCATCACTTTCCAGCAACCTGTAACAAATGCTTTTTTATCTTCTTCAACCGCTTTTTCTAATGAAACGATGGTTGCAACGTAATCTGACAAAGACAATAATTGGGGGATATCAGTAGTGTCATTAAATTGAAATTGAGGCAACAACAATGCAATGGTATCTGCCAGGTCTCCTACGGTATGATAACATTCATTAAACAACCATGGGGGTAAATCTGCGATCTCAATACACCATTGCGATAGCAGGCTGCCACTAACAATTCTTCTTGGCCGCCTGCCACTGAACAATGCAATAACCCAAACCTTATCCCGATTAGGGGCCTCAGAAAAATATGTTGCAAGCGCCCCGAGCTTTTCATTCGTTTTGGTGCTGGCACCTAATTTATTTACCAGCTGACTGAATAACTTCATTAAAAAAATTTAATTACACCTGTAACTAGAAAACTACTTCATCCGGGCTCAGTGCATCATCTTTTAATGGTGCGCCCTCTTCATCATTGCCATATTCTGTTTTAACTTCTGCACTCCATATACCCGATTCGTTTAAATACCTGCTAAACGCCGCCTGAAAGCCATGGGTTACAAAAACTTTCTCTGCACCCGTTTGTTTTACTGCATCCAAAAGGCCTGTCCAATCAGCATGATCGCTTAAGGCAAAACCAGCGTCGGCATTACGCCTGCGTATATTACCCCGCACCTGCATCCAGCCGCTGCAAATACCTGTGGCATATGGGGAGAAGCGGTTTAGCCAGTTTGTGCCATCAGCCCCAGATGGGGCAATGATTATTCCATCCCGTAATTTTTCTTTAGATGTTTCGTTGCCAACATATTCTGCCTGTGGCAATGGAATGCCTGCATTGACCAATGCTTTATACATATTATATGTTGCACCATGCATAAATATTTTAAGACCTAAGGGCGCAACTGCCTGCAGCACACGTTGTGCTTTTCCTAAACTGTAAGCAATAATAACAGGTGTTTTTTTTGCGGCTCGTGTGTTTAACACCCAGTTCCTTATTTCCCTGTAGATCACCTCCTGCGGTTTCCAATTATAAATTGGTAATCCAAAAGTAGATTCTGTAATAAAAGCATTGCATTTTACGGGTTCGAATGCGCCACTTAAACCATCATCCTGAACCTTATAGTCACCGCTTACTACCCATACTTCATTATTGTACTCAAGCCTTACCTGTGCTGCGCCTAAAATATGTCCGGAGGGGAAAAGTGTAACACGAACACCATTAATGTTGATGGATTCATTATAAGAGATGGTTTGATAGTGATTATCGCCTAAGCGCGCCTGCATAATTACACGGGAAAGCGGGTGCGAAAGATAATGTTTGTGACCGGCATAAGCATGGTCGCTATGCGCATGTGTAATGATGGCTTTCTCAACAGGTTTCCAGGGGTCTATATAAAAATTCCCCTGTTTGCAACACAGACCTTTATCGGAAAATTCGATTAAAGCCATATTGAAGAATTAATAAATTATTCCACAGTGTAAATTTGCCCGTTTACCACTTTTACAAAGTAAATTTTTTTATTCTCGAGGTAATCGGGAACGAACGATGAATCGGAAGATTTTACCGGTTGAATATTAAAATTAGTAAAAGCAACATTTTTATTTGTTGAGATATTACTTAGAAACTGATTTTGATTATAGGTTAACTCTTTCGTAAAGTAATACATGGTTTCAAATCCTTTATATGCCATTTCACTAGGACTTGAGTTATATTTTGCCTTGTAATCGCTGGTAAGATTTCTAAGCCTGCTGTTATTTTGCGCATAGTTAAAGGGAGTGGTAAGAACAACCTGTATATTTTTGCACGCGCTTCCGGTTGTGCCGCGCATGCCATGCCATGTAGGTGACCCTATTACAACCGAATTAAAATCCGTGGCATCGTTAAGGGTTTCTATTAAATCTTTGCCGAATTTTTCACTAAGTACACCGCAGATAACTACATTCTGTACACCCGGTTTCAAATGATCCAACAAATCAGTCGCTGAAAAATCATCTGCAAGTTGGGCAGTAAAAAATTGCAATGAATTTTTGCTTTGTGTATTCAGCTCATTAAAATATTCAAGTATTCTTTCTTCCAGAAATCCGGATTTTGTAACAAATACAATGTTTGACTGACGGTAATTTTTTACTGCATAATTGAATACAGCCTCTGCATGGGTTTTCCATGTAGAATTTACCAGGATAAAAAAAGGATTACCCGAAACATTTGCATCGTTAGGATAGGTTGCAGATACTATAGGAATACTGTTGGCAAAGGCAAATTCTCCTAATACTTTTTGTTCGTTAGTGTTTGTAAGAGAGGCTATAACCAGTGAAAACTTTTTCCATTTCATTTCATCGGTAAGTGCATGTATGTTCTGGCCTCTTTTCCGGGTGTCGTAGATCCAAACCTCTATAGGTTCATTATCTCTTTCCAGTGAATCTATGGCCATCATTACACCATCGTAAAATTCAAGACCGGGCATAAACAAACGGGGGATACTTGTTTTGCTTAAACGGTATGAATATCCATTAAAGGCTGAATCGAGAAACAGGGGAGCAAGAACCGCTATCCTGGCAGGATTATCATGTGTGTAAATAATTTTTTTCGCAACACTTACTGATGATTTAAGGGTATCTTTTTTTTGCACTGAAGCATCTACAATAATAGTGTCTTTAATAACCGCTGCTTGCGGGTTTTTAACCACCGTGGTATTGGCGGGGGGGATACTTTCAGTTTTTTGAAAAACCATGCAGGAAGAAAAAGCGAAAATAAAGCAGGGTACTGCGAGTAACTTTAAGAAAAACATTCTGTTATTGATAATTTCATGGGAAAGTAACAAATTTGATGCCTATAAAACCCTATGGTAATCATAAATAACAATGTGTAATAATTACTCCCATTCTATGGTTGAAGGGGGTTTGCTGCTGATGTCGTACACTACCCTGTTAATGCCCCTCACATTATTTATGATCTGGCTTGATACCTCTGACAAAAACTCATGCGGCAAATGCGCCCAATCTGCAGTCATACCATCCACCGAAGTAACTGCCCGCAGGGCAACCACAAATTCATAGGTTCTTTCATCGCCCATAACACCTACGCTTTTTACAGGCAATAAAATGGTTGCGGCCTGCCAGACTTTTTCGTAAAGATTATTTGCTTTTAGTGCGGTAATATATATTTCATCTGCTTGCTGCAGCAAGTGCACTTTTTCAGGTGAGACGTCTCCTAAAATTCTAATGGCAAGACCAGGGCCTGGAAATGGATGCCTGAAAACCATATCGTGCGGAATGCCCAGTTCAACACCCACTTTTCTAACTTCATCTTTAAACAGGTAACGCAAAGGTTCAACAAGTTGCAGATGCATTGCTTCAGGAAGACCACCCACATTGTGGTGCGACTTAATAGTAACCGAGGGACCATGTACACTTACACTTTCAATAACATCAGGGTAAATGGTACCCTGCCCAAGAAAGCGTGCTTCTTTAATTTTCTCTGCCTCGTTGTGAAACACATCTATAAATAATTTGCCAATAATTTTCCGTTTTTCTTCAGGGTCTGATTTTCCTGCCAATTCTTTATAAAAAACATTTTTAGCATCTATGCCCGTTACATTCAGATCCAGTTGTTTATATGTCGCTAATACCTGCTCAAATTCATCTTTGCGTAAAACTCCATTGTCAACAAAAATTCCATGTAACCTCCCGCCAATGGCACGGCTTATAAGGGTTGCAGCCACTGTACTATCTACCCCGCCACTCAAGGCCATGATTACATGTGCATCTCCTATCTTTTCTTTTAGCTGTTGAACTGTTTCCTGAACAAAGGAAGCGGGTGTCCAGTTTTGGGAGCACTTGCAAATATTTACGAGATAATTATAAACGATCTTTTTACCTTCGGTTGAATGATACACCTCGGGGTGAAACTGCAAACCATATAAAGCATTTGCACCCGATGATTTAAAAACAGCCACCGGAATATTGTCGGTTGTAGCCAATACGTCAAAGCCATCTGGTAATTTATTTATTGAATCGCTGTGGCTCATCCAAACCTGGCTGTTATCTGCCACGCCCGTTAATAAAAGATCATCCTGCGTTTTTTGCATCCTGGCCCTTCCAAATTCGCGTTTGCTTGACTTATTAACCACCCCACCGAATTGTTTTGCCGTAAGCTGTGCACCATAACACACACCAAGCACAGGAAAATTCATTAAAAGTGCCTCAACATCCACTGATGGAGCATTATTATCATTCACGCTGAAGGGCGAACCGCTTAAAATAATTCCTTTTACTGTTTCATCAATATCTACTTTCTTGTGGTAAGGAATTATTTCACAATAAACGTTTGCCTCTCTTACTGCTCTTGCAATTAACTGTGTGTACTGGCTGCCAAAATCCAGTATGATTATTTTTTCAGTCATAAAAATGTGAGGCGAAGATAATTGAATTTTAAAAGGCGAATAATGGCCGAATCTTTACACATATTTACTCACAAATTTTTATAATTGCATCCCCAATTGTCATAAACCAAAATAATATAAATGAAAAAATTTCTTTCCTTACTATTAATCGCCTGTTTAGCAGCTTGTAATAACTTTTCAAATGAAACCATTACAGGAAACGGCAACATACGCACCGAAACCAGGAATTATAATTGTGAGGGCAGAATAAAATTGCAGGGAAGCTTTGATGTTTATCTTATACCCGGTTCTGATGGAAATATTATAATTGAAGCAGATGAAAACGTAATTCCGTATATAGTTTCAGAAAACAGGAACGGATATTTATCTATAAAAGCCAGGGAGGGATTTAACCTAAAATCGAAGCAGAAAATAAAAATTTCTGTTGCCTGCAGCCGGTTAACAAATTTGCAAATTGCCGGAAGCGGTAGTTTTATAGGGCAGGATAAGTTTTCCGGGATGGATGAGTTGAAACTGGAAATAGCAGGCAGCGGAAACATTACATTACACGTTAACACACCAAAGGTTGATGCCGGAATAGCAGGGAGCGGGAATATAAATTTAAAAGGCGAAACCCGGGATGCGAGCATTGAAATTAACGGACATGGAGATTATAATGCTGAAGAACTTAAAGCAGAAAATGTAAAGGTAGAGGTAAACGGCAGCGGCAAGGTAAGAGTGCATGCAGATAAATCTCTTGAAATGGATATAACCGGCAGCGGGGATGTTTATTACAGGGGCAATCCATCCATTCACAAAGATGTAACCGGCAGTGGTAAAGCAATAAAAATCGATTAAATATTATAACCTTCCGCTGGCAGCAATATCTTTTTTAAGATCGTTATTAAAATCTTTTTCTTGCAATAAATCTTCCAGTTTTACATGCATGCGATATTTCCAAAGATTATGGGAATCTGATGGATCGTTAATGCGTTCTTTTGACGGATCATTATTTCTTAACCGGCCATTTATTGCAAGCAGGTCCTGTAAAAGAAAAATGCTCCACATTGCAGGTGAGTACAAATGTTGCAGAACTATGTTCTTGCTAATCCAGTCTTCGCAGAAATAGGGAGCCTGGCCCCACTGGTTTAACTGATGATTGTAAAAGCGCTGCGTTCTGTTGCGGTCTTCTTCCCACCAGCCGCGCACTGTGCTCATATCGTGGGTAGATGGTGTAACTACACTCAGGTAAGGTGCATTGTGCGGAGAAAAAAACTCAACCGAAGAATCTTTAGGCATACGCTGAATTTCCAAACTTAAAATGCCTAAATCGTTCATCACATGCGGCACGCTTGATGGAACAAGGCCCAGGTCTTCACCGCAAACAAGCATATTTGTTGCACGTTTTAAGGGTGGTAGTTTTTGCATTGCTTCCTTCTTCCAGAATTCATCCTGCCGCTGAAAAAAATAATTTACATATAATTCCTTTAAACCATTGCGCGTATGGTGCTCGAGATGGTTGTAAGAACTTGTGTTCTCCATGGAAAACCGAAAATGAAAAGATGTACCATTGCTTCCCTCCACCTCAAATAAAATAACATTTGAAATGATGTCGAATAAACCTTGCTGTAACAGCAGATTTACCGGGGTTTTTTCTTTTTGCTTAAAATATTCTTCAACACTTTGCTGAGTTTCAAATGCAGGTTTAAGCATGAATGCCCCATCTTCTTCATTAAAGAAATTTTCTTTTGCGAATAACATATTTTCTCTGAAGGCATCCCATAAAATATGTTCTGTAATAAATGGCTTACAATACCGGTTAAAATCGAACCAGATATTTCGTTCGTAAAACTCGTTAATGTGAACAGGTATAGCCGGGGTGAAAAAACCCATGATACCCTCTACCTGGGAAACAGGTATATTCCAAATTCTGAAAAAACCGAGTATGTGATCTATTCTGAAAGCATCGAAATAATTACTCATCTGGGCAAACCGCTGTTTCCACCAGTTGAAATTATCCTGCCTCATAACTTCCCAGTTATAGGTGGGAAAACCCCAGTTTTGGCCCTTTACCGCAAAATCATCAGGCGGTGCACCTGCCTGCATGTTCATGTGGTATAGTTTCGGGTTTTGCCATGCATCCACACCAAAACGGTAAATGCCTATCGGAATATCTCCCTTTACAATAATACCTTTACTATGGGCATAAGCCGTAGCATTTTTTAACTGAAGATGCAAATGGTACTGCACGAAAAAATGTATGGCAATTGCATCGAACCTATGATCATCTAACTCTAAAAGCGACGCTGCTTCTGACTGGTTGTACATTCCGCGTTTGGACCATTTACTAAAATCCGCAGTTTCATATACATCTCTGAAATAACAGAATGTAGCATAGGGTAATAACCATTGCTTATTTTGTTCAAAGAATTGTTTGTAATCATCAGATTCAAAAATCTTATTTTTTTGTGCAGGATAAATTTTTTGAATAACCTCCCATTTAAAATTTAAAGAGGTAACATATTCAATGGCATCGGTTAGGTTAAGCTGTTCTTTTTTAGCCTGAATTTCTTTTAAAAGTTCTTTACTACCATCAGCACCTACCAGTGCATCGAGGTTTAAGTAAACCGGGTGCAATGCAAATGCAGATATAGCGGCGTATGGATAAGAATCAGCCCATGTTTTTGTAGCTGTTGTATCGTTTACCGGCAAAATTTGAACAACCTTTAACCCTGTTTGCACAGCCCAGTCAACCAGCAGTTTAAGGTCGTAAAATTCTCCTATTCCGCAACTGTTTTCTGATCTAAGGCTAAACACCGGAATTGCAACACCGGCACCTTTCCAAATATTCTGTGCCAGATTTGCAAACCCATCATTAATAATGCTGATCTTACTTTTAGCAAAGGTGTCGAATAAGAAACGGTTGTTTCCATCCTCATATCTTAAAAATTGCTTTTGGCTGGTATTGTAAACACCATATTTATAAACAAGCGGAAAATTAATGGCAGAAAGATCAATTGAAAGTGAATAATAATCTTCTGTGGCTTTTTTGTTAAGTACAAGAACCTTTTCTTCATTCCAGTTTCCTAAAATCTCATCATTCCCAGTTAAACAGAGCACTTCATTTTGTTGTAATAAGGGCGCTTTAGCCCGGAAAATGTGGGTGAACTGGTTACCGGCTGTTATTGTTTGCTCATCATTTTCTCTTTTCAGCAGAACCGTTTTAAAAGGTTCAGTAAAATAAATATTCTGGTAAAAGCCGGCGTGGTTCCACGCATCAAAAATTATAGTAAATTCTTTTCGAAGAAAAGTTTTCTCAAGCTTTTTGTCGGTACCCCAATCGTAGGTGAATGACCCATCCTCATTTTTCAAAATGTAATTATACACGAGGCCGGCTTCAGGAATATCATCCGCATTTACCTCTAACGAAACGGTCCAGTATTCGTCGTTAAAGTATTCCATTGGAAGGGATTTATCAGCCTCAAGGTTTCCAAACATTTTATGCGCTGCACTTATAAACAACTGCTGCCCGGGAACCGTATGAAAACGCAGCATAAAATTTACCTTTATGGTCTTTTGCATAAAGGTTTCGGAAATTGTATTTATAATTTTTTTTGCAATACCTGTTTTCTTTTTTCCTGAAGCTTTATTAGATTTAGAAAGCAGTGTTTTAGAAGAAGCTTTCTTACTCACACTCTTTTGAGGCTTGCTTTTTATTGCAGATATTTCTTTCTTTCCCTTCGAATTTTCCGATTCATTGTATGCAGGTTCATTATTATGCGCATCAATGGATGGTAACGGTGTTTTTTTATTTTGCTGCTTCTTTAGCGGGCGTTGTTTACCTGCATTTTGTAATTCTATGGCCAAGAGATAAATTTTTACACTTAAAAAAACCGTGATAGATCGGGAAAATGGCAATTAATCGATCCGAGCCATGCAAGATAAAGAGTAATGTGTAATAACTACACAATCTGCAGAAAATTTTTAAGTAAGCATTTTAATTATCGGATGAATATTTAATACCTGCAATTTTTCTTATTTCATCCAATGTTTCCATCATTAAAAGGGTATCGGCGTGGGTTACAACAGGGCTTTCGGTTAACCCCTTTTCCAGGCATTCAACTACATGCCGGGCCTCATATTGATATCCGAAACCATCCTCGCGTGGAACATCAATTATTTGCTTTGTATCCATTTTTCCGGGATAAAATTCTATTTCTGCAGCGGGGGTGTAAAACCTTGATGTTAGCCTGATTCTTCCATCGGTTCCGCTAATGTCGGCCTCTGTTGAAAGGTTTGAAGCAAAAGATGAGAACAACTGCGCGATTGCCCCGTTTTTGTATTTAAAAAGAATAGCGCATTGTTCATCTACACCGGTAAATGCGGGTGTAATGCTGGCTTCAATTTCAGCAGGTTTTCCCAAAAGGGCCAGCGCAACAAAAACATTGTAAATACCAATATCCAGCAAACTGCCACCTCCTAATTCAGGATCAAATATTCGTTGAGGTATTGGTTCAACCGGTTTAAAACCAAAATTTACGAGGATGCTTTTTACAACACCGATCTTTCCATCTGCGATCATATCCTTAACGGTCTTAAACTGGGGTAAAAATTTTGACCAGAAGGCTTCCATCAAAAAAACATTTTGCTTTTTTGCTTCTTCAATCATCTTCCCCGCCTGGTAAGCATTTAATGCAAAAGCCTTTTCGCAAAGCACCGCCTTCTTATTCTCGAGGCAAAGCATGGTATGTTGAAAATGATGGCTGTGCGGAGTGGCAATATAAATAACATCCACTTTATTATTTTGCACAAGGGCATCGTAACCCACATGCCCAAATTCTACCGGGAAATCTTTTATAAATGCATTTAGCGACTGACTATTACTTGCACCTGCCGCCACAAGCTTTGATCCGCTAACCAATGCAAGGTCGGCGGCAAACTTACGGGCAATTCTGCCGCAGCCAAGTATACCCCAGTTAACCATTAATTTATTTTCTGAAACGGTTGATAACCCAGATTACAATAGCAATAATTGCTACGACAATTATAACTCCAACCCACATGCCCGCCTGAAATATGTCACCAATAATTTCACAACCAGACAGGGTGATCATAACAAGCAACATCAGCGGAAATAATTGGAAAATCTTTTTCATATGGAAGGTTTATTATTATTAGAATTTCTTAAAAACTGCAATCTAAATTACTCTTAATATTTACACAACGCTTTTAAATATCGATTGCTTCGCCATAAGCAACCGCGGTTGCTTCTTTTACGGCTTCGCTCATTGTCGGATGCGGATGAATAGCATTTAATATTTCATGCCCTGTGGTTTCCAGCTTGCGGGCTACAGAAACTTCAGCGATCATTTCAGTAACATTATTCCCGATCATATGCGCCCCCAGCAGTTCGCCGTATTTCGCATCGTAAATTATTTTTACAAAACCTTCTGTGGCACCTGCCGCACTTGCCTTGCCACTCGCCATAAAAGGAAATTTTCCAACCTTTAATTCGTATCCGGCTTCTTTTGCTGCAGCTTCAGTATAACCTATGCTGGCTATTTCGGGTGTACAATAAGTACATCCCGGCACGTTCATATAATCTATCGGATCGGGCTTATGTTCAAATTTCTTTTCTAAATAACCAATGTATTCTGCTGCATTGGTTCCTTCTTTTCCTGCTTTGTGTGCCAATGCCTGGTTTGGGGTGCAATCGCCGATAGCAAGAATGCCAGGCACATTTGTCTGCTGGTATTTATCAGTTATAATGCGACCCTTTTCTACTGTAATGCCTGTTTCTTCAAGACCTATATTTTCTATGTTTGCTACTACACCCACGGCACTTAATACAATATCTGCATCAAGCGTTGTGGAACTGCCATCTTTGTTTTTAACCTGTGCCTTTACGCCTGAACCACCGGTATCAACACTTTCTACTGTTGCATTGGTCATTATGGTAATACCCTGCTTCTTATATTGTTTTTCTAATTCTTTTGAAATCTCTTCATCTTCCACAGGTACGATGCGTGGCATAAACTCGACAATAGTAACCTTTGTACCAAGGCTGTTGTACACATACGCGAACTCAATTCCTATAGCACCGCTGCCAACAATAATCATTGATTTGGGCATCTCCGGTAACACCATAGCCTCGCGATAGCCAATAACTTTTTTTCCGTCTTGTTTAAGATTTGGCAATTCCCGGCTGCGACCCCCTGTGGCAATAATGATGTATTTGCTTTCGACCAGTTGCACTTTACCATCATTATCCTTCACTTCTATTTTCCCTTTTCCTTTAATGGTGCCGTAACCCATTATTACATCTATCTTATTTTTCTTCATTAAAAACTGAACGCCTTTACTCATTTTATCTGCTACACCACGGCTGCGTTTAATAACTGCTGTAAAGTCAGCTGAAGCCCCGTTAATATTTATGCCATAAGTACTTCCATGCTTTGCATATTCATATACCTGCGCACTTTTAATTAATGCTTTGGTAGGTATGCAGCCCCAGTTAAGGCAAACACCCCCAAGACTTTCTTTTTCTATAATTGCTACTTTAAAGCCTAACTGTGAAGCGCGGATCGCTGCGGGATAACCCCCGGGACCGCTGCCTAAAACCACAACATCATATGCCATATTATATAAGATTGAAATTGATTAATGAAAAACTAAACATGATTAAAAACTGGGTTATTTTTAGCCTGTAATAGAAAAGCGAAAGTAGTGGCAATTAAGGATATAGCAAAAATGTAAGGGCTTTGGCTGTTTGATTATAATTCAAATTCTTTAACGAAGTAATGTTGGGGTAATGAAAGTTGGGGTAAATTTTGTTTTTTGTTGAACAATCCATAAAAGGTACTGCCACTGCCACTCATAGATGTAAATACAGCACCTGCATCGTAAAGCACTTTTTTGATCTCTGCAAGCTTCGGATGCCATTTAATAACAACATGCTCAAAATCATTTGTAAGGTAATGTTTCCAGTCTTCAGGATTGTTGAGTGCAATAGCCCCCATATCGCAATTAGTTTTACCCGGGGTGATATTTGAAAATGCCCAGGCGGTATTTATGTGTATGCCGGGATTAACGATTATAATTTTAAATGCTGATAGATCAATGTTTAATGGTGTAAGAAAATCTCCCCGCTGTTGTGCCAAACAAGGCTTATTGTAAATAAAAAACGGACAGTCGCTCCCTAATTGAAGCGCATACTCCATTAACTGTTTTTGATTTAATTGAATATTTAAAAGCTGGTTTAAAGCAGTAAGCGTAAAAGCGCCATCAGAACTGCCGCCGCCTAACCCTGCCCCCATTGGAATAATTTTATGTAAATGAATTTGCAACAGCCCCGTAACAGGCAGATCTTTTTTAAGTAACTGAAGTGCTTTAATACATAAATTGCTGCTGCTGTCGCCCTCCACGGGCAAACCTGTTTGGTTAAATTGATATGTGAACTTTTCTTTTAAAGGCAGGTAAATAAACTCAAGAATGTCTGTAAATGGTAATGGATAAAAAATGGTTTCCAAATTATGAAAACCATCTGCCCGTTTGTTTATAACGTGAAGAGCGAGATTTATTTTTGCATTGGGGAAAACGATCAATATAAACAGTTTGATGGTATGTTATTCATAGGTGAAAATGCACCCATGGCATAAGCATGTTATTTCCGTTTATTCAACTCATCCCTAATCGCAATGGCTTTCAGGTAGTCTTCCTGTTCCAGCACCTCTGTAAGCATTGTTTGCAGTTCTTCGGTAGTCATATTGGTCAACTCTTCATTACTAACAGGCACCGGTTCATCTATGGGCAGGGTTGCTTTTTTCTTTTTATTATCATCTTCCATTAAAATGCCTGCGTTATCTAAAATATTGTCGTAGGTATAAATGGGGCATCCAAAACGTACAGCAAGGGCAAGTGCATCACTTGTGCGGCTGTCAATTTCTACTGTGTCGTGCTCACTTATACAAACGAGTTTAGAATAAAAAATTCCTTCCTGAAGGTCGGTTATAACTATTTCCATTAATTCTACATTAAATGCGTTCATGAAATTCTTCATAAGATCATGTGTGAGGGGCCTGCTGGGTTGCATTCTTTCTAATGCCACTGCAATGGCCTGTGCCTCAAAACCGCCTATTACAATTGGCAAGCGCCTCAATCCATTTATTTCGCCCAGTACTACCGCATATGAATGCGTTTGGGTAATACTGTGAGAAAGCGCAACTATTTCCAATTCTATTTTCTTCATGCTGATTATTACTTGCCTTAAATAACAAAAATAAAGATTTCAAATATTTTATATTAATTCAAATTTTAAAGAACCCCATAATTAGGTGATGATGGCTAAATTATTTTCAATTACTGTTAAAAATGTTTAGCAAAATTCATGAGTATCTAATACATTCAATAATTAAATAAAATTATGAATAAGTACCCTGTTAAGGTTGCCCTAATTGCTGCACTTGGCGGTTTTTTATTTGGTTTTGAAACTGCTGTTATATCGGGCGCAGAAAAAATAATTCAGCAATTATGGGAGCTGAGCAGTGTTTGGCAGGGACTAACTGTTGCCTCTAGTTTAATAGGAACGGTTGTAGGCTCTATAATAGCAGCAAGGCCTGCGCAGGTGTATGGCAGAAAAAAAGTTTTACGGTTTATTGCCATTTTATATTTGTTATCGGCACTGGGTTGTGCTATAAGCTCTGTATGGATCTTGTTTATAACCTTCAGGTTTATCGGTGGCATTGCTGTTGGTGTATCGTCCGTGGTAGGGCCAATGTATATAGCCGAAATTGCGCCTGCTGAAAAGCGGGGTCGCCTGGTTGGATTTTTTCAATTAAATATTGTGGCAGGAATTTTTATCGCTTACCTCTCAAATTATTTTCTGATTAATCTTGGCGAAGATTCTTGGAGATGGATGTTGGGAATAATGGCCATACCAGCTGCCATTTTCTGGGTATTGTTAAAGAACATTCCGGAAAGTCCGCGGTGGCTGGCATTAAATAACCGGGATTCTGAGGCAAGGCAGGTATTGTCAAAGTTGGGCGGTCAGGATCCTGAAAAATCACTTAAAGAAATTCACAGCCACGCCCTTCATGGAATACAGGAAAACCTGTTTACAAGAAAATTTATTAAGCCAATTATGTTTGCTATGATATTGGCGATATTTAACCAGTTATCGGGCATTAACGCAATTATTTATTATGCACCCCGCATTTTTGAAATGGCCGGCATAACAAAGAATGCTGCTTTTTTGCAATCTGTTTCAATTGGCGCTACAAACCTTGTGTTTACCCTGCTGGCAATGTCGTTAATAGACAAATTCGGCAGAAAAACATTGCTCGTTATTGGGTCGCTGGGTATGATCGCTTTTCTTGCCCTTGCCGGTTTTTATATAGAAAATCCTTCTGGTGGTGGATACGCCCTTATGACCTGCCTAATCGGTTTTATTGCATTTTTTGGTTTTTCGCAGGGGGCTGTTATATGGGTTTTTATTTCTGAAATTTTTCCAAATAGCGTAAGGTCTAAGGGGCAGTCCCTGGGAAGTTTTACACACTGGATTATGGCAGCCATAGTATCATGGATATTTCCTGTGGTAGTAGAAAATGTGCCGCATGGCGGAAGAATGGCTTTCTATTTTTTTTCTGTGATGATGGTGCTGCACCTAATATTTGTGCTTAAATTTTTACCGGAAACTAAAAACCGGTCTCTCGAAAAGATCCAGGAACAACTGGGTATTTCTTAGCCTTTTCAATGTAGATATACAATAAAAAACCCGCTGCATGCAGCGGGTTTTTTAATAACTGTAAAGACAGTACTATTTAACTTCAACATCAGCACCAGCTTCTTTAAGCTTAGCAACGATATCATCAGCTTCTGCTTTAGCAACACCTTCTTTAATCGCTTTAGGAGCGCCGTCAACAAGGTCTTTTGCTTCTTTCAAACCTAAGCCAGTAAGGTCTTTAACGATCTTTACAACCTGAAGTTTGTTAGCACCACCGCTTTTAAGAATAACATCAAATGCTGTTTTTTCTTCTGCAGCAGGTGCAGCAGCGGCACCACCACCACCAGCGCCAACAGCAACAGCTGCAGCAGCAGGTTCGATACCGTACTCATCTTTTAAAATTTTAGCTAATTCGTTAACTTCTTTTACTGTTAAGTTAACCAGCTGTTCTGCGAATTCTTTTAAATCTGCCATTGTGTGTCAAATTTTTTCCGCCTTCAATGCCTGTGCTCCGGCGGAGTGTTTTAAAAAAATTTGTGTGTTTATATATCCCTCAGGCAAGAGATAATATCTTAATTATTAATTGCTTGAAGCCCTGTCTTCCAGTGCTTTTACTATACCCGCTAATTTGCTTCCGGCATTCAGGCCGCTGATAACATTTTTTGCAGGGCTTTGTAATAAACCAATAATCTCACCAATAAGATCGTTTTTGCTCTTAAGGCTTTTAAGTGTTTCTAACTGGTCGTCGCCAACAAAAACATCACTGTCAATAAAAGCAGCTTTCAAAACCGGCTTGCCAGAATTGGTTTCTTTTCTAAAACCCGCAATGATCATTGCTGGTTCTTTTGCGTTTTCGCTGAACATAATGGCAGTTACTCCATGAAGGCTGTCGAACACACCGCTGAAACGCTGCTCATCAATTGATTCAAGCGCCTTGCGGATTAATGTATTTTTAGCAACCTTCATTTCTACCTGCTTATTAAAGCAAATGCGGCGCAATTTATTAACCTGGGCAACGCTAAGTGCAGTAGTATTGGTTACGTAGAAGTTATTATATTGATTGAATTTCTCCTTGAGAGATTCAATGGCTTCGTTTTTTTGATCTTTTGTCATTTTAAAAATGCTTTATCTCAAAATTCTTTGGGAATCAGGAGTTTAGTGAACAGATTTGGTGTCGATTGAAATACCGGGGCTCATGCTGCTTGCCATGCTTAAACCTTTAAGATATGTACCTTTAGAAGCAGAAGGTTTAAGTTTAAGAATTGCATTGATCAGTTCCTGGCTATTGGCAGCAATTTTTTCAGGGGCAAAAGACACCCGTGCCGATTGATGCGTGCACAATACCTGCTTTATCAACTTTAAAAGCGATCTTACCACCTTTAACCTCGTTAACAGCTGCTGCCACATCGTTTGTAACAGTACCTGTTTTAGGGTTTGGCATTAGGTTACGCGGTCCTAATATTTTACCCAGTTTACCGATTTTAGGCATAACAGATGGGGTGGCGACAATTACATCAACATCTGTCCATCCGCCTTCAATCTTAGAATATATTCATCTAATCCCACAAAGTCAGCACCTGCGCCTTGCGCATCTGCTTCTTTATCGGGTGTGCAAAGCACCAGTACCTTCTTGGTTTTACCGGTACCATGTGGCAGGTTAACGGTGCCACGAACCTGCTGGTCAGCCTTTTTGGGATCAACACCCAGGCGTATGTGCAGGTCCACAGAAGCATCGAACTTGGTGGTGTTTATTTCTTTCACCAGCGTAGAAGCTTCTTTTAAAGAATATGATTTTGTTTTATCTAGTTTAGCTTCTGACAGCTTTTCTTTTTTTAGTAAGCGTTGCCATTTAAAAAATTAGTTTTAAGGTGATTAATTGTTCCCACGGGGCTGTACCTTCTACAGTAATACCCATGCTGCGTGCCGTACCGGCAACCATCTTCATTGCACTTTCCATTGTGAAGCAATTAAGATCGGGCATCTTGTCTTTAGCAATAGCTTCAACCTGAGCCCAGGTTACTTTACCGGGTTTATCACGGTTACTTTCCTTAGAACCTTTCTGAATTTTGGCAGCTTCTAAAAGCTGAATGGAGGCTGGGGGGGTTTTAATAACAAAGTCAAAAGACTTGTCTGAAAAAACGGTGATCAGCACCGGAAGAACTTTGCCCATTTTATCCTGCGTTCTTGCATTAAACTGCTTGCAGAATTCCATGATGTTCAAACCTTTACTACCAAGTGCGGGACCAACGGGCGGTGCAGGATTGGCTTGTCCGCCTTTAACCTGCAACTTAACATAGCCTGTAATTTCTTTAGCCATCTATTAAATTTTTTTGGTGATAGCGTTCACTCAATTGTAGGTGAACTCCCAAATTTTGGGGCAGCGAAGGTAGGGAAAATTCTTATTAAAAGATGTATTTAATGAATTTTCTTAAGCATTACCAAATAAGTAGGAAAGTGATCGCTATACCCTCCCCTGTAGGTATTTCCATCCCAGGTACGCATAGGATAACCTTTGTATTTACCAATATTTTCTACCAGGTATTCTTTATTAAAAATGTGCTGCCTGTAATAAAAGAAACCTTTTTGATCTTTATTTAACCAGTTAGAGTTAACAATTATCTGGTCGAACAAACCCCACGCATCCATGTATGCAAGGGTGCCATAACCTTTTTTATACATTTCTACCCATGGGTTATAGAAACAGCCCAACGAAACATTTTCTGTATGGGCTTTGGCATTCAATACCTTAGTAAGGCTTTCGTTAATTGGATCGTCGTTCAGATCGCCCATTACTATTATTTTTGCTAAAGGGTTTAATTTTTCGAGGGTGTCTACATATTTTTTATTTGCAGCGGCGGCAGCGAGCCTCGCGGGCTTGCTTCTTTCCTCACCTCCCCTGCGGCTGGGCCAGTGATTTACAAACACATTAATCTCTTCGCCATCGAGCATTCCGTTCACCCAAAGTACATCACGTGTAAAAAAGGATTCTTTTGAACCTGCGGGAAGCGTAACATAAATCTTCCTGCTTTTATTTACTTTAAAATATTTGGGGTTATACAACAAGCCTACATCAACACCACGCACATCTTTAGAATCATAATGTACATATTTGTAGTTACGGTCTTTAATAAGTGGGTGGTTAACAAGGTCATTAAGTACTGTATCATTTTCAATTTCGGCTACGCCTAAAATGGCGGGTCCGTCTTTATTAACCTCTGTTCCTATTTGAGAAATCACTGTTGCAAGTTTATTTACTTTATCCCAATAAACTTTACTATTATAATTTTTGGGACCGTGTGGCAGAAATTCTTCATCATCAACAATGGGATTATTTATTGTATCATAAAAATTTTCGAGGTTGTAAAAGCCTATTACGGCAACCTTATAATCAGTCTTTTGTGAAAACGCTGAAAGCCCGCAAAACAAAAGGAAAAATGCAAGTACAATTTTTTTCATGAAAGAGAAACATTAAGCACAAACATACACGGGAAATTAATGTTTGAATAAAATTTTCACACCTTTTTAAAACTTTATTTGTTTATAATAAGTCGCCTCATATATTTGTCGTTTTGTTCCGCAATTTTATATGAGAAAAATATTTCTGACTACTCTAATGCTATGTGCATTACAGTACAGCTATGCACAGCTAGATAGTGCTGAAACTTCTGCAATTGATTCTATCTCAAGGCCAGATTCCGTTATTAATGAATTGAAAGATGCCGTGTTAGATAATCTTCCAATTATCTCACTTGATGATAACGACCTTTCGGATGCAACTACGCAAACCGTTTCGTCTTTATTAACCGCCGGCAGAGACCCATTCTATAACGCAGCCGCCTTTAATTTCAGCGCAGTGCGTTTTAAAATTCGCGGTTATGACGGCGACAATGCCGGCATTTATATGAATGGCATTCCCATGGATAATATTGATAACGGCTATACACCTTTTGGATTATGGGGTGGATTGAATGATGTTATGCGCAATCGCGATGTATCTATCGGATTAAGGTATAACACCTTTGCTTTTGGTGATATCGGAAGCACCACAAGCATAGACAGCCGCGCAAGTAAACAAAGAAAACAAACCAGCTTTGGTTACTCTTACACAAACAGAAATTATACACACCGCTGGATGCTTACACATAGCACAGGGTTAAATAAAAACGGATGGGCATTTACTTTCTCGGGCAGCAGGCGCTGGGCTGAGGAAGGTTACGTACCAGGAACATATTATAACGGCTGGAGTTATTTTGTTGGCGTAGACAAAAGATTAGGACAAAAGCATTTGCTTAGTGTTGTTGCATTCGGTGCCCCCACAGAAAACGGAAGGCAGGCCGCTGCAACCCAGGAAATAATGGATATTGCAGGCACCCATTACTATAATCCCAACTGGGGTTATCAAAACGGAGAGAAAAGAAATGCCAGTGTAGGAAAAACCAATCAGCCTGTTATTATTTTAACGCATGACTTTCGTATTAATAATAACACCAGCCTGATTACATCTGCGGCATATTCTTCCGGCGACCGTTCTGTATCCGGGCTCGACTGGTACAATGCACCTGATCCACGCCCCGATTACTACCGTTATCTTCCCAGTTATTATGCAGATGATTCTTCCCAGCAAATTCAGGTAACTAATTTATTGAAGAGCAGCGAAGCCGAAAGGCAAATAGACTGGCATAACCTCTATAATGTTAACCGGGACAATACCACAACCTTTAATAATGTAGATGGAATACCGGGTAACAGCATCACCGGTCACAGGTCTTATTATATCATCGGGGAACGTGTAACCAACACGCGCAGAATAAATTTTAATTCTGTTATAAACAGCAGAATAAGCAGTCATGCAGATATTACCGCAGGCATATCTTTTCAACACATAAATAACAATAATTTTCAACGCATCAATGACCTTCTGGGTGGTGATTATTATGTTGATCTTAACCAGTTTGCTGAGAGAGATTTTCCTTTAGACGGCAGGGCAAATCAAAATGATCTTAACCGCCCCAACCGTATTGTAAAAGAAGGTGACAGGTATGGATATGATTATAATATTAAAGTGAATAAGGCAGCCGAATGGGTGCAACTTGTTTTTAAATTCGACAAGGTTGATTTTTATATTGCAACAGAGGGATCGCATACAGAATTCTGGAGGGTAGGAAATGTAAGAAATGGGTTGTTCCCCGAAAATTCATATGGAAAATCATCCGTAAACAGATTTAATAATTATGCCGTTAAAGGTGGCGTAACTTATAAAATTAACGGTCGTAATTACCTGTACGCGAATGGTGCGGTAATGACAAAGGCCCCATACTTTGACAATGCCTATATTTCTCCGAGAACCCGAAATTTTTTGCAGGATAGCCTTGTAAGCGAGGATGTAAAAACAGCTGAAGCAGGTTACGTATTAAACTCACCAAAAGTGCGGTTTAGAATCGGTGGGTTTTACACCACGAGCCAAAATGGCTTTAATGTGCTTAGCTTTTACAACGACCAGTATCAGAATTTTGTTAACTATGGTTTGAGTAATATAGACAGGGTATATTTTGGTGGTGAACTGGGCTTTGAAATTAAAGTGTTACCAAACATTACAGTTACAGGTGCAGCTTCTGTAGGCAGGTATTATTATGACAGTCGTCAACAGGCTGTAGTTACATTAGATAATAATGCATCGGTACTTACCGAGGAAACTGTGTATTCCCAAAATTACCGCATACCCGCAACACCACAGGAGGCTTATAGTTTTGGCGTCACCTACAGGTCAAAAAAGTTTTGGTTTATTAGCCTAACTGCAAATTACTTCGACCAGATGTGGCTAGATTTCAATCCAATCAGAAGAACAACACAGGCAACAAATGGTGTAGAGCCTAAAAGCGAAGCGTGGCATGAAATAATTGACCAGACAAGATTAAATGCACAGATGACCGTAGATGCATTTGCAGGTTATTCAATTAAACTTCCCAAAACCTACAACATAAATGGAAAACCAACCTACCTCGTATTTTATTCCGGGGTTAATAACCTGCTGAATAACCAGGATATTATAACAGGTGGTTACGAGCAGTTAAGGTTTGATTATGATACAAAAAATGTAAATAAATTTCCACCAAAATATTATTACGCTTACGGACTTAATTATTACGTAAGTGCAGCCATACGCTTTTAATAAACTTTTTATATGCAAATTTTGAAAATGAAAACTAAAAATGTGTTCTTTAGGCCTGCCTTTATAGTTATTCTGGCCGCCACTTGTATTACAGCGCTCTCATGCAATAAAACCTTTGATGAACCACCGGTTTATACACCACCTGCTGTAAATACCACCATGACCATCGCTGCATTAAAAACAATGCACACCTTTGGCAATGTTGAAGTAATTACCACAGATGATGTGATTGAAGGAACCGTTGTGGCCAACGACAGCTCGGGTAATTATTTCAAACAAATTATCATACAGGATAGTACTGGCGGTATAGTTGTTCGTATGGATGGATATGATTTATACACTTCTTACCCAATCGGAAGAAAAGTATATATTAAAGTAAACGGTTTATCCCTTGGCGATTACAACAGGCTTTACCAGATAGGTGCATATAATTCAAGTACGGGTGAGCAAACAGGTATTGCATCCCAGTTATTTGACAGTTATGTTATAAAAGGAGACCTTAATAATTTCATTACTCCTAAAACCGTTACGGTAAGCCAGTTAAATGATACATACCAGAGCACACTTATCCGTTTAGAAAATTTTGAATTCGCTGCAGCTGATACAAATAAAACATATGCAGATGCGGTAGGCAAAGCATCAGTAAATTTTACGCTTAAAAGCTGTGCAGGAGAAAGTATTACATTAAGAAACAGCGGTTATGCTGATTTTGCACCTTTAAATGTTCCCAATGGCAATGGCCCGGTAACAGCCATCTATTCCGTTTTTGGAAGCACAAAACAATTAAATATTCGTGATACTTCAGACCTTCAGTTATACGGACCACGTTGCGATGGTGGTTCCGGCGGCGGCGGTGGTGGTGGTGGTGCCAATGATATTTTTTACCAGGACTTCTCAGGCGCTACAGTTAACCAGGACATAAGCCTCACAGGCTGGACAAACGTAACTGAAGCTGGAAGCAAAAAATGGTATGCTGCAACATTCAGTTCAAATACATACGCAAAGATCTCTGCGTATAATTCAACACAGCCTTCTGTTAAAACCTGGCTGGTTACACCCGCAATTAACTTAACAGGTGTTTCAAGCCCAATATTAAATTTTAAAACGTTGGATGGTTATGATAACGGTGCCACTTTAAAAGCAATGATCTCCACTGATTATACTGGCGGCGCAACACCATGGACGGCAACGTGGACAGTACTACCGGCAACCATCAGTACAGGGCATGCAACCGGTTATGGCAACTTCATTTCTTCGGGTAACATAAGCCTAAGTGCATATTCCGGAAACGTATATATCGCTTTCTTGTATGAAGGTGGCGACCAGGATGGATCAGCCAACGACAAAACAACAACGTATGAACTGGATGATGTAAAAGTTTCAGGTAATTAATATTTAAACATCTTTTTTAAGAACCCGGCATATCCCTGATAGTCGGGTTTTTTATTGAAATTGCATGATGGATCTTTTTGATGATTTTTTACAGCGTTTAAAAAAATTCTCATTTATTAATAAGGAAACAGACTTTCTGTTGGCTGTTAGTGGAGGTGCAGATAGTGTTGTATTAACTAACTTGTTTTTTAAAGCAGGTAAAGCTTTTACCATAGTTCATTGCAATTTTAATTTAAGGGGTGCTGAAAGTGACAGGGATGAAATGTTCGTGCGGTCATTAGGTGAGAAATACAATTGCCCCGTTATTGTAAAGAGTTTCAATACCAGACAATATGCTACCGAAAAAAAACAGGGAACGCAGGAAGCTGCTCGTAACCTACGATATACATGGTTTATAGAATTACTGAACGAGAAACACCTAAAGCAAAACGACGACGCATCACATAAGGCAGACCGCTGGCTTTGCACAGCACATCATGCCGATGATAACATTGAAACCTTATTGATAAACTTTTTCAGAGGCACCGGCATACTGGGATTAACCGGCATTCCCGAAACAGATATTAAAAGAAAAATTCTTCGCCCTGTGTTATTTGCAACCCATTCAGCCATTCTGGAATATGCCCAAAACAACCAGCTAAAATGGGTAGAAGATTCTTCTAACGCAACAGAAAATTATACAAGAAATTTTTTAAGGCATTCGGTAATTCCAGTGCTGGAAAAAAATTTTGGATCAATCAAGGAAAACTTACTAAATAATATACAACGGTTTTCTGATGCTCAGGTGCTATATCAACAGGCAATAGAAAATCATAGAAGAAATTTATTGGTAAGCGTGCAACAGGAATTTCATATTCCCATTTTAAAATTGCTGAAATCATCACCTGTTGAAACCATTGTTTTCGAAATCATTTCTACATTTAATTTTTCACCGGCCCAGGTGCCGGAGGTATTGAAGCTATGCACTGCAAACACCGGCAGTTATATGGCATCAACCACTCATCGAATAATTAAAAATAGAAAATGGTTAATCATCGCTCCGCTCCTTAATGCAGAACTGTCAATAGTTGTAATAAATGAGAATGAAAACGCTGTTGACTTTTATGGTGGCAAACTGGAGATAAAGAAAATGGATAAGTTGCCGGAAAATTACCCGACAGTAAAAAGCAACATTGCTTTTCTTGATGCCACAGCATTTACTTTCCCGCTTATCATCCGTAAATGGAAAACAGGTGATTATTTCTACCCATTGGGCATGCAAAAGAAAAAGAAATTAAGCAGGTTTTTTATAGATCAGAAATTATCAGCGACCCAAAAAGAAAAAATATGGGTAGTGGAATCTGATAAAAAAATTCTTTGGGTAGTGGGCTACCGCATCGATGACCGGTTTAAATTAAAACCATCATCCCAACATATACTTCAATTAACTTTTCACGAAAAGTAACTCTGAATTTGCAAGACAAAGTTTTGCAACAGGTCGTACGGGCTTAACATATATGCTGTAACCAATAAAAACGCAATGCCGTACAGCGCCCCCCAAATATGTGCAGCATGGTTTATATTATCGCCACCCTTTTTAGCGAGATAAGCAGATATAAAAAGATAAATGGGACCAAAAATAAATCCCGGTATTATAGGTGGAATAATAAATAAGCCAATGCGTGCAAGTGGATTTAAAAACAATCCTGCAAATACAACCGCGGAAACAGCCCCGGATGCACCAAGGCTCCTATAATGGTAATTGTCTTTGTGCTTTACATACGTTGGTACAAGGCAGGCAGCGAGCGAAGTAACGTACATTAACACGTAAAGAATATTACCATTGGCACCAAATAATTGCCGGAAGCCATCTTCTACGAAAGCGCCAAACATATACAGGCTAAACATGTTGAACAACAAGTGCATGGTATCGGCGTGTATTAAGCCGTTGCTAAGAAAGCGGTACCACTCATTGTCCCTGCTTATTGCCGGTGGGTAAAATATTAATTTATCTATTATTGCCCTGTTATTAAAAGCCAGGAAAGAAACAATCGCTGTAATAACAACAATGATCAGTGTAATACTCATTCAATATTCATTTAAAGCCTGCAAATGTACCCCCTAATATTTTTCTTTCGTAAAACCATTAGGCGTGGTGGTATTTCTCATTACGCATAATGGTGCATGCTCTGTACACTTGTTCAGCTAAAATTAACCGTACCAGCATGTGCGGAAAAACAAGTGCTGAAAGGCTCCAGGTAAAATTTGCGCGTTGTAAGACCATTTCATCAACCCCATAACTGCCCCCGATTAAGAATATGATGCGTTTGGTTGCATCATTCGCCCTTTGCTGCAAAAGATCGGCTAACCCGGGTGAGGTTAGTTGTTTTCCTTTTTCATCCAATACAATAATAAAATCATCCCTTTGGCTTTTTTCCAACACCAATATCGCTTCCTGTTTTTTTAATTCTGCAGGCTTTAGGACCGCTGCATTTTTGACTGGTAAAATTATCTTCCACTCAGCAGAAAAATAATTGTTGATCCGTTTGGTAAAATCTTCCGTACCTGTTTTAATATATGCTTCATGAGGTTTGCCAATACTCCAGAATTCCAGTTTCATAATAATAAATGTAGGGGCATTTTATGATACCATTTTAACAATCGCAAATTCATCAACAGCTACCTTTGCATCCATTTAAATAATGAACAGATTTAAAAACACAGCAGTAATAATTTTCTCATCCTTGATGTTTTTTGCTTGCGACCGTGAGATTAACCTGCCTTTAAACCCATCAACAGAAAAATTAGTGGTGGATGGTCGAATTGAAACAAACCTTCCTCCTACAGTTGTTCTTTCAAAAAGTTTAAACTATTTCAGCAGTTTAAGTCCGGCTGAATTATCTGCATCTTTCGAACATAATGCAATAATTACGGTTTCAGATGGCAACCGTTCTGTGCGACTGATGGAATACCCTTTAACCGATTCATCGGGTTACACCATTTATTATTATTCTGTTGATACACTTAACCCCCTTTCAATAATTATAGGAGAAGAAAATAAAACATACAGCCTCAATATTCAAACCGAAAAGGCAGAAAATTTTACAGCACAAACTACCATACCATTATTAACCAAAACATGCGATTCACTTTGGTGGAAACCCGCGCCCCGCCTGCAGGATTCTGCTTATGCTGTTCTCTATGGCAGGTTTACAGACCCACCCGGGCTGGGCAATTACGTCCGCTATTTTACCCGTGTTAACAGTGATCCATTTTATCCGGGCTTTACTTCTGCTTTCGACGACCAGGTGGTAGATGGTACCATGTACGATATTCAGATACCACGTGGCTTTAATAAAGCAGATACAACCTCTGCAAGCAACGAAGATTTCGGGTTTTTTAAATATGGTGACTCCATCACTTTTAAATTCTGCAATATCGATAAATCGACCTATGATTTCTGGCGCACCTGGGAGTTTGCTTACCAGTCAAATGGCAATCCCTTTTCTTCGCCGGGTTTTGTTATTGGCAACATCAGCAATGGTGCACTTGGCGCCTTTTGCGGGTATGCAGTGCAATACCGCAATCTGGTAATTCCTGAATAAACATTTCATTACAATTGTCTTGACATTTACCATAAAATCATTCAATACCTTTGCGCTCCTAATATTTTAAGAATGGATAATAATACGGAAACAGAGAAAGTACATTGTTTAATTATTGGTTCGGGACCTGCGGGTTATACGGCGGCCATTTATGCGGCACGTGCAAACATGAAACCTGTTTTATACCAGGGTATTCAACCAGGCGGGCAGTTAACCATTACTACGGAAGTGGAAAATTATCCCGGTTATCCGGATGGAATTCAGGGACCTGAAATGATGGTGCATTTTGAAAAACAGGCTAAGCGCATGGGTACAGACATCCGTTATGGATTGGCTACCAAGGTCGATTTTACCGGCAATTGCCGCAAGATTCAAATAGATGAAGAAAAATGGATAGAAGCTGAAACTGTTATAATTAGCACCGGTGCTTCAGCCAAATGGCTTGGGCTGGAAAGTGAACAACGGTTAAATGGTTATGGTGTTAGTGCCTGTGCGGTATGCGATGGATTTTTCTTTAAAGGAAAAGAAGTGGCCATTGTAGGTGCCGGCGATACGGCATGTGAAGAAGCTTTATACTTATCTAAACTCGCCACCAATGTTCACATGATCGTAAGAAAGGGAGAAGATGGCATGCGTGCAAGTAAGATCATGCAAAACAGGGTAAAGAATGCACCCAACATTAAAATATACTGGAATACAGAAACAATCGAAGTTGTGGGAGACCAAAAAGTAACTGGTGCCAGAGTAAAAAATATTGCAACGGGTGAGGAAAAAACAATTGATGTAAGCGCATTTTTTGTTGCGATTGGTCACGAACCAAACAGTGCAATTTTTAAAGGGTGGTTAGATATGGATGAGGCAGGGTATATTAAAACCGTTCCCGGCACAACCAAAACAAATATTGAAGGTGTGTTTGCCTCAGGCGACGTGCAGGATAAAATTTACAGGCAGGCTGTAACAGCAGCCGGCAGTGGTTGTATGGCTGCATTAGATGCAGAACGATATTTAAGTGCAAAAGATGATTTGCAAATAGAATGATCTTACAATGCGCAATGCAGCAAATATTTCTCAATAAAAAATTCTTCTTTAAAAAGGGTGTTTAATTCTATTTGCAGTGGGGTGGCATTACTTTCATAGATCTCCTGCGAAAGGTCTCCCCCTTTTAAACTGATAAGCCCGTTGGCAATATCATTTTTCTGTGATTTTTTTATAAGGGGTCTGCTCCATCTTATTAAGTCTTGTAAGGGCGCAACAGCGCGGGTTACGGCAAAGTCAAATTTTTTGTCTTTTATATCTTCTGCACGAATGTGCCTTACCTGCACATTTTTTAAACCAATTTGTTCTGCCACATCCTGCACCACTTTCAACTTTTTACCAATGCTGTCTACCAGTAAAAACTCCACCTCAGGAAAATAGATCGCAAGCGGTATTCCCGGGAAACCACCACCTGTGCCTATGTCAATAACAGATGTACGGGGGGCAAACTGAATAAACTTTGCAATACTTAATGAGTGAAGCACATGTTTCAAGTATAAGCTGCCAATATCTTTCCGGGAGATGACATTTATTTTTTCATTCCATTCATTATACAAATTTTCAAGCTGTGAAAATTGTGCAGACTGTTGGGATGAAAGCGCCGGGAAATATTGTTCTATAATACTCATGAATGAAAGCTTAGATAAATCAGCTCCATGTTTTTTTAGGCTTTTTCCACAATGCCGGAACGAATAATAAATAGTAAATAAATAACCAGATATCAAAGAAAAGAAAAAGAGGAAACAAGTCTTTCTCCTGCAGATTATCCATGCTTTTATACCATACAAAACATTGTACTGCAAGCCTGATGGCATAAATGCCCAAAGCTATCCAGACATTAAAAAATATGGCTGTTGCAATAGTTAAAGGAATAATGAGCGTGTGTGCAGCAGAATATAAGCCCAGTAAAAATTTATGTTTAGGCCGGTAAAATTTAGCGGTAGTATAGTGCCTGTATTTTTGATCTATCCACCTTTTAAAACTATGTGCCGGCTCACTTAAAGTGAAGAGCCTCAGGGTCTATAACAATGGTGGTGTTGGTGGGTGTGGCTACCATGTTAATAAACAGGTCGTCATCACCACTGGGAATTTGGTTTAGAGAAGAAAAGCCTTTGTTACGCAAAAACAAATCTTTCTTATAACTTAAATTTCTGCCAACGCCCATGTAGGGCATTCCGGCAAGTGCAAAAGAAAAATATTGAAGGGCTGAATGAAAGGTTTCAAAACGAATAAGTTTGTTAAGCAACCCAGGTTTTTTATGAAAGGTGCCATAACCCAGAACAATGTCAATGCCTTCTTTATAACCATCCTGCATTTTTCTTATCCAGTGTTCGCTGGCAGGTACGCAATCTGCATCTGTTAGAAGCAGCGTTTCATATTTGGCGGTTTTAATTCCAATGGATAATGGAAATTTTTTACCAGGAATCATTTTAGCTTCCTGCGTTAATCTTACAACATTTAATTTCTTAAAAGTTTTTTGAAATTCTTCTAACAGGTATTTTGTTTCGTCAGTTGAATTATCGTTAACGAGCACAATTTCATGGGTGGAATTGTATTGTTGAACTAAAATGCCCGGCAGGTTTTTTACAAGGTTTGCAGCCTCATCCCGCGCGCAAATAATTACACTTACAGGATATTCCTGGCTTTCATTTTTTACCGGGGGTACAAACAGGGCAAAACGCCTGAAAAATTGGAGGTAAAAATACAGTTGTATAATGGCTACAACTGCAAGGGCAACCGGCAATAGAATCCACAGGTTCATCATTAAACAAAAATAAGGGTTGACTTACCTGTTAATTTTATCAAATTTAAATTGTGGATAATTGTGTTTTGGTGAAAAAGGTTAGTGGCTTGTTCTTTTTTGTTTGTCCAAAAAAGAACCAAAAAAAGACCCCCGGAAACGATGTACAGCCCGTTTCCGGGTTTGTTCGCTTTTCGACTTTAGTGCATGGTGGTGAAGGGCTGAAAAATAAATTCTTTAAAAGAGAAGATGCTGAAATAAATTAACTGATCAATTGAAATTCTTCTGCTGAAGACACAGTAGCACAAAAGCCCAATCAGGGCGAAGGAAAGAAACGGGCTGTACATCGGTTCTTCCCTGACTTTTTGGGTACTTTTTGTGTCAAGACAAAAAGTACAACACACACTACTCTTTCATAAACCTCAACGTCTGCACCTGCTCACTGCTTTGCACACGCAATACATACTGCCCACCTTTCAGGCGGCTTACATTATAATTAAAGGTTTCTGAGGAGTTAACTGTTGCACTCAGTAACACATTGCCACCAACATCGCTGATGGTAATCAGGTTGTTTACCTCCGGCTGCAACCCTTTTACCGTTAGCACATCTTTTACGGGGTTGGGGTACAGGGTAATGTGTTTGCCACTGCCATAATACACTACGGGTGAAAGGGCTGTGCTGCCATCTTTTAATACGGCTGCCACGCGGTAGTAGCTGTTGGTGGCTGCTGTGTTTAAGGCATAGGTAAAGGTTTGCTGTTCGCGGGTGTTTGCCTGCTGCAGTAAACGGGGTGAATTGTTTGCCTGCACCCTTTTTTCTTCTTTAAAGCTGCTGCCGTTGGGGCTGCGCTGAATGCTGTAATAGTTAACACTGCTGTTGTTGCTGGTGTACCAGCCCAGCGTGTTGTTGCGCAGCCAGGTTTTTAGCTGTGCTATTACCGGGTTTTCTACCGGGTCGCCGTGGTAGCGGGCGAGGGCAAAGTATGGACGATAATCCGGTGAAATTTCAGTTCCGTACCCCCCTAATATAATTTTTCCATCGCTTTGCAGTTCAACAGACTGTGCAACTTCATAAGAGGAACCGCCAACAACATCACTAAAATCTGTGGTTGTTTTGCCATTTTCCCCAAAAGTAGAATCAATATTTCCATCTTCATTAAAGCGTACCACTAAAAAATCCTGAATTGTTTCGGCATATAAATCCTCAACATTTCCTGCAACTACAATTTTTCCGTCATTTTGAACAAGTATATTTCTAGGAACTGAAAATTGATTACCAACCCTTATGGATGCCTTGCCATCTATTCCAAAAGTTTTATCCATGCTTCCATCTTCATTGTAGCGTGTAACAGTAAGAGCTTTGTTGGCACCTCCTGTAGTTAACATTTTACCATCTGCCTGTATAGCTAAATCAAGCATGGCAGCGTCAGAAGGAGGGTCAAGCACCCCATTATTGCCAAAGCTTTCATCTTTGCTGCCATCTGTTAAAAGCCTTAAAAATAGTGGGATTGAACCACTGTGACTGATCATTAGCATTATTTTTCCATCGCCGCGCAACTCCATATCCGTTGCATAATCTTGCGCAGCAAAGTCAAATAAGGCTATTCCATTTACTCCAAAGCTTCTATCAGTTTTACCCTCCTGCGTATACCTTATTACAAAGAGGTCGCTGAATGCTGCCTCTCTATCGGGATTGTAATCGCCATCTATTAATATTTTACCATCTTCCTGAACAACTAAATTATCAGAGGTTACGCTCGGCTGGTCAATTCCATTGCTGAAGAATGTTACCGCCAACCCATTTTCTCCGAAAGAAGAATCCAGCGTGCCGTCACTGTTGTAACGAAGCACTCCAATACCTCCGCTAACATAAGTGGTGGCGTATTTCATTGTTACCATTACAAGTGTCTTACCGTTTTCAAGTGCTGCAACCTTTTGTCCCATTTCGCCATAATAAGGCGACAGTTTTGTCAAAACAAAGCCACTATCTCCAAATTTGTTATCCAATCTTCCATCTTTTTCATAGCGCACCAACAGAATTCCATTAAAAGCATCTCCATAATATCCGCCTGTTTGTAAAATTTTATCATCTTGCTGCACAGTTGTATGATTTACATTTCCAGGATTAGAAAATAATATATACTTTCCTCCGTTCGCAAAGCTTTCATCAAGAGCACCGGGTTTAAGTTCAGTACCTTGTTGTGCATTTACTTTAATTGTAAATATAGAAATGAAAATTATAAATATAGATTTCATAAAATAATTTTAAAAGTGAATGTTAGTCAATGGTAGTGCAAAAGTTTTGAGGCTCGCTTGTGTTGCAGTCATGATTACTTCCATTGCCGCAGCCCCAGCGAAAATTAGCGCAGTTAACAAAAACTTTGCGGGACCCTTTTAAAGTATTAAACCAGGTGGAGTGGGTTTGACCGTAAAGAATAGCTTGGAAAAAGCATGCTGTTCTTATAGCAATGTACCCATATACTGAATCTTCCGTAGAAAAGGTGGTTCCAAAATCATCGTTAAATGGTTGTTCGCTCCCATTAATGCCATGCTCCATGTCTGTGTCTAAATATACCTCGCTATAAACACCTAAGCTGTTTAAAAGGCAAAAGAATTTTTTGCTACCGAAGCGCCATAAATCGGGTACGTACAGACCATTTACGTCATTTAATGTAAACGATGTATTATCCGGCAGGCATCCTGTTTCAGGGTTAATTACAAAATTGGGATGAAGAGAATCATTTTGAGTTTTGGATGAAAAACCTGTGGTTAAAGGATAAAACGCCGGCTGGTTATTAAAAGGTGCAATCTGCAGGTCTTGTGTTCCATGAAAAGAGATTACCGGAATTTCGACACCTGCAGTAAAAAAATCCACCGGATGTGTTATGTACGATTTTGGAATATAGCTGCCTCCCCACCCATGTAAAATGCCTTTAATTTTGCTTTGATACTCACGGGTAGGGGCTCCTACATAAAAATCTGCATCAACAGGCCCTAATACATTGTGAGCGCCGCCATCAACCTGGTCAATCATGCTTTGTGTGTAATAAGCAGCGCCAATAACCGTACCCGCGCCTGCGCTAAAGCCCGCTAAGAAAATATTGTTTTTATCGAACTTGTAAGGAACGTCAGTGTTAGGTGCGTTGTCGTTTCTTTGTAAAATGGTGCGTATTGCGCCGCGGGCATCCTGCTGACCGCGGTAAAACGCTAATAAAAGCTGGGCAGAGGTGAATGTACACTCACGGTACTCATAAAAATTTTGATTGGGGTCAAAAAAACTAAACTCAGCATCACTAACGACCCGTCCTCTGCGATATTCGACCGAGAAGCAAATGAAACCTCTGCGGGCAAGAAGTTTAGCTATATCTTCTATATGGCCTGCATCAGCAATACTATTGCAGTCGGAGTACCCGCCTGCGTGAAAAAAAATCACACAGGGAGGAAAAGTTGTGCAGTTGTTATAAGGATAATTCGTTGGATAGAAAACATCATAAATTAATAAACCCTCATCGGTAGTGCAATCATCAGGATTTTCGCAACCTTCCTCTGCTGCGTAGGTTACATCTTTCCAGGGATAGGAATTAGGCTCAGGAGCCTTTCCATAAGGAATGTTTCTTAGTATAGTTATCGCAGAAAATTCTTCTGTAGTGATTAAATTAACGCTGCAATTTATAGGCAGTTTGGCAATTGCTTGCTCGCAGGTGAGGATTTGAGAAATTTCAAAAGGAGGTTTGTTGTAAACGATACTTTGTTTACCATTGGCTGTGAAGCCAGAATAGCTATAATTACCTGGAAGTTTATTAATGGTTTTTTCCAGTTCTGTAACTAAAGGTGATTTTACACCTATGAAATAATACTGGAAATAACTCTGCGAAAACATAAAGGGGTTAAAATTGTTGCCCCCCCCCCACGAAAAGAAACGGGCATACTACCGATGAGGTAATTAATAGAATGACAGAAAATTTCATATCAAATGAATTGGGTTGAAAAATTAATGGGTAAGAATATAAATATACAATATTTCAGGCAAGTTTCATAATCTTTGGCATGGTGGTGAAAAGGGGCAAAAGATAAATTTTTTTGTTGAAGCCACAGTAGCCCATAAGCCCAATCAGGACGATGAACAAATGTGTTGTATATCATTAGTTCTTGAAATGCGCAGCATTCATAAGCGCCATAAAAAAATCAATTGTTATTGCGAATAACTTTTCTTTGGTTCGTTTCTTATATTTCTTGAGATGGTTTATTGTTCTTTTTTATTTGTCCAAAAAAGAACCAAAAAAGATCCCCGGAAACGATATACAGCCCGTTTCCGGGTGGTTCGCTATTGAGCTGTAGTGCATAGTGGTGAAGGGCTGAAGATAAATTCTTAAAATCAGACGCTGAACAATTACAGCATGACGAAAGCTTATTTCTGGTCAATTGAAATTCTTCTGCTGAAGCCACAGTAGTACAAAAGCCCAATCAGGGCGAAGGAACAAACGTGATGTATATCGTTTCGTTCTTGATCTTTTCTTTGGTTCGTTTCTTTTATATCAAGATAAAAGAAATGAACAATCTCTTTGAGACAAAAAGTACAACACACTACTCTTTCACAAACCTCAACGTCTGCACCTGCTCTTTGCTTTGCACACGCAGCACATACTGCCCGGCTTTCAGGTGGCTTACATTATAATTATAGGTTGCTGATGAATGTAACGGTTGTACTCAGTAACACATTGCCACCAACATCGCTGATGGTAAGCAGGTTGTTTACCTCCGGCTGCAACCCTTTTACCGTAAGCACCTCTTTTACGGGGTTGGGGTACAGGGTTATGTGTTTGCCGCTGCCATAATACACTACGGGTGAAAAGGTTGTGCTGCCATCGTTTAATATGGCTGCCACGCGGTAGTAGCTGTTGGTTGTTACTGTATTTAAGGCATAGGTAAAGGTTTGCTGTTCGCGGGTGTTTGCCTGCTGCAGTAAACGGGGTGTATTTTTTGCCTGCACCCTTTTTTCTTCTGCAAAGCTGCTGCCGTTGGTGCTGCGCTGTATGCTGTAATAGTTTACATTGCTGTTGTTGCTGGTGTACCAGCCCAGGGTATTGTTGCGCAGCCAGGTTTTTAGCTGTGCTATTACCGGGTTTTCTACAGGGTCGCCGGTATAACCCGCCAGTGTAATGTTGGGTGAGCCGCCCACTATAATTCTGCCGTCTCTTTGTATGTCTATATCCTTAGCCTGGTCGGCAGTGGTGCCTATATCTGTAATGGTTATTCCGTTATTGCCGAAGGCAGGGTCTAAAGTGCCGTTTTCTAAAAGGCGGGCAATTACATAATTGCCATCGGTGTTAGATTTATAACCTGTAATTACTATTTTGCCATTTTGCTGCAATGCAACTGCATTTGCCTGTGAATAGGCATTAAATTTTATACTTGCTTTTCCACCCTCGCCAAAACTTTGGTCCAGTGAACCATCAGTGTTGTAGCGTGCCACAGCCATATAAGGTATTACACCTTCCCAGCCGGGTTGCCCGGCAGAGCCTGCGGCAACAATTTTACCATCTTGTTGTAAGACAATTTCATATATGTATTCACCATCTTTATCGAAATCTGTGAATACCAAACCATTTTCATCAAAAGAGCTATCAAGGTCTCCGTTTACTTTCAAGCGTGATAGAAAAAATCTTCCTCTTTGATTACGTCCTCCTGTTTCATCACTTCCACCAATTACAATTTTTCCGTCCCTTTGTAAGACAATAGTTTCGGAAGTAACTCCACCAGGCACAATTGCTTTTCCACTTTCTCCAAAACTTTCATCCAGGCTGCCATCGGGGTTATACCGTGCAACATAAACATCAATTCTAAATTGCGCATCGGCTATATAACTCCCTGTTATTAAGATTTTTCCATCTTGTTGTAATATAACATCTTTTGCGCTTTGAGAGTATGAGCCATAGCCTCCGACTTTTATAATGACTGTACCATTAATTCCAAAAGAAGAATCAATAGTCCCATTTGGCATCAAACGGACTAAAGCGCCTCCTGCTGCAATTATCTTTCCATCCTCCTGAGTAGCCAAAGAAGATACACTGAAGTTGATGGGAACAGAACGTCCATTATCACCAAACAAAGCGTCAATAGAACCATCAGGTAAATAGCGAACTAATTTTATAACGTTGGATGTTACAGGAACATCATAGAATTGCGCTGCTACCACTACTTTATCATCTTGCTGAATTGCTTGAGTGAAGTAGACAGTATTTCCCCCAGGAAATGAAGTATTTACAATTCCGTTGCTACCAAACGTAGGGTCTAATGTGCCTTGTTGAGATTTTGCATTCAAGCAAACAATAGCAAAAAAAATAAATAATAGAGAAAGTTGTTTCATAAAATTAGTTTTTAAATTTTCATAAATCCTGATTATAAATAAATATTTACTCTAGACAGGGATTATCATTATTACTGCAACCATCATTATTGATGCCGGAACTTTGGCAGCTATTGCGGTAATTTTCGCATTCCGTGAATTTAGAAGGTCCGTTTATGGCTGTATTTGTAAGTATAGATTGAAAAAGTAGCAGAACGCTGAACCATATATATTAAAACATCATGCTGGTTTGTTAATTCTGTTCCAAATTCACTTCGAAAACCGGGGTCATCATTATCTAATCCGTGCCCCATTTCACAGTCTAAATAAACTTCTGCTTTTTTGCCGGCATTCTGAACCAGCCCCTGAAGAGCCACAGGACCAATCATCCTTAAATCAACCCCGGTGGAGGAGGGCGTTAATGTAAGGAGTCCGCTGCTGTCAAGACAGTAGCTGGTAGTATCATAATTCATTGAATAGCCCATTGGAGGAGTTGTGGGAGGAAATTGTTGAGGCTCTTCATTATAATGAACAACTAAATCCTGAATGCCCTGAAAGGCAATAAAGGGAGCTATATTTTTATTCCTGTTGAAAAAAGTAGCAGCTTGCGTCTGTGTGGAGATGGAACCGGGCAAAGGGAAATTACCCCACATAGATAAAACTCCCTTTACAGTTGGGAGAGGATAAGATGTATCTGCATAATAGTAATCGGCATTTATGCTTCCAAGCCTTTGATGAATACCCGGAGACACTTCATCGACCATATCCTGTTTTTGAACATAAACCATAGTTAAAACCGCACCTGCACCGGCGCTTGCGCCGCCTGCAAACAGTTTACTGGTATCCATCTTAAAGGCATTGCCAAAAGCACCGTCGTAGTAAGCTTTCATTATGCTTCTAATTGAACCCTTCACATCCTGTACTGCCCGGTAAACCGCAGTTTGTTGATAAACAGTTTTAATGTCAAGAAAGTCAGGACTGATCGGATATAAGAGCCTCCTTCGTCTGTATTCCACATCAAAAGCAACATAGCCCCTCTTTGCAAACTCCTTGCAAATAAATTTCATGTCTTTGGTGCCATCCAGCGATGAGCAGTCAGAATAACCACCGGGATGATATATAAAAATTATCGGTAAAGGGCAATCGTTGTAATGCGTGTAATCAGTATTTTTTGGAAAATAGGCGTTAAAAATTAATGCATCACTGCTGTTGGAACAAAGGGTTAGAGGCCTGCCAACACAATCAGCAACGTCTTCGCTAAATTGCACATCATGATAATATGAATTTTGAGGAGATTTAGCATAACTGATATTTGTTAATGAATCTGTTTGAGATAAGGTAAAAAGTGAATCTCTGAAATCTATGCTGCAATAATAATTTGAATTGCAAGCAAAGGTTTGTGCTTTTATTTTGAAGGATACATTAACCAATAACATGAACAAAAATGTAAGTGCAATGGTGGGGGGGGTGAAATAACTTTTTAACATACGCCGGGGGTTTGAGTATAAACTTACGTAAAATTTTACTGGAAAGCAATGGCATAAATACCCCCGGAAACGATGTAAAACCCGTTTCCGGGGCTTGATCGTTTTTGGGCTGAGGTGCAAAGTGATTAAGGGAAAAGAATAAATTCTTTAAAAGACATGATGCTGAATTATTTTCAGCATCATGAAGACTAAATTGACAATTGAAATTCTTCTGCTGAAGCCACAGTAGCACAAAAGCCACATCAGGGCGAAGGAAAGAAACGGGCTGTACATCGTTTCTTTCTTGATCTTTTCTTTGGTTCGTTTCTTTTATTTCGTGGATAATGTTTTTTAATTGCCTCAATGAATGCTACGCATTTATATCAAGATAAAAGAAATGAACAATCTCCAAGTTATAACGGTGTTTGCAATTCAAAATTTAGAATTCTTCGTTCTTTTCTCAATGATACGTAGTTCGCCATTCAAAAATTCATAATCTTCATCGGCATTGCTACGCATTTGTATCAAGACAAAAGAAATGAACAAAGTCTCATAAAGCGATGTTCCATATTGCAACCAAACCCATATTCCAATCTAACCTCTACCCAAAAATCAATTCTAAAAAATCTTTAATAATAGAAAAGATATTTTTGCGCCTCAGTCATTAAAACCTGAATTTAATTTTAGACAATGCCCGCATTAAGATTTAAACTATTACAAACAGATGAGGGGTCAAAAGCGCGGGCAGGTACCATTACGACCGACCATGGCGAAATAGAAACACCCATTTTTATGCCCGTGGGTACAGCCGGTTCAGTTAAGGCAGTAACACAAACACAACTTATACATGAAGTAAAGGCTCAAATTATTTTAGGCAATACCTATCATTTGTATTTACGTCCCGGAACAGAAATTCTTAAAGCTGCCGGTGGGCTGCACCGTTTTATGCACTGGCATCACCCCATATTAACCGACAGCGGTGGCTACCAGGTTTTTTCGCTGGCTGCTAACCGGAAGATAAAAGAAGAAGGCGTGGTTTTTCAAAGTCATATTGATGGCAGCAGGCATCTTTTTACTCCTGAAAATGTAATAGACGTACAGCGTGCCATAGGTGCAGATATAATTATGGCTTTTGATGAATGCCCGCCGGGTAAAAGTGAATTTGGTTATGCAGAGCAAAGCCTTAATCTTACCAATCGCTGGCTTAACAGGTGTATCAGCCGGATGAATGAAACATCTGATTTATATGGCTATACCCAAAATCTATTTCCTATTGTGCAGGGCGGGGTACATCATGAATTGAGGAAAAGATCCTGCGATTTTGTTGCAGAAAAAGATGCACCCGGCAATGCCATTGGTGGCCTGAGTGTGGGTGAACCCGAACCCATGTTATACGAAATAACACAATACTGTTGCGAAAACCTGCCCGGTAATAAACCACGTTACCTGATGGGTGTGGGCACACCATGGAATTTGCTGGAATGTATTTCCCTGGGGGTTGACATGTTCGATTGTGTGTTACCCACCCGCAATGGCAGAAACGGAATGTTGTTTACAACGCAGGGTGTTATTAATATAAAAAATAAAAAATGGTCAAATGATTTTTCGGTGATTGATGAAATGCTCCCATGCGAAACCAGCAATTATTATTCAAAGGCTTACCTGCGCCATTTATTTGTGGCGAATGAATTATTGGCTTTACAAATTGCAAGTTTACACAACCTGTCATTTTATTTGTGGCTGATGCAGGAAGCGCGGAAACAAATACTGGCAAATACTTTTGCTTCGTGGAAACAGGAAACCATAGAAAGAATAAAGCAAAGACTTTAATGTTTTATTCTATATCACTGAAAACAGATAAGACTATTTTTGAAAAATGAATTGTTGCCGGTTGTTATTGATGAAGTGATTGCGACGCAACAACCGATGCCATAATAAACGGAGGCTGGTATAAAAAAATAGTTCGCATTAATTAAGAATGAAAAAGATTGACTGGTACATACTTAAAAAATTTTTGGTCACCTTTTTCTTTTGCGTGCTATTGTTTACCGTTATTTCTGTGGTGGTTGATGTGAGTGAAAAAACGGATGATTTTGTAAAAAGCGGTTTGCCTGCATCGTCTGTTATTACGCAATATTATTTTGGTTTTATACCGTACATCGGTGCGTTTCTTTTTCCACTTTTTGTTTTTATTGCGGTGATATTTTTTACTTCAAAAATGGCTGTACGCAGCGAGATCATTGCCATTTTATCAAGCGGTACCAGTTTTAACAGGTTTCTTGTACCATACTGGGTGGGTGGCACATTGCTTGGTTTGCTTTTGCTTGCAGCTTCTAACCTTTTTGTTCCGAAGGCCAATGAATTAAGAACAAATTTTGAATCAAAATATATTCATGTGAACAGTACGTACGATCCTCTTGTGGCGCGGTACGAACGCAGTTTATATTTCAGGGTAGACTCTTTTACGTATGCAGGCGTGCATAATTATGATACATTCTCTAAGGCAGGCGGTCCCTTTTTTATGCACCGCGTAAAAAATAATTTACTGGTGTATAATTTGCGCGCAGACCAACTGCGATGGGATACGGCAACAAATAAATGGATTTTACAAAACACGCTGGAAAGAAAACTAAACGGAAATAACGAAGTGATTAGTCATGAGCGTGAACGCAAAATGAATTTTAATTTTAAGCCTTTCGATCTTAACCGGGATGAATACGCAAAAGATAAATTAACCTCCCCCGACCTGTATAAATACATTAACCTGGAAGAACTGCGTGGCTCAGAAAACATCAACACACTTAAAGTTGAGCAGTACCGAAGGTTTGCCACACCACTTGCTGTTTTAATATTAACTATGATCGGGGCAATTGTTGCAAGCCGTAAAGTAAGGGGTGGCAGTGGCGCGCACCTTGCCATAGGTTTTGTAATTGCCGCCGTATTTATTTTAATGGACCGGTTCTCTACTATTTTTTCTGTTAAGGGAGATTTTCCCCCGGTTATGGCAGCATTTTTACCCGATGTTATTTTTACTTTTATTGCTTTTTACCTGTACCGGAAAGCCCCAAAATAAATATTGTATAAATCATCCGGCTGTGAATTGTATTTATAAAGTGCATTGTAAATAATAGCCTTTTGAATTTTAATATGTACAATAAGCCGGTAAACAACTCCGTGAAACAAATTTTAAAGTAGTTGCATTATCTTTAGCGCAATAATACTTTCTCCATTTTTATAATTTGAATTCTAACAATATTGCCATGGGTGTACTTAAAGACAGATTTAAAGAAAAGTCAGAAAAATCAGCAGCCGAGATAAAAGAACTTTTAAAAAAGCACGGTAATAAAAAGATCGGTGAAGTAAATCTTTCACAGGTTTACCAGGGAATGCGCGGCATAACAGGACTTGTTTATGAAACCAGTTTGCTCGATGCACAGGATGGCATTCGTTTTCGCAGCTACTCAATTCCCGAATTGCAGGAAAAATTACCAAAGGCACCCGGTGGTAGTGAACCATTGCCGGAAGGTCTGTTTCATTTAATGTTACTGGCAGAGTTACCTACAGAAGAAGATGCAAATTATATCGCTTCAATATGGCAGCGCAGAAGCCATGTGCCAAACCATGTTTTTCATACCATAGATGCATTGCCTGTTACAGCGCACCCCATGACCATGTTTGTAACAGGAGTAATGGCTTTGCAAACAGAAAGCAATTTTGCAAAACGTTATTCCGAGGGCATGAACAAAAAAGATTATTGGGATGCTATGTTCGATGATACCATGGATCTCATTGCCCGCCTGCCCCGTATTGCAGCTTATGTGTACCGCAGAAAATATAGAACAACCAGCATATACAACCAAATGGTTTATTAGACTGGGCAGGCAACCTCGCACATATGATGGGTTATAATGATGAAAGTTTTAAAGAGCTGATGCGCCTATACATGGTGATACATGCCGACCATGAAGGAGGCAATGTATCAGCGCATACAACGCACCTTGTTGGCTCTGCATTAAGTGATCCATATTTAAGTTATGCTGCCGGGATGAACGGACTTGCCGGACCGCTTCATGGTCTCGCAAATCAGGAAGTGATCAAGTGGATCTTTGAAATGCAGGAAGAATTAAAAACACAAAAACCAACAAAAGAACAAATAGCAACCTATGTTCAAAAAACACTTAAAGAAGGTAAAGTTGTTCCCGGTTACGGGCATGCGGTTTTAAGAAAAACCGATCCACGTTTTACAGCGCAAATGGAATTTGGCAAAAAGCATATGCCTAACGATCCCCTGGTAAAAACAGTATGGAAGGTGTATGAAGTGGTGCCACCTATTCTAAAATCTCTCGGTAAAATTAAAAACCCATGGCCGAATGTTGATGCACATAGCGGCGCATTACTGGTGCATTATGGAATGAAAGAGTATGAATTTTATACTGTACTTTTTGCAGTAAGCCGTGCATTAGGCGTACTGGCAAGTCTTTGCTGGGACAGGGCTTTAAATTTTCCATTAGAGCGTCCAAAATCAGTTACAACAAGGGTGGTTAAACTATGGCTGGAAGGAAAGGAAGAAATTTGGGAATAACAATAAAAATATATATTTAAGGTAATTTAAATAAGGCGTTGGAAAGGTAAAATTTTCCAACGTTTTTTTTATTTATAAAAACTTTGGAAATGATTGATTATGTGTAGAATATACACATTAAAAATAAGTTTTGTTTTTATTAACAACATATGGTTATTTCTATAACTTTATAGCCAATTTAAATTTTAAATAGTCTAACAAATTACCTTTTCTATGAGACAAAAAATCGATTGCCGAGCCATGCGTTGGTGCATGGTTGCTCTTCTTATGTTTATCTCGCCAACAATTTTCGCTCAAAAACAAGTTTCAGGAACCGTGATTGGTGGCAAAGACAACCAGCCACTTCCAGGTGTTACTGTAACAGTGAAGGGTACAAACGTTGCAGCTGTTACCGATGTTAACGGGCAGTTCAGCATTAATGTTCCTGCCGGGGAAAACACCCTTGCAATTTCATCAGTGGGTTATGGAACACAGGAAGTAAATGTTAGCAGCACTACAACTGTTAGCCTTACATTAAGTGAAACAACCAGCAACCTTGAAGAGATTGTAGTAACAGGTTACACAGCACAAAAAAGAAAAAGTTTAACCGGTTCTGTGGCGGTTGTTGATGTGAAGGATATGAAAGCCGTACCGGCAGGTAGTCCTGAACAAATGCTACAAGGCCGTGCTTCGGGTGTTACCGTTAACACAACAGGACAACCCGGAAGTGAAAGCAACATCAGGATCAGGGGTGTTACATCTTTTGGTGATGTATCTCCACTGGTTATAATTGATGGTATCCAGGGAAGTTTAAGAGATATCAATGCAAACGACATTGAATCTTTCCAGGTTTTAAAAGATGCAGGTGCTGCATCTATTTATGGTGTACGCGGATCTAATGGTGTAATTATCGTTACAACAAAAAGAGGCAAATCAGGCAAAACAGCTATCACTTACGATGGCTATTACGGTACACAACAAGCCTTAAAAGGAAATGTGTTCAATTTATTGAACTCACAGGAAATGGCTGATGTAACCTGGCTTGCATTACGCAATGCAGGACAAGTAGATCCTAACACAGGCAACCCATCCCATCCCCAATATGGCAGTGGGGCCTCCCCTGTTCTTCCTGATTATATTCTGATAGGTGGAACTTCCGGCGTAACCGGGCAACCAACTGCAGAACAACTTGCACAGTATAATACGAATTACAGTGCAGGGTCAATTTACCAGATCGTTCCTGCCAATAAAGAAGGCACTGACTGGTACCACGAGCTTTTTTCCGATGCTCCTATTCAGAGCCATACTGTATCTGCTGCAGGCGGAAGCGACAGGTCAACTTATCTTTTCTCTTTGGGTTATTTCGATCAAAAAGGTACTTTTTTAAATACTTATTTAAAAAGATATTCTGCAAGGGTAAATACCACTTTCAATGTTAAGAACAATGTTCGTGTTGGAGAAAATGTTTACATTTTTTACAAAGACAACCCTCAGATTGGCGTTCTTGGTGAAACAGCTATTGGTATGCTTTATCGTGAACAACCAATTATTCCGGTATACGATATAAATGGTGGATTTGCAGGCACCCGTGCAGCAGGTCTTGGTAATGCTCAAAATCCTTATGCTAATGCTAGCAGAACCGCCAATAACAGGGGTAATACATGGGACATTATAGGTAATGTGTTCGCTGAAGTTGACTTTCTAAAACATTTTACAGCTAGAACAACTTTCGGTGGTACACTAGATAACGGTTATTACTATTACTACACTTATCACACGTATGAGAATGCTGAAAACAACACCTCAAATGGATTCAGCGAAAATGCCTTTTATAACAGAAGCTGGACATGGAGTAACACCGTGAATTACAGAAATACTTTTGGTGAGCATAATATAAGTGTACTTGGCGGTATTGAAGCTATAGAAAATTATGGCAGAGGTACTGGTGGTGGTGCATTAGGTTATTTTACCGATAATCCCAATTACTGGTTATTGAATAATGGTTCATCAGGTTTTACTAACTACAGCTATGTGTACCAAAACTCACTGTATTCCCAGTTTGGCAAGGTAGATTATGGCTATGCTGATAAATATTTATTCAGTGCAACTGTAAGGCGTGATGGATCTTCCCGTTTCGGACCTGATAACAGGTGGGGTGTATTCCCGCCTTCTCGGCAGGATGGGTGCTTTCCGAAGAGTCTTTTATGCAGGGTACAACATGGTTAAACAATCTTAAACTCCGCGGAAGCTGGGGTATTTTAGGTAGCCAGTTAAATGTTGATCCTACTAACGCTTTCTACCTTTATGGTGGCGGCCCAGGAACAGCTTATTATGATATCAATGGTAACAATACCAGTGCTCAGCAAGGTTTTACTGCAACCAGAATTGGTAACGAAGCTACAGGATGGGAAGAAGACAAACTGGTTAACGTGGGTATAGATGCATCTATGTTCAACAACAAATTCGATTTCTCTGTAGAATGGTATAAAAAATCCATCAATGGATTATTATTCTCCGATGCAAATGCAGGTGCCGCAACCCTTGGAGGTGCTGCCCGCCCTGTTGTAAACATTGGTAACGTAGAAAATACTGGTGTTGATGTTTCTGCAGGCTATCGTGCAACCCTTGGTCAGGATTTCAAACTGGATATCAGCGCAAACCTTACTACCTATAAAAGTAACATTGTAAACATTCCTGGAGCCGGTTATTTTGATGCCTCTTCTGGTGGCAGCCGTATCGGCGATTTCACCAGAAACCAGGTTGGGCATCCCATAGGTTCATTCTTTGGGTATGAAGTGGTAGGACTTTTTCAAAGTGATGAAGACGTAGCAAAATCACCTACACAAACAGCCGCTGCACCCGGCAGGTTTAAATACCGCGATGTTAATGGAGATGGTACAATTACTACAGACGACAGAACTTTCTTTGGAAATCCAAATCCTGATTTCACCTATGGTGTAAACATCAATGGCGCTTACAAAAACTTTGATATTTCAATGTTCTTTTATGGTTCTCAGGGAAATGATGTAATAAATTATGTTCGTTACTGGACAGATTTTTACCCTTCATTCCAGGGCGCAAAAAGTAAAGACCTGTTATACAATTCATGGTCGCCTTCTAACCCAAATGCAAAAACTCCGATTGCTGAAAATGAATCTAATTTTAGCAACAACGGTGTAGTAAACTCGTATTATCTTGAAGATGGTTCTTTCTTAAAATGTAAATCCCTTATAATTGGCTATACAGTTCCTGTAGATCAGTTACGCAGAATTGGAGTAGACAAATTCAGGTTTTACCTGCAGGCAGCAAACCTCTTCACAATTACGAAATATACCGGTCAGGATCCTGAGGTTACAGGTAATAATGCATCTTTCGGTATTGACTATGGTACTTATCCTAACAACCAGAGAATGTATACCGTAGGTGTTAATCTATCTTTCTAAAATTTAATAAATTAATCTAGTTATGAAAAAAATAAAAATTAGGATCATAATGGTAAGCGTTGTTGCTGCTTCCATTGTGGCATATGCCTGCAACAAAGACTTTCTCGATAAAGCCCCGTTAGGGTCTTTAGATCCCAGCAACCTGGCTAACAGCGCCGGTGTGCGTGGCTTACTTATAGGTGCATATTCCCTGTTAGATGGATTTGGTGGTGCCGGGGCCGGATGGGAATCTGCAGGAAGCAACTGGGTTTATGGCGGTGTTGCCAGTGATGATGCCTACAAAGGTTCTGACCCCGGAGACCAGCCAGATATCGTTCCCATTGAAACGTATACACCAACCCCGACTAACTACTATTTCAATAACAAATGGAGTGCAGTTTACGATGGGGTTCAGCGTTGCAACGACGTAATACGAGTAATGGCACAGGCTTCTGACATGAGCGATAATGAAAAGCTTACCACTGAAGCGCAGGCAAGATTTTTAAGGGCGCATTACCATTTCGAAGCAAAAAAGATGTGGAACAACGTTCCCTGGGTAGATGAAACAGTTACATACAATGCCAATAATTTCAACGTTCCAAATAATGTTGATATATGGCCAAACATAGAAGCAGATTTGCAATTCGCAGCTTCTAACCTACCTGCAACATGGTCTGAAGTTGGTCGTGCTAATGCATGGGCAGCCAAAGCATACCTTGCAAAAGCATATATGTTCGAACATAAATATGCTGAAGCAAAATCTTTGCTTACAGACATTATCGCAAATGGTGTAACCAGCGGTGGTCAGAAATACGACCTGGTGAATTATGCTAACAACTTTAATGCTGCTACGCAAAATAATCCCGAGTCAGTTTTCGCTGTTCAAACTTCTGTAAACGATAACTCAAATGGTGGTAACGGCAACTGGGGCGATGTATTAAATTTCCCATACAGTGGTGGTCCCGGCGGTTGCTGCGGATTCTATCAGCCATCGCAAAGCCTGGTTAATTCTTTCAGGGTAGATGCCAATGGTCTTCCATTAGTAGATACCTGGAATAGCCAGGATGTTAAAAATGACCAGGGAATTCTTTCAACAGAACCATTTACCCCATCTACAGAAGCATTAGATGCCAGGGTCGACTGGACTGTTGGCAGAAGAGGAATTCCATATCTTGACTGGGGTCTTCACCCGGGCAACGACTGGATACGTGATCAAAACAATGGCGGACCTTACTCCCCTATTAAAAACGTGTACTACAAAAGCCAGGCAGGTTCTTTAACCGATAACAGCTTTTGGACAAGCGGTGTAACGGCTAACAACATCAACCTTATCCGTTTTTCAGATGTACTATTATGGGCTGCTGAATGCGAAGTAGAAATTGGCGATCTTAATAAAGCTAGAGAGTATGTAAACCGTGTAAGAGAAAGGGCTGCTGATACTGATGGCTGGGTGCATACTTACGTTGATAATTCAGACCCATCAAAAGGTTTTACCAATACACCTGCAGCCAACTACAAAGTTGGTTTGTATACAACTTCCTGGACCAACCAGGGCGATGCCCGCAAAGCAGTGTGGTTTGAAAGAAAACTTGAACTGGGTATGGAAGGACAACGCTTCTTTGATCTTCAGCGTTATTCTGTAACTCCCGGGGGAAACAATACAGGTTACATGGCAGATGTCCTTAATGCCTACATTGATAAGGAAAAATCAAGACGCACTTACCTTGCAGGAAAAACCTTTAAGAAAGGCGTAAATGAATATTTCCCGATTCCACAGGCCCAGATCGATTTTGAGCAGGGTGCTTTGGTTCAGAATCCTGGATATTAACACAGTAATCTGATTTTATTTATAAAAAGGCGAAGTTTTTACTTCGCCTTTTTTGATATTTACAACTTAACTACTTAGCGATGAATTTGCGGTTACTTTCATTTTCCATTTTCACATTATTTATATTTTCACTTGCTTCCTGCAGCCCTGATGAGTTGTTTACAAAAATTCCTTCATCCCATTCAGGCATTCATTTTAATAATACCATCCAGCAAACCGATTCAATTAATGTGCTTGATTTTGCTAATGTGTATAATGGAGGTGGCGTAGGCATTGGCGATTTTAATAATGACGGTTTGCAGGATATTTATTTCACCGGTAACATGGTTGCAAACAAACTGTATTTAAACAAGGGGGATCTTAAATTTAAAGACATTACCGAAGAGGCAGGCGTAGGAGGTAATGGTAAATGGTTTAGAGGCATATCGGTTGTAGATATAAATAATGATGGATTAATGGATATGTACGTTTGCGCAACCATAAACCATAATGGCCGCCAGAGAGAAAATATTTTATACATCAATAAGGGGCTGAATAAAAATGGAATTCCTGTTTTTGCCGATGAAGCAGAAGCATACGGGCTGAATGATTCCACGCATTCCACCATGGCTAACTTTTTTGATTATGATAATGACGGCGATCTTGATATGTATTTAGCCGTAAATGAAATTCTTCCCAACGATTACCCAAACAGGTTTAGAAAACTTTTTACAGATGGCAGTTTTCCCAGCACTGGAAGACTTTACAGGAACGATGGCAATGATTCTTTAGGGCATCCCCATTTCACCAATGTTTCTAAACAGGCAGGAATAACCATCGAAGGTTATACACATGCTGCAACCATAACAGATATTAATAAAGATGGATGGAAGGATATATATGTTACAAACGATTACCTATCCACCAACATCATGTTTATGAATAATGGCGACGGAACGTTTACCGATGAAGCCAATACCTATTTTAAACATACCTCTGCCAATTCCATGGGGCAGGATGTTACAGACATAAACAACGACGGGCTGGTAGATGTAATTGAATTAGACATGAGCCCTGAAGACAATTACCGCAAAAAATTAATGCTCAACCCAAACAACTATCAAACATACCAGAACAGTGATTACTTTGGTTACCAGTACCAGTATGTAAGAAATGTTTTGCAATTAAACAACGGTCCACGTGTTAACAGCCAGGATTCAATTGGTGCCCCTGCTTTCAGCGACATATCTTTTTTTAGCGATGTAGCAGAAACCGACTGGAGCTGGACGCCATTGGTGGCTGACTTCGACAACGACAGTTACAGGGATATCATAGTTACAAATGGCTTTCCAAAAGATGTTACAGATCACGACTTTGTCGCATTCCGAAACCAGTCTTACTATGTAGCCACAAAACAACACCTGCTAAGCCAGATTCCGGAAGTAAAGATTAAAAATTACGCTTTCCGCAATAATGGCGACCTCACTTTCACCAGCATGAAAGAAAAATGGGGCATGAAAGAAAATTCCTTTTCAAACGGTGCCGCGTATGTTGATCTTGATAATGATGGAGATCTCGATTATGTGGTGAATAACATTAATGATGAGGCTTTCGTTTTTGAGAACAATCTTCAAAAAAGAAACAATCCAAACAACTTTCTTAAAATTACCTTCAAAGGCAACACACCCAACATTAATGGCTTGGTGCATGGCCGAAATTTATTATAAGGGTAAACAACAGGTTTTTGAAAACACACCTTATCGCGGGTATCTTTCAACCGTGCAGGGCGGTGCACATTTTGGTGTAGACTCTTTTTCAGTTATCGATAGTGTTGTTATACGTTGGCCCGGCAAAATGCAGGTGTTTACCAATGTGCAGGTAAATCAAAATTTACTGGTCTATGAAAAAAATGCTCAAACCCCTTTTTCGTGGTATAAACCTGCCACGGTTAAAAATGCATTATTTACCGAGGTTTCACAATCCCTTAATGCTGATATTCAACACGAAGAATTCGACTTTATAGATTTTAATATTCAGCGGTTATTACCGCATAAACTTAGCGAGTACGGACCCGCACTTTCTGTGGGTGATGTAAACGGAGATAGTTTGCAGGATGTAATAATGGGCGGTGCATACGGATATTCTGCCCAGATATTATTGCAGCAGCCCAATGGAAAATTTTTAAAAACATTATTAATAAACAAGGCTGATAAAATAACCAAACCCCATGAAGATATGGGCATTCTGCTTTTTGATGCCGATAATGACAATGATTTAGATCTGTACATCGCTTCGGGTGGATTTGAAAACGAAGAAAACGATGCAGGTTATAAAGACCAGTTTTACGTAAATGATGGTAAGGGTAAATTTACACCGGATACGTTGGCGCTCCCGCCGAATTATACAAGTAAATCCTGCGTCCGGGCTGCAGATTTCGACCACGATGGCGACCTTGATCTTTTTATTGCAGGTCGTTCTTTACCATGGAAATATCCGATGCCCGTATCGAGTTTTATTTTAAGGAATGACTCAGAAACAGGCAAAATTAAATTTACTGATGTATCTGCTTCTGTTGCCCCCGCACTGAAAAATATAGGCATGACATGCGATGCGTTATGGACCGATTTTAATAACGATGGGTGGGTTGATCTTGTACTTACAGGCGAGTTTATGCCTGTACGTTTTTTTAAAAATACAAAAGGAAAACTTTCTGAAATTACAACAAGCCTCGGTTCAGTAACCGGCTGGTATAACAGTATTGTTCCCGGCGATTTTGATAATGATGGGGATATTGACTTTGTGGCGGGCAATACCGGATCCAATTCGTTTTACCGCCCTTCTGAGAAATATCCCGTAAGAATCTATGCAGGCGATTTTGATAATAATGGAAGTTTCGATGCGATACCCACCGTTTACCTGCCTGCAGAAGACGGAAGTCTAAAAGAATTTTCGGCCCAAACCCGGGATGATATGATTAAACAAATGATCGAATTCAGGCGAAAGTTTGAAAACTATAAATCATTTGCCTCTACACCCTTTGATAAAATGCTGGACTCAGGTCAGTTAAAAAGTGCCTATATAGCCACCGTCACCGATTTTAAAAGTTGTTATATAAGAAATGATGGTGATGGCAAATTCACCCTAAGTTACCTGCCCTTGCAGGCACAACTTTCAAGCATATTTGCAATGGTTGCTGAGGATGTTGATGGTGATGGCAACCTTGATGTAATTTTAAATGGCAATGATTATGGTATTGAAGTATCGGTTGGCAGGTACGATGCGCTTAACGGCCTGGTATTAAAAGGCGATGGAAAAGGCAGTTTCAAACCATTAACAATGCTGCAGAGTGGCATATTTATTCCCGGAAATGGAAAGGCTTTGGCTTCGTTCAACAATGCAAATGGCGATTATATGGTCGCTGCAACGCAAAACCGCGGAAGCCTTAAAATGTTCCGGAATAATACGGGGTTAAGACCGGTTCCTGTAAAAAATAACGAAACCTATGCCATCATTCATTTTAAAAATGGTGAAACCCGCAAAACTGAGTTATACTTTGGGGTTAGCTTTTTATCGCAGTCTGGCAGGTCAATTAATGTTTATCCAGCTCAAATTAAAGACATTGAAATATACAATATAAACCAGCAAAAAAGAGTTATTACACAGGTTTTATAGAGCGTTTCGGTTAGTTTTATCTCCCCCTCATAAAAATAAATTTTTCATTCTTAAATCCGTTTTTAATTAGAATCCGGTAATACATGCGGTTTTGTTCACCAAAAGAAAATAAAATGCATTTATCTGTTCTACAAGGGAAAAACATATTTTTGATTTCACAGTTGGTATGATCGCATTTGTAAAAGGAAATTTTGTAAAAAAAACACCCGCACAGGTAATTGTTGATGTGAATGGTGTGGGGTATGAATTAAACATAAGTCTGAATACATTTTCTTTTATAAGCAACCAGGATGGCGGTCTTCTGCTAACATACCTGCATATAACAGAGAATGGTCAAACCTTGTTTGGCTTTTCAGAACAAAGTGAAAAAGATCTTTTTTTGCAGCTTATTAGTGTATCGGGTGTAGGTGCATCAACCGCAAGAATGATGCTTAGTGGTATGAAGCCCGCAGAAATTATACGGGCTATTGTTCAAGGCAATAACAGGCAGTTAGAAGCCATTAAAGGAATCGGTAAAAAAACCGCCGAACGTATTGTGCTTGAGCTTAAAGATAAAGTGAGTAAGATTAGTGCAGATGAAACGCATATGCCTTCATCATCTTTGAATAACGTACAGCACGATGCATTGAATGCCTTAATTTCTTTAGGCATAGCACGCAATATGGCCGAAGCTGCATTAAAAAAAGTGTATCAGCAAACAACAGAGGATCTGACTATTGAAAACATTATAAAACTCGCACTCAAAAATCTTTAGCTTATCGGCAGAAAATCTACCTAACCAGTGTTCACAGCAAGTTGAGAAAATCTTTGGGATTTAGCGGACTACTTTTCACAGCCTTATTTGTATGGGGCTTTTGTTGCTATGCACAGGCTCAAACACCGACCGATAGTTTACATTATCCATTTCCTGATCGCCGCGGCGATGCTTTCACCTGGCAAAACCGAAATCCTTTTTATTTAAGCGATACATCTTTTCTAAAGCAAAATATTGAATACGACCCCGAAACCGGGCAATTTTACATTACTGAAAAGATCGGAGATATTATTTACCGCAAGCCAACCTATATAACGCTCGAAGAAATGATGCGCATACAGGCCGAACGTAATGAGCGAGATTATTTTAATGAACGCGGGCAATTGCTGTTAGATCTTAACAGAAGAACATTACGACCAAAACCACGCGTTTACGACCAGTTATTCGACCGCATTTTTGGAATCGCCGCAAATGCAGAGGGATTAAAGGTTGATATTAAACCACAGGGCAATGTAGACCTTTCCATAGGTTACCAGGGGCAAAATATTAAAAATCCCACCCTGCCAGAAAATGCACGGCAGCAATGGCGGGCTCGATTTTAACATGAACAGCAACGTAAACATTATGGCAAACATTGGCGATAAACTTAAAATTGCCCATTAGCTATAATACCCTTGCCAATTTCGATTTTGAAAACCAGTTAAAACTTGATTATCAATGGAATGGATGATGAGATCATAAAATCCATTGAAGCCGGTAACATTTCTTTCCAGGCAAAGGGAACACTAATGGCGAGTGCCCAAAGCCTCTTTGGCGTAAAAACACAATTACAATTTGGAAAGTTTTTTATAACTGCTGCGTTGGCGAACCAAAAGTCTCAACGGCAGTCGCTGGTGCTGGAAGGCGGTGGGTTAAGTCAGCGAATAAACAAAAAGCTGGATGATTACGAAGAAAACAGGCACTTTTTAATGGCCCAATACTTCAAAAATAATTACAACACCGCCATGAGAAACCTACCTGTGGTTAAATCAGCCAGGTACAAATATTAAGGATGGAAGTTTGGGTTACCAACAGAACCGGCAGCACCATAAATACACGCAATATTGTTGGATTTATGGACCTTGGAGAACAAAAACCTTATAAGGATAGTATCGCCTCATTAACAGACAGCCCGCTTCCCGATAATTACGCTAACAATTTATACCCATACCATAACAGGCGATCCATCTTACCGTAAACCCGAACTTATTAATTCATTATTAATGGCAAGAGGTCTTTCACCTGTAAATGATTTTGAAAAAACCTTTGCCCGCAAACTCGATTCAACTGAATACTTTTATAACCAGCAGGTTGGGTTTCTATCGCTGAACCAGCAATTACAACCTGATGAAGTGCTTGGCCATTGCCTTTCAATATACCTATAACGGAAAGGTGTACCAGGTTGGTGAATTTTCTCAGGATGTTACGCTGGATTCTACACAGGGCGTACAAAAGGTGCTGTTTCTTAAATTATTGAAAGCCACATCGCAAAGAACCTCCCTGCCCATCTGGGACCTGATGATGAAGAACGTATACTCCCTGGATGTATCCGGCTTATCGCCAGAAGATTTCAAGCTAAACGTACTATACCAGGAGCCAAGTGGTGGTGTAAAACGATATCTTCCTGAAAGCAGCCCGGCAGTTTCAGGTGAACCTTTGATTAAGCATTTTAAACGTGCAGACCGCCTAAACTACAGAAATGACCCCCAACCGGATGGATATTTTGATTATGTAGATGGATTTACCGTATTGTCACAGTATGGCAAAATTATATTCCCCGTGCTGGAACCCTTCGGAAGAGATTTAGAAATTCTTGCCTTTCAGGGTACACCCGACACGCTTAAAAAGAAATATGTTTATTACCAGCTGTACGATTCAATAAAAGCGATTGCTCAAACCTATGCAAACCTTAACAGGTACGTATTGCAGGGTTCTGTAAAAGGAAGTTCTAATGCTGAGATTTACCTTGGGGCATTTAATATTCCGCAGGGTTCTGTAACAGTTACCGCAGGTGGTCAGCCGCTTATTGAAAACGTCGATTACATTATTGATTATAACCTCGGTTCTCTTAAGATCATTAACCAGGCTATTATTAATTCTGGCGTGCCGGTAAATGTTCAGTACGAAAACAACGCAAGTTTCGGCATTCAGCAAAGAAGCTTTTTAGGCGTGCGGCTCGATTATCTGGTAAATAAAAAGCTGGCTGTAGGTGCAACGCTTGAAAGGCTGGCAGAACGCCCCTTCTTTACAAAAACAAACTATGGCGAAGATCCAATTCGAAATACCATGTACGGGGTTGATTTCAATTATCAATCCGATTTCCCTGCACTTACCCGCTGGTTAGATAAACTACCCTTTTATACTACCACCGCGAACAGCACCATTAATGCTTATGGCGAAGCAGCCGTTTTAAAACCCGGTCACCCCAAACAAATTGGGCAGGGTAACGAGGGTTTGGTTTATATAGATGATTTTGAAGGAACACGCAGCAGTGTTGACCTGCGTTTCCCATATGTTGCATGGACGCTCGCATCTACACCGCAGGGAAGATTTCCTGAAGGTTTGTTAAACGACAGCCTTGCATATGGTAAAAACCGTGCAAAATTAGCATGGTATAATATTGAGCCTACCCTACAGGAAAAAACGAGTAACAGCAACCCTTTGCAGGGCAACCTCGATGCACTTAGTGACCCCCGTGTGAGGGCTGTTTACACCAACGAACTTTTTCCCCAAAGAACTACAAATATTACAGATGTTCTTACATCCACGTTCGATATGGCTTACTATCCTACCGAACGAGGGCCTTATAATTACACGGCAGACCGCACAAATATCGATGCAAATGGCAGGCTAACCGACCCAGCAAAAAGATGGGGAGGCATAATGAGAAACATAGATCAGACCGACTTTGTTACCAGCAATATAGAGTTTATTGAATTCTGGATACAAGACCCTTTTTTGCTGAACAGAAACAGCAGTGGCGGTAAATTGTACATTAACCTCGGAAATATTAGCGAAGACATTTTAAAAGATGGCAGAAGATTTTATGAGAATGGCTTGCCCACACCTACCCAACCATCTGCTGTAGACTCATCAGTTTGGGGCAGGGTTCCGGTAAATCCATTCCAGATAACGCAGGCCTTCAGTAACGACCCCAACGACCGCCCGTTTCAGGATCTTGGGTTTGATGGTCTTAATAATGATGATGAAAGATCGCGCAGAAGCAAATTTTTAGAAGACCTGGCCACCAATTTTGGTACAACCTCCACTATTTATCAAAACTCCTTCAACGATCCTTCCAGTGACGATTATAAATGGTACAGGGATGAAAGTTATGATGCAGCAAAGACCGGCATACTTGGGCGGTATAAAGATTATAACAATCCGCAGGGCAACTCTCCTATTGCAACGGGTACATCCCAATTCTCCCCCGCTGCCACCGTTTACCCGGATAATGAAGACTTAAACAGGGATAATACTTTAAATGAAACAGAAGAATATTATGAATACCAGATCGACCTGAAACCGGGTATGGATGTGGGCTTTACAAAATATATAACCGATAAAAGAGAGATCAGGCCACGATATGCCAACGGTAAAGACACAGTTGAAAATTGGTATCTTTTCCGTGTGCCTATTGGAGATTTTTCTAATAAATATGGCAACATTCCCGATTTTAAATCTATCCGTTTTATCCGGATGTACCTGAACGACTTCCAGGATTCTGTTGTATTGCGTTTTGCCAGCCTCGACCTGGTAAGGAATAACTGGAGAAGTTTTACTTATTTTCTCGACAGCCAATACATAAAACTGCCCGAGAATACAAACACTACTTTTAATGTGCTTGCGGTAAATGTTGAAGAGAACAGCAGCCGTCAGCCCATACCCTATCGCATTCCGCCGGGGATTGAAAGGGTGCAGTCTTTAAGTAACAACGGTGTAAACCTGTTGCAGAACGAGCAGTCAATGAGCCTTAAAGTAACAAACCTTCAGCCGGGCGATGGCACGGGCTGCTTTTAAAACCGTAAATCTTGACTTAAGGCAATATGGGCAACTTTCCATGTTTATACATGCGGAATCTATAATTGGCCAGGCGCCTTTAGGTAACAGACAACTGTCTGCAGTGGTAAGAATAGGCCAGGACTTTTTAGATAACTATTACGAAGTAAGAATTCCTTTAACCATTACCCAGTTTGGTGCAGTAACGGGTAGCGAAATATGGCCTGATTCTAATAATCTAGACTTTGCATTGCAGGAACTCGTTCAGTTAAAGATCAGGCGAAATACAGGGCGCTTTCCTATAGCAAATAAATATAGTGAGCAGATGGGTAATCGCACCTTCTCCATAAAAGGAAACCCTAACCTGGGTGAAGTGCAGGGCTTTTTAATAGGCATTGAAAACGACAGCACTGTTTCAGCATCTACAGAAGTTTGGGTAAATGAATTGCGCCTTTCCAGGCTTGATGAGAAAGGCGGGTACGCCGCGCTTGCAAGGGTAGATATGCAACTGGCAGATCTTGGAACCCTCTCGGTTTCTGCAAACACATATACCACCGGGTTTGGAATGATTGAGCAACAGGTGAATGAACGAGCAAGGGAAAATCTTGTGCAATTTGATGCTGCTCTTAACCTGGATGCCGGCAAACTGCTTCCGGGCAAATCGGGTATTTCCATACCCGTGTATGCAAGCATAAATAAAACAATATTTACGCCTGAATATGATCCCTATGACATGGATATCAAATTCAAAGACAAACTAAACAGTGCAGGAAATAAACGCGATTCTGTAAGAAAAGCCGCACTTGATGAAACTACTATTAAAACATTTAATCTTACCAATGTAAGGTTTGGCCAGACAGAAACAAAACCAAAGTTGTGGAGCATAAGCAACTTCGATTTCAGTTATTCCTTTACCAAATTCGAACAAACAAATCCTATTGTTTTAATAAATGAAATTGCCACCCACCATGGTGGGCTGGGTTATACATATAATGCAAGTTCAAAGTTTATTGAACCCTTTAAAAAGAAAATTAAAAATCAAAGCCCCTGGCTTGCACTCATACGCGACCTGAATGTAAACCCTATTCCATCCCTTATAAGTTTCCGGGCAGATGTAAACCGGCAGTTCGGAACTTTTGTACCACGTATTGTAAATACATATGACAGTAAGAGTGAAAAGGTAGATACTAACTATACCAAATTATTTACAATAGACAGGTATTATAATTTAAGATGGGATTTAACCCGCAGTTTAAATATAGATTTTTCAGCATCCAATTTCGCAACAGTTGATGAACCACGGGGGCTATTAAATACACAGGCAAAAAAAGATTCAGTAATAAATAACTTTTTCGATGCAGGCAGAAATACACTTTACCAGCAGCGTGCAACATTTAGCTATAACCTGCCTTTAAGTAAATTACCTGCAACAGACTGGATCACCAGCCGCTACAGTTATACAACAACATATAACTGGATCGGAGCCAGCCTGCTTGCAAGATATTTAGGCAATACCATTGAAAACAGCCAGCAGCACAGCTGTAACCGGCGAATTTGACTTTAACAGGCTGTACAGCAAATCAAAATGGTTAAGTAAAATATCAGCCGGTGATAGCGATCTTGAATTCGGCAACGAAGATGCAGAAACCACCGAAAGCGATACGGTAATTACCATAAAACCACGCGCAGTTGTTATTAAGGGATTAAAGGGTAAGGAAAAGAAAGCTGCCCTTCAAAAATGGCGTGCACAAAAAAGAGCTGCCCGCCTTGCCGCCCGTAAAAACAAACAACCAGGTTCAACAAGCGGATTAGCAAAAGCTGGCGGACGTGCATTAACAATGGTTAAGCGCGGGTCGGTAAATTATACCGAGAGTTATAACAGCCGCCTGCCAGGTTACCGTTCAGGCATTGGTTACGATTCAAAAAAATTCAATTCGCTGCAACCGGGTCTTGATTATATTTTAGGCAAACAACCCGACACAGCCTGGCTAAACAAAAAAGCGGCCCAGGGAGTTCTAGTACAGGATACTTTATTTAATGTATTGTTCCAGCAAAATTTTCAGCAGCAATTAAATGTTACAGCCCAGCTGGAACCATTGAAAGAATTTATTATTGACCTGAATATTCAAAAAACATTTACCAAAGATTATACGGAGTTATTTAAAGATACCAGTGCCCTTTCAACACAGTTTACCCACCTTAACCCGTTGGCTAATGGCGGCTTCAGTGTTAGTTACATCAGCTTTAAAACATTATTTCAAAAGTTTGATCCTAACCAGGTTTCGCCAACATTTGTAACATTTCAAAATAACCGGATAGTGGTTGCCAACCGTTTGGCCAATTCCAATCCGTACTGGAACGATTTGCCCGATAATGAAAAATTTACTGAAGATGGATACCCCACAGGTTATGGCCGTTATTCCCAGGATGTTCTAATTCCGGCATTTCTTGCTGCATATACAGGAAAAAGTGCATCGTCTGTAACGTTGCTAGATCAATCAAATCCAACCATAAAATCTAACCCGTTCAGTGGCATTCATGCATTGCCAAACTGGAGGGTTACGTATACTGGCTTATCCCGGCTTCCAAGCCTGGAAAGTGTGTTTAATAATATTACCATTTCGCACGGTTACTCAAGTACCTTAAGCATGAACAGCTTTACCAGCGCATTAAATTATTACGATCCATTGCGGTTAGGCGCCCCTGCATTTGTTGACACACTAAGCGGCAATTATGTACCTTTCTTTTTAGTACCTAATCTTACTATACAAGAACAGTTTTCACCATTATTTGGTGTAGATATTACGACCAACGAACAAACAAGTTTCCGTATAGAATATGCAAAAAGCAGGCAGTTAAGTTTAAGTCTGTACGATTACCAGCTTAGTGAAGTTAGAAGTACACAAATTTCGTTTGGTGGTTCTTTTAGAAAAAAAGGTGTAAAATTCCCCATTAGGTTACCGTTCATGAAGCCTGATGCAGAAAACCTCACAGACCTTAATGTAAGCCTCGATCTGGCCTTACGTGATGATGTGCAAACCAACAGCAGGTTAGACCAGGCAAGTGCGTACAGTACCGGTGGGCAAAAGGTTATTTCCATCCAGCCATCTGTAGATTATATTTTAAATAACAGGCTTAACCTTAAGTTTTATTTCGATCAGCAACGCATTGTTCCATACATTTCTACTTCGGCACCCATAACAAATACGAGGGCAGGTATTCAATTAAGAATTTCATTGGCGCCAAATCAATAATTTTATTGATTGAAGGCAATTTACAAATGAAAAAAAAGATACTGTTTGTGTGTGTTGAAAACAGCAACCGCTCCCAAATGAGTGAGGCCTTTGCAAACATTTATGGCCATGATGAAATTGAAAGTTATAGTGCAGGCTCCAAACCATCCGGCATTGTAAATGAAAAAGCAATCCGGGCTATGAAAGAATTACATTACGACCTTAGCGAACATACATCTAAAAATCTTGATGAGGTAAAACAAGCTGCTCCTTTTGACGTGGTGGTTACTATGGGGTGCGGAGATGCGTGCCCGTGGATGCCTGCAAAAACCTTTATTGACTGGCAAGTACCAGATCCGAAAAACATGGATGAAGCAGATTTTAACAACGTTAGAGATGATATAGGCGTTAAGGTTAAAACATTGATAACCGAAATGCTTGGGGAAAAAATATAACAAATGAGTAAAACGGCATTAATAACCGGTGCGACATCCGGCATTGGTCTCGCAACCGCTAAAAAACTTGCGGCAAACGGCATGAATATTATTTTATGCGGAAGAAAGCAGGATAAAATGGATGAAATAAAAAACCTGCTTTCCTCATCTGCAAAAGTGCATACCCTTTTATTTGATGTAAGAAAAAAAGAGGAAGTGTTAAGTGCCATTTCTTCTCTGCCCGATGCATTTAAAACCATAGATATTCTTGTAAACAGCGCAGGCAATGCGCATGGATTATCTTCTTTTGAACATGGCGACACAGATGATTGGGATGCCATGATAGATGGGAATGTAAAAGGTTTATTGTACGTAACAAAAGCTGTGATACCGCAAATGGTAGAAAGAAAAACGGGTCATATTATTAACCTTGGTTCAACCGCAGGAAAATATACATATCCAAATGGCAATGTATACTGCGCATCTAAAAAAGCAGTGGAAGCCATAAGTGAAGGGCTTCGGTTAGACCTTACGCAGTTCGGTATAAAGGTTACAAACATTGCACCGGGACTGGTAGAAACAGAATTTTCCCTGGTTCGCTTTAAAGGTGATGAAGAAAAAGCAAAGAAAGTGTATGAAGGCATTAAACCTTTAACTGCAGAAGATGTGGCAGACGTTATTGTGTATGCAATTTGCGCCCCGGCACATGTAACTATCGCAGATGTAATGATGTACCCTGCCGCGCAGGCCTCGCCTACGCAGGTGTACCGGAAAAATTAATCTGTAGGTTTATTTTTATCTGGTTTTACTTCCCCGGGCAGATCTTTCCAGTTCCATAAATGCATACATGCATAAGTGCGGTACGGTTTCCATTTCTCCGACTTTTTCAGCAATTCTTCGCGCAACTTTTTTTTATCGTCTGTTTTAAAATTGTACAATTTTATCATTGCCTGCTGAATACCCAAGTCATCCACGGCAAACACATCTTCCCTGCCCAGTGTAAACATCAGTAACATTTCAACAGTCCATTTTCCTACCCCTTTTATTTGCGATAACAAATCAACGATATCATCATTATTCATCTTCATCAAAACTTTATCTGTAATTTTTTTTTCGATACAAAAGGCTGCAACATTTTTTATGTATAAGGTTTTTGCATTTGATAATCCAATGCCCCGTAACAACTCGAAAGGCAAATCAATAACCTGCTGCGCTGAGGGCTCTTTTCCATCAAACAACTCTAAAAACCGGGCATAAATAACCTTTGCAACCTTAGTACTTAATTGCTGGCTCATTATACTCGCCATTAATCTTAATGGAATATTCTTACGCCGTTTTAAAACCAGATTAAGAGGCTCGTGTATGATTGAGGCTAATTTTTTATCTTTCCTTAAATGTTCCAGGTAATGCATACCACAAAATAAACATAACTACAACCTATACATTAAGAAGCATAAAAAAAATGCAATGATCGAGTTCAGCGCCATTATACAAAAATTTGATAAGCAGGGCGAGAAAACCGGTTGGACCTACACGTTAATACCTGCTGAAATTGCTTTGCAGCTTAAGCCTAATAACAAAAAATCATTTCGTGTAAAAGGTTTTATTAACAAGGCTAAAATAAGTAACGTGGCTTTGTTGCCAATGGGTGGCGGTGATTTTATTCTTGCATTGAACGCCATGTTAAGAAGAAAAATTAAAAAGCCAACGGGGGCAAAAGTTACTTTGCAACTTACCTGCGATATACAACCACAAAGAATTTCGAACGATCTTTTGAAATGCTTGAAAGATGAACCACAGGGGCTAAAATTTTTTAACAGCCTTACCCCATCTCACAAATTGTATTACAGTAAATGGATAGAAAGCGCCAGAACCCCTGCCACCAAAGCAAAACGCATTGCCCAGGCAATGGAGGCGCTGGGCAGGAAAGCTAATTTTGGTGAAATGATGCGTGCAGAAAAAGAAAACAGAATTCAATTAAAATCAATACTGTAACGTTTTTTGTTTCTTTACAATAGCTTCAATTATTTTATCAGCATGTACGCGGCTGTTTTCAATAAACCATTTATGGGTATCCATTCCGCCGCATACAACGCCGGCCAGGTATAGGTTTTCCTGGTTTGTTTCCATAGTTTCAGAATTATAATGCGGATGCATTCTAGTTTCATCAGAAAAATCAATTCCTAATTTTTTCATGAAAGTAAAATCAGGCTTATACCCCGTCATAGCCAAAACAAAATCGTTGTCAATGGTAACAATGGCATCATTGGTTTTTATATCAACTTCTTTCTCGCGTATAGTTGCAATGGTTGCATTATAATATGCTTTTATGCTTCCTTCCTTTATGCGGTTTACAATATCGGGACGCACCCAGTACTTTACTCTTTCCCCTATTTCAGGCTCCATCATTACCATGGTAACTTCGGCGCCTTTTCTGTATGTTTCAAGGGCAGCATCTACAGCAGAATTATTGCCGCCGATTACAAGCACTTTCTTAAAAGCATAGTAATGCGGATCTTTATAATAATGTGTAACCTTTTCTAAATTTTCGCCGGGTACATTCATTAAAACAGGTATATCATAAAAACCGGTACTTAAAATAATGTTACCAGCGGTGTAAGTATTTTTAGAAGTGTGTACAGTAAATTGTTGCTGATCGTTTCGCACAACTTCCACCACTCTTTCAAACAAACAAATGTTTAAATTATATATCTGCACAACCCTTCTGTAATACTCAATGGCTTCAGCGCGGTTGGGTTTAAAGTTCAGGCTCATAAAAGGTATTCCGCCAATTTCCAACCTTTCTGACGTTGAAAAGAAGGTCATGTACAAAGGGTAATTATACAGGCTGTTAACCAAACATCCTTTTTCAATTATAACATAGCTTAAACCTGCTTTCTGCGCCGCAATACCACATGCCAGCCCAATGGGGCCGCCTCCTATAATCAATACATCGTAATTGCTCATGCTTCAAAACTAATATTTTGCGTGGAGTGCATATTACTTTTCACTTTTCAATATAGTCAACAGTTCATCTAATAATGGCCACTGGCTGGGGTAAATTTTTTTTCGGGCAGTTGCTAAATCAAAATAGGCAGCGCGGTCAACCTCATCAAACATTTGTTGTTGCCCGCTTTTTGGCGGCCATTCCATAGAAAATTTATTAGAGCATATAAAGGGTTCATCAAAATGCTGCTCCACTGCCCAGGCAGTAATTATTTTACCACTTTTAATTTTTACGTTCTGTAAAGGAATAAATTTTTCTGACTGAATTGTATTACCTGTTTCTTCAAAAAATTCTCTTTTAGCTACTTCCAGTGGTTGTTCATCATCATCATATTCGCCTTTGGGAATGCTCCATACACCATCATCTTTATTTTTATAGAATGGTCCGCCGGGGTGCACAAGTAACACTTCTAATAACGAATGTTTGTTATAATGGTAAACCAGTAAACCAGCACTTTTTTTAGCCATTCATTTAGTTTGTTTACAGTAATTGTAATGAATAAAGCATTTACTTTGCCCACATTTGTAAAATAAATTTCGATTTAATGAAGGTAGCAATTGTAGGCGCAACAGGCTTAGTGGGAACTAAAATGTTGCAGATACTTGAGGAAAGAAATTTTCCTGTAAGCGAAATAATACCCGTTGCATCAGAAAGATCAGTAGGTAAGGAAATAACTTTTAAAGGAAAGAATTATAAGGTGGTTAGCATGCAAAGTGCTATAGATGCAAAACCAGCTGTGGCCTTGTTTTCAGCGGGTGGAAGCACTTCATTGGAATGGGCGCCTAAGTTTGCTGAGGCCGGAATAACTGTTATTGATAATTCCAGCGCATGGCGTATGGATGCTTCGAAGAAATTAATTGTACCTGAAATTAATGCAGACTCAATAACTGCTGAAGATAAAATTATTGCAAACCCAAACTGCAGTACCATACAAATGGTTATTGCATTAAACCCATTGCATAAAAAATACACTATAAAAAGAATTGTTGTAAGTACATATCAGAGTGTTTCAGGCACCGGCAAAAAAGCGGTTGACCAGTTGTTTAATGAAAGGAAAGATGTGGAAGGCGAAATGGCTTATAAATACCGCATTGATCTGAATGCCATACCACAGGTAGATGTTTTTCTGGAAAACGGTTATACCAAGGAAGAGATGAAAATGGTAAATGAAACCAGAAAGATTCTCCGCGATGAAAACATTAAAGTAACCGCCACAACAGTTAGAATACCGGTGATTGGCGGTCACAGCGAAAGTGTGAATGTTGAATTTGAAAATGATTATTCCCTGGAAGATGTTTTTGCACTTTTATCTTCATCACCGGGTGTGGTTGTTGAAGATGATAAGGCATCTCAAAAATATCCTATGCCGCTGAATGCACATGAAAAGGATGAAGTGTTTGTTGGCAGGTTACGCAGGGATGATACACAACCTAACACACTGAACATGTGGGTAGTAAGCGATAACTTAAGAAAAGGCGCTGCAACCAATGCTGTACAGATAGCTGAATATCTTGTAAGCAAAAAACTTTTGAGCTAAAAAAATATTGGTTGAAATTTTTCACATTCACCCAATAAATAATAATATTTGCCGTTTAAGAGCAGGCAATTAGTTTTGCTGTTCAATATCCAATATTCAAATTTTCTATGAGAAAGCCATTTTTTCTTGTTGCTATCCTTGTATTTTCTACCCTGCAATTTAGTTGTAATAAAAGTGACCAGGTTGTTCCTATGCCTGAAGCTGAGGCAAAAAACGAAACTGCAAATTCAGACAAAATTAAAATTGTTACTTACCTGATTAAGGCTGGTGAACATTACCCTACTGTTAACCCAACCGTTTTTACCCGTAAAAATGAAATTAATTTTTATGCCGGATTCGATAGCTCGTGCATGTATACGTTAGATAATACAACTAATCAGAACGATGTAAATAAATTATATGGCTTTAGCGATTGTGGTTCGCACCACCTCGATAACAGTGCAAGAATAGGCTGGCGCTGGAGTGAAGGTGCTTTGCGCATTTTCGCATTTGTACATAATGATGGAAAAATGCTTATAAGAGAAATGTATACAGCACAAATTGGTGAAAAACTAAAGTGCAGAATTACCTGCCTTCCATCAGCATATGAATTTGAAGTAAATGGAAGTATTGTGCAGGTTGAGCGCCATTGTTCAGGTTCTTATATGCGCTATAAACTCTACCCTTACTTTGGAGGGGATGAGGTAGCACCACACGATATCCGGATCAAAATATATGAACTGCCTTAACAACCAAAACTAACTTTTTTAAACAGTTCATTTTTCAAAAAAAGTATAGCCGCAGAGAACCACAAAAATGATCGCATGAGGCATTAAAGATGAGGGACTTTAATTGCTGATTGCAGAAAATTTTGTGATTCTCTGCGGCTAATTATTTATAATTTTTTTCGCAGAGTTTTCAACCGTTAACGACCTGAAAATAGATTCCAGGTTACTGCCTTCCGTTTGAAGGCTTGTTATATTTAACCCATTAGATAAAGCCAGTTGTAATAATTGTCTTTTAACCTCGTCGGTATTATTGCTTGCGAGGGTAAAGCTACTGTCTTTTAACAATTTTACCTCGTTTACAAATTGCAAATTTTTAAGATCGCTTATTGGTACATTTTCTGCAAAACTTACTTTAACAATGTTAGAAGCATTATTTCTATGTAAATTTTCCAGTTTGTCATCTGCAACAATAACGCCCCGGTTAATAATAATCACCCTGTCGCAAATTGCCTGAACCTCCTGCAAAATATGGGAAGAAAATAAAACAGATTTGTTATTGCCCTGCTCTTTAATAACATTTCTTATTTCAACAATTTGGTTGGGATCTAAACCACTCGTGGGTTCATCTAAAATTATAACAGCGGGGTCGTGTATCAACGCTGCCGCAATACCTACTCTTTGTTTATAACCTTTGGAAAGCTGTCCTATTTTCTTATTGCTTGCGCCGGTTAAACCTGTAAGGTCAATAACCCGTTCAATTTGTATTCTGCTGTTTTTTATTTTATGCAGACCGGCTATAAATTGAAGGTATTCTTTCACATATAATTCATGGTGCAAAGGGTTTGCCTCCGGCAGGTAACCTATATTGTTTTTTACACCAATGGGATTTTCGTTTACGTCAATTCCACAAACTTTAGCAATACCGCTGGTCGCTTTAATATACCCGGTAATTATTTTTAAGGTGGTACTTTTTCCTGCACCGTTTGGTCCTAAAAATCCTACTACTTCACTTTTATTAATCTCGAAAGAAATATTATTTACTGCCGTCTGGCTATCATATTGCTTGGTCAAATGATGCACTTCTATACTCATGCTGCAAATTTTTTCAAAGATAGCGGATGCCATTAAGCAAGGTTACATATTCACATACACTTGTTTACTGCAGTGTTTATGTTTTGTTCATTAAATTTATGCTCCAAAAAGCAACAGCCATATGTCGTATCCCTACCAGATAAAAACTTCTGATCAATATTATGCCGAATATAAAAAAAGCATTGAGCAACCCGAACAGTTTTGGGATGATGTTGCCCGCAATTTTACCTGGAGAAAGAAATATGATACTGTACTCGATTGGAATTTTACAGAACCACACGTACAATGGTTTAAAGGTGGGAAACTAAACATTACGGAAAATTGTTTAGACCGGCATCTGCCTGCATTGGGAAACACGCCTGCCATTATTTGGGAACCCAACGACCCTTCAGAAAAAACTGTTACACTTTCATTTAAGGAATTACATTATAAGGTTTGCGAGTTGGCGATTGTGCTTACAAACCTTGGAATAAAAAAGGGAGACCGGGTTTGCATTTACATGGGCATGATTCCTGAACTGGCATTAGCTGTGCTCGCATGTGCGAGAATAGGAGCAATTCATTCCGTTATTTTTGGTGGATTTTCGGCGCAAAGTATTTCCGACAGGCTGGATGATGCAAAAGCCGCATTCATCATTACATGCGATGGCGCCTTTCGAGGCGCCAAAAGACATTCCATTAAAAAGCGTAATTGATGATGCTTTGGTGGGCAATAAAACCGTGAAAAAAGTGCTTGTTTTTACAAGGACAAAAACGCCTGTTTCAATGATCCAGGGCCGCGATGTTTGGTGGGATGATGAAATTAAAAAAGTGCAGGGTGCATCAGTTTCACAGCATGCAGCAGAAGAAATGGATGCAGAAGATCCCCTGTTTATTTTATATACTTCCGGATCTACCGGCAAGCCTAAAGGTGTGGTGCATGCCTGCGCCGGCTACATGATATATACCAATTACACTTTTGTAAATGTTTTTCAATACCAGCCGGGGGATGTGTTTTTCTGCACGGCAGATATTGGGTGGATTACAGGGCACAGTTATATTGTATACGGTCCGTTAAGTGCCGGTGCAACGGTTTTAATGTTCGAAGGAATACCTACCTGGCCGGATGCCGGCAGATTTTGGGATATTGTAGATAAGCATAAAGTAAATATTTTATACACCGCCCCCACAGCAATTAGAAGTTTAATGGGCTTTGGAACCGTGCCTCTTCAAAACAAAGACCTTTCTTCCTTAAAAGTTTTAGGCACCGTGGGTGAACCTATAAATGAAGAAGCCTGGCACTGGTACGATGAGCATATCGGCAAAAAAAATTGCCCGATTGTTGATACCTGGTGGCAAACGGAAACAGGGGGCATCATGATCTCCAATCTAGCCGGTGTAACGCCATCCAAGCCTGCATGGGCAACGCTTCCACTACCAGGTATACAACCTGTTTTGGTTGATGAAAACGGAAATGAAATTCCGGATCCTGCACCTAACGAATTAGCGTCAGGCAACCTTTGCATTAAAGCACCCTGGCCATCAACAATTAGAACAACATGGGGTGACCATGAAAGGTGTAAACAAAATTATTTCGCCACTTATCCTAATCTTTACTTTACGGGAGATGGGGCATTAAAAGACAGCAATGGCTTCTTTAGAATTACCGGCCGCGTAGATGATGTATTAAATGTAAGCGGGCACCGAATAGGTACTGCCGAAGTGGAGAATGCCATAAACATGCACGCCGGGGTGGTAGAAAGTGCAGTGGTAGGTTATCCGCACGATATAAAAGGGCAGGGCATTTATGCATATGTAATTTACAACGGAACAAAACTGGAGGATGATTTAACCAAAAAAGATATAACCGCCACTGTTTCACGGATTATTGGTCCTATAGCCAAACCCGATAGAATACAATTCGTAAGTGGTTTGCCTAAAACCCGCAGTGGAAAAATCATGCGCCGCATTTTAAGAAAGATAGCAGAAGGTGAAACAGAGAACCTGGGCGATACCACTACCCTGCTAGACCCCGCGGTAGTTGATGAAATTAAAAATGGCAGGGTGTAGGTCTTGTATTAAATGCATTCCCATTTAAGAAAACTTTCTGTAACCTTATTTTGCCGCCTTAAATCAATCGCTATTTTTGTTGGTCACATTTAATTAATAAATCCTTTTATGGGTTGGATCATATTTATCATAGGCGCCATTGGCTGGCACATTGGCATCTATGGCATGTTTAAAAAGGCTGGAATAGATGGATGGAAGGCTTTTGTTCCCTTTTACAATACCTGGCAGATGGTTGAACGTTGTGGTATTAAAAAAGTTTGGTTTTGGTTACAATTCATTCCTATTGCAGGGCAATTTATTACTATTTGGATTCTCATCATCTTCGTAATGCATTTCGGAAAATTTTCCTTACTGCAACATGCTGCTGCTGTTTTTATCCCCTTCATTTATTTACCATACCTGGGATTTTCGAAAGATGTAAGGTGGGGTGGAAAAGAAGTAGTTGCCCGTTATAAAAAATCTGCTTCAAGAGAATGGATAGATGCAGCAGTATTTGCCATTGTGGCTGCAACCCTTATTCGAACCTTTATATTCGAGGCTTATACCATACCGTCAGAAAGTATGGAAAAGACTTTACTCGTTAACGATTTTTTGTTTGTTAATAAAATGAGTTACGGCCCACGCCTGCCCATTACCCCTATCAGTTTTCCATTTGTACATAATACACTGCCCGGAATGCCTACTTCTCCATCTTACCTACAATGGGTAAAGCTGGATTATAAAAGATTACCCGGCACCACGCAAATACAGCGCAATGATGTGGTTGTTTTTAATGTACCGATAGGCGATACTATTATAAATCTGCCTGACTATGGCAGTAAAAATCCCTATTATGATGTTTTACGTCAACAATACAATGGCAACCGGGATGCATTGAATGCAGACTTTCCCGTACTAGTACACCCTTTAGACAAAACAGACAATTATATAAAAAGATGTGTGGGCATGCCGGGAGATAACCTTTTGGTAAGAGATGGTAAGTTATATATAAATAACCGCCGGGCTTTTGTGCCTGAAGACAGCCAGATAGATTACCAGGTAGAAACAAATGGTACTCCCTTCACCGCAGAATTTCTCCAGGAGACCCTGGGGATTGATGTTGAAAACACTAAAGGCCAGATTGATGTTAGCCCGGCACAGCCAGGTACCTATTATATAAACATGACACCTGCAGAGGCTAAAATAATTCAAAAGCAACCTAATGTTAAAAGTATACAGATATCCACATTAAATGTAACAGGTTACACCTTCCCTTTCGACGATAAAAATTTTCCGTGGACCCCCGATAATTATGGAACCATACATATACCCAGGAAAGGAGAAGTAATAACCATTACACCGCGAAACATAGCGCTGTACCAAAGGCTTATCACCAACTATGAAGGCAATACCCTTGAAACCAGGAATGGTGCATTTTACATTAATGGTAAACAAACCAACATTTACAAAACAAAATATAATTATTACTGGATGATGGGCGATAACAGGCATCGCAGCCAGGACAGCCGCTTTTGGGGGTATGTTCCCGAAACACATATCGTAGGTAAAGCTACACTCATCTGGTTTAGCTGGGATGGTGGCCACGCTGGAGCCGGTTATTTAAATCAATTAAATAATCAACAAAAAAATATTAATTTCCTCACCCCTGGTGAGGATTTTTTTTACCCGTAAAAAAGTTTGCATGGTTAAACAATATTTATTTGAATATGAAAGATTAGATTCTGCCGATGAGTTAATTGAGGCTGATGGAAGGTTACTTTCTAAAGCAAAACAGGCAACAGAAAATGCGTATGCGCCGTACTCAGGTTTTCATGTAGGCGCTGCCGCTTTACTTTCTAATGGTGAAATTATAACTGCATCTAACCAGGAAAACGCCAGCTACCCTGCCGGTATTTGCGCAGAACGTGTTCTGATATCTGCAGCGGCTGCAATGCACCCGAATGTTGCAATTAATACAATCGCCATATCTTACAATAACACCAGGGGTTCGAGCAATAAACCTGTAAGCCCGTGTGGTATTTGCAGGCAAAGCCTTATAGAGCAAGAGGCGAGATACAATCAACCTATAAAAATAATATTGTCAGGTTTGGAAGGTAATATTTTGCTGCTTAGGTCATCCTCCCTGTTACTCCCTTTTAGTTTTTCTGCAACCGATATGGAATAGTATATAATTACATCTTCGGTTTATGTATAAGAAAGGTAGTGGCATACATCAAAATCACTTAATCAAAAAACATAAAACTCCGCTTCGAATAGTATTTTTGCTGCAATTGCTTACAAAATCAACCTGGATTTTACTATGACGTGGAAACAAGTATTTACCTCTTCTATCGGTAAAAAGATCACCATGAGTTTAACAGGAATTTTCCTGATCACTTTCCTGGTGGTTCATGCCGGATTAAATGCCTGCATCTGGTATAACGACGGGGGCGAAATGTTTAATAAAGCAGCCCATTTTATGGGCGCAACAATAGTAATCAGAATTGTTGAAATAGGGTTATTCGTTTTCATTATGCTGCACTCTATACAGGGTATAATGCTTGAAGTGCAAAACCGCAGCCGGCGCGGCACAGGCTATGCCATTGATTATGGAAACCGCGGCAGCAAATGGTATAGTCGCAGCATGGGTTTACTGGGTACCATCATCTTACTTTTCCTTATTGTACATTGGATTCATTTCTGGATACCCTCCCGCTTCACAGGTGGCATTGATGAAGTAACCTACCCACCTGCTATAGAACCCATTCATAACCTGTACAAATTAATGCAGGTTACATTCTCGCAATTGTGGGTTGTTATTTTATATGTAATTGGCTGCATATCGCTGGGGTATCATCTCGCCCATGGGTTTCAAAGCGCGTTCAGAACACTGGGGGTAAATAATAAAAGATACAATAAACTTATCTCCGTGGCAGGCTATGCATTTTCAGTTATTATTTCGCTTGCATTTGCACTCATGCCTGTAAGCATGTATTTAGGATGGGTTAAATAATTTTGAATTGAAGCCTTAAGGCACAAAAATCTATATAACATTTTATGTTAGATGCAAAAATTCCTTCAAGCCTTTAGAAGAAAAATGGAATGATTATAAAGGGCATTGTAAGCTGGTAAACCCTGCCAATAAACGTAAGCTGGAAATCATTGTTGTAGGAACCGGGCTTGCAGGTGCATCTGCTGCTGCTTCGCTGGGTGAACTGGGATATAAAGTAAAAGCATTTTGTTTTCAGGATAGCCCACGCCGTGCACATCAGTATTGCTGCACAGGGTGGTATTAATGCAGCAAAGAATTATCAGAATGATGGCGACAGTGTTTTCCGTTTATTTTATGATACCATTAAAGGTGGCGACTACCGTGCACGAGAAGCAAACGTTCACCGGCTTGCAGAAGTAAGTGCAAATATTATTGATCAATGTGTTGCACAGGGTGTTCCTTTTGCACGTGAATATGGTGGATTATTAAGCAACCGTAGTCTTTGGTGGAACACAGGTACAACGTACATTTTATGCAGCGGGTCAAACAGGTCAGCAATTATTGATAGGTGCATACCAGGCATTGGAAAGACAGGTTGCCTTGGGTAATGTAAAAATGTACAACCGCCACGAAATGCTGGATGTTGTAATGATCGATGGCAAGGCAAGGGGAATTATTGCCCGTAACCTTATTAGCGGTGAACTGGAAAGACATTTTGGTCATGCAGTATTGTTATGCACCGGTGGTTATGGCAATGTATTTTATTTATCTACAAATGCAATGGGCAGTAATGTTACTGCCAGCCTGGAAAGCACATAAAAAAGGCGCTTATTTTGGCAATCCATGTTTTACACAAATTCATCCTACCTGTATACCTGTAAGTGGTGATCACCAGAGTAAGCTTACACTGATGAGTGAAAGCTTACGAAATGATGGTCGGATCTGGGTGCCTAAAAAACAAAGACGATAACCGAAAGGCAAGTGAAATACCGGAAGAAGAAAGAGATTATTATCTGGAAAGAAGATATCCGGCATTTGGTAACCTGGTACCGCGTGATGTGGCATCACGTGCAGCAAAAGAAAGATGTGATGCAGGTTATGGTGTAGGTACAGCAAAGCAGGCTGTATACCTTGATTTTGCTGATGCTATTGAACGTTATGGAAAGATTGAAGCCGGAAAAACAGGGGTATGACAATGCTACTGACCAGGAAACTATTATAGCAATGGGTAAAGATGTGGTGAAAGAGAAATACGGTAACCTGTTCGATATGTATGAAAAGATAACAGGCGAAAATCCATACGAACTGCCGATGCGAATTTATCCTGCCGTGCATTATACCATGGGTGGTCTTGTGGGTTGATTATGAATTGCAAACAACCGTTCCGGGTTTATATGCTTTGGGTGAAGCAAACTTCAGCGATCATGGTGCAAACCGGCTTGGGTGCATCTGCATTGATGCAGGGACTTGCTGATGGTTATTTTGTTATTCCTTATACAATGGGTAATTACCTGGCTGATGAAATTCGAACAGCACCGCATTTCCACTCGATCATCCTGCATTTGTTGAAGCAGAAAAAGTTGGTAGCGAAAGGATCAATAAATTGATGAACATTAAGGGCAACCAAACCGTTGAAAGTTTTCATAAACGTCTTGGAAAAATCATGTGGGATAAATGCGGCATGGCCCGTAATGCAGAAGGATTAAGGCAGGCGATTGAAGAAATAAGAGCATTAAAAAATGAATTCTGGAGCGATGTAAGAATACCCGGTGAGAATTAAATGAAATGAATACTGAACTGGATAAAGCCGACCGTGTTGCAGATTTTATTGAACTGGGCGAACTGATGTGTATTGATGCATTGAACCGCGAAGAAAGCTGTGGCGGTCATTTCAGGGAAGAGATCCAAACAGAAGAAGGTGAAGCAATACGTGATGATGAAAATTTCATGTATGTGGCAGCATGGGAAGTACAAAGGGAAATGATTGGGAACTTGCATAAAGAAGAACTTGAGTTTGAAGATTGTGAAACCAAGCCAGAGAAGTTATAAATAAATGAATAGGCGTAGCAATTATTAGCTACCAATACCAATCTAAATTTAGAATATGGAACATTACAACATGAATCTTACTCTAAAAGTCTGGCGACAGAAAAACAGCAGCGGAAAAAGGAAGTTTTGAAACCTACCAGGTGAAGGATATTTCGTCTGAAATGTCGTTTTCTGGAAATGTTTGATGTGCTGAACGAACAATTGATTCACGAAGGCAAAGAGCCGATTGCATTTGATCATGATTGCCGTGAAGGTATTTGTGGATCATGCAGCTATGTATATCAATGGCAAACCACATGGACCATGGAAGGCAAATACAGTTTGCCAGTTGCACATGCGTGCATTTAAAGATGGTGATACCATTGTTGTTGAACCATGGCGGGCAAATGCATTTCCGGTTATAAAAGACCTGGTGGTTGACCGCTCTGCTTTCGACCGCATCATTCAGGCGGGTGGTTATATATCTGTAAATACCGGAAATGCTGTTGATGCAAATGCTATTCCTATTGATAAAAATAATGCAGATGCATCTTTTGCAGCTGCAGCCTGTATTGGTTGCGGTGCCTGTGTTGCTGCCTGTAAAAACAGCAGCGCCATGTTATTTGTATCTGCAAAAGTTTCGCACCTGGCATTATTGCCACAGGGTGAACCTGAAAGAAAACCCGTGTAATGAATATGGTTGCACAAATGGATAAAGAAGGTTTTGGAGCCTGCACCAATATCGGGGCCTGTGAAGCAGCATGTCCAAAAGAAATTTCTTTGAGTAATATTGCCCTTCTAAACCAGGAATATTCAAGGGCTGCACTTACAATAAAAGAATAAATTATAATTTATAAAAAACAAAAATGGGGATTTTTCAGGTCCCCATTTTTTTATGTTTTTATCTGCCTCGTTTACCTGATGATTTTTTCGCACCTGATTTTTTCGCAGAAGACTTTTTAGGTGCACTTTTTTTAGCACCTGACTTTTTTGGTGCACTTTTTTTAGAAGCACTTTTTTTAGGTGCGCTTTTTTTGGCTGCTGATTTTTTTGCAGTAGATTTTTTTGCTGCTGCTTTTTTAGGTGCTGCTTTTTTAGGTGTGCTTCTTTTTACAGAAGATTTTTTAGCAGCAGATTTTTTCGGAGCACTTTTTTTAGCGGATGATTTTTTTGCAGCAGACTTTTTAGGAGCTTTTGCCCCGGCACTTCTTGCTTCCGACAAGCCAATTGCAATAGCCTGTTTGCGGCTGGTTACTTTTTTACCGCTTCCTGTTTTAAGTTTTCCGCGTTTCATTTCATGCGTGGCCCTTTCAACTTTCTCGCCACTTTTTTTTGAATACTTTGCCATAAGTAAATTGTTTTGTAATTAATGGATTAGTTTACTTTCTAAAATTATCTAATTAAATCTGTTTAACAACGAATCAATTTTAATTATAGTTTGTACAAAAATTTTTTTTTAATGTCATACACAGCACCCGAAGGAACACATATAGGTCATGTTCACTTAAAAGTTTCAGACATTGAAAGATCATTGATTTTTTACAGAGACCTGCTTGGTTTTAAAGTAATGCAGATGTATGGAACACAGGCTGCATTTCTTTCAGCCGATAATTATCATCATCACATTGGATTAAATACATGGCATAGTAAAAATTCACCGCCTGCGCCCAAACACTTGCCTGGCTTGTATCACACCGCTATACTATATAGATCAAGAAAAGAACTTGCAACAATTTTTAAAAGATTACTTGATGCTAATTATACTATAACAGGTGTTGCTGATCACGGTGTTTCAGAAGCTATATATTTAAATGATCCTGATGAAAACGGTGTTGAATTATATTGGGATAAACCAAAAGAACAATGGCCTTTTGATGATGAAGGCAAATTAAAAATGATAACCGACCCACTTGATATAAATGATTTATTAAGAGAAATAAATGTCTAATTCCTTTTTCAATTTTAAACATTTTAACATTCATCAAAACAAATGTGCAATGAAAGTGTGCACAGATGCCTGTTTGTTCGGTGCATGGGTTGCTGAGAAAAATAAAAATATAACTGTACAACATGCAATGGATATCGGAACAGGAACAGGACTTTTAGCAATGATGCTTGCCCAAAAAAATATTACAGTAAAAATTGATGCTATTGAAATAGATGAAGATGCATCTATGCAGGCAAAAGAAAATATTATGGCATCGCTGTATGCAAACAGAATTAATATTATTCATGGAGATATACAACATTATAAATCATTACAAAAGTATGACCTCGTAATATCGAACCCGCCATTTTTTTCGAATGCATTAAAAAGTAAAAATGAAAAAAGAAACACAGCATTGCATACAGGCAAATTGGATTTTAATAGCTTGCTATCATCAGCAAAAAAAAATATTTCTTCAAACGGGCATCTTTATATTTTATTAAACAGTGAAAACACTCAACCCTTTTTATTAGCGGCCGCAACTTTCAATTTTTATACGCAGCAACTTATCACAATAAAACAAACCCCATCCCATAAACCATTCAGAAGTATGCTGCATCTTGCAACTTGTTCCTCGCCTGTAATTACAGGTGAAATAACTATTAAAGATGAATGTGGAGAATACACACCAGGCTTCACAAACTTTTTAAAAGATTACTACCTGTATCTGTAATGCTTAAAATTGGAACCATATTTGCCCCTTAGGCGTGAAATAAATTAGTTAACCATGCAACCTGGCATCTCCGCAATTAAAAGCGGCAACAACCCGTTAATGAATAGTCTGCAACTGCAAAACCCTTTCTCTTCTTTTTGGATGGCCGGGTACGAATGCACAGACAAACTGAATGCATTTGGAAACCGGGTTGATTTTTTAAAATTAACCGGGCACCTTCACCTTCTTGAACAGGATTACCAATTATTGGGCGATTTTAATATTAAAACGGTGAGAGAAGGCATTCGCTGGAGCCAGGTTGAAACCAGGCCCTATAATTATAACTGGAGTGCCGTTGAACTAATGATAAGGAAGGGGCAACAAATGAATATTCAGCAGGTGTGGGACCTTTGCCATTTTGGATATCCCGATGATATTACACCACTTCATCCATTATTTGCACGCAGGTTTACAGCTATGTGCCGGTCGTTTGTACACTTTTACCGTTCCATTATACCCGAAGGAAATTTAATAGTAACGCCAATAAATGAAGTGAGCTTTATTTCCTGGCTGGGTGGGGATGCGCGTGGAACTTCGCCATATTGCATTAATAATGGATGGGAAGTTAAATACAGATTAATGGCAGCTTATATAGAAGCCATTGCTGCCATGCGCGAGATTGATAAAAATCTGCTGGTACTAACAACAGAACCTTTGATAAGCCAGGTACCGAGGTTTGGTGCCGGTGAAATGGAAATTGCCGAATCTCTTAAACAACACGACCTGCAATACCAGGCCACTGACATCTTATATGGCACTATTTGCCCTGAACTTGGCGGGTCTCCGCAGTGCATTGATGTGATAGGTGTTAACTACTATTACACCAATCAATGGATAACAGGAACTGGCGAATTTTTACCGTGGCTGAACGATGATAACGATCCACGCTGGAGGCATTTAAGCAGCCTGTTCAAAGAAGTACATCAACGGTATAACAAACCAATTGTTTTAAGCGAAACAAGCCATCCCGGAATTGACCGCCCGGCCTGGATCGAATTTATTGCAAAAGAATGTGCGGCAACAATTCAGCAGAATATTCCCCTGTGGGGAATTTGCCTCTACCCAATTATCGATCGCCCCGATTGGGACCATCTCGATCCCTGGCATAACAGCGGGTTATGGGATGTTGATATAACAGATGGTAATTTAACCCGTAAATTATACTTGCCTTATGCCGATGCTTTATTACAGGCACAAAAAACAATTGGCAATGCTATAAACAGCAAAGCTTTAGCCCTCCATACCGTTGATTTATTTAACTGAGAATTTATAAATGGTTGTTTGGCTGTAAGTATTTTTAGGCGTTAATATAGTTGATGGAAAAGATGGCTGGTTTGGAGAATCAGGGTAATGCTGTGCCTCTAAACAAAATGCAGTTCTAAAATCATCTTTGGCTCCACCTTTAAAAGTATTTTTCGATTGCATAAAATTTCCACCGTAGAACTGTAGCCGGGTTCTGTGGTAAACACCTCCATATAAATTCCTGTTTTTGGGGCATACACCGTTGCAGCAAGTTCAGCATTTTTAGTAATGCCCTTGTTCAGAACAAAGTTGTGATCGTAACCCTTACCAAATTTAAGTTGGTCATTTACAGAGTCTACCCTTTGCCCAATGGGAGTTGGTGTGGTAAAATCGAAGGGCGTGCCTGCGACAGCAACAATTTTTCCGGTAGGTATAAGCGTCGAATCTACAGGTGTGTATTTATTTGCAGCGATCATAAGTATATGGTCGTTAATGGTTCCTGAACCTTCTCCGTTCAAATTAAAAAAAGCGTGGTTAGTTAAATTAACGGGTGTGCTTTTATCTGTAAAAGCTTCATAGCTTATTCTAAGTTCATTGCTGTCTGTTAAGGTATATATCACTTTAACATTCAGATTTCCGGGATAACCTTCCTCCATATCTTTCGACAAATACGTAAGCTCAAGATTTTGAGGGCCTGTCTGCTTTGCATCCCACACAACACTTTGAAAACCTTTAATGCCGCCATGTAAAGTGTTTACCCCATTATTTGTAGCAATCGAATATTCTTTGCCATCCAGTTTAAATTTTCCTTTTGCGATCCTGTTTCCATACCTGCCTATCAGGGCGCCAAAGTAAGGCTCAGTAGATTTTTGATAATCTTCCATACGATTAAAACCCACAACCACATCAACGAGATTATTGCTTTTATCTGGCATGGTAAAACCAACAATTCTTCCTCCGTAATTGGTAATAGCCACTTCTACCCTGTTGCTATTTTTTAAAATGAATAAACCTGTTTGCTTACCATCTATATTATTGGAAAAATTCTCCGGTGGCGGAATTAATGTTTTTGCAGTTGTGGCTGAATCTTCTGATTCATGTTTATTTTGGTCATTATTGCATGACATACAAAAAGATGAAATTAATAAGATGATTGAATAAATTTTTTTCATTGTTTATGATGCTATTGTTATGTGATAAATAAAAAAATTATGCCATTGCTAATCAATTTTAACCCCTGTGATCTTTGAAGGAATCCAAACCTGCATCTCACTGTTTCCACGGTTTGCCCAGGTATAGTAGGGAATCGCAGTTACTTTTTTATCTTGAATTAACACCTGCGTACCTTCATTATCTGCAACCAGTTGTTTTGCTGTGAATGACAAAGCTATTACCGGCTCTGATGAAACATTGTAAGACACACTTTCTATTTCGGTGCTTTTTGGAATATACATATTATAGACCTCATTATTGTTGTCTATGCCCTCTACACAATAAACAATGGGGCCTCGTTGAAGGGCTATCTTATTGTTATTATAGACCAATTGTTCTTTTGAAGTTATTTGCTGCACATGCATAGGCATGGTTAACATTACCACATCTCCTCTTTTCCATTTACGTTCAATAATTGCATAACCATTAGTTTGCTTATAAGATATCTGCTGCCCGTTAACCGTAATGCCAGGTGTATCGCCTGAAAAATTTTGCATGTAAAGGTCACCGGGAACAGTATTTCCGGATAACCACCCGGGTATACGCATCATAACTTTAAAATTTTGTTCTTTTACCGGATCAAGACGAAGAGATACATTCCCGTTCCAGGGATAGTTTGTTTGCATGGTTACTCCCACTTCAATACCATCAATTTTTATCATGGTATTACTTCCAACAAATAAATGAACCCATAAAGCATCTTTGGAAATACCATAAATATAATTACCTAAAGAAGCAACAAGCCTGGTTATGTTAGCCGGACAGCATGCAGTTCCAAACCATTCACTTCTTTCATGCGCACCATTTGAGGCAAGTACATTGTCGTAAAAAAACTTTGTTCCGCCAAGGCTTAAGCCATCAAGTGCACCATTATATAAACTTCTTTCCAGTACATCAAAATATTTACTGTCGCCGGTTAACTGACTCATGCGCTGGTTCCAGAATACCATACCAACAGAGGCACAGGTTTCGCAATAAGCTTTGTCATTAGGTAAATCATAATCTTTACTAAACCCTTCATTATCGCCTGATGCGCCAATGCCGCCGGTTAGGTACATATTGCGGTAAACAACATCTTCCCACACGGTTTTCATGGCATGTAAATATCCCGTGTCTCCCGTAACTTCTGCAACATCTGCAGCACCTGTGTACATGTACATTGCCCGCACGGCATGGCCGGTTATTTCGTTTTGATCTTTTACTGAAGACATATCCTGCCAATAGTCGGGCTTTATCCAGTTAGTGCCATACGTGTAAATATTTTTGCCCCTTTGCTGCAGGTACCAGTCTGCAAGGTTTAAATAATTTTTATTGTTGGTGAGGTTATACAGCTTCATTAAAGCCAATTCAATTTCCTGGTGCCCGCTGAACCATTTTTTGTTGTTGATACGCATTGTTGTATCAATATGGTTTGCAAATTTGATTGCAACATTAAGCAAAGCATCTTTTTTTGTCGCTTCAAAATAAGCAATGGCAGCCTCTATCAGGTGGCCTGCATTATAGTCTTCATGTTTTTCAATATCGGTCCACCTTTTTTTAATATCTCCCAATTGAAAATATGTATTCAGGTACCCATCGTACATTTGCGCTCCCGCTATGAGGGCAATCCATTTATCTGCTGTTGCCTCCAATGCTTTATCCGGGTGTGTTTGCAGTGAATAACCTATTGCCTCTAAGGCTTTATAAACATCACTGTCATCATAATAAATCCCTTCGTGTTTCTCGCCAATATTCCGGATCACTTTTTCAAAGTTTCGGATACGCGGTGTGTTTATTTCAGTTTGATATATGCAGGTTTCCAGTGTTTTTGTAGCAACTTTATCAATTTTAGGTTTCCAAAAATCATCAGTTATTTGCACCTGTGAGAAATTTACAGGTCTGTATTTTTGAATACCCTGGGCATGAATAACCGCTGAAGAAAATAAAAAGAATATAAAATACGGGAAAGCAAAAGTTCGTTTCATAGCAAAAAATATGGAAGTAAAATACTGCAAAAAATCCTTACAGGTCTTTCATCATCCAGATGCTGCAGCCGGAATGGCCTGAATTACCCATGGAGTGATCGAGCTTTTTAAAGCCCAGTTTGTTATACATGCCTACTGCCACCTGCAATTCGGGCATTGATTCAAGATACATTTTATTATACCCAAATTCTTTTGCAGCAGCGACAGCCTTCTCAATTAACTTTCTTCCTAAACCTTTTCCTCGTGCCACGGGCAATAAGTACAGCTTTACCAGTTCACAACAATTTTCAGGTAACCCGGGTGTAGGAAATATACCTCCGCCACCGGCGACTTCTCCATCCATTTCAATAATAAAATAGGCACTTTTTTCTGTTTTAAAAAGATGATATAAATCATCGGTCGTGGGGTCGAAATAAACAGTGCCGGGTTTGTTGGCATTAAACTCGGACAAAACACTTCTTATTATTTGGGCAATGGCTTTATTGTCGGTTTTTTGTAGTCGGCGTATTTGAATATTTGTTTGCATAAAACGCAAAAATAGAGTGCAATGGCAAACATCATGAAACAATTAAAACCGGAATGTTTAATTTATGCCGTACATCGTTTACGGTTTGACCATAAATAAAATCTTTTATGCCTTTATGCTGGTGTGCCCCCATTACAAGCATGTCTGCATCAGCTTCTTTTACTATTCTAACTATTTCTGTTATCCTGTTATGATATCCTAATTGTATTTCAATAATATAACCCATGTTAATTAATTGCGCTGCATAGGTTTCCAATCTCTGTAAGTCGGTTCGTGTTTCCAGATCGTCGGAGGATGCACCCGAATAACTGGCAGAGGCTGTTTCCACAATATGTATCAGTACATACGTTGCATTTTTTTTGCCTTGTGCCAATGCATAGGTAACGGTCTTTTCATCTTTCCTACTAAAATCAAGGGCAATTGCTATTTTTTGCAGATCTGGTATGGTGGCTATCTCTAATGCCTGTGCATTGTAATGCATCTGCAAATCGGCCTTTGCCTTACGGGTGCGTATTATTGGTAACAATGTCATGGTAAGGAATAACCAGGTAAAGGCAATTGCAACAATAACTATGAAGAACTTAAAAATTATTTCTCCATCCCTCGCGAAAACTGCAAGCGCTTCTTCCGTAACAAGACGCACATTCAAAAACACAAGGATGGCGGCAACCAGCCATGAAAGAATTTTTACAGGAAGTTTTATAGCAAATTGACCCATTGTTTTTTTATTGCTCACAAAGTGGATGAGAGGTATTATGGCAAAGCCTAATTGCAGGCTTAATATTACCTGGCTTAAAACGAGCAGATCGTCCAGGTTATCATCTCCCGAAATTAAAATAACGAGCACTGCGGGGATAATCGCTATAACACGTGTTATTAACCGCCGTAGCCAGGGGTTTATGCGCAATCGCAAATATCCTTCCATTACAATTTGTCCGGAAAGCGTTCCTGTAATGGTAGAACTTTGCCCGGCAGCTATTAATGCAATTGCGAAAAGAAAGGGGGCTAATTTTGTACCAAGCATTGGCTCGAGCAACCGGTGCGCATCTTCAATTTTAGCAACTTCTGTATTGCCCGATGTAAAGAAAACCGAAGCAGCCAAAATAAGTATGGCAGCATTAACGAGAAAAGCACCATTCAAAGCTATAACACTGTCTATAAAATTGTATTTGAGTGCCTTTTTAATACCTTTTACATCAGGCTGAATTTTTCTGGTTTGCACAAGTGCTGAATGCAGGTATAAGTTATGCGGCATAACCGTTGCGCCAATAATTCCTACTGCTATATATAATGCCTGGCTGTTAAGTGAGGTAGGAACAAATCCTGTTAGCACATCGCTTAAAACTGGGTGGGCAAAAAATATTTCAATAAGAAAAGAAACACCGATAATGCCTACCAATGCAATGATGAAAGCCTCCATTTTTCTTATTCCGTAACGTTGCAATACAAGTATGATGAAGGTATCCAGCACGGTTATAAGCACGCCCCAAAGAATAGGCAGACCTGTAAGCAGGTGAAGACCGATTGCCATACCCAGAACCTCTGCAAGGTCTGTGGCAGCAATGGCAATTTCTGCAAGAATGTACAGGCAAAAATTAACCACCGGGGGATACTCCTCACGGTTAGCCTGCGCAAGATCTCTTCGCCTTACAATACCCAGCCTGGCACTGAGTGTTTGCAGTAGAATAGCCATTAAATTACTCATTAATAAAACCCAGATTAGTTTGTACCCGAACTGCGCCCCGCCCTGCAGGTCGGTGGCCCAATTGCCGGGGTCCATATAACCTACACTAACCAGGTATGCAGGCCCCAGGTACGGAAGCACCCTGCGCCAGCCTTTTTTTGGTTTTGAAACATCGACCGATTCATGCACTTCACTTAAAGAAGCATCACTGATGTTTGTTTTCTTTGCCATTATATAATTTTTACTTTAAGGGCCTCTGCCAATTGTTTGCTTAGGTTAATATTATTTTTACTCTTCACTTTAATCTCAATAGACCGGTCTATACTTTGTCTTTTTTTAATTTCAATGCGTGCACCTATGTTCAATTTCTGAAGTCTTAAAAATTCCAGCAGTTCTGTAGATTGAACTGTAACCGCACTTAATATGGCGGGTGTGTTTACCGGCAGTTCCGCCAGACTTAAAACATCCGGCACCTCCATTTTTCCGTCGCTGTCGGGTATCGGATCGCCGTGTGGGTCAAAGCGTGGGTATTTTAAAAAAGCATCCAGCTTATTGATGAGTTTTATGCTGTTTATATGTTCCAGCTGTTCGGCAACTTCATGCACTTCATCCCAGCTAAACTGCAGGGTTTCTACGAGAAAATATTCCCAAAGCCGGTGTTTGCGAATGATGTACAAAGCAACACGAATGCCCTCTTTATTCAGAGTAAACCCCCGGTATGGCCTATAGTGCAATATTTTCTTATTGTGCAATTTTTTAAGCATATCCGTCGCAGAAGCAGCAGCGGTATTCAAATGATTAGCCAATGCGTTGGTGCTTACCACCCCCTGTTGTTGTAGATGGTAAACAGCTTTAATATAATTCTCTTCGGCTATAGAAAAATTAGGCAATTCTTAATATATTTTTAGACAAACCTAAAACTAATAATTAAAAAAATTACTTCTAATCCTATATTTTTAGCAAAACATGCGCCCATGCTTCGCCTTACTTTGATTTTGTTACTAGCTGTATCGCTCCTGGCGTGTAATAATGCCGGTGAGGATGCAAGGAATAAAGAAATAAATACTTTTAAAGATTTTTCTGATTTGTTTCAGCCTGTTAAAACTCCCAAATTATTTTCAGATACATCATTGCTTTCTTTTACAGACAGTAATTATATAGGGGTTGAAAGCGTATTAAAATTCATTCCTGATACTATTCTAACAATGGGGCAGGTTAAGGAAAAACAATTTAACCTGCGGCCCGTGGGTAAAATAATTACAGGTAACCTTCATTATCTTTTATTACAATTAATAAGCAAAAAAAATAGTGAGATTATCGTATGCCTGTTTAATGAGGAAGGAAAATTTATAACCTATTTACCCCTGGTTGACAATTTTAATAAGGATGGATACAGAAACTCGGTTAATATAACTGAAGAACCCACCTTTATTAAAAGCCGGGAAAAAAAGGAGAAAAATAATATTGCCTTTACCCGTAACGGTTTTGCTTTTGATGAGGCTGAAAATAAGTTCTTAATCGTAATTACAGACAGCAATGAAAATTTAACCGGGTCTGGTGAGATATTCAACCCGGTTGATACCCTGCCCATGAATAACAAATTCAGCGGTCGTTATGAAAAAAATAATAGAAGCTATATATCTGTTAGGGATGGCCGGAATGAACAGCAGTATATTTTCTTTATACATTTCGAGAAAAATAGTGGCGACTGCAATGGGGAGGTTAAGGGCGAAATGACCATGGTGAACGAAAATACCGGCCTTTACACAGAAGCAAGCGGCCCATGCAGCCTTACCTTTAATTTTACAAAGAATGCAGTAGAAGTTACAGAAGAGAACTGCGGGAATAAAAGAGGATTGGATTGTTTATTTGACGATACCTTCCAAAAGAAGAAACTTAAATAAAAGATTGCTTATTAAATTCTACAATACCGCGTGGTTTAAAGTTTATTACTTCTGGAAATTGCCATCTTTAATCAAAACAATTTTTTTGGATTAAGTTTTGACACCATAGGTGGCGGCAAATTCATTAACCAAATTTCCCATTTAAACCAACAGTCAAACAATAGATTCCGGTTTAAACTTTTTAATGTGTAGTTTTTACATTAAATATTTACTCCTAAATTGCGTCGCTGTTTAAAAAAACCAATTAACGATTATGGATTTTAGAAATTTTAAAATTCCCTTCATTACTGACGAGCGGTATTCAAAAAGGGTGGCCTATTTTTCAATGGAATTTGCAATTCATCAACCATTGAAAATATATAGCGGCGGACTCGGCTTTTTGGCTGGCTCTCATTTAAGAAGCGCCTATGAACTTCGGCAAAATTTAATTGGTATTGGAATTTTATGGAAATACGGTTATTACGACCAGGCGAGAAACCAGGATCAAACTTTAAACGTAACATGGAAAGAAAAAAACTACAGTTTTCTGGAAGATACCGGAATAAAGTTTCAAATTCCCATTCATGAACATCTTGTATGGGTAAAAGCCTATTATTTAAACCCTGAAACTTTTAATTCTGCTCCCCTATTTTTGTTATCTACCGACTTACCTGAAAACGATTATGTTTCTCAAACCATTTGCCATCGGTTGTACGATGCAAATGTTTCAACAAAAGTTGCACAGTTTATTTTGCTCGGGATTGGCGGGGCCAAGCTGGTCGATGAATTAAATTTTAATCCGGAACTATATCATTTAAACGAGGCGCATGGTATCTCTTCTGCGTTTTATTTATTGAAGAAATTTAAAAGCATTGAGAAATTAAAGAAGCATTTAGTCTTTACAACACATACCCCCGAAGAAGCCGGTAATGAAAAACACGACATGTACCTATGCGAAAAGATGAGTTATTTTCGTGGCATGCCGCTCGATGAGGTAAGAAGAATAACAGGGATGGATGGCAGTGAATTTAATCATTCTCTTGTAGCATTACGTTTTGCAAGAATATCTAATGGAGTATCTGAATTACACGGACATGTATCTCGCGACATGTGGAATAAACACGAAGGCACCTGCGAAATCATTTCTATTACCAATGCACAAAACTGGAAATACTGGGCAGATAAACAATTGTACAAAGCCATGGACGAGCACAACGACTGGGCTTTCGACGACCGTAAAAAATACTTGAAAAAACGTGCTTTTGAAATTGTGGCAGACCAGGTAGGAAAGTTATTTGACCCTGAAGTGCTTACCATAGTTTGGGCAAGAAGATTTGCAGGGTACAAGCGTGCAGACCTTCTAACACAGGATATGGAAAGATTCGAAAAACTTTTAAGTAATACAAAATATCCTGTTCAAATAATATGGGCCGGTAAACCTTATCCGCTTGATTATCCCGCAATATCTCAGTTCAATTATCTCGTTCATTTAAGTAAACGCTTTAAAAATGTTGCTGTTCTTACAGGTTACGAACTTACCCTTCAGCAAGCGGTTAAAACAAGGTTCAGACGTATGGTTAAATAACCCTCGCGTGCCCCGCGAAGCTTCTGGAACAAGTGGTATGACTGCTGCAATGAATGGATCGGTTAATTTTTCTACTGATGATGGATGGATTCCCGAGTTTATAAATCATGGCAATAATGGGTTTGTAGTGCCCATGGTTGATTACCAGAATATGCCAGTACACGACCAGGACAATTACGATTTAAATAAGCTGTATGAAATTTTAGAAAACCAGATATTACCCCTTTATTACGACAATTTTGACACCTGGAGACAGGTGGCAAAAAATGGCATGAGGGATGTAAGGTTTAAGTTCGACAGTAACCGAATGGCGCATGAATATTACGAACTGCTGTACAAATAAAAATCAATTAATATTACCAATTTAATTAAAGGCTTTAAAAAAGCCTTTAATTTTTTATGACCTTTACAGTTATCGATAATTATGGAAAGAGGTCTAAAAATCATCATTCATTAAATTAGTAGTAAGGGTGAAAAAAAACAGGGCGGAAAATTTGCCGGATGCTGAACTGCTCAGTAATTACAAAACCAGCATAAATAATGACTGGTTAGGCATTCTCCTTACCCGTTATACTTTGTTATTATTTGGTGTTTGTTTAAAATATTTGAAAAATGAAGAAGATGCGAAAGATGCTGTTCAACAAATTTTTCTAAAGGTTTTAAATGAAGTGCACCTGTATAACATAGATAATTTTAAAGCGTGGCTATATACCGTTGCCAGAAATTTCTGTTTAATGAAACTGCGAGGCAATAAAGAAAAACAAATGCAGGAATTAAATGATGAAATAACCCACCTGCCTGAAGATGTTACATTAAAAGAAAAAATAGAAAAAGAAAAACTTCTTACACTTTTAGAAAGCAGCCTGCCTGAATTAAATGAAGCCCAGAAAACATGTGTTTCATTATTTTACCTGCAAAAGCTCAGCTACAATAATATTAGTGAACAAACCGGTTTTAGTGTGTTGCAGGTAAAAAGTCATATTCAAAACGGTAAGCGTAATCTTAAACTTCTTGTAGATAAAAAACTTCGATAATGGATGATTTAACCAAAATCTGGCACGATGATGAAGAGCTTAATGATCAGCTTTTGCTTCGCTATTTAAATGGTGAGGCTACTGAAGAAGAAATTAGAATGGTGGAAGAAAAAATGGCATCGTCCAGTTTTGTAAACGATGCAGTAGAGGGCCTATTGCCGGTTGAAAACAAAATTCATCTGCATGGGCAGGTACATGCATTAAACCAGGGATTGAATAGGCATCTTTCTAAAACAAAATTGCATAAAGAAAAAAGAAAGATAAAATACCTGTATTGGGTTATTGTAGCTGTTCTGGTAATTTTAATGCTTAGCCTCGCAACCGTGTTATTATTAAGAATTCAACAATAATTACCTGTATTGGTAATCAATTTTTCCTATAGCCCGTTTATCCTTATTAAATAATACGTCCTGAACTTTTAAGCCACGGTCATCATACACATACTTCCACGTGGTGTAGTCTGATGCACCGGCTGAAATTTGTGTCATGATTGATACCTGTTGCATTTCGTTATATTCAAAAATAAATTCGGGAAGCAGCTGTGACGCTTTTTTATTATATCTAACCACATCGGTTAATAAACCGGCATCGTTATAATAATAGTAATAATGCTCCATTGTTTTACCTTTCTTCTGCCAGAATTCCTCCACAATATTTCCTTTCTCATCAATCTCAAATTCAATTTCCATCGTATCCCTGCCATTTTTTACCCGGAGCATATAGTCTGGAACATTTTGTTCATCATAATACCATTGATGTATTTCTTCGGACAGGCTGCCCATTTCTGCATCACTTGTCTTATTTATTATGGTTGCAATATTTCCACTGTCATTGTACATATAATCAATCATAGAAACCGCATTGCCTGTGCTGTCATAAGTGTGAACGAGCTGCATATCCTTATACAAAGCTTCAGTATAAGACTGATCGGCAGAGGTATACGTTGTGGTGGTAGTTACCAGCGCGCCATTCTGAGTTATTACCCGGTTAAATATGAAATCTGGCACAGGAAGACCATTGGCTTCAAAGCTTTTAGCAGTGACCTGTTTTACATTGCTTTTCAATAAAAGTACATAGGCTTCATTCGCCTTCTTTACATTAATATAATCGTTGTAATAAAACTGGCTATATGCACTTAGGTGAAACGACAAAGTAAAAAGTAGAATTAATAAGTGCGCCAGGTATGAACAGTTTTTAACCATGTAATTTAAAGTAGGCGTGAAAATAAGAATTATGAAAAAGACGATTATTACCCCGTTGATTTTTAACAGAAATATTACCAGTTTGTTTTGGTTCAGTATTTTTAGCAAAAATTAACTGCGGTGTCTCATTATAAAGAACGAAAAGAGAAGCTCTGCCTAAATTGCAATGCTGCTGTTATGGGCAGGTATTGCCATATATGCGGGCAGGAAAATATAGAACCGCATGAATCTTTCTGGCAACTTACCACGCATTTAGTGTACGATATTGTTCATTTTGACAGCAAATTTTTCGTTACGCTAAAATCGCTTTTGTTTAGGCCGGGTTTTCTTACCCATGAATATATCAGAGGGCGGCGGGCAAGTTACCTGCACCCTGTACGCATGTACATTTTTACATCTACCATTTTTTTCCTGATATTTTTTCTGTTTGTTGTAAAACCAGATGATTTTAGTACCGGTAATAAACCATTTAATCCTGATACTGAAAAATTACAGCAGCAGGAAATTCTTTTAAGAGACAGTGCCCTGAAGGTTACGGATTCTGCTTCAAAAAGCAAACTTCTTGAGGAGGCTAACAACCTGCATGAAGCAAATAAATTCCTGAAAAAAACAAAAGCAGATTCAATTAATAATTTTGAAATAACAGGAAAAAATTCCCGCATTTCAACTATAGCAATTTACGATTCAACCCAAAATGCTCTCCCAGCTTCAAAAAGAGATGGGTGGATAAAAAAGTCTTTAATTCATAAAGGTTTCAAAATAAAACAGCTGTATGATGATGATCCGAAAAACTTTTTTAAGACCGTTGCCGAAAATTTATTACACTCACTGCCTGTAATGATGTTTATTTCATTACCACTCGTAGCCCTTATTTTTCAATTATTATACTTACGCCGAAAAGTATTTTTTTATGTGCATCACGGCGTATTTGTAATACATACCTACATCGCCATATTTATTATGCTGCTTTTCGCATATGGCATTTCAGCGTTAAATGGTTCTTTACAATGGCAGTTATTAAATTGGCTGTATGGCATACAGGTAGTATTGATATTTTTTTATACCTATAAAGCCATGCGTAATTTTTATGGTCAAAGCCGGTTTAAAACAATTCTAAAATATTTATTGATATTAATATTGTTTTCTATTATAATGGCATTGTTATTAATCATATTTCTTTTTAAAACACTATTTACCCTGCATGCATAACGCCGCCCAACAGTTTGATAGATTAATTGAAATTATGAATGACCTAAGGGAGAAATGCCCGTGGGATAAAAAACAAACCATTCATACTTTACGTTCTATGACCATAGAAGAAATGTATGAACTGGCCGATGCAATCACAAACGACGACTGGGATAATATAAAAGAAGAGGTGGGAGATCTTCTGCTGCACATAGTATTTTATGCAAAGATTGCCGAAGAAGAAAATAAATTTACCCTGCAACAATCCATAGAAATGCTTTGTGATAAGCTTATTAAGCGGCACCCGCATATTTACGGTGATGTATTTGTAAAAGATGAAGAGGAAGTAAAGCAAAACTGGGAAAAAATTAAAATGAAAGATGCAGACAAAACCCTGCTTGGTGGCGTACCAGTTTCTTTACCTGCACTCGTTAAAGCCATGCGCATACAGGAAAAAGCCAGACAGGTGGGCTTCGAATGGGAAAAAAAAGAAGATGTTTTGCTTAAGGTGAAGGAAGAGATGGAAGAATTGCAACATGCTATAGCAGAAAATAATCAAAAAAATATTGAAGAAGAATTTGGTGATGTACTTTTTAGCCTTGTAAACTATGCACGTTTTTTGAGGGTTGATGCGGAAGAAGCCCTGGAGCGAACCAATAAAAAATTCATAAAGAGGTTTAACAGAATGGAAAAAATTGCGGCTGATAAAGGCACGCATCTTTCCAGTTTAACCCTCGGGCAAATGGATGAACTTTGGAACAGCATAAAAAAAGAAAATGTAATTGATACAGGAAATTAAAAACGCCGCTAAACGCAATGGCTACTTAATTATTGCAGCTGCCTGGCTGTACACTGTATCTTTTATTTTCACAAATTATTTTTCTGCCGCAAGTTCCGAAGCGGGGGTAAGCGCCACATTACATAACTACATTTCTGAAAGAGAAGATATCTTTAAAGCCCTCATAAACGATAAGCGTACAGTTGATGCAATAATTTCTGATGATGCTTCCGGTATAAAAGAACAATTAATTGAAAAAGACATGGGCATATTTACCTACCAGGTAAATGACCGCGGTAACCCTGTTCAAATCTACTGGAACACAAATAAAATAATTGTCAACGAAAATTATTTACGGCTTAAAGATGGCATTCACATTATAAACAATCCACGGAATACATATGAATTAATAAAGAAAACAATTCAAAAAAACGGCATTGATTATTATGTGGCAGGCATTATTCCAATAAAAGAAAATTACTTTATTAATAATGAGTACCTGGTTCCGCATTTTCCTGCATCTGCAGATATTAGCAGCAATTTTCAAATTGTTGCCAAAGGAAAAGGAACATCGGTATTAAACAGCGAAGGAAGGGCTTTATTTAAAATCTTAGACACGGGAAATGCCCGTATTGATAACCCTGGCATTGTATCCATAACATTACGCTTAGCCGCCATTTTACTGTTGCTGGTAATGTTAAACTCAATAGCAATACAGGTTACAATTTCTGGTGGTTTTTTTAAAGGTTTTTCATTTTTAATTAGTGTTTTAGCGGGTTTGCGTTTTATTGTTTATAAATTTCCCATTCCTTTTAATTTAAAACAATTCGAATTATTTTCCCCATCATACTATGCATCCAGCAGTCTAAATTCATCGCTGGGCGATTTGCTTATAAACATTATATTATTATACTGGCTGCTAATATTTACAAGGTTAAATTTTAAACCAAAGAAAGAGTGGCTTGCAGGCACCCTTGCAGAAAAAATAATAGCCTATGGAAGTCTTGCTTTACTTCCATTAATAACACTTCAGTTCGCCCGCCTTATCAGCAGCCTGGTAACAGACTCGCAGGTTACTTTAGATGCAAGCAATTTCTTCTCGTTAAATGTATATGCCTTTGTAATATTCATCATTATTGCATTCATTACCTTATGTTTTTATCACGCTTCTTCTATATTGCTATGCCTTGCGTGTAAAATTGATTATCCCTTAATCTGGCGAATTTGCTTTTTGGGTGGCGCGGGCTTATTCTTCATTCTTATTGATTCAGGGCATCTTCCCCGGCATGTTTCCATAGTTGTTACCCTATGGCTCATTTTGTATGTGGCGTTTATGTACAAAACAAAAACGTACGATTCTTTATCTCTTGTGCAATCGCCAAAATTCATATTATGGAGCGTATTGCTTATTGCATCTGTTACAGCCCTTGTAAGCCATCAGAATGAAACCCTTGAAAAAATACAACGCCTTAAAATAGCAGATAAATTAGAACGGCAAACCGACCCGTCAGGAGAGCGCTGGCTCAATATGTCAATTGCATATTTCACCACAGAATTTTTACAAAATAACTTTAACAGGTTTTATAGTAATGATCAAAATAAATTTATAACAGACAGCCTGATAACACAAAATTTTTCCGGGCACCTGAATAAATATGATACAAGAATTTATGTGTTTGACAGCCTTCACCGCCCCTTGCACAATGAAGATGCAACTTCTTATGAAGACATAAAATCCATTATAATTAATGGTAGCAAGCCAACAAATATTGAAGGTTTGTATTATTATGAAAATGAATCTGACCGCTTTAGTTATTTATATGAAGCTGCTGTGTTTTCAAAAACAAAAGACTATTTGGGCACGGTAATACTTTTATTAAACCCTAAAGTTTATAAAGATGTTTCACTTGTTCCGGAACTATTTAAACAGGTAGACGATATAAGTCATGATCTTATTACCAGGTACGCTTATGCCATTTATACAAACAGAAAGCTTGTAAGAAATTTTAATGATTATGATTTTTCTGATTCTTTACCCATGAGTAAAATTCCTGCTTTAGGTTATTCATTTGTTAACACCAATGGTTACAGCCAGCTTTTTTACAAAGCAGGCAAAGACAGAATTATAGAAGTTGTTTATAAGAACAACCGGCTGGTATATTATATCGCACTGTTCTCCTACCTCTTTTTTACATTTATAATTATTGCAGCCTTATTGTATTTTGGTTTTTTATTGTTCAGAACCGGGTTTAACACAGCACGATTAAATAAGGTTTTTAGAATAAATATTCGAAGGCAGATTCAGGTTACCATTATTGCCGTTAGCGTGTTTTCATTTTTTATAATTGGCACCGTGACCATTTCATTTTTTATTCAGCGGTTTAACAACACAAATAAAGAAAGATTAAACAACATAGCCCAGATTTTAGTGAATGAAATTCAAAACCAATTAAGAAACCAGATAAATGTCTCTGACAATTTCACAATTGATGACATCGGCATAAAAGGCGACCTTGAAAGAAGGGTTATAGAAATTGCAGGTATACACAATACAGACCTTAACCTGTTTAATAAATCAGGCAATCTTATTGTATCTACGCAACCATATATTTTCAATAAAGAAATACTCAATTCAAAGATGCATCCCACTGCATATAATGCCATGCATTATAAAAGAATGATCAGCATAATACAAGAAGAAAATATTGCACGACTATCTATACTTAGTTTGTACATGCCAATAAAAGATGAAGAAGAAAGAACGATCGGTTACATAAATATTCCTTATTTAAATGCACAAAAAGAACTGAAGCAGGAAATATCTGAATTTCTTGTAACCCTTATAAATCTTAACGCCATCATATTTATACTCGCAGGTGCACTGGCTATATTATTAACAAGCAACATTACAAGGTCATTCGAATTTATTGGTGCCAAAATGAAAGAGATTAATCTTGGCAAAACCAATGCTTTGATCGAATGGGCACGTAAAGATGAAATGGGTGCCCTTGTAAATGAGTATAATAAAATGCTTAAAAAACTCGAACGCAGCGCAGAGGCGCTTGCGCGTAGTGAAAGAGAAGGTGCCTGGCGCGAAATGGCGCGGCAGGTGGCCCATGAAATAAAGAACCCGCTAACCCCAATGAAACTTAGCATACAATACCTGCAAAAAGCAATAAATGCAAATGCCCCGAATACCAAAGAGCTTTCTCAACAGGTTGCCAAAACATTAGTAGAACAAATAGACCAGCTCGCAAAAATTGCTGGCGATTTTTCTCAGTTTGCCAACATTGGCAATGTACAACCAGAGAAATTTAATGTGCAGGAAGTGATCTCTTCAGTAATTAATTTATACAGTACAAATTCACGCATTAAAATTGAATGGATAAAAACAGAAGAACCATTAAACATTTTTGCAGATAAAAACCAGGTACACCGCCTCTTCACAAATCTTATAAAAAACGCCGTTGAAGCGACACCTGATTTAAAAGATGTTTGCATTTATATTTCCATTGAAAAAAAAGATCGAAACATACTTATTTCTTTACGCGATGAAGGATCAGGAATACCTGATGAAATGCGTACCAAAATCTTTGAACCCAATTTCACTACAAAAAGCAGTGGTACAGGCTTAGGTTTGGCTATAAGTAAAGCAATTACAGAAAAAGCTAACGGAAAAATTTGGTTTACATCTGCAGGAAATACAGGCACAACATTTTTTGTACAGTTCCCCCATGCTGATGCATATACAAAGAATATTTAATATCCGTTAATTTCAATCACAATCCTAAATTTTTTAGTATATTTGTGCTAAATATATATGCATTGAGTGAAAGGATAATGGAAAAACTTTCCATTCTTGCTGATGCAGCAAAATACGATGTAAGCTGCAGCAGCAGTGGAAGTAACAGGAAAAACACCACAAAAGGATTAGGTACAACCGGTAATGGCATTTGTCATGCTTATACAGAAGATGGCCGCTGTGTGTCGCTGTTAAAGATTCTACTGACCAATCTTTGCATTTACGATTGCGCCTATTGTGTAAGCCGCAAAAGCAACGATATAAAACGGGCAGCTTTTACTGTTCAGGAAGTTGTTGATCTTACCATTAATTTTTATCGTAGAAATTATATTGAAGGTTTGTTTCTAAGTTCAGGCATTTTTAAAAATGCTGATTACACCATGGAACGTCTGGTATGAATTGCAAAAAAACTGCGCACGGAACAAAACTTTAACGGATATATACACTTAAAAGCAATTCCGGGTGCAAGTGAAGAATTATTGAAGAAGCAGGTTTATATGCTGACCGGTTAAGTGTAAATGTAGAAATGCCAACCGAGAAAAGCCTGAAACTGCTTGCACCGGATAAAAACCGTGAAGATATGATTGAGCCAATGAAATATCTGAAAGGTGCAATCATTCAACACAAAGAAGAAAAAAAAATATTCAAGACAGTCCGATGTTTGCCCCGGCAGGGCAAAGCACGCAAATGGTTATTGGCGCAACACCAGAAACAGATCTGCAAATATTATGGATGGCAAATCAGTTTTATAAAAAGATGGATATGAAACGGGTATATTATTCCGGGTATGTGCCTGTAAGTAATGATAACAGGTTGCCTGCCATCGGCACACCTGTTCCAATGATCAGGGAAAACCGTTTATACCAGGCCGACTGGCTAATGCGTTTTTATGGGTTTAAAGTAGATGAAATTGTTGATTTGCAAAATCCATTTCTTGATATGGATATTGATCCCAAACTAAGCTGGGCACTAAGAAACATGCAACTGTTTCCGGTAGATATAAATAAGGCATCGTATGAAATGATCTTACGCATACCTGGTGTTGGTGTTCAAAGTGCCCATAAAATTGTGGCAGCCAGAAAACACACCAACATTTCTTTCGATCACTTAAAAAAAATGGGTACACCTATAAGTAAGGTTAAACATTTTATACAAACAGGGAAAGAGTATGTTCTAAAAGATTATCAGCCAACTCAAATCAGGCATGCAATTTTATCTGCCGGAAAAAGTAAATACAAAAACAATCTTTCACCGCAGATAGCTTTGTTTTAAAATGAATATTTTAACGTATGATGGTAGCTGGGCAGGTTTTCTCACCGCGGTTTTTGAAGTGTATGAATACAAAATTCAGCAGCCTTTTATCTGCAAAGAAACCGAAGTATGCGCTTCTCTTTTTGGAAGTATAAAACAGGTACAAACCGACCCTGTTAAGGCAGAAAGGGTTATTAAAAAATTAAAAGAAAAATTATCACCAAAGGTTTTAAGTGAAGTATACAAATCATTTTTAAGCGAGCTTAAAAGTATGGAGAACAACCTGTTCGGTTTCATCCGGAATGTGCTCTCTACGCGTAATTCGGTTGAGCAGGATTATACAAATAGGTATGTTTTATTTGTTCACCAGACCAGTAAAAAGGTGCACCGCGAAAAACACAGGATGGAAGCTTTTGTTCGCTTTCAGTTAACGAAAGATCAGTTGTATTATTCCGTTATTCAACCCGATTTTAATGTATTGCCATTAATACTTTCTCATTTTAAAAACAGGTATGCAGATCAGCGATGGCTTATATATGATGCACGAAGAAAATATGGTTTGTATTACGATACCCATGCAGTAACCGAGGTAACAATTAATTTTTCAAAAAGCATTTCAGATACAGCATCAACACATTCCCTGTACGACGAAAAAGAAACGCTTTACCAGGTTTTGTGGCAGCAATATTTTTCGAGTGTAAATATTGCCTCAAGAAAAAACACAAAACTGCACATTCAGCATATGCCAAAACGTTACTGGAAATACCTGGTTGAAAAACAGGCAAATCTCTAAATGTAAATTGGTTTCAATAATGAAATAAACATACTATCTTTCTGTTCATTAATTAGGCCAAAACATTTTTAAAAATATGAGATCAATTATTCTGTTAATGCTAACATTTGCTATCATACCATCATGCAGCCACCCGGACAATAATGTTGCCGCCACACAAAATGAGATACTTGGAGTTAATAATACAAAAGATGTTTCTGTGAATGAACTGGTTGATGGGTGGAACTCAGCATGGAACCTGCACGATTCAGTTGCTATTATTAAATTTTTTGAACCAGGTGCAGTGCTCATCCACGATACTATGACGGCGGTTGATTTTAAAGAAATATCAGACAAGTTCATTCACCCAAATTATAAAATAATACACAATCTTAAAACCCATGAATTAAAAAGCTGGCAATCCGGTGACAGGGCAGGATATTCAGGAGGTTTTAAACTTGATATAATAATTGATGAAAAGCTTATTACCAGTAGTGAAGGTTTTATTTCAATTAACTGGATCAAAAGTAATGATGGGTGGAAGGCTACAGTTGTGCATATAAATACGAATGCCCTAAAAATCTAAATCAACAATAAGTTATAAAACATGAAGCAGATATTTATTTTCATTTTTTTAGTATTGTTTTCCGTTTCGATATTCGGGCAATCAGTTACACCACACCCTGATAAAGATTATTATTTGCACAAGAGTAAATCACAAAAAACAGTTGCCTGGGTTATGCTTGGCGGTGGTGTAACGCTTATGGCTGTTGGGCTTGCAGCAATGCAGTCTGCAGTTATTGATGACAACCTGGGGGGCAAACCTTCATCATTTGGGGCAGGGGATGTTTTGTTTTATACCGGGCTTGCATCTTCTGTTGTAAGTATTCCCATGTTTATAAGTGCAGGAAAAAACAAAAAAAAAGCTGCTGAAATAGCCATTAAAGTAAACCCGGTTTTATCTACTCAACAAAATTTTGTCACGGTACAAAAACAACCGGCGCTTTCTTTAAAAGTGCTATTATAATATTATTTTTTTCCCGTGGTATGATTATAGTGCACTCATCTAAAAACGTGTATGAAAGAGTGGGCAGAAATCATTACCCTCCAACTCAGCAGTTTTATTGAAATACTTGCTGCACTTGTAATTGCTGTAGCTTTGCTGCAGTTCATTTACAATTATGCACGAAATATTCTTAAACAGAATGTAGAAACAATTAATCAAAACATTCGAATAAAATTTGGAAGCTCCCTAACCGTTGCACTAGAACTTTTACTGGGCGCAGATATTCTCGCAACTGCAATTGCTCCAACATGGGACGAGATTGGAAAACTTGCAGCCATTGCTACATTAAGAACCGCACTTAACTTCTTTTTAGAAAGAGAATTGAAAAATTCAGGATTGGGCGCAGCTCTGGCAAAATAATATTATGGCAAATGTTGAAAAAGAAAATAATAAAGCCTTTATAAAAAAGGTATGGATAACCGGAAGTATATTTTCATTAATAATCATTATTCTGTTTTTACTAAAGGCAACTTTTAGTGTTATATTATTAATACTCGCAGGTGTGCTGATCGCTGTTTTCTTCCGTGGATTTGGAGACCTGATAGAACGAAAATTAAAACTGAACGAAACCGTTTCTTTAATAATATCTGTAGTTTTTACTTTTTTGTTGGTGGCTGGAATTTTATGGCTGATCGGCAGCAAACTGCAGGCGCAGATGGTGCAGTTGAGTGAAACACTGCCAGCTTCAATACAAACGGCAAAAGAGAAATTGAATAACAGTTCCCTGGGTCAAAAGCTAGTAAGGGATCTTTCTTCGCCCGGGATGCAGGCAAAAGCAAAAACAGTTGCCTCCACTTTTTTTAAAACAACATTTGGTATATTGGGCGATGTTTATGTCGTTATATTTCTTGGAATCTTTTTAACGGTCTCTCCCAAATTATATAAAAATGGAATCGTAAAACTGGTTCCAACCAACGGCCAGGACAAAGCAAACGAAGTACTTAAAGAGCTTGCAAGCAGTTTAAAAAAATGGCTGAAAGGAAAGTTGTTTGCCATGTTTGTGGTATTTGTTTTAACTGCTATTGGTTTGGTAATTATTGGCGTGCCCATGTGGCTGGCTTTAGCAATTATGGCGGGTATATTAAACTTCATTCCAAACTTCGGTCCCTTAATAGCTATGATACCTGCGGTTTTAGTTGCCTTAATGGAAAGCCCTGCCACCGCAGGTTTTGTAGCAGGTTTATATATTTTGGTTCAGTTTGCTGAAAGCAATTTTATAACACCCATGGTGCAGCAGAAATTGGTGAACATTCCACCGGCTTTAATCATTATTTCACAGTTAATAATGGGTACACTTACAGGGGGCTGGGGTCTTATACTTGCCACCCCATTGATGCTTATAGTTATTGTGCTTGTGCAACAATTGTATATAAATGAACAGCCAGACAATAAAAATTCCTGATCATCTTTTGGCATGTTGTGCCAATACGAATTTTTCAAACTGACTTAAAGTGAAACTGCTAACATTCATTGCCTTTGTAACACCGCCTTTCTGCGCGGCATACACACCATATTTAATCAATTCAAATTCCGGAATTGAATGTGCATCAGGATTAATAGAAGTAAGCACACCTTTTTGCATACAATAATCCAGGTGTCTCCAGTCAACATCAAGCCTTCTTGGGTTTGCATTCAGTTCAATCACCACGTGGTTTGCAGCGCAGGCGTCTATAATCTTTTTATGGTTGAGAGGTAAGCCGCGCCTGCTGAGTAACAATCTACCAGTTAAATGGCCTAAGATGTTTGTGTATGGGTTTTCAATGGCTTTGATCATTCGATTCATGGCTTTATCCTCCTCCATTTTTAAATTACTGTGCGGAGACGCAATAATAATGTCGAAGGTTGCCAGAATTTCCTCCGGGTAATCCAGGCTTCCATCATTCAAAATATCACTTTCAATGCTTTTAAAAATTTTAAATCCTTTCAGTTTTTTATTCAGTTCATCCACTTCTTTATGTTGTTCTAAAACACGTTCTTCTTGTAAACCATTTGCATAAAAAGCACTTTTGCTGTGATCGCTTATAACAAGGTATTCATACCCCCTCTCCTGCGCACTGCGCGCAAGTTGTTCAATGGTGCTTATTCCATCACTCCATTTGCTGTGGCAATGGATAATCGAACGCACATCTTTTAGATCAATTACATCGGGCAATGCGTTCTTTTCTGCGGCATCAATTATGTGCGCATGTTCGCGCAAATAAGGTTCAATATAACTGACTTTATTTTTTTTGAAGATTGTCTTCTTCGTCTTTATAAACTTCTTTTTTATTGCTCTTAAACCGCTCATTCCATTCCTCCAAAAAGGCTTCGCTGCAACTTGTATCAAACAATTTTTTAAAAACATTTTCTTCAGCAGATAGATAAAAATGAAGGTGGATGTTTTCGGTTAATGTTTTAAAGATGGCGCACTCTTTATCCATTTCAACAAGTTCGAAATTGTTTTTAGAAAAGAATGATGATAAATTATCTGCAGGTGCATTGGTTACCCATTCAAGCTTATCAATCGTTAGCAAATGCCGCCTGAAATCACCTGTTTGCAACATGTGATAATCTTTAAATGCAACCTGCAACTTTTCATCAATGGCATGCGCAAACAATTCAATTTTAGCAAACAAAAAAGCGCTCTGTCCGCTTAAATACAATTCAATACTTTCCTGTACATTCTGCTGGGTTTTTTCTCCAAACCCTTTGTAACGACTCAAACGGTTTTCACTGCAAGCATGTAACAATTCACCGATGGTTTCAATTTCCATTTCTTTCCAGATTAGAGAAATCTTCTTTGGACCAATGCCTTTTATATTCAGCATTTCCAAAACACCGGGCGGTGTCTTAGCAACCAGTTCGTTTAATTCTTTTAGTTCGCCTGTTTGAATAATCTCCGCAATTTTTCTTGCTGCAGAGTCACCGATACCTTTAATAGATGAAATTTTTGATGCGGGCAGATCTTCCAGTTCTTCCGGCAACTTTTCTATAGTGAAAGCCGCAATAGCATTGCCTTTCGCCTTAAAGCTGTTCTCGCCATGTATGTCCTGCAACTTTGAAAGAAGCGATAGTTGATCCGCGATAAAATAATTATCCACCGCCATAAATATTTTTATAGTGAAGATAAGTTAAGCACGTAATTGTTTAATGCCATAAAAAAATGCGTTGTTTCCAACGCATTTACAATGATGCTATAAAATAGTTTATATAAACAATTTTTTAAGACGTGTCCCATTCTGGCTTCTTTTATTCATTATTACCAGTGCAGCACTAAGTGCCATAATACCTGCAGCTACTACTATCAATTTCGTATAATCCCGGGGTTGTTTGGCAGGCACATATAGTAACCCGTTTACGTCAGCTACAGCCGGTTCATCAACATATCTTCCATTCTTAGGAACAGCATTGGTATTGAAGTGCGTATATAAGTTGTGGAGTTCCTTTCTCATATCCCTGCCGCGCATGGGTTTACCATGCCCTGATGCCACAACTTCCGGAGCCAGTACCATTAATTTCTTTACAGATTCTTCTGCTGCAGGCCAATCGAAGGTAAGATAGGCGGCGGCCCGCTTATCACCCTTTTTTGAAATAAAATTGCAATGGCAGATTCGGCTTTTGTGGTAACAAATGCATCGCCTGCAATTAATACTTTATCCTCAATTCTAAAAAGGCTAATGTGCCCCGGAGTATGCCCCGGCGTATGTATAAATTGCCACCCGTTTAAGAAAGGAACATCATTGGTATCCTCAGGCATTGTAACCAGGTATTCTTCAATATCTATTGGAGACCTTGGATACATAAAAGCCATAGAAGACATTAAACCGCCACCCACAGTTGGGTCGGGAGGAGGGTAAGATGATTTGCCCGTGAGATATGGCATTTCCATATAATGCGCATATACAGGCACATGCCACTCAGCTGCCAGCGCTGCCAGCCCACCGGTATGATCAAAATGACCATGGGTTAAGATAATAGCTTTAGGACGTTTATCGCCAAAAAGCTGCTTTGCCATCCGCTTTATTTTAGAAGTCGAGGTTTTTAATCCTGCATCAACCAATACCCAATTGTCGTCCTCAGGGTTTTGGATCATGTATACATTCACAAAAATGTCGGTCATTCCCCATACGCAGTCAGCAACAGAAAAATAAACCTTCTGGCGTTTTTTTATTTTAGGTTCCTTTATCATAAATATTTGTTTAGTGGTTATTTAAAATAATTGAATAAAAAGTATGCCACTCTCAGTGCTCCTACCCCTTAACTATTCTGTATGGTGCATATCCGTTACTTTTGCGGCTTTTAAGGGTGTGGCAAGAAGAGTACCAGGCTTAAGATCCTGGATTATTTAAAATCATATTGCGATCCCTGCAAATTCAAAATTTTGACCTTTACTTTTCATGAGTTACGAAAAAGAAATAAGCAGGCGTAAAACATTCGCTATCATTTCTCACCCCGATGCCGGTAAAACAACATTAACTGAGAAGTTCCTGTTGTTTGGGGGTGCAATACAAACAGCCGGTGCTGTTAAGAGCAACAAGATTAAAAAACATGCTACCAGCGATTTCATGGAAATTGAAAGACAGCGTGGTATTTCTGTGGCAACCTCTGTAATGACCTTTCAGTACAACGATTTTTTAATTAACCTGTTAGACACTCCGGGGCATAAAGACTTTGCTGAAGATACCTACCGGACGCTTACGGCAGTTGACAGCGTAATATTGGTAGTAGATAGTGTGAATGGGGTGGAAGAACAAACACGCAGGCTGATGGAAGTTTGCCGCATGCGCAATACACCGGTGATTGTTTTTATTAATAAGATGGACCGGGACGGCAAAAACCGTTTTGACCTACTGGAAGAAATTGAAAAAGAACTTACCATTCAGTTGCACCCGATGACGTGGCCAATAAACAGTGGTAAAGATTTTAAAGGTGTGTATGACCTGCACAAAAAAAGCCTGTTACTTTTTTCTCCCAATACAAAAGCTTCGATTGATAACAGCCTGTCGATTTCCGACTTGTCTGATGCATTACTGGATGATAAGATCGGCGCTACGGATGCCGCACAGTTACGAGAAGATATTGAATTGGTTGATGGTGTGTATGGCGTTTTGAATGAAGAAGATTACCTGGCAGGAAAAGTGGCACCTGTATTTTTCGGAAGCGCCATAAATAACTTTGGTGTGAAAGAAATGCTCGACACATTTATTCGCATTGCCCCCATTCCGCAACCGCGCGAAACCAACGACCTCCCAATAGAACCAACAGATAAAAAGCTGAGTGGTTTTATTTTTAAGATACATGCCAACCTCGATCCCAAACACCGCGACAGAATAGCCTTTCTGCGTGTTTGCAGCGGCAAGTTTGAGCGAAATACATATTACCACCATGTTAGATTAAACAGGGATGTACGTTTTAGCAATCCATATTCTTTTATGGCGCGAAGCAAAGACATTATAGAAGATGCGTACCCGGGAGATGTGGTGGGTTTATTTGATACCGGAAATTTTAAAATTGGTGATACACTTACCGAAGGTGATGATTATTACTTTATAGGTATTCCCTCTTTTTCTCCTGAAATTTTTAAGGAGCTGGTGAATAAAGACCCCATGAAAACAAAGCAGCTGGAGAAGGGAATAACACAGTTAACGGATGAAGGTCTGGCGCAGTTATTCACACAATTTGGCGGCAATAAAAAAATTATTGGTTGTGTTGGTGAACTGCAGTTTGAAGTAATTCAGTACCGCCTGTTGCATGAATACAATGCAGCCTGCGAATTTAGAACACTACCCTTTTTTAAGGCTTGCTGGCTTACCGGTAAAGACCCAAAAAAACTGGAAGAATTTTTACGTTTCAAACAATCTAATGCCGCTTTGGATAAAGATGACCATCCTGTTTACCTTGCGCAGAGTGAATGGTTTTTAAACACCGAAATTCAAAACAACCCGGATATTGAATTTCATTTTACGAGTGAAATTCATAAGTAAATTTTTGATGCCATAAGTTAGGAACGATGAATGGATTGCGACGCAACGGATGATGCACATTGACATTACGTTGGTATATAAGAACTACTTTAACACCATTTTCATTTTCGGTGCCAGCATATGCGCCCACTTTGCATACTCTTTACCTGAAGGGTGCAAACCATCATTTGCTAAAAGACTTGCATCGGTTTTTGCTTCACGGGTAGAAGGTGTTATATCGGTATAAGAAACATTATATGCCAGGGTAATTTCCTTATTTATGGTATTGAACTCATCAATCTGCTTCCGTATATACTGGGTATCCCGGTTTGCTGCAAAAGGTGTAACACTGTAATCGGGAATAGACAATATAAACACATGTGCGGTATCATTTCCTGCAAGTGAAATGGCCTTCTCCAGAAGACTGGTAAACCGTATTCTGTAGCCTGCAGTATCCATACCCTGGTATTGATCGTTTACACCTATTAGCAGGCTAACCACATTGTACGGACCCTTAGGGTTTTGCGAGGCAATTGCATTAGAAAGATCGTTGGTAGTCCACCCTGTCTTTGCTATATACTCAGGGGCATGAATTTCAATTCCATCATTTTTGAGCAGGGCTACTGTTTGTGAAGGAAAACGTTCACTTTCCATCACAGACTCACCAATAGTATAAGAATCGCCAAGTGCGAGGTATGTATATGCGGAATCATTTTTCATGGTGCCCTGTATATTGTTATTCATTTTAGTACACGACGCTAAAGAAAACAAAACAATTGTGTAAAATAAAGATGACATGTGGTATTTCTTTATAAAGTTCATACCCATCATGTACGAAATATGGGTTCAAATTGTTTTCAGGCTAAAATATTTTAAGCCTTACTTTTGTTTTCCTTCAAAAAAAAATAACAATCATGGCTGAAAAAATTAAAGTAGCCAATCCGGTAGTAGAACTGGATGGCGATGAAATGACACGCATCATCTGGAAATTTATTAAAGACAAACTGATTCTTCCTTACCTAGATGTTGATATTAAATATTATGATCTTGGTATTGAGTACCGCGATGAGACCAACGACCAGGTAACTATTGATGCAGCAAATGCAATTAAACAATATGGTGTAGGTATTAAATGTGCTACCATTACTCCCGATGAAGAACGTGTAAAAGAATTTGGCTTAAAACAAATGTGGAAGAGCCCTAACGGAACCATCCGTAACATTTTAGATGGTACTGTTTTTCGTGAACCAATTGTAATGAGCAATGTTCCACGCCTTGGTACCTAACTGGACTGCCCCTATTTGTATTGGCCGTCATGCATTTGGTGATCAGTACCGTGCAACCGATTTTGTAACAAAAGGCAAAGGAAAACTTACCATAAAATTTGAAGGTGAAGATGGCAACTAAGCAGGAGTTTGAAGTGTATAATTTTAAAGGTGATGGTGTTGCACTTGGCCATGTACAATACAGATGAAAGTATTAGTGGTTTTGCAACGCAGCTGTTTTAACCTGGCGCTAATGAAAGGCTGGCCTTTATACCTTTCCACAAAAAATACCATTCTTAAAAAATACGATGGCCGTTTTAAAGATATTTTTGAAGAAGTGTTTCGAAGCTGAATTTAAAACAAAATTTGAAGAAGCAGGTATTACTTATGAGCATCGCCTGATTGATGACATGGTGGCAAGTGCACTAAAATGGAACGGTAATTTTGTTTGGGCTTGTAAAAACTATGATGGCGATGTACAAAGCGATACTGTTGCACAAGGTTTTGGTTCATTAGGTTTAATGACCTCTACTTTGGTTACACCCGACGGTAAAACTATGGAAGCAGAAGCTGCACATGGTACTGTTACCCGTCACTACCGCGAACACCAAAAAGGCAAGCCAACTTCTACCAATCCCAATCGCATCCATTTTTGCATGGACAAGAGGCTTGGAGTTTCGTGGTAAGCTGGATAACAACCAGGAGCTGATTGATTTTTGCCATGCACTTGAAGCAGGTTTGTATTGAAACTGTTGAAAGCGGTAAAATGACAAAAGACCTTGCAATTACGATTAAACCAAAGGTAGAGCACGGTACAGATTATTTATATACCGAAGAATTTTTAGAAGAGCTTGATAAAAACCTGCAGGCCAAACTGAAAAAGTAGCCTCTTAATTTTTTAATAAAAAAACCCAGGATTTGCATTGTTTGATCAATGCTTTTCCTGGGTTTTTTTCACAATGAAAACAAAATATTTTGGTCAATGGTTTTTTACAATGGAATTAATTTCATCAACCTTATTCCTGGATATAATCCCTGGCGGAGCAGGAGTATTTCCACCAATATAAAAGTTGAAATACCCGGAGAATTTATTAACTGTTATTTGTATGTAATATTAAGTGCACACAACCATAAAAAAGAAAGCATTAATTTTTTATAATTAAAAGGTTTAGTCTGGTGAATGGGGAGAATACTACAGTATAAATGTGTCGTTAATGGTATACTAAATCTACATATTATATTTTAGAATCTATTGAAAACAGCAATTGGTGAAAGCGGGCAAAAAATGCCCTTAAAAAAAGAACCCGCCCAAATAGCAGGTTCATTTTCGTTTTTAAAATGGCAAAATTAAATAGCTTGTAATACGTATGTTTTAACCGATTTTTTTAGTTGCCGCTTTCTCCAGTCTTCAGAAAACAATTGTTTTAAAATAAAAACTTCGTTATCAAAAAAAGAAGATTTTATTATGTAAAAGTCTGCGCCGTTATTAAATGTTTCTTCTATATCTTTTTTATGCGAACTGGTAGAAAACATAATTACGGGAATGTGATTAAATTCTGTATTACTTCTTATTTCCTTTAAACATTCCTTTCCATTTTTTTTAGGCATGTTTATGTCGAGAAAAATTACATCGGGTAAAGACTGATCTTTAGTGGCAGATAAATACTCAGAAAGTTGTTCCCCATCAGACATCATAGTAATATCAGCCTCAATATTCGCCTCAGTTATGGCTTCTTTAAAAAAATCCCTGTCATCAGCATCATCATCTGCTAACAGAATTTTTATTTCATTCATATGGTTTTCACTATTTTAGATATAGCTGGGAATAACCTTAGGCACATAAAGTAAATATATATAAAAGCTTATTAATATTGGCTTGACTTTACAGCATATTTTTTCTACATTTATAGAAGTCTCCACTAAATATTTGTATTATGAAAACCAGGGCAAATATTTTAGAATCTTATGATTTTAAAATAGCAGAAAAAGAACCGAGGGAAATTAAACTCATTGAAAATCTTGCCGGAGCCATTTACACTTGTAACGCAGATGGGTATATAAATTTTTATAATAAAAAAGCAGTAGAACTTTGGGGGCGCGAACCTGAATTAGGTAAAGACCTCTGGTGCGGTTCCTGGAAAATTTTTGAGGCTGATGGTGAAACCCGGATGCCGCTTGATACCTGCCCGATGGCCATCACTTTAAAACAAGGACGTTCTGTTAGAAATCGTGAAATTGTTGTACAACGGCCCGATGGCATTAAACTGAATGTTATGCCCCATCCCGATCCTATTTTTGATGAGCAAGGAAAAATAACGGGTGCTGTGAACATGCTTGTTGATATAACGGAATTAAAACATAAAGAAAAGGCATTAAGAGAAAGCGAGGAGCGCTACAAACAAATAGCTGCCGAATTAGAACAGAGGGTTGAAAACAGGACCAAAGACCTTAAAGAAGTTAATATAGCTCTGCAGCATAAAAATGAAGAATTAGAACAATATGCTTACATAGCATCGCACGACCTACAGGAACCTTTACGCAAAATTAAAACCTTCAGCAGCAGGCTTGAAATACGTGCTACTGAACACCTGGATGAAACCTGCTTATCATACCTGTCTAAGATTAAAAGTTCTTCAGAAAGAATGAGTAATCTTATCAATGATATACTCACATACAGCCGCCTGCAGCATGTTGAAGAACATTTTGTAACAACTGATTTGAATGAAGTTTTAAACAACATAATTGAAGATTTTGAGGTTAAAATCGAACAGAAAACCTTGTCTATCCGCAGCGAAACATTACCGCAAATAAAAGCGCTGCCCATGCAAATGAATCAACTGTTTCACAATATTATTAGTAACAGTGTAAAATTTAGTAAAGAAGATAAAAAGTGCAGAATATATATAAGCTGCAGTAACCTGACACAAAAAGAAGCACTAAAAGAATTGAATGATGATTCCAAAAACTATTTTGAAATCATATTCAGAGATAACGGTATTGGTTTCAAACCCGAATATGCCGAAAATATTTTTAGAATATTTGAAAGACTTAATTCCAGTGAAAGGTATGCAGGCACAGGAATAGGCCTTGCACTTTGCAAAAAAATTGTAGAGGTTCACAAAGGTAAAATTTATGCGAAAAGCAATACAGATAAAGGTGCATCCATACATGTAATTCTGCCCTCAGTAAAATAAATTATACAACCCTTTTTACAATTGCTGCATTTCAGCCTGTACAAATTCCATCAGAGTTTTAATATGCCCGGGAGAAAAATCAAATTTTAAACCGGCTGCTTCATATAATTGAGGTAAGGTTTTTGTGCCACCCAGTTTTAATGCTTGTATATAATTATCAATGGCATTTTCAGGATCCTTTCTGTACTGCATCCATAACCCAATAGCACCTAATTGTGCAATACCGTATTCTATGTAATAAAAGGGAACTTCGAATAAATGTAACTGCCGTTGCCAGCCAATTTCACGATACATATCCAAACCAGAATAATCAATTACATTACCGGTAAACTCCTGCAAAATACGCATCCAGTTTTCGGTGCGTTCTTCTAAAGAATGATTAGGATGTTCATATACCCAATGCTGAAATTTATCTATTACAGCGATCCATGGAAAAATAGTGATCACTCTTTCAAGCTGGTGCTCTCTCGCCCTTTTTAATTCTTCTTTATTTTCAAAAAATGCATCCCAGTGATACATTGAAAATAATTCCATGGCCATGCTTGCCACCTCGGCAATTTCCATGGGATATTCCTTAAAAGCACTAAGTTCAAGATCGTGTGATAAGAAAGAATGTACAGCATGCCCGCCTTCATGCACCATTGTTGTAACATCGCTCATTTGCCCTGCGGCATTCATAAAAATAAATGGCGCACCGCTTTCTGCTAACGGGCAATTATAACCACCCGGCGCTTTTCCTTTGCGGCTTTCAAGATCAAAGTGTTTCATTTCATCCATCCTGCGTAAACAATCTGCAAAAAAAGGATTGAGCGAGGTAAAACATTCTTCTGTTTTATTAAGCAATTCTTCGCCTGTAATAAAAGGCTGCAGTGGGTTTACACCTTCCTGCTCAGCTTCGGTATCCCATGGCCGTAAAATGTCAAGCCCTAACTTATCTTTTTTCTGATGAAGTATTTTATCAGCCAGGGGAATAACATGCAACTTTACCGCCTCATGAAACTGGTAACAATCTTCTTTTGTATAATCAAATCTTCCCAATTCTTTAAAACGATAATCACGGTAATTATCAAAGCCCGCATTTACTGCCATTTTATGCCGGCGTTCAATTAACTGGCTAAACAAATCATTCATCGCATCTTTATCCTGCAACCTTCTTTCCTGTATTTTTCTATACACTTCTTCGCGCAAAATTTCGGTCTGGGTTTTCGAGAAATTTAGATGCCTGCTGCAAAGTGTATTCTTTGTCATTTACGGTTATTGTCATCTTGCCTGCTATAACCCCATACTGTTGCTGCATAACACTTACCTCGGCCTGCAATGGAATATTTTCTTCCCTGAACAACTCAATATTTTTCCTTACACTTCTCAGATAAGTAAAATACTTTTCCTGGTCTAATTCATTTACAAAAGGGTTGTTTATTAATTTCTTATTTAAAGCATCAGCATAGGGTTGTATATATGGTTGAATTTGCAGGCAGAAATAATTAAAACTTTCTTCCAAAGATTTATCGGTGGTGTCGCAGGTCATTTTAATCTGGCGCCAGCATGCATCTTCACTAATTACAGCTTCAACTTCGCTGATGTCTTTCAGCCATTTTTCAAGTTCTTCTTTTGAATGAAGGTTTCGTTCGGTGAGCTCTTTAAAATATCCTTCCACATCATTCCATTCAGTAACCCTGAAATTTTCAGGTAAATAATTTCTTGGTAATTTTTTTATATTGGCTGAAAGATCATTCATATACAGAAATTAGAAATTATCCGGGCCTTGCCGGGAAAATAAAAGCCGTTAATAAAGATCAGGCCATTTTGCGTGGAGCCTGGATCTTGGATGCCTTAGATTTTGTATTGGTTATTTTGGAAGACTGAACCTGGTGTTTCTCGTTTGATTGTGCAGGCAAAACATCTGTTGGCGCTTCTTCATTTTCGTCACGCATTTTTATTTCTATACCGGCTTCTTTGATAACACCAAACCAACGAACCATTTTTTTCATATCACTGGCATATACGCGATCAAAATCCAAGTCTGGATATACTTTCTCAAAATAACTTTTTACAGCTGCAGCGTCTTTTTCTGAGGGTAATGGTTCATTACTTTCCTTCATTACATTAAACACTTCGGTAAGATTTACATTTTGTTTCTGTGTAAAAACTTCAATGCTCTCCAGGTGCGAAAAGTTATGGGTGCGGCTCGATACAAAAACAGTTGAATTATCAGCAAGAGAACGAACGATTGCACCATCCGATTTACTTGTAACCAATTCATACAAACCAGGCAAACCGGTTACAGATATTATTTTGCTATATTCCATATATTTATTTTTCTTGTGTGCGTGCAAGATAATTTTCAAATACCAGATTACACCCTGTAAATTTAGAATGATGCGTTAAGAATTAATATCAAACGCATATATGTAGCCACCCTAACAGAAATATTTCTGTTTATCTTGCAAAAATTAAATTAATACTTGCTTATATGGTTAAAAATGTTTGCGTAATAGGTGCCGGAACTATGGGGAATGGTATTGCCCATGTATTTGCTCAAAATGGTTTTAATGTAACAGTGGTAGATGTAAAGGAGGAACAACTGCAAAAAGCTATTTCTACCATTACCAAAAACATCGACAGGCAGGTGGTCAAAAGGCAGCTTAACCAACGATCAAAAGCAGGCGGCATTAAACCAAATAAAAACCAATACAAACTTAAGTGAAGCTGTTAAATCAGCAGACCTTATAGTGGAGGCAGCTACAGAAAATATTTCTTTAAAACTTGATATTTTTAAACAGGTAGATTTGGCTGCTCCGGCACATTCGATTCTTGCATCAAATACCTCTTCTATTTCCATTACCAGAATTGCTTCAGTAACGAAACGACCCGGAAATGGTAATTGGCATGCATTTCATGAACCCTGTTCCTGTTATGAAACTGGTTGAAATAATCAATGGTTATGCAACTAAAAAAGAAGTTACCGAAACCATTATACAATTAAGCAGGCAATTGGGTAAAATACCGTGCGTGGTAAATGACTATCCTGGTTTTATAGCCAATAAGATACTAATGCCGATGATCAACGAAGCCATTTATAGTTTATATGAAGGCATTGCAAACGTAGAAGCCATAGATACCATAATGAAGTTAGGCATGGCACACCCTATGGGGCCGCTTCAGTTAGCTGATTTTATTGGACTTGATGTTTGCCTGAGTATTTTAAATGTATTGCATGATGGTTTTGGCAATCCAAAATACGCACCGTGCCCATTACTGGTTAACATGGTTAATGCAGGGAAAACCGGGGTTAAATCGGGTGAAGGATTTTACACCTATACACCAGGCAGTAAAGACCTTGTAGTAAGTGAACGCTTCAGGTAAATTACATGGCTATATCATTCACCTTGTTCATCATTTGAACACCGTGAACCAATGATGCTCCACCACGAATAGCAGCTGCCACATGCACGGCTTCCATCATTTGTGCCTCGCTCCATCCTTTTTCAAACGCATCGCTGCTGTAAGCATCTATACAGTAAGGGCATTGCACTGCATGGTGCCACGGCTAATGCTATCAGCGATTTTTCACGCGCATTTAATGCACTGTCTTTAAACACTTCGCTGTACCAGGTAAAGAACTTATCGCCCAGGTTTTTCTGGTAGTCACTTATCTTGCCGAATTTTTTCAAATCGGCTTCATTATAATAATGGTTATCCATAATATTTTATTTACGATTAAATTGCCAGGATTGATTTATATAAAAGCGCACTCAGTGTTTCATCGGCTTTACCGGCTACTTCAATTATCTCTGCAATGTTTACCGGTTGCAAATTATCGGGGTCGCATTCATCTGTAATAATAGAAATGGCTGCACATGGCAATTGCATATGATTGGCAGCGATTACTTCCGGTACAGTTGACATACCTACCAGGTCGGCACCAATAATTTTTAAATACCGGTATTCTGCCCGCGTTTCGAGGTTAGGCCCGTTAACAGCCGCATAGGTTCCTTTTTCCAGTTGAATTTTTAGTTCCTCTGCTGCCCCGGAAATCACTTTCTGAAGATAAGCGCTGTAAGGGCTGCTCATATCAGGAAATCTTCCACCCAGTTCATCCACGTTCCTGCCTGTTAAAGGGTTGGCAGTTTGTAGATTTATATGATCATCTATAAGTACAAGGTCTCCCTTTTTATACCCGGGGTTAATTCCACCGGCCGCATTCGATAAAAATAAATGCTGTACACCCAGCATTTTTAAAACACGTATTGGAAATACCACTTGTTGCATACTATAACCTTCATAAAAATGAAAACGGCCCTGCATGCACAGTACTTTTTTTTCACCGATGGTACCATAAACCAAATTGCCTTTATGAAATTCAACGGTGGAAACCGGGAAGTGAGGAATATCAGCATAACTAATGGTTTGCAAAACCACCATTTTGTCAAGAAACTTATTCAGCCCTGTGCCTAAAACAACGCCAACATCGGCGTGCATCCCCTTGTTGGCTAAATAATCCGCAGCTTCTTTTAATTCTTCATAATAATTCATGGGGTCAAACATATTATTTTTTGATTAAGAAACAGGAATGGGTATTAAATGCGGCTTATTTATATAAATGGTTAATTAACATTTTTAAGTGCGCTGAAAATTGCATCAATTATAACATCTTTGCCCCTCATTCAACAAACCATTATAGTATGAAATTAAAACAGTTGATATTAGCCGCCTGCCTCGTGTGCACCGGCAGCTTTTTTTCACAGGCTCAGACAATGAACGAAGTAATTCAAAAACATCTTGATGCAATTGGTGGCGCCGAGAATTACCGGAAAGTAAACAGCGTAATTATGAAAGGAAACATTGTACAGGGAGGAACGAAAATTCCTGTAATGATCACCGTTCTCCAAAATAAAGGTGCAAGGATTGAGTACACCTTCAACGGCATGACCGGCTACCAGATACTTACAGATACCGCGGGCTGGGGTTTTAATCCTTTCCAGGGTCAAAGCAAGGCAGAACCCATTACCCCCGATGAAGTGAAGAAAAGCCAGGATCAGTTAGACCTGCATGATGAACTTCTCGATTATGATGCACGTGGTATTAAACTCGAAGACCTTGGTACAGATGAGGTTGATGGCACCGAAGCATTTAAGATTCGTGTAACTTATAAAAGTGGTAAACAAAAAACAATTTATATAAGTAAAGACGATTACCTCACATTGCGCACAACAGAAAAAACCGAGATAAATGGTAAGGAATTCGAATCCACATCAGACCTTTCTAATTACAAAAAAGCAGGTGATGTACTCATGCCTTATTCCATAAGCAATTCCCTTCAGGGGACCATTGAAATTGACACAATCGAGATCAATCCAACCATTAATCCGGATGTTTTCAAACCTAATTCGTAAAACTGCAACAATACATTGCTTATGAGAAAAATTTTATTTGCCTTCGCATTCCTGTGCGTTATACAGGCTACCATGGGTCAGAACATAAACTCATACACATTCGGTATGATGGAAGCCCGGCAACTGGGTCCGGGCACAATGAGCGGAAGAATTACCTCTATTGAAGGAGTGAACACCGACCCCAAAACACTATACATTGGCACTGCGGGTGGCGGAGTATGGAAAACCACCAATGCAGGCGCTTCTTTTAAACCGCTATTCGACAAATATTGCCAGAGCATAGGTGCATTGGCCATTGATCAGAAAAATCCAAAAATAGTATATGTTGGCACCGGAGAAAGTAACATGCGTAATTCCGTTTCCATTGGCAATGGAATGTATAAATCAACTGATGGCGGGGAAAACTGGAGTATGATCGGGCTTGACAGCACCGAGCACATTTCTAAGGTGGTAATAGACCCAGCAAACTCTAATAACATTTATGTTTCTGCACCGGGACCATTATGGAGCAGCAGTGCACACAGGGGTTTGTATAAAAGCAGTGATGCGGGTAAAACCTGGAAAAAGATCTTATACATTAATGAGAACACCGGCTGCGCCGATGTGGCGGTTGACCCCTCTAATACAAACATTGTTTATGCCACAACCTGGGAGTTTCGCAGAAAGCCTTACGCATTTAACAGTGGCGGCAAAGGCAGCGGCATTTACAAAAGCATGGATGGTGGAAATACATGGAAAGAATTAACCAATGGTTTGCCTGCCAAACCTTTTGGAAGGGTCGCTTTTGCACTTTCTCCATCTGCCCCTAATCATTTATTAGCGATTGTTGAAAGCAACAACACGGGCTTATACATCAGTAACGATAAAGGTGAAACATGGAAAGCGCAAAGCGCTACTATGAACGTGGTAAGCCGCCCGTTTTACTTCAGTACGCTGGTGGTTGATCCTGTTGATTCTAACAGGGTATACAGACCGGCATTTGTTTTTTCCTACTCCGATGATGGCGGTTATTCCTTTGCCGAAGCAGGTGATGAAGGTGGTTGGGTGCACAGCGACCACCATGCATTATGGATCAATCCCAATAATACCAGTCAAATGTACCTGGGTACAGATGGCGGTGCGTATGTAAGTCTTGACCGCGGTGCCACCTGGTTGTTTTTACAGGGCTTACCTGTGGGTCAGTTTTACCACGTAAGCACCGATAAACATAAACCCTATTACCGCGTGTTTGGTGGCCTGCAGGATAATGGAAGCTGGGTGGCACCATCCTCTTCTCCTGGTGGTGTTACGAATGCCGAATGGAAATCTTTTTATGGGGGAGATGGTTTTTGGACCCAACCCGATCCGTTAGATGAAAATATCGCTTATGCTGAGGCACAGGGCGGGTATATGGGAAGGGTTGATTTAACTACATTCAAATCTTTCGACATGCAACCCAAGCAGTCATCGAAAGAAGAAAAATTAAGATGGAACTGGAACACGCCACTGGTTCCCGGTGCAAAAAATGGTAAGAATTTATATACAGGCGCACAGTACTTATACAAAAGCACAGATCAGGGAAGAAACTGGACAAGGATTTCGCCTGATCTTACCACCAACGATCCTGTAAAACAAAAGCAGGAAGAAAGTGGCGGGCTTAGTGCCGATAACACTTCAGCAGAAAATCATACAACCATTTTCGCCATTGCAGAATCGCCCCTGGATGAAAATATTATTTGGGTAGGTACAGATGATGGCAACCTGCAATACACCATGGATGCTGGTAAAAGCTGGACCAACGTTTCGCCCAATTATGCAAAGGCAGGTATTGCAGCGCAAACATGGGTTAGCAGTGTAGAACCCGGCATGTTTGATAAGAACACTATTTACGCCACGTTCGACAATCATATGTATGGCGACCATAAAACATATGCCGGCGTTAGTCATGATATGGGTAAAACATGGAAGATGTTTACCAGTGATGAATTTACCGGCTTTGCACATAAAATAAAAGAAGACCTGGTAAATAAAAACCTGCTTTTTCTGGGTACAGAAATGGGATTATTCGCATCGGTTGATGGCGGGGATACGTGGTTTAAAATGAAAAATAATATTCCTTGGTTTGCCCTTGTAAGAGATATTAAAATTCAGCCGGAAACAAATGACCTTGTGCTTGCAACCCACGGAAGAGGAATTATTATTGTGGATGATATTACACCGATGCGCAACCTTGATAATGAAATTGCCAAAAAACCGGTGCACCTATTTGCACAACCTGATATGCCTTTAACCACAGGCATCCTGGGTGGCGGATCTTTTCCATCAACGGGTGGCTGGGTTGCACCTAATGCTCCTGCCATTCAGCCTATTCAATATTATTTAAAAGACAGGGTAACAGGTGGCGATGTTAAGGTAGATATTATTGATGTAGATGGAAGATTGGTTCAATCTATTCCCGGAAGCAAACGTAAAGGATTGAATAAGGTTTTTTGGAACCTGCGATCCACACCTCCGAAAGTTGCGAGTGGCGGATCAAAGCCAGACAATTCTGGCTTTGTAGCTCCCATGGTTTTACCGGGTACATACACCATTAAACTAACCGTGGCAGATGAAGCATATTCAACACCGGTAAAACTGGTGAATGATACAACTAATAAATACTTTACTGTAGCTTCTCAACAGGAGTTACACAATAATGCCATGAAATTGTATGCTGCACATGAACAGCTAAAAGAATTGGTAGATACAATAACGACAGCCGGTGAGTTTCTTAAAAAAGCAGAAGATTCGGTAAAGAATGCAAAAACCAAAAAACTGCTGCAGGAATATGGAACAAAGATCGATGCATTTAAAAGCACCTTACTTGCCTCTAAAAGCAAATCTATTTTTGCCGACGAAAGAAAGTTAAGAGAAGAAATTTCAGAGATGTATGTAGGCCTAAGCTATAAAGAGGAACCCATATCAAACCTCGATAAAGAAAGCATTTTAAGGCTGCAGGAAAAATTGCAGGCGGCACAAAAAGAAGGATATAAGTTGTTGGATGACATGCGTTCAAAACTAAAAGAACCGCTAAAAAAAGAAGGTATTAATATACCTTAAAAGGATGAATTTAATAAACAAAAACCCGGCAAATGCCGGGTTTTTTTATAAGGTCTTTTTCATTAACCAGTCTGTTTGTACATCATTACCTAAAACAAATGGATGTTCCCCATATTTTTGAAAACCAAAACTCTGATAAAAATAAATGGCCCTTTCATTTTTCTCCCAAACGCCCAGCCAGATGGTTCTCTTATTTTTTTGTTTTGCAATTTGCAAACACTCATTTAACAATGTCTTTCCTGCACCTTTCCCGATAAAGGACTCCAGCACATAAATTCTTGCAATTTCCAAAAGCCCGTCTTCATGTTCATTCTCACGAAGCTTAACATACCCCGCAACATCCCCATCAACAACCACCAAAAAAAAAGTATGACATGTATTTGCTACCTCGGCAATTAAATTTTCCATGGTAAAAATCTCGTTCAAAAATTTATCCATATCGGCTTTACTATTCTGTGCGCCGAATGCCTCAACAAACGTTGTTCTGCTAAGTTCGGCAATCAGTGGTGCATCCTGCATGGTTGCATAACGAATAGTTGCTTCCATTACCTTTCTTTTTGCCGTTGCATTAACTGCAGCAATGTTTCGGATGAAATTTCGGTGTAGTCGGCAATGATCAAATCTGCTTCTGCTATATCTTCTTTGCTATGTGTTGTAGTTAAACCCACAACCCGCATGCCTGCTGCCTTTGCGCTGCGGATTCCGGCAATGGAGTCTTCAAAGGCAATGCAATTATTTGGATCGGCACCGATCTCTTTTGCAGCGCGTTCAAAAATTTCCGGATGCGGTTTTCCATTGGTTATATGGGATGCATTTACCACTGCTGAAAAATATTTTCTAAGTGGTAATTTCTTGAACATGAATTCTATATTCGGGGGCAATCCTGAAGTTGCTATCGCCATTTTATACCCATCTTTAAGTAAGTCTTCCAAAAAATCTACAAGACCTTTAATGGGTTGCATATGTGCCCCATATAATTCCCGGTAAAGAGATTCCTTTTCATCATCCATTTGCATGATCTCGTCATCTTTCATTTGTCGTTGCATCAGGTACGGGAATATCACCTTGCTGATTCTTCCGTTTATATTTCGCATGTACTCTTCATGAGAGAATTCTTTATTTATTTTTTTATAAAACTCTTTCCATGCTTCAATATGGTACGCATTGTTATCGATTAATGTACCATCCAAATCAAAAATTAGTCCTTCAGGTTTTATCATAATTTTTCTTCTAACTTTTTTTAGGGGGCATATCCTGAGGCGCTGTCATCACCCCGTTTATCTGCGGCCGCTTCAATAGATCCGTCATTATTAACTTTTATAAGTTCAACGCGGCCTATTTGCCCACGGTCTTTAAAATTATAACCCTTTTTTTCCAGGGTTTCCCTGGTCGCAGATGAAAAGTTGCTCTCTATCATTACCTCATCCGGTAACCATTGGTGATGGAACTTGGGGCGGTTAACCGCATCATCAGCATTCATATTAAAATCTATAACATTAATTATGGTTTGAAAAACCGATGTGGGAATGGTGGTGCCACCAGGTGTACCAACAACCATAAACGGCATATTATTTTTAATTACAAGTGTGGGAGTCATTGAACTTAGCATACGTTTTCCTGCAACAATTGAATTTGCCTCACCACCTATTGCACCGTACATATTCGGCACACCGGGTGCAATGCTCAGGTCGTCCATTTCATCATTAAGTATAAAACCTGCACCCCCAACAATGGTGCGGCTTCCATAAGAATTATTAAGCGTAGTTGTAACAGCAGCCATGTTTCCTTCTTCATCAATAATGCTTATGTGGGTGGTTTGTTCGCTTTCTCGTATAAAACCTTCTTTAATAAAGTTACTGGGTGAGGCCTTTGCGGTGTCAAAATCTTTCATTCGGTTTTTTATATATACATCACTCATTAATTGTTTAACAGGTACGTTGTAAAAATCGGGATCGCCCATATGCGCAGCACGGTCTGCATATGCACGTCGTTCAGCCTCTATCATTAATTGCACTGAATGGGGTGATTGAAATCCATATTCGTGCATAGGAAAAGGTTCGACCATTTTGAGCATCTGGGCAATGAGCAAACCACCGCTGCTGGGTGGCGGGGTGCTTATAATTTGATAGTTTCGATATTTAAACTCTATTGGTGATCTTTCTTTTGCCACGTAATTTTTAAGATCTTCCAAAGTAATAATGCCATTGCCGCGCTGCATTTCTTCAACTATTAATTGAGCAGTTTCGCCTTCGTAAAACCCTGATGCACCATTGTCGCGAATGCGCTTTAATGTTAAGGCTAGTTCGGGCTGAATTAACGTATCGCCAACCGCCCACATTTCTTCTTTCACAAGTGCTGTTGGACGGGTGCTGTATTTTTTAAAATAAAACTTTGCGCCGTTTAAACCTGATGCTTCTGAAGAGGTAAGAACGAATCCCTTTTCTGCGAGATCTATGGCGGGCTGAATTAATTCATTAAAAGGAAGTTTTGCATATTTATGCGTTGCAAACAGCCCGGCAACAGTGCCTGGTACACCCGAAGAAAGATGCCCGTTTTCTGAAAGTTCAGATAAGGCATTGCCATTACTGTCTAAATACATATCGCGAAAAGCCTTTGCTGGTGCGGTTTCCCTGTAATCGAGCGAAATAATTTCACCCGTGGTTTTTCTTCCCACTAAAAACCCACCTCCTCCAATATTTCCTGCACCCGGATAAACGACTGCTAGTGCCAGCTGGGTTGCAATCATCGCATCAAAAGCATTTCCTCCCTTCTTTAAAATGGCCACGCCAACTTCGCTTGCTACAGGGTAGGCACTTACAACCGCGGCCTTCTGGTATATATTATTTTTGGTGATGGAAATTTTGTAAGGATCAACAGCCTTTCCTGCACCTACCAGGCTAATGCTTTTTGTTTTACATGAGGTTATTGCCACTAAAACAAAACATACACTCAATATTTTCATAGGTGTAAATTTAGCCAGACATGAAACAAAAGTTTTAATAAATAAATATTATTTTGAGATTGGAAATATAAAGTTTCGCATTGCTACAATAATGTTACCTCACAGACAGGTTAATACAAACAAATTATTTATGAAGTTCCCCGCTATTCTCTTTGTTATAATTTTATTGGCATTTCAGTTACATGCCCAGGTGCCGTCTCCAGAAAATTTTCTTGGTTATAAAATAGGCACCAGGTACACCCCCCATTATAAAATTTTGAATTATGTGTATGCTGTTGAAAAAGCAGCACCGCAAATGGTTAAGGTTGAGAAATATGGGGAGACCTATGAAGGCAGGGACCTTGTTGTAGTTTTGGTAACGCAACCCGAAAACATGCAACGTCTTGAAGAAATACGAACCAATAACCTTAGACTGGCTAATATTCTAAACGATGGAAAAAGTGTGAACCCGTCAAGTTCGCCTGCATTGGTTTGGTTAAGTTATAACGTGCATGGCAATGAACCATCATCTTCGGAAGCAGCTATGCTAACGTTGCACGCACTGGTTGATGCTTCTAACCAAACCACAAAAGAATATTTAAAAAATACAGTGGTTATTATAGACCCATGCCTTAATCCTGACGGAAGAGACAGGTATGTTAATTGGTATAAAAGCGCAAGTGGGGATCAGTTTAATGCAGACCCGCAAAGCCGCGAACATGCTGAACCCTGGCCGCGTGGCAGAACCAACCATTACAATTTTGACCTTAACCGCGACTGGGCATGGCAAACGCAGCAGGAGAGCCGCTTTCGCGTTAAAAAATATAATGAATGGCTTCCGCAGGTGCATGTAGATTTTCACGAGCAGGGTTATAACAGCCCCTATTATTTTGCACCGGCTGCTGAACCTTTTCACAAGGTGATAACTAATTTTCAAAGAGATTTTCAAACACGCATTGGCAGAAACAATGCTTCGTATTTTGATGCCAACGGCTGGTTATATTTTACCCGGCAAATATTTGATCTTTTTTATCCTTCGTATGGCGACACGTATCCTACATACAATGGATCTATTGGTATGACGTATGAGCAGGGTGGAATTGACGGAGGTCTAGCAATTAAAACAGAAGAAGGCGATACACTTACCCTCGTAGACCGTGCAATGCATCACTTTACAACCAGTTTATCAACTATTGAGATCTCTTCTAAAAATGCCACACAACTGGTTACTGAATTCAAAAAGTTTTTTAATGAAGGATATTCTGAAGGAGATTATAAAACCTATGTGTTACAGGCAGACGATCCTGCAAAGATTAAAGAGGTGATAACGCTGCTCGATAACAATGGCATTAAGTATGGCAAACCCGATGTGAAGAGTTATAAAGGATTAAATTATTTTTCGGGTAAAGAAGAAAATTTCTCAGGAAACGAAAACACGCTTGCTGTGTCTGCACTTCAACCAAAAGGAAAAATGGTAAAAGTATTATTCGAACCGCAAAGTGTGCTGAGTGATTCTGCAACATATGATATAACAGCCTGGGCGGTGCCTTACGCATATGGCATAAATGCATATGGTGTTAAAGAACAACTTTCACTCTCATCTTATAATGAACCTGCACCCGTAACCGATGTTACCAGTACTTATGGTTTGCTTATACCTTATAATTCTTTCTCCTCGGCGCAATTATTAAGTGAACTGCTGCAACAAAAGGTAAAGGTGCGTTTTGCTTTAAAACCATTCACCTATAAGGGAAAACAATTTAACCGAGGCACACTTATAATTACGAGGGCAAATAATATTGAAGGATGGAATACACTAACAAATGCTGCGGGTAAAAAATTCGGCATACAGCCTGTTATAGTAGAAAGCGGATTTATGGATGTTGGTTCAGATTTTGGCTCTCCAGATGTACGGCTTATTAAAGCACCAAAAGTCGCAGTGATCACCGGCTCTAATGTTTCCTCATCAGATGCTGGCGAGGTATGGAGTTATTTTGATAATAGTTTACACTACCCCCTAACCCAATTAGATGGTGATTATTTCAGGTACACAAATTTGTCTGATTATGATGTACTGATAGTACCCGGAGGCAGGTATTCAGATTTTGGAGACGATGCAAAAAATAAAATTAAAGACTTCGTTTCCATGGGAGGAAAGGTAATTGCCATGGACCAGGGTGCCGCTAAATTATTAACTGCAGAATGGGCAGGTTTTAAAATAAAAGAAGAAGAAAAAAAGGATACGGTAATACTAAAAAAGTATGCAGATTATGAACGCGACGAATTGCGCAACGCCATACCCGGTGCTATTTATAAAGTAAACATCGACAATACCCATCCATTAGCTTTTGGTTATCCCGGTTATTATTACACTTTAAAATTGGGAAATGAAATGTATGAATATGTAAAAGAGGGGTGGAATGTAGGCACCATTAATGCTTCAGGTTATGTAAGCGGTTTTGTTGGAAGCGAATTAAAGAATCGTTTAAAAGATGGAATGGTTATGGGTGCCAAATCTTTTGATGAAGGCAACATTGTATTACTTGCCGACAACCCCTTATTCAGGCTATTCTGGCAAAATGGAAAACTGATGTTTGCGAATGCTGTTTTTCTCGTGGGGCAATAGGTTTATATAATTTTTTTCAGTTTTTCTACAACCTGATCGATCTCTTCCATAGTGTTATACTTACTGAAAGAGAAGCGCACTGTAACCTGGTTGGGGTTTGAATTTATTTCGCGAATAACATGGCTGCCTGCATCTGCACCGCTCGTGCATGCACTACCGCCTGATGCGCAAATATTATTTATATCGAGGTTAAATAAAAGCATTTCACTTTTTTCAGTCTTAGGAAAAGCAACACTTAAAACGGTATATAAGGATTTTTCGCCTTCGTCTCCATTAAATTCCACACCTGGTAAATTTTCTATTAATTTACCTTTCATGTATTGCCTTAAATGCTTAATGTGGGTGCTTTCTTTATCCAAATTATTAGTGGCTAATTCAAGTGCCTTCGCAAAGCCTACGATGCCATACAGGTTTTCGGTTCCCGCACGCATATTTCGCTCCTGAGCCCCACCATGCATGTAAGGTTTTATCTTGACATTCTCGTTCACATATAAAATGCCTATACCTTTCGGACCATGAAATTTGTGTGCAGACCCTGTTATAAAATGAACAGGTGTGTTACGCAGATCAAAAGAAAAATGACCAACAGTTTGTACGGTATCGGAATGAAAAATGGCATTATACTTCTTACAAATGTTGCCCACTGCATGCAAATCTAACAGATTGCCAATTTCATTATTCGCATGCATAAGTGTTACAAGGCATTTTACCTCGCAATTGCTTAGTATGTTTTCCATATCTTCAAGGTCTATGTGCCCTGTATCTTTCAGCCTTACATATGTTACATCTACATCTCCGTTGCACCTTAAATTTTCAACAGTGTGCAACGTGCAATGGTGTTCTATTTTAGAAGTGATGATGTGCCTGCATCCCAGATCGCGAACCGATTCTGTAATTGCAGTATTACTGCTTTCTGTACCACCGCTGGTAAAAAAAATTTCTGCAGGGTGTGCATTCAAAATTTTAGCGACCAATTTTCGCGCATTTTCAATAGCCAGCCGGCTCTCCCGTCCATAACTATATATTGCTGAAGGATTTCCAAAATGTGTGGTAAGGTAAGGCATCATCGCATCAAGCACCTCTTTATCGAGTGGGGTGGTGGCGGCGTTATCAAAATAAATGCGGTTGTTCATCTTAAAACTGATAATAAAGAGGGAAGGAAATTTACATATACTCCTTTATATCCTGCATTATTTTGCGGGCAATATTATCTGCCGTTGTTTCAAAATTGCTTTCGGCATATATGCGTATGATGGGTTCTGTATTACTTGTGCGAAGGTGTACCCAGTCCCTGTCGAATTCTATTTTTAAGCCGTCTTCTGTGTTTACAGGGTTATTCTTGTATTTATGCCTGATGTTGGTGAATATTTTATCTACATCTATATTCTTACCCAACTCAATTTTATTTTTGCTGATAAAATAATCGGGGTATTGCCGCCGTAACTGTATGGCGCTTTTTCCTGATGTTGCCATGTAAGTTAAAAACAATGCTATACCAATTAATGCATCTCTTCCATAATGAAGGTCGGGAATAATAATTCCACCATTTCCTTCACCACCAATAACCGCATTCGTCTCTTTCATCTTAGCAATAACATTTACTTCGCCAACGGCGCTGGGAAAGTATTCGCCACCATATTTAAGGGTAACATCTTTTAAAGCACGCGTGGAAGATAGGTTGCTTACCGTATTTCCTTTTTTATTTTGCAACACATAGTCTGCAACAGTTACAAGCGTGTATTCTTCTCCAAACATAGACCCGTCATCACATACAAAGCAAAGCCTGTCTACATCGGGATCTACGGCAATACCAAGGTGTGCCTGCTGTTTATTAACCTCGCGGCTAAGATCGCCAAGATGCTGCGGTAATGGCTCGGGGTTATGCGCAAACCGCCCGTTAATATCTTCATTCAGCACAACAATTTCCTTAACACCCAACGCCCGCAATAATGCGGGAACAGCTGTTGCCCCGGTGCTGTTTATACCATCAACTATTATTTTATACTTTTTCTTTTTAATGGCACTTACGTCAACAAGGCTATAATTTATAACTGCATCTATGTGCTGTTGCAATGCCTGTTCATCGGTGCGGTTTTTTCCTAATTTGGAGGCAGCCACAAAATTAAATTGTTCATCCTCGGCATATTGCAATAATGCCTCGCCCTCTTCTGCATTAATAAATTCGCCATTATGGTTTAATAGCTTAAGTGCATTCCACTCAGAAGGGTTGTGGCTGGCTGTTATAATAATACCGCCGGCACAATTATTAAATGTTACCGCCATTTCTACGGTTGGTGTTGTGCTTAATCCGACATTTATAACATCGATACCACAACTGTTTAATGTACTGGTTACAATGTTTTGAACCATCTCGCCACTCATTCTTCCATCCCTGCCTACAACAACCGTTTTATTTTCAGGATTTTGTTTAAGTAACCAGGTGGCATACGCAGCAGTAAACTTTACTACATCGATGGGACTTAATGATTCTGAAGGCTTGCCTCCAATTGTTCCCCTGAGCCCGGATATACTTTTAATTAATGCCATTATGGTTTGGTAAGGCAGCAAACATAGCTTAAAAAAACGGAAATTTTTTAGGCCCCTGAAAGCGAAAAATAAATATGCTTTTCGACCCTGTGGTGGTATATTTGAGTGAATCTTTTTTAATATGGCCGAAAAAGAATGGTACAAAGAATGGTTCAGCTCGCCCTATTATGATATTCTTTATAAAGAGCGTAACGAACGCGAGGCTACGCAGTTTTTACAAAAATTAGCGCAATACCTTAATATGCAACCCGGCGCCCGGGTTTTAGATGCAGCATGTGGCAAAGGCAGGCATACACGGGTAATGGCCGATATGGGGTTTGATGTAACAGGTATAGACATTTCAGAGACCTCTATTATTGAAGCCAAGAGCCTTGAAACAGATAACGTGCAATTTTACCTGCACGATATGCGGCAGCCCTTCATGATCAACTACTTTAATTTTGCCTTTAACTTTTTTACAAGCTTTGGTTATTTTCATTCAGGCAGGGAGCATGACAGCGCTGTGCGAACAATTGCGCAAAGCCTTAAAGCTAAGGGCATGCTTACCATAGATTACCTGAACGTGCATTTTAACGAAGAGAATATATTACATACAGAAGAGAAAACCATAGGCGGGGTAAACTTTCATATTGCACGCTGGCACGATGAGGATCACTTTTACAAACGCATACAAATTGAAGACCCATCAGGCCATAATTTAAAACACCTGTACACAGAAAAGGTAGAGAAATTTTCGCTCGGAGATTTCACCGACATGCTGGCATTTCATGGTTTAATGGTGCAGGAAGTTTTTGGCAATTATGACCTCGGACCTTATCATGTTAGAAAAGCGCCTCGCATGATAATAATTGCTAAGAAGCTGCACTAAGCCAGTTTACTTCTTTAAGTTATTTCAAAAAATCTATTTTGTTGCTGATAGCTTTTGCAGACACATTCCAAAATATAGATGAATGGCTTTTTCTTTTCATCAATAATGGTTTATCGAACCCCCTCTTCGATAAAATAATGCCCTTAAGCCGGGAGGCAACAACGTGGCTTCCCCTTTATCTTTTTTTGTTGGTATTTGTCGTTATGAACTTCGGAAAAAAAACATTACCCTTTATTTTATTTGTTGCAATAACCATAACGGTTAGCGACCAGTTAAGCAGCAGTGTTATAAAATATTGGGTTGCCAGGCCCAGACCCTGCCATAATGCGCTTTTAATGCAGTATGCGCATTTACTTGTTGGCTGCTCGCCCAGTTATAGTTTCACGTCTTCCCATGCAACCAATCATTTCGCGGCGGCTTTGTTTTTTCACACTACGCTGAAGCATTATTTAAAAAACTGGAGTTACCTGTTTTTTCTATGGGCTGCGTGGGTAAGCACCGCACAGGTGTATGTGGGTATTCATTACCCATTTGATGTAATTGGCGGAGGTTTGGTGGGTAGCTTTATAGGTTTTGGAATGGCATCAATTTTTAACAGGCGGTTAGGCAGGCTTATGCTTTAACCATATCAGATTTAAAAGAAAATGCTTATTTATTAGCTTTGCCTCAATATTTATGACGGAAATTCTTATTATTCTTGCATTGATCCTGTTAAACGGGGTTTTTGCAATGGCTGAGATCGCGCTGGTTTCTGCACGTAAAGCACGGCTGGAAGCACAGGCAAATAAAGGCGACCTGAGGGCGAGGGAGGCACTCGAATTAGCCAACCATCCCGATAAATTTATTTCGACCACACAAATTGGTATTACTTTAATTGGCATTTTAAACGGTTTGTTTTCCGGCGAAAGCCTCAAAAGCGACCTGCAGGCCTACCTTAATAATTACCCATCGCTGCAAGGTTACAGCGGGGGTATTGCCACCACAATTATTGTAATCGCAATTACTTATTTTTCGCTTGTTTTAGGAGAGCTTGTCCCTAAACGAATTGGTCTGAGTAACCCGGAAGGAATTGCCAAAACACTGGCAGCGCCGATGCGAATAGTTACATTAATTACTTATCCCTTCATTTGGCTGCTTACAAAATCTGGCAACCTGTTAGTTCGACTGTTTAAAATTAAAAACAGGGACAACCAGGTAACTGAGGAAGAAATAAAAGCCATTATTAATGAAGGAACTGAACATGGTGCAATTGATGAAGCAGAGCAGGAAATTATTGAAAGGGTATTTCACCTGGGAGACCGCAACATCACTTCACTTATGACGCACAGAAGCGATATGGTTTGGATAGAATATGGATGCACAGTTGGAGATATTAAAAAACTGAACGACGAACTGGTGCATTCTGTTTACCCGGTTTGTGAAGGAAGCATTGATAACATAAAAGGAGTAGTATCGTTAAAAGATGTCTTCAAACTCTCTTCCGATATTCCTGTTAGTGAGGTAATGCGGGCAGCGCTGTATGTTCCTGAAAACAACTCAGCTTACCAATTGCTGGAAAAATTTAAAGTAAGCAGAACGCATTATGCTTTTATAGTTGATGAATATGGCAGCATGCAGGGTATAATAACACTTAACGATATATTAAGCGCAATTGTGGGCGATTTTTCTGAACCGCATGAGGAAGATTATGAAATAACTGCCCGGGGCAACGGATCATTTTTATTCGATGCGCAGCTACCCTGGTACCGCTTTCTTTCCTATTTTAAAAAAGCTGCATGGAGCGAGGGAGACGAAGATTTCGATACCCTTGCCGGGTTTATTTTACAACAGTTAGAACGCATTCCCTCCACGGGCGACAAAGTTGTTTGGCGGGGTTTTGAATTTGAAATTGTTGATATGGATGCCCACAGAATTGACAAACTACTTATAACCGTGTCTGACGAAATTTTGAAAGATATGCAGGAAGAGTAAAGCTAATTTCTGTCAACAAACCTTGCGGGGCCGGGTTTAATTTCTCCTTTATATTTCTTCACAACTTCCCGTATTAGTAATGCAGATAATGCGCCTGTAGCAAATATGTATAAAAACTGTATGGTCCGGATATTTTCAATTCCCTCCAGGCGGGTATAACCCATAATGGTTAATGCAAGTAAAATGAGGATAATGGCAGGTTTTCTATTTTTCATGATCTGGTTTTGGTTAATATTAAAAGTAAATTATTGCCATGTATTTATAAAGAAAAATCCCGGCGTTATGCCGGGATTTTAAAATTAAAAAATATTTATTATTGAATTACCAGTTTTTCGGTTGAGGTGTTGTTATCTGCATTCACCTTAATCATATATACCCCCTTTCCAAATTGCTGCACCGGAATTTCTATACGCTGTCCGGCGGCAGTATTCGAAACTGTTGTCCTGTACACCGCTTTGCCGGATAGATCTGTTACAATAACCTGCAGCGATGCAACGGTGGTATTGGTATAAATTGCAGTAATATTATGGGCGGGGTTTGGATACAATTTCCATAAACGCGCTACAGCATCCATATTTATTTTTTGCGTGGCTGAATAAGTAAATCTGCCATCGAGGTCAACCTGTTTAATTCTGTAAAAATTGGTACCCTTTAATGGAAAATTATCATTGAACTTATAATGCTGCTCTGCCGAAACGGTATTAGATGCTGCCACTGTGCCTACTGTTTCAAAATTTATTCCATCGCGGCTGCGCTGCACTTCAAAATGATGGTTATTGATTTCTGATGCTGTACTCCAGTTTAATTCAACGGCATTATTCAATGTTCTTTTAGCGCTGAAGCTTAACCAGGTAACCGGTAACAACACAGAGCTTCTTACATTTTTACTGGTAAAAACATAATACTCGCCCGGCTTCAGGTTAACAAATTGAGAAGCAGTGGAAAGGTTGGCAACAGAATCGGAAAGATAGCTGTACCAGGTGCCTGCAGTAGGAAAATTGATGGTGGCAGTTTGAGTAACCACATCAAAATTTCCAAAAACAACAATTTTTAAAGAATCGCTTATTATGTTTTCCCATTTTACATTTCCTGAAAAGTTATAAGATATGGCGCCGGATGTAAAGGTTGATGTATAATTAGGTGTGGTTCTTAACCTAAGCATAGCCGAATAAACATCGAACAGGGCCTTTCTGTTCGGGTTATTAAAAAATGCCCAGCCGGTTGGTTTTACATCTAACCTGCAATCGTTACTGATGGTTCCGTTCTGACACCTGTTAATTGAATAATCATAACCCACTTCACCAAATTGCCACATCATTTTCGAACCGGGCTGCATGCTCCAGAAAGCGGCAGCCATACCATCCCTCTTTAATCCGATGGCTGTATCTCTTACATTATATCCGGGAATGCTGTTACCCTCAGTTTCATTGCGATATTGTATTCTTTCCTCATCATGGCTCTCCATATATGTGATGAGAAAAGGATTGGTCCATCCGCGGGCAGTGTAAACACCCCAGCTAAAATCCCATCCGTTGTTATACCCTTTAGTAGCCTGATTATAATTATAGTTTAGGTTACCCCATGGCATCATGCCATTATCTGCCAATTCCTTTTCTTCTGAATTATCTGCAAAATGTTCGAGTATGCAATAGCTGTTGGCTGAGGCCGCCTGCATGTATCCATTATATTTTTTCCATAATGCAATGCGGCTTGCATCGTATGCACTCCATGCACCCACATCGCAGTTATTACCCGTTGCATCACATGTTTGCTTTTGTGTAAATCCTTTGGAAAGATCCCAGCGAAATCCGTCTATTTTATAATTTTTTAACCAGTGATTAATTACCCGGTTTACAAATTCCTGCGTTGCAGGGCTTTCATGGTTCATATCATATCCAACATTAAAGGCATGCCTTGGTGTAGGGTTGAACCATGGGTTGTTTGCTGCCGGGCGGTTCAAAGAATTGTCCCAGTACATTTGTACCATGGGCGACAAATAAAAGGAATGGTTTAATGCAATATCCATTATTACTGCTATGCCATTCTTATGACATTCATCTATGAATTGTTTCAATGCTGTTTCAGTTCCGTAATATTTATCCGGTGCAAAGTAGAAGCTTGGGTTATACCCCCAGCTAATGTTTCCTTCAAACTCATTAATGGGCATTAATTCTATCGCGTTTATTCCAAGCTTTTTAAAGTAGCTGATACTGTCTTTTAAAGTCTGGTAATTCTGGGCGCTTATAAAATCTCTAACCAGCAATTCGTAAATTACGAGGTTGCGTTTGTCAGGCCGTACATAACCGTTTGCCTGCCATGTATATGTAGGTTTCGCCGTTTGCAGAACACTTACAATGCCCGATGTTTTACCGGTAGGGTAAGGCTTTAAGCCCGGGTACGTGGTTGCCGGAATGTATTTATCATTGTCTGGATCCAGTACTTTTTCGGTATTGTAATCCGCCACTTTCAGGTTACCATCTATAAGGTATTGATACGCATACTCAGTGCCTGGTGTTAACCCTTTTACCCTGATCCAGTAACGGGATGCATCAGGCGTAATATTCATCAGGTAATCAGAATTGGTTGTCCAGTTATTAAAATCACCAATAACAAATACATTCGTTTTATTGGGTGCATAAAGCACCAATACTACTGAAGTATCTCCCGGTTCGTAATTTATTCCATCTACTACACCGGCTGGCAAATCGGCAACATTATTGGCAGGGGTTACAACAAAATTAAAAGTGTCTCGGGTTACAGTTGATGCTGTTGCTTCTGCAATTATTTGTTGGTTACCAGAAGTTGTAATATTTGTTGTGGTTGATATAGATGTTCCTGTTGTAGTACTGATTACTGTGCCATTAAAAAATAATTTTAATGTACTGCTCTGGCTTGCATATGCCGTTATGTTAAGAGGGTCTCCTACTTTTTTAGTTACAGGTTCAGGTATGGGCTTATATAATGGCTGGCTGAAAGGCTCGTCTATGCGAACTGCAGGCCATTATCATAAACCGGTACGTACATATCGCTATTATCGGCATTTCTTTGAACGAGGGTGCCCGCTCCGTTACGAAACAGTATGGCAATTTTTTTTACATTTTCTGATGCATCTGTAATACCAAAAAATGTTCTAAGTCCACCGGTTATAGTGTATTTCCATTTATTGTTCCCCAGGTAAGTACACTGGGCAGTTGCATTGGTCGTTCCCCAGGTAAAGGGTACATACTTCCAGTCGCTTGATGAAGTGCTTTTATTGGTAATTGCGCCAACATGCACATACACATCGGTAGTAGGCGTGTAATCTTTCAAACCTTTATTGCCATAATTGGCATCCATAACTATTTCAATGGGGCTTGAACTTTCCTGTATAAATTTTGGTGACCAGCTAAGCAGCTGGGCGTTTACCGTTCCGGTGAAAACCAATACAATTAATGGCAATAATTTCTTCATAAAAGCAAACTTTAATAATTAGAGGAGGAAAATTAGGTAATTAATCATGCATTTACAAATATGTGTAAAATTTACACAATAAAAGAGCATGAAAATTTTTTTTAAGGGGTAATTGAATAATGCACATTTTAAAAGAAATGGTGTGCAAAGCCGGTGGAATGATTTTAAACTGCCGCCTTGTATGGGTTTTTATATTTGCAACAGTTGATTACTCCCTCCACCATACAACAAATTACTGCAAGGGTTGACATTATGGATGTGGTGGGTGAATTTGTACGCCTTAAAAAACGCGGGGCAAATTACCTGGGGCTATGCCCCTTTCACAACGAGAAGACACCATCGTTCACTGTTTCGCCTTCTAAAGACATTTACAAATGTTTTGGTTGCGGTAAAAGCGGAAACTCCATTTCATTTTTAATGGAGCATGAGAAATACACTTTTGTTGAGGCGCTTAAATGGCTGGGAGCCCGTTATAATATTGAAATAGAAGAAACAGTTCAATCAGAAGAGGGTAAACTAAAACAACAGGCGGCAGACAGTCTTTTTGTGATCAATACCTTTGCCCAAAAGTTTTTCTCCGCCAAATTACACGAGGAGGAAGGCAGTAACGAAGCCCTCAGTTATCTGGAACAACGCGGGTTTAAAGAAGAAGTACTTACAAAATTCCAGGTAGGTTATAATCCTAAAGCCGGGAGGGAGTTTGCTTCAACAGCAATCAATAATCAGTTTAACCCGGGGCTGTTGCTGCAATCGGGTTTAGTAACAGAAAGAAACGAAGCGCTTTTTGACAATTACCGAGGACGCATTCTTTTTCCTGTACATAATATAACGGGTAAAATAATCGGGTTTGGCGCCAGGATTATAGGAAAGGCCGAAAAAAGCCCCAAATACATTAACACACCCGAAAATGACATTTACCATAAGAGTAAAATATTATATGGAAGTTATTTTGCCCGAAGCGCCATAAGCAAACAGAATGAATGCCTGCTCGTAGAAGGCTATACCGATGTTATAAGCCTGCACCAGGCAGGTATAGAAAATGTTGTTGCCAGTGGTGGCACCTCATTAACGGCCGACCAGCTGAGGCTGGTGAAAAAATACACCTCAAATCTTACCATAATATATGATGGGGATGAAGCCGGTATTAAAGCTGCACTTCGCGGGCTGGATATGGCCCTCGAAGAAAGCCTGAATGTGAAACTTTTATTGATCCCAGATAAAGAAGACCCGGACAGTTATGTAAATAAAATCGGGGCAGATGAATTCCGCCGGTTTATAAGCGAAAACAAAAAAGACTTTATTCTTTTTCAGCTGGAGGTAATGCTGAAAGATGCAGGCAATGATGTTAGCAAAAAAAATGAGGTGGTTAAACACATTGCCGAAACGTTAAGCCGCATTAATAAAACAGAAGATTTTACCAAGCAGCAGGAATATATAAAGCAATGCGCAAATATTTTAAACCTTGAAGAAGAAGGTTTAACAACGCTTGTAAACCAATACAAAAAAGAGAAAATTAATAAGGAGGAAAAAAAGCTTGCCCTGCCTGTAATTGAAGAAGGTGTTACTCATGAAGAAGAGTTACCTGGTTCAAAGTGGATCATTCAGCAGGATATTTTGCTGGAAGAAAACCTGGTTCGCCTGCTTCTGGAAAATGGTTTAAATAAATGGAACGAAGAACAAACCATTGCCGATTACATATTTGAAGAGTTGGAAAATTTTAGGTTCGATAACCAGCAAACCGAAAAATTATACGAATTATATAAAACGCAGTATGATGACGGATTACAACCCACAGTAAAAACCCTGCTTTACCATAATGATGAAAACATCAGGAAGCAGGTGATCAATATAACTATGTTTCCTTTCGAACTAAGTCAGCGATGGGATGAAAAACTGGAGAATATGAATATTCTTGCTCCCCATGATATTCTCAACGAAATCGTAAAAAGCCTGAATTATTTTAAACTCAGAAAAATAAAGAAAATGTTTTTGCAAAACCAGAAAGATATGGAAAGTAGTAAAGACATGGCAGAACAACTTCAATTACTGGAAATACATAAACAATTAAAAGCCATTGAGATAGAATTAACCCGTAACCTGGGAACCGTTATAATAAGGTAAATTATTAATGGAGAATACTTAACTAAAATATCCTTCAGAATTGCCTTCCAAGGCTTAGTTTTGGCCAAAATCCGTGCATCGGCATAAAAATTTTTCTTAAATCTTCATATTTACGTCTCATTTTTTTATCTTTGCGCTCCCAAAAATATGTCGAAGCAGCCACTGATCAAACAAGACGGAACAATTTTAGAAGCATTAAGTAACGCTATGTTCAGGGTTAAACTGGAAAATGGGCACGAAATACTGGCAACTATTTCAGGAAAAATGCGCATGCATTATATAAGAATATTGCCGGGAGATAAAGTGGGGGTTGAAATGAGCCCGTACGATTTATCGAGAGGAAGAATAATTTTCAGGTATAAATAAAAAAAGCCTGAAGCAAAAAATTTATTATGAAAGTTAGAGCATCCATAAAAAAACGCAGCGCCGATTGTAAAATCGTTCGCAGAAAGGGAAAGCTGTATATCATCAACAAAAAAAATCCAAGGTATAAACAACGCCAGGGTTAAATGTTGCAAATAGCAAATCCCACCAAGTAAATATCAAAATAATTATAACTATAAACATCACTTATGGCTCGTATTGCAGGTGTAGATCTTCCAAAAAATAAAAGAGGCGAAATAGGCCTTACGTATATCTATGGCATTGGCCGTTCTACCGCCCAACATATTTTAGATAAAGCTGGAATAGATATAAACAAAAAAGTTCTGATTGGAATGATGATGAACAAACAGCTATTCGTAATATAATTACCAACGAGTTTAAAGTGGAAGGTGCTTTAAGAAGTGAAGTGCAGATGAGCATTAAGCGTTTGCTTGATATTGCCTGTTACCGCGGGTTAAGGCATAGAAAAGGTTTACCTGTACGCGGTCAGCGCACCCGTACCAACAGCCGTACAAGAAAAGGTAAACGTAAAACGGTTGCCGGAAAGAAAAAGGCACCTAAGAAATAGTCAATAAAATGTTTGCATTGCCGCACAGCGGTTTTGCACAATTTGAAATATAAAAATTATTATGGCAAAAGCACAGGCAAAAGGTCCCGTTAGCGCAAAAGCAGCAGCAAAAAAAAGAGTGGTAAAAGTTGATGCTTATGGCGACGCGCATATCAATGCAACCTTTAACAACATTAATATTTCTCTTACCAATAAGCAGGGCCAGGTTATCAGTTGGTCATCTGCAGGTAAAATGGGTTTCAGGGGTTCTAAAAAGAACACGCCTTATGCAGCCCAGATGGCAGCAGCAGATGCAGCTAAAGTTGCACTGGATGCTGGTTTAAAAAGAGTGGATGTTTATGTAAAAGGACCCGGTGCCGGTCGTGAAGGTGCCATTCGTTCACTTTCCCAGTCAGGAATAGAAATTACCATGATTAAAGACGTTACACCCCTTCCACACAATGGTTGCCGTCCTCCCAAGAAAAGAAGAGTATAGTACAATCGGCATAAGCCGAAATTTTTAATAACAAGGGTTTACGATTCATTTTAAGATTTTTACCGATCGTATTCCGTCAACAAAAAATCAAGTAAATTATGGCACGGTACACCGGCCCAAAAACAAAGATCAGCCGCATGTTCGGCGAGCCGATACTCGGCAATGGAAAATATCTTTCAAAGAACAGCAATCCCCCCGGTCAGCATGGCGCAACCCGCAAGCGTAAAACCCTGGGAGAGTATGCACTTCAGCTGAAAGAAAAACAAAAAGCGAAATACACTTACGGTGTATTGGAGCGCCAGTTTAGAAAAACCTTCGATGAAGCCAGCCGCTTAAAAGGCGTAACAGGCGAAAATCTTATTAAACTTCTTGAGTCACGTTTAGATAATGCCGTTTTTCGTATGGGTATGGCACCATCGCGGCCTGCTGCTCGCCAGCTTGTATCGCACAAACACATTACCGTTAATGGCCAGGTTTTAAATATTCCATCTTACCAGTTAAAACCCGGTGATGTAATTGGTCTGAATGAAAAAAGCCTGAATAATGAATCTATTACCAGCCTTATACGCGGTAAAAATCCAAAATTCGGCTGGTTAGACTGGAACGAAGGAGAACGTAAAGGAACTTTCATCACCCATCCGGAAAGAGAAAGTGTTCCTGAAAACATTAAAGAACAATTGATAGTGGAGTTATATTCAAAATAACCTCGTGCAGGTTTTTCGAATTCATCATTATTACATTTCAAATTTTCAACAAACAATATGGCCATTTTAAATTTTCAGAAACCAGACAAAATAATCTTACAAAAAGCTACTGATTTTGAAGGGCAGTTTGAATTCCGTCCGTTAGAACCAGGCTTTAGCCTTACCATTGGTAATGCATTAAGGCGCGTTTTATTAAGCAGCCTTGAAGGATACGCCATTACAGGTTTAAAGATTGAAGGTGTGGAGCATGAATTTGCAACCATTAAGGGCATTACTGAAGATGTTACTGAAATGATCCTTAACCTTAAACAGGTTAGGTTTAGAAAATCAGTAGATCATGATGTGCCTTCTGAAAAAGTTACCATCAGCGTAAAAGGAAAAACAGAATTTACCGCAGGTATGATCGAAGATGCATTGCAGAGCTTTAAGGTTATGAACCCCGAGCACGTAATTGCCACTATGGATACCACTGCCCGTCTCGATATTGAATTAACCATTGCCAAAGGCCGTGGTTATGTTCCTGCAGACGAAAACAAATTAAAAGATGCTGTGTTTGGTTTCATCCCGATCGATTCAATTCACACGCCAATTAAGAATGTAAAATATTCTGTAGAAAACTATCGTGTAGAACAAAGAACAGATTACGAGAAACTGATACTTGATGTTTCTACAGATGGCACCATTCATCCTGAAGATGCAGTTAAACAGGCATCACGTATTCTTATCCAGCACCTGATGATCATTACAGATGAGAACATCACTTTTGATAATAAGGAAGACAGGAAAGAAGATGTGGTAGACGAGCAATTATTGCAATTAAGAAAAGTTTTGAAAACACCTTTGGAAGACCTCGATCTTTCAGTGCGTGCCTTCAATTGCCTGAAAGCTGCCAAGATCAACTCTTTAAGCGAGCTGGTTCAATACGAACAGGAAGACCTGATGAAGTTTAGAAATTTCGGTCAGAAGTCATTAAGCGAAATTGAGCAGGTACTTGGCGAAAGAGGTTTACACTTCGGTATGGATCTAAGCAAAATGGGCTTAGACGATATAGACAGATAATACAAATATTTTTCACACCTTGTAATTCCCTGACCACGGTACAAGGTTAAATACACAAACATGCGTCACGGAGATAAAATTAAAAATTTAAGCCGCACAAAATCCCACAGGGATGCGTTGCTGGCAAACCTTGCAAGCCAGCTTATAATGCATAAACGCATTGTAACTACGCTTGCAAAAGCAAAAGCACTTCGTAAATATGTAGAGCCTTTAATAACAAAAACAAAAAAGTCTGAAGACCTGTTACAGATCAGTCACCAGCACAGGATAGTTTTTAGTTATTTGAATGATAAGTTTGCTGTTAAAGAATTGTTCACTGTTATTGGTCCAAAGATCGCAGCTCGCCCCGGTGGATATACCAGGATTTTAAAACTCGGTATACGTGCCGGTGATAATGCAGAAAAGGCAATGATTGAACTGGTAGATTTCAATGATGTATATGGCAAAAGTGCTGATCAGGCTGCTGAACCTGCAAAAAGAACACGCCGTGGTCGCAGCGGAGGAAAAAAGCTACAGAAACAACTCAGGCTTCTGCAGCAACTGAAACAGTTGATCCTAAAGATGCACCCGTTGAGCCTGAAACACAACCGGCACCCGTTACAGAACCGGATACTGAACCTGCAATTGAAGGTAACACCGATACTACTGCAGTGCCGGCAGATGAGCCGATTAAATAAAGATTTTTATTAAAAGAAATAAGTAAGCGGGATCAGAAATTGATCCCGCTTTTTTTGTTGTATAAATATTGTGAGTAAATAGAACCTGTTAACGATGAATTTTCTTTTTTTTGCACACAAATCATAAGCATGTCCCACCAAACACAACAGGCTATTTTAGTTTTAGAAGATGGAAATGTATTTTATGGTTCAGCTTTTGGAAAAATTGGCACAGCGACCGGCGAGTTGTGCTTTAATACCGGAATGACGGGTTACCAGGAAGTTTTTACAGACCCAAGTTATTACGGCCAGGTGCTTATCATGAACAATGTTCACACCGGCAATTACGGTGTAAACAACGTTGACATGGAAAGTTCCACCGTTAAGATCAAAGCTTTGATCGGTCGAAACCTTGAAGACCGTTTCTCCCGCTACCAGGCAACCCACGGACTGGATGATTACCTGAAACAAAATAATATTGTAGCTATTGAAAACATTGATACACGTGCCCTGGTAGAACATGTGCGCACGAATGGCGCAATGAACTGTATCATTTCCTCCGAAATTTTAAATGCAGACAAACTAAAGGATGAATTAAAAAAAGTACCCTGTATGGCAGGACTTGAATTAGCCAGCGTTGTAAGTACCAGGGAAGAATATACTGCGGGTGATGCAAACGCAGCAATTCGCATTGCAGTAATGGATTATGGCATTAAACAAAACATCATTAATTGCATGGTTGAACGTGGTGCTTATGTAAAAGTGCACCCTGCAAAAACCCCGGCAAGCCGTGTAAAAGAATTTAATGCGGATGGATATTTTATTTCAAACGGACCGGGAGACCCTGCTGCAATGGGTTATGCAGTAGATACTGTGAAAGAGTTGATGAAAGATGAAAAACCTCTGTTTGGCATTTGTTTAGGTCACCAATTACTGGCCCTTGCAAACGATATTCCTACGTTTAAAATGCACCATGGTCACAGGGGCTTAAATCATCCGGTAAAAAATATTATTTCAGGTAAATGCGAAATCACAACCCAAAATCATGGTTTTGGTGTTGATCCCGAAGCAGTGAGAAATCATCCCGGTATAGAAATAACCCATGTAAACCTGAACGATGAAAGTATTGAAGGCATTAGGGTAAAAGACAAACCTGCATTCAGTGTACAATATCACCCCGAAAGCACCCCGGGTCCACACGATGCACGTTATTTATTTGATGATTTTATTGACCTTATTAAAGCACACAAAAATTAAAGTAAAATTCATTTTATTATTAAAGCCGTTAAGTAATTAGCGGCTTTTTTGCTTCTTAATAAGTCCCTAACTTTAAGCATAAAACAGGCATATGCGATTGAGTGGAATGATTATTTTCTTGTTATTTTCAGTGTCACAGGTATTTAGCCAGAAAACACAAAAACCACCTTTGCACGGTAAAAACTGGATGGCCATTACAGGTAAACCATTGGCAGCAGCGGCTGGTTCGAATGATTTTTAATAAAGGAGGCAATGCAGTTGATGCAGCCTGTGCTATGCTGGCTGCAACCTGCACCATGTGGGATGTACTGAGCTGGGGCGGTGAAACACAGGCCCTCATTTACAATCCAAAAACAAAAAAAGTAATTGCTATAAATGCACTGGGTGTTGCACCGACCGGCGCAACTGCTGAATTTTTCAAGAGCAAAGGAATAATTATCCGCCGGAATATGGGCCGCTTGGCAGCTGTTACGCCGGGTACACCGGGTGGGTTATGCTACATGCTTGCCGAATATGGAACCATGAGTTTAAAAGAAGTGCTTGCACCTGCCATGCAACTAGCAGAAGGTTACCCGATAGATGCAGCAAACAGCCAATAGCATGGAACGTAATAAAGCACTAATAAAGGAATGGCCATATTCTAAACAGGTTTTTCTTACCGCACCTGAATCAGCAAAGAGAAGCACCTGAAGCAGGTGAAATATTTGTGCAAAAAGATTTGCTTGCAAACACTTACCAAAATGGTTGAGGCAGAAACAGCAGCGTTAAAAAAAGGCAAAACAAGAAAAGAGGCGATCATAGCTGCCAATGACAGGTTTTACAAAGGAGATATAGCTGCAGGAATTTGTACGTGGCTGCACAGAACAGGGTGGCCTTATTACCATGCATGACCTTGCCAAATGGAAAGCCATTGAATGAAGAACCGCTTAAAATAAATTATAAAGGCATAGATGTTTATAAGCTGCAGCAATGGACACAGGGACCGGTAATGTTGCAGGCGCTGAACATACTTGAAAATTTTGACCTGAAAGGCATGGGTTATAATTCAGTCCCAAATATATTCATACCCTTTACCAGGCCATGAATCTATCTTTTGCAGACAGGGATTTTTATTATGGTGATCCTTACTTTCCTCCCGAGGAACCGATTAAAGGTTTACTCTCAGTAAAGAATATGCAAACAAGGGCGCATCGCAAATAACGTTTCGATAAGAATAATGATAAATGCAGGCCCCGGTGACCCCTATCCTTTCGAAGGAAAAACAAATCCTTATATGTCGATCTATTAAAACAACAAAGGATATTTACCGATACTTCCAGACGAAATCCTGTACCGCGACGCAGACTGATGAATACTCTTTGATGACGCAGATTATGGACGTTGGCGGGAACAACCTCGGTAGAAGCAGCGGATAAAGAAGGTTGGGTAGTTTCTATTACACCCAGCGGCGGATGGATGCCTGCATGCATTGCAGGTAATACCGGCGTAGGTATGAGCCAGCGCATGCAAAGTTTTGTACTGGACTGCAGCGATCAATCCGTTTAATGTAGTTGAGCCCGGAAAAGCACCCACGGGTTACACTTACCCCAACGCTTGCTTTAAAAGATGGCAAACCATTTTTGTCTTTTGCGTACAGGGCGGCGATACGCAAGATCAAAACCTGCTACAATTTTTTCTAAACATGGTCGAGTTTGGCATGACCGTGCAGGAGGCTACTGAAGCAGCCTAACTTTAATACATCTCAATTATATTTATCATTGGGTGGTGAAGACCGCAGGCCAAAACCCGGTGAAATTGTATTGAACGAAGACACCCCTGATTATACCCGTAAAGAATTGAAAAAAATGGGGTATAAAATGGAATTCGACGAACGAACATCCGGTCCGATTAACGCCATTTATTTTGACTGGGAACATGGCACATTCTGGGGCGGAAGCAGCAACCACGGCGAAGACTATGGCATTGGATGGTAAACCAAAATGAAGTTTTATTTTATGAAGATCGCAATTATAAACGGACCAAATTTAAACCTGCTTGGCAAAAGAGAGCCCGGCATTTACGGTGCAGAATCTTTTGAAGATTACCTGCAACACCTTAAAAAAAAGTATTCTGATATAACATTCGATTATTATCAAAGCAATATAGAAGGCGAGCTGATCAATGCCATACAACAAGTAGGTTTTGATTTTGATGGCATCATTATTAACCCCGGAGGTTATACGCATACTTCCGTAGCCATTGGCGATGCCATTGCAGCCATAAAGGCTCCTGTTGTTGAGGTACACATCAGCAATATTTTCGCAAGAGAGGAATTCCGGAAACTATCCTATATATCAGCTAAGGCAAAAGGGACCATTTCGGGACTGGGTTTAAAAGGCTACGAACTTGCGCTGCATTTTTTTAACAAAGACCATTAATGCTGCTTAACAATACTACAGCACAAATGTGCGACGCAACAAAAGCTTAAAATTTGGCTTAAGCCGGGTACATAAAAACATTTATTTTTTATAAGCGTTACCTTCATTACTTATGATTACACGCTTATTTTTAATGGCTTTTTTATTTGTGGCCGCTCCTGCATTTAGCCAGTGCAAGACCTCGGAAACTGACCCAAAAACAAAGGAAAAAATAAATTGTACCGATGTTAAAAACATGAAGCAGGGTAAGTGGAAAATTACCGTTGCCCCTTTACGCGGGGAACCGGGTTATAAAGAAGAAGGGTATTATACCGATAATAAGAAAGAAGGTAAATGGATACGTTATAACATGGTGGGCGATGTTTTGGCCATTGAAAATTATAAGTGGGGATATAAAGATGGCATAAACGAATACTTTACAGTGGAAGGCCCGGTAAGGAAGGAAAGCTGGAAAGCCATTGACCCTAAATCGCCTTACGATACAGTGGCTGTTTACGATCTTCAAAACCCTGATAAAATTACCCAGCGTTTAATGAGGGCTGAAACATTTAGTGTAAGGCAGGGCACATGGGAATATTACGATGCCTCCCACGGTTTTATTATTAAAAAGGAAGATTATGTGATGGATGAATTGATAGACCCGATTAAACAGAAGAAACTGGATGCGGCCAAAGCCGCAGCCAATATGGATTCTACGGTTATTATTTCGAATATAGACAGTGCCATCGTTAATAAAAACAAACCCGCAGAGGTTTTGCTTTACGAAAAAAAGAATAGTAATAAAAAGAAAATAAAAGTGAGAGACGGTCAAACCGGAATTAATTAAATTAAAAAAGCCCCGCAAAATTGCGGGGCTTTTTTATGTCATAAATTATTTACTCAATTTCTTTTTTATTGGCCTTTTGCATGGGGTTTAAACCCTGCGACTGACCGCGGACAGATTGTTTTAATTTGTACAATGAAAGTTTGCTGGGCGTTTCAATAGAAGGATAAGTATTATTGCTTTCATCTATGTCTGCAGTTTCGCGCATCGGGTCGAGGCGAACAGATATCGCTTCTTTATCTTTCATAAACACCTTGCTTATTTTCTTTTCGTTCTTCCGCCATATCTGGGCAGGAATGCGGTCTGTTTCAACAGTTCCGTCGGCGAAGGTCCACATCAGGATTACCGGCATTACCAGCCCGCCTTTATTTGAAAGCGAAACTTCGTAAAAATTTTTACCGGCATAATATTGCTTCCTGGCTTCGTCTATGTTTTCAAAAGGCATAGGCGATACTTTGTATTTAAAAGCAGAATCATACGCTTCAATTCCCCTGCCATAGCGCCAGTAAAAATCCCTGAGGGTGGTGTCTACATCGGTTAAGAATTTAATATTGGCATCGTTGCGATTCCTGATCTTTGAAATGTCTTCAAAAGAATTGATTGAAGGTGCATCGATATTACGCGTGCTGTCAGCGTTTAATCTGCCAAACGGCATAATGGGCTTCAGTTCAGCATTTACATCAATTTTATACGCCTTAACACTGTCTATCGCAATATCTACGGGGTCTATGCCAAAAAACCATCCACGCCAAAACCAGTCAAGGTCTTCACCACTCGCATCTTCCATTGTTCTGAACAGGTCGGCAGGTGTCGGGTGTTTAAATGCCCAGCGTTCTGCATACGTTTTAAATGCAAAATCAAACAGTATCCCTGCCCATAACAGTTTCACGTAAAATATTTAATGCTGTAGCTGGTTTTGAATAAGCATTCGGACCAAACTGAATAATGTTTTCGCTGTTTGACATTATCGGTTCTAACTGGTCTTTCGGCAGCTTCATATAATCTGCAATAGTAAATGCCGGACCACGGCGGGAGGGAAATTTATTGTCGTATAATTCTTCTGTAAGGTATTCAACAAAGGTGTTTAAGCCTTCATCCATCCACGACCATTGACGCTCATCACTGTTAACGATCATGGGGAAAAAATTATGACCAACCTCGTGAATAATAACACCTATCATTCCATTTTTGGTTGATTCGCTGTAGGTACCATCGCTTTCAGTTCTTCCATAATTAAAACATATCATGGGGTATTCCATACCATTGCTGGCTTCTACGCTCTGCGCAACTGGGTAAGGGTAAGGAATGGTAAAATGCGAATAAGACTGAATGGTGTGTGCTACAATTTTGGTTGAATACTTTCTGTATAAACCATAGGCTTCTTTTCCATAAAAGCTCATGCACATGATCTTTTTTCCATCAACATATGTGGGCATGGCATCCCAAATAAATTTGCGGCTGCTGGTCCAGGCAAAGTCTCTTACATTGGTTGCTTTAAATATCCATGTTTTTGTAGCCGTACTTTTTTGTTTTTCTGCATTGCGTGCTTCATCAAGTGTAAAAATCTCCAAAGGTTCTTTTACGGTTTGCGCTTTTTGCCACCTGCTGTAATGTGTTGCATCCAGCACCTGCTGGTAGTTCTGGCATTCGCCGGTAGAGCCAACAACGTGATCTGCAGGTACCGTCATCTGTACTTTATAATTGCCAAAGGTTAAGGCGAATTCGCCCCTGCCTGTGAACTGGTGATTCTGCCATCCCTGGAAATCGCTGTAAACGCACATGCGCGGAAACCACTGGGCAATGGTAAAAAGGTAATTGCCATCTTCAGGAAAATACTCGTAACCGCCACGACCGCCGTACTTAAACCTGTCGGCTATCTTATAATGCCAGTCTATTTTAAAAACAAATTGCTGACCCGGTTTAAGGGGCGCCGGTAAATCTACCCGCATCATTGTTTTATTAATGGTATAAGGAATGTCTTTGCCTGAAGCATCTTTTAAAGAGGTGATGATATCGCCATAACCATTATCGGTCTTTTGCTGATCCATCATTTCCAAATTATTAAGGTTGAGGCTTTTTGGCATGGATGATATATCCTGGTAATTAGCGTTATTAACCGAGCTGTGCTCGTTTTCATCCAACTGAAGCCATAAATAACTTAAGGGGTTTGGTGAGCTGTTGAAATAGGTTAGTGTTTCACTGCCGGTAAGGGTTAATTTATTTTCATCGAGCGTGCACTTAATATCATAATCACAACGCTGTTGCCAGTATTCAGGTCCGGGTGCACCACTGGCGGTACGGTAAACATTCGGATCGGGCAGTGTAGTGCCCAGTTGTTCAAATTTATTTCCGTGATTACTGTTAGGATTATTTTGAATGTCTTGCGAAAAAACGAACAAAGCAGGAAAAATTCCCAGCGCTACTAAAACAATTCTTTTCATTTTTTGGTAATTTTCTGGTGGTTTCAAAAGTACAGTTTAACATGTTACATGCTGAATGCTTTTAACCTCAATTTGTATATGATTTGATAAAGGTTATGCAAATTAAAGCGCAGATTTGCTGTACAAAATTCTATTGGTAAATGGTAAATATAATGTTTCAATGGTTTATGATAGCCGCCATGCAAATTACACATCCATTATTTGTTTCTCTAACTGATGTTCATTATAATAAAGAAGAATACCAGGTTGAAGTGAGTGTAAGGATTTTTACAGATGATCTTGAAACTGTTTTAAGAAAAAGCCACGCAGGAAAATTAGACATTCTACACCCCGGAAATGAGAACGATGTTAAAGAATTAATTAATCGTTACGTAAATGATCATTTAAAAATGAAAGTAAACGGAATAAATTACCCGCTTCATTTTGAAGGGTACGAACCTGAGAATGAAAACATCTGGTCTTACTTTACAATAGAAGGAATTAAAGAATTTACACAGGTTGAGCTGGAAAATTCACTGCTTTTTGACCTTACAAAAGAACAGATAAATTTAATAGATATACATGCGGATGGAAAAGAACATTCTATTAAACTCAATTACCCCGAAACCAAGGCCAGGTTTATGATTGAATAGATTACCGCTGTAAAAATTGTTTGTTTATTTTAAGGTCTCGCAGCAATCCTGATTTTGGATTAAGTGTTATACTGAAAGATTTAAATTGACCCACCTGTATGTTAATTGCCATTTGCCAGCAATGCATTTCTCTTGTTAAAAAAAGACTTACTGCCTGCAATTGCTGTGTTTTAAAATCGAAATAAGTACCGCCACCAATCTTCCACTTAGGACTGATGCTTAAATCGCCATTTAAATTAATGTTGGAGTTTACCTGCGTAATAAACGATTTTGCATCGGGCGCAATAGTTTTATAAAAACTTAGTGAATAAGAAACGCTTACAGACCATGGAATATTAAAGTCTACAAACTCCGCAGGGTTTTGTCTTATGTATTCCAGTTGCTGTTGCTCTTCGTAGGGCGTAAGGGTTTGATCTTCTGCCAAACGCTGTTCATCCGTGCGCTCGTCTTTTGCCTTACTTCTGAATGAGGTTGATATGGCCAGACTACCATTGTTAATTCTGCCTATTTTTCCCTGTTTCCAGAGAAGATCATTTATTCTTCTACCGAGAGAATCTACGTTGTAAGGATCTATGGATGTGGTTCCGGTAATATTCACATTATTAAACAAGGTACTTCGTACGCTAATTCCAACCGGGCTCCAGTTAAGGCTGTCTGCTATCATATTATACCCCCCCGAGAAACTTAAACCATCAATCAGCCTTACCTTTTTTAATTCAGCAGCTGTATCTTTTTTATCTTTCACTTTCATTTCAAATAAGGTTATCGACACCAAAGCTAATACCGCCAAATTCACCTTCGCTGTAAGACCCTACAACACCGCCAAGTTCAGAGTAACGGTATTGTGGTTCCGGCAGCATCTATCTGCACATCCTGATAATTATTTCGCACAAGGTCTGGTTTGTAACTAAGTGAAAGGCTGGGTTTAATTTCGTGCCTGATTGCCTGACACCCTTTTGAATTTTTAAAATTCACTGTACCAAAAATCCTTGTACTCATTGCTACGCCAAAACTCATTTCTCTCGCAGTATAAAAACCACGGTTGGTAATGGTATCAATTTTCCCTTTATCAAAATATTCAAATACCTGGTAAGGGGCATAGGCAAATACAAAGTATCGTGCGAGTCCACCGGTTTCCATTTTCTTAATGTTCGCTGGCTATACCATTTTTCTGAATAAGAAACCGATGGGGAAATAATAAAAGGACCAAAAGCCGGTAAAGAAAGTGTAATAGGAATATGATGTTCTGCGCCCCACTGTGCGGTATCTAACAATTTTTTAAAACTGAAAGCTGTATCGTAGAATGAGGTAATGTTTTGTAATGTGCCGTTATAAGATACTCCCAGTTTTTCATACCACCTGGCTGTGCCAATTTGCTCTTTTGGTTGAAATGGATAAACCGTGGTTGCAGAAAAAGTAACGGTAGGCAGGTTAAGATTTACCAGCCTTAAATTGTTGTTTTGGTTATGATTTGCCGATACCGTTAAATTGTATTTACCCTGGTTCCACATTTTACTGTAGGTAATGGAAGAATACAACTGGTTCTGGTAATTACGAAATGCATTGTTTGGAATAAGCGAATTAAAAGAAGTACTTCCTGCATGTACATTGGCGCTGAAAGATGTTCCGGGTCTTGCTTTAGTATCCTGCGAATGGCTCCATGTAACATTAAAACCATTGGTAACGGTAAATTCTTCTTTAGATAAACCGGAAGCATTCAGCAATTTTGTATGCTGGAAACTAAAGTCGAGATTACCGCGATATTTATAGCGTTTAAAATATTCAGGATGCACATAAATATTATAGCCGCCGTAAGAATATATATCTGACCGCACAGTAACATCCCAATATTCGCCCAACACTTTATAGAAACCCAGTCCTGTAAGCCCTAAACCAAAACTTTGGTTGGCGGTGTATTGTGGCGTTAGCACACCCGAATGCCTTCCGCGATATAACGGGTAAATGCCAAATGGAATACCAACAGGCATAGGGACGCCTTCAAATTCTGGGAATGCAGGGCCTGATACTGCGATTTTATTATTAATAACCTTTAGCTTCTTCGCCCGTATATCAAAGTGGGGTGTATCTAAATTACAGGTGGTGAACCGGGCCCGATATCCATATGCAACATCTTTACTTATCTTCTTTATTATTTCAGCATTCACAAACATTTCCCCTTCCTTATAATAGGTGTTTTTTGTAAGCCCCCGCTGTGTTTTTAAATTAAAGAAGATAGAGTCGCTAATAGTCTCAGTACCTGCCTGTGTAATCATAGCTTTATTCAGGGGATCGGTGCTTGCTGTATCAGAACCGCCATAAGCTTTTACCATTTGGTTTGCCTGATCAAATAAAATGGTGCCTGCATCGAAACGTCATATCCTGATAGTCGACTTTGCTTTACCATACAAAATAAATGTCCTGTTGAAATAAGGAATACCCCTGAATCTCCTGCGGCATATTTTATAGGGGCGTCCAGCGAATCGCGGAAACCAGTAATGTATCGATAGATGTTCTGTAACTACAGAATCAGTATTAACAACCAGGGAATCTGTATAACGGTGTGATTAAGGTTGCCGAAGCGTATCAAACAATTTACGGAACAGAGTCTGTTAAAGTAATATGCAATGGAATATCAGCCGGCAAAGGCACCGTATCTGCCTGTGGCTGTTAATGATTTGAGAAAATACACTGCACGACTACTGTTAGCATAATGTGGAAACGTTATCTACAGGAGAGTGTAATCCACAAGCCCCGTAAAGAATTATTTTTGCAGTAACTTTACATTGTTTCCTCATAAGAGTCAAAACAAATGTAAGTGCTAAACAGTAAAAGATTTGTGAAGAAATCACATAACGAACAGGAAACTATGCGTAAAAGAACTTATCCTTATTTTCGCACTTTCTATTTTAATTACCTCTTACATCTTTAACAGCCTACAGAACCTGTAATGCCAGACAAAAAGCCTGGCATTAAAACTATTGTGATAGATGCCGGACATGGTGGAAAAGATGTTGGTGCAAGAGGAGCAGTTCAGCTATGAAGCAGACATTACGCTTGCCATTCTTTAAAGCTGGAAAGAAGCTTAAAAACCGCAATGCCCGATGTAAAAATTGTAATGACACGAACAACAGATGTATTCGAATCGCCCACAGTTAAAGCAACTAAAGCCAATGCTGCCAAAGGAGATCTTTTTGTGTGCATACACGTAAACGCGCTCCTGGTATCCGTAAGCATAAAGAATTAACCGGCTACAAAACGCAAACTATATTATTCCGGCACCGGCAAAAAAAGAAAAAAGTATACGAAACAAGTTCCAACATACAGATACTGGACATTGCCTAACCCTGCTAAAGGTACTGAGACATATATATGGGGTATTGATAAGAATGATGATAAGCAGGTAGCTTTAAGAGAGAATGAATCTTTCTATATAGATTCTGCTTCTGCCAAATTAGTAGGAGATTTTAACCCTGATTCTCCTGAAAAAATGATTTTGTATTCCTTAAAAACGCAACAATATTTTGCAAGAAGTGTAAACCTTGCCATGGCGGTAGAAGACGAATTTTCAAAAATTGGCAGAAAAAGCCGTGAAGTACAACAGCGCCAAAAGGGTATTTGGGTATTACAGGCAACGGCAATGCCCAGTGTGTTAATTGAAACAGGGTACATTACCAATCCTGAAGAAGAAGAATACCTTAATAGCGAAAGCGGTCAAACCGAACTTAGTAATGCCATTGTAGCTGCCCTTAAACGATACAGGCAGGCAATTGAAAATAATACAGTTTTGCCTGTAGCCAGGCTGCTTCAAACTAAATGCCCCTGCCAATTGTTCGATAATCAGGCGGTTACTTTGTGTTATCGTTTCAAAAGAATTGGTTTACTTTATCAAAAATTATTTATTGGGGATTAAGAACCATAACCTTTGTAAAATACAGAACGAATAATGAAGATTACTAACGAAACAAAAGTGGGGGCATTAACAGCTGTAGCTGTGGCTTTATTGATCCTTGGATTTAATTTTTTAAAAGGAAAAAGCGTTTTTGAATCAGGCTTTGTTTTATATGCAACATATAAAGACACCAGAAAACTTCTTCCATCTAACCCCGTTTTTGTAAATGGCTACCAAATAGGAAGTGTATTAGAAACGCATGCTGCAGATAAAAGCCTTACAGAAATTGTGGTTGCTTTAAAATTGAACGAAGATTATAAGTTACCGAACAACTCTATTGCCACTATTGAAAACAACCCGCTGGGTACACCATCAATAGCCATTGTATTAGGAGATAGTCCTAATTTCTTAATTCGGGCGACACAATAAAAAGTTCAAGCCCCGGTGATATGTTTTCAAATCTTGGAAGTAAACTTTCACCTGTAGCAGACAAACTTGCAGGCACACTTACTACCCTCGATTCTCTTTTGCGCAATGTTAATACATTACTCGACCCCAACACAAAAGATAATCTTCAGACCGTTATTTACAACTTAAGCCGGTCTTCTCAAAGCATTGTAATTACTACTGCGCAGCTTCAGCAATTACTCAATACCCAGTCTGGGGCGTTGGCGCAATCGCTCAATAACATGAATGCTTTTACAAGCAACCTTGCAGGTAATAATCAAAAGGTAAATAGCATTATGAGCAACCTGGACAGCACAACAACAAATCTTGCCAATGCTGATATAAAAGGCGTGGTAAACAGTTTACATGTCTCGGTTGACAGCCTTTCTTTTGTGATCAATAAAATTAACAGCACAGACGGAACGCTTGGTGCACTTATAAATGACAATGGTTTATATCAAAAATTAAACAATACAGTATTAAGCATTAATACACTTACCGACGACCTCAGGGTACATCCTAAACGGTATGTAAACATTTCTGTATTCGGTAAAAAAGACAAGGGAAATTATTTGGAAGGCCCTTTAAAAATTGATACTTCAGCACTAAAAATCCCAACACCCGAAAATAATTAACACAAGACTTCAATATTTTTTAGAATTTGCCTGCCATTTGGCAGGCATCTTTTATAACACGAGATAATGCCCTGGTAAAATTTAAAAGTGCAGATGCATTGTATTAAAAAACTTTTATTATTCTTAGTTACTGTGTTTGTAATGCAAACGCAGGCATCGCATGCACAAATACCCGATTCAATACCAGTAAAAAGGCAGATTTACATTATCAATGCCCAACGATTAAGTTATCAGAAATTAGATTCAGTTGAATTTCAGTCTGCCGCCGGCAATGTTATAATAAAGCAGGATAATACCATGTTTTACAGCGACAGTGTGGTGATAGACAGGTCCAAAAACCTGCTTGAAGCTTTTGGACATGTGCATATTAATGATGCAGACAGCGTACATACTTACGCCGATTACCTTAAATATCTTGGAAATGAGAAAAAAGCATACCTGCGAAGAAATGTTCGCCTCACAGATGGCAAAGGCACACTTACAACACCAGAGCTTGATTATGATATAAACACCAAGATCGGTACTTATACCAAAGGAGGAAAAGTTGTAAACGGTACAACGGTTTTAAACAGCAACGAAGGATATTATTATGGTGAAACAAGAGATGTATATTTTAAAAAGAAAGTGGTTTTAAATGCACCGGATTATGTTGTAAAGACCGACACGCTTTTATATAATACCTATACAGATGTGGCGACATTTATTGTTCCTACGGAAATTACAAGCGGCAAAAACCGTAAAATAATAACCAGCAACGGTTATTATGATCTCAGGACAAAAAAAGCCTATTTCGGCAGCCGTCCGCAAATACAGGACAGCGCTACTTTTTTAATCGCCGATGAAATTGCAAGAGATGATGCATCAGGTTTCGGCGAAGCACGTGGCAATGTAATTTACCGCGATACGGCACAGGGACTTACGGTATTGGCAAACAATTTAAAGAACAATAGTAACGATGATTCTTTTCTTGCCACTCAAAAACCTGTGATGATCTTACAGCAAAATAATGATTCTGTTTTTATTGCCGCCGACACTTTTTATTCAGCCAAATTAACCGATCTGCTTGTAACAAGAACAGTAAACAGTGTTTCGGATGCCATGCCCGTAAAACCAGATTCAGCCATTCGTATTTCATCAATGGCAAATCGTAACAAACCTTCGGTTATACAACCACCAGCTTCAGATACCAGCAATATATTGGTGAAAGATTCTGTTCACATTTTAGAATATGCAAAAGATATCGTGGAAGAACAGGCCGCATCAAACTTAATCATACCCGACAGTTTAATTAATTCTAATGATGATGATATTCAGTTAACTGCAGGGTTGCAGGCATCAGACCCATCTCTTCAGAAAGACAGCAGCAACCGATTTATAGAAGCCTACAGTAACGTTAGAATATTCAGTGACTCGCTGCAGGCTGCAGGCGACAGCCTTTTCTACTCTGCGCATGATTCAACATTCCGGTTATTTAAACAACCGGTTGTGTGGGCGCAGCAAACGCAATTAACCGGGGACACTATTTATCTGTATACCAATAACAAAAAGCCAGACAGAATTTACATTTTCGAAAATGCTTTAAGCCTTGAACTAATAGGTCCTGAATTTTTTAACCAAATAAAAGGAAGAACCATGTCTGGCTGGTTTACAGAAGGAAACATAGACCAATTACGCGCAAGAGGAAATGCTGAAAGTGTGTATTATGCCCTCGACGATTCAGGCAAATACCTTGGCGTAAATAAAAACAGCAGTGATGTTATTGATATTTATTTCGCGGAAAAAGCAGCGAAGAAAGTAGTTTTCAGGAGTAACCTTGCAGGCACTGCTTACCCCATGCGACAGGTTAATCATGAAGAAATAAGGCTCCGCGGTTTTAACTGGCAGAATGATAGAAGACCTAAAACAAAATATGACCTGTTTGGCCAATAATTTTTAAATATGCGCATTGCTATTATTGATCAGAATGAAAAATATACAACCGAATATGGCGATTACATTACAGAAATTATTGGGTTGCATGCATTACAGCAAAACTATGAAATAAGAGCATGGAGCAATGTGGTACCGGGCATGTCTCAAAAATTTGCAGATAATTCGATCATCATTATCACAAATAATGCAACCTCGGCAATAGGTATAAAGTGGTTTAATACGGTTAAACTAAAACGAATATTAAAATATTCAAGGCCAGATATTCTTATTTTTCTAAACAGCGCACCTGCATTTAAAACAACCATACCCAGTTTTTTTGTTTTTGATGAAGAACGCTTTTTGCAATTTGATGCGAACAAAAAATTGTACAGGTCAGTTGCTAAAAACTTTCATAGATACGCATTGCCAGGCAATCAAATATTTTCTTTCTCCAATGGAATGTTGTTACACATAAAAAAATATGTGAACGATTCTTTTATCTTTTCTAACATTCCATTTAGTGCAGGAAGTGAATTTAAAGTGATCGAATGGATAGATAAGATTATTCTGAAGTCTAAATATGCCGGAAATAAAGAATATTTTACCGCACTGATTGATGGTGAAAATGAGGAGGTGTTCACAGCGTTGCTGAAGACTTTTTCGAGATTTAAAAAATGGCAGCAGAGCAGCATGCAATTGTTAATATTACCCTCGGGGGGAAAATTATCTCCTGGTCTTGACCAAAAATTATCAGCTTATAAATACAGGGAAGATGTATCTATCATTAACGAGCAGGATGCAGGTGAAAAGGCGGCAATAATTGGCGCTGCGTATGGCTTAATTCATATTCCTGCATTTGATAAGGATATTTTACCTGCTGTTATTGGCGCAACTTGCGCTACCCCCGTTATTACTTACCGTAATAAACATATCAAAGAATATTGCGGAGATGCCGCACTATATGCTTCAAAGAACAATTACGAAAGTTTAAGCGATGAGGTAATTACATTATTCAAAGATGAAGCGCTTAAAACCAAAAAGACCGAGGCATGCCAAGCCATTTCTCCGCATTTCAGCAGGGTGAATACGTCTGAAAAAATCTGGGCTTTATTACAACAAACCTTAGCAAGAAAATAAAGCAGGCTCTTGTGCATGCTTTATTTTCATTCAAATTGATCCCCTATCTTTTTTGAACAAATAATTTATTGTTCAATCTAAATGCCCCAGCGGCTGACCTGAAGGTGATAAAATAATACCCATCATTCAGTTTGCTTACATCTAAATGAATAAAATTTTTCCCCTTTGTTACCGATGCAATGGCTGATTGTTCGACCCTTCCGGCTGCATTGGTAAACAGCACTTCCATATTATCATCCCTTAAAAAATTTCCTTCAATCATCACCTTGTCTTTTGCAGGATTAGGATATATTTTACCATTGAGTTTCCCTGTTATTTGCAAATCGTTTTTAATAGCAAAGTCAGGTGGCGCAGATACAGTGATAGTTTTTATCCCTGCCGAATTAGTTTGGTTATTGGTAGTATTTGGCGCGGTAGTATAACCAAATATTACAGGGTTGAGATTTCCATTTAAAATAACTGTTTTACCCGTAGATGCTACTGCATCAACATTAAAAGTGATTAAGAAATATCCTGTTTCCCCAACACTTAACGATTTATAGACCGATTGCGAATAGGTATGCGGGGCAGCAAATGTAGCCGTTGTTCCGCCCAGGTACGTAGCGCCTGTTAACGTGGGGCTTGAATTAAAATATACATATACATATGTTAGATCATCTGCATCATGCGTTCCTGTAAATGTAAACAGCAAAGATGTTACTACAACAGGCATGGTTGCAACCACCATTTTAGTTGTATACAGCAAATTATTGGTTGAGCCCCGTGGTGCGTTACCTGCTGCAACATACTGGCTTGATAAAGTAATTTCTGCCGCCTTAATGGTTTGCACGCCACTGTTTGTTTGTGTACCTGTTGAATTAGGTGATGTTGTATAACCAAATGTAACAGGTGTGGTTGCCCCGGTAACTTTAAACGTTTTATTGTTGGATGCTGAATTGTTAACGTTCGTTGTAACAATAAAATACCCGCTATCTCCTACATTCATCGATTTGTAAATATTCATTGAATAAACATGCGGGGCTGAAAAGCCTGCGGTAGTTCCACCCAAATAAGAAGAGCCTGTTAAATCGGGCGTGGTATTAAAATACACATATACATAATTCAGGTCATTGTCATCGTGTGTACCCGATAATGTAAACCCAATATTATTAACTACAACTGGCATAGTACTAATTTTTAGCTTTGTTATACTTGTAACAACATTATTACTTCCCTGGTTAACTGCTGCTGCGGCAACCGGACTACTACTTACTTTTATATCTGCCGCCTGGATGGTTTGCACGCCACTGTTTGTTTGTGTTCCGGTAACATTAGGTGCCGTTACATAACCAAAAGAAACAGGTGTAGTTGCGCCGGTTATTTTAAATGTTTTATTATCGGTAGCTGTATTACTTACACTGGTTGTAATAATGAAATAACCACTGTCTCCCTTATTCATTGATTTATAAATAGACTGGGTATATGTATGGGGAGCCGCGTAATTCGCGTTAGTTCCACCGAGGTAAGAAGCACCTGTTAACGTAGGTGTTGTATTGAAATAAACATAGCTGTAGGTAAGATCATCATTATCATGGTTGCCACTTAAAGTATACACAATACCTGAAACATTAACCGGCATGGTGCTCACCTTCATCTTTACGATTGATGTAACCATATTGGTCGTTCCCTGGTTTACATTTAATGCAGCAACAGCCACAGAACTTAATTTAATATCCGGTGCCTGAATTGTTTGAACACCGCTATTGGTTTGTGTCCCAATAACATTTGGCGCTGTAGTAAACTCAAAAGTTACAGGTATGGTTGCGCCTGTTATCTTAATTGTATTATTATCAGAAGCCGTGTTGCTTACACTTACAGTTATAATAAAATAACCACTGTCGCCCACATTCAGTTGTTTATATGTTGATATACCATACTGATGGGGAGCGGAATATGAAGCGGCGGTACCACCCAAATAATTTGCGCCCGTTAATGTTGGTGTGGTATTAAAATAAACGTATGTATAAGTAAGATCATCATTATCATGATTACCACTTAGGGTATAGATAATTTTGTTAACCACCACAGGCATGGTACTCACCTTCATTTTAACTATCGCAGTTACAACATTAGACGTGCCCTGGTTTACAGATAAAGCTGGAACAGGCGATGAGCTTGTTTTAAGGTCAGCTGCCTCTATAGTTTGAACCCCACCATTTACCTGGCTGCTATTAATCGTTACAACAGTTGAATAACCAAAAGTTACAGGAGATGTGGCACCAGAAATTTTAAAATTATTATTATCGGTAGCCGTTACTGAAACATTCATGGTGATTATAAAATACCCACTGTCGTTTGCATTCATTGATTTATAAACAGGCAATGAAAAAGAATGAGGCGAAGCATATGTTGCAGCAGTGCCTCCCAAATAAGAAGCACCGGATAAAGATGGCATGGAATTAAAATATACATATGAATAAGTAAGATCATTATTATCGTAAATGCCGCTAACGGTATAATTAACTGCATTTATAACAACTGCGCCACCAGTCACCTTCATCTTTGTTATATAAGTTATTACACTGGTTGTTCCCTGGTTTACGGAAACGGCAGAAACGGGGGAAGTGGAAAGCTTAACGGTTGTGGAGCGCGCATTCAAATCACTTAATAATAAAAGACCGATTAAAGATGCGGACAGGGTGAGATGGCATAAGGATGACATACATTACGGGTTTAGGATTTAAGGAAAATATGCTTGGGGGCAGCCTTATAAAGTTACAAAGTATAGCAGCTCGTTGCATTTATTTTTAAAGGTAAAACCCTGTTTTCCTGAAGGCTTTAAGATGAATGCATTAGGTTAACTTCTTTAATAAATCTACTACGCCTTCTTTTTTTAATATGAGGTATCCCAGCCGGTCGTTACTAATGCCTTCTTTTAAATGATAGCTGAACATGAGCTGATCATCCTTCACTTCCGTTTCAAAGAAATTAAACTGGATATTTTTATACTTTTTAAGGGCTTCGCCAATTTCGTATAAATGGGTTGAGAGAATAAAGATGCCGTTATGCATTTTCAACAATCCTTCTATCACCGTGGTGCTGCATTTCATAGCATCCTGAACGTTAGTACCCTTAAACAATTCATCGATAAGTATCAGCCACTTTTTGCCATTACTAATTTTCTCAATGGTCTTTCTAATGCGCTGTACTTCATTAAAGAAAAAGCTTTCACCTTTTACAATATTATCCACTACCTGAATGTTGCTGTGCAACCCATCAAAAAAACTAATTTCCATTTCCCTTGCAGGCACGCCCATACCAACATGTGCCAGGTAAACCGAAACGCCAACGGCTTTTATAAAAGTACTTTTGCCCGCCATATTTGCACCGGTTAAAAAAAGAAAATTTTTCTCGGCCATTAACTCGGTGTCGTATGCCACAGGTGTCGATAAAAGGGGGTGGTATAGTTCTCTCACCTTAAGGTGGGGTTCAACAGTATCAAGCACTTTAGGAAAAACATAGCCATAATTTATGCACGCCATCGCCATGCTGTAGTAGGCATCAAGCCTGCTGTAAATTTCAATTAGTTCATAACATTCGGCTTTAAATTTTCTTCGTAAAAAACTTCCGAGTGTAATGATCTCTGCATAGGTTAAATTTTTTTCTTTATCATGTGCTTTAATTTTATTAACCAGTGGCCTGTCTAATAAAAACTGAATTCTTTTAAACATTCCCTGCAATATTTCAGGAACATCGCTTTTACCGAGTAAGGATAAAATTTGCCTTAACCCTGTTACAAAAGAGGAAAAATGAAAAACAGAATATTTTAAAATGGAAAAATCGGAACCGTTTAATAATTTATAGCTAAGGGCTGAAATGGTATTAGGCTGCTTTGGTATTTCATCTAACTGTGTTTCGAAAAACCTTTCTACCACCATCACTGTTCCGTTGGTGATGATGGCTGGCCAGGCATCATGCACTTTTATGATCTGCTGAATAATTTTTTGCGTTTCTTCTATTTTATTCAAACTGTTTAAAGGACGTTGCAGAAATATTTTAAGACTGTTATGGCCGCCAATGGTACGGGTAAAATCTATGTGATGAAATACGGAAAGCTCTGTTTCTGCATGAAATACTGAAAGGTCTTGTATGGTAGTGCTGTCAACCTGCATGTTAGGTTTAATCAAATTATGCTACTGTCTATCAAATTGAAGCCGTTTTCCTTTTATAGATTCATTAAAGTTGCCATTTTCATAAACCATATTGCCATTTATAAAAGTTCGCACAACTGATGCGGGAAATTCAAATTTTTCAAAAGGGCTCCAACCACATTTATACATAACATTAGCGGCATTAACAGTGAATGGTTTTGCAGGGTTTATCATAACGATATCTGCAAAATATCCCTCCCTGATAAATCCACGATCCTTCACATTAAAACAAATAGCGACGGCGTGAGACATTTTCTCTACTACTTTTTCAATACTTATATTTCCCTGCTTTACATAATGCATCATAAGGGGCAAAGCGTGCTGCACCAGAGGAAGCCCGGCATGAGATTTTTCATATGCATTCTCTTCTAAAGTATACAATGGTATAACCTCTTTGTTAATGTTTCTTTCAAAGCCTTTTTCCTGTAATGTGTGTGGGGCATGATCTGTGGCAATAACATCAAGCCTGTTATCCAGTAATGCTTTCCACAAGGCCGCTTTATTTTCCTCTGGTTTAATTGCCGGGTTACATTTTATTTGGTTGCCAAGCAATGCATAATCATCCTCAGTAAAATGCAGGTGATGTACACAAACCTCCGCTGTAATTCTTTTGTCTTTCAGCGGCAACATGTTACTAAATAATTGCAATTCCTTAGCCGTACTTATGTGTAAAATATGCAACCGGCTATTATATTTTTTTGCATACTGAATGGCTTTGAACGATGATAAAAAACAACCTTCTTCATTACGAATAACCGGGTGGTCGGCAGGTTCTAAAAAATGTTTTTTTTCTTTTAGCGACTGGTAATTATTTTTTATAACCTGTTCATCTTCGCAATGCGTTGCAATAAGTAATTCACTTTCACCAAATACACGGTCAAGCATTAATGGATTTTCTACCAATAGATTTCCGGTAGAAGAACCCATGAATATTTTTACACCGCACACATTGTTTTTGTTCTTATTAATTTTAAGTATCTCCTCAATATTATCATTAGAAGTACCCATGTAAAAAGAATAATTAGCCAGTGATGCTGCAGAGGCTAAAGTGTATTTATGCTCAAGCAAATCTTCTGTGAATACAGGAGGCATAGTGTTGGGCATTTCCATAAAACTCGTTATACCACCGGCAACTGCAGCTTTTGATTCGGTATAAATATTTGCCTTATGAGTTAGTCCCGGTTCGCGAAAATGCACCTGGTCATCTATTGCACCTGGCATAGTGTATAAGCCTTCACCGTTAATTTCTTTACAGTTATTTACCGAACTTATAGTACCACCTACTTTCTCTATTATTCCATTGCGCAACAAAACATCCCCTTCTTCAATTTTTCCTTCGTTTACTATGCGTGTATTTTTAATTAAATAATTCATACCAAAATATTTCAACGATATCCTGCAAAATACAAACTATATTTTTGCATGCCCGTAACAAAAGACATGGAATATATTATACCTATAAACCATCACGATTTTAATAACTCTTTTACCTCATTCAGTTTCATGAGTGCCTCAACCGGTGTCAGCCGGTTAATATCAATGCTTTCAAGTATTTCGCGCATTTGATTGAAGGTCTGGGTATGCACATCAAAAATCGATAACTGAACTTTTGGTGCACTAATATTCTTATGCTTTTGCCCTTCAGGACCGAAGCATGTTTGTCTTCTAATTGCTGAAGAATTTCATTTGCGCGGTGAATAATTTCTGGTGGCATACCTGCCATCTTTGCTACATGAATTCCAAAACTATGCGTACTTCCACCTGGTGCAAGCTTTCGAAGAAAAATAATTTTATTGCCCACTTCCTTATTGGTGATATGATAATTTTTAACCCGTGGCAATTTATTTTCCAGTTCATTTAATTCATGGTAATGTGTAGCAAATAAAGTTTTTGGTGCCCCTGGGGATTCATGTAAATATTCTACAATACTCCAGGCAATGGATATTCCATCGTAGGTGCTTGTTCCCCGCCCTATCTCATCCAATAAAACAAGACTTGATGGAGAAATATTATTGATAATACTTGCTGTTTCATTCATTTCTACCATAAAAGTACTTTCACCACCGCTTAGGTTATCACTTGCGCCAACACGGGTAAAAATTTTATCAGTAATGGGAATCTTTGCAGAATCTGCAGGAACAAAACTGCCCATGTGTGCCATTAAGGTAATAAGTGCAGTTTGCCTTAGTAATGCACTTTTACCACTCATGTTGGGACCGGTAAGAATTATAATCTGCTGTTCAGCAGGATCTAGTAAAATATCGTTGGCAATATATTTTTCGCCAGCTGCCAGATTTCTTTCAATTACCGGGTGGCGACTGTTGACAAGCTGTAACACCCGTCCTATATGCATTTCAGGTTTTTTGTAATTGTATTGCAGAGCATTGTGAGAAAAGCAAAGTAAGCAATCGAGTATTGCAAGCATATTGCCATTTGTTTGAATGGCCTCATATAATCCTGCAACTCCATCAATAATTTATCATATAGCGAAATTTCTATTGCCAGAATTTTTTCTTCAGCACCTGTAATTTTTTCTTCATATTCTTTTAATTCTGGTGTAATATATCGTTCTGCATTGGTAAGGGTTTGTTTACGTATCCAGGCTGCAGGCACTTTTTGTTTATGCAAATTTGTTACCTCAAGGTAATAACCGAAAACATTATTGAATCCAATTTTTAAAGATGATATACCGGTATTTGCCGATTCTGTTTGTTGTATTTTAAGCAGGTATTCTTTACCTCCTGTTGCTATATCTCTGAATTTATCGAGATCTTGATTAACACCTTGTTTTATTAAATTTCCTTTACCCGCAACCACAGGCGGATTTTCGCAATAACCTTAATATTTTTTCGGATATATATGTGCAGGGATTTAGTGTATCGCCAATTCTTTTCAGAAATTCATTATCGCTTTCGCTGCAAACCTTTTTGATTTGCCCGGTATGCTGTAAACCTTTTGCAATGTGCTACAGTTCTCTGGGGTTAATTTTTTTAAGTGGTATTTTACTTACGAGTCTTTCAACATCGCCGCACTGTTTTATTAAATGTTGAAATTGCTTGCGCAATTCACCGTTCAAAATAAGATATTCCACAGCCTGCAACCGGTCATTAATTTTATTCAGGTCTTTAAGCGGAAGTAACATCCATCGCCTTAGTAACCTTGCACCCATGGGGCTTACTGTATTATCCAGCACTTTCAACAGGGTTAAATCTGCATCCAGGTTGCCGCCGATTAATTCAAGGTTTCGGATGGTAAAACGATCCATCCATAAATGATCATCCTTTTCAATGCGTTGAATATAGGTAATATGCTGCAGGTTGGGATGTTCTGTTTCTTTTAAATAATGCAGTATTGCACCGGCAGCAATAATGCCGAGATGCATGCTTTCTATACCAAAGCCTTTTAATGAATGCGTTTGAAAATGCTTTAATAAATTTTCGGTGGCAAAAGCTTCATCAAAAATCCAGTTTTCCAAGGTATAGGTATAAAACTTTCTGCCAAATAATTCTTTAAATTGTTTCTGAAAGCTGCGCTGAAAAATAACTTCTGCAGGTTTAAAGCTTTGTAATAATTTATCTATATATTCAATATCTCCTTCTGCCACAAAAAATTCTCCGGTAGATATATCGATAAGGGCAATGCCTGCTATTTCATTAATGTAAACAGCTGCAAGAAAATTATTGCTGTTATGATCAAGCAATTTGTCATTGGTTGCAATACCGGGTGTAACCATTTCTGTAACGCCTCGTTTTACAATGCCTTTTGCCTGTTTTGGATCTTCTAACTGATCGCAAATGGCTACACGGTAACCTGCTTTTACCAGTTTGTGCAGGTAAGTATCCAGCGCATGATGCGGAAAACCTGCAAGTTCACTGCTTGAAGCGGCACCATTGTTTCTTTTGGTTAGAGTAATACCTAAAACCGTGCCGTAATTATTGCATCCTCACCAAAAGTTTCATAAAAATCGCCTACCCTAAAAAGCAGAATAGCATCAGGATACTTTTGTTTGATGGCATTATGCTGCTGCATCAGGGGCGTATCGGAAACTGCTTTTGCCATAGCGACAAATGTACCCTAAACCATGGTTTGTAAAAAAAGGTTTGACATTAATTCGGAAGTCGTGTACCAAAAACAGAAAGATTGTTGAACAGGCAACAATCTTTACAGTTGTTTCATAGATTTTTCGCGGCGCTAACTATTATAAAAGCCCCTGGAAAAAACAGGGGCTTTTGTAATTTTCTGTTTTCCTTACGCCGGCATTACCCGATTCAATTTCTCTGGGTATAATTTTTTTTTTGACTTCTCCCTATTTAAAATATTCCCCGTCACAGGTAAATTACATGTAGGTTATATTAAAATCTGTGCCAAAAAATGTAATGTAACAGCCTATTTTAATTTAGGGGAAATTGAAAAATTGGGGAATGAAATATACACAAAATTAAATAAGCTTCTCACCCGATTGAATTATTGCCTGCATATCCCTGTCGTTGGAGATCTGACCTTTCATTTCAAGCATACGCATATCCTTAGCATCCTGTAAAAATTCTGAGGCAAAAATAAATTCATTTAAAGTTTCATTCTCATTGAAAATAATCTCTTTATTATGTCCTTCCCATTCTTTTTTCCCTTGATACAGGTATAAAGAATATAATCTCCCATTTCCATAACACTATTCATATCGTGTGTAATTACTATGGTTGTAATATTAAATTCGTCGGTTATTTCTTTTATTAGCCTGTCTATTAACAGGGAGGTTTGTGGATCTAAGTCCGCTATTTGGTTCATCGCAAAAAAGGTACTTTGGGTTCAGCACGATAGCGCGTGCTATTCCAACACGTTTTTTCATACCACCGCTTAGTTTCTGCGGGAAACTTTTTGTTGGCACCTGTCAGGTTTACCCTATCCAACACTTCATCTACCCGTTTTCTTTTTTTCCCTGATTGAAAAATTAGTAAACATATCCAGTGGAAAAATAATATTCTGCTCTACTGTCATGGAATCGAAAAGTGCTGATCCCTGGAAAAGCATGCCTATTTGCTGGCGCAACTCTTTTCTTTCTCATGATCCGTAGTCAACATATCGTATCCATCGTACAGTACTTCGCCGGTGTCGGGTTTTAAAAGCCCAACAATACACTTTGTAAGAACAGTTTTACCGCTTCCACTGATCCTATAATCAGATTGCACTTGCCATCAGACATTACACCACTAACATCTTCAAGTACAACTTTGTCACCAAACAATTTTTTAATATTGCGTATTTCGATCATAGGAGCCTTGCAGGAATTTATTCCCCACTTGAATTCTTATTAAAACTTTTTTGTGCATATAATACAATGTAGTGCCATATAAAAATCATTCATACTTACCACTTCTACCTGATTTTTTAGCAAATCTTCAAATTCGTCTCTTCGTCTGATTAAATGATATTCACTATCTTTTACCAATACTTCTGCAGGCTTTAGTCTTGAATTAAAGTTGCTGCTCATTTCAAAGCCATACGCGCCTGCATTATAAAATACAAGATAATCACCTTCCCGCACTTCATTCATTTTTCTATCCCAGGCAAATGTGTCTGTTTCACAAATATTTCCTACGACGGTATATATTCGATGAGCGTCCATATGGATTACTTATGTTTTCAATGCGATGGTAAGCTTCGTAAAACATTGGTCGTATTAAGTGATTGAAGCCACTATTTACACCCACAAACACGGTGGCTGTTGTTTGTTTTATCAGATTGGTTTTTACAATAAAATATCCGGATTCGCTCACCAGGTATTTTCCGGGCTCAAACCATACTTCCAGCTTTTTACCAGTTTCGCTGCGCATACGTGGCAAATGCTTCAGCTACTTTTGTGCCTAAGGTTTCTATATCTGTTTTCACATCATCTTCATGGTAGGCAACTTTAAAACCGCTGCCCAAATCAATAAATTCCAAATCAGGAAAATGTCTCGCCATTTCAAACATTACTTCCAAGCCCTGTATAAAACATTTACATCTTTTATTTCGCTTCCGGTGTGCATGTGCAATCCGGTAACATGTAATTTAGTAGATTTTACCATTCTTTCTATATGCCGCATCTGGTGTATAGAAATGCCAAATTTGCTGTCTATATGTCCTGTAGAAATTTTATAATTTCCACCTGCCATTATGTGGGGATTTAAGCCTGATGCAAACCGGGTAAGATCTGCCATATTATTACCAAACTGTTCCAGAATGGAAATATTATCGATATTAAGATTTACACCTAAATCTTTGCCCTGCTGTATTTCTTCAAAATCAACACAATTTGGGGTAAATAAAATTTCCTTAGGTTCAAAGCCGGCTTTTAAACCAAGCTTTACTTCGTTTATACTTACACAATCCAGGAATGCGCCTGCCTGTTTCATCAGTTTTAAAACATTAATATTGGTTAATGCTTTACATGCGTAAAAAAATTTGGCATTACATTTTGCGAAAAGCGTGCTTTAATTTTGTAACTGTTCTTCCATTCTTTCTGCATGGTAAACATACAGCGGTGTACCAAATTCTGTGGCAACCTGCAATAAGTTGTTCACGTGATAGTTGCTGCTTCATAGACGGAAGATACGATTTGAACTAAACTGCCCGACAGGCGAAAAAGATATAGCAATAAATAAACGGAGCTATTTAAGAGATGGGGTTTTCATCTACTTTGCATCATCATCAGGCGTAGATTCTTCAACATTTCCTACGAGGTTGCCTGCTTCATCAACAAAAATAAAGTATTGGCTGCATCGGCGGGCAACTTCCTTCCTCTTCCATATCACCGGCATTTTTTAATGTGGTTGCTTCATTAAATTGCTCTGCTAGAACCTCTTTAATCCTTGGAAGATCATCGGCAGAATTTATTCCAAAATAATCCATGAAAGTTTTTGAAGTGGCATATATAAAAGGTTTTCCTGGTAGGTTTTCATTTCTGCCGGTAATGATTATAAGTTCTTTTTCTAGTAATTTTTGAATGCTGTAATCGCTGTTTACCCCACGGATAGATTCAATTTCGCCTTTTGTGATGGGTTGTTTGTAAGCAATAATGGCTAATGTTTCTAATGCGGCATTAGACAATCGTTTTAAAAATTTTTCACCATTGAGCTGCCCAATGGTTTGGTGAAATGCTTTTTTGGTAAGAAACTGCCAGCCACCGCCACTTTCTTCCTACTTCAAAGGGATAAAATTCTGTGCGGTACTTTTCCAGAATACCTTCTATGGCTGCCTCTACCTGATCAAGAGTTATTCTTTCTTCCATAAAACCAAAAGCATTATTGATAAGCTCAACAATTTCAAGGCGATGTCAAGGGTTTATCACTTGCAAAAATGAGTGCTTCAATATGTGGAATGATATGGCAGAAGTTCCATGACTATTTTCATTTTTAATGCGATGAAATATAGTATTCATCAAAATAACCGGCAACAATTATACCCTTTAATGCCGCAGCACCACTTACAATTTCAGTAAGTTCTGTTGTAATAGCAGCCTGTCGTGCACGGTTGTAAGATATTCTTAAGTGATTTTAAAAGCTCGTTAGCATTTTCGCTGGCTTTATCCATTGCAGTCATTCGTGCGCCATGCTCACTTGCATTTGCATCCAAATACAGCTTTATATAATTGCGTGTTTAAGATTTTTGGCATTAACTCAGCAATCAACTGTTCTTTTTCAGGCTCAAAAATAAAATCAGCCTTTTTTGCACCTTCCTGTCTTTATTTTAGGGATGGGTAAAAATTGTTCTAACAACAAATCGCTGTGTTGCTGCATTTCTAAATTCGCTGTAAACAATTTCCACAGCATCAAATTCATTATTTTCAAATGCCTTCATGGCAGCTTCTGATGCAGCCTGAACATGTTTCGAAAGTGAGGTTAAGAAAAATATCTTTATAGGTTTCGCTGGTTTTAAATCCTTGTTTCGATAAGGCTTTCCCAGCCTTTTTTACCGATATTCCATATGGTTACATTGTCTTTTGTATATTGTGGATCTATATTTTTCGGCAATAGTATGTTTTAGCAATTTTAACCAGATTAGAATTATAAGCACCGGCGAGACCACGATCGCTTGTAATTACAATAAGTAAACACTTTTTCTACAGCCCTGGCTTCAGCAAGTTTAATGCTTAACCCACCTTCTACATTGCTCATAATATTACTAAGCATTTCCTGCAGCTTTTTGGCATAAGGACGCATTTGAATAATTGCATCCTGTGCACGACGTAACTTGGCTGCACTCACCATTTTCATGGCTTTTGTTATTTGTTGAGTGGTTTGAACGATCTTAATTCTGTTCCGAACTTCTTTTAACTGACCTGCCATTGTTTAAAACTATTTTTAGTGGAGAATAAAGCCCTCTCCCGGGATACATTCAGAATTACTTTAGCGGGGCAAAGGTAAAGGAATGGCATTAAAAACACACTACAAATCAAAGGTTCAGCAATAAGAATTTGTTACATCAATTTTTAAAAAACAGACATGTTTTTAAAATAAAAACGTTTATATAATTTATACAATGAGTTTGTGTTAAATGTACCAATTTTGAAAAAATCTATTTATAAACACCGAAATTTGCTGCCAGTTTGTCTAATCGCCAAAACGCAAGCATGCTATTTGACTGATAAACAATCATTAAAAACGCGATAATTAATACTCTTCCGGTTTATGCTTAAAATACTTAATAAACTTTTTGGTGGAAACAAAAGTGAGAAAGACGTAAAAAAAATTCAGCCTGTAGTTCAGAAAATCAACGAATTTTTTAATCAATATCAATCCCTTACGAACGATGAATTGCGGGGTAAAACGCCAGAATTTCAACAACGCATTCAACAACACCTTACTACAATAGATAACGAAATTGCATCCATGAAGTCAGAAGCTGAACAGTTGGATGTGGCTGAAATGTCTCAAAAAGATGTGTTGTATAAAAAGATTGATGAACTGAAAAAAGACAGAGACAAAAAAATTGAAGAGGCTACTGCAACAAATGCTTCCCGAGGCCTTTGCTGTAGTGAAAGAAACAGCAAGGCGGTTTAAAGAAAATTCAGAATTGGTGAGTACCGCCACCGGGTTAGACCGGGAATTGAGCATTGGAAAAGATTATATTACAATAGAAAATGACAAAAGCATTTTCAAAAATACATGGACTGCAGCCGGCGGGCAAATAACTGGAATATGGTACACTACGATGTGCAGTTGATTGGTGGTATGGTTTTGCACCATGGAAAGATCGCCGAAATGGCTACGGGTGAGGGTAAAACCCTTGTTTCGACATTACCGGCATACCTGAATGCTCTTGCGGGCGAAGGTGTGCATATTGTTACGGTAAATGATTACCTCGCCCGAAGAGACAGTGAATGGAACGGTACCAATTTTCGAATGGCTAGGTATTACAGTGGATTGTATAGATAAGCATCAGCCCAATTCGGCTCAAAGAAGAAAGGCATATCTAGCCGATATAACTTATGGTACCAATAACGAATTTGGTTTCGACTACCTGCGCGATAATATGGTGCATACGCCAGATGAAATGGTGCAACGCAAACATCATTATGCCATGGTAGATGAGGTAGATAGTGTATTGATTGATGATGCCAGTACACCACTTATAATTAGCGGCCCGGTTGGGCACAGTGACAATACCCAACAATTTTTTGATCTTAAACCAAGAATTGAAAAATTGGTAGAAGCTCAAAAGCGAGCGGTAAATAAGTTTTTAAACGAAGCCAAAAAGAAAATCGCTGCAGGCAATGATGATCCTAAAGATGGTGGATTGTCTTTGTTTCGTGCGCACCGCGGGTTTCCTAAAAATTCCGCGCTTATAAAATTTTTAAGCGAGCCCGGTATGAGGGTTAAGTTGCAAAAAACCGAAAATTATTACCTCGCAGATCAGCAAAAAGAAATGCCGAAGGCCGATGAAGAATTATACTTCTATATAGATGAAAAAAGCAATTCAGTTGAACTTACAGACAAAGGCATTCAGCTTATTACCAGGTGCAGGAGAAGATCCTAACTTTTTTATAATTCCCGATATTGGGGTTGAACTGGCGGCACTTGATAACGAAACGATAATTGACCCTGATGAAAAATTACACAGAAAGAAGCATTACTGAATGAGTATTCAGTAAAGGCAGACCGCATTCATACCGTACAACAATTGCTGAAAGCATATACTTTGTTTGATAAAGACGTAGAATATGTGGTGATGGATGGCGCAGTAAAGATCGTTGATGAACAAACAGGCCGTATTCTCGACGGCCGGCGTTACAGCGATGGCTTACACCAGGCAATTGAAGCCAAAGAAAATGTAAAGATCGAAGCCACCACGCAAACATATGCCACCATCACTTTACAAAATTATTTTAGAATGTACCATAAGCTGGCCGGTATGACCGGTACAGCTGAAACAGAAGCGGCTGAATTATGGAACATTTATAAGTTAGATGTGGTTTCCATCCCTACAAACATCCCAGTTATCAGAATTGATGAGCACGACCTGGTATATAAAACAAGAAAGCGAAAAATACCGCAGTGTTATTGAAAAAATAGAAGAAATGCGAAATGCCGGACGACCAACGCTGGTAGGTACAACTTCGGTTGAGGTAAGTGAATTACTTAAGCAGAATGCTTCGCCAGAAACAAATTCCACATAACGTACTCAATGCAAAGCAACACGCCAGGGAAGCACAGGTTGTTGCAGAAGCAGGGCTTGCAGGTAATGTTACCATAGCTACCAACATGGCAGGCAGAGGAACGGACATTAAGCTCGGACCAGGTGTTAAAGAGGCTGGCGGTTTAGCCATTCTCGGAACAGAAAGGCATGAAAGCCGGCGTGTAGACAGGCAGTTGCGTGGTCGTGCCGGCAGGCAGGGAGACCCTGGTTCGTCTCTATTCTTCGTTTCTTTAGAAGACGACCTTATGCGTATGTTCGGCAGTGAGAGTATTGCCAAGGTTATGGATTTTGCCGGCTATAAAGAAGGCGAAGTGATTCAACACAGCATGATTACCAAGAGCATTGAACGGGCACAAAGAAAAGTAGAAGAAAACAATTTTGGTATTCGTAAACGCCTGTTGGAATACGATGATGTAATGAACAAGCAACGTACGGTGATTTATACAAAAAGAAATCACGCATTGTTTGGAGAACGGCTTGCCCTCGATCTAGACAATGCTTTTTATGATGTAGCCACAGGGCTGGTAAATACATTTAAAGAAAATAACGACTTTGAAGGATTTAAACTCGAAGTGATCGTAAATTTTGGATTGGATACAACATATTTCCAAAGAAGAATTTGAGAAAGCAAAATGAACAATGACCTGGTAGAAAAATTGTACCACGAAGCTTCAAATAATTACAACAGGCACAAAGAACTGATTGAAGCAAAATGCCATTGCCGGTTTTCAGTGGAATAAGAAAGGCACAGGGCCCAAATATTCAAAACGTTATTGTTCCTTTCTCTGATGGCAGAAAAGGTTTGCAGGTTTTAGCCAACCTCGATAAAACACTTGAAACAAATGGTGCTGAAATGGTGGCTGCTTTGGAAAGAGGTTCTGCACTTTCTTTTATTGATGAACAATGGAAAGATCATTTACGTGCCATGGACGATCTTAAACAAAGTGTGCAAACCGCGCAATACGAACAAAAAGACCCGCTTGTAATTTATAAAGGAGAAGCCTTTAATCTCTTCAGGCAAATGGATAGTACCGTAAACAAAGAGATCGTAAACTTTTTATGCCTCGCAGAAATTCCTTCACAACAAAACGGTGCACCTATACAGGAAGGTCGTGAAGAGAAAACAGATATGAGCCGAATGCAGGTAAACAAAGCCGAGATCGAATCTGCCGGAAACGATTATGCTGCCAATGAGAATGATTATTTTGAACCGACACCTGTAAAACAGCAGCCCGTTAAAGTGGCACCAAAGATTGGCAGAAACGATGCCTGCCCTTGCGGTAGCGGCAAAAAATTTAAGAATTGCCACGGTAAAGAAATGTAACCCTCTTATAATAAAAAAAGCACTGCAATTATGCGGTGCTTTTTTTATTGCCTTTTAATCATCGGTGCTTTCATTACTTTTCTTTTCTATAAACTCGGGCTGGTTGTCAACACGGTTATCTGTTTTTTCATCAGCAGGGTACGGGTCTGTAGATAAACCTGTATCCGTTGTTGTTATTGTACTGTTCACATCATCTCCCGATCCTTCCCTTACCTCATAATCTTCATTTTGTTTATCTTGTTTTTCAACTTTTTTTAAATCCGCATCTTCACCATTTTTTTCTGCCATAACATATGTTTTAAATTAAAAGATAAATTAAATACTCAACACAATCGTGCCAAATTAGATTAACTTAGAAGGGATGGTGTGGCTGAATGTACACAATTGCACTTTTTGAAAAGCGCCGTACAAATGGCATAAAATTTTCCCATTATTTAAAAAGATATTATGGATACCAAAAAAGAAAGTAATACAGCCAAAAGCTTTGATCTGACTGATTCTAAACGTGATGAACAATCATTGCAACCAGAAGAAACAATAATAGAACTGCCTGATGTAGAAGATATTCCCGGGCAGGAAAACATTGTAGTTCCACCCCTTGGCGAACTGGCAGATACCACAATTTCCTCAGCTGATGAAGAAGGTGAAGGAATATTTGATGATGATGAAGAAGGCGAAGATTACGACAATGGCTTTTTTGAGGAAGAAGATGGCAACCCTGATACAGATACACCCGAAAAAGATGCAGATCGCATAAATGTTGAGGGGGATGAAGGCAATGTTTCTGACCTGGAAAAAGAACTTTTAAATGATGCTGAACATGGCGATAGCAAGGATGAACTGGCCTTAAAAAAGGCTGCATTAGACAACACTGATTTTGACAATGTTCCTTTAAATGAAGGCAGTTTTAAAAAAGACCTTACTGGCGATGATCTTGATGTTGCCAATACCGAGGATGATGATGAGAACGAGGCTATAGGCGAAGAAGATGAAGAAAATAATTTTTACAGTCTTGATGATGACGATAAAAATGAAGGAGACATTAACGGCAATGGTTAATTTTTTTTAAAGATATATGGAATGAACATGGGAACATTTTTTTTGTACCGCTTATAGGTTTCGCCAAATTCAAGGATTAGTTTTTTTTCTTCGAAATAGGTTCCGATATATACATAAATGGTAATACTCGCTGCTGACAACCCATTTTTTATAAGGGGTTGCCACAAAAAAAAAGACCACACAAAAAGTAAGGTACCCGAATACAAAGGGTGCCTTATTAGTTTATGCAAACCTCCGAGTTCAAGTTTATTTTCTTTATCAGGTTTTATAATAACGTCCAGCCCGGTAATATGCATAAAATATTTTCTGCCCGAAACATACATAATAATTATACCGGCGGTGCCCGAAATAACTGCCGCAATTTTTAACCCTGTGTTTTCATTTATCAAATAAGTTGAAGGTGCCTTTACGTGCAGGTAGATCGCCAATACAAGCGATAGTGTTGCAAACAATGAATACATGGGCCTGTAATAGGTAAACCATCGCCTCATAATATTACCGCACATTTGTTTAAACCATAACGCAGCAAATACTGAATGAAACACAGAGAATTGAATCCAGCCAAACAGTAACAACCCGTAACCATTTACATCCATTCCCATTTATTTTCTTTTTAAAAATACACATAAAAAAGCCTGCCGGATGGGCAGGCTATAATAATAAGTTTAAATACTTCATAAAGTAGCTGTTGAAGTCGTTTGTCTTCCCTGTAGCCTTCCACCCTTCATTAATCCATCGTACTGGCGCATTAATCAAATGTGTTTCTATTTGCTGCAAAGTATCTAAGATTACACCGATCATAATCAGCAAAGATGTGCCACCGAAAAAAGAACTGAATTCCTGCGTTACACCCAGCCTTTGTGCAAAGCCCGGAAGAATACCTACAAATGCAAGGAAGATAGCACCGGGCAGGGTTATCTTATCCATAATAGCACCAATATAATCAGCCGTTGGCTGACCAGGTTTAACACCCGGAATAAAACCGTTGTTTCTTTTAAGATCTTCACTCATTTGCTTGGGGTTAAAGATCAACGCAGTGTATAAAAAGGTAAACGCAATAACCATTACCGCGTAAATAACCATATACCAGGAATTGCTGTGGTCGGAGAATATTCTAGCAATACCGCTGGCCGAATCTAAATTCGGTAAAAGAAACCAGTGTTGGTAAAAACATAATTGCCTGCGCAAATATGATAGGCATTACACCTGCACTGTTCACCTTCATTGGTAAGAACTGCCGTGCTCCGCCAAACTGCCTGTTACCAACAATTTGTTTTGCATAATTAACAGGTATTTTTCTTACACCCTGAACAAGGATAATAACACCCATGATAATGGCAATAAGAATTGCGATCTCTATTAAAAAGATCAATAATCCGCCACCGCCCCTTTTCCATGTTTGGCATGAGAATTCCTGAGCAATAGCCACAGGAAAACGTGCAAGGATACCTACCATGATGATGATGGAAGTACCATTACCCAAACCTTTATCCTGTATTTTTTCTCCCAGCCACATTACAAACAATGTACCTGCAGTTAAAGTTGATTATTGTAGATATGGCAAAATAAGGTTGATAAGCACGGAATAAGCGCATCGGCATAATCGGGACTTTTTAAGTATATGCAACGTAAGCACTGGCCTGAAAAGCGGTTACTATTACCGTAAGGTAACGTGTCCACTGATTAATTTTCTTTCGTCCGCTTTCACCTTCTTTCTGCACTTTTTGCATTTGAGGAACCAGAATGGTCATCAAGCTGCATAAAGATAGAAGCAGAAATGTAAGGCATAATACCCAAAGCAAGAATAGATGCCTGGGAAAATGCACCACCTGCAAACGTATCGAACAAACCAAGTAAACCATTGCTTGCAGCATTTGCCTGAGCAGTGTCGAGCCAGTTATTGGGATCGATACCAGGTAAAACAATGTGTGTTCCAAACCGTAAATCAAAATCAAAGTCAGCGTAACTATGATTTTACTCCTTAGTTCCTCAATACTCCAAATATTCTTGATTGTTTGAATGAGTTTTTTCACTTAATATATTGTATTTTGATTTGCTGCAAAATCAAAAGACGCATCTTTAAAATGATGCGTCTGGCAAATATCGTAGAAATTTACTTTACAATTTCAACGCTTCCGCCAGACGCTTCAATCGCTGCCTTAGCCTTTTCGCTAACCGCATTCACTTTAAAAATAGAGCTGTTTTTCAATTCTCCATTACCCAATATTTTTATCTAGGTCGGTCTGTCTTATCAGTCCATTGATGTACAGGTTTTCAGGACTAATTTCTGTAAAACCATATTTTTCGATAATGTGATTCAATCTGACCAAGATTGAAAACCTTGTACTCAATCACTGTTGTTATTTTTAAACCCACGTTTTGGCAATACGACGCTGAATTGGCATCTGACCACCTTCATGTGCCATTTTGCTTTTATAACCTGCACGGCTTTGTCCACCTTTATTACCTTTTGTAGAAGTTCCACCTTTACCAGATGCTTCACCACGACCAATTCTTTTTTCCTTGTGTGTAGCGCCTTTTGCCGGCCTTAATGTATGTAATTTCATCTTACTTAATTTTTACTACGGGGTTGTTTCCCCTCGCTTTTAGTTATTAAAACGGGTGTTTTCAAAATCTTTGTGTCAAACAAAGTGTACTATGTAACATCGTTGCGTCGCACTACGTTCATCTTTTTACATATTGAACGTTTGCATTAAGCCACTGTTTCAGTAGCAGCAGTTTCAGTACCTAATCTTCTACCTTTACCAGGTGAATACTCTTCTTACCATCCCAAAATCTGAGGGGTGGCTTCAACTTCTACACTTGCATTCATTTTCTGTAAGCCCAAAGCATTACAGTGTTCTTTTCTGCCGTTTCAGATCTGTCTATTCCACTTTTAACCTGTGTGATTTTTATTCTTTTCATAACCTAAACCTATACAGGATTATTTAGTTGTGAATGTATTATTTGATTAAACCGGTTCATGACTAACCGTTAAAAACCTTCTTTAAACTTATGTTTCGGGTTTTTGAAATTGTAATAGGCTCTCGTAATAAGGCAACGCTTTAAAAGTTGCTTTAACCACGTTATGCGGATTGGCAGAACCAAGGCTTTTAGCAAGAACGTCGGTAACACCAGCGCTTTCTAAAACAGCACGCATGCTACCTCCGGCAATTACACCTGTACCATGAGCAGCGGGTTTAATTAAAACTTTTGCAGCACCTTCTTTAGCCAATTGATCGTGAGGTATAGTACCATGCATTACCGGAACTTTAATCAGGTTCTTTTTTGCATCTTCAATACCTTTGGTAATTGCTTCCTGTACTTCTTTTGCTTTACCCAAACCATGACCAACCACACCATTTTCGTTTCCAACCACTACAAGCGCAGAAAAGCTGAAAGTACGACCACCTTTGGTTGTTTTAACCACACGGTTAATGGATACTACCTTTTCTTTTAATTCTAGGTCGCCACCTGCCTTTACTTTATTTAAAATTGCTTTTGACATTTATAAGATCATAATTTGAATTTTTTTGAAATTAGAATTTAGAACTGCAACCCACCTTCACTTGCACCTTCTGCCACTGCTTTTACACGACCATGGTACAGGTATCCGCCTCTGTCGAAAACACTTGTTGTAATACCCAGTTCTGTTGCTTTACGCGCTATCATTTCACCTACTTTCTTAGACTTTTCGGTTTTGTTGCCTGTTATAGCAGGATACCTCGCTGTCTTTGCTTGATGCAGATGCAATGGTTTTTCCTTCATTATCATCAATAAGCTGAACATAAATTTCGCTGTTGCTTCTGTAAACAGACAGGCGGGGCTTCTGAGCTTCGCCCTTTACATTCTTTCTGATTCTGAAATGAATTCTTTGTCTTCTTTGTGCTCTTATGTTCATAATAAATTGTAGAATTTGAAAATTTGAATAATAGGGTTCTTCAAATTTTGTTATTTGCCTGCCGTTTTACCAGCTTTTCTCCGTACAACCTCACCTGCATACTTAACACCTTTACCCTTGTAAGGTTCTGGTTTACGTAAGCCTCTTAATTTGGCGGCTACCTGCCCGAGTAACTGTTTGTCTATACCTTCCATTATTATTTTTGGATTCTGACCTTTTTCAGTTAATGTAGATACCTTAAGTTCTTTGGGTACTTCGAATATGATGTTGTGTGAATAGCCTAATGAAAGGTCTAAAACATTTCCCTGGTTAGATGCCTTGAAACCTACCCCTACCAATTCCAGGTTTTTTGTATACCCTTCAGTTACACCTTTAACCATGTTGCTAACCAGAGAACGGTACAAACCATGCATGGCTCGGTGACGGATCTGGTCAGTTGGGCGAATAATATTCACCTGGTTATCCTTAACTTCAATTTTAATATCCCTGTCAACCGCTTGTTTTAATTCGCCCTTTGGTCCTTTAACAGTGATGATGTTATCTCTTACCTACGTGTAACGGTAACACCTGGGAATGTAATGGGCTGTTTTCCTATTCGTGACATATTGATTTTAATTTGAAATTTCTAATTCGTGTTCAGCCATGACTAAAGGCTTAATTGTCAAACCTTTTATTTTCTCAAATTTATATTAGACTTATATAACAAAGTACTTCGCCACCAACATTCTGGGTCTTGGCCTGCTTTATCTGTCATTACACCTTTTGAAGTACTTATGATTGCAATACCCAAACCATTGATTACCCTTTTAAAATCTGCAGGGCTTGAATACTGCCGTAATCCCGGGCGGCTGATCCTTTCGCAGGGAGCGGATAGCTGGCTGTTTTGTTGCCGGATCGTATTTCAAGCGCTATTTTAATTACGCCTTGTTTATTATCATCTTCAAATTTGTATTTAAGAATGTATCCTTGTTCGTACAGAATCTCGGTGATACGCTTTTTTAAATTTGAAGCAGGAATTTCAACAATTCTGTGACCTGCCATTTGTGCATTACGAACCCTTGTTAAAAAATCTGCTATAGGATCAGTTACCATAATTATTGTCCTATACATCGTTGAAAAGTTAATTGTTATAAATTTAAAATTATATTCCTTCCGGCATGCGATTAGCCAGTATATTTACCAGCTTGCTTTTTTTACACCTGGAATTTTGCCATCCAAGCCATATCCCGGAACATAATTCTTGACAATCCAAAGTAACGCATGTAACCTCTTGGACGACCGAGTAACTGGCAACGGTTTTTTAAGCGAACAGGTGAAGCATTCTTGGGAAGTATATCTAAGCCCCTGGTAATCACCTGCTGCTTTTAGAGCAGCACGCTTTTCAGCAAACTTGTGCTACCATTGCTTCTCTTTTCTTCTGCCTGGCTTTTATTGATTCTTTTGCCATAATTTATTTATCAGTATTGATACTATTATCTACTAATTCTTTTTTTACGTTTTTGAAAGGCATACCCAGTTCTTTCAACAATTCGTAAGCTTCTTCGTTGGTTTGTGCAGTGGTTACAAAAGTGATATCCATACCTGTAATCTTGTTTACTTTATCAATATCAATTTCAGGAAAAATGATTTGCTCAGTTACACCCAAGTGTATAGTTACCACGACCATCGAATGCTTTATCGCTTATTCCTTTAAAATCACGTACACGTGGTAATGCAACAGAAATAAGCCTGTCAAGAAATTCGTACATTTTTTCGCCACGTAAGGTAACTCTTGCACCAATTGGCATACCCTTACGCAACTTGAAATTTGAGATATCTTTTTTACTTGTGTTGCAACAGCTTTCTGACCGGTAATGGTGGTTAGTTCTTCAACTGCAATATCAACCAGTTTCTTATCAGACACAGCACCATTAACACCACGGTTAATACAAATCTTTTCAAGCTTGGGAGTTTGCATAATGCTTTTGTATCCAAACTTTTTCATTAAAGCAGGTACAACTTCCTTGCTGATATTTGTCCTGCTAATCGTCGGAGTGTATTTTGTTCTGTAGCTCATTATTTAATTACCTCCCCGGATTTTTTTGCGATTCGAACTAATTTACCATCTTCGCTTGAACGCGTTTACTTTAGAGGAGCACTTGCTTTTGCATCCCACAACATCACATTGCTGATGGCGATAGGAGCTTCTTTCTTTACTAATACCGCCTTTGGTGTTTTGAGCACTTGGTTTGGTATGCTTGGTTATAATATTAACACCTTCTACTAGCACACGACCTTTTTCAGGTAATAACTTCTAAAACCTTGCGTGGCTTCAAAATGGTTTTACCATTATCGTCTTTTCATGGCTTTGAGTCGCCGGAAATAACGATTACCAGTATCATCTTTTCTGATGTTGTATTTAGGTTTAAATCTGTTGCTCATATAAAAACCTCCGTCTCCCAAGGGGAGTTTTTGTTTTTTTTGTTACCAGCTTTCTGTTGTTACATTAAGCTGTGATTGCGTCGCACCCTTCAGGTTTCTGTTCCCCGGGTGACATTTTTTAAAAACTTCCGGTGCCAAAGAAATAATTTTCATGTATCCCTTATCCCTTAATTCTCTTGCTACCGGTCCAAAAATACGCGTACCTCTTGGCTCGTCTGAATTGTTTAACAAAACCACCGCATTATCATCGAACCGGATATAAGAACCGTCTTTACGGCGTAATTTGTTTTTGTACGAACAATAACAGCTTTAGAAACAGTTCCTTTTTTAATACCACCTGCAGGCATTGCGTCTTTAACAGTAACAACAATTTTATCGCCTATTTTGGCATAATCCTGACCGCTGTTACCTAGCACCCGTATGCAAAGCACTTCTTTTGCACCGCTGTTATCGGCTACATTCAACCTGCTTTCCTGCTGAATCATTTTTTTAGCTTTGAATTTTTAGCTCTGCTAATAGCAATAAATCTACTTTATCTTAGCGATTATGTCTGCACTGCGATCTTAACTAAACTTTAAGAACTATTTTGCCTTTTTCAACAACCTCTACCAGTCTCCAACGTTTTGTTTTGCTTAATCGGACGGGTTTCCATGATTCTTAACCACATCACCTACCGTACACTCATTCTTTTCATCGTGAGCGTGGAACTTCGTAGTTTTTTTTACGAACTTACCATAGATAGGGTGCTTTACTTTTCTTTCAACGGCAACGGTCATGGTCTTTTCCATTTTGGTACTGCTAACCACCCCAATTCTTGTTTTACGCAAATTTCTTTCAGCCATTGTTTACTTACTTTCAGCCGGGGCTTATCGCCCTTAGCTATTTATAAATTTATTCTGTTACAGTTGCGTTATCTGTTGCCTGTGCTGTTTCACTTTTTCTACTTTGAAGCTCGGTATTAAGCCTGGCAATATCTCTTCTTACATTGCGAATGCTCATCGGGTTTTCGAACGGTGAAATGGCGTGCGCAAATTCAAGTTTTTTAAGCCTTAACTTATCTTCTTTTATACGCGCATTCAGATCGTGTTTCATTCAAATCTTTAGGCCCTTTATTAAATTCAATTTTTTTTGCCATATTTCAATTTTTCAAAATGAATCTTTCTTAAGCCTTACAGGTCTCTTCTTATCATGAACTTAGTTTTGATAGGCAGTTTCTGCGCTGCAAGGTGCATAGCTTCTTCTGCAACTTCCTGGGTTACACCATCGCACTCGAACATAATGCGACCGGGTTCAACCACAGCAGCCCAAAACTCTGGGTTACCTTTTCCCTTACCCATCCTCACCTCAAGTGGCTTACGGGTAATTGGTTTGTCAGGGAAAATCCTTATCCAAACATTTCCTTCACGTTTCATAGCACGGGTCATTGCCTGACGTGCTGCTTCAATCTGCCGGTTGGTTATCCATATTGGCTCCAGTGCTTTTAGAGCATAAGAACCAAAAGATATGGTTGCGCCTCGCTTTGCAACATTTCTTATTCGTCCTTTTTGCGCTTTTCTATGTTTCGTTCTTTTAGGCTGTAACATAATCTATGTAATGTGTTCGTTATTTTCTGCCTTACGGCTTACTGCTAATAATTTTTATCTGCCTTGTCCACCGCGTCCACGGTTAAATTCGCGACCACCCCGCGCCCCTGTCTCCACCACCACCTTCCGGCCTGCGTTCCCTTTCTGTCTGCAACTTCATTTTTGCCTCCGATGAAGTTTGGATTTAATTCTCTTTTACCTAATACTTCACCTTTACATATCCATACTTTAATACCAATTTTTCCGTAAACGGTTAAGGCAAAAACATTGGCGTAATCGATATCCATACGGAAAGTATGTAAGGGGGTACGACCTTGTTTAATTTCTTCTGTACGTGCAATTTCTGCACCGCCCAACCTGCCGGCGACCTTTACTTTTATTCCCTCTGCACCCATACGTAATGATGAGGCAATAGCCATTTTAATAGCTCTTTTATAGTTGATACGATTTTCAATTTGCTTTGCAATGGTATCAGCTACAATGTTGGCATCAAGTTCGGGTCGGCGAATTTCAAGAATGTTAATCTGAACATCCTGCTTGCCGGTAAGCTTCTTTAATTCTTCTTTAATGCGGTCTACTTCGCCACCACCCTTACCGATAATGATACCAGGTTTAGATGTGTGGATGGTTATGATAAGCTTACCAAGTGTGCGTTCAATAACAATCTTTGCTATTCCACCTTTATTTATACGCGCATTCAGGTAGGTTCTTATTCGGTGATCTTCTATCAGTTTTTGGGCATAGTCTTTTTTGTTGCCATACCAGTTACTGTCCCATCCGCGGATGATGCCTAACCTGTTACCAATTGGATTTGCTTTTTGACCCATATTATTTATAAGATTTGATAAACGGTGTAAGACTTTTTACGTTTTTCACCTGTTCTTTTTTATCTAATTTTTACTGTCAACAATTAACGTTACATGGTTACTGCGTTTGCGGATTTTATAACCGCGACCCTGTGGCGCAGGGCGCATACGCTTTAAAATTCTGCCGCCATCAACAAATATTTGCTTAACAACCAGGTTAGAATCTGCTGCACTGGTATTGTTATTCTGCTGCTCCCAATTGTTTATTGCACTTTTAAGCAATTTGGCAATGGGCACTGCATTGTGCTGGGGATGATGTTCAAGAATAGCCAGGGCTTTCTCAATTTCCATACCCCTAATAACATCTGCCAGTAAACGCATTTTACGCGGACCTGTTGGATAATTTTTAAGTTTTGCTACTGCTTCCATTTTTGTTATTTGTTGTTGAAATTATTGGTATTTTAAACCTATAATTTTCAACTATTGCTTACTGCCTGAGTGTCCTTTAAAGTTGCGGGTTGGGGCGAATTCTCCGAGTTTATGACCCACCATAAATTCTGTTACATAAACAGGTATAAACTTATTACCATTGTGCACTGCGAATGTATGACCTACAAAATCTGGCGTAATGGTAGAGCGCCTGCTCCACGTTTTAATAACCGTTTTTTTGTTTTTGCCTTCGTTGATGGCTAATACTTTTTCCTCGATATTGGCATCAACATAAGGACCCTTTTTTATTGAACGACCCATTTATTTGTTACTGTTTGTTGATTGATAAATTTTGTTCAACTACTTGCTTAACTTTTTACCATCCCTGCGCTGAAGAATAAGTGAATCACTTCCTTTACCGCGTGTTCTGGTCTTTAATCCTTTTGCATATTTACCCGTTCTGCTTCTTGGATGACCGCCGGATGCCTTACCCTCACCACCACCCATCGGGTGATCTACAGGGTTCATTGCCACACCACGTACACGTGGGCGACGACCTTTCCAACGGTTAACACCTGCTTTACCTGCAGTCTCAAGATTATGATCGCTGTTACTTGCAACACCTACGGTTGCATAGCAATTGATTAAAATTCTTCGTAACTCACCACTTGGCATTTTTATGATAGCATACCTTTCTTCTTTATTGGTAAGCTGCGCTGATGAACCTGCACTTCTTGCAAGCTTTGCGCCCTGCCCTGGTTGCATTTCAATGTTATGAACGATAGTACCAAGGGGCATATACTTCATCATTAAAGCATTGCCGATTTCCGGGGCAACACTATCGCCGCTTGATACGGTTGCACCCACCTGTAAACCCTGTGGCGCAATGATGTATCTTTTTTCGCCATCAGTATATTGTAAAAGAGCAATAAATGCAGTGCGGTTGGGATCGTACTCTATTGAGAGCACTTTCGCAGCCATATCTTTTTTATCTCTTTTAAAATCAATTTTTCTATAATGCTTTTTGTGACCGCCACCCATATACCTCATTACCCGGCGACCCTGTACATTGCGGCCTCCAGTACTTTTAATGGGCTCAAGCAATGAACGTTCCGGATCATTGGTTGTAATTTCTGCGTAAGCATTCCCAATTCTCCATCGGGTGCCTGCGGTCATTGGTTTATATTTCTTTAGTGGCATGTGTTACGTCAATTCTTAATTAAATGTTTGCGTAAAGGTCAATGGTGTCGCCTTCTGCAAGGGTAATCAGAGCTTTTTTATATCCTTTCTTTACACCTTTAATATATCCTGCTTTTGTAAAACGGGTTTTGTTCTTTCCGGGAACGATAAGCGTATTTACATCTTCTACCGTTACACCATAAAAGCTTTCAACAGCTCTTTTAATTTCGAGCTTATTTGCTTTACGGTCTACTTTAAAAGCAAATCTTTTTAATTTATCCTGCTGGTTATTTGCCTTTTCGGTTATTACAGGTTTTATAAGTACTTCTTCCAGTTTCATTGATTGTTATTTTAACCTTTAATATTAAGGTTGATTGTTGCCTGCTTCTGTATTTGTTTCCTGCGGTGCTTCACTTACATCCTGTTTGTCCTGGTCGCTAAAAATCTTTGCGGCATTTTCAGTTAACACCACTACATCAGCATTTACAATACTGTACGTATTAATATCTGCAAGTAAAACACTGTTGGTCTTAGGCAGATTTCTCAGGCTTAGGTAAAGATTGTCATCATACTCCGGTAAAACGAACAACGCTTTTTTGCCATTAACCTGAAGACCTTTAAGAATATCTACAAATTGCTTTGTTTTAGGTGTTTCGAAATTCAGATCTTCAACCACTACAATTGCGTTTTCTTTTGCCTTATAAGAAAGTGCACTGATCATTGCCAGCTCTTTTACTTTCTTATTTAGTTTAATAACATATTTATGTGGTTTTGGACCGAAAACCGTTCCACCGCCTTTATACAAAGGGTTACGAAGATTACCTTTTCTTGAACCTCCGGTACCTTTTTGGCGATGAAGCTTTTTGCTTGATCCCTTAACCTCGGCTCTTGTTTTTACTTTATGCGTACCCTGGTGTTGAGCAGCCTGGTATTGTTTAATAGCCAGGTACAAAACATGATCATTCGGCTCAATACCAAAAACATCATCAGAAAGCTGAACGGATCTGCCGGTCTTTTCTCCCTTTATATTTAAAACGTCTGCTTGCATTTTTCTTCAATTAATTATTTCTGAATTAACACGATTGAACCGTTATGACCCGGTACTGAACCACTTACCAGAATAAAATTCTTGTCAGGAAATATTTTAACCACCTTTAAGCCCTTAAGCTTAACCCGGCTGTTACCCATGCGGCCCGCCATTCTCATGCCTTTAAATACCCTTGAGGCATCAGATGAGTTACCGATAGAACCCGGAGCGCGGCTTCTGTCGTGCTGACCATGACTTTGTCCGCCAACACCACTAAAACCGTGGCGTTTTACTACACCCTGGAAACCTTTACCCTTGGTGGTGCCTACAACGTTTACAGTTTCACCTTCACTGAAAATATCTACAGTAATGGTATCGCCTAAACTTTTATTTAATGAGTAATCCCTGAATTCTTTAATATAACTTTTGGCTGAAGTATTAGCCTTTGCGAAGTGATTTTTTGCAGCATTTGTAGTATGCTTTTCGGTTTTGTCGCCAAACGCGATCTGAACGGCTGAATAGCCATCGGTTTCTTTGGTCTTTACCTGGCTTATAACGCAGGGGCCTGCTTCAATAATGGTACAGGCAGTTTGCCTGCCGTCGGCAGAGAAGATGCTGGTCATCCCGATCTTTTTACCAATGATCCCTTTCATTTTTCTAGTTTGCGCCCAGCATGAGGTTGTTAGGACAGTCCATTTTAATGTGGACTTCAATCCTATGTTTGCCTCCGACCTTTTCTTTTTTTTGGTCTTACAGACCAGAGAAGTACCGGAAGTAAACAAACCTCGAAGGGCTTGTTTATATGTAGAAAACAGCTTTTAACCTGTTTCCTTAATTTTTAAATCAGTGCTCTTTTTTTCTTACGAATTGAGAGGTGACGTGTATTTAGACTCCTTCGCTTTTGAAGGAATTTCATCATGCCTTAATTTCCACTTCCACACCAGATGGAAGATCAAGCTTGCTCAGCGCATCTACTGTACGGCTGCTCGAAGTGTAAATATCCAGTAAACGCTTGTGCGTACTTAACTGGAATTGTTCACGGCTCTTTTTGTTCACGTGCGGTGAACGTAAAACGGTAAATATTCTTTTGCGTGTTGGCAATGGAATAGGACCCGTAATTACAGCGCCTGTACTTCTAACAGTTTTCACGATCTTTTCAGCTGATTTATCAACCAGGTTGTGATCGTACGATTGTAGTTTTATTCTTATTCTCTGAGACATAAACGCTTCTCCAATTTTTCACTGCCGTCTTTATTTTTCGTTCAAATACATACAACCTGTGGCAGGATTTGGGAGCGCAAAGGTAGGGGTATGTATGTGAACAGACAAGCTTTTTTAAATATTTTTATGACTTCTTAAATATTAGGGTGCAAATCTACCACTTTCCGCTTTACTGAAGGCTGCATTCTTATAAATATGGACAGATGTAATTCGTATTTAAATAAATTCATTCTTAACCAATTTAGACAGGCTCTCACTAACTTTACCAATAATCTATTTTTATGCAGGAAGCTTATATTATTGCAGGGTACAGAACTGCCGTAACCAAAAGTAAAAAAGGCGGCTTTAGATTTACCCGGCCAGACGACCTTGCCATTGAGGTTATACAGGGCTTAATGGCTTCTGTTCCCCAGCTCGAAAACAGTATGGTTGATGATGTTTTTGTTGGTAATGCTGTACCAGAAGCAGAACAGGGATTACAGGTGGCACGTATTATCGCTGCAAGAGCCCTGGGGTTCGAAGTTCCCGGTGTAACCATAAACCGGTACTGTGCAAGTGGTTTGGAAACCATTGCCATGGCCACTGCTAAGATTAGAACAGGAATGGCTGAATGTATTATTGCAGGAGGAACTGAAAGCATGAGCCTTGTACCTACTGCCGGGTGGAAAACAGTGCCTGCCTATTCCATCGCGAAAGATGAGCCGGATTATTACTTAAACATGGGATTAACGGCTGAGGCAGTTGCAAAAGAATATAATGTGAGCAGGGAAAAGCAGGATGCCTTCGCTTTAAATAGTCACCTTAAAGCCCAAAAAGCTATAGAAAGCGGATTTTTTAAAGAAGGTATTCTTCCTATAACAGTTGAACAGGTATACCTGAATGAAAAAGGTAAAAAGAAAACCCGGAAATATACTGTTGATACAGACGAAGGTGTTCGCACCGACACTACACAGGAAGCACTTTCTAAATTAAAGCCTGCATTTGCACAGGGTGGTTCTGTAACCGCCGGAAACTCTAGCCAGACAAGTGATGGTGCATCATTCGTAATAGTTATGGGCGAAAAATTAATGAACCAGCTGGGCCTTAAACCCATAGGGCGGCTGGTAAATTGTGTAAGTGCCGGCGTTCACCCACGTATTATGGGTATTGGACCAGTTGCGGCCGTTCCCAAGGTATTGGAGCAGGCGAACATGAACCTTTCTCAAATTGACCTGGTAGAATTAAATGAGGCCTTTGCTTCCCAATCCATTGCTGTAATAGAACAACTGGAAATGAACCCCGATATTGTAAATATTAATGGGGGTGCCATTGCACTTGGGCATCCTTTAGGTTGCACAGGTAGTAAATTAACTGTACAAATATTACATGATTTAAAACGCCTTAATAAAAAATATGGCCTCGTTACAGCATGCGTTGGTGGCGGACAAGGAATAGCAGGCATTATCGAAAACCTATCTGAAGTATAATTTACAGGCATTTTATTTGTACAGTATTGGAGGTTGGTCCAGCTTTGTAAGACATAGGATATATAATTGAAAGGCATTGAAAAAATGAAACTAACAAAATGAAAACAATACTAATTCCCACTGATTTTTCCGAAACTGCAAGAAACGCTGCACGCTATGCAATACATCTTGCAAAAGCATTAAATATTCAAAAGCTTGTTTTATACAACGCCTGCAGCAGAAATATTGAAACGGACCCATCATTAGTGGTGGTTGTAGAAGATTTTTCTAAACAGGCTATCGATGCCAGCCGTGATGCCCTGGAAAAATTTAAACAAAGCCTGCTTCCATTATGCAATGAACAAATGGAAATTATTCATTACAGCGAATATGCTTTTTTAACCGACAGTATAAATGAAGTCTGTAAAAAGTTTAATGCTGAACTTATTGTAATGGGCGTTACAGGCAGTGACAAATTGAATGAAGCTTTTATGGGTAGTCATTCATTAGATGTTGCAAGAATTTCAGAGACACCTGTAATAATTGTCCCTCCAAATGCCACCGTTACCCCAATAGAAGAAGTTATGTTGGCCTGTGATTATACCGATATTGAAAAGACCACCCCTGTTAAAGCAATTAAAGATTTACTGGAAGAGACTAAAGCCACCTTATTTGTTCTTAATGTTGATGAATCTGAAAAAGTGTATTCAACAGAACCCAATGCAGAAACAGAGAAGTTAGAACAATTGCTGTCTCCCTTTGATCCGGAATATCATTTTGTGAATGCAGATAATTTTATTGATGGCATAAATGATTTTGCTATAAAACGCCAAATAGACCTGATAATTACGATTGCTAAACAACATGGACTTTTCGAAAATTTATTTAAAAGAAGCCACACCAAAATGCTTGCTTTTCACAGTCATGTGCCGTTAATGGTTGTAAATGAACGCCACGTAAAAACTACTGCATAGGGTTTTATTTAACTAAGGTATTTACCAACTATAGGAATGCGCCTTCCTACTCCAAATGCTTTTGGAGAAATACGTATAATGGGGCAGAACTGATTTCGTTTATACTCATTCGTATTTACCATTTTTAAAATCCGGTCAACAAGGGCAGCATCATACCCCAGCTTTTTAATTTCAGATGGGCCTTTTCGTTCTTCAATATAATGGTATAATATCTTATCAAGTATATCATAATCAGGTAAGCTGTCTGCTATCTTTTTGATCAGGTCTTAATTCTGCACTGGGTGGCTTAGTGATGATGTGTGCGGGAATAATTTCCTCTATCCCGGTTTATGTATTTTGCGAGCTCGTAAACCTGCAGCTTATAACAATCTCCCAACACACCTAAACCCGCCTGCCATATCTCCGTATAACGTGCCGTAACCTGTTGCAAGTTCACTTTTGTTTGATGTGTTCAATAAAATATATCCAAACTTATTGGCAATCGCCATCAATAAATTTCCCCGAGTGCGGCTTTGAATATTTTCTTCTGCAATATTAAAGGGCATGTCTTTAAAAACAGGTTGTAACGTTTGCAGAAAAGTTTCATAAATCTGATCTATACGAATAATATCATAAGGATTTTGAAGCCGCTTGCTTAAATCCACTGCATCGTTTACCGAATGATCGCTTGAATATGGCGAAGGCATTAAAACCGCCCGTACATTTTTACTGCCCAAGGCTTTTACTGCAAGCGCTAATGTTACGGCGCTATCTATGCCCCCCGAAGAACCAATAATTGCTTTGGTAAAGTTCATCTTTGAAAAATAGTCTCGTATGCCTGTTACCAAAGCATCGTTAACCTGGGAAATGTTTAATGTTGCATCAAGCTCGAAAGGCATGATTTCTGCCTGCGGAAGTTCATCAAAATGCGCAATAACAGGTTCATTGAAAGTACCGTCATCATTAAGTTCTACGCATTCCAAAGCTTCGCTGAACATGGGTAAAACCTTACAAAGATTTCCATACTTGTCAAACACCAGCGATGCGCCATCAAACACAATTTCGGTTTGACTGCCTACCGTGTTGCAATAAACCATTGGCAGGTTATATTTCAGCACATTGTCTTTTATTGCATACTTGCGGTCATCATCATGCGTATAATCAAATGGAGATGCACTCAGGTTAACCATAATGTCGGGATTAAATCGCATGAGTTCGTTCATGGGGCTAATCCGGTACAATGGGTTGTTTCCCAAATTCCAAATATCCTCGCAAATTGTAATTGCAAAACGTCTGCCTTTAAATTCAATCACCTTCCAATCATATGCCGGTTCAAAGTAACGGTACTCATCAAACACATCATAATTTGGCAACAGTGTTTTATGCACTTCACCAATTATTTTTTTTTCATACAAAAAGAACGCTGCATTAAAAAGATCTTTGCCATCCAGTACAGGATTTCTTGCAGGGGCGCCCACTAAAACACCAATGGTATCAGCATGTTCCTTTATTTCATTTATGGCTGCATAGCACTTATCTATAAAATCATTAAACTCAACAAAGTCGCGTGGCGGGTATCCGCAAACACATAATTCGCTAAAAACAATCAGGTCGCCACCCTGCGTTTTTGCTTCATTAATTGCCGATATAATTTTTTGTGTATTGCCCTCTATATTGCCGATAATATAGTTTTGCTGCGCAAGAAAAATTTTCATTTGGTAAAGTTATGTTTTGTAAAGCGTTGATGCATGCGCATTACAACTATCAATTTTACAAAAATTATATGCCAGACACTTGTTGCATTCTTTAATTTTATCTAATGATGATGAAAAACATAGCATACTTAGTTGTACTACTATTTTTATTAGTCTCTTGCGCGAATAAAAAAGCCGGACCTGATGTTTCCGGTGTTGAAGTAACCCTGCAGGTTCAACGGTTTGACAAAGATTTTTTTTCGATAGATACTCTACATGCAGAACAATCTCTTAACAATCTTGAACAAAAATATGGCACCTTTCTCAGTGATTTTTTATATAACATTTTGGGGCTTCATCCCGACAAAGACACAGTGCTTTTTACAATAAAAAAATTCATACAAGATTATCAGCCTGTTTACACTGAAGCACAAAAGCAATTTGGTTCGATGGATGAGGTTACTGCTGCAGTGAAATCGGGTTTGCAACATGTTAAATATTATTTTCCCGGTTACCCATTGCCTGTAAACCTCATCACCTTTATAGGTCCAATAGAAGGGTATGCAAATGTATTGACGCAATCAGGTCTTGCGGTCGGTTTGCAATTGTATTTAGGTAAAGATTTCTCAGTTTATAACAGTAACTATATAAACGAAGTTTACCCTGCTTACCAGCAAAGAAGGTTTGAAAAACAATACATTCCGGTTAATTGCATGAAAAATATTATAGATGATATTTATCCTGAAAATAATAGTATGAACAGCCTGCCCCTTATTTATCAAATGGTAGAAGCTGGAAAGCGTTTATACCTGCTGGATGCCTTTTTACCTGGTGCAGCAGACACCGTAAAAACAGGTTACACGAGTGAACAATTAAAAGGCTCGTATGAAAATGAGGCAATGATATGGAACTATTTTGTTCAAAATAATCTTCTATTTATTAACGACCCGATGATGATAAGGGATTATATGAATGACGCTCCAAGAACGGATGTTCTTGGGCCTGCATCACCCGGTTTCATCGGGCAATTTGTGGGCTGGCAAATAATTAAAAAATGGCTGGAAGGAAAAGAAAATATATCGCCGCAAATGGTTATAAATACACCGGCTAAAACAATTTATGAAGAAGCAAAGTATAAGCCGAGATAGGACTGAAAAATAGTTACGATCTTAATTCATTTTAAACGGAACAACCATTTCAAAAGGAGGAATGTTTGCCTTAAAAGTTGTTTTATTATCAAGGTTTTCCATGGTGTAATCGCCGTACATTCTTCCCATTTCTGTGCGCAGGTTACAACCACTTACATACTGAAATTTTTGCCCCGGAAGTAATACGGGCTGTACACCTACAACACCTTCTCCTTCCACCTCGCGGTTTTCCCCATTACTGTCAAAAATGTACCATTGCCTTCTTAATAATTTTGCACTGAAGTTATTATGGTTTTCAATGGTTATGCGGTAGGCAAACATAAATTCATTGTTCACAGGATTACTGTAATCTGCCTGGAAAAAAGTTTCCACATTTATCTCTATCCCTTCAGAAATTTTTGAAGCCATTGTTGCCTGTGTTGCCTGGTAAAGATAAGCATTAACAAAAACCCTTTTAATCGCAGATTATTGCGAAGGAAGTTTAATTTTTTACCTGCCCTTAAGCCACGATTCAGGATTAAGGTTAACATTTTTTTCATTGGTTACCATAAAAATAATTTGTCCATCCCCATCGAGGCTTTGAGCGGCTCTTCCGAGTTGTGTACCTGCATTAACTTTTTGTCCGCGACTTACAGCAACACTACCAAGATGGCTGTATGTTGTAAAGTATTTACCATGCCTGATAACGATCGCCTGTCCGTCGCCCATGTCAAATACGGCCGACACCTCACCGTCTGCCACAGCTTTAACCACGCTTCCTGCGGGCATTGATATTTCAACGCCGGGCATATCGCCAGTTAATCCAGTACCGGGTACATTATATCTGCCAAACTGCGTAGAAACATAACCTGAGGAAACCGGCCACGGAAGGTTGCCCCTGTTGGTTTCGAAATTAATAGACTGTGTAAGGCTTTCATTCGTTGATTCCAGCGCACTGTAGGTTCTTTCTTTTCTGGCGGGAGAAGAGGCAGGCGGTGCGGCGACAGTTGCTTCGGGTTTAACTGCCGCTTTATCCTCTTCAATGGCTGCATTAGGGGCGGTGGTATTGGTGTTTGCTTTGGCCAGGGCGGCTGCAGCTTCACGTTTTTTTCTTTCTTCCTCAGCCTTAATTTTTGCAAGCCTTTCCTGTTCGGCAGCCTTCTTTTTTGCAGCCTCAATTTCGCGCTTAATAATAGTTTGTAGCGCAGATTGAAGTTTTATTCTGTTTCGCTCATTTATCTTTATTTGTGCGGCAATGTCTTTCTCCTTGCCTTTTAACTGCTGCACTACATGATCCTTTTCCTTTTTATCTTTTTCGAGTGAACCTAATTGGGCACTTTCATCCTTTAGTGCTGTTCCCTTTTGTTGTTTTGAAGATGTTAGTTGATTTACCCTTTTCTCTAACAGTGTTTCTGTTTGAACAATAGCGTCTGCCTGGGTTTCGCGATATTGCCTGTAACTGCGCAAATATGAAATTCGCTTTATGGCATCATTAAAAGTTTTGGCAGAAAAAATAAAGTTCAGATAATCATAATTACTCCGGTTCTTGTAAGCAAAAACAAGACTGCGCGCATAATTTTGACGGAGTGTATCCAGTTCTTTTTTAAGCTTATTTATCTGTACGGCGTTCGTGTATATTTCATTATTAAGCCGTTTTACATCTTTATCAATTGTGTTAATCAGCTGTTGCCTGGCTTCTATTTTACGTTGCACAAGGGCGAGCTGACCAAGCGACTGCTTTTTACTAGCCTTAATCTGACCAAGTGTATTATTAAGGTCAGAAAGTTCTTTTTGTAACTGTGCCTGCTTTTTCTGAATTTCTTCTTTTGTTTGCTGTGCGCCACTTACCAGAACAAGCATTAAAAAGAAGAAAGAAATTAGAAGCTTTTTAAACATGGGCATGAAATAAACTTAATACTTTTTAAAAATAACGCAAGTGAAAAACAGATATTACCTCGCCGTATAATTTTTAGGAATTGTAAAGGGATAGGTAAGCTGTTTATTAAATTCGTACTGCTTGAATATTAGCTGAATATTAAGCTTCGATTTTTCTGCAACGGTAATTTTTCTGGTGGTCGAAAAATTAATACTGTCCAGTAAAATATAATCTCCATACGTTATATCGCATGTGCGATTTTTTAATGCCTGCATATCATCAAGCTTTGAATGAATGATCCTCAGATCAGGATTACTTAATGAAAGCAAATTTTTAAAAACGTTTCCCGCAATTAATATTAAAATTTCATTATCGGTTTTTTTATAACTAATAATTGTTGAATCTATAAAAACAGGGTTACCGATAATCAGGTCCTGCAGCCCATAAAAATCTACCGGAATCTCGGTAAGTTCCTGCAGGTAACTGATGGAGCGGTATTGCACTTTTTTCTCGAGTTTATTCATCAGTTTTACCGAATCTTTATTAACCATTAATCTAAAACCTTCGATACCTAAAGCGCCTGTAAGCGAAATCCAGATAACACTATCTTTTTGCATTCTAATATTAGCTGTAGCCTGGTCGGCAATCGCATCTCCTTCGTAATCTATTTTCACTTTAGCAGAAAATGTTTTAAAAGCTATTTCATTTGCTTTTAACTGTTTTATAATTTCTTTTGCCTCCGTAAAAGAATCTGTGGTTTCCGTTATGACCCCCGGAGTTTTAAGTGAGTCTTTTTTTACCATCGCGGTTTCTATACCCTGCACTTTTTTAGCCGGGCGGCAACCTATCGCAGTAAGCATGGCAATAGAAATATAGATTAATATTTTTTTCATTTTTAATTATTTCCGGTATGGCCAAATCCACCCTCGCCTCTGTCGCTGGATGAAATAGTTTCTACCTGCACCCATTCGCCACGTGCAACTTCATTAAACACAAGCTGCGCAATTCTGTCTCCATTATTAATTTTCTGAACTTCGGCAGAAAGGTTTATAAGTATAACTTTTATTTCTCCCCTGTAATCTGAATCAATTGTACCCGGTGTGTTTAAACACGTAATGCCATTTTTAATAGCCAACCCGCTGCGCGGACGAACCTGCGCTTCGTACCCCTGCGGTAATTCTATAAATAATCCTGTTGGTATTAGTTTTCTTTCAAGTGGCTGAAGAGTTACAGCAGTTGAGAGGCTGGCCCTTATATCCACACCTGCAGAACCGCCGGTTTCATAACCAGGTAAGGGATTTTCTGATTGGTTTATTACTTTAATGACGATCTTTTTCAATGCGGCAAAACTAAAAGAAAAAAGTGCGGAACCACTCTAATATTAATACAATATCATTTTTGTAACAAAACGGTTGCGTATGCTACCAAACCTTCCTCGCGTCCCACAAATCCCATAGTTTCCGTGGTTGTAGCTTTTACCGAGACAGCATCGGCAGGCAAATTTAAAAGAGAGGCAATAACTTGTTGCATTTGCTGTATATATGGTTTTATTTTAGGTGCCTGCAGGCAAAGAGTTGAGTCTACGTTTATAAGTGAATATCCTTTTTCAGCGATGAGGCTATATGTTTTTGCAAGAAGAATTTTACTGTCAATATTTTTAAAGGCATTGTCTGTGTCGGGAAAATGTGTGCCAATATCCCCGAGGCACGCGGCACCAAGCATGGCATCGCAAATGGCATGTAACAAAACATCTGCATCGCTATGGCCAAGGGCGCCTTTATGGTGGGGAATGTTCACACCGCCAATCCATAGTTCCCTGCCCTCAATAAGCTGGTGAAAGTCGACGCCTGAACCTATTCTAATATCCATAACTAACGTATTAGCTGTAAAATTAATGCCATTAAAAAGGCAAAAAAAAGCGAAACTAATTTCGCTTTTTTTAATTAAAGGTTGTTTTAGTAACCTGCATCAGTTGCTGCAAGGTCGAAAATAATTCCGAACCGCAGGGTGTTGCTTAAAGGGTTACGTGTAATGCCACTGCCAGATGGGGCAAGATAGCTGAAGTTAAAACCGAAGGTGTTGTATTTTAACCCAACCCCTGCAGTAAAATATTTTCTGTTTCCCTGTGTTTTGGGTTCAAAAAAATATCCAGCCCGTACCGCAAACTGATCATTATAGGTGTACTCTGCACCAGCTGAAAAAGTATAGGCGTTATTGTCAAACGATTTAAACCAGCTGCCAAACACACTGGAATTATAATAGTCTGCAACAGCCAGGGAGTCTTCAGTTTGATTACCTGTAAAAGTTGGGATAGAAGGCACCAATAATTTATTACCATCAAGTGCCAGGCTGAATTTGCTGGTCTCCTGAAAAACCCATGTATAGGATAGCCCGGCCCCTAGGTTTGCAGGTATAAAATCTTTGCTAAGTGCATTATCAGTATAACCTATTTTGGAACCGAGGTTGCTTAATGCTACACCCCAGGCAAAACCCGCCCCGGTTTCATCGGTATTATCGTTGTAAAAGGAAAGATCGGCAGCTACAGAATTACCTGCTTTATACGTTACTCCATTTATAGGTCCGTTTGCCAGGTTAGAATTTATGTAACGTAATGCAACACCTATTCCTACACTTTCTGTAAGTTTTCTGGAGTAACCAAGATCAATGGCAAATTCCCGGGGGCGGCTGGTTTGCAACGGGTTACCCAATGCATCCACAAATTGAATTTGCCCAAGATTAAAATATCTAATGGTAGCAGAAAAAGCCTGCTGATCATCTAACTGGTGGTACCCTGAAAGAGATGCCATATAAACGTCCTGTGCAATATCTTTCAGCCACGGGGTATAGGTGGCCCCAATAGCTGTTGGGGAAGTAGCAAAAGGTGTTTTTGCCAAATTCCAAAATGCAGAATTTGCATCAGGGCTTGTTGCAATGCCGGCATCACCCATACCTCCTGCCCTTGCATCGGGCGAAATTCTTAGAAAAGGAACGGCGGTGGTTACTATGTTAACCGGGGTTGTTTCTTGTGAACGGGCAGAAAAAATACTGCCTGTAAACGCCAGTAAAAGGGCTGCGTTCATCAATTTTCTTTGCATCATCTTAGTTTAAATTGGCTTTTAGTAATGGCTGGACTGCAGGTATTGATCATTCAATTTTTTATACAGTATGTTCAGCTTTGGGTAGAATTATATTCAAATAGTGCAGATAAGACGTTTAAACATTTGTTATTAGTATGGCAAATATGGTGTTTTTTATTTTTCCATCCCAATAATACCACTTAAAAACACGTGCAGCTTTATTTTTCTGTTACATTCGCAGCGGGTAATTATAACGGAGATAAACACAATATTTACCCCCTCTCGTCGTTCAATAAATCTATAATACTGATCCCGAATGTTGAAACTGATTAAACAAGTATTTTTCGTAGGCCTCGTGGCTTTTATATTTACTTCCTGTAAAAACGGTGGAATATTTAAAAAGAAACCCGAGCAGTCTGGCGTTACCGGCTGGAACTATAACGATAAAAATGAAGGCGGATATTTTGTTGCCAAAGCAGCAGATGCCAAAACCGGTCCCGGCCTTGTATTCGTTCAGGGTGGTACTTTTACCATGGGTGCTACACAACAGGACGTGATGGGCGACTGGAATAACATTCCGCGGAGGGTTACGGTAAACTCGTTTTTTATAGATAAAAGTGAAGTAGCCAATGTGCATTATAGGGAATACATGTATTGGATAGAGAACGTTTTCTCAGATCCTCAATATTCAGCTGTATTGGATGGGGCAAAGCCCGACACCCTGGTTTGGAGAAGTGAACTTGCTTATAATGAGCCTTACGTGGAATACTACTTCAGGCATCCATCTTATAACTATTACCCCGTAGTTGGTGTTACCTGGAGACAGGCACACGACTTTTGCGTTTGGCGCACCGACAGGGTAAATGAAAAGGCCCTTATCGCTGCTGGTTACCAAAATAAAAACCTGATTAAACAGGAAATGAATGGTGGCGGACAGGATAACTTTAACACAAAATCTTATTTAATGGGTGAATACGAAGGTGTGCCCGGCAAGCCTAAGAAAAACCCGTTGAAAGACGCACAGGGCCGACCAAGAAGCACCGTTAAATTTGAAGATGGTATTCTTTTTCCCGATTACCGGCTTCCTACAGAAGCAGAATGGGAATATGCAGCATTAGGCCTGGTTTCTGAAAACCCGCAACCCCGTAAATCTGAGAAGAAAAGAGGTGAAGAATTAATTGCCAACAAACAAATCTACGCCTGGAAAAACGATGGCTATGATAACCTGAGGGCAACTAAAAAAGGGAGTATGCAGGGTGCCATGTTAGCAAACTTCAAAAGAGGTAATGGTGACTATATGGGTACAGCAGGTGGTTTGAATGACCGCTCGGCCATTCCTTCTGCAGTTACATCGTTCTATGCAAACGGTTTTGGTTTATATAATATGAGTGGTAATGTGAGTGAGTGGGTATCTGATGTATACAGAACAGTATCTCCAATGGACGTTGATGATATTAACCCATACAGGGGTAACGTATTTAAGAAAATCGACCTTAGTGGTGGTGAAGGAAATTTAAGAGATAGCATGGGCAGAATAAAATATGTGAATGAAGATGATTCTGTACTGGCAAACAGAAGAAATTACCAGCGCAGTTATGCTGTAGATTACCTGGATGCCGATTCTACCAGTGGTGTAGTCTATCAATATGGCATTACCACCCTCATAAGTGATAAATCAAGAGTTATTAAAGGTGGTAGCTGGATGGACCTTCCCTATTGGTTAAGCCCGGGGTCGCGTCGCTTTATGGAAGAAGACCAAAGCAGCAGCACTATCGGCTTTAGGTGTGCAATGACACACTATGGTGCACCGGAAGGCGTTTCACAAAAAATAAATACTGGAAATTTCTTCCCGAAGAGAAGGCAAAAAAGATAAGGAAAAGGTAAATACAAAAAAGCCATCTGTTAATAACAGGTGGCTTTTGCTTTTAGGATAAATTAAAAACAACTCAATAGCTTTGGCATAATGAAAAATTTTAATGACAGGCTTAACAGACTAATTCAGGAAGCACTTGCTGAAGATATAGGAGAAGGGGACCATTCTACCTTAAGCTGTATCCCACCTGAAACAAAAGGCAAAGCCATTCTTAAAATAAAACAGGATGGAATTATTGCGGGGCTGAATGTTGCTGAAAGAATTTTTATGGGGCAGGATAGAAATGCAACCATTCATTTTTTTAAAAAAGATGGTGATGAAATGCACGCAGGCGAAGTGGGTTTTGAAGTTGCTGCACATATTCGCACCATTTTACAATGCGAGCGCCTTGTACTAAACTGCCTGCAGCGCATGAGCGGAATTGCCAGCTTAACCAGCACTTTTACAAAACTATTGAAAGGTAAACATACCCGTATTCTTGATACGAGGAAGACAACACCGAATTTCCGGTTGCTCGAGAAAGAAGCTGTACGCATAGGCGGTGGCTGTAATCACCGGTTTGGATTATACGATATGATTATGCTTAAAGACAATCATATCGATTATTGCGGCGGTATTAAAGAAGCCGTTAACCGGTCTTTTAATTATGTGCAAAGCAATAATCTGCCTCTGAAAATTGAGGTAGAAACACGAAATATGGAAGAAGTGAGACTGGTATTGCAATATGGAATAGGAAAGGTTTTCAGAATTATGCTGGATAACTTCACCCCAGGCGAATTAAAGAAAGCACTTACGCTCATAAACGGGAAATTTGAAACAGAAGCAAGCGGTGGAATTAATCTTCAGAATGTAGTTGAATACGCAGATACAGGTGTTGATTTCGTAAGCATTGGTGGTTTAATTCACCAGGCAAAAAGTGTAGACCTTAGTCTAAAAGCTGAAATTGTATAATCAAAATATTGACAACGTGTCTAAAAAATTTAAGCCAGATAAAAACGGAATTGTATTCAGCACAGATAACAGCTACGCATATAATAATGATGAACCGGCAGAAGAAACGGCAAAACCTGGCAAACAAAAATTAAAAATATCTCTCGATAAAAAACACCGGGGTGGTAAAACAGTTACACTTATACAGGGCTTTGTTGGAACCGCAGTTGATCTGGAAAATTTAGCCAAACAATTAAAAAACCATTGTGGCACAGGTGGAAGTGGTAAAGATGGGATGGTAATAATACAGGGCGATCAGCGTGATAAAATTTTGCAGTGGCTTTTAAAAAACGGGTTTACATCTACCAAAAAAATATAGCCACCGGAATTAACCGGTGACTATTCATCACACTCAGTTTTGGAAAATTAGTAAACCGGTTTTGGAGATGCCTGTATAACATTTAACGTAGTATCCACCACCGGTTCGGCTTCAACTGAGGCATCATTTTCTATTACCTGTTTAGACAAAAAATATTTCATAAGAGGGCCGGCAATTAATATGGTAATAATGGTCATTACAACAAGCCCAACAAAAATCGGCTCATCTATAATTTTTACCTGCAATGCCAGCAGGCCCAATACAATCTCCTGCGAGCCCCGGGCGTTCATACCAAAAGCCACTGCCAGGGATTCATTCTTTTTCATTCCACTCATTCTGCTACCTAAACCAGCACCTACAATTTTAGCGATACATGCTATAAGCAATATAATTACTACCACCTCTAAATTAAAATTAGTTACAAAGTTTACCCTCAGACCTATGGATGCAAAAAATAATGGTGCTACAATATTAACCACGAATTGCTGCAGGTTTTGCTGGTGACGTTCAGAAAAATATTTTGAATCGCCTATTGCCACCCCCATTAAAAAAGCTCCAAAAATACCCCGTACACCTAAATACTCTGTAAGCACAGCACTTAAAAGGCATAAACAAACCGCTACGGTTAATACACCGCCGGCGTTTAAAAATTTATCTGCGACCTGAAGAATTTTATTAACGATAAGTCTGCCAAAGGTTATCATAAAAACCACGAATAATAATACCATGGAAACCGATAAAAACGATCCGTCACTTTTTGTAGGATCCATTAATTGAATGATGATTGAAAATAATATCCATCCTAAAAAATCATCTACCATTGCGGCTGTTAAAACCAGGTTGCCAATACGGCTTTTCAAAATATTAAGGTCCATCAGAATTTTGGCAATTACCGAAAGGGCTGTAATGGATAAAGCTGTGCCAAAAAACATGGCAGGAATAACGATATTAGTGGTAGGGGAAGAAAAAATTCTATCGTAAAAAAACCACACTGTTAGAAAGCCGAACGCAAAAGGAAATATAATGCCCATAAGGCTTATAGATGCTGCCTGCCTGCCCTGCTTACGTATTTGTTTAAGATCTACTTCGAACCCTGCAATAAACATAAATAGAATAATGCCCAGGTTTGCCAGACCATCAAAAGCGCCGTAAGATTTCTCCTGCGATGTAAATATTTGATTGAAAAGATCGGGATATAGCGCCCCCAGCAGTGAAGAGCCCCAGAACTATACCGGCAAGTATTTCGCCTATAACTACCGGTTGTTTAAACCTGCGGCAAATTTCACCAAAAACCCTTGCTACAATTAATAATGAAGTAACAATTATTAAAAAGTGTAAAACTTCATCCGCATTAAGTTTAGAAACCATAGGTTAGACTTTAATTCTACTAAATCAATAGGAAATAAGGGTTAAAAATATATGATTTCTTCTGTTATCCAAATTTTCAACACTAATTATGTTTTAAAAAAAGGCACAACCCTGGCAAACACTAAAATAAATGTATGATTTTCTTAGTGAAAATTTATCATATAAAAGTTTTTATTGCCCCTGTGCAAGACTATATGCTTTCTTGCCGCCCCATACATTCAGCAGTTCTGAAGAACAAATCTTAAAATTGCCACTCATACTTACATACAAACCTAAAATATCCTGCTGGTTAAGCGGCATGTCATCCAGGCTCTCAAAACGAACATTATACTGGTTAACGAGGTTGGTATATACCGACCCTGTGGGCCAAACCTGGGTACCCCGGTTACTTAAATTAACCAGTTTAAATTTTACCCCTGCATGCCTAAGGCATTTATTTGCAATTATTACTGGTTGCTCATTACTCTCGATAAAGAGGTCAACACCCATAATTTGTTCTTCTTCCATTTCTTTGCTTATCATCATTGCATTGGAATCGAGTTTAAAAAGGGTTGGTGTTGCAGGCATATCGGGCAGATCAGCTTTTGGATTATGCGCTGGCTTTTTTCCAAAATTATTAATTATAGCATCTGCAAATTCTGTGGTATTCAGGGCTGGTTTAGACCGGTCTCCGAAATCGCCTGTTCTTATGCCTTGCTCCAATGTGTATAATAACGCATTTTCCATCATGCCGGCACTTTTCATTAAGCCAACGTGCCGTAACAATGCAAACCCGCTTAAAAGCAATGCTGTAGGATTTGCAATATTCTTACCGGCAATATCCGGTGCCGTTCCATGAACTGCCTCAAAAATAGAGATGTGGTCTCCTATATTCGCAGAGGGGGCAAAACCCAACCCGCCTACCAGACCGGCGCACAGGTCGCTTACTATATCGCCCTGCAAATTGGTTAATACAACCACATCAAAATTATCGGGACGTGTAACAAGTTTCATGCAAAGGTCATCTACAATAACATCATCGGCATTTAGATCAGGATACTCTTTTGCAACCTCGTAAAAGGTTTCCAAAAACAATCCATCCGTTATCTTCATTATGTTCGCCTTATGCCCGCAGGTTATACGTTTGGTTCCTTTCTTCTTTGCCATTTCAAATGCATATTTAATAACCTGCATGCTTCCCGGGCGGGTAATAAACCTTCGGCTTAGTGCAACATCATGGGTAAGCATGTGTTCAATACCCCCATAGGTATCTTCAATATTTTCGCGAACAATGGTAATATCAATGGGAATACCGGCTTTACTAAAAACGGTATCAACACCATGTAAAGTTTGAAATACGCGTTTGTTGGCATAGGTGTTCCAGGTTTTGCGTGCGGTAACGTTAACGCTTTTTACCCCCTTGCCTTTTGGGGTTTCCATTGGGCCTTTAAAAAGTATTCCGTAGTGTTCAATACTTTGCTGTGCCTGAGGCGTCATTCCATTGCTGAAGCCTTTGTCAAAAACCCATTTTCCCATATCAACAAACTCATATTCAAGAGGTACTTTGGCAGCTTTAAAAATGTGAAGAACCGCTTCCATAATTTCCGGTCCGATACCATCTCCTTTGGCTACAGCAATCTTTGTCATAAATAAATTTTTATAACCGCGAAGGTAAGATTTAAGGCTTAGGCAATAGAACAGTTGGGGGTAATATGAATTTAAATTTTATGTTTTTTAATGGCATTTAAAATAATCAAATGGTTCGTGGCATGCCAGGCATTTATATAAACCCTTGCAGGGGGTTGAGCCAAAGCGGCTGATCATTTCAGTATGGTAAGATTCGCAGTGCGGGCAGGGTACTGCCTCCTCTTCCTGAAAAAGACCGGGGGTGCAAACAGACTGGCTGGGTGCGGGTGGTGCAATTCCATAGGCTTTTAATTTTTTCTTCCCCTCTACGCTCATCCAGTCGGTTGACCATGCAGGGGATAATTGCTGCACGATTTTTATATCCGTATACCCATTTTCTAACATGGCAACCCTTATGTTAAAACTAATTACATCCATTGCGGGGCAGCCGGAATAAGTAGGTGTTATATGAATGATGGCATGGCCGTTATTTTCTCCGTGAGGTATCCATTCTATATTTCTAATGATACCAAGGTCAGTAACAGTTAATACCGGAATCTCCGGATCTGTTACCTGCTCCAGTATGGAAAGTATATTTTTCTGATGGAATGATATGTTTTGAATGGCTTCTGCCATAACGATCACCAATTACTGTTGGGATAGGTTTTTTGTAGAAATTGCATTTCGGCAAGTATGTACCCCAGGTGTTCTGAATGGTTGCCTGTTTTGCCTCCCTGCTGAAATAAGAATGTGGAGGGAACCTGCAAAGTTGCCTGCTTTAATACTTCCTCTATATTTTGTTGCCACGCATGTTTGAGTGTTGAAACATCTATTGCAAAATTACTTTCAGCGAGTTGCATTTCTAATGCCGATGGCTGAAATAGTTCATTAGTATAATCCCATAATTGGGCTATCGCATTTACCATTCTTTTATGACTTTCCAAAGTACCATCGCCCAACCTTATTACCCATTCACTGCTCCACTTAACATGGTAAGTAATTTCTTTTAATCCTTTTTCGGCAATAGCTGCTATATGTTCATCCGCCCCTTGTTTAAGCGCCTCGTACAAAAGAAACTGGAAGTGGCTAAAGATGCATTGGCGTAAAATGGTTTGGCCCCAGTCACCATTGGGCTGTTCTACCAGCAGCACATTCTTATAGGCTCTTACATCCCGGTTATAGGCCAGGGTATCTTCTGTAGCCCCAGAACCGCCTGCATTATTGTTAATGACGGATGCTGCATACTGGTAAAAATTTCTTGCCTGCCCAAGAAGGTCCAGGGAAATGTTTGTAAGTGCAATATCCTGTTCAAGCACAGGGCCATGCCCGCACCATTCGCTGTTTCGCTGGGCAAGAATTAAACAGTTGTCTGCCAGGTGCAAGAGATATTGAACCAGGGATTTTTGTAAAGAATAATCTGTAATTACCGTTTTCATGTATAGACCCAAATATTTTACATATGCTTTACTTCGTCGGGCAGGTCGTAAAAGGTGGGATGGCGATATACTTTATCTTCTGCAGGTTCGTAAAAGCTTTCGGCTTCGTCTGGGTTAGATGCATGAATGTATTTGCTTTCTACAACCCATAAACTAATCCCCTCCTGCCGGCGGGTGTAAACATCACGCGCATTTTCCATAGCCATTTTCGCATCTGCAGCATGCAGACTGCCGGCATGTTTATGATCGAGCCCCTGCTTACTGCGAATAAAAACTTCCCATAAGGGCCAGCGGTGCTTCGCGGGAAACTGTTTCTGGTGTTCCGGTGGAGGAAGTGCCTTCCGGAATATCTCCGTAATAATATTTATTAAGAAAATTCATAATCATCGTTTTAGGCCACTTTCATGTTTGAGGTTCTTTGTTGTTTTTCAGCATATTTTAAAGCTGCTTCGCGTACCCAGGCACCATCATCCCATGCTTTTTTGCGGGCGGCAAGGCGTTCTTTATTACATGGTCCGTTTCCTTTCACTACCTGCCAGAATTCGTTCCAGTCAATTTCTCCAAAATCATAATGTTTCCTGTTATCATTCCAACGAAGGGCTTTATCGGGCAGTTGCATACCCAGTATTTTAACCTGCTCCACGCACATATCAACAAATTGCTGGCGCAATTCATCATTCGTCTTACGTTTTATTTTCCATTTCATGCTCTGGTCGCTGTTGGTGCTTTCACTGTCCCGTGGGCCAAACATCATCAGGCTCGGCCACCACCACCTGTTAATGGCATCCTGGCACATTGCCTTCTGAGCATCGGTGCCGCGACTTAAGGTTACAAGAATTTCAAACCCCTGCCGCTGGTGAAAGCTTTCTTCTTTACAAATTCTAACCATTGCCCTCGCGTACGGGCCATAACTGGTGCGTGTTAGCATTACCTGATTTAATATGGCAGCACCATCTACCAGCCAGCCAATAGCACCAATATCAGCCCAGGTAAGCGTCGGGTAATTAAATATTGAAGAATACTTAGCCTTTCCGCTATGCAGGTCTATAATGGTTGTATTTCTTGTTGTACCAAGGGTTTCTGTTGCGGAATACAGGTACAATCCATGCCCCGCTTCATCCTGAACCTTTGCCAATAAAATTGCTTTTCGTTTTAATGTTGGGGCACGGGTAATCCAGTTGCCTTCCGGCAACATACCCACAATTTCGCTATGGGCATGCTGACTAATTTGCCTCACCAGTGTTTTACGGTAAGCATCGGGCATCCAGTCTTTTGGTTCAATCTTAATTTCGTTATCGACCTTTTGCTGAAAAATTTCTTCCTCGTTCAAAATGTTCTGTTTTATATTTCAAAGATACCGACAAATTTTTTAGCTAACGCTTGTTAGTAATTTTAATAACATACCAAAAAATAAGTGCGGGTATTATATTTTTTGAATTACGATAGTAGAATTAATATTTTTGATAAAGCTGAGAACCTTATTTACTAACCATAAACTTAAAGTTATTCAGTTTTATTTGCAGCAATAGCATAATAACTATTGTCTTTTCTAATTACTGTTGAATTGCTAAGCCATCGTTACATTCTTCCCATTTACTTTTTCAGGAAAATTTAACCCTGGTTTCACCTGTGCCTGATCTCCTATAAAAACCAAACTTGTTTTCAAAGATTTAATTGCCATTGTTCGAGTTATGTAAACAACTCATCTAAAAAAACCCAATTAAAACAAATGAAATTAAAAGCCCGAAACATTCAACCAGCTTTAAGATCTTGCATCTTAATGGTATTGCTTGCCGGTATGCATTTCTCTGCACTTTCGCAGGGCATTGTTTCCGGAAAAGTTACAAGCGATAAAGGCAACCCGTTAAGCGGGGTATCTGTGCAGGTAAAAGGCACCAACCGGGGTGTTGTTACCAATAGCGAAGGAAATTATTCTATTGCAGCACAAAATACAGATGTGCTGGAGTTTTCTTATGTTGGTTTTCAAAACCAGGAAGTACCTGTTACTACCCGGTCGCAAATTGATATTATTCTTGGACCCACTACTTCTCAGTTAACAGAAGTGGTAGTGATTGGTTATGGTGTTGCCAATAAAAGAGACCTTACAGGCTCTATCGTAAAAATTAGCGGTAAAGAAGTGGCTGATAAGCCAAACATTAACCCTGTCGCATCTTTGCAGGGAAAAGTGGCCGGTTTATCTGTGGTAAATAACGGAACGCCGGGAAGAGCACCCGATATCAGAATTCGGGGAACAGTTAGTATCGGTCAGGTTCATCCGTTATATGTTGTGGATGGAATTTTGAATGACAATATCGACTATCTTAATCCGAATGACATTGAGTCCATTGAAATTCTGAAAGACCCTTCCTCTCTTGCAATCTTTGGAGTTAAAGGTGCCACGGGTGTTATAGCCATCACCACCAAAAAAGCAAAAGCTGGTCAAATGATCATCAGTTTCAACACCTCTTATGGATTTAAAAAACTAACCGATAAAATTGATATGGCTTCTGCAGAAGAGTTCGACCTACTATTTGCAGAAGAAAATGCAAACAACGGTGTTGCCACACCAGATTATTCCGGGCTAAATGCAAATACTGATTGGATCGATGCCGTTACCCGTACAGGTAAATTTAGCAATAACAGTTTAAGCGTATCCGGCAGCACAGAAAAAAACCGTTTCAATTTTGGTTTGGGTTATAGTTATGATGAAGGTTTAATAAAACACGAAAAGCTTGAGCGTCTTACCATAAGTTTAAGCGATGAACTTAAAGTAAGTAAGTCTATTAAATTAGGTGTAAATCTAAATGCATCCCGCCAGCATTTACCATACGATGCTACCAGCATATTAGATGATGCTAGAAAAGTTATGCCGCACATTTCTGCAGAACCCCGACCCTTCGTGGTTCAAAACCCTTATGGGTCTGATTCCATTACGCAAAACATTTATAGTGGGCTGGCAGTAGCCCTCCAAAATTCCGGGGTAGTAAACCCGATGCTGCAGGTAGAAAATGAGTGGGATAAAACAATAAATATAGAATACAGAACCGTAGGTAGTGTTTATGGCGAAGTAAACCTGTTTAAAAACTTTACTTTCAGATCTACTTTCTATGCCGATTTAAGCAATGTAAATAACAGGAGATACGAACCTCTTTATTACGCATATGACCCCCTCACAAACGAACCGTATTTATATAACCAATCCACCTCCCTTTCAGAAGCAGATATTGATTACCGTAAATTTCAGCAGGATCATATTCTTACTTATATGAATAATTTTGGTGATCACAGCCTCACTGCAACAGCTGGCTTCACTACTTATTATTCAGCAAATTTTGGAAGATATGCAACAGGTAAACAAGCCATTGGACCAACCGCACTTCCAATACCCGACGATGAGAGATTCTGGTATGTAACCAATGGTTTTAGCGACCCTACCAATACCTTTGCCACATCTTCCCAGGCAGAATACAGCACAGCATCTTTTCTTGGGAGGATTTTATACAATTTTAAGAACAAGTATTATATTAATGCCTCATTCAGGGACGACGGTTCTTCTCAAATTCCCACAAAAAACAGGCACCAGCAATTTTGGGCGGTGGGTGCAGCCTGGGACATAACAAGAGAAGATTTTATGGCAAACCAAAAGATATTCGATTTTCTTAAACTCAAAGGTTCCATAGGTGTTCTTGGTAACCAAACGGCCACCCAATTAGACGGTACACCCATAAACTATCCTTTTTACCCTAACCTGAACACAGGTGTTAATGCAGTATTTGGAACTAACACATATGCGGCAGCTACCCCTGCCTACATACCTAACCCAGATCTTAAATGGGAAACTGTAGAAGCGCAGGAAATTGGGGTTGAATTAAATGCATTTAATAACAGGCTTCATTTTGAAGCGAGTTATTTTAATAAAACCACTAACGACCTGATGACCTTTGTAAGCAGGGGCTCTTTAGGTTTACCTGATGAATTGATAAATGGTGGAAGCATTCGTAACTGGGGCGAAGAATTTGCAGCAGTCTGGAACCAAAACATTAACCAGGATTTTTCTATAAGCATTGGGGGCAATATCACCTTCCTCAATAATGAAGTTTTAAGTTTAAGCGAAGACCTTCCGACAGGAGTGTTAATCCGGTCTTTCAATAACAATGGAAGTGCAGAAAGCAGAACACAGCCGGGCCACCCGATTGGATCATTTTATGGGTATATTCAGGAAGGAATTTTTCAGAGTTATGCCGACATTTTAAAATCGCCCAGTCAGGCATCTTTAGGTAATACCAGACCCGGCGATACAAAGTATAAAGATGTAAATGGCGATGGTGTTATAGATGCATCTGACAGAACCTTCATAGGAAACCCTACACCTGATTTTATGTACGGTTCTTCCATAACTCTTTCCTACAAGGGTTTAACCCTTGGCATAGATATGGCAGGTGTATATGGCAATGAAGTGTACAGAACATGGGGTGCTCTTGAATCTCCTTTTCAGCGTGTGAATTATCCGGCATTTGCCCTTGATAGATGGCATGGACCGGGCACATCCAACTGGGTACCCATCATTAGCCAGGCAGATCGCATAAACTACGTAGGGTCAACTTATAGTATTGAAGATGGAAGCTATTTCAGGTTAAGGAATGTGCAACTAGGGTACACCTTTCCAAGAAATATTCTTTCCGGTTTGCATATTCAAAATTTGCGCGCCTATGTTAATGTGCAAAATCTTAAAACGTGGAAAAATAATTCAGGTTATACCGCAGAATTTGGTGGAGATGCAACAGCATTCGGATATGACAATGCAGGTGGCGCCATCCCTGTTGTTACAACTTTTGGTTTAAATGTAACTTTTTAAATAAAAAAACTGAACACAATGAATAGAGTGAAATATTTATCGTGGTTTTTAATAATGGCAATTCCCTTAATGGCTACATTAGCGGGTTGTACAAAATTCCTCGACAGGAAACCATTAACTGCCACACTTGACGATCTTAACCAGGGGGCTTTGGAAGCACAAAGCTTTGGGCTATACAGTACCCTTAGAAGTTATGCCGGATTTTCTACCCTGCCCTGGCTAGACTTTCACAGCATTCGCGACGATGATGCACAGAAAGGAAGCAGCACAACAGATGGTGCCGAAATAACCACTGAATTTGAAACCTTTCAATATACCAAGGACGATTGGGCAACAAATTCTTACTGGAACGATCATTATTTTATGATCAATCTTGCCAATAAAGAATTGTACTTCGCCGACTCTTTACAGGCCACAGATGAAGCCTCTTTAAGAAATGTAGGTGAAGCTTTATTTTTCAGGGCGTACTCTTACTTTGAACTTGTAAAAAATTATGGTGAAGTACCGCTCATTAATTTTTATTATACTGATGCGGCCCAGGGAATACAGCCAAAAGCTTCAATTAGTGAATTGTATGCGCAGATAGATGAAGATCTTTCACTTGCATCAAACTACCTGCCCTTAAACTGGGAAAGTGGTGGCAATAACAGGTTTCCCGGCAGGTTAACCAGCGGCGCAGCCAGAACCTTATGGGCACAAACATATTTGTTCAGAAAACAATGGGGTAATGTAGTGGCGCTTTGCAACCAGGTAATAGCTTCAGGACAATATTACCTTACACCCAACTTTGTAGATGTTTGGAAAGATGGATTAAACGGGGTTGGTAAAAACGGGCCCGAATCTATATTCGAAATGCAGGCCAATGTTGGTCAGAATGGCGCCAACGATTTTGGCAGCTTCTGGGGCACCTGTCAGAATGTAAGGCAGGGAGGCGCTCCGGTTAAGTGGAACCTCGGTTGGGGATGGAATACCCCTACCGAAAATTTGGTAACCGCATGGGATAATACCGATCCCCGGAAAGACATAACCGTTCTTTATTCCGGACAATACGATGGTGGTCCTGAAAAAGGCGGGTATGGAGAAACACTTCCACCATATAATCCGGGTGTCTCCTTAGATCAACCCTATTGGAACAAAAAAGTTTACAGCGATCCCGCCATGCGCCAGTATACAGGAGAGATCAATAATAATGGCGCAGCACAATGGATCAATCATCGCATTTTACGGTATGCTGATGTTCTATTGATGCTGGCTGAAGCCTCTAACGAATTGGGAGATGGTGCCACAGCAGAAGCAAGGTTGGAAGATGTACGGGCAAGGGCGCGAAGAACCAATAATTCTGCACTTCCATTTATCCAATACCAAAATCAGGCTCAAATGCGTACTGCTATAAAAAATGAGCGCCGCTGGGAATTCGCCATGGAAGGATACCGGTTTTATGATCTTGTTCGCTGGGGCGATGCTTTAAATGTATTGGGATCACTTGGCTACCAGCCGAGAAATGCACTCTACCCAATACCACAGCAGGCCATTGACCTTTCAGGTGGCGTACTGGTGCAAAATCCTGATTATCCATAGCCGATTAAACTAAATAATGCATCAACCTATAAACAGAAAAATAATGAAACTGATGAATAAAAATTTTGTATTTGCAATAATTGCGGCAAGCCTTGTAATGGTAATAAGCAGTTGCCAAAAAATGGAGCGTCCTCCATTGGGCGATTACCCGCAGGATGCAAACCCCCCTGGCGGACCATTAAAGTTTTATGCGGCAATGGATGGCAGTAACGTAGATAGTGTGCGCGCAAATTTTGGTGTAGACAATAATGTAAGTTATGTTGATGGTGGTGTTTCTGGCAAAGCCGTTCAGTTTGATGGCAGCCAGAAAGGATTTGTATCTTACCCTACTGCCAATGATTTCGGGTCTTCCACAAACTTTACAATTTCTTTCTGGATAAGCATTACACGTGATCAAAAAAATCCAAATAATCCCTCGGGTCTTTTTGCTTATGCAAACACCAGCAATTTCTGGGGTAACGTTACCATATTTATTGAAAGTGATCCCAGCCCATCTGATTCCATGCCTTTAAAATTGCATTTTAATGCAGCAAACAATGGTGACAACTGGCAGGCTGCCGGATATACCGATAACCGCAGATTGCCAGGTATGTACGATGGCAACTGGCACCACCTGGCATTTACTTACGATGCTGCATCTGCAAGATATACTGCATACAGGGATGGTGTTCAATTCGACCAGATGACCATGGACCCGCCTATAGTATTTGAAAATACTTCGCAGCTTGTTTTGGGTGGTTTTCAGCAGGCGGCAGGGGTGCAGGGAACCTACAATGATAATGGCTGGATGGCTGGTTTTCCGGGCAAGATGGATAATGTAAGGTTGTATGATGTGGAGTTGTCTGCTGCAGATGTAGCCGCGCTATACGCCAACAAAGAATAAGGTATATAACGTTTTTCTTTATCATAATTTAGAGGCTACCCGCAAGAGCAGCCTCTTTTTTTAATCCATATGCATCAACTTAAAAAACATAAAAGAACATTTATTGTTTATGGTTTAATTATAACGGGCTGTATTATTTTCACGCATTGTGTAAGCAATGAAAAAGAAAAATTGCAGGATAAAAATGTAGCCGCAATCCAGACTGCCGACACCGTTAAATTTGTCACTTACCAGCAATTTGCAGGGAGTGAGAAATGTGCCGGTTGTCATAAAAATATTAGTGATGAATTTTTGCACAATGCACATTATTTTTCTTCACAGCCTGCTAATGAAAAAAGCGTTAAAGGAAGTTTTAAAAAGGAGGGGAATGTATATAACTACAGCAACGATCGAAAAGTAGTTATGCAAAAAAACAAAGACAGTTTATACCAGGTTTATTTCTACCGTAATGAAGAGAGGGTTAGGCGTCGATTCGATATTGTTATTGGATCGGGGACTAAAGGTCAAACCTATTTATCATGGGTAAATAACCAGTTGATCGAATTGCCTGTGTCTTATTTTACACTTGTTAATCAATGGGCAAACAGTCCCGGGTATCCATTATACCCCACCTTGTTTAACAGGCCTGCAACCACAAGGTGCATGGAATGTCACAGCACTTTTGCATCAACACTAACACCCCCTTTTAAAGAGCCAGAGAAATTCGACAGTTCAAAAATGATACTTCGTATTACCTGCGAAAAATGCCACGGGCCCGCATCAGATCATATTTCTTATCATAACCAATATCCGAATGATACGGTGGCGCACAACATTGTAAATACCCGGGATTCTTCACGAGCCATCAGGACAGACCTCTGTGCACTTTGTCATGGTGGTAGGTTGCAAAAAACAAAACCCTCTTTTACATTTATTGCTGGTGAAAAGTTGTCAGATTATTTTGTATTAAATGCAGCTCAGGCAATTGCACCTAATCCTGATGTGCATGGAAACCAGTTAGGATTACTTGCAGCGAGCAAATGTTATAAACTAAGTACTACAATGACGTGCGGCACCTGCCACGCACCGCATAAAAAAGAAAGGGGGAATAAAACCATTATGTCCAATAAATGCATGACATGCCATGAAAAAACGCATTCAATTGTTGATGGAATTTCGCCGCAAAAAATCGCTGCAAATTGCATAGATTGTCACATGCCCGTACAACAATCTATGTCCATAGGTTTTTTACTGGAGGGTGATACAACACCAACCAGCGCAAAAATGCGCACACATTATATAAGCGTTTATGCTGATGAAACAAAACAATATGTTCGTGGATTAGTGGGTAACAAAAAGCGGGGGCATTGTAATTAATGAAAAATATTTCATCGATCTTATTGATTGTTTTTAGTTTTTTTCAGCTTCTTTCCTGTAAAGATGAAAGTCATTTGTTTACCCAGGTTTCTTCTTCTTCATCTAATATAACATTCAAAAATATTCCTGAAAAGCACAAGGCTTTTAACATACTGTATTATCTCTATTATTACAATGGTGGAGGTGTCGCAACAGGAGATATTAATAACGACGGTTTACCTGATATTTATTTTACCGCAAACAACAAAGCCGGCAATAAACTTTACCTGAACAAAGGCAATTTTTCTTTTGAAGATATAACAGCAAAAGCAGGTGTGGCGGGCGCTTCAGACTGGTGCACAGGCGTTACAATGGCAGATGTAAATAATGATGGGTTTCTGGACATATATGCTTGTGCAGTACAGGGCGAACATGGGCTTAAAGGCAGCAATGAATTGTTTATAAATAATGGTAATGCAACTTTTACAGAAAGTGCTGAAATGTATGGTTTAGCATTTGCAGCCTATTCAACGCAATCTGTTTTTTTCGATTATGATCATGATGGCGATCTTGATTGCTTTATATTAAACCAGTCCCATCACCCAAATGAAAATATTGTTGATACCATACAAAGAAAAAAGTTTGATACGGAGTCGGGTGACAGGTTGTACAGGAATGATATGAATACAAATGCACACACCTTTACCGATGTTTCAACCAATGCAGGTATTTACCAAAGCAGCCTGGGGTATGGACTAGGCATCTCCGTTGCCGATATGAACAATGATGGTTGGGAAGATATTTATATCGGAAACGACTTTCACGAAAACGATTATTACTATGTTAATAACGGAGATGGAACCTTTAAAGAAAACGGAGCCGATCACTTCAGGCATTACTCGCGTTTTAGTATGGGTAACGATATTGCAGATTATAACAACGATGGGCAACCCGATGTGGTAACTGTTGATATGCTTCCGCCCGATGAGCGAACTTTAAAAACATATGGCAGCGATGAGAATTACGACATATACCAATTTAAAATCAAAAGAAACGGGTACCAGGACCAGGTGTCGCGAAACTGCCTGCAAAAAAACAATGGCAGCGGCGAAACCTTCAGCGATGAAGCGTTGATAGCGGGTGTATCAGCAACAGATTGGAGTTGGTCTCCCTTATTCGCAGACTTTGACAACGATGGCAATAAAGACCTTTTTATTTCAAGCGGAATCGTAAAACGCCCGGTAGATCTGGATTATGTACGGTTTGTATCTGAACTTGCATCGCGTATTAACAGGAATGAATCTGATGAATATGATGAAGAAACCATAGAAAAAATGCCTGATGGTGCATCACACCCGTTTTTCTTTAAAGGGGATGGAAACATGTTTTTTAAAGACAAAAGCGAAGAGTGGGGCACAGCAAAAATGAAAGGATATTTTAATGGTGCATCTTACGCTGACCTCGATAACGACGGTGACCTTGATGTTGTAATAAATTGCATTAATGCAACAGCTACACTGTTAAAAAATAATACCCAGGCAAAAAATTATATTTCCTTATCATTTTCGCAGGATTCACTTAATACACATGCTATCGGCACAAAAGCATATGTGTTTGCAAATAATAAAATGCAATACCAGCAATTAATGCTCACCCATGGTTTTCAATCATCTGGCGACACGCGTCTTCACTTTGGCTTAGATTCTGTTTCTAAAATCGACAGCATATTAATCGTATGGCCCAATCAGCAATTTCAGGTGTTGCATAACATAAAAACCAACCAGCTGCTAAACATAAAAAAAGTACCAGGTTATAAAGATTTTTCTTATAAAAACTTTTTTAATCCATTGCCATCAACTTTAATAAATATCACTTCGCAGGTCAATAGCGATTGGTCGCACCAGGAGAATAACTTTGTAGATTTTAATGTTCAGTACCTCATTCCACATAAACAAAGCACACGAGGACCAAAGCTGGCAGTGGCTGATGTAAACGGAGACGGACTTGATGATTTTTATGCCTGTGGTGCACGAGGGCAACCAGGTGTTTTAATGATGCAACAAAAAAATGGAACATTTACAAATACTGCAAACAGCCTGTTTGAAAAATATGCGGAATGTGAGGATGTGGACGCGATATTCTTTGATGCAAATGGCGATAAATTTCCAGATCTGCTGGTAGTAAGCGGTGGAAACGAACCCCAGCCAACCACCCCGTTTTTGCTAACAGACCGTTTGTTTTTAAACGATGGTAAAGGCACACTGTTAGAAAAAGAAAATTTTCTTGTTCAACAGTTCTATACAAAGTCCTGCATTTCGGTTTCGGATATAGATCATGATGGGGATAATGATATTTTTGTTGGTACACTTGCCGGTACGTTGGCTAACGATTATGGTAAACCCATGACCTCCAATCTTTTTTTAAATGATGGAAATGCAAATTTTACCCTCGCAACTTTTAAAACCATTCAATTATCAATGGTGGGCATGGTAACCGATGCATCTTTTACCGATGTTAATGAAGATGGATGGGATGATCTAGTAGTGGCAGGCGAATGGATGCCATTAAAAATTTTCATAAACAACAAAGGCATATTTAAAGAAACAGCAATTACCGGTTCATCCGGTTTATGGCAGTGCTTAAATATTACCGATGTAAATAAAGATGGTCACAAAGATATTCTCGCCGGCAACTGGGGTTTAAACAACAAAATGTGGGCAGGCAAAAACGGACCGGCAAAACTATTTGTAAAAGATTTCGACAATAACGGATCTATTGAACAAATAATGGCATATACAATAAATGGGGAGGTGTTTCCTTTTCTTGCCAAAGATGAATTGGAACGATCACTTCCTGTACTAAAAAAGCATTACCTTAAATACAGCGAAGTAGCAGGTAAAACCGTTTCTTACATGTTTTTTGATCTTTTTAAAGATTATGTAGAATTTACCGCCGAAACACTTGCCACAACCTGCTTCGTTAACGACGGAAAAGGAAATTTTACCTCAATGGAACTTCCATTAAACATACAGCTTGCCCCGGTATTTTCATTTATTTCTATACCGCACGCCACCAATAATCATTATTTGGCGGCAGGCAATTTTTATGGTGTTACGCCTTATGAGGGCAGGTATGATGCTTTGCAACCGTGTATATTTTCTTTTAAAAATAACAGCCTCATTTTTAAGGATTTAATTGCAGGTATTTCCGGGGAAATCCGCGACATGCAATGGATTAATTATGGAAGTGAAAAAGCACTTATAATAGCAAGGAATAATGAACCCCTGCTGTTTTATCAATTAAACAAACAACCATGAAAACTTATATATTTTTTATAGCGGTTTCCCTGCTTTCTTTAGATTGCAGTAAAGGCGGCGAAACTACCCCCATAATTACCCCGACCCCCAAACCATTAATAGTAAAAAGCATTACTATTGATAAAAAGGTTTTTGAAAATAATATGCATGATGCGTCTGTGTCGCCGGTAATAACCATTACATTTTCAGAACCTGTAAAAGAAAGCACCGTAAATACATCTGTAAGTATAACCAACCCTTCAGGAGCAGTTGAAAATATTACGACAACCTTGTTAAACAAAGATTCTGTTATACAGGTAAAACCTTCATCACCTCTCAGCTTCCTGGCGAAATATATTTTTTCAATCTCCACTTCTCTTCAATCAGTATCGGGCGGAAAACTTAACACGGCGGTAAATAAAACATTTTATACAGGCATAGATTCAAGTGATAAATTTTCAAGAATTAGCGACAGTGCACTTTTAACCCTCATTCAACAACAAACATTCAAATATTTTTGGGAGTTCGGGCACCCTGTTTCCGGCATGTCGCGGGAAAGAAATACCAGTGGCGATATAGTTACATCCGGTGGAACTGGCTTTGGAATTATGAGTATGCTGGCTGCGGTAAACAGGGATTTTATAACAAGAGACGAGGCGCTTACCCGCATAAATACCATCGTAGATTTTCTTCAAAATAAATGCACGAATTATCATGGTGCTTACTCGCACTGGATCAATGGGTCAACGGGTCAAACCCAGCCATTCAGTGCGCAGGACGATGGGGCCGATATTGTTGAAACAGCGTACCTGTTGCAGGGATTATTATGTGCACGGGAATTTTTTAACAACAATTCAACCGGTGAAAAAAATGTAAGAGATAAGATAAATGCCATATGGAATGCAATGGACTGGAACTGGTTTAGAAAGGATAATGAAAATGTGTTGTACTGGCACTGGAGCCCCAATTTCGGATGGGCAATGAATATGCCGGTAAAAGGTTGGAACGAGGCATTAATAGTATATGTACTCGCAGCTTCATCAAACACGCATGCTATACCAAAAATTGTGTACGACAATGGTTGGGCACAAAACGGCGCCATGGCAAACGGAAACACTTATTATGGCATAACACTGCCCCTTGGCCCTGCATTGGGCGGGCCATTATTTTTCGCACATTACAGTTTCTTAGGCATTGACCCGAATGGTTTAAGCGATGCTTACGCAAATTATTTTAACCAAAACCAGGCGCACACCCAAATAAATTATAATTACTGCATTGATAACCCGAACAATTTTTTCGGATATAGTAAATTTTGCTGGGGACTAACAGCAAGTGATGATAATAAAGTTGGTTATTCTGCCCATGAACCAAATAATGACGATGGTGTAATATCGCCCACTGCAGCAATTTCTTCCATACCTTATACACCCGAGGAATCTATGGCAGCACTCAGGTTTTTTTATTACACACTGGGTGATAAAGTTTGGAAAGACTATGGTTTTATAGATGCCTTTAACCTGCATGATCTCTGGTTTCCCAATTCTTTTCTTGCCATAGACCAGGGCCTGAGATTGTAATGATAGAAAATTACCGCACCGCGCTGTTATGGAATTTATTTATGGGTTGCCCTGAAGTTAAACAGGGCATGAGAAACCTGGGGTTTACGGGTCCGAAATTATAGATGCCATTCAACATAAACCCTGAACCAGGCGTGGCAAATATTAATGCACATTGTACAAACTGAGGGTACACATAATTTTGTTTACTAAAAGTTGAGACGTGTTACATACAGCCCGGCAAAAACTCTTTTTAATTAGGCTTACTTTTACAGTCTTAAAACTTTAATTGAAACAATGGAAACTTCTTCGATAATTATTGATGTTAGTCTGGGTAAAGACAAAGTGCCTGAAAAAATAAAATGGAAAGCCACCGGCAGCACCGCCGATGACTACCAGCAGGCAAAAGCCTTTATGGTGGCCTTTTGGGATGGCGCTGAAAAAACGGCCCTTAGAATGGATTTATGGACGAAAGAAATGATGGTAGATGAAATGGCAGATTTTTTTTACCAGACTATGATGACTATGGCAGATACATTTAACCGGGCAACCCATATGCAGGATTTAACCGATGAAATGAAAAATTTCTCAAAAAATTTTTACAATAAATTTAAAGCCAGCCAGGCTTCTGAAAATAAAGGCTGATGCTATAAAATACAAACAGTAATTATGAGCTTAGAAGAAAATGTAATGGCACAAATGAAAGATGCCATGCGCTCTAAAGACGAAGCAAAACTGCGCTCCCTGCGTGCTATAAAAGCAGAAATAATTAAAGCCAAGACCGAGCCCGGCGCAGCCAATGTGCTATCTGATGCCACGGAATTGCAGCTTTTACAAAAATTAGTGAAGCAACGCAAAGAAAGCCTCGAGATTTTTGAAAAACAGGAAAGATCGGACCTGGCTAAAAAAGAAAAAGAAGAAATTGATATAATTGAAAAGTTTTTGCCTGCGCAATTAACCGAATCTGAATTAAGAGAAAGCGTGCAACAGGTTATACATGAAACCGGTGCTACCTCCCCTGCAGATATGGGCAGGGTAATGGGCGTTGCCACCAAACAACTTGCCGGTAAGGCAGATGGAAAATCCATATCTGCCATGGTAAAACAATTACTAAGCAGGTAAGCATATTTACACATACATGATAATTGATATTGCTTTTGTAATACTTCTGTTATTAGCGGTTATTAAAGGTTACAGCCGCGGCTTTATAGTGGCGCTGGTATCTTTCCTTGCCATATTTATTGGTCTCGCAGCAGCTTTAAAATTATCAACATGGGTGGCTGAATATTTATCGGGAAATATAGAAGTAAGTGCGCGCTGGTTACCCTTTCTTTCATTTGCGGTTGTAATGATCATAGTTGTACTGCTGGTTAGATTACTGGCAAAACTGCTACAGAAATCTGTTGAGCTTATAATGCTCGGCTGGCTTAACCGCCTGGCAGGTATATTATTGTATCTAATGCTGTATGTTACATTATTAAGTGTGCTGCTTTTTTATGCAGCGCAAATGCAACTTATTAAAACTGAAACACTGGAGGCTTCTGTAACCTACCCTCTTCTGGCACCATGGGCACCACGAGCTATGGAGATAATAAGTAATGTACTTCCTTTTTTTAAAGATATGTTCGCAGACCTTTCTAATTTCTTTGGATCAATTCCTCAAAAAACAGTGCAGGCTTTTTAAGCATGATATTTGAATTAGTTAAAAAGAACCTGCATGGTTTATAGGCGTATAGATGGTTAAACAAATTGTTCATTTAATTAAACTATTTTAGCAGTAGACAGCGTAAGCGTTTATATATGAACCTTTATGCATAATTTGCTGTAAGAAAAACTCCTGATGCGGTACGAAACAAAACAATTTGATAAGTATAAGTATATTGAGGAAGGCGAGGGGGAGCCGTTGGTTCTTCTGCATGGGTTATTTGGGGCATTAAGCAATTTTGAAAACCTGATAACACACTTTAAAAAAGAGTACCAGGTTATTGTTCCGATGTTGCCCATGTTTGAGCTGGATCTATTGCATACCACTGTTGGGGGGTTTGAAAAACATGTAAATAAATTTCTTGAGGCGCGGGGTTACCGGGGCATTCATTTACTGGGCAATTCTTTAGGTGGCCATGTAGCGCTCGTACATATACTTAAACATCCTCAAAACATTAAATCACTTATATTAACTGGTAGTTCTGGTCTGTTCGAAAATGGAATGGGAGACACTTATCCAAAGCGGGGAGATTATGCTTACATAAAGCGTAAATGCGAGATAACTTTTTATGATCCTGAAACAGCAACTAAAGACCTGGTAGATGAAGTGTACGGCATTTGTAATAACAGAATGCAAATAATAAAAATTCTTTCGTTGGCTAAAAGTGCCATCAGGAATAACCTGGGCGAAGAAATAAGCCAGATAAAACAACCAACCCTGCTGGTTTGGGGCAATGATGATGTTGTTACACCACCTTTCGTTGCCAGGGAGTTTCACAGGCTTATTCCAAACAGTGAATTATTTTTTATTGATAAATGCGGCCACGCACCCATGATGGAAGCTCCTGAAAAATTTAACACCCTTCTCGAAGAATTTTTAGAGAAAGTAAAACACCCTGCTGCAACAATGGCGTAGGTTTAATTGTCTATCCTGTATCAAGCCTTTGAAAATGTTAGCATTTGAAATTATAAGAACAGATTTGCCTTTATTAAAGTTAACCGACGATGTAGCCTTCGCCCTTGAGCAAATGGAACAGTCGGAGGTACAACATTTACCCGTAATTGATGAGGAAAAGTTTATTGGCACTATAGGCAAGCATGAACTGATGGAGGCAGACGAAAGCCTTCTCTTGTCTAACCTCACACACGATATGGTGAATACCTCGGTATTTTTTCAGAATCATTTTCTTTCTGCCGTAAAAATGGCTTCGGGTATGAATGTTTCTTTGGTACCTGTAGTAAATGAAGCGAATGAATACCTGGGCGCCATTACCGAAACCGAAATGGTTTTGCACCTCAGCCAATTTTTAAATGCACAAAACCCAGGTGGGTTAATTGTAATTGAAACCGAAAAACATAATTTTTCATTTAGCGAGCTTAGCCGTCTCGTAGAAACCAATGACGCCTACATTACACAACTGAACACTACGGTAAATGAAAGTTCGGGATTGCTTGTCATAACCATTAAAATAAACAAAACCGAGATCTCTGACATAATTGCCACCCTTCAGCGGTATGATTATTCAATAAAATATTATTTCGGTGAAGAGCACTTTGAGAATGAACTGAAGGAAAACTATGACCTGCTAATGACCTACCTGCGTATATGATTTTTGTGCTCTTTTGCGTTTACCGGTATAATCCATCTTAATTATCAGCGCAATTCATACATTTACCCGCAACAATCAATCTCCTATAATGCGCTTGAGGCGGTTATTAATTTTTCTTTTTTTCAATTTTGCCTTTAGCCTGAGTGGAATATCATCTGATAGCATTCCCGTAATAAAAGACACTTTACATATTTATTCCTCCTTATCAGGACCTTCACTCACCGCCGATTCTGTTACCAGCAATATTGCCGATACAGGCAATTTTTTTATAGCAGGCATCGCCCTTTATGGAAATAAAAAAACAAAAGCCTTTATAATTGAAAGAGAAATACCTTTTAAAGAGGGGGATTATATTAGGAAAACCCACCTGGAAGAATTGTTAATACAGGCAAAAGAGCAGGTAATTAATACCGGGCTTTTTGCCGAGGCAATTATTTCTGTTGAAAACAAGCTGGGAGAACTGCTTTTTATTAGTGTAACTGTCAGGGAAAAATGGTATGTTTTTCCGCTTCCCTATTTTAAACTTATAGACCGCAACTTTAACGAGTGGTATGTTACGCACAATGCAAGCCTTAACAGAGTGAATTACGGAGTGAAATTGCAGCATAATAATTTTAGTGGCAGAAACGATAAAATGCAGGCATGGTTTATAACAGGCTATAGCAGGCAGATTGCTTTTAAGTATGAACGACCCTATATAGACGATGCCCTGAAAAACGGCTTTAATTTCTATATAAATTATACCAGCCAGAAAGAGATAAATTTTAAAAGTGATTCCCTTACCAGCAAACAGCAGTTTATTACCCTGCCTGATCATTTTGTAAAACAATCGTTTCGCATTAGTGGCGATTATGTATATCGGCCTGCCATAAAAACCTATCATATTTTCAGAATTGCATATGTACAGGAACATGTTGCAGATACAGTAATAAAGGCCAATCCCAATTATTTCTCAAGACATATTACAGATATCAGCTTTCCTGAGGTCTCTTACACACTCCGTTATTTTAATACAGACTTCAGGGCTTACCCCACAAGAGGTTTTCAGGGAGAGGCAATGTTATTGAAAAGAGGATTTACCAGAACAATGAACATGTACCAGTTGCAGGTTATAGGTTCACAAACCTTTCCTTTTTCAGAAAGATCACAGGTTCAACTGCAGGCAGGGGGTATGCTCAAAGTTTCCTTTAATCAGCCCTATTACAATAAACAGCTGTTTGGTTATGGAGGCATTTTTTTACAGGGATTGGAATATTACATAATCGACGGGCTGGCAGGCGGTGTAGGAAGAATTACTGCAAGAACCAGGGCTGTATCTTTTACTTTACGTAACCCTCCACAGGTTAACCGGCAGGTAATTCTTCCTGTTAGAATATTTATAAAGACCTTTGGCAATCTTGGTTATACCCATAACGAGGGCGAGGGAATAACCGCCATCAATAACAGGTGGTTGCATACCTATGGCTTTGGCGCAGATGTTATTGTGAATTATGATATTGTATTTAAATTTGATTATAGTTTTAACCAGTTTCATGAAAGCGGTTTTTTCTTTCATGTAAGAAAAGATTTTTAAGTTATAATGATTGCCTAAACTGGCTTATAAAAATGCAGGGGAGGTGTTTATAGCTTAGCAGGCAAAAAATTTACCATGAAAATTGCCATTTATAGCCGGGGACTTGAACAGGACCTTCTAGTTGAATTAGCTGAATTAACCGTTCACCTCGAAAAAAATAATATCGCCTATATACTTCACAATTCCTTAAGCAACTTCTCGGGAACTACCACCAGCCACGGGTGGTTCTCTGAAGGCAGCGACCTCGATCAGTCTATAGATTTTATAATTAGCCTTGGCGGTGATGGTACAATGCTCGATGCGGTAACTTTAATCGGTGATAAAAAAATTCCGGTAGTTGGGGTTAATTATGGCCGGCTTGGGTTTTTAGCAGGCATAGGCAAGCATGAGCTTGCTGCCCTTGTAGATGCACTGGTAAATAAAACTTATGTAATAGATAAAAGAAGTTTACTTCATCTTTCTGCCAGTTCTCCCCTGTTTGGCGAAACACCTTTCGCATTAAATGAATTTGCCATTCATAAGCGCGACACCTCCCCTATGATTAAAATTCATACCTACCTTAACGGCGAGTTTTTAAATACTTATTGGAGTGATGGCGTTATTGTCTCTACCCCTACAGGGTCTACAGGCTACAGCATGAGTTGCAATGGTCCTATCGTTTTTCCTGAATCATCCAGTTTTGTAATTACCCCTATTGCACCCCATAACCTTAATGTTCGGCCTATAATTGTGCCCGACAGCAATATAATTTCTTTTGAAATTGAAAGCCGGAGCCAGCAATTTATTTGTGCTTTAGACGCACGCCGCGAAATTGTTGATGTAGATCTTGAACTGGCAGTTAAACGTGAGAAATTCGATATTCATCTGGTAAGGTTGTTTGAAAATAATTTTCTTTCTACATTAAGAACAAAACTTACCTGGGGCCTCGACAAAAGAAATTAATCTGCTTTGTACACAAATTCTCCTCATAAAATTTTCATTTCTGGGGGTTACAACATTAATTGCACAAGAAATAAGACTTTTGGTCGTTATAATGATTGATAAAAAGATTGTATGGTGAGGAAATTTTGTTTTTTATTGCTGGTGGCCTTGCTTTATGCAGGAGTTTCCAATGCCCAGTTGTACGAAAGTTATAAGCATGATGGAGAATTTGGTGCAGGTGTAGGGCTGGCAAATTACTTCGGCGATCTTAATACCAAAGCCCAGTTTAACAGACCAAAATTTTCTGGTGGAATATTTTTTTTAAAGCAATTTAATAATTACATAGGGCTTAAAATTGCAGCCGATTATGCCTTTTTAGCCTACTCTGACATTTATAGCAATAACCCTGTTGAAGTAAGAAGAAACCTGAGTTTTAATACAAACCTGTGGGAACTTTCAGCCAGTGGCTATTTTAATTTCTTCCGCTTTATCCCTGGTGTTAAAGGTTTTCATTACACTCCGTATGTTTCTTTAGGTGTTGGTGTAATGTCTTTTGATCCCTATGCCTACCTGTACGATGAAAAATATTTTCTTCGTCCTTTAGGCACAGAAGGCCAGGGTTCAAGTTTATACCCAGACAAGCAACCTTACAGCACTATGGCGCTTTGCATTCCTGCAACGGTAGGGTTTAAATACAGTATAAATGAATCTTTAAACGTTTTTGCAGAGGCAGGTTACCGGTTCACCAATACAGATTACCTGGATGATGTAAGTACCAATTATGCAGGACCCGAAGCATTTCCTCCATTACCTGATGGTTCACCTTCAGTGGCATTTCTACTGCAGGACCGCAGCTACGAAACCGGACCTATACCCATGGGGGTTAAAGGCCAGCCAGCGCGGCAACAGCACACAAAAGGATGCATATGCCATGTTTCATGTAGGGGTTTCTCTTAACCTGAATTCCTATAAATGCCCTTCGCCTGATTAATTACAGGCCATAAAAGCCTTATAAAAACATCATATTTCTATAACATTTTACTACCTACATTTCTTGTTGGCTGCATGAATGTTTTACTACCTTTGTGCGGCAATAATGCAGCATGGAAAATCTGAAAGATAAAATAGACCTGAATGCTTTACCCCGGCATATAGCCGTAATTATGGATGGAAATGGCAGGTGGGCAAAAGAAAAAGGGCAGGACAGGCTATATGGTCATTTTCATGGTGTGGAAAGTGTAAGAAGTATATTGGAAGGGTGTGCCGAACTGGGCATTGAATACCTAACCCTTTACGCCTTTAGTACAGAAAACTGGGACCGGCCAAAAAATGAAGTGGATGGTTTAATGGAGTTACTTGTAAACACCGTTAGAAAAGAAGTATCTACTCTAAATAAGAATAATATTAAGCTGCATGTGATCGGCGATCTCGAGATGCTGCCCGAATATGCCCGCCGCGAACTAGAAGAAGCCCTGGCAGAAACGAGCCACAATACTAAATTCAACCTTATAATGGCATTGAGTTACAGCAGCCGGTGGGAACTTGTAAATGCTGTTAAAAACATTGCCTTCGATGTGCAGGCCGGAATAATAGACCCCGCTGGCATAAATCAATATACACTTGAAAGCTATCTTTCAACCAGCAATTTCCCCGATCCCGAATTAATGATAAGAACCAGCGGTGAATACCGCATCAGCAATTTTTTGCTTTACCAGCTCGCTTATGCCGAACTGTATTTTACCAATACCCGTTGGCCAGATTTTAAAAAAGAAAACCTCTTTGAGGCAGTAATTGATTTTCAAAGCCGTGAAAGACGTTTCGGAAAAACAGGTGACCAATTGCAGCAACCCCACCTTATGCATTAAGCATTAAAAAAGATGCATTGCAATATGCACAAACGCTTAGTTTCGCCAAAATTTTCAGAATTTCTTGCAGGGGTTTGATTTAACAAACACTTTTAAATATTACGGTTAATTTGCCGCACTTATGTGCGAAAAGCAACCAAAAAGTTTCTAAGTTTTACCCGCGGATAAGATCATAAACATTTTCAGAGGCATGCACCATACCATAAAATTTCTTTTTGTCATGATAATTTTTTTGACAAATGAATCCGCGGCCCACGCACAGCAGCTCAACGAAAATATTTCAGATACTGTACCTGTTACCACCCTTAAACCAGAGCTAATAAATATATTTCAGCAAAAAAATCCCAAAAAATACAAGGTAAAAGAGGTTAAGGTTACCGGCAACAAGTTTTTTGATGAAGCACTTTTGCTTTCTGTATCGGGTTTAAATGTAGGAGATGAGATCGTGATACCCGGGGGTGATGATTTTTCTAAGGCTATTACCAAACTCTGGCAGCAAAATTATTTTAGTGATGTGGCTGTGTATATCACAGACATGCAGGGCGATGAGATCTCTCTGGAGATAAGTGTTACAGAGCGTCCCAGGCTTTCAACTTATAAATTTGAAGGTATTAAAAAGAGTGAGACAGAAGAATTATCAACCAAATCCGGGCTTGTTGTGGTCGGGTAATAACCGAAAATCTTAAGCGTACATCCAGTGAGGCTATTAAAAAATACTATACTGAAAAAGGGTATAGAAATATTTCGGTTTCTGTTAGAGGAACGGAGAGATACCGCCCAGCAAAACTCATCCATTCTGGTTTTTAAAATAGACCAGGGAGATAAAGTTAAGATTAACGAGATCAACTTCGCGAATAATTCGATCAGCGATTCAAAACTAAAAGGCAAATTAAAAGACACGAAAGAAATGTCGCGCATTACGCTGTTTCCCGATCAGGGTAGCGGGGTATTCGATCCCGAGGTATATACATTTTCAGATTACCTGGCAGAGAAAGGATATTTTACCTATACAAAAACACGGCAGTTACTTGAACCCTACATTCGCATAAAACCATTTTCTGCTGCAAAATTTGATGAAAAGAAATATGAGGAAGATAAACTTCGTGTGATAGAATTTTATAACTCCCTTGGTTTCAGGGATGCCATTATTACTGAAGATGCCCAAACCTTTAACAAGAAAGGCAATATGAATATTGACCTGAAAGTAGAGGAAGGACGCAAATATTATTTTGGAGAAATTGCATGGAAGGGTAACACCCTGTATTCAGATTCGTTACTTACCATTATTCTCGGCATTAAAAAAGGCGACACGTACAATCTTGATATCCTTAACAAAAAACTTGGTAAAACATTATCTCCGGAAGGTGGCGATATCAGCGGTTTATACATGGATGACGGATACCTGTTCTTCCAGATAAATGCCATAGAAACAGCTGTTTATAACGATACCATAGATTTCGAAATAAGAATTCAGGAAGGTGCCCAGGCAACTTTTAAGAATATTACCATTGCAGGTAATGATAGAACAAAAGAGCATGTTATACGCCGTGAACTTAGAACACTTCCCGGTGAAAAATTTAGCCGGACCGATCTTATACGCTCCCAACGCGAAATAGCAAACCTCGGATTTTTTGACCAGGAAAAAATTGTTCCCAACATTGTACCTAATGTAGAAGAAGGCACTGTTGATGTAAACTGGACTGTGGAAGAACGTAGCAGTGACCAGCTTGAATTAAGCGCAGGTTTTGGTGGGGGTATTGGCCTTACCGGTACACTTGGTGTTTCGTTCAACAACTTTTCAATCAATAACATTTTCAATAAAAAAGCCTGGGATCCTTTACCCGTGGGTGATGGTCAAAAATTAAGTATTCGTGTACAAAGCAATGGTAGAGCCTACCGGTCTTACAATGCTTCTTTTACCGAACCCTGGTTTGGTGGTAAAAAACGAAACGCACTATCCGTAAGTTTATACGATACCAAGTTTGCACAGGCTTATGATTACAGAACAGGGCGCTATTCTAAAACAGCCGCAGATACATCATTCTTTAAAACAACAGGTTTTTCGCTGGGGTATTCAAAACAGTTAAAATGGCCTGATGATTATTTTTCTGCCGGTGTTACCTTTAACTATGCTCTATACCAGTTAAAAAATTATTTTATAGACGCAAGGAGTCTACCGGGATTTAATAATGGTTTCTCAAATAACGTCAGCCTGAAGTTTGCATTACAACGTTTTTCATTAGACCAGCAAATTTTTCCAAGAACAGGTTCAAGTTTTGCACTTACACTTCAATTAACGCCTCCTTATTCCCTAATAGATCCTAATCTTATAACTTCTGATAACCCCTACAAGTGGGTTGAATACCATAAATGGCGCTTTAACAGCGAATGGTATGTACCATTGGGCAGGGCAAAAGGCGAAGACAAAAACAAACAATTTGTTCTTAAGGTGGCCGCCAAATACGGTTTCATTGGAAGGTATAATGATCAGCTAAACATTTCTCCGTTCGAAAGGTTTCAGGTGGGGGATGCGGGTATAAGTAACAGTTATGCATTATTAGGGTATGATATTATTGCGCAGAGAGGTTACCCTGTTTATGAAAATTCCGATCCAAGAATTAATCCCGATCAGCAGGGCGCCTCGCAGTATTTTACCATATTCAATAAATACACGCTGGAGATGCGTTATCCATTCAGTCTTGCATCCCAGCAGTACCATTTACGGTCTTACCTTTTTCGAAGCGGCGAACGGTTGGTATTCATTTAAAGACTATAACCCATTTCGCTTAAGAAGATCGGTTGGTGTTGGTATGCGTTTCTTTCTCCCCATGTTTGGATTATTTGGGTTTGATTATGGTGTGGGGCTTGACAGGTTTTCCCCCAACGGATCGTTTAAAGATGCCTCAAGGTTCACCTTTATGCTAGGCTTTGAACCGGATTAATCGCGAATAATCCGTTATTTAACGCATTGTTATTGTTTTATTTTTATACATTTTTGTCATATTAAAAAATCGGGCATTTTAAAAAAAGTAATTATGAAAAAAATTGTATTGCTGGTTCTTATCGCATTCTTTGCCGCAGGCTCTGCTCAGGCACAACGTTACGCCATTATAGATACGAAGTATATTCTTAGGTAAAATGAAAGAATATACAGAAGCTGATGAAAAACTCAGGGATATTAGTAGAGCAATGGCAAAAGGAAATAGATAACCTTGCAAGCGCAACTAAACCAGATGTATAAAAATTACGAGGCAGAACAATATATGTTAAGCGAAGATTTGAAAAAGAAAAGAGAAGACGAATTATTTAATAAAGAAAAAGAATTGCGTGACCTGCAAAAAAGAAGGTTTGGTTATGAAGGTGATCTTTTTAAAGAAAGACAAAAACTGGTGAAACCCGTGCAGGACAAAGTTTATAACGTTGTGCAAAAAATGGCGATTGCGCGCGGTTACGATTTCATCCTTGATAAAAGTGAAGGAATTACTGTTATATTTGCCGACCCAAAATTAGACCGCAGCACAGATGTTCTGCGCGAACTGGGCGTTAAAGATTAGCTTTTAAAAACAATCAATTATAAAATTCAACAAATGAAAAAGGTTTTATTTGTGGTGATGGTTCTTAGTAGTTTCTTTATTCACTGCAACCAATGCATCAGCACAGGCTTCTACTCTCAAGATCGGTGTTTTTGATATTGATCTCATGGTACAGGCTATGCCGGGTTACAGGGCGGTGGACAGCCTTACCCAAATTTATGACAAAGATTCCCTGGGAAGTGAATACGAAATTTACCAGAACGAGTATAAGCGCCTAGACAGTACTTTTAAATCTGACTCTGCATCGAATAAACCAAAAGCAGTTCTAGATTATACAAATAGTCAACGTCAGCAAATTGCCTTTAATCTTGTTTACTGGCAGCAGATAGCACAGAATAAATCTGACAATAAAAGAGCTACACTTGCACAACCATTATACGAAAAAGTTGCAGAGGCCTATAAAAAAGTTCTCGATACCAAAAAATATACGCTGGTGCTAAAACCGAATACATACGAGGTAGGTTCTTCTGCCGTGGAGAATATATTTCCGCTGGTCGCCAAAGAATTGAACATTGTTTTACCACCTGAATTAGGCGGCAGCACCCGGCAAATGCGCCAAATGGCGGTGTAAATAAGTAATTGTAATTTTTACAGCATTAAAAAAACCATTCTTAACGCAGAATGGTTTTTTTATTTTTACAATATGCAGCAACAATCAATTGGGGTTTTCGATTCTGGTTATGGCGGGCTTACCATTTTAAAAGAATTTGTAAAAAGATTACCGCAATACGATTATACTTACCTCGGAGACAATGCTCGTGCGCCCTATGGCAACCGTTCGTATGAAAGTGTGTATCAATACACCTGGCAATGCGTTCAATGGTTTTTTAAGCAAGGCTGCCCGCTTGTTATTTTGGCCTGCAATACCGCCTCAGCAAAAGCATTACGCACCATACAGCAAGTGCATGCAGAGCAAATAGGACCCACCCGCAGGGTGCTGGGTGTAATAAGACCAACTGCAGAGGTAATCGGTGATTATTCAAAGTCAAAAAAGGTAGGTATTCTCGCCACAAAAGGAACCGTTCACTCTAATTCATACCCTATTGAAATACAAAAATTTTTTCAAGATGTAGAGGTAGTGCAGGAAGCTTGTCCGCTCTGGGTTTCTTTAATTGAGAATAGTGAACATGAAAGCCCCGGTGCTGATTATTTTGTAAAGAAACACATCACGAACCTGCTGCATAAACAAAAGAGTATTGATGTTATTCTGCTGGCATGTACCCATTACCCTTTGTTATGGGATAAAATTGTAGAATATACACCTGTTGATATTAAACTTATTTCCCAGGGAGAAATTGTAGCCAATAGCCTGGCAGCATATTTACAGCGCCATCCCCAAATGGAAAAAAATCTTTCAAAGAATGGCAAAATGAGGTTTTTTACTACTGAAAATGCCGGAGAGTTTAGTAGACACGGGGCAGTTTTTTATGGTCAATCTATAAGCGCAGAACAAATTGTTATAGAGAAATAAGAGCTTTATAAATTGTTATTAACACAATTATTTAACCTGCTTAAGCTAAAATGTTAGCACATAAAAATAAAAACCCTTACTTTTGCGACCCGTTTAAAATAATGTTATGAAACGTACTTATCAGCCACATAATCGCCGCCGTAAAAATGTTCATGGTTTTCGTAAGCGTATGCAAACCGCTAACGGACGTAAAGTTTTGGCAAGCCGCCGCGCCAAAGGCCGTCATAAATTAACGGTTAGCGACGAGCTTAAGTTAAAGTAAACTATCGGTTTACCGGTACACGGTATTTAAAATTATATTTGAAGCTTCATTGTATTATGAGGCTTTTTTAATTGCACACCCGTCAAACATATAACAGGGAAGAAAAACTAAAACGTAAAAAGCACATTGATATGCTTTTTAAACAAGGCAATTCTTTCCTTCAATTTCCGGTAAAAGTATTTTATATGGAAGTTAGCGGAAGTAACACGGCTATTTTAAAAGCTGGGGTTGGTGTAAGTTCAAGGAATTTTAAACGGGCGGCTGATCGTAACCGTATAAAACGATTATTGAGAGAAGCCTACCGTAACCGGAAATCTATTTTGCATATCATGCTTAGCAACAGTAATAAACAGGGGATTTTATTTTTTCTTTACATCGCTAAAGAAATGCCCGGGCAACAGCAGGTAAATGATGCCATGAAGGTTGCTTTGAATAAATTAGAGAAGGTGTTATGAAACAGTTCTTATATGTACTAAGCCTACCTTTCATTGGGCTTATTAAAATATACCAGATTGTTATATCACCGATTTTGGGCCCGAAATGCAGGTTTAAGCCAACCTGTTCTAATTATGCTATTGAAGCTTTAAAAAAGCATGGAATTTTTAAAGGAAGCTACCTGGCTGCAAAAAGAATTTTAAGATGCCATCCCTGGGGGGGCAGCGGTTTTGACCCGGTGCCATAAAAAAAGCCACTTGTTACAGTGGCCTCCCATAATTGGGCAGATTATTTTTATGGACAACGCGGTCAGGCGAAACCAACCGCAGGCTTCCATGAATTATCTGTAGATGTCATGAATACCTCCTTCTTATTGGTGAACAACAAAAATACTATCAAATTTTAATTATATCATATACCATTCATTAAAAAATACCAACATCATTTGCCTTAACCAATACCTTTGCGGCCACCTATAATAAATTAATAACGTTGGAAGAAAAAGAGGTTTCTATCGGGCATTCAAAATCCTTCAGCCTGGCGGTTAAAGTAAAAGATTACATGCAGCTGGTAAAATTTACCCTGAGTTTTACCGTAGTTTTTTCCTGCGTAATTTGTTATTTACTTGCTCCGAATATTGTAGGTTTTTCTTTACAGCAAATATTATTGCTGTTTGTTGCAGGCATGCTAATTACAGGCAGTGCAAATGCAATTAATCAGGCAACTGAAAAAAATACCGATGCCCTAATGAAACGCACTGCGAAAAGACCAGTGGCGGCAGGGCGAATGAGTGAAACCGAAGCATACACCTTTGCACTTATATCCGGTATTATTGGAGTTTTAATGATGTATTTTTTCTTTAACCTTACTTCTGCAGTTCTTTCGGCAGCAAGTCTTTTTTTGTACGCCTGGGTATACACACCATTAAAAAGAATTAGTGCGGTTTCTGTTCTGGTGGGCGCGATCCCCGGGGCTTTGCCATGCCTTATTGGCTGGACGGCGGCAACCAATGAGTTAAGTCCCTTTGCCACGCTAATAGTGAACGACACTGTCTATTCAAATGCTGGGGGATGGGTCTTATTCGGCATACAATTTTTATGGCAGTTTCCACATTTCTGGGCCATTGCCTGGGTTGCGCATGGCGATTACAGCCGCGCAGGTTTTAAGTTACTACCAAACGAAAAAGCACCTACACGGTATACCGCAATGCAGGCAATTATGTACGCTTTATTAATGATTCCCGTAGGCATGCTTCCTTATTATTATAACATGAGCGGGTTAGTAAGCTTATTTATTTTATTGGCAGGCAATTTATTTATTTTGATGACCTGTATCAGGTTATATATTGAAATGGATGTTAAGGCCGCAAGAAGGGTTATGTTTAGCAGTTACATTTATTTGCCCGTTATATTGCTTGCCTTGCTGGCAGATAAAACCTAATTCTTAAGGTGTTGTGTAAAAAAGGCGGCGATTAAACTGTTGGCTGCTTTGGCACTTTTCAGGTATTTCCAAAACATATGGTACACATGAAAATTTTTATGGTGATGGTACCAGTATACGGGCACATTTTCTTTTTGTGCAAGCTCAAATAATTTCTTTCCATCATCCTGCAATACATCAAACCCTGCAGTATGAATGTAAAGGGGAGGCAACCCTGCCATTGAATTGCGCAAAGGGTAAAGATATTTTTCCGGTTCATCTAAATCACCAACATATAAACGGGCACATTTATCCAGGTAATTTTTTGAAAGCATGGGATCGGTATGTTGCATACCAAAAGATGCAGAAGTATTATCAACATCAAGCCACGGGCAAATAAGTGCTGCACAGCACACATGCTCAATGCGCTCATCCCTGCAATATTGTAAAAAGCCCATTACTAAACCTCCACCGGCGGAATCGCCTGCGATTGCGATGTTTTTCCCGGAATAACCACTGTTTAATAGTTCCCGGTAAACAATTATTACTTGTTGCAATGCACGTGGAAAGGTATTTTCTGGGGCCAGACCATAATCAATAAGTAAAAAAGGAACCCCGCAAAAGCTGTTTAAATTTGCAGCTATTCCGGCATGCGTGTTTACAGACCCAGCTACATATGCGCCTCCATGCAAGTACACCACAACCTTTTTTTGATTTACATCCGCATTAATCCAGCCAACCGGCACACCGGCTATTTCATCTTTAATTAAAACCGATTTTTTTGGAGGGGCGAGAACCTTTGCTGCCTGCTTCTCCATTTGCGTCCTGATGGTGTAAACATTTTCGCTTTTAAAATTTTTTCGCAACTTAAGTAGCTGAAATAGCAATAAGCCGGCAATTCCATCACTCGTAAATACGTGTTTGTTGTAAAGGATTTGTTTTTCGGGAAAAGTATCTGTGCTCATTTTTTTAAATTGGCATAATGCCAGTATTAACTAATGCTTTGACAATGATAAATTCTATTTTATGTTTGCACAAACTATTTTCTTGCTGCAACACCAAAATAAAACTATGAAAAACCGTAATAAGGAAATTGATTTCCTTAGGGGCATAGCCATTTTAATGGTGGTTTTTTATCATCTTAAAAGTGTTTATTTTTTAAATAAAGTTGGCTGGATGGGTGTAGACCTGTTTTTCGTTTTAAGCGGCTATCTGGTTTCAGGTTTATTATTTAAGGAGTATTTAAAGTACAAAGCTATTGATGGTAAAAAGTTTTTAATAAGAAGAGGGTTTAAGATTTACCCCGTGTTTTATGTATTCCTGATCATTGCTGCCATATTAAAAATCCTGTTTCACCAAAACATTACGGCGCCAAAAGTTTTGTTTGAGGCACTTTTTATTAAAAATTATTTAGGGGGTATCTGGTCACACACATGGTCTTTATGTGTGGAGGAGCATTTCTATTTTTTAATAACCTTTGGTTTTTATTTTTTAGCAAAAAATAAAATGCTTCACCATGCCAGGTTAATGCATTTTATATTTTTTGGCATAATGATCTTTTGCCTGCTCAACCGTTTGTTGTTTATACAAATACCGTTGTATAAAAGGCTTCCAATTCTGTTTTATGCACAAACGCACTTTAGAATCGATTCAATGATTTTTGGTGTAATGATAGCATGGCATAAATATTTTAATCCCGATAATTTCAGTTTTTTCTTTAATAAATGGAAAGCAATTATTTTACCTGTTGCTATATTAATTTTATTGCCATCTTTTATTTTTACCACATCGTTAGATGAGCCGTCTTATTACATGAGAACATTCGGTTACACTGGTTTATACCTTGGTTTTGGTTTAATACTGATATTTTTTGTGATAGATGAAAAGATTGTTACGCATCTCAACAAAATATTATCGCGCCCTTTAGTTAACATTATTTCTGTAACTGGCATTTACTCTTACAGTATTTATCTCTTTCATCCGTTAATAAAAAATTACGTTGCAGAATTCATACCGTGGGATTACAGGATCGTGTTTATTATTTACCTGTTATTAAGTTGTTTGGTAGGGGCTTTCTTTAGTAAGTTTATAGAATACTATTTTTTAAAAATAAGGGATAAGTATTACCCTAGCAGAAGCGGAACCATAAACCCATCGGTAGAAAACCTTCCCCAAAAAACGGTAGGCCTAAGCACATAAAAAAAGCATTGCTTTTGCAATGCCATTTTTATTTTTTTATTTTATTTATTGAACTATTATTTGTTTACTTTCTTTAATGTCGTTAAGTGTAAAAACAATAGTATAAGTTCCCGTCGGAATTTCACCTACGTGAAAATGCCCGTTATTAATTCCTGGTACTGCGAGCATTGTTGTATGTTTAATCAGTGCACCTTTCGTGTCATAAAGTTGTGCCAACAGGCTTCCTGCTTTATCTGCATTAAACTGAAGCATTAAATGGCCGGGTTTAGTAACAGGGTTTGGACTTATTTTAAGTATCAATTTGCTGATGGACTGTTTATTCAGAAATATTTGAATATCTGATGTGCTCTTACTTCCATCACGATCAAATGTTTCAAGCTTGTAATAAATGTATTTATATGCGTTACTAATATTATTATCGGTTACGCTGTATGCTTTTATTTCATGTGATTCACCGGCTGCTCTAACCGTACTAAATTCAGTAAAATTGCTGCCATCCACACTTTTCAAAACCGAAAAATAATCGCTGTTGCTTTCTGATGCAGTCTTCCAGCTTATAAGCGCCTTATTATTTACGGTAGCAGAAACTTTAAAATCGAACATGGTTACCGGGAACACACCGGACGCTGTAAACTCTCCGATCATTTCAGGGGCGTGAGGGATGCACCTGTAATTATATGTACCAGGTATGGTAATAACATATTCAAATGTGGTACTGCCGCTGTTAATATTTTCATTCCACGTTGCTGCACCGGCGGGAATGCCTCCATTATCGTTTCCTGATGTTGTGGTGTGCGAACCGCTTGACCATGTCCATCTTACAGTATCACCTACCTGTGCACTAAAGTTGGCCGGACTAAATTGAAAATTAGCAACAGTTACCGGATGTATAGTGGCGAAAGAACCAACACAGGTAAATAAAAGAATTATTTGTAAAAATGCAGTTTTCATAATGAGTGATTTTCGGTTGATATAAAATTATGTAAGGCTTAATGAAAAAAAGATTGATTATTTGTTGTAATGGTATTTTAAGTTGTTGAACGGGAAGAAATAAACTCTCAGTAAATTACAACTTTAATAATAACTTAATAATAAAACATGGACGCAAAGGAGATGCTCGAAAGTAATTTTAAAAAGAAATTCAATTGTGTACCTAAAGTAATTATTACAGCACCGGGGCGAATAAATCTAATCGGTGAACATACAGACTATAATAACGGGTTTGTATTGCCGGCAGCCATAAACAAGGCGGTTTACATCGCCTTTTCTCCATCTGATACAAATACAGGCAAATGGTATGCTGCAGATCTAGATAAACAGGCTGACATAGATTTTAATGACATTGCCCCCAAAGAAAATGGGTGGGAAAATTACCTGTTAGGCGTTATAGATCAGTTTATAAAAAAGGGTTACATCGTGCCTGCATTTAATTGTATAATTACTTCAGATGTTCCTGTGGGTTCAGGGCTTAGCAGCAGCGCGGCACTTGAATGTGCAACAGCTTTGGGTATACAACACTTAAATAATTACAACTTAGATAAATTAGAGATCGCTAAAATGTGCCAGGCAGCCGAGCATCTGTATGCGGGCGCTAAAGTTGGTATTATGGATATGTTTGCCAGCCTTCATGGCAAAAAAAACCACGTAATTCTGCTAGATTGTAAAACCCTGGAACATTCTTATTATAAACTGAATATTAAGGGTTATTCGATCGTGTTGTTAGACACCAATGTAAAACATTCACTTGCCTCGAGCGAATACAACCTTAGGAGCCGCCAATGCGAAGAAGGTGTAGCTGTCTTAAAAAAATCTGACCCCCAAATTGAATCGTTTAGAGATGTATCAATGCAAGTGCTAAAGCAACACAAATCCCAACTGACCCCAAAGGTTTATAACCGTTGTTTTTATGTTGTGGATGAAATTGCAAGTACAATCGCAGCGACTAAAGATCTTAATGCAGAAACAATATTGCCTTTGGAAAAAAAATGTATGAAACTCATGAAGGCTTAAGCAATCTATACGATGTTAGCTGCGCCGAACTGGACTTTCTGGTATCAGCGGTAAAAAATAATGAACAGTAGTAGGTGCCAGAATGATGGGTGGCGGTTTTGGTGGTTGCACCATAAATATTATTAAAGACAATGCAGAAGATAAAATATATAATAACCTGAAACAGGCTATACAGAAAAGTTTGGTCGGCCATTAAAAATGTACAAAGTTCCTGTAGAAGATGGCGCCAGGCATTTCCGGATAATTCTGCATTCTTTAATATTTTAAAAACCATTTTAAAGGGTTGGCTGTTGTAACTTTGCCACCCATTAAATATGATTACAGTGAGTAACGATAAAAGAATACATCCGCATAGGTTTACTTTATGGGTTGCCTTAGGAAGCATTATAATGATGTTTGCAGGTCTAACCAGTGCATACATTGTGCGCAGTAACGAGCCCAATTGGTTACAATTTTCATTAGCTCCTGTTTTTTGGATTTCTACAGCAGTTATTTTAATAAGCAGCATAACAATGCAACTCTCCTTAAATGCTTTTAAGGCAAGAGAAATGGCAAAATATAGAAAGCTCGTAACCCTAACCATGATCTTAGGGGTTGTTTTTGCTGGACTGCAATTGATTGGGTTCGATTACCTTATATCTCACGGCGTTAAAATCGTAGGCGAAGGCAGCAATCCCGCAGGGTCGTTTTTAGGCATTATTACAGGTCTACATGCCGTGCACGTTATTAGGCGGTGTAATTGCCCTGCTAATAATATTTTTCAGAGCATTCCGATCTAAAAGGTAAAAACATACAATGTTTTGCCCATTGAACTTAACCAACACCTACTGGCATTTTGTAGATATACTCTGGCTTTATCTTGTTCGTATTCTTCCAGCTTATGTAGAATTTTAAGTCCCGTAGGTATTTATATTGCCTTAAAAATAATGACTGGTTACAAATAAATTTTGCATAAGAAAAAATTATTTTTTTTTATTCTCTTTGGTCGGCATCCAATAACTTTGTCCATTTAACAATATTATAAATGGCTACAACAACAACTGCAATTCCGCCTAAATTGTGGAGTGGCGGCAAAAGCCCCTTCAACGTAGAATATGGCAAACTGATGATGTGGTATTTTTTAATGAGTGATGCATTTACTTTTGGTGCATTTCTTATTGCCTATGGCACCATTCGTTTCGCCACAAACGGCTGGCCTAATCCTAACGAAGTATTTCAATCATTTCCATTATTAGGTTCAGGTCTTCCTCTTGTTTTTGTGAGTTTAATGACCTTCATTCTGATTATCAGTTCTGTTACCATGGTACTTGCGGTTCATGCGGGTCATAAAATGGACAAGAAAGGCGTATACAAAGTATCTCATCTGGACCATTATAGGTGGACTTGCATTTTTAGGATGTCAGGCATGGGAATGGACACACTTACATCATGAAGGTGCATGGTGGGGAAGTAATCCATTTTTAAATGCAGATGGTACCGAAGCCACAACAAACTTTACAAATTTCTTTTTTACCATAACAGGATTTCATGGTTTTCATGTTTTTTCCGGTGTAGTCATAAATATAATTATGCTTATTATGAACATGAAAGGCGTTTTTGATAGGAAGGGACATTATTTAATGATTGAAAAAGCAGGTTTATACTGGCACTTTGTAGACCTGGTTTGGGTATTTGTATTTACCTGTTTTTACTTGAGTCTAATAAATATAATATATGGAACATACAATTGAGTCTTTAGAACAGGAACATCATGTTGGGGGCGGAACAAAAGAAGTAATAAAAGTTACAGTTATTCTTACCGTTCTTAACGTTGATTGAACTTGGTATTGGGTTTTGCAATGATGGACATGGAAAGTACCTTTTTAAAAAGTACGACCAAAGGCGTTATACTTATATTTCATGATCGCAAAGGCATTTTACATTGTTGGTTATTTCATGCACCTTAAAACATGAACTTAAAAACCTGGTAATGACCGTGATCGTGCCCTTGTTTTTATTTGTTTGGTTTATTATTGCATTTCTTGCAGATGGAAACAGCTATACAGAGTTTAAGGAATACATTACGACAGACATCATCTCGAAAAAAGCCAGCAAAAAGCTAAAACCAGCAGAAGAACACCTGTACACATACACTGGAATAACAAAGTATTTGATTATTTACATATTATTTCGCCACCGCATTTTGCGATGGTTTTTTATTTCTAGATATATGAACAAAAAAGCTATTACTGCGCTGTATCCATTGCCGATCTTAATCCGTTGATCAGCTACCTTATTTTAAAAAGGACGAGAGATGATGCAGTGCATATGCCAAGACATTACCTACCCGACACGGTTATCAATTCCAAGTCAACAAAGGAAACTTAGCACCGACACCCTTTGGCATAAGGTTGCCAATATTACACTTGTAAACCAGTTGGCGATACGGTTAGCCTGTACGATATAAAAGATAAAACGATCGTACTCGATTTCTTTTTTACATCCTGTGGCTCCATATGCCCCGCGCTTACGCATAACATGCGTAGAACTGCAGGAGTCTTTCTTAAAAGGAGGCAGATTCCCGCGAACCTGTAAAGATCTTCCATCGTTCATTTTATATCCTTTTCCGTGGATCCTGAAAGAGACTCCGTAGACACGGTTAAAACAATATGCCGACCGCTTTGAGGTTGATCACAATACATGGTGGATGCTCACAGGACCAATAGATTCCATTTATAATTTTGCTTTTGAGCAATTAAAGGTCGACAAATTCAGTACCGAACCTGTTGACCCTGACTTTGTTCATACCAATCGTTTTGTATTACTCGATAAAGAACATTACGTACGCGGTTATTATAATGGGCTGGATACGGTTGCAATGGCGCAACTGGCGCAGGATATAGGTGTTCTTATGCTTGCGAAAGATAAAAGCAATTCCCAACTTCCATTCGATCCGGTTGTAATGTTAGTATTTGTTTCTATTACAATAGTGGTGGTCGTATTTGGAACAATGGCTATAGCAAGAAAAAACAAAACCAAAAATAAATAATAGTAAATGAGCAGGCATTCACTCGAAAACATAGCCGCGAAAATTGAAAGATCGAAAGAGGCAAACAATGTATTTCAACAAAATTTGTTACCTGTAATAAAGAAAAACGATGCAAAGGCTAAATGGCTTATTGGTATTTTTTCCTTTGTTGTATTTACCGTGGTGGTTTTACTGGGCAGGTTTAAATTAGATGTTCATGTCGGCTTTAATATTCACCTGTTGGCGCTTTCAAATGCCATCATAAATTCTATGATCGCTTTTTTGTTAGTTAGCGCGTTACTTGCTGTAAAAAAGCGTCGCTTTGTATTGCATAAGAATATAATGATGGCAGCACTTGTTCTATCTATTTTGTTTCTCATTACATACATAGGTCATCACCTGCTGGCTGGTGAAGCGATTTTTGGCGATGCAGATCACAACGGTATTTTAAGTGATGCGGAAAGGGCAGCTGCCGGCACTACCCGCACGGTTTATTTACTCATTCTTTCTACCCACATCATTCTTGCTGCGGTAATTTTACCTTTTATACTTTTCACTGCCTACCGTGCCCTTACGGCTGAATACTCAAGGCATAGGAAACTGGCACGTTATACCTGGCCACTATGGTTTTATGTAGCCATTACCGGACCTGTTGTATATATAATGATCAGCCCATATTATACATGATACTTCAATATTTGGTTATAAAAGTGTAAAGTTTTTAACAGCTGTGCAATTAATAGGTATATACCATCATGGTTAAAATGCTTACACCTACATTTGCACAATTCACATTTTTATGCCGTTAGATACATCCATACAATCAGTACTAATCATTGGTTCCGGTCCAATAGTTATTGGTCAGGCTTGCGAATTCGATTATTCAGGTTCACAGGCAGCCAGAAGTTTACGCGAAGAAGGCATTAAGGTTATTTTGATCAACAGCAATCCTGCTACCATTATGACGGATCCCATGATGGCTGATCGTGTTTACCTGCTACCCCTTACAGCCGAAAGTATTGAACAAATTCTCGAAGAAAACAAAATAGATGCTGTGTTGCCGACCATGGGCGGGCAAACCGCTTTAAATCTTTGTAAAGAAGTAGAAGAACTGGGTATCTGGGAAAAGTATGGTGTACGATTAATTGGTGTGGATATTAAAGCAATAGATAAAGCCGAAGACAGAGAGCAGTTCAGGCAATTGATGATAGACCTCGGGATAGGGATTGCCCCAAGTAAAGCCGCCAATAGTTTTTTGGAAGGAAAAGAATTTGCGCAGGAAATTGGCTACCCGCTGGTAATAAGACCTTCATTTACTTTGGGAGGTACGGGCGGAAGTTTTGTACATTCTAAAGATGAGTTGGATGAAGCCCTGCAACGCGGTTTAAAAGCATCGCCCATGCACGAAGTATTGGTAGAAAAAGCCGTGTTGGGATGGAAGGAATTTGAGCTGGAATTATTAAGGGATTCAAACGATAATGTTGTTATTATTTGCACTGTTGAAAACGTAGACCCCATGGGCGTGCACACCGGCGACTCGATTACCGTTGCCCCCGCCATGACGCTCAGCGACACCGCGTTCCAGGCTAATGAGAAACCATGCAATGACCATGATGCGCAGCCTGGGAAATTTTGCTGGTGGCTGTAATGTTCAGTTTGCGCTGCACCCCGAAACAGAAGAAATAATTGCTGTTGAAATTAACCCCAGGGTAAGCCGTTCATCTGCACTGGCTTCTAAAGCAACAGGTTACCCCATTGCGAAGATTGCCGCAAAGCTCGCTGTTGGTTATTCTCTAGATGAATTAAAGAACCAGATAACAGGTACCACATCAGCATATTTTGAACCAGCACTTGATTATGTTATAGTAAAAATACCCCGCTGGAACTTTGATAAATTTAAGGGCGCAAACGATACCCTTGGACTTCAAATGAAAAGTGTAGGAGAAGTTATGGCTATAGGAAGAAGTTTTACAGAAGCTATTCAAAAAGCCTGTCAAAGCCTGGAAAACGAAGCCGTCGGGCTGGGTTATTACGGAAAAAGCCTGATGAAAAGCGAAGAACTGATCGAGTACATAAAAACCCCAAAATGGGATCGCATATTTAGAATTAAAGATGCCCTTATGCAGGGTGTTACCGTAAAAACAATTGTACAGGCAACACGTATAGACAGGTGGTTTATTTACCAGATTCTTGAAATCTGTAACATTGAGAAAGCGTTACAAAAACATACGCTGGATTCTTTGCCTGAAGAACTCTTTAAAGAAGCAAAGAAAAATGGTTTTAGTGATGAACAGATTGCCCGCATTCTTCCCGGGAACTGCACCGATGAAGATGTATATGAAAAAAGAAAAAAACTGGGCATAACAAGGGTGTATAAAATGGTGGATACCTGCAGTGCAGAATTTGAAGCAAAAACACCTTACTTCTACAGCACTTTTGAATAATTCTTGTTAAAAATGCAATCCTAAGCTTCGGGGAATCTATAAGAATAAGAAGGGTAATATATTTCCGCCTAAAGACGTTTAATTTTAGAATGTAATTTATTCAATCATTTCAATATTGCAAACATTGAAATCAATTTTTCAACTCTTCATTTTATCCTGTTTTATTACTTTCACTGTAAGCAGTTGCAACTCTGCAAAAGCCAAAAATTGTTTGCCTCCCGGGGGAATGGTTTTAATTCCCGGAGGGGAAAATAAAGATGGAGAAAAGATGGAGCCATATTTTATGGATGCCACCCCTGTAACTGTCTCTGAATTTGATTCTTTTATAAAGGCCACAGGTTATAAAACCGAAGCTGAAAGTTTTGGCAATGCCGGGGTGTTCGATACCGTTACACACAGCTGGAGTTTAATTGATGGAGCCACTTATTTATTCCCCTACGGACCTGAAAGGGAAAAAGCAGCAGGTAATATGCCGGCCACGCAGGTTTCGTGGCACGATGCCGAGGCTTATTGCAAATGGGCAGGCAAAAGGTTACCTACGGGATACAGAGTGGGTATATGCTGCTATGAATGCCGACAAAAATTACAACAAAAAATATCCCTGGGGAGATTCACTTGTTGAAAACGGACATTATAAAGCAAACGTCTGGCAGGGAAATTTTCCAGCATTCAATACCGTTGCAGATGGTTTTGCATTTGCTTCGCCGGTCGGTGTCTTCGGAAAAAGTCCGCTGGGTTTATCAGATATGGGCGGGAACGTGTGGGAATGGATACAGGATTGGCAAGACCCGTCAGACACAGCATCCCCAACCAGTGAAAAACTGCAAATGAGCGGATCTTACCTATGCGATTATAAGGTTTGCCATGGATATAAAATCGGAGGAACCTCCCATTCCACACCCGAAACATCTCTTTGCCATGTGGGTTTCAGGTGTGTGAAAGATTGCGAAAACTGATTACTGCCGCCGCAGAACTCTTGCTGTTCTTATGATACACAAAACAAAAGGTATTGTTTTAAAAACCATCAGGTATGGGGAAACAAGCATAATTGTAAACGTTATACAGAATTGTTCGGACTGCAAAGCTATATTGTAAAGGGGGTGCGGAAAGACACAAAAAAAAGTCAGCCTAAGCAAAATTACTTTCAAACCGGAGCACTGCTTTCAATGCAGGTTTACCAAAACGAACTTAAGCATCTGCAGTTTATAAAAGAATATCAGTGGAGCGAATTATATGAAAACATTTTTTTTGATGTTGTAAGAAATGCCATCGCAACCTATATGCTTGAGGTTCTTCAAAGAAGCCTGAAGCAACCTGAAAACAATCCGGAATTATTTCATTTTATAGAAAATATTCTCATAACACTCGACAAGTGCTCAAACCCGCTTGCAGCCAACCTTCCATTGTATTTTATGGTGCAGCTGGGTCGTGAATTCGGTTTTGAATTACAGGGTAAATTTTCCGCCCACAATAACACCCTCGATCTGCAGGAAGGTTGTTTTTGTACAGACATCCCCCATCATCCATATTATACAGATGGAGTTATTGCAGAACATATTTCAGCAGTAAATGCAGTTAATAATTATGAAGTGCTCGAAAATTTAAAGCTGAACCGGGATTTGCGCAGGCAATTATTACATGTATTGCAAACCTACATTGCACTGCATGTTCAGGATTTTGGAGAACTGCGCAGTGCCGCTGTTTTACAGGATGTACTGGAGTAATTTTAATTCCGGAATTCCTGCGAGATCATCAGTCCATAAATTCCGCCATCCTGTATACCAATCCCTACTCTTCCGAAAGCTGCATTTAAAATATTAGCCCGGTGCCCGGGCGAATTCATTAAGCCGGTATGCGCTATATGTAAGGTTTGGGCGAGGGCCAGGTTTTCCCCTGCAGCGCGATACTTAATACCAGCCTGTTTCATGCGGTCAAAAGGGTCTTTCCCCTCCGGGGTGAAATGAGAAAAATAACCTCTTGCAAACATATCTTTTGAATGTGCGCGCGCCACGTATCTTAATTCATTATCAGCAGCCAATGGTGGCAAATTCTTTTTTGCCCTTTCTTCGTTAACCAATACCAGCATTCTGGCTTCCAAGTCGGGACGTATATCTGTATTTTTTTTGGTGTATGGCAGGTTAACGGTTTCTTCCGAACCAGGTTCTACGGTAAGCTTTGTAAGGGTTTGGTGAACCGCATCGTTAAACACAGGCGAAAGCTGGTCTTCTATCCATTGTGCAGGGGCAGTTAACCGTGTAACAATCTTACTTTCCCTGGTTTCGTTAGAAAGATTTTGCCATACAGGGAAGGAAAGCAATAAGAGCGCAAGAATAGCAATAGTAATTACCCCGTTAATAAACCCTGGGAGAATGCCCATCAATTTATTGGTTGCACTGGTGTGTACTTCTTTTGTTGCATGCCTGGTAAAGGCACTAAGAATAAATGAAAATAGTATTCTAAATAATATCAGGGCAATTATAAACCCAAGCGGTGTTGCAAGAACGCCTAAAGAGGGGTAAAGATAAAGTAAAAACTTTGACAGGTAGGGGTATAGTGCAAACGATGCCACCATACTTCCCAGCCATTTTACCAAATCTGCTGCAGAAAAAACAAATCCTCTTTTGTATCCACTCCAGGCAGATATTAATAGAACCAAAAGAAGTGCACCATCAACATAATTCATATCCGTAAATTTATATACCCTTTATTGTTTAATAAATTAATTGCAAAACAGCTTACTAAATTCGTACCTGAATAACATTTACGAGCTTAAATGGAATTATTTTTACCTTATGCAAATTGGTTGTGGTTTTTATAACCAACTGCAACTAGAATTTAGTTTACATTTTATGTAAAAAATATAGTTACCAATCATTACTTTAAAATTTTACTCCAAATTATTACGACCTTTCCCGCCCATTTATAATACCTGATGAAAAATATCTGCCTGTTTTTCTTATTAACCACCTTTTTTCTACAAAATCTTCGTGCACAACAAACCGACTCATCCTGCCGGCTGCGTATAAGTGTGATTACGTGTACCCCCGGCGAAGACCTGTATTCTTTATTCGGGCATACCGCGCTGCGTATTGTAGACAGTGTAAGAAATACAGACATTGTTTATAATTGGGGAACGTTCGATTTTGATACGCCTAATTTTTACCTGAAGTTTATGCAGGGTAAGTTGTTATATTTTGTAAGTACTGATAGCCCTGAAGAGTTCCTGTACATATATAGCATGGAGGGGCGTGAAGTTTACGAACAACCATTAAACCTTTCCTGCACAGATAAAATGCAGATATTAAATACCGTTAATTATTATATGCAGGGCAATAACAGGTTTTATAAATATGACTTTTTATTTGATAACTGCACAACACGCATCAGGGATATTATTTTTAAAAATAACAGGAATATAAATTTTAGCGATAACATTATTCCCCCTGAAACTTCTTTTCGCGACATGATACATTATTATCTCGATCGCGGTAATCAGCCCTGGAGCAAACTTGGTATAGACATTTTATTAGGGGTTAAAACAGATCGTGCTGCATCAAACCGCGAAGCCATGTTTCTTCCTGAATTTTTTATGAAGGGATTAAACCTGGCAGATAAAAATCATAAACCACTTGTGCCTGCATCCATCACATTAATTCATGGAGAAGAAAAAGAACCGGGTAAAAACGTTTACCTCCCCTTCATATTTATGATCATCTTTAGCGGAACCTTATATTTTATTTCCATTACTAAAGCTAACTGGGCGCAAGGTTTCACCGCTATGGCAGACGCGTTTTTGCTCTACATAACCGGTTTAATAGGTATGGTTATATTATTTATGTGGTTTGGCACCGAGCATATAGTATGCAGCAATAATTATAACCTCGCCTGGGCGTTGCCGACAAATTTTGCAGCGGCCTTTTTCGTATCCCGCAAACCTTCGTGGCTTAAATTTTATTTTTTATTTGCAGCCGTTATTGTTGCAATATTACTTATTGCTTTTTACTGGCTTCCGCAGCAAATGAATGTGGCGCTTGTGCCATTGCTTTTATTGCTCTTAAACCGGTATCTTAAAATGTTTAATAGCCCGCCAAAAAAAATGTAATGGAAAAACAGGTTGATCAGGTTAACTATACACTCTCCTATTCTGTATATGGCAAAGGCAAACCGGTTGTAGTGCTGGTACATGGTTTTGCTGCAACGGGTAAAGTGTGGCAAAAACAGTACGAATTTCTATCTCCTAGTTGTACAGTAATCGTACCTGACCTCCCGGGAAGCGGCAATAGCACATTTAAAAACATTGAAAATCTTTCTTTAATTAAAGAAAACGATGCATGCCATATAGACTTTTATGCAGATTGCTTAAAAGAAATGCTGCAGAAAGAGAACATTAAGCAGTGCATAATGCTGGGGCATAGCATGGGTGGATATATTACGCTGGCCTTTGCCGGTAAGTATCCTTCCTTTTTAAAAGCTTTTGGCCTTATTAATTCAACCGCATTTGCAGATAATGAAGAAAAGAAAACAGTTCGATTAAAAGCGATTGAAACCATAGAGACCTATGGGGGGTATACTTTTCTGCAAAAAACTATTTCATCTTTATTTGGAGAGGCCTTTAAAAAAAGTCACCCACATGTTATAGAAGAATTAATTGAATCGTCGAAAAAATTTCCCGATAAAATTTTAGAGGATTATTACAGGGCAATGATGAACCGGCAAGAAAGAACCCAGGTTTTATCTGCCGCAAAAATTCCGGTATTATTTGTTATGAGTGAAGAAGACAAACCGGCCCCCCCAACAGATGTTTTACAGCAGGTGCACCTTCCCGAAATTTCGTATATTCACATGTTAGAAGAAACGGGTCATATGAGTATGCTGGAGGCACCTGAAAAATTAAATAACCATCTGCATAATTTCATACATTCTCAACTTTTGTAAGTTCGGTTTAATGCGTACAACCTATTTGTTAACCATGATGATACTGCTGGCAATAACGGCCAGGGCTGATCATTTAAAAGGTGGATGGATAAAATATGCATATGCCGGGGCAGCCTCACCAACATCTTCTAAATATTCTTTAACTGTATATCAATATCTTGATTGTGGTGCCAATGGTTTGCAGATAGACCCCGAAGTGTATGTAGGCATTTTTGATGCTGAAACAAATATGCAGGTAGGGAACCCGGTTACTATTGTTAAAACAGATTCATATGTGCTGGATAAAAACCTGGCAGCAGAAAATCCCTGTATAAATCCAAAGGTGCCGGTTTGTTATTTAATAGAAGTTTATACCACGACCATTACTTTGCCCGATAACCAGGCGGGCTATGTTTTATCTATGCAGCGGTGCTGCCGCGTAGCGAATATAATAAATGTTTCCTCTTCAAATTCTTACGGACTTACATATACAACCACCATTCCCGGTGTGCTGGCAGGGCAGGTTTTCAGGAATAATGCCAGTCCGCAATTCGATCAAAAAGACACAGTTCTGTTATGTTACGATTCTCCTTTCGAAATGGATTTTCATGCAACGGATGAAGAAGGCGATTCGCTTGTATATTCATTATGCCCCGGTTTAACTGGTGGGTCAACCTTTACTCCGCGTCCCTACCCTCCAAGTCCGCCCCCTTATTCTTCGGTGGCTTATTCACCCGGATATTCAGGTGCTACACCGTTAGGGCCAGATGTAACAATAAATTCTGCCACCGGGCTTATTAGTGGCATAACCCCATCTGCCATAGGAACGTATGTAGTAGCGGTTTGCGTGGATGAATATCGTAATGGAATAAGAATTGCCAAAACAAGAAAAGAAATTCATGTTGATGTTGCAAATTGTAAATTATCAGCCGCTGTTCTTAAGCCCAGCTATATAACCTGTGATGGATATAACTTTACTTTCAAAAACGAAGTAGGTGGCACCAGCATTACATATCATTGGGATTTTGGAGTTCCCGGTATATCCAGTGACACCTCTAACCTTGCAATCCCAACTTATGTATATAATGATACCGGTGTTTATACTATAAAGTTATACGTAGCAAATAACCAGGGATGCCAGGATTCTGCCACGAGTAAATTAAGTGTTTACCCTGGTTTTGTGCCGGGTTTTACAGTTGAAGGAAGCTGCATTAAAAACCCTTACACTTTTACAGATAATACCGCTTCAAGGTATGGAACTGTTGACTCATGGAAATGGGATTTTGGTGATATTGCCGTTTCAGGCGATACTGCCATTACCAGGGTTGCGACTTATCTATATTCTACTTCAGGAACGAAGGATGTAAATTTAACCGTAACAAATACCAAGGGCTGTATTGGATTTGTAACCCAAAAGCTGGATGTAGTTGAGAATCCGGTATTAACCCTCCCGTTTACCGACACGCTCATTTGCCGGCAGGATACCTTGCAGTTAAGTGCCGGTTCGCCTTCAACCACGGCAACCTATAGCTGGTCTCCAAACACCAATATGCTAAATGCTTCATCTCCCAATCCATTGGTATTTCCGGCAGACACAACTTTTTATTCTGTTACCATTGATGACAGGGGGTGTACGGCCAGCTCGGGGGTGCAGGTAAATGTTATTGACCAGGTGGTATTAAACCTTGCCGGCGACACAACCATTTGTACAACAGACAGCGTGCAATTAAACCCTGTTACAAATGCATTATACTTTTCCTGGCTGCCCGAAGAAGGGTTGAGCAATCCTTTAATAATAAACCCGGTTGCAGCGCCCACAACCACAACCACATATCTTCTTACCGCAGCTGTAGGGTCGTGTATTAAGAAAGATTCTATAACCATCTTTCCTGTACCATACCCCCAGGTTTTTGCCGGCAACGACACAACTATCTGCTTTGGCAAAACCGCTATGTTACACGCAACAACAGATGGCGCTTTTTATACATGGACCAACACCAGCAGCATGATAAATGCTGAAACCCTTACACCCACTACAGGTCCGCAGACAACAACCACATATCACCTTACAACCAACGACACACTTGGTTGCCCAAAACCATCAGTTGACTCGGTTACAGTAAATGTTATTCCCCCCGTAATGGCTTTTGCCGGAAATGATACGGTTATAGTTGCCAACCAGCCACTTCAGCTGAATGCTTCTGGCGGAGAAAATTACACATGGTCTCCTGGTACGGGTATGAACAATGCCAATATCTCTAACCCCATAATTACTTTACCAACCGGGTATGATTCTATTACTTACCATCTTCGTGTTTCAACAGCACAAAACTGTACGGGATACGATGATATTACTTTGCGGGTGTTTGAAACGCTACCGGAAATATTTGTTCCCACAGCTTTTTCTCCGAATAATGATGGAAGGAATGATGTACTGAACGCCATTGCCGTAGGCCTTAGCAAGTTTTTGTACTTTAGGGTGTACAACAGGTACGGGCAGCTTTTATTTAATACTGCTGAACAAAACAGGGGATGGGATGGAACGTTTAAAGGAGAAAAACAGGCTTCGGGCACTTACATTTTCGTTGCTGAGGGTATTGATTATAAAGGCCAGCGTATTTCTAAAAAAGGCACCAGTGTATTAATAAGATAATTTTGTTTACTCATACCGCAGCGCTTCTATCGGGTTTAATTTAGAAGCTTTAATTGCCGGCCATAATCCTGCCAACAGACCTACACAACTACAGATAATGATGCCGATTAACACCCAGTTCCATGGTACAACAAAACCCGCATCTAAAACAAAGGCAAAAATATTTCCTACCCCTATACCGAGAACAATACCAAATGCGGCCCCCATTAAGCTGATGATGATGGATTCAAATAGAAATTGTTGACGAATATTCTTTCGTTTACCGCCCAATGCTTTTATAAGGCCTACTTCACGGGTGCGTTCATTAACCGAAACAAGCATAATATTCATTAAACCAATTGCAGCCCCAATAAGTGTAATCAATCCGATGGCGCTTGCTGCGCCCTGTATACTTCCCAGGAGGGAAATAAAAGTTTCTGCCAGCTTATCGCTTTTATCAATTTTAAAGTTATCATTCTCTGTTGGCTGAAGTTTTCTGATGCCGCGAAAAACAGCGGTTGCTTCTGCAATTGCCCCTTCAACCTGTGTAATGCTTTTGGTCATTACACCAATAATAAATGACTTTGATGCATCGCCCGACTGCCGAATATTGTTGTAGGTGGTCAACACCACATTGTCATCTCTTAAAAATGCACTGCTACCCTTGCTTTTAAGTACACCGATTATTCTATAAGGCATACCGCCAATTCGAATAAATTTATCTATAGCAAAAGCAGGGTTTGAACCAAAAAATTTTAGGGCAAGGTCACTACCCAGCATACAAACATTGCGGCCGGATGTAACGTCGACCATATTAAAATTTCTGCCTTCGGCCAGGGTAAACCCATTTACAGCCAAATAATTTTCATCGCCCCCGCGCATGCCTACATTGGGATTTGTTTTTTGGTCTTTATAATGCACCTCTATATTACCCGGACCATTCAATGAGAGGCTTACCTGTGCAGGATACCTGAAATTTTCTTTAAAATGTTCAGCATCCCTTAAACTGATGAATTTATCGAGGTTAGACTTTTTTGACTTTTTTCCTTTTTCAACTTTTTCTGTTTCATTATCGTTTCCAAAACGAAACCTTTCTTTATAAGAAATGGTAAAACCATTTGCACCCATGGTTGAAAAACTGGCCCGAAGGCTTTCATTCATTGCCTGTATGGCAGTGATTATTCCTATCAAAGCCATAATACCGAAAGCAATAATTGCTACGGTTATACCTGTTCGTAACTTATTACTGGTAACGGTTTTAAATGCCAGAGAAACAGAATCGGTTAAGGTCATAAGCTATGGTTTACCCTTACAGGTAAAGTTAGCCCTTAATAAATAGAGGACCAGGTAAATAGGGAGAATGGTTATTATGGAGGATAGGCTTACCTAAAAATAATACCAGTTAAACAGCACCTGTGGAAAAATGCCCAATAATATAATTACGCCTGCCAGTGCAATCAACCCAATTCTAAAAGATTTTGGAGTTTCTTCCACCACGGGGGTACCTGTTTTAAAATACATGGCCTGTAACAATCTGAAGTAATAATATGCACTTATGGCGGCAAACAAAACCCCTGCAATAACAAGCCATAAATATGAGTTGGTCTTAACCACTGATGCCAGCATATAATATTTTGCCAGAAAACCTGCAGTTAACGGTACACCTGTAAGTGAGAGAACAAACACCGCATTAACCCCGGCAAGAACAGGATGAGATTTAGCCAAGCCATTGTACCCTTCAAAAGTGCAATCTTTCATTTTTACCAGAATAGCAAAAATACCGATTGTTGCAAGGCTGTACGCGGCTGCATATAACAACAAACCGGTTTGTGCAAAATCATTTAAACTAAAAAGGGCAAATAGCATAAAGCCTGCCTGAGCAATACTTGAATAAGCAAGCATGCGTTTAACGCTCTGTTGAAAAACTGCGGTAATATTTCCAAAAATTAAAGTGGCAACGATTATAATACTAAAAATAAGTTTCCAGTCAATGGCTCCCTGCGTTTGTTGCATGCGGGTTTCTGCCAGTTTAAAAAAGGCTATGAAAGCGGCAGCCTTAACAATGGTCGCCATGAATGAGGTGAATACTGAAGGTGCCCCATCGTACACATCAGGCGTCCAGAAATGAAAAGGTGCAGCAGAAACCTTAAATGACATTGAAACCATCAGGAATAATAAACCGATGATCTCTAAAAAGGAAACACCTTTGTAATACCCGCCGGCAGGAACAGTTCGGTTTACTTCCAAAGAAAATGTGCCGGTACCACCGTACATTAACGCAATACCCATTAGCATTAACCCTGTTGAAAAAGCACCCATCAAAAAATACTTTAGTGCTGCTTCATTGCTCTTTAGGTTTCGTTTATCACTTCCGGTTAATATGTATAATGGAATACTTAATATTTCAATACCTAAAAAAAGGGTAAGTAAATTATTAAATGATGATAACAATGAAATACCACAAAGCACAAAAAAGATGAGTGTAAAATAATCACCTGTATGATTGCTGATTTTTTCCATTTCCCTGCCTGTGAGTAAAACATAGATAAGGGTTGAACCTATGGCAATGGCATTAAAAAACAAACCGAACCTTGTAAAAACAAGCATGTTATTTACCGGAACATCCCAAATTTTAAATCCATTTATTTCAGCATAGTTAAATATGAACAAAACAATAAGTGCAGCCACGGCAATGTGCCTGTGTTTTTTTGCATCCGGAACAAGAAAGCTGGTAAACATCATTAAAATTCCAAACCCTGCTGAAAGTAATATTGCGTTCATCTTTTTACCTGTACTTATTCTATTAATGAATTTTAGCAAACAATGCAGTTACCGTATCGTGGGTAAGGTCTAACATTGGTTGCGGAAATATTCCTAAAACTATAATCGTGATCGCAAGAATGACAAGTGCAAAATTTACGTTGAGTGCACTATCTGTTGCATTTTCTGTGATCGGTGCAGTACTGCCAAAAAATAATTTCTGCATCATGTTTAACGTGTAAACAGCCGCAAGAATTATACTAACCAGGGCTACTGCAGCCATTAAGAAACTATGCTTAAATAACCCGCTGAACATGAGAAACTCACCAATAAAAGCATTAGTAAGGGGAAGGGCAATGTTTGCCAAACACATTATCATAAATAATATGGCTAATGTAGGCGATCGTTGTGCCAAACCTCCCAATTCACTGAATTTGCGTGTGCCGTATTTATTTTCAATAACATCGGCAACAATCCATAACCCTATTACATTAACCCCATGGTTAAACATTTGTATCATTACGCCGTGCATGCCCGAATTGTTAGCAGAAAATATAGCCGCTATCATTAACCCAATGTGTGCAATAGATGAATACGCAACCAGCCTTTTAATATCATCCTGCCGAATGGCAATAAGCGACGCATACAGCATGCCCGTTATAGAAAGAATTATTATCAGGTTTGCATAGTATGATGAAGCTTCGGGAAAAACCGGAATTAACCACCGGATTACAGCAAATATTCCCATCTTAACCATCACCCCACTCAAAATCATGGTAACCGGAGTGGGTGCCTGTTCGTATGTATCGGGTTGCCAGGTATGAAATGGAAACATGGGCATTTTTATAGCAAAGGCTATAAAGAAAAGCCAAAAGATCAAGTGTTCTTCCCCTCCGGAAAGTGTTGCATTTATTAAAGTATTATGTGCAAAGGAATTACCGCCCGCTTTAAAATACAGCATTAAAATACCGGCAAGCATTAATAAGGATCCGGCGAATGTGTAAACAAAAAATTTAAATGTTACCGGTATGCGGCGTTCGCCACCCCAGGTTGAGCAAAGAAAATAAGCCGGGATCAATGCCACCTCCCAGAAGAAGTAGAATAATAAAAGATCAGAAGCAAGAAAAACCCCCATCATGCCGGTTTGCATAAGCAGCATAAGTGCAAAAAACCCGTTCGAATAAAACTGGTTGTTTTTATACGTTGCTGATAAAACAAGGGGTAAAGAAATTGCATTTAAGAGGCAAAGCATTTTGCTCATCCCATCCATATTTAGCGTAAAACGTGCATTGAGATCCGAAAGCCAAACCGCATCAATGTTTAATAACCCGGAAGTGCTTGTAAAGACTGCTATGAGCGCGATAACCAACGTAATAACAGAACTAATAAGTGCAAAAACCCTTGCAGCATGGTGGTCTTTAATAAAAAAAGCCAACACCCCGCTAATAAATGGAACCAATAAAAGTAATAATGCAACCATGTTTTTTAAACTTATTCAGTAACCTGTTTTTTAATACTAACCGACTATCTCTGTGAAAACAGATCCATAATAACTGTCTGATTCCAGAATACAATAAACAAAACCACCATCGATATAACCATGAAAATGATATAATTGGCTATTTGCCCGCTTTGCAACAGCCGCAATTGCCGCGATGAGTAATCAATGAACCTGCCGGTTCCATTTACCAAACCATCAATTCCCGACCGTTCAACAATGCGTTTAAGAAAACCACCCAGTTTATGCAGGGGATTTACAATAACAGCATTGTATAATTCATCCACATAAAATTTATCAGCAATTACTTTTTTAATACCGGTGTAAGCAGTATCCCAAGTGCTTATGGCATAGTTGCGTTTTGTAATCAGGAAGATCACCAACAAACCTGCTATGGTCGCGCCAAGAATATAATATTCGGTAACAGCAGCGTCACTTCCTTCATGCACTACAGCGGGAACAACAGGCGCGAGAAACTGATTAAGAAAATCACTGCCACCAAAAACATGAGGCAATTGAATAAAGCCACCTGCCAGTGATAAAAAGGCCAGGATTATTAGTGGTATCGTTATAAGTGCAGGCGACTCATGCAGGTGATGTTCCTGGTCGTGTGTGCCCCTGAACGATCCTGCAAACGTGAGCATCAGCAAACGAAACATATATACAATGGTTAAGCCAGCAGCAAAGGAGGTAAGCCAGAAAACAATTTTATTATGCTCGTATGCGGCCAATAAAATTTCATCTTTAGATATAAAACCCGATGTAAAAGGAAATCCTGAAATGGCTAAAACCCCTATTAAAAAGGTAATGTAGGTTATTGGTATTTTCTTTCTTAATCCACCCATTCTTGTAATGTCCTGCTCTCCGCCCATGGCGTGAATAACAGAACCGGCGGCAAGAAACAACAAAGCTTTAAAAAAGGCATGTGTAAGAACATGAAATACTCCCGTGGTATAAGCGCTCATCCCCATTGCAATGAACATGAAACCTAACTGGCTTACAGTTGAATAAGCCAATACTTTTTTAATATCGTTCTGGTAAAGTGCAATTATTCCGGCAAGCAATGCTGTTGCCACACCAATAATAGTTATCACATCCAGAATCGCGGGAGCCATTGAATATAATACGTTGCTTCTCGCTATCATGTACACACCGGCTGTAACCATGGTTGCAGCATGAATTAAAGCTGATACCGGTGTTGGGCCAGCCATCGCATCCGGCAGCCAGGTGTATAATGGTATCTGTGCGCTTTTACCAGTGGCACCAATGAATAACAACAAGGTTATCCAGGTAACATCTGTTTGGCTAAGATTACCTGCGATACTAAATACATCTCCGAAATTTACTGTTCCAAGCTTTGCCAGCAGGTAAAATATAGCAAGTAAAAAACCGAGATCGCCAATACGGTTCATTACAAAAGCCTTTTTTGCGGCATAGTTGTAATTATCATTTTTAAACCAATATCCAATTAACAGGTAAGAACACAGACCGACACCTTCCCATCCAATAAACATAATAACATAATTGGCGCCGAGCACCAGTAAAAGCATGGAGAATACAAACAGGTTTAAGTAACTGAAATACCGGGCATAATGTGCAGGTGCTTCTTCCTTCATGTAAGAAGAGGAGTACAGGTGAATTAAAAAACCTACACCGGTAATTATGAGTGTAAATAAAATAGACAACTGGTCTGCCTGAAAGGCAAAATCAATTTTAAAATCATTTACATGTATAAAAGGAAATAATGGCTGAACAGGTAATGCGCCACCACTTTTTATTTGTAAAAAAAGCATAACAGCAATTATAAAAGAGGCAAGTATGGAACCTGAGCCTATAATACCTGCCGCACTTTTGGACAAGATAATTGCGAAACAACCCGTTTATAAAAAATCCAGCCAATGGAAATAATGGAATTAAGTAAACTAATGTCATTATATATTCAGTGATAATTTTAAACTACCTGTTTCTGTCTTAATTTTTTAGCCTGTTCAAAAAGTTTATATCCACAGAATGAATATTTCTATACATCATAACAATAATAGCTAACCCTACACTTACCTCAGCTGCTGCAACAACCATAATAAAGAATACAAACAATTGCGCATCAGAACCCACCGTGGTTTCTGCATTGTTTGCAACTGCTATACCATAATGCATTTTTGAGAACGCTACCAGTAAAAGATTTACAGCATTCAACATAAGCTCAATGCACATAAAAACAATAATGGCATTGCGACGGGTTAAAACCCCCACCACACCTATGCAAAACAGGGCTGCAGCAAAAGTTATATAATATTCAATGGGCATTAATACTGTTTTAATTTTTTTTGCCGATTACCACTGCGCCAACCATGGCGCTTAAAAATAAAATACTGCTTATTTCAAAAGGCACAACATACTCATTGAAGAGTACTTTGCCAAGATTTTGTATAAGTCCAATATCGCCACCTTCCATAAATGCAGTCTTCCCTTTTATTTCGCCTGCCGACCTTGTGGCAGAAACCATAATAGTTAATAACAAGCCGCCCGATACCACACCTGCAAATTTCATCCATACATTTCGTCGAGGTTCTGGTTCAACATTTAAATTCATAAGCATTATCACGAACAGGAAGAGAACCATTATGGCGCCTGCATAAACTATAAGGTTTACAATGGCTAAAAACTGGGCATTCAATAATATATAATGACCACTGATGGCGAAGAATACTATAATAAGCCATAATACGCTGTGCACAGGATTTTTACTAAGCAATACCATAACAGCACTGAACAAAGCGAGCATGCTAAGTATCCAGAAAAGTATGTCGGTTATATTCATCAGCAGTCGTAGATATTAATTATTGTTATTCCCTTTTGGGTTTGCAGTGGTAGGTGCATTAACCCCTTTTGCCTTTTTATAACCTTCGGGGTCGGTAACCGGGTTTGGAATTAAAAGATCATCCTTACCATAAATAAAATTTTCCCTGCTGTAATTGGCAGGGGTAAATGTTTCACTAAGGTACACGGCATCTTTAGGGCACGCTTCTTCGCATAACCCGCAAAAAATACAGCGAAGCATATTGATCTCGTAACGCGCTGCATATTTCTCCTCGCGGTATAAATGTTCTTCGCCTACCTTTCTTTCAGCCGCTTCCATGGTAATCGCTTCTGCCGGACAGGCTACCGCGCATAATCCGCAGGCAGTGCAGCGTTCCCTGCCTTCTTCATCGCGGTTAAGCACCTGCAATCCCCGGAAAACGGGGCTAAATGGACGCTTCTCTTCAGGGTATTGAATGGTGGGTTTTCTTTTAAAAATATGGCTGAAGGTTATCATCATACCTTTTAAAATATTCCACAGGTATAATTTCTCCACCCAGTTCATGGGGCGGCGGTCTACTGCTTTTACTCTGTTTGTTAATGCTTGCATTTTTATTCCCCCTGCAAACCTGCGTTTGCCATTCAATTTTTTGTTACCGGTTTTCGTAACCCGTTTCAGCCAGGGTTGCGTCGCACACTTGTACTTCCACTTCCAAATTCACCTGCCATCATTATCAGCAGGCAGCACTTTTAATTATTTATTTTCAAGCAGCAAAATAACCACAGCTGTAATTAACATGTTGGCAAGTGCCAATGGTATTAATTTTTTCCAGCCTAAGTTCATTAACTGGTCGTAGCGAAAACGAGGAATGGTCCACCGTATCCACATAAAAATAAATATGAAAATAAATATTTTAAACATTAGCGCTGCCACGCCAATTATGGCTGCCAGGTTGGGTGCTAACGAACTTTCATCAAGAAAAGGCACATCGTAACCACCAAAATACAGGGTCGCCAGAATGGCACTGCTAATGAACATGTTTACATATTCAGCAAACAAAAAGAAACCCAGCTTCATAGAGGAATACTCCTGGTGATACCCCATGTTCAGTTCATTCTCAGCCTCAGATAAATCAAACGGTGCTCGGTTGGTTTCGGCCAAAGAACAAATGAAAAAGATCAGGAAGCCCAAGGGTTGAAGCACTACATACCAAACGCCACCCATTTGCTGCTCAACAATAGTTTTTAAACTTAAAGACTGTGTAAGCATTATAAGGGCAATAATGGAAAGACCCATTGCCAGTTCGTAACTTATTACCTGACTGGCACCACGCAAAGCCGCAAGAAGCGAAAATTTGTTATTAGATGACCATCCCCCGATCATAATACCGTAAACACCTAAACCAACTATTCCAAAAACATACAAAATGCCGATATTAATATCTGCAATTTGCAGGCTAACCTCCCTCCCGAAAATCTCTATAGTACCTCCCCAGGGAATTACAGCGCAGGTCATCATCGCTGTTAACATGGCAAGCGAAGGACCCAGGATAAACAAAACTTTATTGGCACTGCTGGGTATAATTTCTTCTTTAAAGAATAATTTAAGTCCATCAGCCATTGGCTGAAGAATACCAAATGGGCCAGCCCGGTTAGGACCATGCCTGTCTTGTATAACTGCAGCTACCTTTCTTTCAGCATAAGTAGAATACATGGCAATGAGCAACGAGGCCATAATTACCACTGCTATTAGTATAAATTTTTCCAGAACCAGTATCCAGTCTATTGCAAGTAGGGTCATGTTCTTATTTTATTAGCCGCTCCTATTATTACAGGTTTCCCGGGTTATTGTTTTCTTCGTCTTTATAGGTATCGCTTATGGGCGGACCTTCAATAAGACTAAGTTTAACATCGGGTTTGTTCACTTCGCTCACATCATGTATATCAAGAAATATTCTTGGTTGCCGGTGCATGATCTTTCCAAAAGTTTCTTCTGGTACTTCCAGGTTAATGTAATGGTTTTGTGCTATTACTGAATGCCTGTTAACTACAGTCGGGCCTTCAACTATCCAGTCTGATGCACTCTTCTTTTCAAACCGGCACTCATTGCAGATCCATTCATCAACTTCTCCCCATTCGTTTTTACGTGCTGTAACGCGAAAAACTTCTTCCCCTCTTAACCAAAGCCTGGCCTTACCGCTGCACTTATCGCAATTGCGGTGGGCTTCTACCGGTTTGGTGAACCAAACGCGGTTTTTAAAACGGAATGTTCTGTCGGTTAATGCACCAACAGGGCACACATCAATCACATTGCCTATAAATTCATTATCCAAACTTTTTTCGATGTAGGTAGCTATTTCCGAATGGTCGCCACGGTCAAGAACACCATGCTCGCGTTTATTGGTAAGTTGTTCTGCCACATATACGCACCTATAACAAAGTATACACCGTGTCATATGCAATTGAATATATGGTCCTATATCATGTTTTGGAAAGGTGCGGCGCTGAAACTCGTAGCGGGTGCCTGCTTTACCATGCTCGTAACCCAAATCCTGCAGATCGCATTCGCCGGCCTGGTCGCAGATTGGGCAGTCGAGCGGATGATTAATGAGTAACATTTCTACCACACCGGCACGGGCTTCAATCACTTTTTTACTGGTAATATTTTTTACCACCATGCCATCCATAACATTGGTACGGCAACTGGCAACAAGTTTTGGCATTGGCCTGGGATCTGCAGAAGAACCCGCGGCAACTTCTACCAGGCAGGTTCGGCATTTACCGCCGGTGCCCGGCAATTTGGAATAGTAACACATGGCTGGCGGAGCCACCTCGTGCCCTATTGACCTTGCGGCATTAAGAATGGAAGTACCTGCGGGCACTTCTATCGTAATGTCATCAATAATTACTTTGTATAATTGTGGTTGTTCGGACATTTTTATATTTCCTTATTCCTTCTACTTTTTAATAATTGATACTTATACTGTTACCTGAAGGGCATCAGCATAATTTGCCAAACCATAATTTCTTTGCTGGCTTTCAACAGGATTTAGCACATGCCATTCAAACTCATCCCTGAAATGCCTGATTGCAGCAGCCACCGGCCATGCAGCTGCATCTCCCAACGGGCAAATGGTATTGCCTTCTATTTTGCTTTGAATATCCCAAAGCAATTCAATATCACTCAGCTTGCCTTTTCCTTTTTCAAGGTTCAATAATATTTTTTCCATCCAACCGGTTCCTTCGCGGCAGGGGCTGCATTGTCCGCAGCTTTCATGCCGGTAAAAACGGGCCAGGGTGTAAGTATGTTTAACTACACACTGGTCTTCATCCAACACAATAAAACCGCCGCTGCCCATCATGCTGCCTGTGGCAAATCCGCCATCTGCAAGGCTTTCATATGTCATCATCCGTTGTTCGCCTTTGGCTGTTTTTAATAACAGGTTTGCAGGTAAAATCGGAACTGATGATCCGCCAGGAATACAAGCCTTCAGCCTTTTACCGTTGGCTATGCCACCACAATACTCATCACTGTAAATAAATTCTTCGACAGAGATGGTCATATCTATTTCGTAAACGCCGGGCTTATTAATATTGCCGCATGCGCTCATTAACTTGGTTCCGGTAGATTTTCCAATACCTATCTTAGCGTATTCTTCGCCGCCATCATTTATTATTGGAACAATAGCAGCCAGGGTTTCTACATTGTTTACAACAGTTGGGCAATCCCATAAACCTTTGATGGCAGGAAAGGGAGGTTTTATGCGCGGGTTTCCTCTTTTGCCTTCCAGGCTTTCTAATAATGCAGTTTCTTCACCGCAAATGTACGCACCGGCCCCGCTGTGTACATATATCTGGCAATCAAAACCTTTGTTTTGAATATTTTTCCCTAACCAGCCGTTGGCGTTTGCTTCAGCAATGGCCTGTTCTAAAATATCTATGATCCAGGTATATTCTCCGCGTATATAAATGTATGTAGTGTTACAGCCAAGAGCGTATGACGAGATGATAAGCCCTTCTACCAAAAGATGCGGTATAAATTCCATTAGGTAGCGGTCTTTAAATGTGCCGGGTTCGCTTTCGTCGGCATTACAAACCAGGTAACGCGGTACACCTTCGGGTTTGGCAAGGAAACTCCATTTTAACCCGGTAGGAAAACCTGCCCCACCCCGGCCTCTCAGCCCACTTTTCTTAACCTCTTCACCTATTTCGGCAGGCGACATTTTAAAAGCCTTTTCCAGGGCGCGGTATCCTCCTTCACGGCGGTACACATCATAATTCCTGATGCCTTCTACATGTGCCTTTTCTAATAATAATTTTCTTGCCATATTGCTTTACAGCGTCCGGATATTCCGGTTTTAGTTATTTTGTTCAGCCTTTTTTGTACACTCTTCTATAATCTGGCTTACTCTTTCTACGGTAAGGTGTTCTTTATAAAACTTGCCCAGTTGCATCATAGGTGCATAACCACAGGCGCCGAGGCACTCCACCGTTTTTAAAGTAAATAACCCATCGGCAGAGGTTTCACCGGGATTAATATTCAGCCGTTGCTTTATATATGCTATAATATCATCACTTCCGTTTAACATACAAGGTCCTGTGTGGCACACTTCAAATATATATTTGCCAACAGGTTTTAAATTATACATGCTGTAGAAAGTGGCTACTTCATACACTTCTATCGGTTGCAATGCTAACAATTCTGCGACGTAGTTCATCGTATCAACACTTAACCAACCGCCAAATTCTTCTTGTGCTAGGTGCAATACAGGCAGTAAGGCACTTTTTTGTTTGCCTTCAGGGTATTGCCCCATAAGCCTTTTAACCTTTTGTAATTTCTCCTGTGAAAAAGTATTGTTCATTGTTTGGTTAATCGTATTAACTAAGAATCCATTTCTCCCGCAATGAGGTTAAGGCTGCTCATAACCACAATGGCGTCGCTTAACATGGCGCCTTTTACAAGTTCTGAAAAGGCCTGGTAATAAATAAAACAGGGTCTTCTGAAATGCAGCCTGTAGGGTGTTCGACCCCCATCGCTTATCAGGTAAAAACCAAGTTCTCCATTTCCGCCTTCAACACTGCTGTAAACCTCTCCTACCGGTATATCCGTCTCGCCCATTATTATTTTAAAATGATAAATGAGGGCTTCCATTTTCGTGTAAACATCTTCTTTTGGAGGTAAATAATATTCAGGTATATCTGCGTGATATATTTCTGCTTCAGCACCTTTAAATTCCTGTATTTTTTTGTATGCCTGCCTGATGATCTTAAGGCTTTCCCACATCTCTTCATTTCTTACCAGGAAACGGTCGTAACAATCGCCGGTACTGCCAACAGGTATAATAAATTCAAAATCTTCGTAACTGCTGTAAGGCGTATGGACACGAACATCATAGTCTACCCCTGCAGCACGCAGGTTAGGACCTGTAAATCCATAATTCAGGGCGCGCTCTGCACTAATAGGACCTGCGCCAATCGTGCGGTCCATAAATATGCGGTTACGGGTAAACAGGTTTTCAAACTCCTTTAATACATCGGGATATTCATCCAAAAATTTTTCAAGCTTTGTAAAGGCAGTATTATTAAAATTTCTTTCGAAACCACCGATGCGCCCCATATTGGTTGTAAGCCTGGAACCGCACACTTCTTCATATATTTCATAAATAAGTTCGCGGTACTGCATTACGTACAAGAAGCCTGTGAATGCACCCGTATCTACCCCGACAACTGAATTACAAATAAGGTGATCTGATATGCGGGCTAATTCCATCATGATCACCCGCAGGTAATCGACCCTTTTGGGGGTTTGTATTTTTAGCAGTTTTTCACACGTAATGTGCCATCCCATATTATTGATAGGGGAACTGCAGTAATTCATTCTGTCTGTAAGGGGGGTTATCTGGTAAAGCGGGCGACGTTCTGCCAATTTTTCGTAGGCACGGTGTATGTAACCGATGGTTTGTTCTGCGCTTACAATTCTTTCTCCATCTAATTCTAATATATTCTGAAAAACACCATGCGTAGCTGGGTGTGTTGGTCCCAGGTTAAGTGTGGTGGTTTGTTTTTCTATTGAACCTTCAGGTAGTTTTATATTGTGCGTAGAATTCATTGTTTGTTATTTAATTACCTGCCAAACATTTCATCATCTTTATCCTGCCGGGTACGTTCTTCCAGGGGATATTCTTTTCTTAGAGGAAAATAGTCCATTTCATCCACGTTCAAAATGCGTTTTAAATTAGGATGCCCTAAGAAATTTACTCCGTAAAAATCGTATGTCTCTCTTTCCATCCAGTTTGCCGCTTCGTATAATTTTGTTGCGGTATAAACATCGGGTTGTTCAATGGATGTGAATATCTTAAAACGAATGCGCACATTATCTACCAGGTTATGCAAGTGGTATACTACAGCAATTTCTTTTCCTTTATTATCAGGGTAATGCACCGCACCTAATGTTGTTAAAAACTGAAAACGAAGTTGCTCATCATCATACAAAAATTGAAGCACCTTTAAATTAAAATCTTTTGGCGCTTCGAATGTAAGCATGCCATATGGTTCTATAAAACCGGAAACCTCATCTCCAAATTTTTCTATTAACCGCTGCTTTATTATTTCGTTGGTCAAGGTCATTATAAAGGGTGCAAATTTAAATAAAGGATGTGCGAATACATTAAATAAATTATTGAATACCGTAACTGGATAGTAAAGCTTTATAATGATCGCTGTTTCTACGGCGGAGGCTTTCATTATGCATAAGATCCTGTATTTTTAATACGCCATCAATTACTGCCTCAGGTCTAGGAGGGCAACCGGGAACATACACATCTACCGGAATTATCTGGTCTATGCCCTGCAAAACGCTATAAGTGTCAAATATTCCTCCGGAACTGGCGCAGGCACCCATGGAAAGTACCCAGCGCGGTTCTGCCATTTGTAGGTAAACCTGCTTAACAACAGGTGCCATTTTTTTCGCAATGGTACCCATAACCATTAACAAGTCGCACTGCCGTGGTGTAAAACCTAACCGCTCGGCTCCAAACCTGGCAAAATCATAATGAGACCCCATTAAAGCCATGAATTCGATTCCACAGCAGGAGGTGGCAAAAGGTAATGGCCAAATTGAATTTTTTCGCGCAAGCCCTACAATCTTCTCAAAGGATGTTGCAAAATAGCCTTCGCCCTGCAAGCCTTCAGGCATGTCGGAAATAGCTATATTGTCGTGTATATCAACCTTTTTTTCTTTTATATTAAAACGTACCGGACGCATAGTGTTTAATTTAATCTATTTCAGGGCTTTCAAACTAATCTTCCCAGGTTAATGCCCCTCTTTTAATAATGTATATGAAACCCGCAAGAAAGAAGCCAACAAAAAGCAAGACTTCATAAAAACCTGTCCAGCCCAGGTAGCGAAAATTTACCGCATAAGGGTAAAAAAATATTACTTCCACATCAAACAACACGAATAATATGGCAACAAGAAAATATTTTATGGCCATTGGCTGCCTTGCATTTCCGTGGCTGGCTATACCGCTGGCGAAATTCTCAAGTTTATCTGCTGTTTTCCTGGAGGGACCGAATAAATGGGTAAGAACCATCATTGTGGCAACAAACCCTGCTGCAAACAATAATTGTAAGCCAATAGGAAAATAATCGGATGATGAATTTGACCGGGTTACATCGAGCAAAATATTCAATACCTGCATTTGAACGATTTATTTGCAAAAATAACAATGATGAAAGTATTAAATGAAAAAACTCCCCTGTTTAGGAGAGTTTTATTTAAATGTTATGAGATGAATGATTTTATTTTCGCGCCTTTATTAATGCCTCTTTTGTTGACAGGGCAAAATTGCGCTCTTCGCCTGCTTCAGGATATAGCATAAGCATATGATCTAATGTAGCAATAGCTTTATCTACATCTTTAGCGTGGTCGTTGTAATATAATAAGAGATAATAATCATTAATAAATATCCTTTTCTTGTTAGAAGCGGTATCCTTCATCATAAATTCATTGTACTTAAGTATGGGCTCAACAGCAAGACCCTGAGAGGTATCAGCATCACACATTTTCGCTGCTAGTACGTTAAAGCTATAACCCTGTGGTTTATCTGGGTGGGCTGTTACGTATGCTTTTGAAATTGAATCGGCTGTGGTGCAATCTTTACTGTCAAGTGCTGCTGAACTTAATTTATAATAATCGCTTTCTGAGGTGCCACTGCCTTTTAGGTCTATAATTCTTAAAAGGGTATTGTACTGTTGTTTGAAGGCAGAATCTTTCTCGTATAACCCGGCTAAAGTATTCAGGTAATCAATTTGGTTTTCTTTAACCGTATCTAATTCTATCGCTTTTTCCAAATAGGAAACTGCCGCAGTATCATCAGGGAATTTAGATAATAACTGCCCGGCAAATACGTAGTCTGTTGGTTCTATGCTGGCAGGGTTGCTGGCAAAGAACTTTTCTATATAGGATTTTGCTTTAACACTGTCTCCTAACCTGTCATAATCATATGCATACAATACATTTATTCTTGGAAAGTTAGCGCAGGCGCCATTTTCCATTTCCTGGGTTTTAGCCAGAGATTCCTGGTATTTACCCGCCCGGAATAAATAATCTGCTACGAAATAATCTGTGTAACAATCTTTATCGGCATACTGAACAAATTTATCAAGGTATTCTTTTGCTACGTTAACATCCCTATCCTGGTAGTAAAGAAAATAAGAGATATAAACAGGTGCAAATGCTGGGTCGGCAGAAATTGCTTTCGCAAATTGTTCATCCATAGATTCCTTATTCTTCTGGCTTTGATAAACCCTGCCCATTCTGTAATAGGCTGCTGCATATTGCGGGTTAAGTATGGCGGCATTTCTAAAAGCCTCAACAGCTTCACCACCATGTTCGGTACCTAATTTAAGGTAATTGATTCCTAGGTTTATGAATGCATCGGGGTTTTTATTATCTAATTCTATAGACCTTTTTAATTTTTCTATACCATACAGCGGGTCGCCCTGTTTGCTGCTTCCGTCGGCATTGGCACGACCAATTGCATTTAATATGGCAGGATCTTCGTTACCCTTTCGATTTTTAGAGGCGGTAATAGCCTGTTCAAACTTTTGTTTGGCTGAATTCATATCGCCATTCTCTAAAATTTCGACATGGCCCATTCCAACCCAAATCCATGGATTATTAATTCCATCGGTTAAGGCTTTTTGGTATAAAGCCTTGGCATCTTTAATATTATCTTCTGCAAGCATAGTCTGCCCAAGCCAATAAATGGCCCCGGCATCTTTAGCATTCTTATCTACTATTTTTTGAAATACTTCTTTTGCGCTTTTATTTTTTTCATAATACAGGAATTTTATTCCTTCATCCAAACTCTGCGCAATTCCACTGAATGAAAAAGCGACAAAGGCTAATAACGTAACTAATGTTTTCATCATGTTTTAAATTTTTCTTTGATTTAAATGGTTAAGATTATTGTTCCTCTATTTCGGTTCTTCTTACACCAAAACTCATTTTGGCGGGTACAAGATAACTTCTTTTAAAAACAAGTTGCCCCCTTTCGAGGGTAAGAAAATTTACAAAACCGGTACCTAAACCTGTGGTATTTTCTTTAAGAATAAAATACAAAGGCCGTACCAAAGGATAATATCCATAATATATTGTGGCCTGTGAGGGTTTTGCAAAGGTATCTTTATCACATCTTTTGCATTCAAGTATTGCAAGCCTCAAAAATCGGGCATTATTTCTTTGTTCCTTATCATCCTGGTCACCTACCCAGCTCAAGCCTACAAAACCTATGGCATCCCGGTTATTCTTTACATAATCTATAACCTGTGCGCTGTTATTTGCAGCAAATACATTGCTTCCAAATGAACTGCCTTTTAAAACACTATCCATTAAATATCGAACAGTGCTGGTAGCGTTTTTACCATCGAGCACAATTGTTTTACTACTATTTGTACCACTTAAATAATCATGTAGTTGCTTCTGGGTAAATACGCTGTCGGTCGCATTATAATTGACAATGGCGCAAACAGCATCATAGGCAAGTACATCATACTGAGGTCTGAATGACACTTTAGCTTCAAAAAAATCTGACTGGTCTTTTGTTAATCCTTTGGCTACAATAATAAGACGTGTACTGTCTTTTTCCAAATCGCGAAAGCAATCTGCTTCAGATTTATAGGATGCAATAATGTGTGCTTCGGGATATGATGCCTCGTAAACCTTTATCTGTTCTTCAATTACAGGTTTAAAACTTTCATCTACACTAATGTATATTGTTCCCTTTTTTGGAGAATCGTACCTGCTAATTTCGTTTTCCCTGTTATTACATGAAATCAAAAAAAAGCAAAGAAATATTGCTATAACAAAACTTTTATGCATAATTAATTATAACAACTTTAATACTCACTTTTAATGCCCCTGTAAAGTCTGAAACCTCCGTACAAAATGCAAAGCCCTGCAAACAAATACCTGATAAGGGGATCGATGGCTAACTCAAAACCTAATTTATCGGCGTATAAGGTTAGGATGCCTATCATTAATATAATCAGCGCCATGGCAATATCCCTTACCCGGCGCATTAGCATATAATTTCGCTGCTGCTTTTTTCTGAATTCGTTTTCTACCATGATCGTGAAAATGGCAATATACTAATTTACATTTTTATTGCCCTGAATAGCATTGTGTATGTTATATGATTCAATTAAACCAAGTTTACATAATTACTGATTTTAAATTTTTACTTTAAAACATAAGAAATGTATCTTCTTATATTTACCACCACACAAATTGATCGAATAATATGTTATTAGGGGTGCATTGTTCAGTAGCAGGCAGCTTGTGTAATGCTTTTGAGGAGGCTGAAAGACTTGGTATTGACACCTTTCAAATTTTTACTCAAAATCAAAGGCAATGGTTAAACAAAACCCTTGATGATGAATTATTAAAGAAATTTTCCACCTTGTGGAATCGCGAAAAAGTTAAGTGCATTTTTTCCCATTGTTCTTATTTATTAAACCTGGCTAGCCTTAATGAAGATATTTATCAAAAATCTGTTAATACGTTAACAGGAGAAGTTACGCGCTGCAACGCTCTTGGATTATCTTTCTGCGTGCTACACCCCGGGTCTTTTAAAGATCAAACACCGGAAACGGCTATTAATAAAATAATTCAGGGATTAGAAGAAGTTTTGGAAAGAACTGAAGGTATGCCCGTTAAAATATTACTTGAGAACACTGCCGGGCAAGGTTCATCTATAGGTTACAGGTTTGAGCATTTAAGAGATATTATAGAAGGAGCAAATTCTGACAGGCTTGGCGTTTGCTTCGATACATGCCATGCTTTTTCTGCAGGGTACGACCTTAGAGATGAAAAGGCATTTAAAGAAACCTTTAATGCATTTGATAACATTATCGGGTTAGATAAATTGCATGCCATACATCTTAATGATACTAAAACCGATCTGGGTAGCAGGGTAGACAGGCATGATCACATTGGATTGGGTAAACTGGGCTTAGAGAGTTTTCGTCTTGTATTAAAAGAGTTTGCCCATATTCCGAAAGTATTAGAGTTGCCAAAGGAAAATAACTGGGATGAAAAAAATTTAACTGTGCTTCGAAATATTATTAACCAATCTTGACAACACAGCATTTTCTGTAATTCATAAACTAACACACATTGCAAACTGATTTTTTAATTATAGGCTCCGGCATTGCAGGTTTAACGTATGCTATAAAAACCGCTACTCATTTTCCTGATAAAAAGATCACCATTCTTACAAAATCAAATTCTGATGAGACCAATACAAAGTATGCACAAGGCGGTATTGCCGGCGTTTGGGATGAGAATGACAGCTTTAATAAACACATAGAAGACACTTTAATTGCCGGAGACGGATTGTGTAACAGGGAAGTAGTAGAAATAGTTGTACGCGAAGGTGTAGATAGAATAAAGGAAATAATCGAATACGGTGCAAGGTTCGATAAAGATGAATTCGGAGAATACACTTTGGGGCGCGAAGGCGGCCACAGTGAACACCGCATACTGCATCATAAAGATGTAACCGGCAAAGAAATGGAAAGAGCCTTACTGCACGAGGTAAAAAAACATGCTAATATCGAAATACTGAATCACTGGTTTGTAGTAGATATCATCACACAACATCACCTGGGTTTTCTTGTTACCAAGTCAACCCCCGATATTACCTGTTATGGTGTGTATGTACTTAATTTAAAAACCAACGAGATTGAAAAAATTCTTGCAAACACCACACTTATAGCAACGGGCGGCAACGGGCAGGCATACCGTACCACCACCAACCCGAAGATCGCTACAGGCGATGGAGTTGCCATGGCTTACCGCGCCAAAGCAAGAGTAGAGAATATGGAGTTTATTCAATTTCACCCAACTGCATTGTTTGAGCCTGGTGTGTCACCTTCATTTTTAATTACTGAAGCAGTACGCGGTGATGGGGGAATATTGCGCAATAAATTTGGCGAAGCTTTTATGAAGCGGTATGATGCACGCGAAGACCTTGCTCCACGCGATATTGTGGCTCGTGCCATAGATAATGAAATGAAGCTGAATGGTACCGAACATGTGTACCTCGATTGCAGGCATATGGGTAAAGAAAAATTCATTCATCATTTTCCCAATATTTATGAAAAGTGTTTAAGCATTGGTATTGATGTAATGCAACACCAGATACCTGTTGCGCCTGCCGCACATTATAGTTGTGGTGGCATAAAAACAGACGAGTGGGCAAAAACAACAATCGTAAATCTATATGCCTGCGGCGAATGTGCGAGCACAGGCCTGCATGGCGCGAACCGGCTTGCCAGCAACAGTTTACTTGAAGCAATGGTATTTGCGCATCGTGCCTATTTAGATATAGTTGAAACGTACCGTGCAGGCAGAAATTTGAATGTTCAGCATTTAATGAATGAAATCCCCGACTGGAATGCAAGCGGCACATCAGAGCCGCGTGAAATGATACTTATTACACAAAGCCTTAAAGAACTGCAACAAATAATGAGTGATTATGTTGGTATAGTGCGTAACGATGTTAGGCTTGCCCGTGCATTAAAACGATTAGATCTATTGTTCGAAGAAACAGAAACATTGTATAAGTCAACAATTCTCTCTCCGCAGTTATGCGAATTACGAAATTTAATAACCGTAGGTTTTCTTATAGTTAAGGGTGCGCAATTCAGAAAAGAAAGCAGGGGTCTGCATTTTAATACAGACCATCCGCAAAAGAGCGAAATACTGCAGAACATTATTTTATAAAAGCACAAATTTTTTTGAACCTATTTTTGCCCTGATGTACAAACTTGTATATGCTTTACTGTATGTTTTTTCTTTATTACCATGGACGGTGCTATATGGAATAAGCTATTTAATTTACCTGTTGCTGTATTACATTATCAGGTACAGGAGAGAAATAGTATTAAACAATTTAAAGATCGCTTTTCCAGATAAAGAAGAAGAGGAACTGATTTCTATTTCAAAACAATTTTATAAAAACCTTGTTGATTCTTTTATTGAAACATTGAAACTGCTTTCCATGCCGGACAGACAACTTGAAAAACGATGTACAGGAAATTTCGAACTGGTGAATAATTTATTGGCAGAAGGTAGAAGTGTTCAATTATTTTCCGGGCATTATTTTAATTGGGAGATCGCCAATCTTGCCGGCGCAAGAAGATTCACACATCCCTACCTGGCACTTTATCTACCTATAAAAAATAAGGTGTTCGACAAGCTTATTTTAAAAATAAGAAGCCGGTACAATTCTGTCATGATACCCGCTACACATTTTCGTAGCATGTTTCATAAATATTCTAAAACAATTTTTGTATTAGGGTCTATTGCAGACCAAAGTGCCGGGCATACCCTGCAGGCTTACTGGACAGAATTTTTTAATAAGCGAACGCCCTTTGTAAAGGGACCAGAAAAAGGCGCAAAGGCAATGAACAGCTGTGTTGTAATGACCAATTTCTATAAAATAAAAAGAGGTTACTATAACATAGAATACACTTTGCTAACAGACGATCCACGCAATATGGCTGAAGGTGAATTAACAAAAAAAATGATCTCTTTTATTGAGGATTGCATTCGCAGGCATCCGGATAATTATTTATGGAGCCACCGCCGGTGGAAGTGGCAGTTTGATGAGGCCAAACATGGGCACCTTGTAATTTAGTTTAATGCAGAAACACTTTTCTCCACTTTTATTTTATCGGTCTCTTTTATTTTATTGAACCCACCGTTTACATTGTACAGGTTATGAATGCCTTCCCGTTTCATCAGCGATGCAGCGATCACACTCCGGTATCCGCCGGCGCAGTGAATATATAAGTTGTCTTTATCCTCTATATTAGACATGCTTGCAGGGTCAATTAAATTTTCAAGCGGAATATTTACTGCACCTTTCACATGACCTTCGTTAAACTCCGGTTCTTTTCTAACATCTACCACTACAATATTTGCATCAAAGGGTAGATCCATGGCAAGCTCATCGGGATCTACATTTATGATCAGGTCAATCTCTTCACCGGCTTTCTTCCAGGCATCTAATCCGCCTTTCAGATAGCCTGAAAATTTTTGAAAACCTACCCGGGCTAACCTGGTTAAAGATTCCTTTTCTTTTTCGTGTTCACACACCAATAAAATATTTTTATCAAAAGACAACAACGTACCTGCCCATTCTGCGAACCTTCCATCTAACCCAATATTGATGCTGCCGGGTACAAATTGTTCGGTAAACATAGTTGCTGGCCGTGTATCAAGAATAATAGTATCAACCTCCTCCCTCTTACTTTTAAAATTGTCAACGGAAAGTGGTTGCAAACCTTTTTGCATCACCATATCAATTTCATCATAACCCTGCTTATTTATTTTTGCATTGATGGGAAAATAGGATGGAGGCGCCTGCAAGCCCTCGGTTACAGCGTGTATAAAAGCCTCTTTGGATGGCTGATTTAATGCATAATTTAATTTCTTTTGTTCTCCGATTGTACTAACAGTTTCAGTCCCCAAATTTTTTCCACAACTGCTGCCGGCCCCATGTGCTGGGTAAAGAATTACCTCATCTGCAAGTGGCATAATTTTTTTATTCAGGCTCTCATATAACATGGCTGCAAGGTCTTCGTGAGTTAGGTCTTCAGATTTTTGGGCCAGGTCTGGTCTACCAACATCTCCAATAAACAATGTGTCGCCGGAGAACAGTGCATGATTTTTTCCAAGCGTGTCTTTTAATAAGTAGCAACTGCTTTCAAGTGTATGTCCCGGGGTATGCAAGACTTCCACCTGCAATTTCCCTAAAGGAAAAATTTCTCCATCTTCAGCAAGGTGAAAAGTAAAATTTGCCTCGGTCAATGGACCGTATATTATTGTTGCCCCAGTAGCTTTAGCAAGGTCAATATGACCGCTCACAAAATCAGCATGAAAATGGGTCTCGAAAATATATTTGATCTTTGTGTTTCTTTCTTTAGCTACTTCAAGGTATGGTTCTATATCCCTTAAGGGATCTATAATTGCGGCCTCCCCTTCACTCTCAATATAATATGCGGCTTCGCTTAAACAACCTGTATATAATTGCTGAATATACATATGAAAAATTTTTTGCAAAGATATGCCCAGAGGTCTTTCTCAAAGAGCAGGCAATACACTGATAGATTTATTAACGGTTTATGAGGATGTGGTTAACAATAATTTATTAAACTAATCTTCAACTTTGTGTATCAAAATTCCGGGGTAAACGTTGTTATAAAGTATGGTGAGTAAGGGAATTTTACCTGGAATTTTTAGGTTTTCAGAATTATAATTGGCATTGTGTTTGCATTAAATATGGTAATAAAGAAAGTAGTCGATTTTTCTCATAAGCAGTTAGTTTTGGTTGCGGCCCCTGTTTCTACAGGGGCTTTTTCTTTGTTAAATAAGTAATGAAAAGATAGCCCAGAATGGCCCCAACTGCGTCTGCAATTATATCTGTAATATCGAATGATCGTCCATGTGTACAATATTTTTGAATGAACTCCATTACTATGCCATAAACTATTACAGCGATTGTCATGCGTATGAATATATTCTTGCTGTTTTTATATTGTAAAAAGGGATAACAACCGAATACCGTTAGCAAACCAAATAATCCAATATGCACCCATTTATCAAAATAAATGGCTTCGAGAAAGGGGTCTTTAGGTAAGTCTGAACCCGGAATAACAAGCAAAACAGTTGTAATCAAAAACCAGCTTAAGACCGGAATAAATGCAAGAATCTTTATTTTCATTTGCACGCAAAACTAAAAGAAAAGGGGCTACCAATAATGGTAACCCCCTGCTCATCTTAAAAACCCTCGCAAAGACTATTTGCCTGGCAAAAGAACTGTGTCAATTACATGAATAACTCCATTGCTTTGTAATACATCCTTAATAGTTACCGTTGCTTTATTGCCTTTTTCATCGGTTAGCATAATTGAATTACCATTGCTGGTGAATTTAATTTTGCCGCCCTGAACTGTTTCTGCTGTATAAGTGCCGCCATTCTTACCTATCCAGTCTACCAAAGTTTTGCTGTCTATTTCGCCTGCAACAACATGGTAAGTTAATACAGCGGTTAGCATGCTTTTGTTTTCTGGTTTCAATAAATTTTCTACAGTGCCTGCAGGTAGTTTTTCGAATGCACTGTTAACGGGTGCAAATACTGTAAATGGTCCATCACTTTGTAAAGTTTCTACCAATCCTGCGGCCTTAACAGCGGCAACCAGTGTTGTATGGTCTTTAGAATTGATTGCATTTTCTACAATGTTTTTTGAGGGATACATTTCTGCGCCACCTACCATTACTGTCTTTTCCTGGGCTGATGCCGATACCGCATAAATCATTATCGCGGTTAATAAAATTCCTGATCTTTTAATAAGTTGTTTCATAAAATCTTCTTGTTTAAATTTTTATTACAGTCATGTACGAAAGCAATATTTCACTGGTTTTAGTTTTTAAAAAAGTTAGTGTCTTTATGCTTTTATTAAGACTTTTTAAAGGTGTTATTTATACATAAAAAAAGGTGCAACAAATGCACCAGTATTAAATAAATAAGCGATTATACTTTTATTTAACTACACCTTACCCATTACATACATTTCTGATAGTGTGGGTGCCTCGCTTCCGCCTTTTTTCTCCAATGTAACAGCAAATGCCTGTGCTTCATTAATTATTTCCATTTTACATAACCCGTTACAATCATTTATAACACCTGCATTTACGGGCTTTCCATCAACAAGAGCCCACAACTGAAACTGCTTGTCTTCAGGCACTTCAGCCATTTTATCTGGATTAAAGTAAACTTCTTTAGTATCACGATTCCAATATACGGTTGCCTGATTATCCTGCCTTCCATTAACACCAACAAGTTTTATTGATACAACGGCGGGATCTTCCATAACCTGTAAACTTGCGGTGTAATCCTGCAACCTTGCCTTATACAAATTATTATTTGCCTGTAAAGAATTTCTTTGAAGTAACAATGCCTGGTATTGGTTATTAACCGAATTATAATTGTTATAGAAATACATGTTTAACGCGGCACTACCAAGAAGTAATATGATGGATGCAGCTGCCGCATACTTCCACATTTTTATGCTTTTGTACTGACCATTAAAATCAACCGGAACAACAGGAGCATCTGGTGTATTTGTTTCTTCGAGACCATCCTGTAACTGAAGAGAGGCGAGAACCTGTTTTTTTAATCCTGCTGGGGGAGTTACTGCTTCTGCCTGAATGGTCATCTCGAATTTTTCTGAAAAATCATCTACTGCCTTCCTTATTTCGGGGTGAAGTGCAGCAAGTTTTTCGAGCTCTGCTGCTTCGTCTTCTGTTGCAAGCCCCAGCACATAGCTTTCAATTATTCCACTTTGTATGTATTCTCTTAATTCCACTTTAATTTTTAACTATTTCCCTTAATTTAATAAGTGCACTCCTTAATCTTGTCTTTACCGTTCCAAGCGGCATGTTTAAAATTTTTGCAATCTCTTCATGTGTAAAACCCTGGAAATATGCCAGGTCAACAACGGTTTTATATTCATCTTTAAGAGAGTGAATTATTTTTCGTAGCGCCAATCTCGTCTATGTTTATACTTGATGTTCCGGCTGCTTCATATACGTATTCGGTTAACTCGCGGTTTTGCTTATTGTTTCTATAACTTTTACTTCTCAGCGCATCAATAGAAGCGTTGCGGGTAAGGTTTATCATCCAGGTAAATAACCTGCCTTTGGTTTCATCATACGATTGAATTTGCCTCCAGATTTTAATAAATACTTCCTGTAAAATATCATTAGACAATTCACGGTCTGTTAGCATGCTTAAAATAACTGAATAAAGTGCACCGGAATAATTATCGTATAAATACTCAAAAGCCACAGCATCCTTCTGTTTAAGCAGGGCAACAAGTTCAGGTTCTGAATATTTAATTAAATCGGGCATTCAAATAATTTTGTCTAAAAAAGATACATCAGCCTACTAGGCTTTCATAATCTTTAGCATTCAAAAGGGTTTCAATTTCTGATACATTCTCTATCTGCATTTTTATCATCCATCCCTTGTTATATGGGTCTGTGTTAACCAGTTCGGGATTTTTTTCCAAAGCTTCATTAACTTCAGTTATGGTTCCGGCAACAGGTAAAAATAAATCACTCACCGTTTTAACAGCTTCTACCGTTCCGAATACATCGCCCGCCTCGAGGGCTTTGTTTATGGCCGTTATATCGACATAAACTATATCACCTAATTCGCGTTGCGCAAAATCTGTAATTCCTATTATTGCTGTATTGCCGGTTACAATTCTAACCCATTCATGGTCTTTGGTATATTTTATATCTTCAGGGTGGTTCATTTCTAACAAGTTTAATTTACAAATATTAAGTAAAAAATCTAATTGCCTGTAAATCAGTTCAGGGCTTTCATACTCATTACTACATTTTCCTGGGGGCGGTCATTTTCATCGGTAGCAATTTCGGAGATTTTATCTATTACTTCAATTCCTTTAACCACTTCTCCAAAAACAGTGTAATTATTATCGAGGGTGGGTGTGCCGCCAAGCGTTTTGTATATATTTCTTTGTTTATCAGTAAATGTAAAAGCCGGATCATTACTCCGGATGTTGCACTCCAGACCATTTAATTCTATATCATTAAGCACCCTGCCCTGAACAATATAAAACTGGCAATTGCTGCTGGCCTTTTCAGGATTATTATTTCTTGCTGCTGCAAGTACACCCTTTTTATGAATAAGTTCTGTATTAAATTCTGCCGGTATCATAGGGCCTTCTGCTTCACCCATACCAAGCATTGTACCCTCTGGTGCATTTTTACTTTGAGGGTCGCCGCCCTGTATCATAAAACCTGCTATAACACGGTGAAATAATAAACTATCGTAAAAACCCTGCTGTACCAGCTTAATAAAATTATCCCGATGTTTAGGTGTACTGTCATATAATTTAACCACCATGGTGCCATAAGTGGTTTGTATTTCTACCAATTTTTCTTTCAAAGTTTTGGATGACTGTGCAAACAGCGCATTAACCGCCACGCACATTAATAATAAAAAAACGATTTTTTTCATGTAGGTATAATATTGTTTTTGTTAAACGCCGTGCTCCTCAAAATAATGCAAAACATGATCTTTTAAAAAATTCTCCTGCTCAATAACATTATAAAAAGGCAATTGTTTTAATTGTTTAAAATGCGGCTCATCCCTGTTCGTCCGTTTTCTCGACTTCGTAATAACCGCTCACCTTTAAAATGGTACAAACAGCTACGTGCATCAAATCCTGTTTTTCTTCTTTTGTAATTTTCTTTTTAATAAAGCCGGTTTCATTCATCCCGATCAAAAATAATATTGCATCAAGATCGGGTTTTTTACCAAAACGTTCTTCGAGATGTGATAATAATTTCCACCACCTTATTTGTAAATCATCTTCAATAAACATGGCGGCAAAGTTATGTATTGACCTTAACCGAATTTTTTGCAATATCAGTTTTAACCCCATATTACATCCCCCTTATCTTTGAAAAAAAATTTTGCATGCTTCAGGTTAATATATTGAGGGAAAGGACCGCCTGGGTAAAGGAAAGGCTGGCGGTAAGAAATTTTAAACAGCCTGAACTGGTAGACGAGATCATTAATTTAGATGATGAAAGAAAACAATTACAGGCTGCCCTGGATGAGACCCTTTCTAAAATCAATACCTCCTCCAAACAAATTGGTGGCTTAATGGCGGCAGGAAAAAAAACCGAAGCAGACCAGCTAAAGGCCGAGGTGGCAGGATATAAAGTAAAGTCTGCTGAAATAACCGAAAAGCTTAGCCAGTACGAAAAAAATGTAAAAGACAAAATAATACAACTCCCCAACCTGCCCGCGGAATTGGTGCCAACCGGCAAAACCCCGGAAGACAATGTGGTTATAAGGCAGGGCGGAAGTATACCTGAATTAGGAAATTTTGCCCTGCCACACTGGGAACTGGCAAACAAATACAGGCTTATAGACTTCGAAACAGGAACCAAAATAACCGGCACAGGGTTCCCCTTGTTTATTAATAAAGGCGCGCGCCTTCAAAGATCCCTGGTGCAATGCTTTTTAGATTTTAATACAGAAGCAGGGTATACAGAATACCTGCCACCATTTATGGTTAATGAAGCCAGCGCCTATGCTACAGGTCAACTGCCAGACAAAGAAGGGCAAATGTATTTTATTAATGAAGATAATTTTTACCTTATACCCACCGCCGAGGTTCCGGTAACAAATATTTACAGGGATGTAATTTTGAAAGAGGAAGATTTACCGGTTAAAATGACTGCTTATACCCCATGTTTCCGGCGGGAGGCGGGCAGCTATGGCAAAGATGTTCGCGGGCTGAACCGGTTACACCAGTTTGAAAAAGTTGAGATCATTCAAATTACATTACCTGAGAAAAGCTACGAAGTGCTGGAAGAAATGGTATCGCATGTAGAATCTCTAATTTCCCGGTTAAACCTTCCCTACCGTATTTTAAGATTATGTGGTGGAGATATGGGTTTTACCAGCGCACTTACCTACGATTTTGAGGTCTTTAGCGCAGCGCAGCAACGGTGGCTCGAGGTAAGCAGTGTTAGTAACTTTGAAAATTTTCAAACTAACCGGTTAAAAACAAGATTTAAGAACAGTGCAGGCAAAATGCAACTGGCGCACAGTCTTAACGGCAGCTCGCTTGCATTACCCCGGATTATGGCGGCCTTGCTGGAAAATAATCAAACCGAATCAGGTATTCAATTGCCGCTTATATTGCATAAATATTTTGGCGATGAAGTAATTTTAACCAATTAAACTGCTGATGAAAAAACTACTAAGAGTACTGGCTGTAATACTTTTTATTGTCTTCATAATACTTAATGTAATTTCTGCATTTAACGCCTACTACCTTACCCATTTTTTTAAGGAAGGTGAAATAGAAGAAGTTGGGTTTAGCAAACTTGGTTTGGGAGGAAAAATTAAATACATAGTATTCGGTCAGAAGTTTGTAAAAAGCCACCTGGTTCCGGGCCCGGCTTTGCCCCATAAAGATGTAGCCTTAACTACACAGGATGGCAAAAGGCTGGCAGCATGGCATTTCATACACCCTGCTACCGACTCTGTAAAAGGCACGGTGTGCGCTTTTCACGGCCAAAAAGCAAGCAGAGGTGGGCTCGCCGATGAAATTGCCGTTTTTTATAATGATGGATGGAATGTATTTACCATTGACTTTCGCGGCCATGCAGAAAGTGAAGGTTATGTTACCACCTTCGGTATGGAGGAGGTTTACGATGTAAAGGCTGCATACGACTATGTACAATCTACAGGTGAAAATAATATTGCTTTTTATGGGCAGTCTATGGGGGCAGCCACTGAAATAAGGGCAACCGGAAAACTTGGTTTAAAACCTTCGAAAATAATTTCTGATGCCGGTTTTGGCTCTATGGTAGATGCAGTTGAAGGCAGGTGCAGAATGATGCATATTCCACCCGAACCTTTTGGTGTGCTTGTAACTTTTTGGCTGGGTGTAGAAGAAGGTTACTGGGGTTTTGATAACGCTAACTGGAAGTATGGCGAAAATATAAACTGCCCTGTTTTAATTCAAAGAGGCACGCACGACCAGCGGGTGTCTGAACAGGAATCTCAAAAAGTGCTGGAAAGCCTTTCTTCGGATATTAAGATGATCGTTCGTTACGAAGGCCTGGGGCATGAAAATTATTATAATAAACAACCGGAAAAATGGAGCCAAACGGTTTTACAGTTTCTAAATTCCAATACAGTACCCGCAGCAAGTCTGGAAACAAAGGCAAATGCTAAATTTAAATAACCTTATTTACGAATGGTAACCTGGGTGCCAACAGGCAGCATGTTATACAATTCTTCCACATCTTTGTTGCGCATGCTTATACAGCCAAGCGTCCAGTTATTATAACGGTTTATGGAGAAATCTTCGTGGGGCCATGTACCATGAATGCCAATGGCGCCACCAATTTTTGCTGATGCAGGTATTACTCCCTGCGTTTTACGTGCTTTAAATTTCTCTACACTTTCTTCATTCGGATAATCGAGCATCATAAACTTATTCCATTTGGCGTGCGGTTTTTTACTGATTATGGTAAAAGTACCTTCAGGGGTTCGCCTGTCACCCTCCATTAATTTATCTCCCAGATCTTTGCTGCCAAATACAACGGGGTAAGTAACAAGCCAGCCCTTCTCGTCAAATACATGCAATTCATAGCTGCTCTTATCTATCACTACATAATACAGTTTATTTGAATTATTCACCTCATTAAAAGATGAATTTACCAGGAAGAAAAAACACAATAAAACAGGAAGCAATTTCCTTTGCATAAATTACTTATGGTCTTAACATTGAATTAACCGTAAAGACTTTTGTCTTTGGTGTGATCAATAATGAAATAATAAATTTTTTGGTAGTAGAGATCAGGCAAGTATAGAACGAAAATTTAGAGAATGGATTATTTTATAATTATTAAAAAAATCTTAATAAAAAAACCCCGTTGTTATGCGGGGCTTTTAGAAAAATTTAAAATTATTTATTACCAGTTGCTAAATCGCAGGCCAACAGTGTAAGGATATTGTTTTAATCCGGATTCGTGCAGGGGGTTTATGCTATAACTGCCATACAACCTTACAGGACCCAGACCCATTTCTGCGATGTAAGCAAACCGCCATGGATCCAGGTTAAAATCGCCCTTTATTTTGTCTTTACCTCTTTCGTCACTTACCTGTTTGTTGTGGCTGCCTATACGGTAACCGGCGCTTACACCAACACTTGCGCTAAAACTTTGTTTCTTTTCGGGATTAGTATCAAAATTCAGCATAAAGGGAACAGACAAATACCCCACGTACAGTTTATTCTTTGAAAAATCTATACTATCCCTGAATATGGATGGTGGCTTGTCTTTATAAGTTATGTTAGAGGTGTAACGAAAGTTATACATTTCAAGCCCGAGCCCGTATTTAAAATTAACCACGCGCCTGGCAAGATCTACCTTTTGCATAAAAATCCACAGGTTTACATTAGACGATTTGCCAGTTTTAATTTTAAGATCATTTTTAGAAAAGGGGTCTTCATTTGGCTGTGTAACCAGGTAGTCCATGGCGGCCTCACTTTCGTAATTTGTTTCATCGCGCCAGTTTGCAAATCCCAGGTCGAAAATAAAATAGTTTGTACTAACCCTGCGATGCTTTTCTTTCATATTATAGTTAACATCTTCGCCATCATCATTAATCTGCACCTCTTTTTTATTAATGTTTATATCAATAGTTATGTGTTCGCCTTTACCTGAAGTATCGGCCGGTGCGGCGGCGCCATCTTTAATTATAATGAAATTTCCTGAACGGAGTGTGTCTCCGTTATTAGAAGCGATAGTGTCTTCCTGGCTGTATGCATGCAATCCTGCAATTAGAACGCCTGTCAGTAGTAATATTCGTTTCATGGTTTTTTTTTATACTTATTTATTGTCTTCAAATTCAAGGTTGGCAACCTGCAGTTTGCCATCACCTTTTATGTATTCCCTTGATTTATTGTTTAAAAAATTTTCTGCTTTTTTAAATAGTCCTTTTACCTTATTCTTATTCAGGTTTAAACCTGCTATGTATAAGGACTGGTCTTCTTCAGAAGTATTGATCTCTTTATAACCTGCGGTTATTATTTTATACGCAGGTTTTCCATTATTCTCCTCTTCATTATCTGCAAAAGCTTGTGTTGAAGGGTTTGTTTTATCGGTCACTTTAGGTTCAGGCACACCGGCATTTTCACTTTTAAGAAAGGTTGGTTTATTTTCTGCAATTAAAAATTCTTCATCGGCAAAACGTTTTTTGGTTTCGTGCTGCTGTGCTATTGCAGGTTTAAAATGATCTTTTTTCGGCTGACTTATTTTTTCAGCGGCCGGGGTTGGTAAAATCTCTGCCGGTTTGTTGTCCAGGGTAGCTACTTTATCTGGTAATTGCAATTCTGTTTCTTTTTTAACCTGGGGTTGCTGAAGGGGAATGTTTTTTGGCGCAGGAGTTACTATTGCAGTAAGTTGTGCATCTTCTTTACCTGCATACCACCAGGAAAATAAAAGAACACTTATAAACACTGCGGCTGCTGCTAAACGTGTAACTGCAGGCATCCATTTCACTTTTTCTTTCCGGTATAAGGTTGGCTTATCAGGAAAACTTATAACCTCCGGCTCTAAAACCGATTGTTTAAGGGCAGAAAAAGCGGGTTGTATTTCCGGGTTTTGCAAAACCATTTTTTCAACCTCTTTACGCTGTGCCGGGGTTAGTTCGTTATCTACATATAATAGAAACCAATATTCGTAGTTATGAAGCATGCTTTCCTTTTCACTATTCTTATACAGGTTTAATTTAAGATCAAACACCGTTTCTTCTTCGGGTTTCAGCTTTACATCCTGAAGTATGTTAAGTTCAGGAGCGAGGTCTGGATTTTCGGTAATAAAACATTCGACTTCGGCACGCTGCTGTTCGGTTAATTCATTATCTACGTAGAGCAGAAAGTATTCTTCGTAATTATGTCTGTTTATATTATTCATTTTTTCCTCACTTTTATACCCATCAGCCTTACATAACATTTTCGGGGCTAACGAGGTAATTTCTTAAAGTTAATCGTGCGCGGTGCAGGTAAACTTTTACCTGGCTTTCATTAAGCCCGGTGATCTGCCCGATTTCTTCATAACTGTATCCCTCATAATCTTTTAAAAGCACCAGGCTTTTCTGGGTTTCATTTAACCTGCTTAAAGCCTCATGCAAATTTTTCTTCATGTTATTTACCGGTTGGTTTATAACAGATGTACCGGCATTAAACTCATCTTTCAGTGTTATTCTTTTTACTTTACGTAAATGATCAATCATCTGGTTGTAAGCCACGGTAAACAAATAAGATTTACTTTTTTCGTACAAAACATTACTCCTGTTAATCCATAATTTCTCAAAAGCCGTTTGTACAACATCTTTTGCATCTTCCTCATGCCTAAGGTTTTTCACAATGAAGCGAAATACATTATCAGCATACAGGTTTACGCATTCATTGTATTCTCTTTCAGTCATATACTGTTCAGGTTGCGCTTTGGTTACCTATTCAAAACGTGGTTCAATCAAAAAAGTTACACAAAGAAATTATTTTTTGACCGTAATGATACCATAACCCTACCTGTTGAATTAAGCATTTGCCCAATCCATACCTTTGAATGTTAATTATGCCCATGAGAGAACTATCTGTTGTAATAACGGTAATGAACGAAGAGGAAAACATTTATCCGCTGATTGATGCAATCTCAAAAGCTTTACCTGGCATTGATTACGAGGTTATTCTGGTTGATGATGGTTCGTCTGACGGCACCCGCCAAAAAATAAAAGAACAGGTGAATGACAGGATAATTCTTGTTGAACTGCGTAAAAATTATGGACAGAGCACTGCCATGTCAGCGGGTATTGATTATGCCAATGGTCATTATGTTGCCCTTATGGACGGAGACCTGCAAAATGACCCTGCTGATATACCCATGATGCTGCAAAAAATGATAAAAGAAGACTGGGATGTAGTGGCAGGCAATCGAAAAAACAGGCAGGATGGAATGCTATTAAGAAAAATACCAAGTAAAATAGCCAATTCCATAATAAGATATATGACCCGGGTGTACATACAGGATTATGGCTGCACCCTAAAAATTTTTAAGCGGGAGATAGCTGAAGATCTGGGGTTATATGGAGAGCTTCACCGCTTTATACCTGTTTTAGCCAGTATGCAGGGCGCACGCATTACCCAGGTAGATGTGCAGCATCATGCGCGGCAATTCGGTACATCTAAATATGGGCTGGGTAGAACCTTCAGGGTAATGAGTGATTTGATCACCATGGTATTTTTTAGAAAATACAGCCAAAAACCCATGCACTTGTTTGGCACCATGGGTTTCGTATGCTTTTTTTTAGGGCTGCTTATAAATATTTATTTACTCGTACTTAAAATAGCCGGGCACGACATCTGGGGCAAGCCCATACTTATTTTAGGCTTAATGTTGCTGTTGGGCGGCATTCAACTTGTAACTATTGGCATTCTCGCCGAGGTAAGTATGCGTACTTACTATGAAAGCGGCAATAAAAAAACCTACCAGGTAAGAAAGGTGCTGGGTGGGCACTATGCACCTCAAGAAATTTTATTGAAATGAATATGCCCGGCATACGGTTACCTTCTTATTTTAAATTGATCATAAAGATCCTGGTTTCTGGGCTTTGCCTGTGGTTTGTATTCAATAAAATTGAGTGGACCAACACCGCTGAGATTTTTAGCAGAACCAAATTTGGCTGGCTTTTTCTGGCAGTATTGTTATTCACCCTGTCCAAATTCATAGCTTCCTTCCGGCTTAATATTTATTTCAGGAATATGAATGTTCATCTATCTGAAACAAAAAATTTAAAGTTGTATTGGCTGGGTATGTTTTATAATCTTTTTTTGCCCGGGGGCATTGGTGGAGATGCTTATAAAGTGATCCTATTAAAGAAAAGTACGGGCAAATCTGCCAAATTATTATCGGCTGCAGTTTTATTAGACAGGATAAGTGGAGTTGCGGGGCTGATGATACTTGCGGCACTTTTTTACTTCATTATTTTCCCTGGAGAAAATATTGCGGCAATTACCCTTGCCCTGGTAGTGCCAGTGGTTGTTTTATTCTATTATACTGTAAAGAAATTTTTCCCAACCTTTTTAATGGGGTTTTGGCCAACTTTCTGGTTAGGGTTAGGCGTTCAGTTTATACAGGTTTTATGTGCCTTGATAATCATGCTTTCTTTAGGTATTTATGAAAATAGGTTAGAATACCTGCTAATCTTTTTGGCTTCTTCCCTTATTGCGATACTTCCTTTTACCATTGGTGGTTTAGGTGCAAGGGAGGTGGTATTTCTCTATGGCAGTCATTTATTTAATTTAGATAAAAATGAAAGCATCTGTATAAGCCTGCTTTTCTACCTTATAACTATTGGGGTTTCTATACCAGGATTAATTTGGGAATATCGAACGCCATTAAAACCAGATGAGCCAAATTAAAATTATAGTCCGTATTTATCTACCAGGTAAATTAAGGCAGCCATGTTTACTGCGCCAAGTTTCAACTCCCTCATATTAACATTTTCAAAAACATCGGTAGCAGCATGGTGAAAGTCAAAATACCGTTGGTTATCCGGCATCATTCCTGCAACAGGTACATTCAAAGCCTTTTTTAAAGGTCCGATATCAGCCCCACCCCCACCTCTTTTAAAACTGTTTCCCATGTAAGGTTCGAATAACGAATTCCAGCTTTCCAGTTTTGCCCAGGACGAATCGGGAACATCAAATCCGAAACCCCGGGGCGTAAAACCGCCTGCATCGCTTTCTAAGGCAAAAAGATGAATTTCATTTCTTGCAACTGCTTCTTCACTGTATTTAAGTCCGCCACGGGTTCCATTTTCTTCATTGGCGAATAAAACAAATCTAATGGTATGCCTGGGCGAATAATTCAGGTTTTTAAACACCCTCAGTATCTCTATGGTTTGCACCACCCCTGCCCCGTCGTCGTGTGCACCTTCACCAACATCCCAACTATCGAGATGCCCGCCTACGGTTATAAATTCATTGGGAAATTCGCTTCCTTTTAATTCGCCAATTACGTTATATGCAATAGTGTCGGGCAACATTTTTCCGTGGGTGTGCATCGAAGCCCGTAAGGCTACACCGCTATCAAATAATTCATTTAGGCTCATAACATCTGCCAACCCAATGGCCATGGCGGGAATTTTAGGAAAGGAATCGTTGTAAAGTAAAGTGCCGGTATGGGGTTCGTTGCCTGCACCGTTGGTCATAGACCGTAACAGTATTCCTTTAGCTCCATATTTTGCAGCCATGGATGCTCCATTGACCCTGTACTTAACATTTTTTCCATAAGCCTGAAACGGGCTAATGAGGCTGTCTTCAAAGGGCACATTAAAAAAAACAATTTTATTATTTACCTGTTCCTGTTTCTTATCAAGTTCATCAAAATCATTTACCCGTTTAACATCTGCCAACATTTCAACCCCAGAGCCTATGGCATTACCCAATGCCAATGCATGTAAAAACCAGGTTATTTGCTTACCTGCGCTGTTATTATAAATAACTGCAGCAGCATCACCCTCACCGCGCACCCAGTGCGGAACCAATAATTGCTGCATAATAACTTTGTCGGCACCTGCTGCCTGCATTGCCTGCCTTCCCCAGTTTTGTGCCTGCACCATTTGGGGTGAGCCTGAAAGCCTGTGACCTACATTTTTGGTGAGGTGAAAAAGATTGCTGTCTGCATCTTTATGATTCAATATATTACTAGCAATTTGCCGTATAAAAACAGAGTCAGTATAATAATGTTGGGAAAAACTATTAAACGGCAAAAGCACAAGAAATAAAAGGTATTTTTTCATTGCAGGGAAAGTAGTGATTAAGCCGTAGACCGCCAAGAGAACCTATAGCACAATTTTTGGCACATGGGTTCTATAAAATGATTGTTACTTTGCCGTAAATAGAGCGCATGAGAATAGGAATTGTTTGCTATCCCACCTTTGGTGGAAGCGGGGTTTTAGCTACAGAATTAGGAAAGGCTTTGGCAGATAAGGGGCACAGTGTTCACTTCATAACATACCAGCAACCGGTAAGACTGAATGTTTTTAATGCCAATATATTTTATCACGAAGTAAGGGTTCCCACCTATCCCTTATTCGATTATCCGCCCTACGAAGTAGCCCTGGCAAGTACCATGGTAGATGTTATTTTAAACCACGACCTCGATCTGCTGCATGTGCACTATGCCATTCCGCACGCGTCAGCTGCGTATATGGCGAAAAAAATTCTTGAAAAACGGGGCAGAACAATTCCTGTAATTACAACACTGCATGGCACAGACATTACACTCGTAGGTAAAGACAAGACCTATGAACCGGTTGTTACTTTCTCTATTAACGAAAGCGATGCAATTACAGCAGTATCTAATAATCTGCGGCAGGAAACCTTCCGTTTTTTTAAAATAACCAGGGAGATAGAGGTTATTCACAATTTTGTGGATGTGCATCGTTTTGATAAAAAACCCATTGATGCATTTAAAAAGGTAATAGCTCCAAATTCTGAGAAAATTCTGGTGCATGCATCTAACTTTAGAAAAGTAAAACGCGTAGCAGATGTTATAAACATATTTGCAGAAGTTAGAAAACACCTGCCTGCAAAATTACTTATGGTGGGCGATGGTCCTGAGCGCCCGGCGATGGAAGAAATGATTAAAGATCTAAACCTGCAGGAGGATGTTCGCTTCTTGGGTAAACAGGAACAAATAGAGGAAATATTATTAATAAGCGATCTCTTTCTCCTTACCAGCGATTATGAAAGTTTCGGACTGGCTGCACTCGAAGCAATGGCAGCAAAGGTTCCGGTATTAAGCACAAATGCAGGAGGTCTTCCTGAAATTAATCTGCATAACAAAACAGGGTTTGCACTGAATGTAGGCGATGTAAGTGCCATGAGTAAATGCGCCGTAGACCTGCTTTCTGATGAGGTTAAATTGCAGGAGTTTAAAAACAATGCTTATGAACAGGCATTATGTTTTGATATTGAAAAAATTATTCCGGAATATGAAATGCTATATAGCAGGTTTTGCAGAATGGACTGTGGTGAAGGTGCTTAATTTTTTACCTGCTTATTTTTAAAACATGCAGCGGCCAAAACACCACATTTTTACATATAATGCCAGGGTGCAACCTGAAGATATTGATCAGCTGGGGCACGTAAGTAATGTTGTATATGTACGGTGGATAGCCGAAGCTTCTGCAGCACACTGGTTTAAACTTGCACCAAAATCAATTACCGAAAAATATATTTGGGTTGTGGTAAGGCATGAAATAGATTACCTGAGTTCAGCATTATTAAACGATGATGTTGCAGTATATACCTGGGTGGGAGAACACAGCACAGCGACATCTACACGTTATGTTGAAATTTGTAGCGCCCTTTCAGGCAAAATATTTGTGAAGGCTAAAACCACCTGGTGTCTTTTAACTGCCCAAAATATGAAACCGGCACGGATAGATGGAGATATGAAAGACTTGCTTAATCAAACAACAAAATAAAAACAACAACAAGTTTCCCCCGAATATTCTAACCATGAAAAAGAACGTCGCTTACAAAATTCTTACCTACATCCTGTTAATACCTGCCATTATTTTAAGTATAATGGTCTTAATACTTGTGGGCCCTGCATTTGCAAACCCCTCTTTATTGCTTGTGTTATTTATGGTTGCATGTGTGGCTATCTATACATTTACCAGCTTTAATTTTTTAAAACAGGCCATTGAAAAAAATAAACAATTAAATTCTTCTGCGCGGGACTGGATTAAAGTAAATGCAATTGTAACCATTGTGTTCGCCGTACTTATGCTGCTTTCTTCTTATACATTATTTACCCAACCCGGCCTGGTAGGCGATACCCTGGAGCAGGTTCGTGAACAATACCCGACAGCAGAAATAACAGAGGAGGGATTAATTAAATCGGTGCAATCTATGATGATGGTTTTCGGAATATATTCTGTACTGTTATTGATTCACATATTCCTCACATACAGGTTGCTGAAACAACTGGCCCACATTTTTGTAAGTAAAACAGAAAGAAATTAAACAGTTTCGCCGGCAGCTGGCTGATCAGTGTTTTTATCCTGCTTATTAAAAACATTATTAAATACACTCTGCGCATCCTTAAAATGTTCTTTGAGTGCCTCGCCACCTTTTTCTTTAAACTCTTCAAAATATTCGCGGGCTTTTCCGGCAGCGTTATCTGCTTCATCTTTCAGATTGCCTGCTTAATTTTAAATCGGCCATCAATTTCTCTTTTTCTTCAGGACTCATACTGGCAAACTTTGTTGCGGCTACGCCTGCGGCTATACCCAGTAAAAAAATGGCAGAATCTTTTATACTTAACATGGTTAATTATTTTTTTAAAATTACGGAATGTTTTAAACTTTTATAGCAACCCATTTATAATCCGGGCAAGCCTGTAGTCTTTCTCCGTAATGATATTACCTGCATCGTGGGTACTTAAAGTTATCTCAACTGTGTTGTAAACGTTTGTCCATAAAGGATGGTGGTTTAATCTTTCGGCTTCCAGGGCTACACGTAACATAAAGGCAAAGGCCTCGGAAAAATTTTTGAACTGCATTTTACGGTACAGGGCATTGTTTTTAACTACCCACCCTCCGGGTGTTTCATCTGGCATAATAAACGAATTTAAAGAATAAGATTATCCTTGTTTTTAACATGGTCTATATTAATATCGGTAACCAGTTGCACGCCATTTATTTTTTTGATTGCCTGCATTAGTGAGGCATAATATTCATCTGTAACACGATAATCTTTCATAAGCCATATATAATCTATATGCCTGAATTCCGGCAACAGGTATTCTCCTTCAAAATGATTGTGAAAAATATAATGGGTGAGATTTATATTACACTCATGGTACTCATACACATGAAAAAAATACATCCTGTTTTTTTTAAGCATCTCCACTTCGTTAACAGGGCTTAACCTGAAATTAAAACCAAGCATTTCGTTTACCTGCCAGCAAAAATGAAAGTTTCTGGCGGGTGAAATTATACCCAGCAACCGGCTTTCAATAAAAAAATCACCGGCTATATCAGATTGGTCAAGCTTTAATTTCAACGCGAAAATTTATACGGGGTGGTTTATAAACGCAGGATTAATATACTTATTTTTAGCCGGCTTTAAAAAGTTACCTGTGTTGTTTTTTGCTTTCCATCCCTGATAAAATGAAGTTGTGTTGACTGCCCTTTCAAAAACTTTTGTAATACCTGCATATATCCCTGTACATCAACAAATTTGTATTCACCGAGTTGCAGCAAAATATCACCTGGCAACAGCCCGGCTTTTTCTGCTGTCTTACCCGCTGTAACGCCGTCTAATCTTAAACCAGTACCTGTAAAACCGTAATCAGGCATAACACCCAGTGTAACAGGCAGGGCAACCATTTTAATTTCCGCATCGCGTGTTGGTAAAAAATCTAATTTTCCCAAATTATCAGTGGCTGTTATTATCCCGGTAATATATTGTATAATGGAAGTTTCTGCAGCATAATTTATTTTATCAAAATCATCTGTTGCCTTATGGTAATCCTGGTGACCATTGGTAAAGAAGAACAGAACAGGAATCTTAGCCCGGTAGAATGAGGCATGATCACTTGGACCGCTGCCACTGCTGTCTGTTCTAATTTCAATTCCGGGAACTTTCACCGATGCAATAACCTGCCCCCATTTGGATGAAGTACCAAAACCACCCACCGTAAGTTTTTTATCAGCATCATATCTGCCCACCATATCCATATTAATCATGTAATTAGGCTGAATATGAATGGAAGGTTTTTGCAGCCAGTACCTGGAACCTAATAACCCTTTCTCTTCGGCAGAAAATGCTATAAACAGGTAATTGTTGTTTTTAACCTTCGACTTTTTTAGCAGGCGCGCAAGCTCTAATAAAGCAGCTGTTCCGCTGGCGTTATCATCTGCACCGTTATGAATAAGCCCGGCACCATCAAGGCTGTTTCCTCCCTTACCATAACCCAGGTGATCGTAATGGGCGCCAATGATCACGGTATTTTCAGCCTTATTGTCTACAAAACCCAGTATGTTGTGCGCCGTAAGTTTTTCTTGCTGAATATTTACTTCCAGGTCAATTGAATAGGTGGTTATGGCATCTTTGTAAAACTTTGCCATCCCTTTTTTAGTAATATAAATTACCGGCAGGGCTACAGCAGGTGCAGAATCATTTTTATTAAATAAAATGTTATCGGTAAGGTCGCCGGTATTTATTATGCACAGTGCAGTGCCTTTTTTTTCCAGGGCGCGTTGCGCCTGCATTCTTATAAAATTATTGATATCGTAATGCGGATTTTGTTTGTTTTCCTGCAAAACATCTTTTACATCAAGCAGCCAGGGTTCTAATTGCTCCTTCAGGGAAACAGAAGAATAGCCTGAAACCTTTCCATTGCCTGAAAAACTTAAGGGGTAATAATCCTCGTTCAGTATTAATGAATCATCTTCGGCTATAAGGCTGTTGTTAGAGAAGGTTATAATCTTCCCATTATTTATTTCAAATGGCTGAAGAAAACCGTTCGTACCGGCGGGCTTCAAACCTGCATCCTGCATTTTAGAAACAATATAATTGATCGCCAATTGTTCACCAGGGCTGCCTGCCTCCCTTCCCTCCAATTTATCATCGGCTAAAAATTTAATATGTGCCTGAATGTTTTGTTGAATGGCTTTAACATCCTTCTTGTTTTTTGCCGGCTGGGCAAAACCAATAAATGGAAGAAATAAATAAAGGAGCACGGAGTATTTCATACATCAGCGTTTTGAAGGCTTCAAAAATAAGCATAGCCATGATTTTTATTTGGGGAATAATGAGAGTTTAGCATTTAATACCTTTAAATTTTTATTGCCGGTATGTTAATCTCTCCCAAACTCGTAATAAGATTTAACTGATTGAAATTACTTTTGTCGGTTAATGGCTTTAAAGGGTTCACTTAATATACAAATTGCATTGGTAGGTAATCCTAACAGTGGCAAATCATCTTTATTTAATTCACTTACAGGGCTTAACCAAAAGGTTGGCAACTTCCCGGGCGTTACAGTCGATAAAAAAACAGGCACCAGCAAGCTGGAAGAAAATATGCCTGCGCACATTATTGACCTTCCCGGAACATACAGCCTGTACCCCAGAAGGTCGGATGAATGGGTGGCATATACAGTAATGATGGGTGTAGATACCCAGGTAAAACCCAATATGATCGTTTTGGTAGCAGATGCAAGCAACCTTAAACGAAACCTTCTTTTTTGCAGCCAGATTATTGATCTTAAATATCCTGTGGTAGTTGCCCTAACCATGCTGGATATAGCCCGAAAAAAAGGCATTGAGATAGATGTTTCCGGGCTTGCCACTGAACTTGGCGTGCCAGTGGTGCCTGTTAATCCCCGTAAAAACAAAGGTATTGCAGAACTGAAAAAAACGCTTGCTCAAACCGCCAGGCAACATCCAACTGCTTCTTCATGGGATTTTATTTCAAATAAAGAACTGGCACCTGCTGCGGTAAATGCTATGCACGCTATTATGCCAGGGTTAAGCGATTATGGCTGCCTTCATTATGTTATAAACCACGAAAATTTTTCGCTGCCTACAGAAGTTCACCAGCAAATCGCAGATATACATTATAAAACAAACTTTAGCGCTGCAAAAACCCAGGCTGAAGAAATTATGCAAAGGTATTCGCGCATTAAGCAGATAATGCACCAAAATGTGGTGCTGCCAGACCCTTTGCAGCAAAAGCTTTTCACCGAAAAACTCGACAACATCTTATTGCACAGGGTATGGGGGTACGTTATTTTGTTGTCTGTTTTATTCGTGCTTTTTCAAAGTATTTTTTGGATTGCCCAATACCCCATGGATGCCATTGATAATGGTTTTGCCTTTTTTACAACCTGGCTTAATGAAAATTTACCGGTTGCATGGTGGAGTAATCTGGTAGTAAATGGTTTTGTTGCAGGGTTAAACGGAATACTTCTTTTTGTACCACAAATAATGATATTGTTTGGTTTGATTACTGTTTTGGAAGATACAGGGTATATGGCGCGCATAAGCTTTCTTAGTGATAAATTAATGCGTAAAGTCGGATTAAATGGCAAGAGTGTAATGCCTATGATCAGCGGTTTTGCATGCGCTGTACCTGCAATAATGAGCGCCAGAAATATTGAGAACAAGAAAGAACGGTTGCTAACAATACTTATTACACCGTTAATGAGTTGCAGTGCCAGGCTTCCTGTTTACACTATATTAATTGGGTTAGTAATACCAGATACTTTTTATTTTGGTTTTCTAAGCCTTCAGGGTTTGGTAATGATGGGGCTTTACCTTCTGGGCATAATCATGGCTTTGGTAATCAGCTACATTTTTAAATTCTTTATCCATCAAAATGAAAAGAGTTTTTTCATTCTTGAATTGCCAACATACCGATCACCCCGCTGGAATAATATTGCCATTACCATGGTTGAAAAGGCAAAAATCTTTGTAACAGATGCGGGCAAAGTAATTATGGTGATAAGCTTATTGTTATGGTTTCTCAGCAGTTATGGACCGGGTGAAAAAATGAATGAAATTGATGCGAAATATGCGCAGGTACAGTCGCAGCAAATGACAGAAGAAAAAGCCACCGCCCTGGAAAAACAATACAACACAGAAAAGTTGCAATATTCTTATGCCGGAATTTTAGGGCGCAGTATTGAACCTGCCATTAAACCATTGGGGTATGACTGGAAGATAGGTATTGCACTTATTACCTCGTTTGCTGCAAGGGAAGTTTTTGTTGGCACAATGGCCACCCTGTACAGCGTAGAGTCGAATGACAATAAAACCCTTCGTCAGAAAATGCAATCGGCAAAACATGCTAATGGAGCTAAAGTGTACACATTGCCAACAGCACTTTCTTTAATGGTGTTCTATGTTTTTGCCATGCAATGTATGAGCACCCTTGCGGTGGCCAAAAGGGAAACACGAACCTGGAAATGGCCTATGGTTCAGTTAGTTTACATGACGGCACTTGCCTATTTCATGAGCCTTTTGGTATACAATATTTTTTAGCAGATATAAAAAGTTAAGTAAAAGGCTTTACGCTAAAAAAGTTTTGCCTGTTGTCCTGGCCGGCTGAATCTACTGCAATCCAAGCCCCACCGTTCTGCATTTAAACCATACATTTTATTATACTTATTAAACTGTTGTTTTATTAACTCTGCAAGGGGTCCTTCACCGCGCATTCTAACCCCCCACCTGCTGTCGTTTACTTTTCCATTATGGCTGTCTTCGATCATGTGCCATACTTTATCTGCCCTGTCGGGAAAATTTTTATACAGCCAGTCATGAAACATAATCTTGATGGAACCATTTAACCTGATAAATGTATATGCACTAAATGATGCTCCATTTTCACTTGCCAATTTCATTATGTGCTGCATTTCATGATCGTTTAAGCCGGGTATCATGGGGCCCAGCATTACACCCATATTTACACCGGCATTGCTTAGTTCGCGTATAAGTTTCATTCTTTGTAAACCTGTGGTGGTGCGTGGTTCCATAACCCTGCGCAAATCGTCGTGAAGTGATGTTATTGAAACAAGAATACTTACCAGGTTTCTTTTTGCCATTTCCTGCAGTATATCCATATCGCGCAACATACCTGCGTTTTTTGTTATCATTCCCACAGGCTGATTAAACTCAAGACATACTTCTAATAATTTTCTTGTAATCCGAAATTTTTTCTCTGCAGGCTGGTAACAATCCGTATTACCGCTAAGCCCTATAGGCACACACTCCCACTTAGGATGCATTAAGAATTTTCTAAGCAGATCAGGGGCATTTTTCTTAACAATGATCTTTCGCTCAAAATCTAATCCTGCGCTATAACCCCAATATTCATGCACATTACGGGCAAAACAATAAATACAACCATGCTCACATCCCTGGTAAGGATTCATGCTATACATCATACCAACATCAGGGCTATCGACTTTATTCACAATTGTTTTTGCATGCTCTTCAAGGTATTTAGTTGCACTATTATGCTCTTCCCAATCATCAATACCTTCAGCATGTTCTTTCACAACCTGGTTTTTTAAAAACCTGTTATTTGTGTTTATTTGTGCACCCCTTCCCTTAAAGTAAAAAGACTCATTATTAGTGCCGGTGCCTGTATATACTTTATCGCTCATTATTTACTAAATTTTAATTTCAGAATACATTACAGGCATCGCTGCATGCATGTTACTAATAACACATGTTACAACACCCCAAATCAGTTCATAAAAATGATACATTGGAAAATGCATATCGGCAATGGTTTGACTGCCTGTGGTAAGTATGAAATGATCTTCTTTAATAAAAATTCGCCTTAATACTAATTGATCTTTAAATGCAACAACTATTAAATCGTTATTTACCGGCTGCATTTTTGTATCAACAACTACATAGGCACCTTTCTTTATCCCCTCGGGTTCTAATGCATTATTATTTATCCTGAATAAGAACGATGCATTTTTATTTATTAGCAAGTGTTTATTTAAATCAATAGAACATTCTTCCACATTTTTTATAACTGTATAGGGATAGGGATTTTTCAAAGGCGTTTCTATTGTCATAGTTTTTTATTTTAAGGCAGAACGTGTGCAAAGCTAAGATTTTTAGTATTTTTATGCTAACTTTATTATCTTATTTTTTTAATTCCAATGGTTTTAATTATGACCCACGGGGAGCAAACACTTGAAACTTATATTCTTGCCATTAAGCCACATGAGGAATTATGCGCAAGAATTAATAATGAAAGAGTAAGATTTGCTAAAAATTACAGGACAGATAAAGCTTTATGCGGAGATTATATTTCTCTTGTCATATTTAAACAAACCGTTCAACAGTTAAAAGCAATAACAGAGATTCTAAAAAAACATGCAGGGGCAATACCACTTTTAAAATTTGAATTAAATAATTATTTACTTATTCCCTCGCATACGTTATGCCTTAATCTTGTAGGTAAAAAATCAACCAAAATAATCATTAATGCAGTGAAGGGATTACAGCATTTTTTTAAAAAAGAAACCGAAAACAAACCTTATTTTATTACAGAACCAAATATTGTTATTGCAAACAGGCTTAGGCGATGGCAGTATGAACAGGCTGCACTGGAATATAAACAGGAAATCTTCAGGGGAATGTTTATTGCCGACACCTTGTATTTATTAAAACGGGAAAACAATGGCAAAACCGTTCAAATGGCTGGCTTTTCTTTTAATAAGAGCTGTAGAGAAAAAATACAACCGGAGCTTTTTTAATTAAAACTATAAGTAATGGTGCCATCCTTCTCATCTTTTAACTGTATACCCAGCGCAAACAGTTCATTTCTTATTTTATCACTGGTTACAAAATCTTTTTTTGCCTTCGCTTCTTTGCGCATTTCAATTAATAATTGCAGAGTTCCGTCCAGCATTTGGTTATTGGTTTCGTTTTCTGAACGCAGCCCAAAAATATCTTCAATGAAATCTTTCATTTTAACTTGTACAAGTTTTAATGTTTCAGCACTCAATGCATTGGGTGATATATGCCTGTCTTTAATTCCATTGATTATTGAAACAAGATCGAACATATTCGCAACGACCTTTGCTGTATTAAAGTCATCGTTAATAAATTCTTCAAACTCTTTTACAAGATTTATGCACCGTTCATTTAATACTGAATCGTTTGCCCCATCTTCAGCAGGATTAATTTTTTGTAAATGTTCATAGGCATCCCACAAACGCCTGAAGGCCTTTTGTGATGCAAGCAACGCATCGTTACTAAAATCCAAAGTGCTGCGATAGTGAGACTGTAGAATAAAAAACCTTATGGTCATGGGGCTGAAAGCCTGTTGCAGCAAGGGATGCGCCCCTGAAAACATTTGGTTCAGGGTTATTACATTATTGTAACTCTTCCCCATTTTTTTACCATTAATAGTAATCATATTATTATGCATCCAAAATCTTGCAGGTACAACATTATTACAAACCACGCTTTGCGCTATCTCGCATTCGTGATGAGGAAACTGAAGGTCCATGCCACCACCATGTATGTCAAATTCTTCTCCCAGGTATTTTTTACTCATTGCAGAGCATTCAATATGCCAGCCGGGAAAGCCATAACTCCAGGGACTTTTCCAACGCATGATATGTTCGGGTGCAGCTTTCTTCCATAAAGCAAAATCTGCACTGTTGTGTTTTTCCTGCTGGTTATCCAACTCACGTGTTGATTCAAGCATATCATCAAGGTTTCTGCCACTTAACATGCCATAAGGTTTTCCATGCCTGCCATAATCTGCATGGTACTTTTCAACATTAAAATATACAGAACCGTTTTCAACGTAAGCATACCCATCAGCAAGAATCTTTTCAATCATTTCTATCTGTTCAATAATATGACCTGTTGCTGTAGGTTCTATTTGTGGAATTACATTATTGAACTTCAACATTGCCTGCTGAAACATGTTGGTGTAATTATGCACCAGTTCCATAGGTTCAATTTTTTCTATAAGCGCTTTTTTACTTATTTTATCTTCAGCCTCCCGGCCTTCTTCTTCGAAGTGACCGGCGTCTGTAATATTGCGCACATAACGAACTTTATAACCCAGGTAATGTAAATACCTGTATACAATATCAAAGGTTATGTAGGGACGTGCATGCCCTAAATGGCTTTCGCCGCTTACTGTTGGTCCGCAGACATACATACCTGCATACCCGGGTACAACAGCATTAAAAGGTTCTTTTTTCCTGCTAAGTGAATTATAAATGGTGAGCGACATTAAATAAAATTGGTTGGAAATTATGCAAATATTGATGTGAATGAAATTATAATCATTCAGCAACAACTTACGATATTCAAAGCGGGGAATAACATCATATATAACCGAAGATAATTAATTTTTAATACTAATATCTGCCAGTAACATAAGGTGATCACTAAGGCTTTCATCAACCATATCAAAATAATGTATAGTAAAATTTGAATCTGGCAGAATATAATCAATGCGCAAAGTGGGTGCAAGTGCTATGAAGGTTTTTCCGACCCCAAAACCATGCTGTAAAAATGCATCCTGCATATCTCCTTTTATATGAAAGTAAGTGTATGAATTAGGCACATCATTAAAATCGCCGCAAATTAATTTTGGGAACGGACTTATTTCTAAGTTGGACTTCACCACATCTGCCTGCAAACCACGTGTTGTAAAAGCCACCTTCATTTTCTGGGCTATATTTTTTGAGGTTTGTACAACTTTACTATTGCGTTCCTTCATCTTATCCATGCTTGCATAATCCGAACTTGTAAAGGCAAAAGATTGCAGGTGTGTAGTAAAAATGCGAAGGGTATCTTCATTCACAACAACATCAGTATATATAAGGCTTTCAGCAGAATTTCCCGGGTATCTTTTTTTACCGGAATTGATTATAGGAAATTTTGAAAAAATGATTGAACCGGTGGTATAAGAGCCATTGGATTTACTGTAATCTATGGCGTAATAATAATGAGGAAATTCTTTGGTAAATAAACCAATATTATCAGCATCGCCACCCTTTGTATATGAATGATTAAACTCTTGCAGGCATATTATATCTGGGTGAACCCCGATGATAGCGTCGGGAATTTCATTCCTGTCATGCTGCTTTTTTTCAGCATCATTGCTTAAACCATACATGTTACCGACATTCCAACTAACGATGCGTAAAGAAGAATCGTTATTGGCTTTTACAGGTTCAGATGCAGGCAGGTTAAAAGCAAAAGCTACATTAACCTGTTTATATCCAATAATAAGAGAAATGGCCGGAATGAGGGCATAGCGGGGATAGGTTACCAGCCAAAAAATGATAGCAAAAACCAGCAGAATTATTATGTAAGGAACCATTAAACCAAAAAAACCAACAAACCAAAAATGTTGCGGATTAAGAAATGGGATTAGAGAACTTAATAAAAAGAGCAGGCAGACAATTATTGTAATTAAAAGCGAACTCTTTTTTATAAACCGCCGTATGAAGCTGGGTGGCATGTAGTAAAAATAAACGTTTAGAATAAATAAATATTACTTCCATGCAACATCGGTAACAACCGGATAGTGATCTGACAGTTTCTTTGATATGACTTTACATTGTACCACTTTTAAATCTGCATCAACCAAACAAACATCTATTCTAAGCGTAGGAGAAAGTTTATAATAGGTGGTGCCCAGCCCAAAACCTTTTTGCAAAAAAGCATCCTGCATATCGCCTTTAAGCTTGCGGTAATTATACGAAGCGGGGGTTGTATTTATATCGCCGCAGTATATCTCCGGAATGTTAGTGGAACCTAATTCGTTAGTAATATTTTGCACCTGCCTTTCATGTATCAATTCTGTATTAATAAGTTTTCTTATGAGCGATGTGCTTTTGTTTAACGACGAACGGCTAATAACATCGCGCTCATCTATTATTGCTGAAGGATCGGTGAGCTCCAGTTCAAATGATGCGAGGTGGGCCGTAAAAATTCTAACGGGTTTATTATTAAGTAAAACCTCTGCATGACAAAGACTTTCATTTAATGTTTCTGTTCTTATTTTCTTAGCACCTGTATTTTTCAATGGCTGTTTAGCATAAATTGCTACCCCACCTATTACCTCGGTTTGCTTTCGTTTTATATAAACATCTTTAGACCTGTAAGAATATTTATAGCCCAGGGAATCTAATTCATGATGAACGGAAACTCTTCTTATACCTCTTTCAATGTTACGGTACTCCTGAAAACAAAGCACATCAGGGTTACATTCTTTAATAACTGAAAGCATTTCCAGCCGTGTTTTTGCGCCGGGTTTAGAGGGAGCGCTCAGGTCAACAAAATTCTCCACATTCCATGTCATAACCCGTAATACATCCGATGGTTTTTGATTTTGCCATTCCGCAGAGTTAAATGCAAATGAACTTTTTACATTTATATAACCGGTAAGTAAAGTAACGAATAGTAATAATGCAAGTTTCTTATTTATCGCCAGTGCAATAAAAAGTAATACTACCTGTAGCAAGAACAAAAAAGGAAATGCCAGTGTAAAAAAAGTGATGTATTTAAAAGAAGATGGCGGAATAAAACTACCTATTGCCCCTATAAAAAAAAGTATGGAAACCACAATACAAAGTATTACAAATATTGCCCTGGTAACCCTTGAAAAAGATGACATCAGAGTTGTTCCTTACTTGCCTTATTAAGAAAATCTTTTTCTTCTTCAGAAAGATGATTGTACCCTTCGCGGTTAATTTTATCGAGCACTTCATCTAATTTTTGTTGTGTTATATGGGGTGTTTTTTCAAATGGTTTTCTTGTAGCCTTATAAAAGAGCTCCTGAGAGGTTTTTTTGTAGTCTTTTCTTTTATCAGGGTTAAATAAGTTGCCAGCCCAATCGCCAAAAGAGTGCATCCAGTTTCCAATATCTTTCCCGCGGCCTAATTGTTTAACATAAATAAATCCGATGGCAGCTGCACAAATGTGCGCTAATACGAATGGACCGTTGCCCGAGGCAATGGTGGCAAAATTGAGCGCGACAAAAATTAAAGTAAGCACCCATAAAGGAATGCCCCCGTTAAGTAAAGGAAAAATTCTGTAATTCGGGGCTAAGGTGGTAGTTGCAACAGCCACAGCCATTACCGCAGTACCTGCACCGGCAAGCGGCTGTACACTTCCATTTTCTAACAATCCGAGAATAAGATTGGCGGAGGCGATAAAAACCACAGCACCTGTAAAACCGCCATATAAATAAATAGGTATAAGCTTATCGTTACCTGCAAGATCCTGAAGTATATAACCAAAGCACCACAACCATAACAGGCTGCTTATAAAATACCAGATGCTTTCATGCGCAAACATGTACAGGAAGATGGTCCAGGGTTTGGTTATTGTTTCAGAAATGGCAGGTTGCAAAAAAACATAATCTGTAATTTGATTATGAAATAATTGCATGGAAATATTTACCCCATCATTACTTAGCAGGTAAATCATCTTTATAAAAATGAGCGAAACAAAAATCACGGAATTAATGATCAGTAGCCACGTTAGCGCATTATTATCCTGCCCAAGCAGTATCTTATATTTTTTGTTTTGTTGAATGGTAGGCATGTTCGTCTGGTTCCTCAAAATTGAAATTTAAAATTCAAAAACACCTTATTATACATACGAAAAATTGTTTGCAATAGGTTAATTTAATCAATTATTTTATTTAAAAACTAATAAAATTTTCTTCTGTTATTTTTATTCCAGAAGTACACAAGTGCAAACCCTACAAGCGCACCGCCCAGGTGAGCAATGTGTGCCACATTATCGCCTGCAGAATTTCTTATAGCCGTATATAATTCAAGCCCTGCATATAAAATAACAAACCATTTTGCCTTGATAGGAAACAAAAAATAGATGTACAGGTATGTATTGGGAAATAAATACCCGAACGCTGCGAGACATCCGAATACTGCCCCGGAGGCTCCAATGGTGGGTTCGTTAAGGCGCGCATTAACATAAGCATTGGATATTTGCAGTACATTTTCTGCAAGACGCATGTTGGTGGGATTTTGTTGCCACATTTCAATTAACTCGTAAGACCGGGAGTTAAGAATACTAAGGTCGTGCTCACCAGAAAATCTTGCAAATTCTGTTACCGAAAGGTTTTGCTGCAAAGCCATATAATCATTAAGCAGATTATTGGTACCTACATATAACGCTATCATATGACCCAGTGCGGCACCCAACCCGCAAATAATATAAAAGGTTAGAAATCTTTTAGGCCCCCAGAGGTTTTCAAGTACCGATCCAAACATCCAAAGGGCAAACATGTTAAAGAACAGGTGATCCCACCCCCCGTGCATAAACATATGGGTAATAAATTGCCATGGTTGAAATAATGGGCTTTGCCACGTATGCAGGGCAAAATTATTTTCCAGGCTAAAGCTGCTTTGTGCAAAAGATACCTGGGCCAGGTAAATAAGCACATTAATAATTAATAAATTCTTTATAACTGTTGGTAAAATCTGGAACCTTCCCGGTCTGAATTCTGTCATATATACTCTCCTTCTCCTTCAGGAGCAATTACATTCTTTTACAATTAAAATTTCCCGCTACAATTTATACATCTTTCAGTTTCAGTTTCACAACATTTTCTATATGATGTGTATGCGGAAACATATCTACCGCCTGTATTTTCTCTACAAAATACTTCTCGCACAGCAAAGATAAATCCCTTGCCTGAGTTGCCGGGTTACAACTTACATATACTATTACGGGCGCTTCTATTTCTAGTAATGTTTTTACCAGTTTTTCATGCATGCCTGCCCTGGGAGGGTCTGTAATTACCACATCGGGTCTGCCGTGTATGGAAAAAAAATCATTGTTACAAACTTCTGTTACATCGCCAGCAAAAAACAATGCGTTGTTTAGCTTGTTCATATCAGCATTGGTCTTTGCGTCTTTCACCGAGGCTTCATTAATTTCTATACCTATTATTTTTTTAGCCTGCCTGCTTAAAAATATTCCAATGCTGCCCGTACCGCAATACAGATCAAAAACCACCTGTGTTCCATTTAGCCCGGCAAAATTTCTTGTTACTGTATAAAGGTTTTCTGCCTGTTTTGTATTGGTTTGAAAAAATGAATTAGGGCTAATCTTAAACGAAAAATCTTCTAACTTTTCTGTAATAAATCCCTGCCCCGAATAAACTTTTGGTTCAAGGTCAAATAAGCTGTCATTACGTTTTGGATTAATCGTGTAAAGCAGGGTGGTTATTTTTGGAAATTTTTCTAATAAAAGGTCGAGTAATGCAACCCGGTTTTTTTCATCCTCAAATTTTAATACCACGTTTACCATCCATTCTCCCGTGGTGCTGTTTCTCACAATAACATTCCGCAACCAGCCTTCATGTTTTCGAAAATCATAAAAAGGTAACTGGTTTTGCCGGGCAAAATCTGCAATTTCATTTCTGATATCGTTGGTTGGCTCAGACTGTAAATGGCATTTTATAATTTCCACCACTTTATCAAATTTGCCTTTGGCAAAAAATCCGGCTACGGGATTGTAAAATTTTTCTGTGATGTTTTCGTCGTTTTTGGCCATTTCATCAAAAACCTTTTCGGGGATAAATTGTTTGGCCGAAAATGTGTATTCCAGCTTGTTACGATAATGGCGAATTTCTTGGCAGCCGAGAATTGGCAGGGGCTTGGGCAAATCTAATTTGCCAATTCTTTTCAGGTGGTCCATTACCTGGCGCTGTTTAAAAGCCAACTGCTTTTCATATGGCAGCATTTGCCACTGGCAACCGCCACACACTTCAAAATGCTGGCAAAAGGGTTCAATCCGGTCTTCTGAAAGCTTATGAAAAAATATTGCCTGACCTTCGGCCCAGTCTTTTTACTGCGGTGCACTTTTACATCAACCACATCGCCGGGTACGGTCTTTCCTACAAATATTACTTTTCCTTCGTTGCGTGCGAGTGATTTACCTTCTGCCGCATAGTCTTCCATCACCAATTGTTGAAGCACAAAAGGCTTATTCTTTCTTTTCACGCCGCAAAGGTAACCGGATTAAAAAATACAAATACATTACAAGTATGATATTGATGCCTTAAATGGGCAATAGGTAATAATCATTTGCCGTTCAAAACATGGCAGAAAAGATTCAACGAGGCTTTTACATCAGGTTAACAAAATCAAGTGGATATTGAAATATATTTATGCGCTGAAATGAAAAAACTAAGCGCAATCTTTTTAATGGTGCCGGCTTTTACTTTTTTATTGCCGGTTTTGGGGTCAACCCAAACCTCTACAAATATTGACGGGTACCGTATTTCTGTAACACTACCTCCTTATAAGAATGACACTGTGTTTTTAGCAAGCTATTACGGAAAAAGTAACCGCATCGCAGACACTGCCATACTAAATGAGAAGAGTGAAGGGCTTTTTGAGGGAAATGAAAAATTGCCTCAGGGAATATATTTTCTTGTTTCCCCGGAGCGTACTTTGTTGTTCGAAATATTAATGGATGATGTACAGCAGTTCAGCGTTAATATGGATGCTGGAAATTCATCAAATATCACCGTAAAGGGATCGCCCGATAATACACTGTTTGCATACTATACCCGTACATTGGGAGAAATAAGCCCAGCCATAAACGAGGCGCAGCTGCATCTTAAAAATGCGAAAAACCAGGCTGACACTTTTGCTGCCCGAAATGAACTAAGAATGGCTGCTGCAAGGCTTACAACTTTCAGAGACAGCCTTATGCTTGCTAATCCTAATTCTATGCTTGCAACGCTGTTAAACGGCGCCAGGATACCTGAATACCCGAGACCTCCGGTTAAGGCAGATGGAATTGTTGATTCCCTGTATCCTTTTTATTACGTTAAAGAGCATTACTGGGATGGGGTAGATTTTTTCGATGAAAGATTTTTGCGTACACCCTACTTCGAAAAAAAGCTGGATGATTATTTTAAACAATTTGTAGCACCCCAACCCGACAGTATAATAAATGAGGTAAGCTACATGCTGCTGTCTGCAAGGGAAAGCACCGAAATGTTACATTATTTGCTGGCAAAGTTTACCGACAAATACATTAACCCTGAAATTATGGGGCAGGATAAAGTGTTTCTTTATTTATTCGAAGAATACTATCTGAAGGGCGATACAGCCTGGTTAAGCCCCGCCCAAAATAAATATATACTCGACCGTGGGTACAGTCTTATTGCCAACCAGATAAATGAACAGGGTGCCCCTATGGATATGTTAGATACTTCGGGCAAACCCATTTCGTTATACGACATACGTGCGCCTTTTACATTTGTAGCTTTTTGGGACCCTCATTGCGGACATTGTAAAGACCGCATACCCGTTCTCGATTCTTTTTACCGCGCAAAGTGGAAATCGCTTGGTGTTGAAATTTTCTCTGTAAATGTGAATGAAAATGTTTTTGACGACTGGGTAGCCTTTATTAAAGACCATAACCTGCAGGGCTGGAAACATGCCTGGCAAACCCGCGAACAGCGGCTTGCACAGCAAAAATTACAACAGGCGAATTACCGGCAGTTATACGATGTTCAGGAAACACCTTCATTTTTTCTTTTAGATGATAAAAAACGGATTATAGCAAAAAAACTTAGTTTAAACCAGTTCGATGAAGTTCTAACAACCAAAACACATAAACCAGGCACTTAATTTTTTACCATGCACCGCAAAAAACTTTTTCTGCTAATAGCCCTTTCCATTTCTCTTTCCACTTTTTCCCAAACGCTTTTTACTTACGGCAATAAGGCTGTTTCCAGAGAAGAATTTCTTAAAGCCTTTAACCGCAATCCCGACACCATCGGTAACCGCGAAGAAAAGGCAAGGGAATATCTTGATATGTACATCAACTTTAAGCTTAAGCTTCAGGCGGCTTATGATGAAAAGTTGCATGAAGACCCTGCTATAATTCAGGAAGGCGAAAGTTTTAAGGCTCAGCTTGCAGAAAACCTGGTTAACGAACAGGCTAATATAAATCAACTGGTGAACGAGGCATTTGTACGCAGCCAGGTAAATATAAAGGTGGCACAGGTATTTGTAGAAGTGGCTCCTGAAGAAGACACCACCCTAACTTTTCAGCAAATAAGCAATGCATTGAAAGAATTAGAAAAAGGCAGAAATTTTGAAGATGTCTCCAGGGAATATTCGACAGATTCACTGGTAAAATCAACCGGTGGAATGATCGGTTATATTACTGCTTTTATTTTACCCTATAAAATGGAAAATATTGTTTACGGTTTAATGCCGGAGCAACATTCTTCCATATACCATAGCAGTATTGGTTACCACATTTTTAAAAATCTGGAGGTGCGCCCGGCCAGTGGGTGCCCGCAGGATTCAGCACCTGATGTTTCTCACACCAGATTTTCTTACTTCAAATGAAAAAGAACAGGTAGCGAAACGAGCTGATTCTGTTTACGAACAATTATTAAATGGCGCATCATTTAATTCTATGCTTGAAAAATTCGGGCAGGTAGAAAACAACGATTTCACTCCTCTTAATATTGAAGTAGGCAGGTATAATCAGGATTTCGAGGGTCACGTATTTAGATTAAAAAACCCCGGGGAAATTTCACGCCCTTTTATTACCTCTTATGGTTATAATATTATTAAACTCGTAGACACGTTGCCCGTTGTTACAGATGAGGATGATGTAATAAATATTTCTAAACTGCAGGAAGTAATATTAAAAGACAGCCGTTTAAACATAGCTAAACAGAAGCTTGCAGAACAATGGTTAAAAGATATAAAATATACACCCTCTGCTTTTAATACTGAAGACCTTAAAATTTATACCGACAGTGTACTCAATGGTATTAACCTGCCATCAGGCTATAAAAGCATTAAGCCTGCCACGGTATTGTTCACCTTCGAAAAACAAAAATATACTGCCGAAGACTGGATAAGATTTATAAACAATTCTGAAGAAGCCCTGGAGGGAAACCTGGTTCCCTTTTTCTCTAAACTTTACCGTGAATTTTTAATGACCGAAGCCTCCAATTATTATAAGGCGCACATAGAAGATTATTACCCGGCAGTAAAAGATCAGCTAAAAGAATTTAACGATGCGAATATGTTATTCGCTTTTATGAAAACCAATATTTGGGATAAAGCAACCCAGGACGAAGCCGCATTGGAAAAGTTTTACCAGCAGAATAAAAACCGGTATGTATGGCAACCCTCCGTTAGTGCCCTCGTTATAACCGGCACCGATGAAGAAACCGTTAAAACCGTTGCAGAAAAGGTTAAGGCTAACCCGGCAGACTGGAAAAATATTATAAATAAATATGGTGAAAAAAACATAGATGCAGACAGTAGCCGGTACGAATTTGGTCAATTACAAATGAGTGATTCATTACAATTTATACAGGGGTATCAAACCAAAATATTACCTAATGAAGAAGGCGGGAATTATACCTTAATACATGTTTTTAAAGTATATCCGGAAAAGGAACTTCGGCAATTTGAAGAAGCGCAGGGCATGGTTATAAATGATTACCAGCAGGTAATTGAAAATGATTGGCTGATTAAATTAAAAAAGAAATATCCTGTAAAAATTAATGAAAGCGTTTTTAATACCATTAGGTAATTCATTTTTCTTCAAATAAATTTTTGCAATTGCTATTTGTTATTTTGCACCATCAATCTAAAACGTGCAACCTCTCACCAAAAGGCAGGGATTCTTATCACTTATAAAAAGCTCCATCAGCGGCCAAGAGCAGAATTTTACTACGGGCAGTATTCGCCGGGCGGTGATTTTGCTTGCCATACCCATGATTTTGGAAATGATGATGGAGTCGGTTTTTGCAGTTGTAGATATTTTCTTTGTAGGCAAGCTTGGCAATGAAGCCGTAGCAACCGTTGGGTTGACCGAATCTGTTTTAACTCTGGTATATTCAATTGCTATTGGTTTAAGTATGGCAGCTACAGCCATTGTTGCACGGCGTGTAGGTGAGAAGAATTACGAAGCAGCCTCGAGGGCAGCGGCTCAAAGCATTTTACTTTCCCTGGCCATAACTGTTATAATAAGCATTACAGGGATGGTTTTCGCAGCAGATATTTTAAAGCTGATGGGCGCTTCAGAAAAAATTGTTCAGGAGGGAGCCATTTATACAAGAATTGTTTTTGGGGGAAGCATAGTAATTATGCTGTTGTTTTTAATAAATGGCATTTTCAGAGGGGCGGGTAATGCTGCGCTTGCCATGCAAAGTTTATGGTTAGCCAATATATGTAACATTATATTATGCCCATTACTTATTAATGGCTGGGGACCTGTTCCTGCACTCGGGCTTATGGGAGCAGCAATAGCGACAACTACCGGCAGGCTTATCGGGGTGCTTCATCAGTTATCGCGATTTTCGGGTAAAGGAATTTTACATATCAGACTATCCTATTTTACACTAGACATTCCACTAATAAAATCAGTTTTTAAAATTGCATGGACAGGTACCACACAATTTATTATTGCCTCTGCCAGCTGGATATTTTTAGCACGCATTATAGCAGAATTTCATGAAGCAGCACTGGCCGGTTACCAGGTTGCCATAAGACTTATAATATTTTTTATCTTACCCGCATGGGGTTTAAGCAATGCTGCAGCCACTTTGGTTGGACAAAATTTGGGCGCTAACCAACCTGAAAGAGCCGAGCAAAGTGTCTGGAAGGTTGCCAAATACAATTCCATTTTTATGATACTTGTTTCTGTATTCTTTTTTTTCTTCGGTAAACCCCTGGTAGAATTTATGAATAAAGATGCCCAGGCACAGGTTTATGCAATTGAAGCTTTACAGATCGTAAGCCTTGGATATTTGTTTTATGGTGTGGGTATGGTTATGATTAATGCTTTTAATGGGGCAGGTGATACAAAAACACCCACGGTAGTTAACCTGCTTGCTTTCTGGGCCATTCAGATACCACTGGCATATATTCTTGCCCTACACCTGCATTATGGGCCTACAGGCGTTTTTATTGCCATTATTATAGCAGAGTGCCTGCTTTCTGTTACCAGCGTTATTTTGTTTAAAAGGGGAAAATGGAAACTTATTAAAGTGTAAGATTAAAAAACATCTTCCAAAACTATTGTAGGGTATTTCTTTTTGGTAGATGGATTAATAAGTGTTACATCGTTGTAATAAAACTTTGGGCGCTGGTATAAAAGGCTCAGTGCCTCGGCATGCCCCATTTCGTTATAATCATTAGGAAATTGTTCTTTTAAAACCTTTGCAATCATTGGTGCATATTTGGGGCTAACATAAGGAAACACATGGTGTTCTACATGATAGCTGAAATTCAGGTGTAAAAAATTAAAGAATTTATTTGTTTTTACAGACAAAGAATTTACCAATGGGTCGTTTGTTTCCTCGGTAAGTGGATTAAGAAAATGGTTAGTGGAAATATAACTCATAACCACCGCGTTACTTATTAATAAAGGAATTAGAAAAAGGTAAATAAAACCAAAGGGAGTTACAAATGTGGCAATTGTTATCCATACAGCATATACTGCTAGCAAAAATCGTTTTGAGGTTTTCTCGTCTGCTTTATTTGTAAAGATGTTTGGTTTATGCAACCACTGAATATAAATGCAATAGAACGAAAAGAACCAGAACAAAAAAGTATAGCTTGCCCATGAACCACTGCCGGGTAACAAGTTATTGAGTGTTTGTAAAATTTTATTGCGTTTGTATTTTTTACTACCAAAACAATCCGGGTCTTTAACTGAATGCTGCGTATGCTGATGGTGCTTGCCATTGTGGGCATGTATCCAGGCCCTGCCATGCAAACCCCAAGGTAAATAACACAGTGAGCTGAAGAATAAAATGGCCTTTTTGTTTTTAATTACGGTACCATGTGTTATTTCATGACCAAGAAAAAAAAGGCATCCAAAACTGTGACCTATTAATATAGATGATATTAACTGAATCCCCCATTCTGAAAAATTTATAATAAGAAATACGCCTGCAATAACAATGGCATAATTAATAAAGAACCAGGTTAACCTTTGGGGAACGGGTTTAAAAACATATTTGGGGAGCATGCCTCTTACGGCATTAGCATAAAAATTTTGGGCTTTAAGTTCATCCCTGAATTTTCGCAGATCAATACTATCGGGTACACCGGGTATAGCAATTAGTGTTTTCATTGTATAGAGTACTTAGAGAATAATGGATTAAACCACAAATCTAAATGGCTTTATCCAATTCTCTTAAATAAAAAAGGATTATTTTAATAATTCCTAAAAAGATACGTAAAATTCTCTGATTGAGATTATTGTACCACTTTTTCTACCCTAATACCCGCAGATAATACAAATGGAAGGGGATTTTGCCGCATAATTTGTTCGAGCGTAAAAGTATGCTCGCCTTTTTGTAAACGAACAGGTTGTTGGTTTAGCAAAATTCTGTGTTCAATAACATCGTTAAAAGCTGTACCCATCCAGCCTTGTGTATTGTCTGCCAACATTAGGTTTGCTTTTTGGGAATCCGCCTTTTGACCGGGAGAACGTCTGTTGATCTTTAACCAGATATTATTAAATTGATAGGCATCGGTATGCCGTATAACAGCATACAAATTATAAAACGACAAACTGTCTTCAACTAAAAAAGTAAAAGAAGGGGTTTCGCTTCGCAGCCATTCGTGGCGTGTAAAACTTTTAGACTGTTCGAAAAGATCAATAGTATCGCAGCTTTTACAAAGGGTAGCAATAATAATAAGAAAAGACAATATTTTTATCCGGGGTTTCATCCAAATCAATTTGTCTGAAATAATTTGATGATACTTCATAATTCTACAGAACATTTAATGCCTGCTCTTTCGCTTTTTCAAGCTCATCTTTCATTAAAACAACACACTTTTGAACGGTAGAATCGTATGCCTTGGAACCCGTGGTGTTTATTTCGCGCCCTATCTCCTGTAAAATAAAGGCGAGCTTTTTGCCTTTACTTATTTCCTGTTCGTTAATAACACTTAGAAAATAATCGCAATGATTTTTTAATCTTACCTGCTCTTCACTTATGTCTATCTTTTCAATATAATATATTAACTCCTGCTCTAACCTGTTAGGATCGTAATTGTCTTTGCCGACATTATCCTCCAGTACTTTCTTCAGTCCTTCTTTAATTTTTATTCGCCGCATACTTTCTAATTCGGTAATAATTTTTTGCTGCGATTCAATATTGGCTATGCGGGCTTTTAAATCGTCTTCCATGCTATAACCCTCATCCTGCCGGTGCTTGTTTAAGGCTGAAATAGCTTCTGAAAGGGTAGCCTTAAATTGCTCCCATTCATCTTCGGGCAATGTTTCATTAGACTGTACAAAAATATCAGGTAGTTTAAGTAGCACGCTTAAAACATTATCTGACGGAATGCCCAGTTCTTTTGCCATTTCTGCAACAGGCAAATAGTAAGCTTTAAGCAGTGAGGTATTTATGGTAACCGCTTTTGAATTTCCGTTTTGCTTTAGCGTTATGTTGCACTCTACGTTACCTCTTAACAGTCCGGTGTTTAATAGATTTCGTATTTCTATTTCGTACGGTTTTAGAATGGCCGGAAGAAACAACCTTACATCGTATTGCTTGCCGTTAAGAGACCTGACTTCTACGAGAAATGTTTTATCATTAATTGTTTGCTCCGCCCTGCCATAACCCGTCATTGAATACACCATACATCGTTGTTAAGAGGTAAATATAAAGGTAAAAAGCTGTAGAAAAAAAGCAATGGCATTATTTACCGGTAAAGAAAAATCAACTTTACCATCTACAAAATAATGCCTTAAAAATTATAAGCAAAGTGCCGCCTTACAACGGTTACATTACGCTTCTTTTTATTTGCGCTAATACCTATATTTTTGCCGCCGGCCATGGCAACAAAACCGACATTTAACAGGTTAGGCAACTGGGAAACCCTGCCTTTTTATGCGATCTACGCACCGCTTGTTTTCGTGTGGGTGTATTATGCTATTCGTTGCAAAAGATTCTGGTTTTTTTCGAACATAAATCCTTCTCTTGAATTTGCAGGTTTTGAAGGAGATGCCAAAAAACCAATGTATAACCAGTTGCCGGTAGAACTTTACCCAAAATCAATTTATATAGAACCTTCTGATTCACTATCAGAGGTTATAGACAAAATAAGTGCAGCCGGGCTAAAATATCCGTTTGCGGTTAAGCCAAATGTTGGTGCACAGGGATTATTGTTCAGAAAAATAAATGATGAAGAACAGCTTAAAATTTACCATTCTAAAGTTGGTGTAGAATACATTGTTCAACACCTGGTTAACCTGCCTGTAGAGGTTAGTGTATTTCATATTCGCTACCCAAATAAAAAACATGGAATAATAACCGGGTTTATAGCGAAAGAATATATGCATGTTGTAGGCGACGGTATTTCTACATTACAGCAATTAATTACAGCGCATCCCAAAGCTGTAGTTTTTAAGCAGGAGCTTTTAACCAAACACGAAAGAAATCTCAAAACTATAATCGAAAAAGGAAGTATCTATAACTTAAACATTACCGGAAATCATAACCGGGGTGCCCGTTTTATTAATTTAAAAGATGAAATAGATGCAGGCATGCTACAGGTTTTTGACAACCTGAGTTTATATGCAAAGAATTTTTATTACGGTAGATACGATTTAAAAACAGCTTCTATTGCCGACCTTAAACAGGGAAGAAATTTTTCTATACTTGAATATAACGGTGCTGGTGCAGAACCAAACCATATTTATGATTGCAATATGAGTTACTTTAAAGCTATAAGGGAAATTGCCATGCATTGGGGGCACATGTATAAAATAGGAAGAATAAACTACCGCAATGGCATTCGTTACCTAACCTTTCTCGAAGGGTTGAAAATGCTTACAGCAGCGAAAAAATTATTCAGAAAGCTTAAACAAAAAGACCTTGAACTTATGCTGCCAGAATAAAAAAGAGCCACTGTAAAGTGGCTCTCAAAATAAATACATGTAAACCTATTGTTTGGTTACATTATAAGCATTGGTTAAAAAACTAACCTGAATTTTGTAAGAAGCACTTTCGTCGGGTGCAGGAATATCTTTTGCGGGGCCATCGGCAACTAGGGGTCCTCCCCATTTTGCAGACTCTATACTATTATCAACACATCCATATTTATGCGCCCAGCTTCCATTTTCTGGTAATAAAAGATAGTGACCTCCGCCATTTAAGGGAAGAACTAATTCAAAGTCGGTTGAATTTAACCTGGTAAATTGCTGGGATGGGGTGGGAACGGGATTACCCCAACCACCGGGTGTGGCATCGCCAACAATAAACAATTGGTCGGGTACTGAACCACTATATGGAGTAACTGTATAAGTGCCCGTTTGAAAATTAAGGATAATCGTATACCAGCCCGATGTTGCAGGGCCTGGAAAATTATCGCTCGCATCATACTCAAAATTGCCACTTTCATTTGCGCCTGAAACAGAGTTATCAGGTACAGCATATTTATGTGCCCAGCTTCCGTTTTCAGGAAGTATCAGATATTCATTTCCGCCTATTAAATTAAATACGCCGCCATATGTTGTTTCATCAATTTGTGATAGCTCCTGGGCTGGCGTAGGAACCGGGTTGCCCCAACCACCCTGCGTGGCGCTGCCTACAATAAATAATTTACCCGTATATGGTAAAACAACAGCAGGTGGCACTTTATAAGGCGTCATTGCGATTGTAACAACATTAGATGTTTTTTGGTCATTATTATTTGCATAAGAAGAAATAACCCTTACATCAACATTATAAGAAACGCCAAATTCAAAACCGAAGCCAAGCAATATGTCGTTCAATTCCTTCCCGGTAAAAGACACACTGTTTTCACCTGTTACTTCAACTGTATGTGGTTTTGTAAAATTTCTTCCTGAAGAATCCATCTGTACAAGGTACTTTACCGAGTTGCTATCGGTTGCATAACCAGGATCGGTCCAGGCAAGGGTTAGAACTGTATTATTAGAATCTGCAGGATCAGTTGTTATTGTGTTGGTACTGGCAGTTAATTGGGGAGCAGTTCCTTCTCCATAAAACGAAAGGGAATCTGCTTTATCGCAGGCAGTAACAAGCGCTGAAAACCCGATCAATAAAAAAAGATAGTTTACAATATTTTTCATCATCAGTATAATTAATTGTTTATTGTTTGGTTACAGTAAATTTTCCCTTCTGAAAATCAACCTGAATTTTATAAGTGCCCGTTTCAGGGGGTGCAAGAATATCTTCTCCCCCCGCTTTAAATTCTCCGCCATATATGGTGTTGGGATCATTCTTTTCGAAAATGCCATACTTTTTATCCCAGTTACCATAATCAGGAACAAATAAATATGAACCGCCACCATTAAGCACAGCAGTTAATTCGTAAAATGTTTCACTAACCTGGGTAAATTTCTGTTCAGGCACATCAGCATCTCCACCACTCATCCAGCCTTTTTCTGAGGCACTGCCGGTAATAAATAATTCTCCGGAGGCAGGCGGGACAACCTTAGGTGGTATGGCATAAGGAATTGCCGTATAAGTAACCGAGTTAGAAGTAAGTTTTGCGCTGTTGTTAACGAGTGAAGAAATAACCCTGAATTCAAGGGTATGCTCAACGCCAGGCAGTAAACCTAAAGAGTTAAGCATAATGTCGTTGAGTTCAGAGGCTGTAAACCGGTATTCCAGATCTTGATTTACAATGATCACTTTTTTAGCCGGGTTTGAGAAATTAGAACCAAGCGTATCTATCTCAATATTATAGTTAACATTGTGGGAGCTTACACCCGTGGTTAAGATGTAATCGGGATTGGTCCATGTAAGTGTAAGCGAAAATTTATCTGCATTATTAAAAAGTACCTGTGCACCTTCAGTTGCAGTTAAAACCGGCGGGGTACCACCCTCGTAAAAAATCCTGGTTTCTTCCTTGGAACAACCCCACAACATCAAAGATGTTATGAATGCAAAGGCTTGAATTTTGAAAAAGGTCTTCATTTTTTTAATTTATTTTATTCTGTACGCAAAATTTATTTTCATTAATAACCCGGGTTCTGTTGCAGGTTAGGGTTGGTATTTATTTCGGGTGATGGAATTGGGTACAGGTTTCTAAAAGACTCTACTGCACGACCACCAGGTACATTTCCTTTCCAGGGCCATAGGTAGGCGGCAGTGGTAAACTGGTTATACCTAATTAGGTCTGTTCGTCTTTTTCCTTCAAAATACAATTCGCGTGCACGTTCATTCAGCACTTCCTGAAGATCAATGGTAGAAAGGTTACCGGATGTATTTCCATATGCACGCTGGCGAAGCAGGTTTACATATTTTAATGCTTCTGTGGTGTTGCCTGCCCTTAATTGTGCTTCTGCATAATTTAAATACGTTTCACCCAGGCGAAACAGTGGAAAATCAACATCTACCCAGGTTATGTTAGAACCAGGCTGACCTGTTGACGTAACATTTTTCCATTTGCGTACGCCATATCCATCCCTGAATTCGCCAATATCATTTATTTCAAGATTTTGTCCGGCAATCTGAAACATTGGGCGGGTGTCTGTACTGCCGCTGATATCTTCGAACTTATTTACCAGGGCGCTTGTAGTACGTAAACCTGCCCAGCCAAAATCAATTCCAAAATTGTTTACGTTCATATCTCCCCCAACCGGTGCATGCACCAGGTAGGTAGTGCCTCCCCATGTGCGGGTGTAGTTACCGTCGAAAGCTATTGGGAAAATAATTTCAGGTGAAGTTTGGTTATCTGCAAGAAACAGGTGGCTGTAATTATCATCTAACTGGTAGCCTGCATTAATAACTTTTAAACTGTAATCAGATGCATCGCTATACCGCGCTGTACCTGCATATACTTCAGCATTCAGGTAAAGGTTAGATAACAACATCCACACGGCAGCTTTATCAGCCCTGGCATATTCGTTTTGCCTGGGTTCGGGTAATAAAGTTTCAAGGTCTTTTGCTTCAGTTTCAATATATTCAAACAAGTTTTCCTTGCTGATCTGCGAAGGAAGAAAGGCAGTAGCTATCGGATCTTTTTCTGTTACGAAGGTAACATTACCGAAAATATCTAATGCATGCCAGTAACTTAATGCACGTAAAAATCTTGCCTCAGCACGATACTCTTTTATGGTCTCTGCATCTGTACCACTAAAACCCCTCGAAGCTATACTTTCATCAGAAGCTTCTAAAATAAAAGCATTTGCAAGTGTTATCTGGAAAAACAACCGGCTATAAAGTGCTCTTAAAAAGTTGTCTGAAGATGTCCAGTCCATTTCATGAAAATCTTTTATGGTCTGGTCGTTCCAGGCAATTACGGCCTCATCAGTGGGCAGTTCCTGCACGTTCCAAAGATTACGCAGGTAAGATGAAAAACCTTCATCAATACCGGCACAGATCACCACTGCCTGCCGGACCTGAATTACCGGTTAAGGCAAGCCCGCCATATATTTTTGCCAGCGCACTTTTATACCCATCAACAGTTGTATACAGGGTATTTGGCGTTTCTGCAAAAGGTGGGTTACGGTCCAGGTCTTTTGTGCAACTAAACAAGGCAGTTGCGAAAAAAGCGACTATTAATAATTTATTCATTTTCATATAGAAAGTATTGTTATTGTGTGCTTAGAAACCAAGGTTTAGACCCAAACCAAATGTTCTTGGTCTCGGATAAATAGTATTGTCAATACCGGATTGCGATTGCAATTCAGGATCAAGACCGCTGTATTTTGTAATTACAAACACATTAGAAACATTAAAGTTTACACTCAGATTTGCTTTGTCTTTTAAGATTGAACCCACATTATAACTTACATATGCGTTGTCCATTCTAAAGAAAGAAGCATTTTCTAAATAATAATCGCTCCAGGTCTGACGGCTGTTAAAATCAGTGTTGAAAATATCGACATGACCATTGTTTAAATAACCCTGCCCGGTAAGTATATTTTGTCTAATGCCTGCATTGGTAGCAACGCCATTGTATGCGTAGTTATCAAATGCACCCCGCATCGTAAAACCACCGCTCAATTTTTTGTAAGAGGTATTTAGTGAGAAGCCTACATAAACTTTTGGCTCAGGATTTTTGGTCCAGTATTTATCCTGTTCGTTTATAATTCCATCCCGGTTGCGGTCTTCATATAAGCCTTCTATGGGATTGCCAGCTTTATCATACACCTGTTTGTACATAAAGAATGTACGAGGCTGGTACCCAACTGTATTTATTTGAATGAAATTGAACCCGGAATATCCTGAGGGTGAACCCAGGTAATTTGGATCTTTAACCAGCTGAAGCCTTGTTATTTCATTCTGGATAATGTAAGTAAAGTTGGTACCAATATTCAGCGAGAAATCCTGGTTCTGCACCATATTAAGGATAACTCCCAACTCAAGACCCTGGTTTTTAACCGTACCCAAATTGGTTAAAAGTTCATTAGAAAAGTTTGTACCGGCTGCTGTCGGAACAGATACCAGCAAATCTCTTGTGCTCTTATTGTAGTAATCTGCAGTGAATAATATTTTATTATTCATGAAACCAAGATCTAATCCAATGTTTCTTGATTCTGTTTCTTCCCATTTAAGGTTTGCATCGTAAGCTGCCGGGCGGGCAACAGTAATAAAATTATTTCCAAACTGGTAACGGGCTGCACTATCACCAAAATAAATATTTGACTGATAACCATAGTTAGAACCTACATCCTGCTGGCCTGTAATACCCCATCCAACGCGAATTTTAAAGGTTGAGAAAACATCGTTGCCTTTTAGGAATGACTCGTTATTTAAATTCCAGGCGGCGGCAACTGATGGGAAATTTCCCCAGCGGTTTTCCGGTCCGAAACGGGATGAACCATCCCGGCGCATGGTACCTGTAATCAGATATCTGTCAAGAAAATTCAAATTTATTCTTCCGTAGAAAGAGATTAAAGTGTTTTGATATTCAGTTGGTGTACCTGCAGGTGTTAAAACTTCGCCTCTTGCATTAAGCGATGCGAAAGAAGGTGCTGTCGTTTTCCAGTCCTGGTAGGTATACCCTGCAGTAACATCTACACGGCTGTTAATAGAAGTAATATCCTTTGCGTAGTTCAGGTAAAACTCCATTAATTTATTATCTTTCTTTTCGCTGTACTGGCTTCTGTTACCTCCGATTGTGTAAGATGAGGCTGCAGTTTCAGGAACATAATTAGTTCCCTTTCCTTCACTGTGGTCTAAACCAACATTAAAGTTTGCATGCAGATCGGGTAAAAAATGAAACTTATAATCTAATTGTACATTTCCTATAAAACGGTCAACTTCACTTATATTTTCCTGCTGGTTCAATAACCCAAGAGGATTTTTGGGAGCCAACCCATTTAATGTGGTATCGTTACTCATCCATTCGTAATAGCCGCCGAATTTATCAGAGCCCGGAATAGACAGGTTTAGTAGGATCAAAATAAACTGCTGAACCAATGGCACCTTCATTCGCAAAATTATTGTTAGAATGGCTGTACTTTAAATTGGTATTTATGCTGATGTGATCGTCTAATAATTTGGGAGAAAGGTTTAGTGAGGTGGAATACCTCTCCAGGTTGCTGGTTTTTAAAATACCATCCTGGTTAAGATATCCAAGAGAAAGCCTGTAAGGGAATTTTTTAATACCGCCGCTCAGTGAAATATTATTGTCTGTTGAAAAAGCACTTTGATAAATCAGATCCTGCCAGTTAGTATTTGCGGTACCAAGTAAAGCGATTTCGTTCGCAGAGCCATGATCGTTTACATATGTGCGAAACTGGTCTGCGGTTAATACATCAACTTCACCGGTTTTTACAGCGATGGAGTTAAGTGTATTAAAATTTACAATTACCCTGCCGCCTGCAGAACCTTTTTTGGTAGTTATTAATATTACACCATTTGCAGCACGGGCACCATAAATGGCTGCGGCAGATGCATCTTTTAAAATACTGAAGCTTTCAATGTCATTAGGGTTTATGAGACTTAATGGGTTTGCCGCACCAGCAATACCTTCATTGGCAAGGGGAATACCATCAATTACAATTAAAGGATCGTTACTTGCACCCAGTGAAGTACCACCTCTAATCCTTATTCTGCTGCCTGAACCGGGCGCACCGCTGTTAGAGGTTATTTGAACCCCGGCAACTTTTCCGGCAATCAATTGTTCGGGTGTTGTAACCTGGCCCTTTACAAAATCTTTGGAGGTAACGGTAGCAACCGACCCTGTTAGATCTTTTTTACGGGCAGTACCATAACCTATTACCACCACCTCATTAAGTGTACCAGCAGTGCCGGCGAGGGCAATGTTAAGTGGTGTGCTACCAATCGTAACATCCTTGCTTCCATACCCTACTGAAGAAATGGATAATGCACTGGTTCCTTCAGGAACATTTAACGAAAAAGTTCCGTTTGCTGATGTTGCAGTGGCCATATTGGTTCCGGGAACCATTACCGTTACTCCTGAAAGTGGACGGTTGCTGGCTGAATCAGTTATTGTACCGGTAATAACCCTGTTTTGGGAGAATGCCGGTAAAATAAACATCACAAGGGGAATAATAAGCAGTCTTTTAAAATTCATAATGCAAGTTTTACAATTAATACTCATTGATGTAGCGTGGTGATTAAAGACAAATTTTAGTATGAACCTGCTGCCTTGATATTTTTGCGGACATAATCTTGGGGAAAAACGATAAAATTTCAGGAAATTTTATTGACAAACAAAATCAATACAGCAATTACGGTTACAAATGTGTAAAATTTACACTAAACTAAAAAATATATTTTCCTGTAAACTCTAAAGTGACGTATCTCTTTAGAAATCAATTCCGGTCCACTTACGTTTATTGTTTTCGTATTTTTCAAAATCGAAGCGGTAAAGGCGACCTGGCCGGTGTGGCACATCATCTTCGTATTCGCCGGTATCAATAAAGAAATCCATAGAAAAGAATTTTTTTCTAAAATTTCTTCGGTCGAGTTTTATTCCAAGAATTGCTTCGTACAGGTTTTGTACTTCTCTGAGAGAAAATTTTTCTGGTAACAAATTAAAACCGAGCGGATGCTCCATTATTCTTTTTTGAAGCCAGGCATAGCATTCATCAATTATCTGTTTATGATCAAACGCCATGTCGTGTATGGATTTTAAAGGCTGCCAGTGCAACTCATTATCCAATATTTTTAACTGGTGATGTTCTGTATTCAATAAACTACCATAGGCTACTGTTAGAACCCTGCCCCCCGGGTGTCGTTTTGGATGACTGAAAGTTTTAACCTGTTCAAGATACACATCATCCATTCCGGTTCTTTGTTTTAAAACGCGGTATGCGGCATTGTCCAGGTCTTCATCGTCATGGGCAAAATCTCCAAGCAAAGACCATTTTCCTTTAAAAACTTCCAAATCACTCCTTATTAATAACACTTTAAGTTCATTATCATCAAAGCCGAATATTACACAGTCAACTGTTATTGGGACCCTCGGGTATGATGCAACCAGTTGCTTTACATTCTTTTTAAGATGGGGATGATCTACTTCTGGTATTAATTCTTTTGAAGAATTATTTTTCATATGCAGCAAGTACTTTTAATTACACCTAAAATTAGTTGCACAAAATTAGCAGCCAAATAAAATCGAAATTACATTTAATAATTTTGCAAAATCTCTTTCTAATACAGGTCTTCAATTTGTTTATTAAAAAATTATGTATACCCAGGAGCAAATAAAAATTCTGCAAAAAACATCAGGAGAAATACTAAAATCAAAAAATATTGGTGGTGATCAGATACATGATTTGCGAAATGTACTTCGCTTTCATGAATACAGGTATTATATATTAAACGATCCACTGCTTTCTGATTATGAGTACGACCAGCTTTTTAAACAACTCGAAAGATTGGAAAATGAAGATCCTACTTCCATAACACCAGACTCTCCCACACAAAGGGTGGCAAAAGCTTTAACCCAGTCTTTCCCCACCGTAGCACACCTGGTGCCCATGCTTTCTTTAGAAAATTCTTATAATGAGGCAGACCTTATTGACTGGGACCGTAAGGCTAGAGAAATTACCGGTAAAGAGGTAATCGAATACTGCGTGGAACCAAAATTTGATGGGGCCAGTATTTCTCTGATATATGAAGATGGAAAATTAGTTAGGGGTGCCACGCGGGGAGACGGCGTCAGGGGTGAAAATATTACACCTAATATAAAACAAGTGCGTTCTATTCCGCTTTCCGCACCCTTTCATGAAATAGGTATTCACCAAATAGAAATACGTGGCGAGGTAATGATGAGCAAGTCCAATTTCGAAAAGTATAACAATTGGCTTGCAGAACAGGGACTTTCCCCCCTTGCCAACCCCCGTAATTCCGCCAGCGGCAGTCTGCGCATTAAAGATCCAAAAGAAGTTGCCCGGCGTGGTCTCGAGGCCTTTCTTTATAATGTTAGCGATGTAACAATGGCTGCAGGCAAAAAACTTCCGGAAGAACTAACCACCCATAGCGGAACATTAAAATTTCTATGGCAATGTGGATTTCGCTCTCCCGAAAAAGAAAAACAGGTGTATAAAGGGATCAAAGAAGTTATTAAACATGTGCAGGATTATGAAGCCCTTCGGGAAACACTCCCTTACGAAATTGATGGAATGGTAATTAAGGTGAATGAACTGGAACTTCAGGATAAATTAGGCATGACAAGCCACCACCCCCGTTGGGCCATTGCATTTAAATTTAAGGCCAGGCAAGCCACCACCATTTTAAAAGCAGTTGAATTCCAGGTGGGTAGAACCGGCGCTATAACTCCTGTGGCAAAATTAGAACCTGTTGCTGTTGGCGGGGTAACCGTAACAAGCATATCCATTCATAACGAGGATTATATAAACGATAAAGACCTGAAAATAGGCGACAGTGTATTAATAGAAAGAGCAGGCGATGTAATTCCACAAATAGTAAGAAGTTTACCCGAAGGTAGAACCGGAGGGGAAAAGAAGATCCTCTTTCCAGCACATTGCCCGGTTTGCACCAGCGCACTGGTTCGTGAAGAAGGAGAAGCGGCGTGGCGATGCATAAACATAGAATGCCCGGCACAGGCTATGGAGCGCATCATTCATTTTGTAAGTAAAGATGCTATGGACATAAGGAGTTTTGGCGCTGCAAACGTTATAAAGTTTTATAACCTGGGATTTCTTACAGATATACCTGGCATATATAAACTTGATTTTGAAGCCATTGGAAAATTGGAGGGTTTTGGAAAGAAATCAGTTGAAAATCTTTCAGCTGCCATTGAAGAATCAAAGAAACAGTCCCTTAACAGGTTAATTTATGCGTTAGGAATTCGATTTGTGGGGGAAACCACCGCCAAAACGCTGGCAAATGCAGTGAATGATGTATTTCACCTGGCAAATAAATCAGAAGAAGAACTACAGCAACTGGAGGATATTGGGGTTAAAGTGGCTAAGAGTGTGTTCGATTTTTTTCATAACCCGGCCAACATTCACATGCTTGAGGAAATTAAAACCCTGGGGGTTAATTGTTCTCAAAAAAAGCACGAAAATCAGGGGGGCAAACCCCTTGAAGGTCTCACCTTTTTGTTTACAGGCAGTTTATTAAAACTAAAAAGAGACGATGCGGAAAAACATGTGGAAGACCGCGGAGGAAAAATTCTAAGCGGTGTAAGCAGTAAATTAAATTATTTAGTTGTGGGGGAAGATGCAGGCAGCAAACTTGAGAAAGCAAAAAAAATAAATACAATAAAAATTATAAGTGAAGATGAGTTCATAAACCTTATCAGTCCATAATAAAATATATAAACGTCTACACGTATTTATTGAAACGGCCTTACATAATGAATACTTTTAAGTTCATCACCATATTGCATTCGCAGCAATTGGCGGGCATGGAAGTCGGAATCGGCAGAAATTGTTGTTACAAGGGTTCTGCCGTTATCCAATTGAATTTTTACTTCATAAATCTTTACCATAATGAGATTTACAAATTAGCAGGTAGGGATGGGGTTGAAAAAAGGGAAAATAAAAAGGATATATATTCGTCGGTTAAAAATTGCCTAATCGTAGTGGAGAACAAAAGTATAGGCTGATTAATTTTTTTTTGGTAACTTGGTTACTTATTAGGTAATATCATTTTGATATTATAACTAGCTAATTTCGAAACCCTTTCATATAAGTAAATAACTTATTGTTTTGCCTAGCCCTATTTTAAAACATCGATTCTCACTTATTTTTACCTTTATTTTCATTGTCTTTTTCAATTTACTTCAGCCTTTAAGCGGCCTTGCGCAAAAAATACCTGCCTCAAAAACCCTCCAAAATATTTTATACGACAGGAAAAATATCCCAACCTTTACCGTTGAAGAGGAAAACATTTTTGCTATAGATGAGTATCCTTTTTTTACATTTCCGCAGTTATTGGTAAAGAATAAAGGAAAATTATATTATACCCTTATTGGCTCGGGCAGATTATATCAGGTGGTGCCTGATGGTGATTCTATCTCAATTAACCGGGTTGATACAACCAGAGCCTTTGCTTATGGTTTTGGAGCTTATATTTTTAGTTACCATGATTCAATATACTCCCTGGGAGGTTATGGAATCTGGCGAATAAACGGCCAGCTAAGGGTGTATATAGAAAAAACCAAGCAGTGGGATATAATACCATTAAATGAAGAAATTCCCTTAATGTGCAATGAGAGGCAATTGTTTTGGTACGACCAGGACAATGGTTTTTTATATGTAGGCTTTATAACCCAGCGCAACGAAGCGGTAAAAACGAAAGAATTAAATGAAACCACCAATGTTTATGCAGTTTACCGGCTTAATCTTAAAACCAAAACCTGGGAGAAACTAGGCAACCTCAACAAATTTTTAATTGATAAATTACCTACCTGCAACACCCTGGCATCCTGCAGCTGGGGAGAATTTTTGGAGATAGGCGCGAATTTATACCTCGTTGACTACAAACACAATGCCTTGTATTCTCTTAAAAACAACCCTAACCGAATTATTAGAAACATTTTATATGCCAGGGCAGATACAGAATTATTTTATTTCAGAGATTCCATGTTTTATTTCGGCAAAACCCATGACAATTTTTTAGACTCTCTTCAACTTCATTTCTCTGATTTTCAAAAATTAAATATTGCGATTTACGAACCTGAAAACCATAATGGCGACCTTCCTATTCTATTTTCTGCCATTGCACTTGCTTTCGGTGGAATTCTTTTGGTTGCCCGTAGAAAAAAGAAAAAAGAAAAAAAAGAAAATACTTTGAAAGAAGATGAACAACCCCAAACTTCCCATGCGGAGCGGATTGTGTTTGATGAGAACGAAATAAATATACTGAAGTTAATAGCCGAAAATTCTCTGGCAGATAAATTTACCTCGTTAGATGAAATTAATAAAGCGCTTGGCGTTGCCAGCCGGTCGCCAGAAATTCAAAAGAAACACAGAAGTGATATTTTTAATTCAGTTAATAAAAAATATTACCTGGCAACGGGTATAGAGAATGTAATCCAGAAAAGGAGAACAGAATTCGACAAACGGTCATACGAATATTTCGTTGATAAATAGACGGCAAATAAAATTTTAAAGGTGGCAAACAATTCATCAAAATAATTTCATAAATCTGCTTTTTCGCAGCATCAAAAGAAATTGTTTCTTTGCTGCATTATAAACAACCGTATAAGAGTGCGACGCAACAGGGGGTGCTCATTTATTCAACCGCCGGTTTCAATAAAATAAAAAATCAAAAAACTTTTATTATGAGCTACATAGCAGACGTACATGCAAGGCAAATATTAGACAGCCGCGGAAATCCTACCATTGAAGTAGATGTAATAACCGAAAACGGAATATTGGGCAGGGCCGCCGTACCAAGTGGCGCAAGTACGGGCAAACATGAAGCTGTTGAACTTCGCGATGCAGACGACAGTGTATATGTAGGCAAGGGTGTTCTAAAGGCTGTAGCGAATGTTAATGACACCATTGCAGGTAAACTTTCGGGTTATCCTGTTAACGACCAGGTATCAATAGACGCTTTAATGATTGATATTGATGGCACAGAAAATAAAAGCAAACTGGGGGCAAATGCAACTCTTGCTGTGTCTATGGCGGTGGCAAAAGCAGCAGCGCTTGAAAGCGACCTCCCGCTTTTCAGGTACATCGGCGGTGTAAACGCCACGGTTTTACCAATGCCATTAATGAACATTTTAAACGGTGGTGTACACGCCGATAATAAAATAGACTACCAGGAATATATGATTGTACCCGTAGGCGCATCAACTTTTAGTGAAGGTTTACGTTGGGGAGTTGAGATATTTCACAAATTAAAATCTGTATTAAAAAAGAAGGGGTACAGTACCAATGTGGGCGATGAAGGTGGCTTTGCCCCGGATATTCAGAGCAACGAAGAAGCCATTGAAACTGTACTAACAGCCATTGAAGCTGCGGGTTATAAAACTGGTTCTCAAATTGGTATTGCATTAGATGCCGCCAGCAGCGAAATGTATTTTAACGATCAGTACAAATTTTACAAAAGCACCGGCAAAATTTTAAGCAGTGATGAGATGGTAGAATACTGGTCATCATGGGTTAATCAATACCCGATCATCTCCATTGAAGATGGCATGGCAGAAGAAGACTGGGATGGCTGGAAAAAACTTACCCAGGCTATCGGGCACAAGGTGCAATTAGTGGGTGATGATCTTTTTGTTACCAACACCAAAATACTTCAGCGCGGTATTGACAACGATATTGCCAACAGCATACTTATAAAGGTAAACCAGATAGGAACCCTTACAGAAACAATCAACGCAGTACAACTTGCCCAAAAAAGTGGCTACACTACCATTATGAGCCACCGCAGCGGTGAAACTGAAGATACTACAATTGCCGACCTGGCCGTAGCTTTAAACTGCGGACAAATTAAAACGGGTTCTGCCAGCAGAACAGACCGCGTAGCCAAATACAACCAGTTAATACGTATAGAAGAAATGCTGGGTCAGAATGCCATATACCCCAAAGGGAAGATTCGTTTTTCAAAATAAATGTCTCGAAATTTAGTTATAGAAAAAGAATCTGGTAATTTTAATTACTCATTCAATTTATAGTGAAAAGAACCATTCGCATTATTACAAAAAGCAAGTACATCATAGCAATTGGCGTGTTTGCAGTACTAATGTTGTTTGTAGATCATAACGACCTTTTTGTTCAGATGGATCGCCAGCGCGAGTTGAATGAGTTATTGGAAAGCCGCAGTTTTTACGAAGCTGCCATAGCCCAAACCCGGCATAACCTCAACAACCTGCAGAATAACCCTGCAGCTATAGAAAAGTTTGCCCGGGAAAAGTACAACATGAAAAAAACCAATGAAGATGTATTTATAATACTGCCCCCCGAAACAGATAAAAACAAGGCAGTAAAACAATAATAGTTTATCACCGGCGTTTAATTAGCAGTCCCTTAGAAAGCTCCCATTAGCAACTTCAATATCCTGTGAACGGGCTTTATTTAATTATTAATTAATTGAACTTGCTATGCCAAATTTTACACCGGAAAATCTATTGTTGTACATGTATAATGAGATGAATGAAGAAGAGCGATCCGAGATGGAAAGAGAACTTCAGAAAAACTGGTCTTTGAACGAAAAACTACTCGTTATAAAAGAAGCCGAAGACAGGTTAAATAAAATGTCTTTAAAATCTCCGCGGCAAAAAACGTTAGATGCTATTTTTCAATATGTGCAAAAGCCTTCAGAAGTACCGAAACCCCTTTAAATTCTTACATTTTTTTTGTTACCGGCCGTATAACTCAAGGCAATCGTTCATTGCGTCGCACACTTGTACATCAAAATATTTTTAAGCTGATATAATGTTGGGTGCATAATGGTTTATACCATTAATTTTATCTGCAGCACGCATTATTCATGACAAGAAAGCAACGGTACAATTTTGTGTTCGAATGGTTTCAGCAGCATGTTCCCGATCCCGAAACCGAGTTAATGTACGATAATACGTACCAGTTATTGGTAGCGGTTATTTTATCAGCCCAATGCACCGATAAAAGAGTAAATCTCACCACCCCCTCTATTTTTCAGCAATACCCTGGTGTGCAGCAATTATCACAAGCAACACCAGGAGAATTATTTCCCCTTATAAAAAGCATTTCTTACCCGAATAATAAAACGAAACACCTGATAGAGATGGCTAAAATGGTTATTCGCGATTTTAATGGCGAGATACCATTAACTGTTGAATCACTGGTTAAACTGCCGGGTGTAGGCAGAAAAACAGCAAATGTTATTACTTCAGTCATAGATGAGCAACCCAATATGGCTGTAGATACGCATGTGTTTAGGGTTGCTGCAAGAATAGGGTTAATAGTAAATGCCAAAACACCTTTCGAAGCAGAAAAACAGCTGGTAAGTTTCATTCCCGAAAGCATGGTTTCCAAAGCGCATCACTGGCTAATTCTGCATGGCAGGTATATCTGCATAGCCCGCAAACCAAAATGTGCAGAATGCGGCTTAAAACCTGCCTGCAAATACTACCAGAAAAGTGGTTAAAAAATCCGGCTGGATACCTGGCGGTAACGGTTAAGTTTTAAGATAAGTTCAGGGTTTGGTGAGTTGGCAATAAAAGCACCGCCTTCCGATTTAGCGCATACCCCGGGGTAATCACCCTTTCTGTCACCCATATCATGTATTATTTGAAAATGCAGGTGTGGTGGCCAATTACCATTCTCTTCAGTAGTGCCGAGGTGTGCGAAAACTTCGCCTTTTTTTAATGTTGTGCCTTCTTTTAAATGCACAAGGTCTTCTGCCGAAAGATGGCCGTACAGGGTGTAGAAAGTCTCCCCTTCCAGTTGGTGTTGAAGTATTATGGTGGCGCCATAATCCCCGTCACTATCATTGTTTGCAAAACTGTGTATTGTGCCATCTATGGGGGCTGAAACTGTTGTTCCGGCAGTTCCCCAAATATCAATACCCAGGTGAAGTCTGCGGGGTTCTTTATTATCGCCTGAACTAAACAATTCACTTCGCGCATAAATGGAGCGTAACTCATTATAACCGCCAATTCCGAAACTGCAATTAAGCGCAGATAATTTATTGTTTACATAAGAAATGAACTTTTGATTGTCTGCGATTACATCATCCGACAGGTCAAGATTTTGAGAAGTAAGATCCATCATTAGCAGGCAGTCGTTTTCGCCAATGGGCAAAACATCTGCAAAATTTTCGCGGTTCCGGTCAAGAATTTCTTCAAGGGTCGAATTTTGGTGCATTATCAGAACTTTATTTTTAAATCACAATGTTTATCATTTTTCCTTTCACAAATATCACCTTCTTCACCTCGCCATCATTTATCCATTTTTTTATTACATCGTTTGCAAGTACAATCCGTTCTGCCTCTCTTTGAGAAATATCAGCATCCATATTAATGGTTGTTCTAAACTTTCCGTTTACGCTTACCGGGTAATCCTTAGTTGCTTCTGTTAAAAAGCTTTCGTTTAATATAGGGTATTCTGCATCGAGTATGGTGTTTTCTCCGCCTGATGTCTGCCATAATTCCTCTGCAATATGCGGGGCAAAGGGTGCCAGCAAAATAAGCAATGGTTGCAGAATTTCTTTTTTATGGCACTTTACATCCGTTAGATCATTAATGCAGATCATGAACGTGCTTACCGCAGTATTAAATGAAAATCGGGTGGTATCTTCTTCTACTTTTTTAATAGTGCGATGCAGAATTTTTAATTCACCAGCATTGGCACTTTCATCTGTAATAACCAACCCTTTTTGTTCATCATAAAACAACCGCCACAATTTTTTAAGAAACCTGTGAACGCCTTCAATACCTTTGGTATCCCATGGTTTGCTTTGTTCAACCGGACCTAAAAACATTTCATACATGCGAAAAGTATCAGCGCCGTACCTTTCAACAATATCATCAGGGTTAACGGTATTGAATTTAGATTTAGACATTTTTTCTACCTCTGCCCCACATATATATTTCCCGTCTTCCAGTATAAATGCTGCGCCTGCATACTCTGGTTTTGATTTTTTAAATGCTTCAATATTTAACTCTAGTCCATCAACCATATTTACATCTACATGTAAAGCATCTACTGCATTTTCTTTAATAAGATGGTGAGAAATGAAGGTGTTCTTATCGCTTTGCAACCTGTAAATAAACCGGCTGCTGCCCTGTATCATTCCCTGGTTCAATAATTTTTTAAAGGGTTCGTCGAAAGAGATATAACCGAGGTCGTGCAATACTTTCGTCCACATACGGCTATATAATAAATGCCCAACGGCATGCTCCGTTCCGCCCACATAAAGGTCTACCTGGTTCCAGTAATCGCTGATGCGTTTTTCGCAAAACATTTCATCATTATCGGGGTCCATATACCGTAAAAAATACCAGGATGAGCCTGCATACCCGGGCATAGTATTGGTCTCTAAATTTTTGTCAACCCACGCAGGAATATTTGCCAATGGGCTTTCGCCATTTTTGCCTGGTTTTATTTCTTCTGTTTGTGGAAGCAACAACGGAAGTTCGTTTTCATCCATGGGATAGGCGATGCCATCTTTCCAAACAATGGGTACAGGCTCGCCCCAATAGCGCTGCCTGCTAAAGGCAGCATCGCGCATTTTATAATTTATTTTGGCCTTTCCTATTTGTAACGCATCAATTTCCTGCAGCATTATTTTTACTGCATCTTCCATCATCATCCCCGTTAAAAAGTTACTGTTTTCAAGCTCCGCATTTTTAGTAGGGTTCGCCTCCTCACCGTTAAATGCATCACCGATAATATTTGTTATGGGTATATCGAAATGTTTGGCAAACTTAAAATCACGTTCATCACCGCAGGGCACCGCCATGATGGCCCCCGTTCCATAACCTGCAAGTACATATTCTGAAATGTAAATGGGAATTTCGCGGTAATCAAACGGATGGCGGGCGGTTGCACCTGTGAAACAACCAGTGATCTCGCGCTCAGACATTCGTTCCCTTTCGCTGCGTTGCTTTACATAAGCTATATAATCGTTTACCTGCTCTTCGTAATCTTCAGGAACAATTTTTTGTATGAGCTCGTGTTCGGGTGCCACCACCATAAAATCTACACCAAACAAAGTATCGGGACGCGTGGTATATACTTTAAGAATCTCATCAGTTCCATTTACCTGGAAGTCTATTTCCGCTCCGGACGATTTACCTATCCAGTGACTCTGCATCTCTTTCATAGCATCGCTGAAAGCTATGGTTTGCAAACCCTGCAACAACCTTTCAGCATAGGCTGTTATGCGTAAATACCATTGTCTTAATTTCTTTTTTGTAACCGGGTGTGCCGCCACGCTCACTTAAACCGTTCACTACTTCGTCGTTTGCCAGAACTGTTCCTAAAGCTTCGCACCAGTTTACTTCTCCATATCCGCAATAGGCAAGCCTGTACTGCATAAGAATATCCTGCTGCTTTTTTATCGGCATACGCCCTCCATTCCTGCGAAGAAAAAATAAGTGCATCTGATACCTGTTCTGCCAGGGCTGCATTGGGAAAGGGATGATCTTCATTGCCATCTTTTTCAAAAGCTTCGATCAATTTTTCAATGGGCGCTGCACGTTGTGTATTACTATTAAAAAAGCTTTTAAACAACTTAAGAAATATCCATTGTGTCCATTTGTAATAAGATGCATCGCTTGTTTTTATTTCGCGGCTCCAGTCGAAAGAAAAGCCGATATTATCGAGTTGTTTTCTAAAATTATCAATGTTCTGTTGTGTACTTATTGCCGGGTGTATACCATGTTCAATAGCATATTGCTCTGCCGGCAGGCCAAATGCATCATAACCCATAGGATGCAACACTTTAAACCCTTTTAACCTTTTAAACCGTGCAATTATATCTGAGGTGATATAACCAAGCGGATGCCCAACATGCAGACCGGCCCCGCTGGGATAAGGGAACATGTCGAGCACATAAAATTTTTTCTGTTGTTTTTCTTCCCCGGGGGCAGGGTTTGATATTTTGTATGCTCCTGTATCCTTCCAACGCTGTTGCCAGTATTTTTCTATTGACCTGAAATTATATTCCATGTATAAATAATTATTGCCGGCGCGAACTTAGTTTAAAAACATGGTTTGCACACCTGTTTAGCCGTGCTGATTTTCTTTGTCAAATCCAAATGCAAAATTAAAGGCTGAATTTATTCTGGGGTTTACCCGTGGCATTTGTTTCCATTACAAGTACATGCCCTGCAAGGGGGTATTCTTTGCGTTGTTTTTCGTTCAGGTCGCGGCGGGATGATGTAATAAAAAGTTGATTCATTTTTTCGCCACCAAAACAACAACTGGTTACATGTGGAAACGGCATGGAAAACTCTTGAAGCAATTTGCCAAAAGGGTTAAATCTTTTTATTACCGACCTGCCCCATATGGCCACCCAAAAATTATTTTCCGTGTCTATGCACATCCCATCAGGATACATTCCGTTTTCAAATTGTATAAATGGTTTTTCATTCAATACATTGCCGGTGTTGGTGTCATAATCATATGCATAAATAACCAGCCGTGGTGTATCTGTTAAATAAAATTTCGAGCCATCATTACTCCAACCCATGCCATTGGGAATAAACATTTTTTCTTTCATTATTTTAAGTGGGGCGTTTTTTTCAGCCTGATATAATTTTCCCACAGGCTTATCTCCTTCAAAAGTCATAGTGCCGGCAAGAAATCTTCCTGCAGGATCAACAGCTCCATCATTAAAACGAATATTTTTATGCGCTTCATTTACATTCCAGCCAGCAGGAAAATGTAATTTTTTATTTTGTGTATTATACAATCCTATGCCTGTTTGTAAACCCATAATTATTTCGCTGCCTGTTGTAAGTGCAAGAACACCGAGCGGCTGCCCAACTGAATATTTTTTTGCCGCATTTGTGCTATAATGATAAGAGTAAAATTCACCCCCGGAGATATCAACATTATAAAAGATATTAGTTTCGTTGCACCAAACCGGTCCTTCCCCGTGTTCGCATTCAATACCAGATAACACGTAAAAGTCTTTTTTCATGGCTGTTATTTTAAATAATAGATTTTTTGAAGATAATAGATAACAAATGATTAAAAACTACTCAACCGCATAATGCGTAAGTAAAGCAAAATATAAATTATGAAAATTGCTGTTACGGTTTGTGCGTGTTTAATTATGCTGAATTTAATATCGTGTAAAAAAGAAACAACTGTAAACGAGAATGAAGCTATATCACAAAATATTGTGAATGATGAGATAGAACAATCATATGACAAAGCAACCGGCAATACCCGGATGGTATTTAAACCGGGTACGAATGGTGAGGATGCATGGGTAAAAAAAATTGAAAGGCACCCGTTGTATGCCGATTCAAATTATGGATCTATAGAAATAATAAAAGCCCTGGTTTGGCAACAAAGTGGTTTTAAAATATATGCCCGGTCTTTTTTAAAATTTAAAGCCTTATCCAACATTCCGCCAACCGCAAATATTGTTTCAGCAAAACTTATGCTGTATGGTTTAACAACGCCTAACAGTCACATGCCTATGGGCGATTCTTATTATCCGGGTTCTAAATATCCTCAGAATGATGTATGGGTACGGCGCGTAACCTCTGCCTGGAATGAAAACAACGTTACCTGGAACACACAACCAACCGTAACAACAAATAATCAACAACTTATTCCTTATTCTACCAGCCAATACAATTATGATGTAATTATTGATGTAACACAATTGGTTGCACCTATGGTTGCTGATCCCGCAAAAAACTTTGGTTTTTCCCTGCGGTTACAAATAGAGCAAACCCTGCGTGCTATGGGATTTTATTCTTCTGAAAGCACATTGTCTAATAAGCGCCCAAAGCTTGTGGTAGTATACAATTAAAAATAATTCACAGGCCGTAAAAAAGATTTTATAATTACGACCGGTAAGCAATTTTCAATGGTTAAATTACGACCGTATGAAAATTGATTCGCCTGAAACGATACAGGAATACCTTGTTAAAAGTAACCTTGCCGGCAAATTTGATCAACCTCTTATCACCCCTCTTAGCGGAGGGGTTTCATGCAGTGTATTTAAAATAGTGCTTGGCGATAAAAGGTGGGTTATTAAACAAGCTCTTGAGAAATTAGAGGTGGCTGCAGACTGGTTTTCTGACATTGAAAGAATTCATCGTGAGCACGAAGTAATGGAAGCTTTGTTTCCATTAATGCCAAAGGGTTCAGTGCCAAAAGTGGTGCATGTAGATTACAACAACCACATTTATCTAATGAGCTGTGCAGAAGATAATGCACTTACCTGGAAGGAACATCTGATGAATGGAAACTTTGATGAAAAACTTGCAATCGAGGCAGGCGGAATGCTTAAACAATTGCATGAATGCAGCAGCAAATTCAGTGAGAAAAACAAACTTCGGTTTAGTGATCAAACCTATTTTATTCAATTACGTGTTAATGCTTTTCACAGGCATGTAATTCAAAAACATCCTTTATTAAAAAACGAAATTGATTTACTTATACTGGATGTTACAAGGCAAAAAGAAACCCTTGTACATGGTGATTTTTCACCAAAAAACATGCTTATAGAAAGCAACAATAAAATTGTTTTAATTGACCATGAAGTGGCACATTGGGGCAACCCTGTTTTTGATGTGGCGTATTGTACGGGGCACTTAATGTTAAAGGGATGGCATTTAAATAAACAGGCTGACGCCCTGCATCTCATACACACCTTTCTAACAGCGTACAATTTAAAAATCAAAAATTTAATACCGCACCTGGGATTGATGCTACTTGCCCGTATGGATGGAAAATCTCCTGTGCCATATATTAAAAATGAGGCTACAAAAAATATCATCCGCAAGGTTGCCATTTCATTTATAAAAGAAAAACACAATGATGCTTTAAAGCAAATAGAAAGGGTGCTACAACCATCTCATTAAAAAAAAAAATTTAGGCAATCATGGCAGTAATTACAAACGTAAAAGGCAGAGAGATATTAGACAGCCGGGGTAACCCAACTGTTGAAGTAGATGTAACATTGTCATCCGGCGCCATGGGAAGAATGATGGTGCCATCCGGGGCATCTACCGGTAAATTTGAAGCCCTGGAATTGCGGGATGGAGGAACAAGGTATCGCGGTCTGGGTGTACAAAAAGCGGTCGAACATGTAAACACTACCATTCGCAAAACTCTGGTGGGTTTAAATAGCCACGAACAGGAACACATTGATCAGGCATTAATAGCAGCCGATGGAAGTGAAAACAAAAAAAACCTTGGTGCAAATGCCATACTGGGGGCATCTCTCGCTACTGCGCACGCCACAGCAAACGACACAAAAAAGCCTTTATATAAATACCTGGCAGAACATTATAACATTCCGCATGAAGCATTGCATATCCCATTACCTATGGTAAATATTATAAGTGGTGGTTTGCATGCCGGCAAAAACCTGGATGTACAAGATTTTCTTGTTATTCCACTCTCTACAAAAACCTATTCTGCGGCCATTGAAATGGTATCAAACGTTTACTATGCAACAAAAAATATATTAAACAAAAAAGGATATACTGCCCACCTGATAGCCGACGAAGGGGGCTTCGGACCAACCCTTTCTTCTAACGTTGAGGCGCTGGATATTTTATGTGAAGCTTTTGAAATTTGCGGGTATAAGGCCCGAAAAGATATTGCTATAGCCTTAGATGTAGCTGCATCGCAGTTATACGATGAGGCATCTAAAAAATATAAATTGCGATCAGAAAAAAAGACCCTTGATACCTTTCAAATGTCTGAAATGCTTAAAAATTGGACAGATAACTACCCAATAGTTAGTATAGAAGATGGGCTCTTCGAAGATGACTGGGAAGGATGGCAGCACCTTACGACATTGCTTGGAAAACAAATTCAAATAGTTGGCGACGATCTGTTTACCACCAACCCTGCACGCATAAAAAAAGGAATTTGCCTTAAGGCAGCCAATGCAGTTTTAATTAAAATGAACCAGATCGGAACCCTTACCGAAACTTTCGAAGCAATTTCTACTGCTAAACATGCCGGGTATAAAACAGTTATTTCTGCCCGGAGCGGCGAAACGGAAGACGCAACACTTGCTGATCTGGCGGTGGGTTTAAATGGCGGACAGATAAAAATTGGTTCGCTTGCACGGTCTTCCAGGTTATCTAAATACAATCAACTGCTAAGAATTGAAGAAGAATTACACGGGTGTTATAATGGTTCTGATGCTCTTCTCTGAGCATCTTTTTTCATTCACGGGAATCAAACTTATAAATACTATTAAGCACGACCTAATAAATATTCAATTTTCATTATAAACTTCTTTCTCCAAACTTGTGCGAACACAATCTTTTATAAAGGCCCGCTAATTGCGAGTACACACTATAACCCCATTCAGGAAACATTAATATTACGATTTGTTTACAATTTGGTAACATAACAATTTCACTTTTGCACCATAAACGGACAAAATGAAGAAATACTTATTAATTGCTTTCGTTACAATAATTTGTAACAAGGCATTTACACAAAGCAATGGAAAGGTCACTACTAAGTTTGGCAAGGGGGTTACTTTTACAGCAGCCGACAGTTCTATGAGTTTACATTTAAGTGCCCGCATTCAACCCCTGTTTGTGGCTGAGAAATCACTGGCTGAAGGTTCGCCTGTTGAAAAAGAAATGTCTATAAGAAGGGCGCGAATTAAAATGGAAGGCTTCGCCTTTACGCCCAGGCTTGAATATAAAATTGAATTGGGTTTAAGTAACCGCGACAATGGAAGGGTGATTCCTGAAGGAAACAGCGGTGCAAATATTATTTTGGATGCGGTATTAAAATATGCATTGTCTGAACATTCTGAACTTTGGTTCGGTCAAACAAAACTGCCTGGCAACAGGGAGCGGGTGGTTTCATCCCAAAAAATGCATTTTGTAGATCGAAGCCTTGTGAATTCCAATTATAATCTCGATCGTGATATTGGTATACAATTTCACCATAACGGAAAAATTGGCAATGCAGTTTATCGCGATCAATATGCCATATCAATTGGGCAGGGCAGAAATATAACAGTGGCAGATACCGGCGGTTTTAGCTACACCGCAAGGTTTGAACTGTTACCCTTTGGGGAATTTACAGGTAACGGAGATTACTTCGATGCTGATCTGGCAAGGGAGCCAAAACCTAAATTAATGATTGGGGCCGGATACAGTTATAATGATGGCGCAACCCGGCAGGGCGGAGAACTGGGTTCATTTTTAAAAGAATCGAGAGAATCTGAGAACTTTTTTTGCCGATGCCACATTAAAATACAAAGGGTGGTTTACAACAACAGAATACATGAACAAACAAAGTAACGGATCACCAATATTTACAGACAGCACTAATTTTTTCAATACAGGTGATGGCTGGAACATACAATCCGGTTACCTGTTTAAGAATAATTATGAGGTGGCCGGAAGGTATACAGTTGTAAATCCCACCCAAAGCCTGCAAAAAACGGGAAGGGAAGGACAGTTGAAGGAATACACCCTGGGATTATCCAAGTATATAAGTGGACATAGTTTAAAAATTCAAACTGATCTTGCGTATTTAACTGACCAAAGAGAACCGGATGGAACAATACGGTATAGGTTTCAGGTAGAAATGGGCTTTTAATATTTATTGAACCAGTAGAACTTAAGAAAAAAAACAACAATATGAGATCCAGAAAATTATCAAGTGCCTTAACAGGTTTTAGCCTGCTGATCGCCTCCCTCACTTTTACCTCGTGCGGTAATGGTGATAATAATGAAGGCAACGGGCAAAATGTTTCATCTTCAAACGATAATAACACGCTCTTAGGTGCAGGCTCCACTTTTATCTACCCGCTTTTCTCAAAAATGTTTTCTGAATACAACAAGCTTACCGGGTTAAAAGTAAATTATCAGTCCATTGGTTCAGGTGGAGGCATTTTACAATTAACCAATAAAACCGTTGATTTTGGTGCAAGCGATGCACCGTTAAACGAAGAACAGGATCAAAAGATCGGGCAGCCCGTATTGCATATACCCATGTGTTCAGGTGCGGTTGTTTTAAGTTACAACCTGCCTGGTGTAACAGATACCATAAACCTTACCCCGGATGTTATTGCAGGTATTTATGCAGGTAAAATTAAAAAATGGAATGACCCCAAAATCGTTGCAGAAAATAAGAATATCAATCTACCAAATACAACCATAATCGTTGTACACCGGTCTGATGGCAGTGGTACCACCAACATATTTACCACCTATCTTTCAAAAGTAAATGCCGATTGGGCAAAAAGCCCCGGTGCAGGTTCTTCTGTAAACTGGCCGGCTGGCTTGGGCGGCAAAGGCAACGAAGGGGTGTCGGGTTTGGTAAAACAAACTCCAGGTGCTATAGGTTATATGGAGCTGGCTTACGCCATTCAAAACAAAATGGCTTTTTCCCGTATCAAAAACCAATCAGGCAATTATATTACCCCTGCGGTTTCCTCAACAAGCGCTGCAAGTAATGTTCAATTACCTGCAGATGCTAAAATAAACCTCACAAATACAGAAGCTGCCGATGGCTACCCCCTCAGCGGTTTTTCGTGGGCAATTATTTATAAAGAACAGAATTATAATAATCGTTCGAAAGACAGGGCAGAGAACCTGGTAAAATTATTATGGTGGAATATACATGAAGGGCAGCAGTTTTGCGAAGGCTTACATTACGCACCTCTTTCACCCGCTGCCTTAACAGTTGCGGAAAACATTCTGAAATCTGCAACATTCGATGGTCAGCCATTGTTGCAGTAAATTTTTTAGCAATTAGAATTTTATTACCCGCAGTTTAAGAACTGTGGGTAATTGTTTTAATATTTGTACCAATGGAGGCAATCAAAAATGTTTTTTCTAACAGAAAAATAAGGGCTGAAACAACCTTTAAGCGGTTTTTGGTAATTACTGCATTATCTATGATGGTAATTGCCCTTTCTATTTTTATAACCCTTGTTATTCATTCTGTACCATCTTTTAAAGCATTAGGTCCTTCTTTTTTCTGGAGTAAAACGTGGGACCCCGTAAATAATATTTATGGTGCCCTTCCCTTTTTACTGGGTACACTTATCACATCCTTTCTTGCGCTGCTTATATCAATTCCTTTTTCATACGCAATAGCCATTTACCTGGGAGAGTATAAAACTACGGGCTGGATCTCCGGGTTGCTTAAAAATATTGTAGAACTGGTAGCAGCCGTTCCTTCTGTTATTTATGGCTTTTGGGCATTGGTGGTATTGGTGCCCATTGTACGTGAAATTGAAATAAAGGCGGGGATCGCCTTATGGCGTGGGCATTTTAACGGCATCGCTTGTACTGGCAATAATGATCATTCCTTATGCTGCCTCCCTGGGGCGGGAATTAATACGACTGGTGCCTTCAGCCTTAAAGGAAGGTGCTTATTCACTCGGTGCAACGCGGTTCGAAGTGATAAGGCATGTTATACTTCCCCAAACGAAATCAGGATTATTTGCGGGTTTATTATTATCTCTCGGACGTGCTTTAGGCGAAACAATGGCGGTAACTATGGTAATAGGAAATACCAGTAACCTGCCAGACAGTATTTTTTCGCCAGGAAACACCATGGCGAGTGTAATTGCCAATGAGTTTACCGAGGCAGACAGAACTGTTTACCTCTCGGCACTTATAGAATTAGGTCTTGTGCTTTTTCTGGTAACTATTGTTATTAATATAGCTGGAAAACTGATTATTAAACGATTTACAAATGATTGATGTATGAAAAACCGTTTAAGATACAGGCTGGGTAAAAACAAGGTATTTGAAGTTGTTGTTATATTATTTGCCTTTCTTATTACCGTACCGCTTTTTGCCATCATTTTTTATGTACTTAAAACGGGTATTTCCGAAATAAGCTGGGATTTTATGGTTAACATTCCCCAACCCGTTTGGCGAACTGGGAGGCGGAATTGCCAACGCACTGGTCGGCAGCCTATTTATTGTTATTGTTGCCGCTATTCTTGCTGTTCCTGTAGGCATATTGTGCGGGGTTTACCTGAGCGAAAATAAAAACAGTAAACTCGCATACTGGAGCCGGCTTGCGGTAGATGTAATGCAGGGCACACCATCTATTGTAATAGGAATAGTAATTTATTTTTGGATAGTAAAACCTTTGGGAAGTTTTTCCGCCCTTTCAGGCAGCGTAGCACTTGCTATTATGATGTTGCCCATAGTTATCCGGAGTACCGAAGAAACCTTAAAATTACTTCCCTCAACCTTAAAAGAAGCAGGCCTGGCATTGGGATTACCTTATCATAAAGTAATAATGAAGGTTATTGTGCCATGCGGATTCAGTGGAATTCTTTCAGGTGTAATGCTTGCTATAGCACGTGTTGCGGGGGAAACAGCCCCTTTGCTTTTCACCGCCTTTGGTAACCCTTATTTAAGCACAAATGTTTTAAAACCTATGGCAAGTTTGCCATTGCTTATATTTAATTATGCCACCAGCCCCTATGATGAATGGCACGGGCTGGCATGGGGCGCCTCACTAATATTACTGATGTGGGTTTTAATTTTGAATATTACAACAAAGCTGATAACTAGAAAATGGAAAGTACAATTATAAGCAGCAAGGATTTTAATGCATATTTCGGCACCAACCATGTTGTGAAAGATATTTCATTAGACATTCCCAAAAACAACATTGTGGCTGTAATGGGACCCTCAGGATGTGGCAAAACTACCTACCTGCGGTGCATTAACCGCATGCATGAATTAATACCGGGCGCCACTGTAAAAGGAAAAATGTTGCTGCATAATGAAGATGTGTACAATATTAATCCCATCATGGTACGTTTAAAAATTGGAATGGTGTTTCAGCGTCCAAATCCTTTTCCTAACCTGAGTATTTATGATAATGTTATTGCAGGGTATAAATTGAATGGAATGCGGCTTCCTAAAACAGAGCGGGACCAGATAGTTGAAAACTCTTTACAGAAAGCTGCATTATGGAACGAGGTAAAAGATGGATTACATAAAAAAGGAACTTTTCTGTCCGGCGGTCAACAACAAAGGCTGTGCATTGCACGTGCTATTGCCATGGAACCTGAGGTGCTGCTGATGGATGAACCCACATCAGCCCTCAATCCCATTTCTACCTCAAGCATCGAGGAACTGATGCACGAATTGAAAAAGAATTTTACCCTTATCATAGTTACACATAACATGCAACAGGCGGCAAGGGTGAGTGACAAAACCGCGTTCTTTTACCTGGGAGAGCTTGTTGAGTACGATAAAACTCGGGAAATGTTCATAAACCCAAAAGACACAAGAACGCAAAATTACATTACAGGCAGGTTTAGTTAAAACCTGTATAATTTATAAGTATATGAACCAGTTACAGATTGAAATGGCAGAATTAAGAAAGGAAGTAATTGAAATGTGCAACCTTGCCCTTTCCCAGTTAAACAAGGGCTTATCAGCCTTATTAAATAATGATAAAGACCTGGCACGCGAAATTATAATGATTGAAAAACGAGTGAACGCAGCCGAGTTACAAATAGACAGAAACTGCGAAAATATTCTGGCTATTTACTCCCCTGTTGCCGTAGACCTTAGGTTTGTACTTGCTGTACTTAAAATAAACACCAACCTTGAAAGGGTGGGTGATATTGCAGAAGGCATTGCAAAACTTATTGTTGAAGCAAAAGAACCATTTAAACAACAAATTCTTGATTGTACCAAGGCTGTAGAAATGTACAACGAAGCCATTCTGCTGGTTGAACATATACTCGTGGCTTTTGAGAATGAAGACACAGCCACTGCAAGAACCATCTTTAAAAAAGATGAATTTCTGAATGAAATAAACAGGAGCGCTAACGACCTTTTGCTGGATTATTTAAAAGATAATCCGCAGGATCTGAGCCAGGCGCTAAATATTCTTTCTATTATTCGCCGGTTAGAAAGAGTGGGCGACCAGGCAGAGAATATTGCCGAAGAAATAATCTTTTATATAGAAGCAAAAGTACTGAAGCACTCCAAAAGCATAAAACGCGATGAAAAAACCCAGGCCGCTGAAACCAACAACCAGTAAGGTTATTGTATTTTATTAATAACAGATTGCAACCGGTCAGAAACCTTTTCTGCTATTGCATGCAAACCGGCATTATCGACAGAACCAATGGAACTTAACGGGTTTATAGCAGCCACTTCTACCCCGCCCTCTTCAGTTTCCTGAATAAGAATATTACACGGCAACATAATTCCGATTTTATCCTCGAGCTGCACAGCCTCATGCGCGGATGCGGGATCGCAGGCACCGAGTATGGTGTACTCGCGAAAATCTATTTCAAGTTTTTCTTTAAATTTTTGTTTTAGATCGATTTCTGTTATAACCCCGAATCCCTCTTCTTTTAAAAGAGCCTTTACACTGCTAACGGTTTCAGAAAAAGATCCGGTTGCCTGCTTATTAAAATTGTACGCCATAATTAAAATTTTTTTTGTTGAGAATTAATGGGATGAAAATTCTTTAATCGCATCACCCAGATCAAACACCTTTGTTTTTTCACCAATTTTTGCCTGAAGAATAGAACTTGCCGCCGCACTTCTGTAACCTCCTGCGCAATGCACAATAATAGGTTTATCTGTAGGTATTTCATTTACCCTGCTGCGAATTTCTGCCAATGGGATAGAAAGGCTGTTGTCGAATATTTTTTCTTTTTCAACTTCCGGTTTATTTCTAACATCAACAATGGTATATAATTGCTGGTTTTCTTTAAATGCCTTCACATCGGTTTGCTCCATAGTCTGGGCGGCATCGTTTAAAATTACTGCTTTTATAACCGATGTTTCATAACCAATAGAAGCTACTCGTATTAACATGCGTTTTACCTGTTCTTCGTCTTTACCCACAAGATAAAATTTTTCTCCCGGGTTAATGATGCTGCCTAACCATGTTTCAAATTTTCCATTTTCCATCAGGTTAACAGCGTGAGGTAAATGTCCTTTTTTAAAATCTTTTTCATCTCTTGTATCTATCACCCATACATTCTCTGCACCTTCAATTTTATTACTCGCCTGTTCAATATTGATTAATGACAGGTTTTTTTCCATGTTATCTGCACCCTTGCGGTTAAGGTCAACATCATACGGAAAATATGCGGGCACAAAAGGCTGATCTGCTAAAAGATTATTTATAAATTCTTCTTCGGTTGCAGGCTGCAAACTCCAGTTTTCCTTTTTTTCTTTTCCAATTGTGCTGCTGCTTTCTTTGCTTAAATTTTTACCGCACAAAGTGCCGGCCCCATGTGCCGGGTATACAATCACATCATCGTTCAACACCATTAACTTGTCTCTTAATGAATGATACATATTGGCAGCAAGGTCGTGCCGTTTGCCCTGCAGTTTACCGGCACCTTCCCGCAGGTCGGGCCTTCCACAGTCTCCGATAAATAAAGTATCGCCAGTAAAAACGGCATGTTGTTTTTCTTCGTGTTCCATTAAAATGCTGATACTATCGGGTGAATGACCGGGGGTATTTATGGCACTCAATTTTATTTTTCCAAATTCAATTTGTTGCCCCTCATCAAATGCCTCGTGAGGGTATATGGCATGCACATCTTTACTTACATAAATTTTTGCTCCTGTTTTTTCATGCATCTCCAAATGACCACTCACAAAATCTGCGTGCGGATGCGTTTCTATTACGCCAATAATCGTTGCCTGTTTTTCACTGGCATGATCAAGATATTCCTGAATATTTCTGGACGGATCAATGATTACCATTTCCTTTTTACAATTGCTTAATACCGCATAACTGTAATGCGAAAGGTTCTTATCTTCAAACTGCTTTATTTCCATATTAAATAATTATACTGCAAATTTCATGTTTTTATAACTGTTACATGGTGACAGTTGTCACATTGATATTTTACTCAATCAAAAACATAAATGGGGGATTATCAGGGACTTTATTTCCCTAAAACATCTGGCAACACAATTGCAGTAAATATTGGCAATATAATTTAATTTTAAAAAAGATATTATGGCAACTATACAATTAAGCACAGAAGAATTTAAGGAGAAAGTATTTGATTATACATCAGATAAAGACTGGAAATTTGAAGGCTCAAAACCTGCGATTATAGATTTTTATGCAGACTGGTGCGGACCATGTAAAATGGTGGCTCCCATACTGGAAGAATTATCTGATGATTACAGCGACCAAATAGTTATATACAAGATAGACACCGAGAAAGAAAGTGAGCTCGCCGCGGCATTTGGCATACAAAGTATTCCTACCTTCTTATTTATTCCTGTTGATGGAACACCCTTAATGCAAAGGGGTGGGTTACCAAAACATGTATTTAAAGAAATAATAGAAGAAGATTTGCTTAAAGCAAAAGAAACAGATAGTGAAAAAGAATTATAAAGCAACAAAAAAAACCCCTTAATAAAAGGGGTTTTTTATAAAAATTAATTTCCTGCTTTAATATAGCTCCAGCCGTTTTGTTGTTTATCTACAAGTTCTAAAATAGCCGCGGGAACAACAGTGGCTGCCTCAATTAAATCGTCTTTTGTTAGTTGCATTCGCTTCATTGTATTATTACATGCGGCAATTATTACATGTTTATTATGCACCAGATCGTTAATGGAATTCTCTGCAGTTGTTTTATTTTTAACCAGGGCATTGAGTGAATGGCCGTGAAACACAACTTCTACTTCTCCATCCGGGGCCAATGCCAGAAAATTATTTACCTGCCTAATTACGGCACTATGCGCAGCAGTATCTGCCGAAGACATATCGAATACCACTTTGTAATGGCTTTTTTGGGCAAACAATAATGCATTAAAGGCAAGTAAAGCCGTAATAAAAAGTAATAACTTTTTCATAATTTTTTTTTGAAGTAATAAATAATACAGTGTTAATGCGGCAATTTCTCCTTCATTAATCCGTAAACCCATGTACCTGCAATGGCACTTAATAATGTTACAATTACTACCGAAAATCCTGAACCGATTTGTGCAAATAAAGGGCCCGGGCATGCACCGGTTATTGCCCAGCCAAACCCGAAAATTAAACCCCCATAGATCTGCCCCTTATTAAATACTTTGTCTGGAATAACAATCTTTTCACCACGAATGGTTTTAACATTAAATTTTTTTATCAGCCAAACAGAAATAATACCAACCACAACAGCAGAGCCTATTACACCAAACATATGAAAACTTTGCAACCGGAACATTTCCTGAATTCTAAACCAGGAAATAACCTCAGACTTTACAAGTATGATACCGAATAAAATACCCATAACCAGGTATTTTATTAAGGCAAAACCTTTTTCATGTTCATGTTCTCCGGAACTTTTGGTTGCGACCCCTGGGTTTACTTGTTTTCCGGTTTTATGAACCGGTTTATACTGTGATACCATTTTTATAAATTTAAAATAAAGGGAAGAATAAGATTTGCCATTATAAAACCACCTGCCATAAAACTTATGGTTGCTATAAGTGATGGAAGCTGAAGGTTTGATAAGCCCATAATTGCATGACCGGAGGTACACCCACCGGCATACCTGGTGCCAAACCCCACAAGAAAACCACCAAACACCATAAAGAACAATCCTTTTACAGTTAACAGCTGATGCCAGTTAAACAATTGCTCCGGCAAAATTGAATGCTGATCCGTTAATCCGTAACCATTTAATTCCTGCACCAGGGCAGGGTTAAGATTTATAGGGTCAGGATTACTAAAAAACAAGGCTACCAACATTGCTCCGAATAAAATTCCACCTACAAAAAAAAGGTTCCACAATTCTTTTTTCCAGTCATAATTAAAAAACGGGATCTTGGCAGGTAAACACATGGCACATACATGCCGTAACGAGGAGGATATACCCAGCGTACGATTGCCGAAAATTAATAATGCTGGAACCGTTAAACCAATTAAAGGACCGGCCACATACCATGGCCATGGTTGTTCTAAAAATTCTTTCATGACTTTATTTCTTCTTTTTTATTTGTTGTAATAGCACTGAATAAAAATGCACCCAGTACACCAAAATAAATAGTGCTGCGCACAGGGTTAGAGGTAATGGCACAGGTGCCGGATACGCAACCCACAAATTTCCAGTATACAAAACCGGCAATGGCGCCTGCCAGAGCCCCAATAAAAATCCATTTATTTTTTTTCATCCAGTACATCATGTTGTATTTGTTGTTTATTAAATAATTTTGAATTCACACTGCAACCACCTGCACCACAGCAACCAACATTTGCTAGTGTGGTAAATAATAAAAACCCTGCCAGCGCCCCAATTGTAATATCCTTTTGCACGATCGACTGAATTAATACGGCGATGCCCAATACCAGCCGCAGGGCTCGCATAAATGTCCAGTTTTGAAGTATCGTTTTCATATATTTTTATTTTTTGGTTACCCGGCATTTATTCTATTATCACCGGTAATTGCGTCGCACACTTGTACGTTCTGCAATTTGCGCTACTATACATTATCTAAATAAAAACTTCTCTTATAATAATGTAAATACCCATAATTAAAACAAACCATCCAAAACCTTTTTTCAATTTTTCAGCATTTACTTTCCCATTAAAATAGCCTCCTAAAAAAATTCCGGCAACTGATATGGCAGAAATAATTATCAGGAAGTTCCAATCTGTTTCATGTAAACCAATATCGCCCACAAAACCAATCAGTGAATTTAGCGCGATGATCATCAGGGATGTGCCTATGGCTTCCTTCATGGGAAGTTTCATTATTAACACCAATGCTGGTATTAATAAAAATCCCCCGCCTGCACCTAAAAATCCTGTAACAACCCCGATGGAAATGCCATAAATTATTAATTGTTGCGGATGGCTTTTTGCACCCTTATCAGCATTTGGTTTTTTATTTCTAATCATGGAAACAGATGCTGCGGCCATAAGTATTGCAAATGCAACCATTACAAACAAAGAATGTGTTACTTCAAATGAGCCGACCCTGAAGAAAACTTCCGGCAAATTTGGAATAATAAATTTGCGTGTTAAAAAAACAGTTGTAATTGAGGCAGACCCAAACAATAATACCGTTCTGAAATTCACCAGGTCTTTCCTGTAATAATTAAAGGCGCCAACAAGGCTTGTAAAACCAACTATGAACAGGGAATATGATATAGCAAGGGTTGGGGAAATTGCAAAAAGGTAAACCAGAACGGGCACTGTTAAAATAGATCCCCCGCCGCCGATCAGCCCTAAAGAAATCCCAATAAATAATGCTGCTACATATCCCATAATACATGCAAAGTTGCAAGCAATGGTTTAGATTAATGGTGATATTAATCACAAATCATATCCTGGGTTTATTCACGGGTCCATTCGATAGAATTTCTTTGAATAACTACCCAGTTATTAAATTCCATCTTCTTTAATAAACGGCTAACCACCTCGCGGGAAGTATTCAGGTCATTTGCAATTTGCTGGTGCGTAATCTTAAACTGCCTGCCGAAGGTTTCCACCTGTTTTTGAAGGTAAAATTCCAGTCTTTCATCCATATTAGAGAAGGCTATGGCATCAACGGTTTTCAGCAATTCCTCAAACCGGTTTCTGTAACTGGTAATAACAAACTGGTACCATGTTTTATACCTGCCCATCCATTCATCCATAAGGTTTAATGGTATACTAAGCACAGTGGCATCTGTAAGGGCTTTGGCAAGCACTTCGCTGGTCTCATGCCTGGCCGTACATACCATAGAAAGAGAACATGCCTGCCCGGCATTAAGGTGGTAAATAAAAAACTCTTTTCCTGCTTCGTCTTCGCGGTATAGCTTCACAATACCATCCATAATTAACATGGTGGAACGGATGGTCTGCCCAACACGCAATAATGTTTCACCTGCCTGTATGTGGTTAATGGTTCCATGCTGAAGTATTTCTTTCAACAAGCCATCTTCAAGAGAAGGATAAAGTTGTTTAAGCTCATCATAGGTCATAGGTTTAGTATTTGTCATTATTCACTTCAAGCCAGTATCCATCCGGGTCTTTGAAATATATCTGTGCCACTTTATCGGGGCGCATTTGAAAGTCTTTACTGGTTTGCGACCAGTTGCCATATGAAATTTTATGTTTATCAAGATGCCTGGCAAAGGTATTGAGGTCTGCAACGCTGAAGGCAAGATGTATGTTAATGTCGTGATCCGATTTTTCCTTTGCGCCGGAAACAACATGCAATTGCCCGTGTTCTGAAATTTTGAACCATGAATGCCTGTTGTCATTAAACGGTTCGGGTATCAATTCAAGCATCATAACATCTTTATAAAATTGTGTACTTTTTTGCAGGTCGGTAACATAAATAGTCAGGTGATTATAACGCGGGGCATTATTATTAACACGTGAAGAACGGCATGCAGCAAAGGCAATAATAAGCAGCGCAAAAAACCATATTTTATTCATAAGGCATTTCTTTTCAAAATTTTAGGAAGTGATTTAAAACTAATTGATAAGAATAAGAGAAACAATTTTATTTTTGCCGCTTTACGAACAACGGTCCCGTAGTTCAATGGATAGAATAGGAGTTTCCTAAACTCTAGATACAAGTTCGATTCTTGTCGGGACTACCTCACGAGAAGGGTGTGCAGAAATGCCATCCTTTTTCTTTTTTTAAATTGAATCAGGTTCTTTATGGTCATTATCCTTAGTTTTACCATCAGTATAAATGCCCGTAATCGTATACCTCGTCCTTTACCTGATTCAATAAGTAGATCGTAGGGACTATCTCCAGGGATGTGTGCGCAGAAAGTCCATGCCTTTGTTTTTAGAAACAATTGTTGTTTTACCTCTTCTCACCTTTCAGTTTACATCGCTATTTGGTTGTTGTACAGCTTGCAGCATTCAAACTCGGCAGCATAATAATTATTTAGCGTGATTGCGTTTCTATGCCTTCAGCTTTTTTACTTTTCAAACTGCTTTAACATATTATTCGTAGTTATAGTTGAGCATTGTTTTGTTTATAACTTTTCATGAGTTGAAGTGAAGTCTAACACAGCATACTATCTCCTTATACTTTACACGTTTGCAATGTGTAAACCTATATTACCATTAGTACAAGACGAACTTGCTCATATTTTCTGGAAAGCTGAACACATTGCTACAGTTCACCATCATCACGGCGACCACCATGCAGAGGATGAAGTTGCTGAAGCAGCACATGAAGAAGAAAACGATAAAAATCCATCTACAACCAAAACTTCAGAGCCAGTATCAGTTCACATTGTTCTTCAAATTTTATATAATATCCCTCATTTAACCACAGAGAAACTAACATTTGCAACAAGTGTTAGCAACATCTCAACTACCTGTTTGGATAAGGATTATCCCCCGCCCAAGTCTTCTTAATTTCCAGCAGGAATTATCTATTGAACATCAGTACACATATTGATTGTATGCTTCCGCATACAGCATTAAAAGCTATAGCGTTGTCATAACTATCTACTGTTTCAAATAAAATTATCCTGCACTACATCCTGTTTTCTTTTTAATTCAATTAGTACGTTATGCTTATGCGCTCAATAATACTAAGTGATATTGCATATTTCAAACAATTATACTCATGTATCTTTTTACAAAGAGGTTCAAATACTTTTTGTTTTCGTGCTTCCTGTTGGTGGGAAATTTGGTTTATGCCCAAACTCCCCTTAAAGGAATTTATATTGTAAATACGGCATCAAAAATACCTGTACCCGATGCCTTTGCACAAAGCGAAGATTTAACCTTCAATGCTTCTGCCGATGATAACGGCTTTATCAGTTTCAAAAATTTACCGGCATCAATTAGTAAACTAAATATTACCCGTATAGGTTTTGAACCAAAAACAATAGACCTCACCACACTAACCATTACAGACAATTCAGCTATCATTTATATTGATAACAAAGTTTCCAGTCTTGATGAAGTAAAGGTTTTAGCATCTGCCAACAACGGCATTTTTAAAACCATCAGCGACCTTGACATTCACTTGCGACCTATCAATAATTCACAGGAAGTGTTACGTATGGTTCCGGGTTTGTTTATCGGTCAACATGCCGGTGGTGGCAAATCAGAACAGATATTTCTCAGAGGTTTTGACATAGACCATGGTACAGATATAAACCTTACCGTAGATGGCATTCCGGTTAATATGGTAAGCCATGCACACGGTCAGGGGTATGCAGATTTGCATTGGGTGATACCTGAACTGATAGAAAAAATAAACTTCAATAAAGGACCATACTTTGCTGATAAGGGAAATTTTACTACTGCAGGATTTGTTGAGTTTAAAACAAAGGATTACCTGGAGAACAGTTTTGTAAAAGCAGAAGGGGGTCAGTTTGGAACCTTTAGGGGCATTACGGGAATAAACCTTTTGAAACCAAACCACGACAAACGAAACCAGAGTTTGTTTTTTGCCGGTGAAGCATCTTTTACCAAAGGCTTTTTTGAAAGTCCTCAAGACTTTAACCGGTTTAATGTTTTGTTGAAGTATCATGGCAGCATTAGCGATAAAACAACGTTAACCGCAACTGCTACAGGTTTCACCAGTAAATGGAATGCTTCAGGTCAAATCCCCGACAGGGCAGTAGAAAACGGCAGCATAGGTTTTTATGGTGCTATTGATAATACTGAAGGTGGCGAAACAAGTCGTTATAATGCTAACCTTGAATTACATACCAACTTAAATGATGGAGCAGTTTTACGTAACCAGGTGTATTACACTAAAAACAAGTTTAAGCTCTACTCCAACTTTACTTTCTTTAAAGAAGACCCTGTAAACGGTGACCAGATAAGACAAAGTGAAGACAGGAATATGATTGGATACAATGGCTCTTATCAAAAGGACTATTTGTTAGGCAACATACAGACCCAAACAAAAGCCGGTGTTCAATTGAGGTACGATGATATTAATGATATAGAATTAACAAGAACCAAAAACAGGAATATCATTACTAATAGAATTATGCTTGGTGATATTAATGAATTAAATGCAGGAGTATATTGGACACAGAAATTATCTGTTTCTAAAAACTTAGATATAACAGCAGGGTTAAGAGCCGATTATTTTACAAACCGGTACGACGACAAATTAGCATCACAGGTTTTAACATCAAACTCTACCCTTGTAAGCCCAAAACTCAATTTCAATTTAAGGGTTAATAATAATGTGCAATTATACCTTTATAATGGCAGGGGTTTCCATAGCAACGATACACGAGTAGCGGTTCAAAAGGATGGGAAAAAAGTTTTACCACCGGGCTGGGGTTCTGATATTGGTGGCATTTTCAAATTGGGTAAGAAGGTTGTATTGCAAGCTGCTCTTTGGTATTTGTGGCTCGACCAGGAATTTATTTATGTGGGAGATGAAGGGGTGGTAGAACCGGGTGGTCAAACAAGAAGGGTTGGTATAGATGTTTCGGCTAGGTACGAAATGATAAAAAACCTGTTTGCTGATGTAGATATAAGCCTCGCCGACCCAAGAGCTACAGGTGTTGATAAAGTAGATAGTTATTTACCGTTGGCGCCACGCTTTTCAAGTGTTGGTGGCTTAACCTACAGAAAACAAAATGGTTTAAACGGCAGCTTACGTTACCGTTTTATGGATGACCGTCCCGCAAATGAAGACAATAGCGTTGTTGCAAAAGGCTACTTCGTAACAGATGCAGCAATCAACTACACAAAGAAAAGATGGGAAGCAGGTTTAGCCTTTCAAAACCTGTTTGATGTAAAATGGAAAGAAACACAGTTTGATACAGAAAGCAGGTTGCAGAGCGAACCGGCACCCGTATCAGAAATTCATTTCACACCCGGAACACCATTTTTTGCGAGGGCAAGTTTTACTTTATTTTTCTAACTGTACTAATATTTAATAGACAATAAGCTACATCGCCAGGTTAGACGTTATTAATAAAATATCTAACAATTTTCTAAAGCTATCGCCTCTCATACATCATAATTTTAGATGCACGAAATGAAAATTTATTCTGCCAATACCAAGTTATTTTGTTTTGATCTAAACCACAGAAGGGTGTGCAGAATGCCACCCTTTTTGTATAAAATATCTTCTACCCATCTACCAGGGAGCGCTTAAAATTAAAAACTCTAATCGACAAGAATTACAACACCGGTGTTTAATTACCAGTACATGTTAACTTTGCAATTCATGAAAAGGTGGTTTACATTTTTATTATTGATCATAACCGTATTTGGCACATACTACCCCTGCTGCCTTAAGGATACATGCAATGATGAAGAAAAAGCTATTGCTCAAACGCACAATGAAAAAAGACCGCTAGGCAATTGCTCACCTTTTTTTGCCTGCACAACCTGCCCCGGCTTCACGCAAATGTCAAGAATAATTACACTGATTTATCCTGTTATGGAAATGCAGGTACATTCTGAAAAACCAGTTATTTTAAGCCTTACGACATTCCCTTCTTTTATTTGGCAACCGCCCCGACTTTCCGGATTAATAAATTAATGATTTTGGGCGGATACAATTTTTCTTTTTTATTCACTTAGTAAATAAGCCAATAATGCGTGTTACTATAACGCTGTTATGTTCTGTTATCAGCATTTATATACAGGCTCAACAAACCCTGCAAATTAATGTGGTAGGCGCAGAAAGTAAAAAGCCTGTGCCAGCGGGAATTTTAATCAACAATACTAAACAAGGTTTTCTGGCAGATTCAACAGGTATGGCAATGGTTTCTTTTTCCTCAAACGGAAATTTTACATTAATTACTACGGCACTTGGTTTTGAGAAGAAGCAAACACAAGTTACAATACCAGTCATCTCAGGATTTTTAGAAATTGAACTTGAGAGCGCCGAGGCAGAGGAACTGGAAGAAGTAATTGTTCAATCAACCAGAACGAGCCGAACCATAGCCAATGAACCAACACGTGTTGAAACAATAGAACTGGAAGAGATTGACGAAAAGAGCAACATGCGCCCCGCAAATATTGCAATGATATTGCATGAAAGTACAGGCATACAGGTACAACAAACTTCTGCCACTTCAGGCAATGCGAGTATTAGAATACAGGGTTTGGATGGCAGGTATACACAACTGCTGAAAGATGGGTTTCCAAACTTTGGAAATTTTTCAAGCGGATTAAGCGTTCTTGAAATACCACCATTAGATTTAAAGCAGGTTGAGATTATTAAAGGCCCGGCATCACCACTTTTCGGAGGAGGGGCCATTGCCGGCGTCATTAATTTTATTTCGCGTACACCAAAAGAAACACCTGAATACAATTTTTTAATTAACCAGTCTAACATCGGGCAAACAAATATTGGCGGCTTTGCTTCGGGAAGAAACAAAAAAGCAGGCTATACATTGCTTGCACTTTACAATAAATCTATCCCTTACGATGTAGATAATGATGATTTTACAGAAGTGCCCCTTTCATCTGAAATTACAGTACACCCCAGGTTATTTTTATACCCAAACGAAAATACACGGCTAACGCTTGGCAACAGTTTTACCACAGGCGAACGTACAGGCGGGGATGTTATGGTTATAACCGGCAGGTCTGATGCTGCGCACACCTTCTTCGAAAAAAACAAAACAATAAGAAACATAACCACTTTTGAATTTGATAAAATAATTCATAATAAAAAGAGAGTTATTGCCAGGCAAAGTTTTAGTGTTTTTGATAGAAAATTATCTATACCCGAATATGCCTTTGGAGGAATAGAATATAATGCATACACTGATGTTTCTTATGTTTCTAATTCAGACAACCAGGCGATAGTGTTGGGTGGCAACTTCATCTTTAACCGTTTTAGAGAAAAAGACAATGGTTATACCAACCGAAATAATACGACAATAACGGGTGGTTTATACGGGCAACATACCTGGGATGCATCAAACAACATAAAATTAGAAAGTGGAATACGATTTGACCGGGCTGATTACAAAAACGAAATTTATAACAACCATGAGGTGTTCGTTTTACCAAGAATTTCTTTATTAATTAAGTATAGCAACCAATGGTCATCTCGCATCGGAGGAGGCATGGGTTATAAAACACCTACATTATTTACCGAAGAAACTGAAACCATACAGTTCCGGAATGTTGATCTTTTAAATAATGTAAAGTCAGAAAAAAGTATCGGTGGTACTGCAGATGTAAACTTTAAAACCAACATCGGAAACAATATTACTTTCACTTTAAATCACATGTTTTTTTATACCACAATTAATAAACCATTGGTTCTGCAAACAAATGCTTCCGGTATACACCACTTTGTTAATGCACCGGGGTCTGTAAAAAGTAAAGGCTTTGAGAGCAACGCAAAATTTATTTATAGAAACAACTTTAAAATCTTTTTAGGTTACACATTTACCGATGGCAGGGCAGATTATTTAACACCTAATGAATTTCTTCGTTTAGTACCAAAAAGCAAATTAAACAGTGCATTAATTTATGAAAAGGAAGATGTAATAAAATTAGGGCTGGAAGGATACTTTACGGGCAGGCAGTATTTGAGCAACGGCACAAGAACACCCGCTTACGCCGAGTTCGGATTTATGGCAGAAAAGATATTTAAAAAAATTTCATTATACATAAACTTCGAAAATTTTACTGATACCAGGCAGAGCAATTACAAAAAGGTTGTGAACGGATCTCATGTTAATCCCACGTTTGATGAGATATGGACACACACAGAAGGATTTGTTTATAATGGAGGCATAAAACTAAGGTTATAAGGAATTTGGTGAATATTAAAAAGTATCCTGTTTTCCTATTATTTTATAATTAATTCAATGTATGCTATAATTTCAATCCTCTTAATCTAAGCGAGTTACCAATTACCGAAACCGAGCTTACACTCATGGCTGCGGCAGCGATCATGGGAGATAATAATATTCCAAAGAAAGGGAACAACAATCCCGCTGCAACTGGTACACCAATTACATTATAAATGAAAGCGAAGAACAGGTTTTGTTTAATGTTTTTCATTACTGCCTTGCTTAATTTTTCTGCTTTGGCAATGCCTTTTAAATCGCCCTTCACCAAAGTAATACCTGCACTTTCTATTGCTACATCTGTTCCTGTACCCATGCTGATGCCAACATCAGCCTGGGCCAATGCCGGTGCATCGTTAATGCCATCGCCGGCCATCGCAACCTTTTTTCCTTGCTGCTGTAAACGTTTTACTTCATTCAATTTGTCTTCCGGTAAAAATTCAGCTTTATAGCCTGATAAATTCATTTCTTTTGCAACAGCTTCAGCAGTGCTTGCATTATCACCGGTAAGCATAAACACTTTGATATGATTATCCAGTAAAAGGCGAATAGCTTCTTTACTGCTTTCTTTTATTTTATCGGTTATGGTAATATACCCTGCTGGCTTTCCATCTATTGAAATATAAGAAACAGTTTTGCCCTGAGACTGTTCTTCTCCCACCTTTTTCAACAGGTCTTCACTAATTAGTGTGTTAGCCTCTTCCATTAATTTAATATTGCCCAATGCAACACTATGCCCATCAACAGTTCCTTTTACACCCTTACCGGTTACTGAAGAAAAACCATTCACTTTTGAAATGGCAATTTCTCTTTCCTTCCCATATTTTACGACCGCCGTCGCAAGCGGGTGCTCACTCTGGCTGTTTATTGAACTGATATATGTAAGCAACTCATGCTCGTGAAACCCCTCCCAGGCAACCACCTTCTCAACACTTGGTTTACCTTCTGTAATGGTACCGGTTTTATCAATTATGAGTGTATCAATTTTATTCATCTTTTCCAGGGCCTCTGCATTTTTAATTAATACACCCGCCTGCGCACCGCGGCCTACACCAACCATTATTGACATGGGTGTTGCCAAACCTAACGCACACGGGCACGCGATAATGAGTACTGCAATGGCATTTACAAATGCATATACATACCTCGGCTCAGGCCCGAAAATAACCCAGGCAATAAAGGTGAGTACAGCAATAATTACAACTATAGGAACAAAATACTTTGAAATTTTATCAGCCAGTTTTTGTATGGGCGCCCTGGAACGACTGGCTTCATTTACCATAGTAATTATTTGTGAAAGCAAAGTATCCGATCCTACTTTTTCTGCTTTCATTATAAAGGATGAATTGGTATTAATGGTACCTGATGTAACACTGTCTCCCGTGATTTTATCAACAGGTACAGGTTCGCCGGTAATCATAGATTCATCTATACTGCCCTCACCTTCAATAATGCTGCCATCAACAGGAATTTTTTCGCCGGGTCTTATTCTTAAATGGTTGCCTTTTACAATAGCATCAATAGTAATTAGTTTCTCTTCGTCATTAGTTACCAACGTTGCTTCTTTAGGTACTAAGGTTAGCAAGGCTTTGATAGCACCACTGGTGCGGTTATGCGCCCGTGCTTCCAGTAACTGGCCTAACAAAACAAGTGTTAGAATTACGGTACTTGCTTCAAAATAAACGAATACTGTTCCATTGTCTGTTTTGAATTGGTCCGGAAAAATTCCCGGCACCAACATGGCAACTACACTCAACAAAAAGGCCACCGATGTGCCAATACCAATTAGGGTAAACATGTTAAGGTTCCATGTTCTAATGGAGGTGTAAGCCCGTGTAAAAAACATCCAGGTTGCATAGAAGATAACCGGTAGTGATAAAAAGAATTGAATCCAGTTCCAAACCTCCTGGTGAAAGAGTTTTGTGAGGGGTTTGCCCGGAATCATTTCCGACATTGATATAATAAAAATGGGCAGGGTAAATGCAACCGCGACTATAAACTTTTTTCGCAGCTTCATGTAAGTTTTATTTTCTTCATCATCCTCTACATTCATGGGCACGAGGTCCATTCCACATATCGGGCAGGAGCCTGGTTTGTCTCGTACAATTTCAGGATGCATGGGGCAGGTGTACTTGCCCGTATTGGGCACCAACGCCGCAGATTTAACCAGGTGCATCCCGCAAACGGGGCAATCGCCCGGTTTCTCGTAGGTCTTGTCTCCTTCGCAACGCATCGGGCAGTAATAATCACCCTTTGTTTCTTCACCCTTGGTTTTATGCTTGTGTTTTTTAGATTGATTATCTTCCTTGTTGTCTTTCGTGTCATTAACAAGGTGCATATTACAAACGGGACATCTTCCCGGTTTGTCGTACATCTTATCTCCCTCGCATTTCATAGGGCAGTAATATTTACTACTAGCTGCATCACCCTTTAATTCATTATTATGCGTTGTTTTTGTTGATGCATCACTTACGAGATGCATTCCGCAGATAGGGCAGTTGCCGGGTTTGTCGTACGTTTTATCACCCTCGCATCGCATAGGACAATAATATTTACCTGATTGGTTTGAGAATTCAGACGCGGGCATGTTGTTTTTATCAGATGGATTCATATACTGCATTTTGACTTTTTATCTAACCGGCTGATAGGTAAATAACAACTATAACGAACTATTACCGGCACTTTAAGTATATTAAGCATAAACCATCAAAAAAACTTGAAAAAATTATTCCCTGATGGTATTATATAATCTAAAGAAAAAACACATGAACATTTTAATGGTATTAACATCGCACAGTGAGTTAGGAAATACTGGGGATAAAACCGGATTCTGGGTAGAAGAACTTGCAGCCCCCTATTATGTTTTACAGGAGGCAGGTGCAAATATTACGCTGGCCTCGCCAAAAGGCGGGCAGGCCCCTATTGACCCGAAAAGTACACAACCTGATGCGCAAACTCCCGCAACGAAAAAATATTTCAAGGATGAAGATTTGAAACATAAGGTTGCAAATACTAAAAAACTATCTGAAATATCTGCAGGTGATTTTGATGCCGTATTTTATCCCGGTGGTCACGGACCCATGTGGGATCTGAATAAAGACAAGGATTCTATTAACCTGATTGAACAATTCTTACAGAACGAAAAACCTGTTGCAGCGGTATGCCATGCACCTGCAGCATTAATACATGCAAAAAATAAAAATGGTGAACCCATTGTAAAAGGTAAAAAAGTTGCCGGGTTTACCAATAGTGAAGAAGAAGCCGTGAAGCTTACAGATATTGTTCCCTTTTTATTAGAAGATGAACTAAAGAACAAAGGAGGAAATTATACGAAAGGCGCAGACTGGACCTCGCATGTGGTGAGAGATGGTTTCTTGATAACAGGGCAAAACCCGCAGTCATCAGAAGAGGCCGCTAAAGAATTACTTGCGTTACTTAATAAAACTAATCGTTAATAAAAAAAATTCCGGGGACAGGCGGAATTTTAAATACTACTAACCGTTTATAATTTAATAAACTCAACACGCCTGTTTTGCGCTTTGCCCGCAGCAGTAGAATTTTCTGTAACCGGTGCTGATTCTCCCCTGCCATCAGTTTCCATACGCGAGGCATCAATTTTAAATTCTTCTGTTAATGCGGTTTTAACTGCGGCAGCCCTGCGTTTAGAGAGATCGAGGTTTGCTGCGTCACTTCCATCATTATCAGTATGCCCGATAATCTTAATTTTAATACCGCTATTTTCATTCAATGCACCAGCAATCTCCTTCAATACACCATAAGATTCTGCTTTTAATTTATCGCTATTGACATCGAAAGTAATACCGGTAGTTACAAACTTTCCTTCTGTTATTAGTTTGTTTCTTGTATCCGGCGCGCCTTCGGCCATGCGCAAATTACCTAACAGGTAATAATTTTCATCGCCATCAGAAAAGTGGTTCACATTAAATAGCACTGCATTATATGATTTACCCTGCACAAAAGCTTTGGGCAGATCGAACATTTTTTCGCCATTCACATACATACGCAAACGCTGCCCCTGCCGCCAAATTGAAACATGTGCAAAAAGGTTTTGGGTATTATCCCACCTGGTTGCGTTTGCATTGTTCGAAAGGTTTGTGGGGCCATATTCTGAAATTATCTGAACCCCGCCTAAGTTATCTTTCCCTGTTAGGGGGTGCATTAGCATAACAAGCCTGTGATCATCGTTCTGGTTGGTAAAATCTTCCCTGTCCTGCAGGTTGGTGAGATAAATATCAAATGTGCTGTTAGTCCACCGGAAATCATTGTTCACACCAAGATCAAATTCAAGGGTGCTGTTGTCGGGAATATTTGTAATAAACTCCGGGAAGAAATATCCGGCATTATTTATTTTCAACCATTTACCCGGTTTATTGTTTAAGGTCACGGTTTCGGCGGATCCATTGGTATTCCATCGTGAAGGGAAATCGCCGATTGCGGCATCACTGAAATCTTCAAAGGCTACTAATTTTGCGCCCGGCACAAAATCATATTTTGAATATGCTTTCATGGTTTCGGGTGCCGCTGCTTTTGTACCACCTTCTGCCGGGGCGACAGCATTTTCCTGTTCATCGTCACTTATTTTTCAGGATCTGCAGGTGGTTTCTTTTTGCCGTCAATAGCATCATCAATTGATTTATCTACTTTTTCACCAGCACGGCTTTCTAATTTTTGTTTGGCTTTATCACCTAAAGTTTTTAATACCTGGGCAGAAGAAGAGTTGATTATAAAGCTTAAGCTAATAATACAAAATATCGTTTTCATAATAAATGTTTTTAAGCATTTTCATCCAAGAAAATTACATATTATTCATGTAAAATTTGCATAAACAACTAAGGGAAATCTAAGCATTTAAGATTGAATGATTTAGTATAGGCAGGAGATTATATGAGGGTTATTTTGCCTTCACCATATCCTTAACATCCTTCTTTATTTTAATTCCTTTACCTTTGGTTACTTTTAGTAACTATTATACATTTTTATGCAGAAAATAATATTTATAACAGGCGTTTCATCTGGCTTTGGTAAAGAACTTTTACAACAGGCTGCCGCAGCAGGTTATACAGTTGCAGGCACGGTAAGAAAGAAAGAACAACTGGGTGAAATTAATAACATTAAACCCGGCAAAACCTTTGGTTATTTACTTGATGTAAATGATCATAAAAGGGTGTTTACTACAATTAAAGAAGTAGCGGAAAAATTTGGTCGCCTGGATGTGGTAATTAACAATGCTGGTTATGGGTTAATGGGTGCTGTTGAAGAAGTATCCATGGAAGAGGCAAGGCAGCAAATGGAAACCAATTTTTTTAGTGCACTCGCAGTTACCCAGCCGCAATTCCATACATGCGTAAACAAGGCAGCGGGCACATCATTCAATTTTCATCAATTGCCGGTTTACTCGCAACCCCTGGCGTTGGTCTCTATAATGCCAGTAAGTTTGCCCTTGAAGGTATGAGTGAAGCACTGAAATTAGAATTGGAACATTTTAATATACACGTAACACTTGTTGAACCTGGCCCTTTCCGTACGTTATGGGCTGGCGCTTCTTTAAAACAATCTGCCAATACTGTTGAGGGTTACGAAAACACTGCACACATTTCTAAAAAAACCATCAGGGGTTACAGCGGAAACCAGCCCGGCGACCCTGTTAAAGGATCAAAGGCCGTGCTGCAAATAATAGAAGAGAAAAATCCACCATTGCGTTTATTGCTGGGGAAAATTGCCATGCAAAGAGGTAGGGCAAAAATAAAATTGATGCAGGATGATTTTGATAAATGGGAAGCGCTGAGTATTTCAGCAGATTTCGATCAATAATATTCATTAAAAAACTTAATAGATTATGCAATCATTAAAAGGAAAAATAGCACTGGTTACAGGTGCTGGTAAAGGAATAGGAAAAGCTGTAGCGCTTGCGCTTGCGAATGAGGGGGTACATGTTGGTATTATATCACGCACTGCGAAAGAGTTGCAGCAAGTGGCTGAACAAATGAAAGCCGCAGGATCTAAAACAGCTATTGCAACAGCTGATGTCAGCAATATAGAAGAAGTTAACGCGGCAGTTAAAACAATCTCAGATCAGTTAGGAAAAATAGATATTTTAATAAACAATGCTGGCACGGGAACTTTTGCAAAATTTCTTGAGTTAGATCCGCAAGATTGGATTAAGCAGGTGCAGGTGAATTTATTTGGTGTGTATTATACCACGAGGGCCGTATTGCCCCAAATGATAGAAAGAAAAAGTGGAGATATTGTAAATATTTCATCAACTGCAGGTAAAAATGGCGCAGCAGGCACAAGTGCATACAGCGCTTCAAAATTCGGTGTGTTTGGTTTGAGCGAAAGCCTGATGCAGGAGGTACGTAAATACAATATTCGCGTTACTGCTCTTGCTCCAAGCACTATTGTTACCGACCTGGCTGAAAGTGCAAACCTGATAACAGGCGACCCGGAAAAAGTAATGCACCCAGAAGATTTTGCAGAGCTAATTGTTGCACAGCTAAAATTACACCCACGCATGTTTGTAAAAGAAGCTTCTGTTTTTTCTACCAATCCATAGTATTAACAATACGATGTAAACATTAACGGGTTAAGTTGGTTATACTGTTATCGTAGAAAGGTTTATAAAATAAAAAGAAAGGAAAATAATTATGAGTGATAATCTTAAGATGACATTACAAAAAGTAGAAATTAAAACAGCGAATGACCGTAGCAAACCAATTCTTGAAGATGTAATTAAAAAAAATGGACAGGTGCCGAACATGTATGCTAACATGATCAATTCACCCGGGTTGCTTGAAACTTATTTACATGGTTATGATGTGTTCAGGAAAGAAAGTGGATTTACACCTGTTGAGCAGGAGGTAGTATTTTTAACCATAAGCTACGAAAACGCTTGTGATTATTGCATGGCAGCACACAGTGTGATAGCAGACAAGATGAGTAAGGTGCCTGAAGAAGTAACCAATGCCATTCGTAACGGCGAGGAAATAAACGATAATAAATTGCAGGCACTGTCTGTATTTACAAAAGAAGTTTTTCATACCCGTGGAAGACCGACTGCAGAAGCAGCAGAAGAATTTTTTGCAGCAGGTTACGACGAAAGAAAAGTGCTCGAAATAATTTTAGCCATCGCGGTTAAAACACTTAGCAATTACAGCAACCACGTATTCGGAACAGAGGTAGATGATATGTTTAAAAGCCGTACCTGGGAAAGCGCAGAAGCAATACATTAAATTTCTTGAAAATAAAAAACATCCACATACCGGCGGATGTTTTTTTTATGCCAAACAGTGATTGCATCACATGTATAATTCCTGCTCATCGGTATAATAGGTATTGCTGCCGCCTTTTTTTTCTTTTTTTATATCATACCCTGCAGGGCTTTTCTCTTTCCTGCTATTATGCACTTTTAAAAAATCGCGTATTTCCCCGGTAAGATTTTCAGGGTGATTTATTTCTATATGTTTTATGGCATGCTTCAACACACTTTTAATAGCTTTTGCCAGGTCTTTTATTTTCTCATCGGGAATAGCATTGGCTACAGAGTAAGGATTGATCTTTGCATGCCACAAAATTTCATCAGTATATGCATTGCCAAGCCCCCGAATAAACTCCTGGTTTCTTAAAACATTTTTTATGGTAGCAGAAGACTGCAGTCCTTTTTTAAGATAAGAGAAATTCAATTTTTTATCTAATGCATCTATGCCTTCTTTGTCTTCAGGATTCAGCCGAATGTTTGCACTTTTTTGCCAGTCGGTTATAGCAAGTCCGCTATTATCATCAAATAAAAATTCAACCCTGGTAAATTTATTTTCATTATTTTTTTCAAAGAGATGCAAATCGCCATGCAACATCAGGTGTAAGCCCAACAAAGTTTTATTGGAAAATAAAAGCCTCATTTCTTTACCCGACCTGTATACTTTTTCGAGTGTAGCTTTTTCTACTGCTTTTTTTATTTCTTTCTCCGGGTTATGTATTACACGGCCATCGTGCTGGGTAAATTTCTTTACCCTTTTGCCTTTAAATTGTTTATTCAGGTTACGCGCAAAATTTTCAAGGTCAGGTATCTCGGGCATGGCATTTATTTATGCTTAAAAATACAATTCATATGGGTTTGCAGACAGCAACATTTTACCTAAAAGATTGCTTAAAAGTGTATTTTACCTGTATGTATTTATAAGGATGTGGCAGTGAATACTCATTTGTATTAGCATACTCAACCTTAAAATACACAGACTATAAAATTACTGCTGGCCCAAAATTTATTATATTTTTTGTGACTGAAACGCACAGTCAAATTTCCGGTTATTGACCGGCATTGAAAAGTTGGATGTAATTTTGTAGTAATCAATCACTTTTGATAATAAAAATTAATGTATGATGAAATCAAACCTTCGCTTGCTACTAAGCGCACTGGTTATTTTAACCGCCACCAGTTGTGTGAGCAATAAAAAATACCAGGCTTTAGAACAGAATTATAATGCCCTGCAGGGAAGAAGCAGTGCACTTTTCCAGGAAAATGAAACCTGTAAAAACGATCTTGCCTCTGCCAATGTAAAAATGGCCAGCCTGCAGGATCAGTTACAAAGAGAACTAGCCCGTGTTCAATCGCTGCAATCGGCCTTAGACAAGTGTTTAACTTCTACCACACAGGGTAATACAAACATCTCTAAACTGGTAGATGAGATCAATGCTTCTAACCAGTACATAAAGCAACTGATCGCTTCCAAGAACAAGAGCGATTCACTGAACATGTTATTAACAAATAACCTTACCCGCTCTTTAAGCAGGGAAGAAATGAAAGATGTGGATGTGCAGGTATTAAAAGGTGTTGTGTACATTTCGCTTTCAGACAATATGCTGTATAAATCAGGCAGCTACGAAATTTCTGATAAAGCAAATGAAACCTTATCCAAGATCGCCAAGATCATTATGGATTATAAAGACTTTGAAGTATTGGTTGAAGGTAACACAGACAATGTGCCTATTTCTAAAACCAACATTCGCAATAACTGGGATCTGAGTGCATTACGTGCATCATCAGTAGTTCAGGCATTGCAGAATAACTTTAATGTTGATCCCAAACGTTTAACAGCAGCGGGTCGCGGAGAATATAACCCTGTTGCTTCTAACGATTCTGAAGCGGGTAAAATGAAAAACAGGCGTACTCAAATCATCATAACTCCATTACTCGACCAGTTTATGGAATTGATTGAAAAGGCGCCAACGCCATCAGATACTCCTGGTACTAATTAAACAAAGTTTACAAATTATAAGGTCCTCCAGAATTGGGGGACTTTTTTTGTGGGGTGATGAATAAATTAAAACATGTTTTACAACCCAAACTGCTTTAAATGATGCTGGGCATGCTTATACAGCAGTTGCACCTGCTCTTCGAAATTCAGGGGTCCGAAAAATGGGTTAGTAATGCGACGTTCGCGTTCAGCCTCATAGGCTTTAAAGAAATCATCGAGCTCTATTTTTAGAGCCTTTAAAGATTCTACCATGGCAGCATGCTTTGCATCGGCCGGTGTTTCCGGCATTAACGGGTTATTGGTATTTTCTTTAAACGGAACATCACTCATAAGAAAATGATAAGCTTTTTCTAATCTTTCACCAGTATTAATTAATTCAACCGGGTGTTTTCCATTAGCTATGCACAGGGCATCGGTAAAATGTTCAACCATTTGCTGCCCATTCATTTTACCCCACAGGGGTTTTGCATCAGCACTTAGCGTGGCCAGTTTTTGCAAAAAATCGTTTTGCAAAAAGCGGGCTTTTTCCATTACCATATAAATAAGTTTAGGGGGAATAACAAAAGCAAAATTGTCAGCTCATCACCCGGGATTGTATTTTATCAACCTCACGGCTAAGAGATTCAAAGATCTCTTCTACCGATCCTTCACCTTTTACATTCACTACTTTATTCCTTGCTTTATAATAATCTTTCACCGGGGTGGTCTTATTGTGGTATTCAGCTATCCTGGCGCGTATTACCTGTTCGTTCACATCATCCGTTCTGCCGCTAATTTCTCCGCGGTGCAACAGCCGCGAAACAAGTTCGCTTTCACCCACTTCCAGGGCAAGCACAACAGCTATTTCAGAATTCTTCAGCTTCAATAAATTATCCAGTGCTTCAGACTGTGTTTCGGTGCGCGGAAAACCATCAAACAAAAATCCTTTTACATGGGTGTTGGTATCGAGTGCATCACTTATCATACCTATCACCACCTCATCAGGCACAAGGCTTCCCTTGTCTATTAACGATTTTGCCTGCAAACCTAAAACAGTTTTATTCTGTATTTCACTGCGCAACAGGTCTCCCGTACTAAGATGTTTTAGCCCGTATTTCCGGATAAGTTTCTCACTTTGCGTTCCTTTTCCACTGCCGGGAGGGCCAAACAGAATTATATTAAACATGCTGGGTACTCACATTGGGTAAGTAACAAATATAAGGCTTGCGCATTAAATTCTCTTTAACACAACATTATTCACCTTTGCATGTAGCACAGCGTAATTGAAGAGCTTGCGCATGCAGATGTTTTATAGAACAGGGTGCACACCAATAAACAATAAAAACTATTACATGAAAGATTCAATAAAACCAACGGGTGACAAAGTTGAAAGTGGTAAAGTGGCCAAATCAAACGAAGAATGGAAAAATATTTTAAATCCTGAAGTTTACCGCGTTGCGCGAATGAAAGGCACAGAACGCCCTGGCAGCAGTAAATTTGAAAGTTTTAATGAAAAAGGCACCTATTACTGTGCGGTTTGTGGGAATGCCTTATTTATAAGCGATACCAAGTTTGAAAGCGGCTGCGGTTGGCCAAGCTTCTATGAGCCTGTTAGTGATTCTTCAGTTATTTACGAAGACGATAACACCTTTGGTATGCGGCGGACAGAGGTTATGTGCGGCAGGTGCGAAAGCCATCTGGGGCATGTATTTAAAGATGGACCCAAACCCACAGGCTTAAGATATTGTATAAATGGTGTGGTGCTCGATTTTAATACTGCGCAGGAAATAGAAAAAAAGTATAACGACCAGGAAACAGATAAATAACTTTTATTTTTTCGGTTGCATTGCCTGTAATGCTGTATTTACAAGCTTTTCAGCGTAATGCAACAGATCGCCGGAAACCCATCTTAATAACAAGGCGTACTTTTGCAGTAAACCGGAACAGAAATATGAGTAAACTAAGTACACTGGCTGAAACTATGGTAGGATCTGAAATAGTGCGGTTAGGAAATGAGATCAATGAAAGAATAAATAAAGGCGAGGAAATATTCAATTTTACCATTGGCGATTTTGACCCGGCCGTTTTTCCTATACCAAAAGAGCTGGAATCAGAGATCATTGAAAGCTATAAACATCATTATACAAATTACCCGCCGGCAAAAGGTTTGGAAGAATTACGCCTGGCAGTTTTGCAATTTTTAAAAGAGTGGCAGGGTATGGTGTATAATACGGAAGAAATAATTATTGCCAGCGGAGGCCGCCCCCTTATTTATGCCTTATTTAAAACGGTGGTTGATAAAGATGATAAAGTGATATACGCCGTGCCTTCATGGAATAATAACCACTACACACATATGAACTGGGCAAATCATTGTGTTATTGAAGCCACCGCAGAAACCGACTTTATGCCCACGGCAAAAGACATTGAAAAAAATATTGAAGGTGCAGCGCTCATTTGCCTCTGTTCCCCGCAAAACCCCACTGGCACTACATTAGGCATGCAGCAACTGGAAGAGATCTGCGACCTGGTGATCGCCGAAAATAAGCGTCGCGGACCAGACGAGAAAAAGTTATATGTAATGTTCGACCAGATGTACTGGACCCTTACATACGGGCAAACCAGGCATTACAACCCCGTATTTCTTCGCAAAGAAATGTGCGATTACACCATTTTTATCGACGGAATTTCTAAAGCCTTTGCCGCAACCGGTGTCAGGGTAGGCTGGGCAATAGGCCCGGAACGGGTTGTACAAAAAATGCGGGCCCTGCTAACGCATATTGGTGCATGGGCACCCATGGCAGAACAAAAAGCAACAGCCAAATATTTGCAGGATAGTGAAGCCGTAAGAAGTTTTATTTTAAAGTTTAAAACAGCCCTTGAACTGCGGCTGTTAATGATACATGCCGGCTTAATTAAATTAAAAGAGAAAGAATATAAGGTAGATGCCATATCGCCACAGGCAGCCATTTACTTAACCGTAAAGTTCGATTTGCGGGGTAAAAGTTTTAATGGAAAAAAACTTGAAAACCAGTCTGATGTAACTGAATTTCTTCTAAGTGAAGCGGGACTCGCAATCGTACCTTTTTACGCATTTGGCGCCAGTAAACAATCGCCATGGTACCGGTTAAGTGTAGGCACCTGCCACATTGAGCAGATAGAAAAATTCCTGAACAAACTGGAAACGGCACTCGAAAAATTGCAATAAGAATTAAGAGATAATTTTATTACCTGCACAATGGCAAAGAGGTTGCTTAACTAATTTTTATTGCAAATAAAAACAAAAGGCTTAAGCCTGGATTCTCTCAGGTAAAACCTAACGGCCGGCACCTTATTAATAATCTTGTAGCGGTTAAGATCAAGTATCTCGTTTACAATACAAACGGTACTACAGCTTTCAACAAGGTAAAGCAGGTCGTTTAAGAACTCAATTTCATGCTCAAGTTCAGATGCATTCATTGCATTCTTTTTTGTAAGAACCAGGAGGTCTCTGTTACGGGCATTCATAACCTTCCTATTTTAATGTTTATGCGTATTTTCATCCTACAATTCCTCTCCTTGGCGGACAGCCACAGGATTTTTTAGAACCATGTTTAGAAGAAACATTGCAAGAACTCAATATCAATGACATTAACAATACGGCGAAACAAAAGTTTGATTTCCTGCTCATTTTTTCAGGTATCTAAATTAAGTGAATTTTAAAATAACAAATAAAATATTTAAACACATTCTTGAACAAATTATTGCACAAAAAAATACTGGTTGCACCCCTTGACTGGGGGTTAGGCCATGCAACCCGTTGCATTCCCATAATTAAACACCTTAAAGCACTTGATTGTGAAGTTATTATAGCAGGTAATCCCACGCAGGGAAAGTTGCTGAAACAACAATTTCCGCAAAATTTATTTCTGCCCATTTCCGGATATAACATTACTTATACAAAGCACCGCAGCCTGCTACCGGTTAAAATGCTGGCGCAACTACCTAAAATTTTTTCATCAATTAAAAAAGAACATCGATGGTTGCAGAAAATAATACAGCAACACAAAATAGATGTTGTAATATCCGACAACAGGTACGGTCTGTATTCCAACCTTGTTCCATGCTATTTCATCACGCATCAGTTACAGGTAATCACTGCAAATAAATGGATGGATAAAATAGCGCGAATAATAAATTACCGATATATAAACAGGTTTACCGCATGCTGGGTGCCGGATGAAAAGGAAGAACCATCCCTTGCGGAAAAATTATCTCATCCTGAAACCATGCCCAAAATACCTGTGCATTATATCGGCCCGCTTTCACGCTTTGAAAAAGGTGAAACGCGGGAAATAAAATATACATGGATGATGATACTTTCCGGGCCTGAACCACAGCGCACATTACTTGAAATGAAGTTCCTGCTTTCTGCAGGCTCCATGCAGGGTGAAGTTTTACTGGTAAGAGGCAAGCCCGGTTCAGAAGAAAAAATACCTGTGCCCGGTAATTGTACAGTTTACAATCACCTGCCAACAGAAGAAATGTTACATGCCATACAAAGCAGTGAATATATTATCAGCCGCTGCGGGTATACGACCGTTATGGAAATGTTCAGCCTTCAAAAAAAATGCATCTTTATTCCCACACCCGGGCAAACCGAACAGGAATATTTGGCCAAACATTTAATGAATCAACAATGGTGTTATACGTTTTTACAACACCAGCCTTTTATAGAAAATATTGAAAAAGCGCGGACTTTTAATTTTATACAGCCACACATAAAACCCAATCAATTTTATGATGTGCTTGCAGCCCTTTCTGGAGAATTATAGCAAATTTATTTGGTGATATTCTTAGGAAAATCGAAAAACAAAAATTGCTTTTCTGCATCTTTAAAATCTTTCCAGTGTTTAATATCGCACTCTACGGCGAAGATGCTGCACGTTGGCATATTATCGAGCCGGGTATTACCCAGTTGGTTGGCAAAGTCAGTAATGCCGGGGTTATGAGAGAATAGGGCAACAGTATCTTCATCATCATCCAGTTTCGATACAACATCATAGAAGTTTCTTACAGAGGCTTCGTACAATGCTTTTTCTTCAATGATCTTTTTCTTTTTTATATCGAGCTCTTCCGCGAAATACCTGGCGGTAGCCATGGCTCTTTTCGCAGGGCTTGAAACAAGCAGATCAATCTTATGCTTATTCTTCACGAGCCTCTTTGGCCATCATGGGTGCATCGCGGTTTCCGCGATCATTCAGCGGGCGGTCAATATCTTTTTGGTCTAAATCGTCCCAACTGCTTTTAGCATGGCGAACGATCATCAGTGTTTTCATATGTTATTGTTTTTTCGTTATAAATATAAAATAATAATGCTGCACCCGATGAATGCAGCATTGCAAATATTTAAAGAAGATGCATGTTTAATAACCTCTTACATTCTTTCCTTCCATAATAATTCATAAAGGCTTTATTCACCACCCGGTTGCCACCGGGTGTTGGATAATTGCCGGTAAAATACCAGTCGCCTGTATTGGTTGGGCAGCTTTCATGCAGATCTTCGATGGTTTGGTAAATAACCTGCACCGGTGTTTCCAGGTCTTTTGGTGTGATCAGTTGCGCAATTTTGTCTGAAATTTCCTGCGGGTGTAAAAGGCTTGTACACTTGCCTCACCACGTTTTCGGTATGCAACTGGTTGTTGCGCTGCAGTTCTTTACATTGTGTTATAAATCTCCGTCAACATTGCCTGTCATTCCCTGTTCTTTCATTAATTCAATGGCAGCCCGAAAGGCAATAAAATCGCCCAGTTTGCTCATGTCAATACCATAACAATCGGGGTAACGTATTTGCGGAGCAGAAGAAACCACGATGATCTTTTTTGGCTCCAGTCGTGCCAGCATGCGAATAATACTTTCTTTTAAAGTAGTGCCGCGTACAATGGTGTCGTCTATTACCACCAGGGTATCTTCACCTTTTCTTACAGTGCCATAGGTAATATCGTACACGTGCTGCACCATTTCATTACGGCTGGTATCTTCTGTAATAAAAGTGCGCAGCTTAACATCTTTAATGGCAATCTTTTCCTGCCGTATTTTCCGGTTGATCATTTGCTGTCAGCTTCTCTTCAGTCATTTCTTGATCCCCAGCTAAGTATGCGCTCTATTTTTATTTTGTTCAGGTAATCTTCCATGCCTTTACATAAACCGTAAAAAGCAATTTCTGCAGTATTGGGTATAAAAGAAAAAATGGTATTCTTTAAGATCGTAATTCACTGCTTCAAGTACCGGTTTGCTTAAATGATGGCCCAATGCAATTCGTTCCCTGTAAATTTTTTCATCGCTTCCGCGGCTGAAAAATAAATACGTTCAAAACTGCAGGCCTTCCTTCTTTTGGCTCCAGAATCTGTTCAATACTTGTCATTGCCATTTGGCGTTCACAATCAGTGCATGCCCGGCATCAGTTCCTGCACTTCATTTTCGCCCACATTAAAAGCTGTTCGTATGGCTGCCCTTTCGCTGGCTGCCACAATCACATCATCATTTATATAATAATAAGCAGGGCGAATGCCATGGGCATCTCGCATTACAAAGCTGTCGTCCATTGCCCAGTAATCCGCCAAAGGTAAAACCGCCATCAAAAAGCGGCATGGCTTTTTTTAACACTCTTAGAATATCCAGCTTCTCTGGTGTGCTTCATCTGCTTTTACCAGAAAATGATGAATCACTTCCATCATGGCTGCCAGGTCGCTCTGTTTCTGAAATTCACCCGGGTCGATATTAATCAGATCAAATAATTCTTCGGTATTTACCAGGTTAAAATTGCCGGCCAGCGCCAGGTTACGGGCAGGAATGGTATGTCGTTTTATAAAAGGATGGCAAAACTCTACATTGTTTTTTCCCTGTGTGCCGTAGCGCAAGTGCCCGAGTAACAGTTCTCCCAAAAAAGGAAGATGGCCTTTCATTAAGCCGGGATGTTTTTTAATATCGGGCTGGTATTTTTCCAGTTCCTGTATTTCTTTGCCAATTTTGCGAAAAAGATCGGCAATGGGTTGTGGCGCATTGCTTCGGATCCGGTGCAAAAAAGGATAACCCGGTTCTGTATTCAATTTTACGGCTGCAATACCGGCGCCATCCTGGCCGCGGTTGTGCTGCTTTTCCATCAGCAGGTACAGCTTGTTAAGGCCGTACATTACGGTGCCATATTGCTGCTAAATAATAAGAGAAAGGTTTTCGAAGACGAATGAAAGCAAGGCCGCATTCGTGTTTTATTTCGTCGCTCATTTATGGAGAAAGAAGGGCAAAATTAAGGTTACTTTCTTTTTCAGCAATTTTAAGCGGTTGAATTAACATTCTGCAACCTTTCAGCCAGCCATAAAAACTCCCTGAGAAAAATATCCGCACTCTTCTGGAATGATAGCATCGAGCAAACCACCGGCTTCATCAAACTTTTTATCTACGAATGGTATAATGAGCAGGTGCGGCGAGGCAATACCAAAAAGGCGGGTACCAGCAATAAAAGTTGCTGTGCACTGCGCATGCCACCCATTGCGCCGGGTGAGGCTGTAACTATGCCAAAAGCCTTATGCAATTGTTTGGGAAAATGATCCAGCAAATTTTGCATGGCGGGGCTGTAACTGCCATTATATTCCGGGGTAACCAGTATAAAGGCATCTGCTGCGAACATTCTTTCTGCAAGTGGTTTAAATTGTTCGGGCGCTTTATCAACGGACGAAAATACATGCTGCACAAAAGGCAGGTTATATTCCCTTACATCAATAATACCGGTTTGGTGGGCTGACCTGTCATCCAGCATTTGCTTTAAAAACAACACTATCCTGTTTGTAACACTATCGTTTCTCGGACTTCCCGAAATAATTTCAATATTCATCAGTCGAATTATTTATTTGTCAGTTGCCACTAACCGGTAAACCTCCAGAAATCTTTATGCCTGCTTTTGCATTTCTACATTCAGAGCCAGTTTCACCTCGTCTGCTACCACTACACCGCCGGCTTCTGTTACAGCACCCCATTGCAAACCAAATTCTTTACGGTTAATTTTCCCTGTTATTTCAAATCCCGCCTTTGTTTGTCCCCATGGGTCATTTACTGTGCCATGATGTTCCACATTAAGTGTTACAGCTTTGGTGATATCGCGAATGGTAAGGTCGCCCGTAAGTTCAAATTCCTTGTCAGATACTTTATTTACACCTGTTGAGGTAAAAGTAAGTTTCGGAAATTTTTCTGCGCTGAAGAAGTCATCACTTTTCAGGTGCGTGTCACGTTGTTCATTCCGCGTATCAATACTGTTTACATCGGCTTCAAAGGTAACTTTTGCATCGCTGAAGTCTTCTTTTTCTGCTTCCAGGGTTGCATCGAAATTGGCGAAAGAACCAGATACGGTTGCGATCATTAAATGCCTGATCTTAAATGTGATCTCAGAGTGTGCGGGGTCAATTTTATACGTTGCCATTGTTGTTGTTTTTCCGCAGGGCGGATGGTTTAAGAATGATTATTTAAAAGTTGATTGTTATGATATATGATCCATCGGCACTTCTATAACAAGAATTTCAGCGTCGTTGGTTTGAAGTAATGTTGATGGAACCGGTTTCACTGATACCTATGGCATCCCTGCGTTGCAGTTCATGGCCTTCTATAGTTGGCTTCGCCTTCAATTAGAAAAACATACAGCCCGTTCGCAGGCTTGTGTAAATCATAAACCATTGAATTGCCCGCTGACAGGTTTGATAAAGACAACCATGCATCCTGGTTAATTAAAACCGCATCTGTATAATCCGGCGCAACAACAGTTTGCCATTTGTTCTGCCGGTCTTTTACTTCGAAAGTTTTTTGCTCATACCGTGGTGTGATGTCGTATTCCTTCGGATAGATCCATATCTGCAAAAAACGTACTTCATCGGTTTTGCTTGCATTGGCTTCGCTGTGCGAGATGCCGCTGCCTGCACTCATTATTTGCACATCGCCCTGCTTAATTATTTTATCACGGCCGGTAGAATCTTTATGGTGCAGGTCGCCCTGCAGGGGAATGGAAATGATCTCCATATTCTCATGCGGGTGTTTTCCGAAACCCATGCCACCCCTTACGGTATCATCGTTCAGCACACGCAGTGCACCGAAATTCATTTTCGCTGCATCCTGGTAGGATGAAAAGCTGAAAGAATGATAACTGTTTAGCCAGCCAAGATTTGCGTGGCCCCTTTCTGCTGCTTTATGTATAACTGTTTTCATAAATGTAATTTTATATGTATGTACACCTATTTAATAAAATTTTTTAATGCTTCGTTCTCTCTCATCTTTTCCAGCAGGCGGTTTAATTCGGTTGCTTCTGCAGTCGTTAATGATAATGTTGTTAGCATTATTTTGTCCACCTTTTTACCGGCCATCTCCAGCAGGTTCAACCCCGCATTAGTGATGGCTATGGAGGTTTCTCTTCTGTCTTCGACCGACACTGATCTTTTAACCAGCTTCTTAATCTCCAAACGGTCTATGATCCTTGGTACGTTTGAGCTTCGCTCGATCATGCGCCCGGCAATATCCCGCACGCAAGCCTGTTGAGGGTGCCTGCCTTTTAATATGCGCAGCACATTGAACTGCTCATGCGTGAGACCGAAGTCTTTCAATTCGCGGCTGGTAGCCGTTTTTAACCACCAGGCAGAATACAATACATTCAGTGCCGCCTTCTGCACTTCACTTCCAAACTTTGTACTTTGTATTGCATCTTCCAGTTTCACCATACAAATATATGTACATACATGTATTATTCCAAAAGTATTTGTAGGATTAACTTTTGCCTAACGAAAAGAGGTGAAAAATTAAATTTTTCCTACGCGGAAAGACACCTTGCAAATAATGCCATAAGAAGAGGGCTTGCCGTCTTTTACATGCACCTTAAAATCCTTTACATAAACTGAATCGATATTATCTACTGTTTTAGACACTTCGGTAATGCAGTTTTTTATGGCATCATCAAAACTGGTTTCGGAAGAGGCGATCACTTCAATAACTTTTACTATGGGCATAAAACAATGTTTTATAAGGTTAGGAATATTTCTCTTGCTGTAGAAGGTAGGTCTAATCTCTTGTGCATAAAAGAGAATTCGGCTTTTTAACGATTAAATGTGTGATTAAAAAAAATCTTTTCCGGGTTATGATTCTGGATAAAGGTTTGCTGAAGCTTTTAAATGCCTGCCCCAAGTTTTAATTATGCCCTGGATTATAAAAACCTTGACCTGCGCCAACATCCTGAATTATACTGCACAGGCAAAGGAGAACAGGGCGTATTATTGGTAGAACCTTATAAGTCAGAAATACTGCCCCACTGGCAATTTAAAACGCCGGAACTTGCAAAAAAGTCAGCACGTGCAATAACCGGGATGTTCAACAACTACAAAAAAGCTAAAGATTTTGTTGGAATGGATATGGCGCGCAAATATTTGCAGATGGGCTATACCCGCAGCAGGCGATATGCCAACCATAAAAGCGGTAAGAAATATGACGGTCCCGTGCCAGCCGAAAAGAAGGGACAAAGTGGGGCGCATGGAAGAAAACAATTACCTCTGGACACCGATGCAGAAAAAGCTGAAAGTGCTGCCATATTTTATGCAGCATGGCAGAAGGTTAAAGCAGATATACAGGACCAGGAAATGTTATTACAGCACAAGAGCAGGCATACACAATTGTAATTTCTTACTTCCCCTGCCTGGCTAATTTGCTTTTCCACTTCGCTTTAAATTCCCGGGAAGCAGCCGTATAACCACCATCGCCGCCATCTACAAAATGTATATGCTCCTCATTACGGTTTTGTATATAGCATGTCATAATGCTTTCATTACTGATGTGATGTCCAAAGATCAGTTTACTCTCCTCCTCCATTTGCTGCAGGTAAGCAATATATTCTTTACGCTTATCGGCATGCCCGGTAATGATGGTGCTTACCTTACCATCTATAGTTAACGTATCGGCATTGTTTATCACCTGCCGTAAGTAATCTTTTCCCCGCAAACCATCAATTGAAATATTGAACTTAAAATATAATTTCCCTACCATGCTTATGAGGAATGCTTTTACAAAATACCCCACCTTCCACTTTCCAAAACGCGCCAGCATTTCCTTTTTAATTTTCTCACCGTTCAACAAAAGGTTTAACCGTTCGATGGATAATGGATTGCGCGCTACAGCTTCACCATATACTTCGTTTAATTTTTGTAACACCTGCGCATAGGTTGCTGCATGGTGCTCGGGCTCCAGCGCTTCAATGATGTAGCAAACAATCTCGTTATTGTCTTGTGGCGCTTTCACCTTATCCCAGCGGCATTCCAGCCCTTCCATACTCGCCACTATATCCGCCGGTGCATGCACTGCTGTTATATTCGCAGGAGATTTGATCATCTCCTCAGCATATTTTAAACCGTTGCCCAATATCACAGGTTTAATAAAATTTTTAGAGAACTCTACCCTGGCTATTTTAATCGCATGGCCCGCAGCCATTATATTTTTTACGCTCTGGTGACCGATGTGCAGGCTAAGCTTAAAATTTTTTACACTGTTATCATTGTGCTGTACCAGCCCCGCCAACACTTCCAATAACAGTTTACCCGGAATAAGCATGGTACCCCCATCACCGGTAAAGAAAAATGGTATATCGGTATTGTGTTTTTTACCTACATTAAGGGCAACAATAATGCTGCTGGCTGCAACAAGATTCACATCATTATGCCTGCCCTCCTGTACAGCCTGCGTGGAATTTTTAATATCTGCCACCACCACTTCCCAATCTTCAGGCACATCTGTAAACAGACCCTGCCTAAACACTTCGTGAATGGGCAACTGAATTACGGGCAGCTTTTTATAAAAATTTTTCGAGAACATAGTGGCATACCGTGGTTAATGATTGTGAAGTTAAATGAAACAAGTAACGACAAATTAAGCAAATGATACTATGGAGTGCACTGGCAGAATAATTGCTGCAATAACAAAAACTACGCAATGAAGAAAGGCGATAAAGTACAATGGAATTTTGGTAATGGCACCGGAACGGGAACCATTGCAGAAGTGTACACCGAACCGGTAAGAAAAACTTTTAAGGGCACATCTATTAAAAGAAATGCAAGTGAAGAAAACCCCGCTTACCTGATTATACAGGAAGATGGAGATAAGGTGCTGAAATCGGAGAGCGAATTAAAGGTTCGTGAAGTGATAAAGAGGCTAATGATTATAAGAAGCAAATAGTTCCGGTTGATTGTTTTGGGATTTTTTAAATTTCCTGTTCAAAATGAAATGACTTTATTTTTAATAGCTGTATTTATGACCCTTTTGGAATCTTCAGTTTCCACCCCGGGTGTATCATATCAGGATTACTGATCTGATCGCGGTTGGCTTCAAATATATCTTTCCAGGCCACACCAAAACGCTGGCCTATTTTAGAAAGCGAATCGCCGCTTACTACTTCGTATTCTTCCGTGCTGCTTCCACCAGCAACATTTAAATTCATAATCACATCGGCCGACCTATAGTCAGGATCAATGCGGTTATAAACATCCCATAATCTTTTGCTTTCTTCTTCTGATGTCACATTTCCATCTATATAAAGAACATTGTCTTGTTCCCTTACTTGCAAATCAGAAACGTTGGCGGTTTTAGCAGCATTTATAAGTTCAGCATATTTAGTGTGCAGTGCGCTTGTACTATTTACAGTTGACATAATTTTTTTGTTTTTAAGGTTGATTATTTAACTGATAACTGGTTATCAATTTTCTTAGGGCGCAATGCATTGAGCTCTACCATTAGTTTTTGCAGGTCTGCTCTTTTAATATCTCCTCTTAAAGTAATTACGCCATCATTTACATCAGCGGTTACGCCAGTATAGTTTGACAATGCTGCATCAACACCTTGCTTTAATGGATCGTCTGCTGTAATGGTAACAGGTGCAGGCGGTGGTGCTATAGTAATGTTGTTCGTAACACTCTTTACACCTTTTACACTTTTAACTGCAGTTTCAGATGTCGACTTACAATTTTCATCTGCACACTCACCGGTTAAGTGTTACAACACCATCAGTAACTGTTGCAGAAATGCCTGCGTTAGATGTCAGTTTTTCGTTTACTGAAGTTTGAATGTCGCTGTCGCTTGGGCCTTTGCATGATGTAAGCAGAAAGCTTGTTAAGGCGGTAACAAAAACAATCATACTTAATTTGGAAAGTAATTTTCTCATTGTAGTATATGGTTTATTTATAGACTAATTATGTAAATAATCATACCACATCAAAAATTCTGTAATGTATGTAAACACCGTGGTTGTTTGTATATTGTAAGACGGTAAAATTACTATGGTGTGATTTTTACAATGGTTGATTGCTATTCTTTTTATACACCACAACATTATCCCGTTTCATTTTTGGCTGAAGTAAAAAGCGAAATGAACCTGGATCATTCAGCTGGCTAAAATTTTCATTCACTACTAAATCATATAAAAACGCACATGCTTAAAGAACTTTTTGAATTGGTAAAAGGTAATGCAACCGAAGCCGTAATCAACAATCCTGAAATTCCCAACGATCAAAATAGCGCTGTAGTTGCAGAGGCTACAAATACGATTGCCTCGGGATTTAGAAACATTGTTGCAGGTGGTGGCGCACAAAGCTTGATTTCGTTACTTACTAAAAGTGGTGGCGATAAAAAAAGCCTGCTAAGTAATCCTATTGTTTCTATGATGATGGGACATTTTGCCGGTAAGCTAATGACCAGGCATGGGTTAAATAACAACCAGGCAAATAATCTTTCAGGTAATTTAATCCCTTCTGTGTTAGGCAACCTGATAAACAAAACCAACGACCCGAATGATCAGCAGTTTTCACTTGAAGGTTTGCTTGGTTCAATTACCGGTAACAAAGGTGGTAACCAAAGTGCAGGCGGTGGTATTGGCGATTTACTTAAACAACTTACCGGCGGCCAACAAAATGACAGTGGTGGTGGGTTGATGGATATTATTAAGACAATGGCCGGCGGCGCTCAACAACAACAGCAACGCACAGGCAGTGGAGGTTTAATGGATTTGCTAAAAGGATTTATGTAACTCAGCTTTCATTAATCAAAATCTTTTAATCTTTAAAAAAATAATAAATATGAAAATAGTTAAGGTAATTGAAGTTATTTCTGCGTCAGACAAAGGCATTGAAGATGCGGTACACAATGCAGTAGCAGAGGTTTCAAAAACAGTTCGCAATATAGATTCTGTTTACGTCAAGGAAATTAAAGCACATGTAAAAGATGGGAAGGTGACAACCTTTGGTGTAAACTGCCAGATATCATTCAGGGTTGAAAATGTTGGCGAATAAATGCATTTTATAAACTATAAAACAAAGGCCACCTATCTGGTGGCCTTTGTTTTATTTGTACTATTTATTTGTAACCTTCAGAGTCATTGATTTTGTAATTCTTGTTTTTCAGTTGTTATACCATCTGAAAAAGTATCAGCATCTGCGCTGGCACTGCCAAGCTTTGTACTTTGTATTGCGTCTTCCAGTTTCCCTATACAAGTGTATGTAGGTACATGTATTATTACAAAATAAAATAATCAATTAACTTTTCCTAAGGGAGTCATGTACTTTAAACTTTACCTACCCGGAAAGACACCTTGCAAATGATACCGTAAGAAGAGGGTTTGCCATCTTTAACATGCACCTTGAAATCCTTTACATATACGGAGTCTATGTTATCAACTGTTTTAGACACTTCGGTAATGCAGTTTTTTAAGGCATCATCAAAACTGGTTTCGGAAGAAGCGATCACTTCAATAACTTTTACTATGGGCATACGAATTAATTTTAAACGTGAAAAAATGTGTGTTCCTTATAAGGTAAGTGTTATTGAGGCGGCAGAAGAACGATTAACGTTTTTTAACTAATTTGGAAATAATACTATGTAATATGAAGCAAGGAGATTAAGTTACCTGGAAGCATGGCGCACATACAGCCGAAGGCACCATACAGCAAAAATTTACGGAACCGGTAGAAAGAAAAATAAAAGCCACCCAGGTAAAAAGAAACGCGAATAATGAAGAACATAATTGCACAATCCCTTCGTAATAATTTTTTATTGATAACGACCGTTAAAATTTAAATAAAATCAGTTTTTTTTTAAACGAAAACGCTATTAAACTTGTTAAAGTAACCAAATTCTTCGTCAACTAAAACTCGTCTATCTAAACCTAAATTCATTTCTTCGCAAGCTGTTTCTGCTACTAGAGAACAAGAAAAACAAGCAGATAGATTCAAGTCAAAAATTCCTTGTCCATCAGATTCCCAACATAATGGATCAGATGAACAGTTAATTGATCTTTCTAATCCTTTTTTAATGATCTCAATTACCTTTTCAGGTTCTCCTTGTGAAACTAAGCCGCCCATACTACCTTCTGAACCTTCCGCTGTGTAAATGAGTAAACCTGACATTTCCTTTTCAGGGTTTGTAGAGATGTAAAGCCTTTCTTTTAAACTAGCTGTTGGGTAGCCGCAAGAGAACTCTAGTTCTCTCATCATCATATGTGAGAATGAATGAATTAAAAAGTGTTTGTATTTATTGTTGTAAATTTTCATTTTGGAACTTAGTCCTTGACTATTAGGGTTCGGAAGTTCCTTTAAATATTTTTCAAATCGAATGGCTAAAACAACAACATTTTCCGAAATCCATTTATCAATATGTTCATTAGAGAATTCAAAGAAAAGACCTTCACCTAGAGTCTCATTTGCAGGTAGTGTAAATAATTCTTTAGGATCAATAGAAAATATATTTTGACCGCTTGAAGATTCCTTGACTTCACCATTTACAACAATTCTTTCTTTAGGTTTAACTCTTGTGAAGTCCAATTGAACATTTGTTACTTTTAATTCTTCAACCTGCTGAATCTTTTTAAAAATATTAATTAGTTCGTTTGGTAGTTGAATGTCTTTAAATCGCAATCCTTTATTTATCTCAATTTCTGGCAATGTTGAATGAGTTGAAAAAGATCGGTATTCTTGCCACCTATATTCTTCGTGTTTGTCACTAATTTCAGTGGCATTTGCAATGTTTAAAAATTCTGATTCTAATTGGATTTTAAAGACACCTTCATTTTCAGATTTAATATCGTTGTCAATTAAAAAGTCATTGAAATCAAATTTTGAACTCCAGTATTCTTTCCGAGTTATTGCTGTTCGTTCAAAATATTTACTATATTTTTTCTCAAGAATGTTTAGTGCCTCAATTAGCTCTTTCGGTTTATTCTCTGCTAAGTGCATTGGAATAAAAAGACTTGAAAATCCATTTGCATAGTACACGTTATTGGCTGTTACCAATGCAATTCTCATTTTTTCGCGACCATTTTTATTATCGTTTCTAATGAAGCAATTTTCATATGGAGTAATTGAAGGATTATCAATATCTAATTCCCAAGGTTTTAGACCAATGCAATATGGTTCCAAACTATTGATACCTTCAAGATTGATTTTAGGTTTACTTTTGTCTGAGCTAGACCCTAAACCACAGCTATTGCATTCAATGTAGATACTACCATATCCTTCAGATTTTGTTTTATTTTCTGTCCATTTAAGTTTTGGATTACTACAACAAGGACCAACCATTTCATTTGACATCAGATTTTCACCTTTATCTTCATCAGGACGAAGTCTAAGATACTTTTCTGTTTTCCACCTTAAATAATTAGCCCAAGGAATATCTGATAGGTGCCCATTCGGACAAATCAAAATAAGGTTAGTCTGTTCAAGAGTTTTGTATTCTCTAATTTTAATCGGATTGCCATCTTCATTCTTTGAATTCAATTCTCGGATAAATGCCTTTTTGCTTAAAGCATCTCTAGGCGGGGCAAAATTATCGAGTTTTAAAGTATCAGGATATTTACGACATTCTTTTTCCCAAATTGCAAACCATTCTCGAATCAATTTTAATTCACCATCAGAATTTTTAAACCATTTGGGGAAGTGAGTTCCATTAATCATATAATGGCTTGAGACTCCTTCATATTGTTCTCCTGTATTTTGTAAAGCAGTTCTAATTGGATGATTTTTCCAGTTTGGAGTGTTGAAAGATTCATTTAAGGCCATATGGGGTATACCAATCAAACAGACTAAGTTTTCAAGATTTTTCTCTGATTTAATGAACTTAATAAATCTTTGATCATCAATAAATTCTAATCCTCTATTTAAAACTTCAGATTTGCTTAATCCATATACTTTTCTGTCATCCGTATTGTTGGTTCTAATAATTTCAATTTTAGAATTTGCCCATTTAATAAATCTCCATTTATTAATGTCTGAAATCAAAACATATGAACCAAGCTTGGTTGTGATAATTGAGCCAACGCCAGAGGTTGAAGAAAGTAGTTTGTATTTTCCAACACCTTGATTATATTGATTTTGCTTTAGTACTTTCATTTTATAGAGAATTTATTTTGATAGCTGCTTCTGGTTCAATAACTCTTAAAGACATCGGAACTTGCCATTTCTCGCTATGAATATTGACTTCATATTCCTCTATATCAACATAAAGTTGTTCTTGTTTTCTTGTTTGATTTGGCCCGTTTTTCTTATTATTAAATACCAAGTCAGTATTATTGTCAAGTTCATTGCCAAGTTTCTTCCAATCGTCAAAGGCAATTTGAATCCAATCTTTAATTTGTTTGATATTATCTGTCTTTAATAAATTTAAAATTGCACCTGAAAATTGTTGAGCCATTTTATCTTTTCGCTTTTCAAAGTATTTTGTTAGTTCAGTAATTATTGTTTCGATTTCAATCTCAGAAACAGTTGAAATATCACTTGCCGAAACCCTTTCCGTAAATCTTGTAGTATGTCGAATCATTGTTGCTAAATACAAACCCATATACCTTTCCACAGCTTTTTGTGTAAATGGAGTTATAGAAATAGGTTCAACATAGCTGTACATTTTTTCGTGGAACTCAATGAATTTTTCATAATGAGAAATATCTCTTGCCCGAAATGGATGATGGACAGTTAATACAAGTCCGTAATCATTTCTTGCTACCCGGCTACTTGCCTGAATATATTCAGCAATATTCCGTGGCATAGAGTTCATAATAATTATATTGAATCTTGACACATCAATACCAACAGAAATCATATTCGTAGCAACAACGAATTCTGGTGGAACTTTACCTCTAACCAATTCACTATCTTGAATATTGGCGAATCTATTTTTTGCATTCCATTTTTTTTCAACACTTTTTAGTGCGTTTTTAACTTCCTCTCCAGATAATCTCCCTGTTAATTCAGACTCTTGAATTGGTCCATAAGTGTAAATAGAATGCATTAATTTTTGAGGTCTTACAACTCTTGAAAATACTCTTCTTAATTCCTTTAAAATATATGTTTGAACTTGAGATTGTGTTTTCCCTACTTCTTTAAGACTATTGAAATAGGATATAGTTGTATGATAATAGTCCATTGCATCTTGGAATGCTTTTTCATATGCATCAAATTCGACAGGATGCTTTTCTACCAACTCCTTCAATTCAAAAATGGCTCTATGAGTCATTATTATTGCAGCCAATCTCATCTGCATCCAAATCTGTGTTCTACCTGTCGGTAAAACACCAATGTATTTTCTTTTAGAAAGATATTCGGGTATTTTGTCATCGATACTTTTAAACCTTCTTCTATAAAATGCAAAGAAAGAATCATCGCATTCAACCCCAGGCTTCGGAAATAGATTCACTTTTCTATCAAAAAGTGCTGCGATTTGTAATTGCGTATTTCTTGTTGTTGCTGTGGATGAAATAATTTTAGCCCTTGTTCCATCTTCCCTTGTGCATAGTTGATCAACAGCAGATTCAAATAATGCTACTGCTGAACCAAGTGGACCTAAAAGTAAGTGAAGTTCATCTTGTATAATTAAATCTGGTGGCAAATATCCATCTTTCGGTTTACCCTGCTCCCAATTACCAGTTCCAAATATTCTTCTTGAATCAGCATTTCTTCCATTGTTTGTTCCATTAATTTTATGAGCCAATTGAGCAAATTTGTCAACTGTTCCGAAAAGTAAGGCTGGAGGATGTTGATATATTGTTTCGTCTGATAAACAGACTGGAATAGGACCTTGGTCTTGTCTTTTTTTAGATATGCGACCAAGACCGAAAGAGAATGAACACTTTTGATTTGTGCACTTTAAGTGTACTTTGTTTTGATTATACACAAAAGAAGATGTTTCAGTATCTTCTTTTGTTTCACCTTTTATCTCCGAATTACACCAAGGGCAATTATTAAATGGAATTCTGTTTTCTTTTTTTAGGTTTAGTTTATGTTCAAATTCATATATCAAATCAACATTTGAATTCGGAATTGAATTTTTACCAACCCATAAACCAATATTGATTGGTTCATCACCTAATTCATAATCACCCCATCTTCTTATTAATTCTAGAGCCATTATTACTAAACTTGCCCTTTGAAATTGTTGCATCGTAAGTAAGCGAAGTGTATATCTCATAATGGCAGCTGTACCTCCACCTTTTTCTTTGAACTCCTTTCTTCGATTGATAATAGTAAGAGCAATTAAACCTAGATAAGCTTCAGTTTTTCCTCCACCCGTTGGAAACCAAACTAAATCGACCCAATTGTTTCTTTTATCCCAATTTGTATCTTCATCCGATTTAAATATTCCATCTAAATTTAGAAGAATAAAGGCAAGCTGAAATGCTCTCCAACCTGCAGATTGTGTGTAAGGTGGAAATAATTTATCATCAGCTTTATTATAAAATTCAGAATTAAAATATGTAAAATCATCTTGATTCATTAAAGACTCTACTTTATCCTCTTTTGCCATTACAGAATGCCATAACTGCATAAACATTGCTGCATTCATCAAACGAAAAGAATCTAGCTTTTCTTTATTGCTTTTGCCTGAAAGAAAATCAGTAATATTCTTTTTCATTCTTATATAATCACCTTCGCACTTATCTAACTCTTGTTTTGCAATGCTTGAATAATTATTCTGATATTTTTTATCTTTCCTTTTAAGTTCAATCCAGCTTCCGTATGAATCGACAAATTCGTTTAGTCCGATTACAATATCATCATTCGATGCGTCTGAAAAAACTGATAGCCATTTAAATTCCTGAGATTGTGAATTTTCTAAAAACAATGGAGAAACAAAGCCTTCTTTTTCATTGATTACAGCATACTTACTTTTATCTCTTGGGATTGGGTCAATATCAGGGGTTTCACAAAAAGGTAAATATTCGGTTTCAACAATTGTTGTTTCATTTGTGTGATTCCACTTAACTGAACAGCCGTGACCGATAGCATAGTCTTTGAATTGATCATATATAAATGACGTTGTTGTGTCTTCAGAATAAATATCATCTTTTTCAGACTTGTATTCGTGATTGCTATATGGCACCAAATATCCATTTTCAATGGAAAGATTAACACCAAAGAATGATTTCTGATTTACTAATTCATTAAATGTAGAGTAATATCTATTGTCATTTTGTTTTGCTTCATCAAATGCAAGACTTGTATTTATTAATTGAATTTTTAGAAACACTTGGTTGCTTCTTTTTCTTGAATCTATACTTAGCTGAATGTTAGCAGATAGAGATGCATAATCTTCTTTTTTATCATCTAAATCAAATCGGAAAATATCTTTTAATCCATTAGTGATTTTTCCATCTTCTTGAATTGCCGAAATATCAACATCGTCGTCATGGCTTTATTGTACAAATAGGATATTTTCCTTAATTGCTCTGTCAAAATTTAAGTTTTCAATTCTACTAATTCTTGAAATAGCTTTAGACTGCCAAAGACCATACCCCCCAGAACCAACATCCAACAAGTTCCTTAAATGATCTGTAATACTTTCAACAATTTCTATTTTTTGAGTAACTTCATAAATTTTCTTTCGAGCTTCTTCATTTGTAATAGTATTCTTTAACTCGTAGTAAATAGTCGACTTCAAGTTGCTCAAATAACAAGAGGCTTTCGTTAATTGAGGAACTATTGAAATTGCATTTGCCTCACAAAAAGAATTTCTGCAATTTGCTTTTGAATATTCTCTAATTCTTGATTTTATTTGAGTAATTTCTTCTGGAGATAATTTTGACAGTAAGAGAAAATGATTTTCGTTAACAGGCTTTACTCTAAACGTACTTAAGTTCATACTTCGCTAATGAACCTCTGAATTTCTTCGTGATTAACTTCACAAAAAGCCCATATTTATTATTAAACTTACCTTCCTTGTCCTGCTTTAAGCTTTTGATAATATCGAAAACGAACCTTAAATTCAATTGTACCCTTATCTAAGAAGCTACTATCCAAGGCAACAAGTCAAGCCCATTGTTCTTGGGAACATTTTGATCTAACTCTACTCCTGTCAGATGCCTCTAAATCTTCGAACTATAAAATTTTGAGAATCATGTTCCTCAACTTCATCATTTTTGAACTAATTTCATTATTATCTAATGATTTCCTTCTTTACAGAATCACCGTCTTCTTTTATCTCATCAGGAAACAAAATTCCAGTACTGTATATAGCAGCTGGTACAATATCCAAAATTTCAGATGAATAATTGATTGCATGCCTCATCATTAAGATTCCTGCTACCAAGAGTCTTCATTCTCCAAATCTACATATCGATACCCATTTATACCCGGTCCCGATGTCTGCTCTCGAATAAATCGTTCAAATGAAGTTCTTTTATCTAAAATCTTACTCATTGCTCAATTTTTATGTCAATGGTTTCAAGTTCAAGTAGTTTTATCTCTGACCGAATTAGTTCTATTAGCGTAACCAAATTATCAGCTATATAATTTTCGTCAATCCCAAGTTCATCTAGTGGATGGATTGACTTGTAAAATGCTAGTCTATTATTTATTATCTCTCTTGCATTTTTTCCATTATCAAAACAACCGTCATTGAATAAATCTTTCAATAATTGATTCATTTGCCTAGTGCTTTGTCGACTTGATTGTTTAGAAGCGTTACGAATTCTTTGTATGATGACAAAGTAAATTTTCGGAATTTTTAGATAGTCGCATAACTCAATAAAAACTCTCTTACTTAATGGAGCAATTGATTCACATTGGGGATTAATCCAACTATTTTTGAAATGAAATTGTGAAACTATTTTTAATCCCTTACTATCGAAAAGAATTTTTAATTCATTGTAAAGTTTTTCTTCACCTATGTTCTCAGCAAGATTTTTCAAGAGTATTTTCCAAAGTCTTCCAGCGGTCTCATCGCCTAGATTGAATTGTTTCCGAATGACCTCTAATTCTTCCTCTTGTTGTTTTTTATCAACTATTTTCTCATAAATATTTATGTTTTCTTGAATTTCATCTAGATTCTGAACAAACAACTTGTTGTCATCGTTTTCAAGGGACATTAAGTAATCAATCTTCAAAACTCTTCGTGATATATTTTTATCGTCTGATACAATAAATAAATCAGAACTATTAAATGTTTTAGCTCTCTGATTTTTAAGTTTAATTTTGAATGTCTCTCTTTGTTCTGAATTTGAATACTCGTTCTCTAAATTCCAATCAATATTTAATTTTTGTTCTGGCTTTAGTGTT